>JAEUVA010000030.1 GCA_016787045.1 Chitinophagales bacterium
TGGCGCCACCACTTCAAAGTCTCCCACCTATCCTACACATCATTTAATCAAACTCAGTGTTAAGTTGTAGTGAAGGTGCATGGGGTCTTTCCGTCCCGTTGCGGGTAATCGGCATCTTCACCGATACTTCAATTTCACCGGGCTCGCGGCTGAGACAGTGCCCAGATCGTTACACCATTCGTGCAGGTCGGAACTTACCCGACAAGGAATTTCGCTACCTTAGGACCGTTATAGTTACGGCCGCCGTTTACTGGGGCTTCAGTCGGGAGCTTTGCTTGCGCTGACCCCCTTCTTTAACCTTCCAGCACCGGGCAGGTGTCAGACCCTATACATCATCTTACGATTTAGCAGAGTCCTGTGTTTTTGTTAAACAGTCGCCTGGGCCTATTCACTGCGGCCCTCTTACGAGGGCGTACCTTCTCCCGAAGTTACGGTACTATTTTGCCGAGTTCCTTAGCCGCGGCTCACCCGAGCGCCTTAGGATATTCTCCTCGCCCATCTGTGTCGATTTACGGTACGGACTGATATACTCGCTATTTCTTGGAAGAACTTTCATTGCTGCGCCTCGCCCGAAGGTTCCGCTCGACTATTCCGTCAGTCTATGCAACTAGCATTCTCCGTCACTTTTATTGTATACCAGGTAAAGGAATATTAACCTTTTTTCCATCGGAGGTCCCCTTTCGGGTGGTCCTTAGGATCCGACTAACCCTGATCCGATTAACGTTGATCAGGAACCCTTAGGCTTATGGCGACAAGGTTTTTCACCTTGTTTATCGTTACTTATTCCTACATTTGCTTTTCCAGTTTCTCCAGCGAAACTCACGTTTCACCTTCGTTGATGCTGGAATGCTCCCCTACCAGTGCATTGCTGCAATCCATGTCTTCGGTACTATGTTTGACACCCGGTTATTCTTCCGCGCCCGATCACTCGACCAGTGAGCTGTTACGCACTCTTTAAATGATTGCTGCTTCCAAGCAAACATCCTGGCTGTTATAGCAATCGGACATCGTTTGTGTGACTTAACGTAGATTTTGGGACCTTAGACGATGGTCTGGGTTGTTTCCCTCTCGGCAACAGACCTTATCATCGGCTGCCTCACTGCCAAGTATATTATATAGCATTCAGAGTTCGTCAGGGTTTGGTAGCCGGTGAAGGCCCCTAGCCCAATCGGTAGCTTTACCTCTATATAACTAAGCTTGACGCTGCTCCTAAAAGCATTTCGGGGAGTACGAGCTATCTCCCAGTTTGATTGGCCTTTCACCCCTACCCACAGTTCATCCGGTAGCTTTTCAACGCTAATCAGTTCGGACCTCCATGGTGTGTTACCACCACTTCATCCTGACCATGGGTAGATCACAAGGTTTCGCGTCTACCGCCACTGACTTTCGCCCTATTCAGACTTGCTTTCGCTGCGGCTGCATCCCTAAAGGGATTTAACCTTGCCAGTGACGAGTAACTCGTAGGATCATTATGCAAAAGGCACGTCATCACCCCAATAAGGGCTCTGACCGCTTGTAAGCATACGGTTTCAGGTTCTATTTCACTCCGCTGTTAGCGGTTCTTTTCACCTTTCCTTCACAGTACTAGTGCGCTATCGGTGTTTGAGGAGTATTTAGCCTTACCAGATGGTGCTGGCAGATTCCCACAAGGCGTCTCCGACCTCGCGGTACTCAGGATACTGCTATGTATAAGATTCTTACGTTTACGGGGCTATCACCGTCTATGGCGCAACTTTCCAGATGCTTCTACTGGGAATCTTAAGTCAATATTGCAGTCCTACAACCCCAACAAGCATGCTTGTTGGTTTGGGCTATTTCCGTTTCGCTCGCCACTACTCAGGAAATCACTAAATTGTTTTCTCTTCCTCGGGGTACTTAGATGTTTCAGTTCTCCCGGTTTGCTTTCTGCTTACGCAGAATTTCCCGACTTCATCGGGAAGGGTTGCCCCATTCGGAAATCTCCGGATCACGTTGTATGTGCCAATCCCCGGAGCTTATCGCAGCTTATCACGTCCTTCATCGCCTCTCAAACCCAAGGCATCCACCGTATGCTCTTAGTAACTTTCAAATTTTAAAATGAATTGAAGTTTGACTTTATTAATTTTTGCCAATATGTCAAAGAACGTTGTTTTTCTTGCGAAAAACGGTGTGGAGGTGAACGGAGTCGAACCGATGACCCCCTGCTTGCAAAGCAGGTGCTCTAGCCAGCTGAGCTACACCCCCGAAATTCAGGTTGATAATGTAGTCCCGCCCAGACTCGAACTGGGGACCTTTACATTATCAGTGTAACGCTCTAACCACCTGAGCTACGAGACTATAGCTGTTGTTTGCAACGTTTTAAAGAACGAAGTAAATTTTGAAATAGTGGTAGAAACACAGGAGCGCAGGAAAGATTGTTGCTCTAAAAAGGAGGTATTCCAGCCGCACCTTCCGGTACGGCTACCTTGTTACGACTTAGCCCCAGTTACGAGTTTTACCTTGGACAATTCCTTGCGGTTATCGTCTTAAGGTACACCCCACTTCCATGGCTTGACGGGCGGTGTGTGCAAGGTCCGGGAACGTATTCACCGCAACATTGCTGATTTGCGATTACTAGCGATTCCAGCTTCATGAAGTCGAGTTGCAGACTTCAATCCGAACTGAGATAGGTTTTTTGGGATTGGCTCACTGTTGCCAGTTTGCAGCCCTCTGTACCTACCATTGTAGCACGTGTGTAGCCCTGGGCATAAAGGCCATGATGATTTGACGTCATCCCCTCCTTCCTCTCTGTTTACACAGGCAGTCTTTTTAGAGTCCCCGACATTACTCGCTGGCAACTAAAAATAGGGGTTGCGCTCGTTGCGGGACTTAACCCAACACCTCACGGCACGAGCTGACGACAACCATGCAGCACCTTGTAATCTGTGTATTGCTACAAAGCCCCCTTTCAGGAGCGGTCAAATTACATTCTAGCCCAGGTAAGGTTCCTCGCGTATCATCGAATTAAACCACATGCTCCACCGCTTGTGCGGACCCCCGCCAATTCCTTTGAGTTTCATCCTTGCGGACGTACTTCCCAGGTGGTATACTTAACGCTTTCGCTTGGACACCAACAGTGTATCGCTGATGTCGAGTATACATCGTTTAGGGCGTGGACTACCAGGGTATCTAATCCTGTTTGATCCCCACGCTTTCGTGCCTCAGTGTCAATACAAGCATAGTGAACTGCCTTCGCAATTGGTGTTCTATTACATATCTAAGCATTTCACCGCTACATGTAATATTCCATCCACCTCTACTTGATTCAAGTTAAGCAGTATCAATGGCAGTTTCCCGGTTAAGCCGAGACATTTCACCACTGACTTACAAAACCACCTACGCACCCTTTAAACCCAGTGAATCCGGATAACGCTTGCACCCTCCGTATTACCGCGGCTGCTGGCACGGAGTTAGCCGGTGCTTATTCCTCTGGTACCTTCAAGCCAGCGTGAACGCCAGTTTTTATTCCCAGAGAAAAGAAGTTTACAACGCAGAGCGCCTTAATCCTTCACGCGGGATGGCTGGATCAGAGTTGCCTCCATTGTCCAATATTCCCTACTGCTGCCTCCCGTAGGAGTCGGGCCCGTGTCTCAGTGCCCGTGTGGCTGATCGTCCTCTCAGACCAGCTACCGATCGTTGGCTTGGTGAGCCGTTACCTCACCAACTACCTAATCGGACGCACACCCATCTTATACCACCGGAGTTTTAATTATGGAGTGATGCCACTCTATAATGTTATGGGGAATTAGCCAAGATTTCTCCAGGTTATGCCCCAGTATAAGGCAGGTTGTGTACGTGTTACGCACCCGTACGCCACTCGTCAGCGGTATTGCTACCCTGTTACCGTTCGACTTGCATGTATTAGGCCTCCCGCTAGCGTTCATCCTGAGCCAGGATCAAACTCTCCATTGTAAAAGAGTTGATTCCATAGCATTCAAAAGAATGGTTGGAAAAATTATTAATTAAGCATTTTTCCTGTTTGCTACTCTCGATTCTCATCGAGATGCCTTCTACTACTTAGAGTAGAAGGTTGTCTATGTTTCTAACCAATATTTCAAAGAACTTTCTGCTTGTTTTTCAACTTGCAGTTTTGTGATTATCAGCCCGTTAGAGCATTTTAACCGAATTTTTTAGAACGTTTGCTTTTTACTATATTTCAAAAGCGGGGCGCAAATATATGTTTTTTGTTTTCTGATTTCCAAACTTCTTTTAGAAAATATTTTTCGTGTAGGAAAAATATTTTGATTTTGGGCGATAACTATCCTGAACCGCTGCATGTGTGCAGTTTAGATTTTATCATCAGTATATATTGCATTGGGCGCTTTCGCAGCGCTGGTAGCTTGGGCGGCATGTAGCTCTTAGGTGCCTTTGCTATGGTTGTGTTGTAAATTGCTGTGGCTCCGAAAGATTCGGAGAGCTTTGAATTTATATGGAGCGTATCGCTACGCTTTTTTGTTTGCTGTTTCCTTAAGGTGGACAAAGAACGTTGTTTGTTTTTCCGAAAGGGAGCGCAAAAGTAATTGCGGTTTTTGATTTTGCAATAGCCGGTGCAAAATATTTTTTTTAAAAAAACTGCTGTGGCTTGCCTTTGTGGCGGCTAGTTGGTGGTTTGGTGAGTGGGTAGCTGTGATTTTATGGTGTTGATTTCTGCTTGTTGTTGTGTGATGGTTTGTTGTAGTTGCTTGACTGCATTGATGAGCATATATACCATGGCTCCGTTATCTACACTGAGGTATTGGGTAGGGGTGCCATCGGGTTGTTTGGCGGGAAAGGTACCTACCATGTGCGGGGCTATTTGTTGCAGCTCTTGGGCGATAACGCCTACGTGTGTGGTTGGTGGCAGGCCGGCCTGGCCGGTGTAGGTAAACCAGACGGGGTTTATTTGCATGACTTCTTTTATGCCCTCCTTATAGTCATGTATATCTTTTTTAAGCCGAGCATCGCTGGCGATGGTCCAGGTGTTGGTGCCGGGTTTGGCGGCACTGTTGTTTTGTAACTGGAGGTTGTAGGCCGGGGCGGCTATGAAGCCCACGACTACGTTGCCTCCGTTGGTTTGCAGGTACAAATCATCTACTGCACCGTTGTTGCGGCAGATGATTTCGTTGTTATCTATAACCATGTTTAGCCCGGTGGTGGCTCCGTTGATCAGGTATCCATCGGTGGTGAGTGAGGCATCGGAGCCATTGAGTATTTGCAGGCGGGTGGCCGGTGTAAAGGTGCCTATGCCTATATCGCCTGCATCGGTAATGGCTACATCATCGGTAGAGGTACCGGTAACCTGGTGCCATTGGGTGGCTCCGCCTTCGGCTTGTATGGCTAATGTGGAGGTGGAGGTGCCGTTGCGGGCCATTATCTCGTTGTTGTCTATGGCGATGTTGGTATTGGCTGCATTGCCAATGATGACATAGCCGGAAGCGGGGACGGTGAGTTGCACATCGGTGCCATTATCTACCTGCAAGCGAACTACCGGTGCGGTGGTGCCTATGCCTACGTTGGTATTGGCGGTAGCGGTATTGGTGCCGCTGATGCTGCCTAATACCATGCAATTGCTGGCTGTAACGTAGGCCAAGGCACCTATAGCGCTGGCATTGGTGAGGGCAGAGGAGCCGGTATTGGCAAAATATCCTAGGCCGGTGTTGTATTCACCACTGGTATTTGTGTTGAGTGCTCTGTTGCCTACGGCTGTGTTTTGGCTGCCGGTGTTATTGCCATCTAATGTACCGAAACCCACAGCAGTATTGCTACCGCCAGTGGTATTGAGGTACATGGCACTTTGCCCCAGGGCGGTGTTGGCAGAGCCGGTGGTGTTGAAGTAATGGGCAAAGGCACCCATTGCGGTGTTGTTGAATCCGGTGGTGTTTAGCAAGAGGGCGTTGTGGCCGGTGGCGGTGTTGGAGTAGCCGGTGGTATTGGTATATAGGGCTTTGCTGCCGAGGGCGGTGTTCCACTCTGCCTGGCCGGCAGTTGCCCCCACTCCGTTGTTAAGTAGCGCACTATCGCCTATAGCTACCAAATTGGACCGTGTGGTGTTTTTGAGCAATGCGTGTACGCCTACTGCTACGTTACTGTTCCCGGTGGTGTTTAGAAATAGGGTGCTTTCGCCCAAAGCAGTGTTGTACTTACCTGTGGTATTGCTGTATAGGGTAAACACGCCAGTTGCGGAGTTGTTGGAGCCGGTGGTATTTAACCGCAAACTTTGGTTGCCTTGCGCAGTGTTGTACTGGCCGGTGGTGTTATACTCTTGAGCTAAGTAGCCCACAGCGGTATTGCCCTGACCGGTGGTATTGGCGCGCAGTACCTTGCTGCCAATGGCCACGTTTTGTGTGGCTTCAAAAATACCGCTGGCGCCCAGCCCATTGTTGTATAATGCAGAATCGCCAATGGCCACCAGATAGCCCCTTGTGGTATTGTTGTAAAGGGTGTGGTTGCCGAGTGCTACGTTGCTGGATCCGGTGGTGGTGTTGGTGCCGCTCATGTAGCCCACCAGTGTGTTTTGTGATGTAAGGTTGTCGCTTCCTGCACCTGTGCCCACCAAGGTATTTCGCTGACCATCTATATTGAACCGGCCGGCTGAGCCGCCTATGTACACGTTATCGCTACCGGTAGAGTTGGTAAGGCCCGTAAATGCGCCCACAAATACATTGCCCTGTCCATTGCCCGTGGCCATGCCTGACTGGTGGCCAATAAATACATTGTTTGCCCACGCTACCCGGTAGCCGGCCATGTAGCCAATGGAGGTGTTTTGTGAGCTGCCGGCAAAAGCCATGGCGCGTGAACCCACGGCTGTGTTGTAGCTGCCTCCGCCAAACCGTAAGGCGCTATCGCCTATGGCTACCTGGTGGTTGCCAATGAGGCCGGTCATGTAGCCGTAGCTGACGTTGTGCGAGAGTTGATCGATGCGCCCGGCCCTGAGGTTATTGATGCGTAGGTTTAGCGGTACATTATCGGTAGTGCCTATAAAGTGGGTGCCATCTACGGTGTTGGCATTGCCTTGGGTTTTCCAGTTTAACCCGGTGCCTGTGGGTAGGGTGGCGGGGTTTTGGGTTTCGGCTTGGGCAAAAATTGTTTTGGGTGTATATCCACCAATGAGCAGGGCGGCAAAAAACAGAAACCTAAAACGGGTATTCATCGGCTAAAATTCAATTGCCCAAATATGGTAGTTTACCTCCGCAAACCCATTCCCCCAATTAGGGGGGATAGCGCACTATTGCTTTTGCAGGTTGGGTTTTACATCTATTCTTGTATGGTGAAAAGCCCTGCTGCCAGCCACCTACCACACCGCGACCGAACTGCCGAAAGCCGCTTGCAAAAAGCGGCACGGGCTATAGAGCAGCGCGATTTTGAAGGGGCCGCACACCATATTGAAAAAGCCAGGCAGCGTGGCCGGTTGCTGCACGATGGGTATATATTGGCCGCTGTTTTACACCAGCAAGGTGTGTGGCACGCCATGCAGCTGGAGCACACTGCGGCTTTGCAGCAGTTTAGCAAAGCAATGTTGTATTGGAAAAAGCATAAGCAGCTAACCGAAGGAGCCAACACCTTAGTAAGTATGGCCAATGTATGTTTGCGGCAGCAACAATTAACAAAAGCACAGCTTTATATAGATAAGGCATTGGCCATAGGCCGTTCGCTGGCTGATGCTTACACTACTGCTAAAGCGCTGAACGCCTGGGGGCCACTTTTGAGCACCCAATCTAAGTTTACAGAGGCGGTGCAGGTATTGCAAGAGGCGGTGCGGCTGTTTGGGCAAATAAATGCCGAGAGAGAACTGGCATCGGCCAATTTGCACCTGGGCAACCAGTTACACCGCTTAGGCGATGATGAGGCGGCTCTGCTATGCTACTTAACCGCGCTGCGCATCCGGCAAAAGTTAGCACTGCCATACGCCACCATTCCGCTACTCAATAACATTGGAGCCATCTATCAATCTAGAAAAGACTATAAAAGTGCTGCCGGTTATTTTAGGCAATCGCTGGAGCTTTCTACGCTCGCCAACGACCGCCCCCGCATGGCCAATACCCTTACCAATTTGGGCAAGGTGCTTACCGACATGAAACAATATACCCACGCGCACACGTTTTTGCAAGAAGCCGAAACCATGTTACGCCATTTAAACCTGCCCCACGAACAGATGGCGGTTTACCACGGCCAGGGCAACTTACACAACCAATTGAAAAAACATACCGTGGCACAGCTGTATTTTGAGCAGGCATTGATGATAGCCCGTGCAGAAAAACACCTGCGCATGGAGGGCATATCGCTGTTTAGCTTGGGGCAAACGCTGTGTGCCCTGCACAACTACCGCACCGCCAAAAAGTATTTGCAACAAGCCACCTCCATTGCCAAAAAGATTAGCGATTTGGAATTGCTGTACAGTTGCCACGAAGAGTGGAGCACAGTAGAAGATTTACTCGGCAACCCAAAAGCTGCCCTGCGGCAGCACCGGCTCTATGTGGCTGCCCACCAAAAGCATATCAACGTAGAAAGCGAACGCCACCTGCAACGCCTGCAAATGCAATACGATATAGAACAAAAGCAGCAGCAGATTGCGGCCTTGCAACAGGCCCATGAGGGCTTTACCCAAAACCCCTACCACCTTAGCCCCCGCGAACAACAAACACTGGCGCACTTAGTGGCTGGGCTAAGCTATAAACAAGTGGCCGCGCAAATGAATGTGGGCTACGAAACGGTGCGCGGATACGTAAAATCTATCTACAAAAAAATGGGCGTAGGCACCAATACCGAGGCCGTGGCCAAAGCCATTAAAGAAAAGTTGGTATAGCCCACCTCGCCAGCACCTCCACGCACAGCTTTATACGTTCGGAAAAACTTCCGATACCTCCATGAACTTCACCACCCATTCGGAAAAACTTCCGACATCTCCATGAACTTCACCACCCGTTCGGAAAAACTTCCGATACCTCCATGAACTTCACCACCCATTCGGAAAAACAGCAGAGCTATAGGGCCATGCCTGTGGGCTATAATTGTTAAAATAATTGCAGTTTTTAAATATTACATATAATTCACTTGACATGTATTTGTCTAATGTTTTTATTTGATGTAAAATTTTTTCACCTATAAAAAACAATTTATGTTATGAGCACCTTTAACTTTCGCCTGCTGAGCAACTCCTTTGCCAGCCAAACCACCGATTCGCACGTAAAGGCCGTGCGGCTAAGTACCGATAGTGTAGATAAACTGCGCGTGCGCACCGAGCCCGAGCTGGTTAGTATCTATACTGATTATCTGCCGTTTCATACCTCATACATCAACCTTCATGTAGCCGTAACCATAGCCGATGGCACCTATAAGGGCAAAACACTGGGGTTTATGGATGTACTGAATACCCTGCCCGATAAGCTGCGGTACTGGGAGCCGGTTATCTACTCGCTTTTTCCGGAGGGCAGCCCCACGGCTACCGAAATTTTTCCGCAAAGGCGCTCTCCTTTTTACGAAAGCTCGTATGAAAACCGCCTGCTGGCCGTAAAAGCCCTGCGCGATAAGCTGCTGGAGTACACCCCCGCCAATGCCGCGCTGGTACCGGTGCAAGCCGATGTGGCGGCCTTTTTTTCGCTGGCCGATACCACCCGCCAAACCCAACAGGGTAACGAGGGCAGCTTAAGTACCCTGCGCCTGCAGCGCGAGGAGCAGCGCCAACTTACGATGGCCGCCTTTTGGGGTATTGTGTATGGCGGGCTGCTGCGCTATTACTACACTAACCCCGAGCTTATACTGGGCATTATAGACCTGCACGAACTGTACGACAACCGCAAAGAGAGTGTAAGCATTAACGGTACGCTCAACAGCGGGCAGGTGGTGAATATTAACGCCCTCTTGCCCGATCTTAATGCCGAGCCAACTTCGGTGCTTAAGCTCAAAAACAACTCTTCTACCACCGCTACGGTGGTGTTTTATGCCGCCACATCGGCCACGGAGTTGCCGGGCACCGGTACCCAGTTTACGGTAGCCCCCGGTAATGTGCTTGAAAAATCGCTGGCCGATATGGGCTTTGCCGATCCGTACAGGTATTTTAATGTGCACAACCCCAATATACCCAATGCCGATTGGGAGTTAGAAATACTGCTGTAGTACACACAGCACTATAACCCACAAAAAAAGCCCCGCCAGCGTTGGCGGGGCTTTTTTATGCCGGTGTATAAGCCCATTAGCTTTTTTAGCCGATGTTGGCGGTAGTGTTACTTTCAGAAATTTGCAAGTTCGTAGTTTGTGCTTCGTCCACCTTGTTGTTCCTGGCGTAATATTTCCTTGTCAATTAGATCCTTAATGTCGCGCAATGCAGTGTCGGGTGAACATTTGGCAATTGTAGCCCACTTTGATGATTTCAGTTTTCCGTCAAATCCGTCAAATAGCTTGTTTAATACTAATCTTTGTCGTTCGTTAAACTCAGTGTTTTCGTGAATTTTCCAGAACTCCGTTTTTCGTAATATTTTTTGCAGCGTAGTTTCTGTTGATAATAATGAATTTTTGAGGCAATGTAAAAACCAGTTTAACCAATCTGTAATGTCGCCACTGCTGTGTTGAACCTTTTGTAAAATCTCGTAATACTGTTTTCGCTCAACTAAAATTTGACTTGACATACTGTAATAGCGTTCTTTCGTTTTATCAGCACGGGCAAGCATTAAATCTGAAATTGCTCTTGCAATTCTTCCGTTTCCATCGTCAAATGGGTGTATGATAATAAACCAGAAATGAGCAATGGCGGATTTTAGAACTGGGTCAATGGTTCGGCTTCGCTCACCAGAGCTTTTATCAGTATCGTTAAACCATTTTAAAAACCTGTCCATTTCTTCCTTTACTCGGTTTGCTGGAACCGCTTCGTAATGGACTTTTTCCTTTCCCATAGCACCAGAAACTATTTGCATCTCACCTGTTCTATAGCGACCAACTTCTATTTTGTGCATTCCGCTGTGTCCTGTTGGAAAGAGGGCCGAATGCCAGCCAAACAGTCGCTTATTTGTCAAAGGTTTCTGATGGTTTTGCGTTGCGTCAAGCATCATCTCCACAACTCCTTCTACGTTTCTATTTGCCGGAACAAGTCCGGCTATGTTAATGCCTAGCCGTCTTGCAATGGATGAACGAACTTGGTCATAGTCAAGTTTTTCCCCTTCTATTTCAGATGATTTGATTACGTCAAGCGTCAAAGTGGCGAGTGTCGCTTCCTGCTTAGTGGCAAAACCCAATGTATTCATCTGTCCTATAATCTTACCTTGCAAATTTCGGACTTCGCCAAATATGGCATTGATGGCGGTTTCCCGCCAGGTAAAGTCTGTCCAGTTTTTGTATTCGTAAATATATTTAGCCACTTTTTGAGCTAGTTGTTGTGGCAAATATAAGCGTTAATCTCCGCAAACATGCGGTGAATAAAAAAATTATTCTCCGCATGTCAAACAAATTTACGTCCGTTTTTTAGCCCCTGTCGGTGTCCTTGCTGCGCTATGCCAGCCAAGCCGCTGTTGGGTGTTATCACCAACAACAGAAGCATGGGTAAATAGCGTGTTACTTGTACAAAACATGGGTAATGTCATATTCATCATTGCTTTACCGCTCTGCCTGTGGCTATGGTTGTTTCTCCGCGTTTGATGGTGGCTTGATATACTCCGCTGAGAGAATAGTATAACCCGAACCTTAGCCACGAAGCTCATTGAGGGCATTAAGAAGTGCTAAGCCCTTCTGCCAATAAAAAAACCGGCTCGCCATGGAGCCGGTTAAAGAAAATGGCTTTGAGTAGTTTTGTGCTTAGCTTTTCAAAATTTTAAACTCTGTTCTGCGGTTGGTAGCGCGGCCTGCGGGGTCGTCTTTACCATCTTCGGTAGTGTTAGGCACTTTGGGGCGGCTTTCGCCATAGCCCTTAGGTACCATGCGGTCTTTGGCTATGCCTTTTTCGCCCAGGTACTTCACGCAACTTTCGGCACGGGCTTGAGAGAGCTTCATGTTGTTGGCATCGCTGCCTATGTTATCGGTATGGGCGCTCAGCTCAATCACAAAGGTGGGGTTCTCTATCAAAATATTGTAGAGGTTGTCCAACACCTGTTTAGAGTTTTCGGTAAGGGTGGCTTTGCCAAACTCATACAATACGTTTTGGAGGGTGTAATCCTTACCTATTTCTAACTTGGCTATCTCTATATCCTTACGGATGGTATCAATAATGCCCAGCCCGGAGGTACTAAGGTCTATGGTTTTGGCAAAGTAGCCCTCTTTGCGGGTTACTAGCTTGTATTTTTTGTTCATTTCTACCTCAAAGTAGTAGTAGGGGTCGCTGTTCATGTAGTAAGCGGTTTTTTCCATACCGTTCGGAAACACCTCTATAAGCGTAACGCTGGCTCCTTTTAGCCCATCGGGTTTGCCTTCTTCGGTTACGCGGCCTTTAACCACATACTGCGCTTTGCGCACGCTAATGTTGTTTTGAATAGTGTCCTCGCCCGGCAAACCTTTGGTGGTGATGCTTTCAAACTTTGGCGAAAAGCCATCGCGTACTACTTCTATAACATAGTCGCTTTCGGGTTGTAATTTAAAGAAATAGAACCCATCGTTTTTGCGGCCTGTGGGGGTTCCATCGGCTTTTACCCGCACACCGGCAGGGGTTACAGAGTCCACCGATGCCAGTACTTTGGTGCCATCGGGCAGTAGTTTATACAAGCGGTAAGTAGCATCGGGCATTGCGCCACCGCCATCTACGCCTTCTTTAAACACCATACCTTGCACGGCATAGTTAAAGTTGCTCCATCCAAAAATATCGTCTGATGCGGTTTTGATGCCATTGAGCGGCACACTGCCCTCGCGGTTAGATACTAAAAAACCAAAGGTTTGGTCGCTGCTGCGCGAGTAGTAGCGGTCATCTGCACCGGTATTTACCGGCTGGCCTACGTTAAGCACCTCTCCCCAACCCAAGTCGGCCTGTTCGGTGCTTTTAAATACATCATATCCGCCAAAGCCGGGGTGGCCGTTAGAAGAGAAATAGAGCGTTTTGGTGCTATCGTCAAAAAACGGAGTTTCTTCGTCACCGGGGGTGTTTATGGCTCCTTTCAGCACTTTGGGGCCCTTAAAATCGCCATTAGACGAGCGGAGGAAATACCATATATCCATGCCTCCTGCACCACCCGGGCGGTCAGAGGTAAAATAAACAATATCCATCCCATCTTCTGAAGTACGAACCGATGGTTGGGTAGAAGTATATTTTTCTTTTTCGTTGATGGGCTCCGGTATGCGTTGTACGTTGCTAAACTGCCCGTTTTTGTAATCGGCTACAAACAGGTTGCACAGCGGGCGATCGTCATCCATATTCAAACATTTGGTAAAATAAAAACGGCTGAGGTCTTTATTGAAACTACCGTTACCAACGGTATAACCATCGGTATTAATGTCTTTATTTTCCACCATACGGCCTTTCATCCACTCGCCACCGGCATAAATGCTACGGTAGATAGCGTAAGTTAACTTGGCTTTGGGACTGTTTAGAAAATTGAGCGAATCGGCCGAGTACTTGCCATCGGTACGCAGTGAAGAATAGTAAATAATGGAATCAGCAATGCCCGATGGAGATGACTCTGTGTAAGCGCGGTTTACCCCACGACCCAACGATTTTACCTTCACTTTGGCCTTGGGAGCTGTTTTGGCATACTCGCATCCGGCTATTTCCAGAGCGGCCAATTTCAGCATGTTGTCGGTTTCGTCTTTGGGTTTATAGCGGCTTTTAAATTTAGTGAGTTGCTCAATGGCCTCATCATACTTGCCATTGCGGTGCAGTACT
The DNA here is from genome assembly GCA_016787045.1 of Chitinophagales bacterium. Taxonomy (GTDB): domain Bacteria; phylum Bacteroidota; class Bacteroidia; order Chitinophagales; family LD1; genus Bog-950. The sequence continues at coordinate 13,790 of JAEUVA010000030.1, forward strand.
TCTCCAAAATAATAATTGCCTTTGTTGAATAAGCGCTCATCTTCCAGCGCCCATTTGCTGGTTTTGTCTTTTGGCCCCGGTTTAATGCTATAAAACTTGCGGAAAAACACCTCGGCATTTTCGTAATCGCGCGATTTGAGCAAGGCCATAGCCAACCAAAAAGCACCGTAGCGGTTAGTAGAATCCTGACGGACTACATCTTTGTAATACTCTACGGCTGTGTAGAAATATCCTTCGGCATAAAATCGATCCGCAATCTTGAGTTCGGTCTTGTAGCTTTTAGACCCCACACGGTACTTTTGGGCAGATGTGCTAAAAGAAAAAAGTAGTGCGATGGCTAAAAGTGTCAGGGTTAAACTTCTCTTCATCTATTCGTTTTTAAGGGTGTTTGTTTTATCAAAAAAACCCGCACATAGTGTATTGCGGGTTTTCAAAAATTTGTTTTGTTCCGCGCTATGCCCGGAAAGGGTCTGCAATTAGAATCTGCGGCTTGGCAATGACTTGTTGGCCTTAAATGATTTTACTGTTTCGCCAATGTAAGCTAAAGACAGTTCAAAAGCGCCACGGTTGGTGGTAGATGCCTTGAGTGACGATACGTTTACATCATAAGCAAAGCCAAGGCGGATGTTGCGAAACTCTACGTTGCTCATCACAATTACCGCATCTGATGTACCCGAAGTAACACCTGAGTAGCGGTAGCGCAAACCGGCACTAATGCTATTGTTATTGCGGAAACCGGTATTGAAATAATAAGTAGCGCTTAGGCCGGGCAGCAACTGCATAAACGGCTGCTGATACATAAACAACAACTCAGGCGAGAGCGATACTTTTTTGCTCTTGATTAAAAAGGCCTCTAAGTTAAAGTCAACGGTGTATTTGCGAGGCAATACGCTTTTTTTGTCTTTTTCACCGGTGCCTTGGTTAAAAACGATAGACTGCTTTGGCTCAATTAAGTGATAAGCCGCAGCACCAAACCCTAAACGTACTTTGTCTTTGATGTTTGAGCGCCAGTATAAACCGGCATTAAAATCTCCCTGATAAAATCCGCGGTTAAAGTTTTCGGAAGAAGCGTTAGAAGGCGTAGCGTTGTGACCCAAAAACTGATCGCCAAACAATGGGTCTTCAACTCTTTTTTGAATAAAGGCACCTTGCAAACCCACACTCAAACGGTGCTCATTGTTTTTACCAAAACCCTTGTGGTAAGCTACCGAAAGGTTGGCGTTGATGATAGATAAACCCGCCTGACCTGAACGATCGTTGAAGAAGCCCACGCCAATGGCCAATTTATCAGAGCGCAGGTAACCTTCTAACATGCAAAAGTCCACATCAGCACCTACGGTTTGAAAACCATACTTGCCTACAGCACTGCTCCACTGGTTGCGGTAAATAGCTGCCAAACGGTAGCTGCCATCGTAATTGCCTACCAACGAAGGGTTAAGCCACGATGCATGAGTATAGTATTGTGAAAAGTGCAAATCTTGTGCTTGAATGCCTACGGCAAAAAAAGATACTGCTGCTAAAAGTACACTTTTGAATAGGGGTGTAGAAAAACGCATAATATCAGGGTTTGTTAGTGATGGTGAACAAATTTATGAAAGGTTTTTATTCGGCAAATCTTTTTTCGTGTTTAGTTGAATATTTATTGAACAAATCTACCGCATAAGGGTAATGGTGCCACTGAGGTCTTCGTAAGAATCGTCAAAGAATTTTACTCTGAGTTGGTACACATACGTATCGGCAGGTAGCTTTTTGCCGGATTTGCTGCCGTCCCAGGCATTGCCACCGGTACTGCCATTGGCTTGTGCCGGGTTGTAGTACACCCGCTCTCCCCAACGGTTAAACACGCTGGTCTCAATAGTGCCTGCTCCAAGAATATCAAACTCAAAAAAGTCATTCAATCCATCGGCATTAGGCGAAAATGCGGTAGGTATAAAATAACTGATGGCATATTTTACAATCACCGTTACCGAATCATAAGCCAAACAGCTATCGCCATCGGTAGCCGCCAGCACAAACACTTGTGTACTATCCGGCTTGGCACCGGTTGCGGGGCAGGTATCGCAAGTAACGTACTGTGCCGGAGACCACAGGTAACCAATTATGCCATTGGCAGAAGTGGCAGAGCCGTTTAGCGCTACGGTTTGCCCGCGAACGGACACCACATCCGGTCCGGCATTTACGCTAAATGCCTGTGGTTGAGTAAGTGTAACATTGGTTGAGCCCACGCAGTTGTTGTTGTCTTCGGCTACTACAGTATATGTGCCGGAAGTAAGGCCGGTAAACACCGGATTGCTTTGATACACTCCGTTCAGATAGTACTCGTATATGCCGCTACCACCACTGGCTTGCACAGTAATAGTTCCATTATTTCCACCAAAACACTTGATGTTGCCGGGCAAGGTGGTGACCACCACAGGGGTAGGTTCATTGAGTGTAACTGAGTTGGTAGCAGTGCAACCATGTGCATCGGTAATGGTGATGGTGTAGGCCACTCCCCCCAATAATTTTATGCCCATCAAACCATTTTGTGGCGGGGTGGTGCTCCAGGTGTAGGTGTAAACCGGTGTGCCTCCCGCTGCATCAATCACTGCAAAACCGGTGGCATTGCCGTGGCAATCGGGGTCGTTGCCGGCCACACTACTCAAAATTGGAAGAGGTGCGGGCACAAAAAAGTTTTTAACTTGGGTGCATTGCTTGATGTCTTGCACGGTAACGGTGTATGTGCCGGTTGCCACAGCGGTAAGGTTTTGGGTAACCGCACTATTTGACCAGTTGAACACATATTGCGGAGTGCCGCCACTTACCGATATAGTAATTTCTCCATCGGCACTACTGTTGCAATTAGCGGGTGTGATAGTTTCAGTAATAACGATAGGTGCCGGTTGATTAACCACGGCAGATGTAGTGTATTGGCATTGGTTACTATCAAGCACTACCACCACGTACAATCCGGCAGTAAGACCGCTAATGGTAGCTCCGCTTAAACCATTACTCCAGTTAAATGAATATGGTGGTACACCTCCTGTGCCTGTGGCATTCAACTCCCCATCGGCACCTGCGTGGCAACTTACATCTGTAACCAATACATTGCCCCCCACCTGTACACCGGGCTGGGTAATGCTATATTGTGCCGATACGGTACAGTTGGCCGCATCGGTAACTGTAACAGAATAACTGCCGGCATACACCCCATAAATATCTTCGGTAGTTTGTCCTGTAGCCCACACATAGCTATACCCCGGCAAACCTCCATAGGTGGTAATATCTAAGGCACCGGTATTACCACCATGGCAAAGCACGCTGATGTTTTTTTCTACTTGCAAAATCATTTCGGGGTTAGAAGTAATAGTGGCCGATGCAGATGCCGTGCAACCTGCACCATCGGTAACAGTGACAGAATAGTTGCCTGCTGCAAGACCGCTCACATTGGCAGTTAGCGCATTATTGCTCCACAAGTAAGTGTAAGTGCCATCGCCACCGGTGGTAGTTGTATTGATAGCTCCGGTGCTTCCACCAAAGCAACCTACATTAGTAATGGCAGAAGTAGTAATAACTAATTGTGGCTTTTCAATAACAGTGAACGAAACAGTAGCTATACAACCATTGGCGTCTTTTACCGAGCCGGTAAATACACCGCCCGAAAGGCCATTGAATGTAGCTGAATTTTGCCAAGTAGTTCCACCATTAAGTGAATATTGAAAAGGTGCTACACCTCCGGTTTGCGTAAGCGTAACACTGCCATCGGCACCGCCAGAGCAACTCACATCGGTTTGGTTTTGTACCTGAGCGGTAAGCGTGTAACTATTGGTCAGGGTAGCGTTAGTAGAAACCTGGCAGCCATTGTTGTCTTTCACTAAAATAGTGTAGCTGCCGGCTATTAAACCCGGGAAAGTGGCGTTGGGAAAAAACGGCCCGTTGTTTAGTGAGTACTGGTAGGGTGATGTACCGCCCGTGGCATTAACTGTAATGCTGCCATTGCCGTTGCCGGCACAACTGGCATTGCTAACGGTAGTAGTTGCACTAACCGGAGTGGGCTGTGTTATCACCACCGGATTGCCGGGGAATGGGTAGGTACAGTTATTTCCATCTTTTACCACCACATTGTAGCTGCCGGCAGGTAGGTTTTGGAAAATATTGGAAGGCGAATAAGTACTACCCCCGTTAACTGAAAACTGCAACGAGCCGCTGCCACCACCGGCAAAAATATCTATGCGTCCGGTGCTGCTGCCGCTACAAATAGCATCTACTTTGTTGATGAACACACTTACCGGCTGCGGCTGGCTTAGCACCACCGAATTACCGGAATAGATAACTGAACAGTTGTTGGCATCTCTAACCACCACATTGTAAAAACCTGCCGCCAAACCGTTAAAGGTATTGGAAGGTTGAAAAGTGCCACCGGCATTTATAGAGTATTGCAATGGCGCTGTACCACCGGTAGCGTTAATGCTGATGGACCCGTTGGTGCCGCCAAAGCATGTGGGGTTAATAGCCGTAACGTTGTTGATAGTTGGCTGGCCTACCGTAACGGTAATTAAGCGGTAGCTCAAACTCTCGCAAGAACCATTGAAAGTATGTACCCGATAAGTGGTGGTTGTACCCACGAAAGGCGTAATCTGTGAGCCGGTACCTACTACAAGATTTGTGGAGTGGTTATACCAACGATAATCGCCTCCAAAAACCGCGCCTGAGGTTTGCAGGGTTACCAACCCTGCCTGACACAACACGTTATTAGTAGTAGTAATGGGTGCTGGAATTGGCGGAGTCCAGCGCACAATCACTTCAGCACCTATGTCATCGCTACCGCATACGTTGCTAAAAAAATCGCCAATAAACGCACTACCGGGTGAGGATGGTGAGAATAGACCCAAGCAGGGAGCAACGGCACGATAGTTGATATTGCTGCTAATGGTGGCAGGGCCACAATGTTGGTCTTCTGAACTACAACCGCAGAGAATATTTGTGCTGCATCCGCAACCTCCATCGTATATAAAACTGCTGCACTGGTCGCACTCCCAGGTAAAGGTGCCTGTACTGCGGTAGCAATCAAAACAATCGTCTTCCCAGCCCTCGCCACGCAGCGCCACAAACTGTGGTACGTTTTGCGGGGTAGCACCCGGGGTTCCCCAGGTGTTATTAAACAAAAGTACATCTTGTCCGGTTACCCATCCGGCATTGTTAGAATTGGCACCTATGGTGGTGCCACCTTGCCAACCAATGCTCAGTCCGTTTCCATCGCCCCACCAACGAAAACGAAACTCGTTGGCATTTAACTCTCCGAGAATAGGATCATCTACGCTTTCTACCCAACTGTAGCCCACCATCATTTGGATGTTCATGGCGCCATCGTTGTAGGTTTGGGCATAGGTGTATAGGGTACAAAAAATAAACGCAAAGAGCGTTAGAAGTTTGTGATATGTAGTTTGTGGTTTCATGTTGAACTCCGGGGTATGTTAAGTGCAAATGATTTTAGTGTTGATTGGTACTTACTCCGTTTTTCTTGTCGGTAAGTATTTTGATAGTGCCTTCGCGGTATGCTTTGGCATCAAACGTGTCGGGAAATTTGTAATCCTTTCCGTATTGTTTGTTGAATTTTTCGGGTTCAAAAACAAACAACCAGTTGCGCCATTTGAGTTGGTAATTGTATTCATCCATTACCTCATAACCGGTGTTTTGTTTTTGTGGTTTTTCAAACCCGATTTCGGCACCAATAAAGCGGGGGATGTAGGGCAGTTTGTAGTACCCGGTGTAATATGGATTGAGCGCAGTAAGCTCCGGAGTGTTTAAAAACCGCTCATACTCCTCGGGGTACAAGCGCTGCCAAGTAGCTACTTTGCTTTCATACACCTGCTCTTCTTTCTCTAAATCATTGTTGAGGTTTGGCAGCGGGAAATGCGGAAAAAGTTGCTTCCGCTTTTCTTCGGTAATGCCCGATGATTTATACCACAAATAAAAAGAATGTGTAAACTGTGGTTTCTCAGCCGGTGGCTGTATGCCGAGGGTAGCCCAAGCAATGTTTAACTTACTCACTTCGGGCTTTTGTGTAAAGCCGGCCCACTCTTTAGTTGAGGTTGCTATCCAGCGGTTAATGTCATCAATGGTGTAGTCGTTTCGGCTGATAATTTTTCCTAAAGCAGGAAACTCCGTTTTGAGTTGAGCGGTGTTGAGATTCGCAAAATCTATGACTTGCTGAAAGGGGTTTCTGTTGTTTTGAGCCAATAAAACCATTGGGAAAAACAGCAGCCAAAAAACGAAACTGTGCAGGAGGGGGTAAAATTTTACCATGTAAAGTGGATTAATTCAACTGTAAATGTAAAAGAAGGTTTGAGCCGTGCAATTTTATGGCTATGTTATTAATGAAATCATAATAACTGTGGGGCTGTTAGAGAGAAACAACTCCTATCAAGTACCGGATGTGCCGTACGGAGAACCACATCAAGAAAACCCGGTGAAGCCCTATTGCTGAGAAATGAACAAGTGCAGTAGCTCGTCTATATTTTGGCGGATTTCTTCGCGGGTGCTTATGTTTTTCACTCTAAAAACACCAGATGCCACTTCGTCTTGCCCTATTTCAGCAATGTACAAAATGCCCTTGGCTGTAGCGTAATCAAACTGCTTTTGCTTTTTAACGTTGCCCAAAAAGATTTCGGCACCAATGCCCGCATCGCGCAGGGTTTGCACTTGCGTATAGGTAAATTCTTCTACGGCCGGTTCACGAGGCACAAAAAGAATTTTTACACCTTGCGAAATAGTATCGGGAAACAAATTCAGCTCTTCCATTACATCATAAATCCTTTCTATACCAAAACTAATGCCTACCCCACTCAGATTTTGCCCGCCAAACATTTCGGTGAGGTTATCATAGCGGCCACCGGAGGCAATTGAACCCATTTGAACACCATTGCATACTACTTCCCAGATGATACCGGTGTAGTAATCGAGGCCGCGGGCCAATGCTGGATAAAAAATAACCGCACTTTCGTTTGTGAATTGACCAAAAAACTTACTCAAATCATTATGCGCTTTTTTACCCTCTTCGGATTCCTGAATCTCTATGTTCAAATAGTTAATTGTTCCAGACAATACATTTCTCAACAGGTTTAGCTCCTCTTGAGAAAGGCCGTATTTGCTTAGTTCATTCAGTACACCATCTATACCAATTTTGTCGCATTTGTCAAACGCTGCTATTATCTCGGCTGTTATGGCACCCTGTTTTACAAAATCGCCAATCCGCTGCAAGTAAAGCCGGTGGTTAACCAAGATGGTAACAGGAATTTTGAGTGCTTTATATACTTCCAAAAATATCTGCGTCAACTCTACTTCATTCCAAAGTGATGTACTCCCAATCACATCGGCATCGCATTGGTAAAACTCTTGGTAGCGGCCTTTTTGCGGGCGGTCGGCACGCCACACTGGCCCTATGTGAAAGCGCTTGAAAGGGAATGTAATTTCGCTTTTGTGCTGTACTACATAGCGCGCTAATGGCACAGTAAGATCGTAGCGAAGGCCTTTTTCGGCAATGTGTTTGGTTGCCAGTTGCGAGTTGTGGGTTGTCAGAACTTCGTCCGGTACATCTTTGAGGTAATCGCCACTATTCAATATCTTAAAAAGCAACTTATCGCCTTCATCGCCATACTTGCCGGTGAGGGTTTCTAAGCGCTCTATGGCGGGTGTTTCTATTTGCTCGAAACCATACTTGCGAAACACGGCTTTAATGGTTTCAAAAATATAATTGCGCTTGGCTACCTCACGAGGTAAAAAATCGCGGGTGCCTTTACTTAAAGAAGGTTTAATTTTTTGGCTCATGCTCGTGCGCTAAAATAATTTTTCAATTTTTGGACGATGAAAGAATTCGTAGCAGGATGTTGGTTGTTGTTGAGCGGCTGTGCTGTAGCACAAGTCAATTTGATTGAATACGCTACAAAACTTATTGCAGAAAAAAAGTTTGCGGAAGCGCACCGCTACTTAGATTCTGCCTTGCAAAAAAATCCGAACGATGTAGATGCGCTGATGATGAAAGGCAATGCCGTGCTCAATGCCGATGCAGAGCTAAAAAAGCACGTATTGATTTTTGATGAAAACCACAGCACTGTTTTCAAACAAACCGCACCGGAGCCGGTGTATGTACCCTCTTCTATCTGTGTAGAGCTAACCGAAAAGTATTGGCTGAAATGTTTGCAGTTAGACAGCACGCGGGTTGATATTATCAAAGGGCTTTGTACGCTCTATGCCATGGCTTTGGAGAAAGAAAAGTGTAAAGCATTAATTGTACAGCTCGAAAAAGCAGAGCGCGATGATGGTGAGCAGGTTTTTAGAATGGGCGAATATGCCCGTAAGTTTCGGGAGCGGGGCAAGTTTGATGAGGGTATGGATATATACCAATACATTGCCCTGCTGTTTCCGCAAAATGCGGGCATTCGTTGCGATATGGCCTCAGAGTATTTTTACCATGGCCGGCACCGCGAATGCTTGCAGTGGTTAGACAGCACATTCCGTTTTGCAGATGTAGATGAAACCAGCTATTTAAATGCCGGCTTCAATTATTCATCGCTCGGCTACTACGATGCGGCACAAAAAACCCTGACCGATTACTCTAACCGCTACGGACGGGCAATGGGATTTTATTACTCAGCGCTTCGCTTGTTTGCTGACTCGGGAAGTGTAACTGCTTTGCAAAGTTTTGTAACTACTACTGATAGCAACGCTTATTTTATGGAACACTTTGTGGCGAACAGGATATTAGATTATTCGGTTTCAAAATCTTTCAATGCTTACAAAAATTTGATTTACGATGCGCAAATACCGAACTACTATAAGGTACTGATTCATCAACACGGCATCACGTTTTGGAAAGACAGTTGTGTGGCAAGCGCCATGTTTGGTGTGTTTCACAGTATGGTTAAAAACTACTCCGCAGCGGTACAGTTTTTAGATGTGATAGATGAACCCCATTGCGATTTACAGAAAAAAAATGATGGCTATTGGCAAATGCACTATGGTTACGCGTTGTATAGAAATAAGCAATATGCCGAGACGGTGCGTTTATTGAGCAACAGCACTAGCACCACGGCATTTAATCGGGAAGCTATGCTGTACTTTAAAGCATCTGCTTTATATCAACTAAACAAAAAGAGTGAAGCCAAAAAAGTATGGCAACAATTAGCCGATAGCGCCACCACAAAATACGCCCGATTAGCTGTTGAAGAATTACGGTTGAAAAAATTTTAATCTATTCTGCTCCTGTTTCCGGATGCTGGTGCCCATGCATGGGTTGCTTTTTATCGCGCCAAAGTTTCTCTTCTGCTTCCAGTTGTTGTTGCTCTTCGGCACTCAGCGGAATGTCTTGCAAACGGCTAAGGTCGGGTGAGCCGGCATTGAGCCAGCAGGTGTACCACACATCGGCTACCATTTTGATGCTGCTGCGCATTCTGCGCTCCACCATGCCATCCATCATTTTGCTGTAGGCCTTAGTGTAGGCCTCGCTTTGGGTCTTTACGGTTGTCTGCGCCCGTTGCTCGTAAGCAAACTTTTGGTCTGATGGAAAAGTTTGGCTCAAGTGTTTTTCAAAACCAAAAACGGTATCTAAGGCACGGTGGCTCTCTAACACCGTTTTCCAAATTCTATCTAAAGGTTTATCTATCATTTCGGCATGGCCGATGAAATAATCATAATCTTCGCCAAACAACTCTGGGATTCGCGACTCCCAAAAAGCGTGAATACCGGCCTGACCGGTCATTAACCCATTGTAATTTTCTGTAGTGTGTAGCGGTACATTAGCATCGCCTATATAGTGACCAATATCGGCACTGAGTCGCAAAATCTTGTTTTTGTCTTTCATCTTAAAAGCATCGGTCAGCCAATACATCATTTGTTGTATTCGCCACGGCACGGTGCCGTAGGCCTTGAGCGTATCTTCGGTGTATTTCTTTACGGCATCATCCCAGCGATGCGGAAAATCATCGCATGGATAGGTGCAGTAATGGTCTAAGTCAATGTAATGGCGAGGCGCTTCGTCAGGGCTGGCGTATCTGCGCTTATCCGGATCCACGGCATGCTCGGTAATGAATTCAATATTTTGTTTATAGAACGAAATCATTTCGGGTGGCAGCAAAAAAACCGCTATGCGGTTGATGCGCTTATGCCCCCAAAAGCCCCAGGCGTGAACTTGGGTAATCATCAACATCCCAAAGGCAAACACAAAAATTAATTTCATCCAATCTACTCTAAACATAACATTAATTTTATTCATCAATTTCTGTTACCCCTCCACTCACCACAAACTTCATTACATCACCAGCGCCTACATCGGTAAGTGGTTGCACTTGATCGCGGTTCACTAAAAATAAGGTGCCCGATAAATTGTAAGACCATGGCGCATACACAGCTACTTTATCTTTAATATTTAATTCACTCAAATCTTCTTGTGTAATAAACCCCAGCCGATACACCCCGGTGTTCTTTCCTTCTTCAAACATCACGGGCTTATCAAACTTTTTTTTGTTGCTGATAAACGCTCCAAAAAAATCTTTGAGCGTAGAGTAGATGTCTTTAACCAACGGTGTTTTTTCCATAGCCACATCTAACAAATGCAACAGCGGCTGTACAACTACTAGTGTACCTATAAAGCCGATAAATGCGATGAGGAAAAACATGACCAGAATGCCTACACCAGGGTAATAGAAGTGAAAAATGGCGCGGAAAACTTTCTCTATGGTTGAATCAATGGAATTGAATATGTAAAAAATAGCATATATAGTAACAAACACCGGAGCTATGAGTAACATACCTTGCAAAAAGTACGACACAATTTTTCCGGCTCCTGATTTTAGCCACTCGCGTTTACGGCCCATGTTGTTTTTGCGGTTAAAAATAAGAAGTTCGCTATGCTATATTCGGATGGTGAAAAATTTGATGTTTCTTTTACTTACAACCGTACAAACGGCCACCGGTATGCCCGATGCCCGTTTTGGGAAAATTGGTAAAGTAAGTATTCAGGCAGAGTATGTATTTGGCCGCATATTAAAACACAACATCAAGTTTCGCCCGAGTCCTACAGAGTTTACACATGGCTTTGAGGTTTCAATGTACAAACAAACCTTGGGCGAACACGCCTGGCAACGCAAATTGCATTATCCGGAATTAGGTGCTGCGTTTTTGTTTTTCAGGCATGGTAACAACGAGCACTTTGGCAATGCCTACTTGCTGATGGGGGTAGCTAAATTTTGGATAGTTCGCAGCCGTTGGGCAGATTTTTATGTGCGTGCCGGGTCGGGTATAGCCATTGTACCCAGGCATTTTAATATTGTAAATAATCCAGAAAACTCTGCCATTGGTTCTACGCTCAATTCGTGTGCACAGGTAAAACTGGGTTTAGATATGAAACCTCACCCGCAAGTACAAATTAATATTGGAGTATCGTTTACGCATTACTCTAACTCTGCTGTACAGATGCCCAACCTTGGAGTAAACGTGCCGGGCATAAACTTTGGGATGCGCTACTTTCTAAAAACCGATAACCGCTGGAGCTACAACCGCAACAAAATACCCAAGCCCATTAAGCGCCACGAAGTGATGTTGAAATTCAGCACCTCCTTTCAGGAACAGCGACCATACGGTGGGCCTAAGTTTCCTATTTATGGTTTCACGGCCAACTACGCTTACTATACCAGTATTACAAACAAAGTTTTGGGTGGCGTAACCTTAGATTTTAACCAAGCAGCTTATGATTTTATTGGGTACTACGGCAACGATTCAAAATACAGCCGTGGTGCTTACTCATTACAAGCAGGTGTGTTTGTAGGCGATGAAATTATGGTGGGTAAGATTGGAATCTTTTTTGTAGCAGGCGCTTATGTATTTAATCCGCGAAAAGATTTGCCGGTTTATACCAAGATTGGCGCTAACTATTACTTTGCTGCTGTAGGAAAGAAAAAAACAACCCGCTTTTTTATTGGCAGCAATTTAAAATCGCATTTGTTTGTGGCGCAGTATTATGAAATGAGCAGTGGCATTGCATTTTAAAATTTGTTCAACCATTCATGTCGGCTAATAAAGTTTTGTGGGGCATTTGTGTTGGGGCTGTAGCGCTCATTTGGCTGCCTAACCTGCTTACTAAAGGCATGTTTATGGATGGCGTAATCAATGCCGTAGTTGCCGAAAATCTTGCCAATGGCGTTGGGAGTTTTTATCACCTCAAAGACTACAACTTTCCCAACAATAACTATACCGGCCATCCTCCACTTGCATTTCAACTGCAAGGATTCTTTTTCAAAGGGTTTGGTGCTGCACATTATATGGAGCGCGTGTATTCATTGCTTTGCCTTTTAATTCAGTTATTGCTGATTACTCAAATCTGGAAACAGCTCCAAACAAAAAGTGAGTTAGCGAGTAGTGCGTTGCCGGTTTTATTTTTCATCTCCTCTCCTCTTGTGGTATGGTGCTACAGCAACAATTTGCTGGAAAACACCATGTGTATTTTTACTACTTCCTCAGTAGTTTGGATGCTGCGGTATGAGGCCAATAAAAACGGCTGCTGGATATCTGCTCTGTTTTCGGGCTTGCTGCTGATGGCTGCGTTGCTGAGCAAAGGCCCCGTGGGTTTGTTTGTTTTAGCTGCGCCAATTTTATTGTTGAGCAACAAAAAAAAAGCGGTGCTCTATACCTTTGTAATGATTGCCGCAGTTGTTGTAACGGCCATTTGCTTACAATTAGCCAATGCTGATTTTACTGCCATGCTCAGCAACTATTACCGCGAGCAACTGAGCGGTTCATTTTACAAAAATGAAGAAAACATATTGCTGCGATTTTCTATTTGGGGTAAGCTGTTACTCTACACTTTGCCCATGGTGCTTTTATGGGCATTGAGCGTTTGGTTGCGCAAAGAAAAACCTGCTGCATATCCTTTAGCTTTGCCAATGATATTATTGGGACTGTGTGGCTCTTTACCACTTATCATTAGCCACAAGCAAAGTGCTTTTTACTTCTTGCCGGCCATGCCTTTTTTTGCTATGGGATTTGCCTTGCTCAGCGCCCAAACTTTTGACGAAATACTACACCGCTTGCCACTTTATGCAACTAAAGTAAGTATGGTTGTATGTGGCGGTGTCATTTGCATTTCGTTGATTCTATGTATCGGTAATAAAGATAAAATCATGCGCGATTTAGATTTGATCACCGATGCCAAAGAAGTGGCTCAAATTTGTAAAACCCCGCACCTCAATACCAACTGGGGATTAAGCGAGCGGTGGCACTTTAGAGCATACTTGTATCGCTATCATAAAAAGGTGTTGTGCTTTCCGGATAAACCTTGCAGCACCAATTGGTATCTGACACCCGCTCGCGAAGATTCAAACCCCTCTATGCTTCACCTTTACTCTGGTTCGCAATTTAATTTGTACACTAAATTGTAATATGGCCGCCTCTCACCTATTTATGGTTCGCCCGGCTGCATTTGGCTATAATACTCAAACTGCGGAGAGCAATGCGTTTCAAACAAACTTGAATGCTCCGTTAGAAGTAATTCATCAAAAAGCATTAGAAGAGTTTGATGCCCTGGTTCGCCTGCTTCAACATAACGACATTCGGGTAACTGTGCATCAAGATACTTCGCCACCGGCCAGACCCGATGCCATATTCCCAAATAACTGGTTTAGTACTCATGCTGATAGTTCGCTAATCATCTACCCCATGCAACCCGCTAACCGCAGAGCAGAGCGCACCAGAGAAGCTATTGCTAAAATTAGTCAGGTTTTTTCCGTTAAAAAAACAATTGACCTTACTCACTACGAGCAACAGAACAAATTTGTAGAGGGTACCGGTAGCTTGGTGTTTGATCACTTACATAAAATCGGTTTTGCGTCACTTTCTGCGCGTACCAATGAGCAATTAGCTCGTGAGGTTTGCTCCCTTCTTGGTTACCAATTTGTTGCTTTTTCATCCGCAGATATGTTGGGCAAAGAAGTGTACCACACCAATGTGGTGATGAATGTAGCGGATAACTTAGCCGTGGTGTGTTTAGATGCCATTACTATAAATAGAGATGAAGTAGAATTGAAACTACGCTCAAGTAACCGAGCAGTAGTTGAGCTTACCTTAACTCAAATGCAGCAATTTGCAGGCAACATGCTAGTGGTAAAAAATCTAACAGGAAAAGATTTTTTATTGATGAGCACCACCGCATTTCAATCGCTTATGGCTGCTCAAATTAGTGAGATAGAAAAACACTGCGAGATTTTACACTGCGAGATTCCTATCATAGAAACCTTAGGCGGTGGCAGTGTGCGGTGCATGCTGGCAGAAATATTTTAAGCCACTTGTACACAAAAAAAACGCCCCGCAAAAGCGGAGCGTTTCTTGAAAAACTAATCTCGTTTGGCTTATTTGATTTTGCCTAAGCGAGCTTCAATTTTACCGGTAGTCTTAACGATAATACCGATAATGTTTTTGGTTTTCTGAGTGTACTTAGGGTAAATAACACAGTCGTATCCCGGGTTATCAGCCATCAGCTTAGCAATAGCGTAACCTTGTACTTTTGCAGAAGCGCCACCGCCACCGCCAAGCAGTGAACCCAAAATTGGAATACCGCTCAAGCTGAAACCACCGCTGCTTACGGCAAATGGACCTGGCTCATAGTAGAAAGTACCCCAGTCAGCTTTGAAAAGACGTTTGAAATCAATACCGAAAACCAAAGTTTGCTTAACTTCTGCAGTGATTGGCTTAGAAATGTCTAAGTTTTCACGAGTTAAGTTAAGTTGAGTGTTGGCTACACTCATCCAGTTGTTGCCGGTAGAGCAGCTCGCTAGTACGATGCCCACCATGGCGATGTAAAACAGTTTTTTCATTTTGTGTTTGTTTTTTGGTTAACAAATGATGCGGGCAAATGTATAGATGAAATTGGTTCACTTCCAAACTTTGTCGTGAAAATTTCGCTAACAAATCCACAATTAACGTTTTTCAAGTGTCTGAAATTCAATAAGAAACCCAATAGACATTATTTCTTACTGTTTTTGTGGCTTTTTGACAATCAGTCAGCAACGCCACATGTTTTTCTGACAAAATGTATGAATTCAACAATTGGAGAGTGTTTTGAGCCAACACAGCCAAACCAAATTGACCATGAACGCTAACAATTTTACCACCAAGGCACTTGAAGCGCTGAGCAATGCGCAACAAGAGGCCTTCAATAACTCGCATCCGCAGTTAGACACCATACACCTTTTAAAAGGAATGTTGGATACCGATGAAGATGCACTGCCTTTTCTTTTAGAAAAAAGCGGAGTGAACAAAAACATCTTGCTGGGGCGGGTAGAAGAAAAAATGAAAACCCTGCCCAAAGTAAGCGGGCAAAGTGCAGATCTAGCTCCATCTCCTGCTTTTGGCAAACTTATTTTACAAGCCAATAAACTGATGAAGGACTTTCAGGACAGCTACATCGGCAACGATGTACTGTTGCTTTCACTGCTTACTATTGGTGACGACACCTCAAAACTCCTTAAAGAGCAAAAGCTGGAGGAGAAAAAACTACGCACCGCTATATTAGAGCTACGCAGAGGTAACAAAGTAACTGAGCAAAATGCCGATGCCACTTACAACGCATTAGACAAATATGCTATTAATCTTAACGCACAAGCCAAAGCCGGTAAGTTAGACCCTGTTATAGGTCGCGATGAAGAAATCCGCAGAGTGATGCACATCCTCTCGCGCAAAACCAAAAACAATCCGCTTTTGGTTGGTGAGCCGGGGGTAGGTAAAACAGCCATTGCCGAAGGCATTGCTCACCGGATGGTAAAAGGCGATGTGCCCGAAAACCTGAAAAACAAAACCATTTATGCGCTGGACATGGGTGCGCTAATGGCCGGTGCAAAATATCGTGGAGACTTTGAAGAGCGATTAAAAGCAGTGGTAAAAGAAGTGAAAGAAAGTGCCGGACGCATTATCCTTTTTATTGATGAAATACATACACTGGTGGGTGCCGGTGCCACCGAAGGTGCTATGGATGCCGCCAACATCATAAAACCCGAGCTGGCTCGTGGTGAGTTGCGTGCCATTGGCGCCACTACACTAAATGAGTACCAAAAATATTTTGAAAAAGATAAAGCGCTGGAGCGCAGGTTTCAAAAAGTAATGATTGAAGAGCCGGGCATAGAAGATGCCATTTCTATTCTGCGCGGATTAAAAGAGCGCTACGAAAATCACCACAAAGTGCGGATAAAAGATGATGCGATTATAGCTGCCGTTACGCTAAGCGACCGCTACATTAGTGAGCGTTTTTTGCCCGACAAAGCCATTGACTTAGTAGATGAGGCAGCCGCCAAGTTGCGCTTAGAAATGGATTCGCTCCCCGAAGAGTTAGACGAGATTGAGCGCAGAATTATGCAACTTGAGATAGAACTGGAAGCTATTAAACGCGAAAACGATGAGAAAAAAATGAGCGAGTTGAATGCTGAACTGGCTAACCTCAAAGAGCAACGCGGTGAGTTCAAGGCCAAATGGCAGCGCGAAAAAGAAATAGTGGACAAAATCAGCGCTGCGAAAAAAAGTATTGAGCAACTCAAGTTAGATGCCGAGCGCTATGAGCGCGAGGGCGACTACGGCAAGGTGGCCGAAATCCGCTATGGAAAAATTAAGGAAGAGGAAGGCAACATCAAAAAACTGGAAGAGGAACTAAACACTATCAGCAGTGATAAACGAATGCTGCAAGAAGAAGTGAATGCCGATGATATTGCAGCTATTGTGAGCAGATGGACCGGCATACCCGTAACCAAAATGCTGGAAGGCGAAAAAGAAAAACTACTGCATTTAGAAGATAAACTTCGCGAGCGCGTAAAAGGGCAAGACGAAGCCATAGAAGTAGTAGCCGATGCCATACGGAGAAGCCGCGCGGGCTTGCAAGATGAGCGCAAACCGATTGGTTCGTTCTTGTTCTTAGGCACCACCGGTGTAGGAAAAACAGAATTGAGTAAAGCGCTAAGTGAAGTGCTGTTTAACGATGAAACCGCTATGGTGCGTATAGACATGAGCGAGTATCAGGAAAAACATGCCGTGAGCCGCTTGGTGGGCTCCCCTCCCGGATATGTGGGCTATGATGAAGGCGGGCAGTTGACCGAGGCCGTGCGCAGGCATCCGTACACCGTCATTCTTTTTGATGAAATTGAAAAAGCGCACCCCGATGTATTCAACATTTTGCTACAGGTGCTGGACGATGGCCGCCTGACTGACAACAAAGGCCGCACAGTCAATTTCAAAAACACGCTGATTATTATGACCAGCAACATCGGCTCAGACATTATACAACGAGCATTTGAAAATATAAGCGATGAAAATCTGCTGAGCGCCAGCGAAACGGCCAAAATAGAAGTGATGGAGCGGCTCAAACAAACCGTGCGTCCTGAGTTTTTAAACAGGATTGATGAGGTAGTGATGTTTCACCCGCTCATGCGCAAGCAAATACACGATATTGTGGAATTACAGTTAGGTAATCTCCGCCACTTATTACAGCAAAAAGAAATACAATTAGAGGTAACTACCGAGGCCTTAAATTGGTTGGCCGAAGAGGGCTTTGACCCACAATACGGTGCTCGGCCACTCAAGCGCACTATTCAAAAAGAACTGGTAAACAAACTCTCTAAACTGCTCTTGGCCGGTGAGGCGCAAAAAGGCCAGACCATAGTGGCAGATGCGTTTGATGGAGAGTTGGTTTTGAGGGTGAAGTAGTGTTAAACTTTTAGAACACAACTTACAGACAAGTTGCTGAATTTGCCTTTTGAAAACAGAAAGCACACTTCAGAAATTGTTACAATTTCTGAAGTGTGCTTTTGCTATTATTATGGATTGTTGCATTACATGCCAAATCAAACTCTTTTGTAATTGACCTAATAAACTTCACTTAACAAATTTTGAATTTTAAGCATCTTGCCGGCTTCTACATTTGCCCACCTTCACAAAAAACTTGATGTATGGAAAATACCGCCACGGTTGACATTGCTGCGCTCAACGAAAAAATAAGCCGCGAAAGCGCCTTTGTTGATGTATTGAATTTAGAAATAGGCAAAGCCATAGTAGGCCAAAAATATATGGTTGAGCGGCTGATGCTGGCGCTGCTATCTAACGGCCACATATTGCTGGAAGGCGTGCCGGGCTTAGCAAAAACCTTAGCCATAAAATCGCTGGCCTCGGCCATACATGCCAAGTTTTCGCGCATACAATTCACACCAGACCTATTGCCTGCCGATTTGATAGGCACCATGATTTACAACCAAAAGGAAAACAACTTTCAGGTAAAAAAAGGGCCCGTGTTTGCCAACTTTATTTTGGCCGATGAGATAAACCGTGCCCCCGCCAAAGTACAAGCGGCACTGCTGGAAGCCATGCAGGAGCGGCAAGTAACGATTGGTGAAAACACCTTTAAGTTAGAAGAGCCATTTTTAGTTCTCGCTACACAAAACCCTATTGAGCAAGAGGGTACTTACCCGCTTCCGGAGGCGCAGGTAGATCGCTTTATGCTCAAAGTGGTGATTACCTATCCTAAAAAAGAAGAAGAGCAGCTCAT
Source organism: Chitinophagales bacterium (assembly GCA_016787045.1). GTDB lineage: Bacteria > Bacteroidota > Bacteroidia > Chitinophagales > LD1 > Bog-950. Next base: position 32,337 of record JAEUVA010000030.1, read on the forward strand.
CATTCGCCAAAGCATGGAGCAATCGGCAAAAGCCATAAACCAGGTAGTAAAAGCCGAAGACATCATCCGCGCGCGCAACACCGTACGTGAAGTTTATATGGATGAAAAAATTGAGCGATACATCTTAGACATTGTATTTGCCACCCGTAAACCCGAAGATTACAAACTCAACAAATTAAAATCATTTATCAGTTATGGCGGTTCACCGCGCGCCAGTATCAACTTGGCTATAGCTGCCAAGGCGTATGCATTTATCAAGCGCAGAGGATATGTAATACCCGAAGATGTGCGGGCTGTTTGCTATGATGTACTCCGCCATCGCATAGGGCTCACCTACGAAGCAGAAGCCGAAAACATGAACACTGAAATGGTGATTAGCGAGATATTGAATGCGGTGGAAGTGCCATAGTAGGAATGAGTTGTGGGTTGTTAGTTGCCAGTTGTCAGAAATACAAAATACGATTAGAACTTATGTCAAATTATACGGCTTATACGCAGTTAGAGGTTTGGAAAAAAGCTAGAGTGCTGGTTTGTGAAGTGTACAAACTATCTGCGAAATTTCCGAGAGAAGAATTGTACGGATTAACCTCCCAAATGCACAGAGCAGCAGTTTCTATACCTTCTAACATTGCCGAAGGATGTGGCAGACAATACAAAAAAGAGACCATACAATTTCAATATATAGCTCGTGGTTCACAATACGAATTAGAGACAGAGTTATACTTAGCACACGATTTGGGATTCATATCCGCAAGCGAGTTAGAGAACATACTAAATCTACTCATTGATTGTAGAAAGCTACTACATGGTTTCATTGGGTGTTTAGACAAATCTGACCTAAAGTAAATTACCGTGGCTGCATTTTTCTCACAACACACAACTCGCAACACGCAACTCAGTAATGATGAGAAGCGCAAAAAGTTGCGCAGAATAGAAATCAAAACCCGAAAACTCACCAACCAGGTTTTTTCGGGAAGTTATCATTCTGCGTTTAAGGGTAGAGGTATATCGTTTAGCGAGGTACGTGAATATCAGTTTGGCGATGATGTGCGGATGATTGACTGGAATGTAACCGCGAGAAACAATAAGCCCTTTATCAAAGTATTTGAAGAAGAGCGCGAACTCACTGTGATGCTTTTAATTGATGTGAGCCGCAGCAGTTTTTTTGGCACACAAACCGATTTCAAGAACCATATCATAGCCGAGATAAGTGCGGTGCTGGCTTTTTCGGCTATTACCAATAATGATAAAGTAGGCGTTATCTTTTTTAGCGATGTGATAGAAAAATTCATTCCACCAAAAAAAGGCAAGAGCCATATCCTGCGCATCATATCAGAGATATATGACTTTACTCCGCAAAGCGGAAAAACAAACATTGTTGACACACTGCGCTACTTCAACAACATGGTCAAAAAGAAGTGCATCACCTTTTTGATTTCTGATTTTATGAGCGATGCTAAACCCGAAGAATTGAAAAAAGCACTCACAATAGTTTCGGGCAAGCATGATTTGATAGGGTTACACATTTACGATGAACGCGAAGCCAAAATGCCCGACTGCGGTATGATGCTGGTGAGTGATGCAGAAACCGGACGCGAATTTTGGATGAATACTTCTGATAAGCAAGTGCGCTTAAATTACGAAAAGCGATTTGCCGAAAACATTAAAACAGTAAAAAATGTATTTGGCAAAAGCGGTGCGCAGTTAGAGAGCATCAAAACAGAAGATAACTACGTGATAGGATTAATGAACATGTTTAAAAAGCGGGAGGGCAAGAGATGAAAACACGCAAAATCATCTTTTTGCTTTGGATAGTTTTTGGGATGCTGCAATCCGCTTTTGCTCAAAAGTTTTCTGCATCGCTAAGTATTGATACCAATCAAATTGAGATTGGTGATTGGGTAACTGCTCATGTAGAATTTAAAGTGCCTAAGTTTAAAGGCGCTGAAAAAAAATATCAAATAGTTGAGCTTGGTCAGCAGGTAGAATTAGTGCGCACATTGCCCGAAAAAATTGACACTTACCCAAACCTGGCAGTTTATCACCAGCGCTTTGTTGTATCTGCCTACGACTCCGGAGTTTTTCAAGTAGGGCCATTTATGGTTACGCTAAACGATGGTCGCAAAAACGACACGGCTATTACCAATTATTTACCGCTGTATGTATCAACCGTACCGGTAGATACTACCCAAGCCATTAAGCCCATCAACACCATACTGGATGTACCTTACGTGTGGAAAGAGTTTGTGTATTGGTATGCGGCCGGAGCTGTGTTATTAGCCCTATTAATTGCACTTTATTTCTTATGGAAATGGTACACCAAAAAGAAGCCGGAAGAAGGCAAGCGACCACCGCTCAAGGTACCTCTATATGTTTGGGTGCGTGGTGAACTCAAAAAATTAGAAGAAGAGAAATTGTGGCAAAAAGATGAAGTGAAGCAATACTACTCTCGGCTTACAGATATTGTGCGGATGTATCTGGAGTATCGCTACAACTGGAATGCTATGGAAGCCACTACAGAAGAAATTGCATTGCAAGTAGGTAAATATGATGTAAATGATATTGCCAAAGATTTGCTGCTCGGTATTTTGCGCAATGCCGATTTAGTGAAGTTTGCCAAAGTGAAACCCGCACCCGATACAAATATGCTATGCATCAAAAACGCTTACGATTTTGTGGAAATGACAAAACCCGCAGAACAAAAACAAGAGGATAAAAAATAACATGTTTTCGCATTGGAGTGAAATATATTTTGTGCATAAATGGGTCTTGTGGCTGATACCCGAAGTGTGGCTATTGGGCGGGGTGTGGTGGTATTTTTTCAGAACCAAGAGCCACGCCCCTCTTACCGTATCAGACACCCGAGCTTTGCAAACCGAGCGCACACCGCTCAAAGGTTTGATTAAAGAAAATCTTATTGTGCTACGGCTCGTTGCGTGTTCGTTACTTTTAGTTGCTTTGGCTCGTCCGCAAACATCTTATGACGAAGAAAAAATAACCACCGAAGGCATAGACATTGTAATGGCTGTAGATGTTTCTACTTCCATGCTCGCCAAAGATTTTAAGCCCAACCGTTTGGCGGCCGCTAAAAAAGAAGCCATGAGTTTTATTGATGCCCGGCAGCATGATAGAATTGGCTTGGTGGTTTTTGCAGGCGAAAGTTTTACGCAGTGCCCGGTAACGGTAGATAGAAATGTGATTAAACAACAACTCACTCAAATCAAAAATGGTTTGCTGGAAGATGGCACTGCCATAGGGATGGGCTTAGCTACTTCAGTACAGCGACTTAAAGAAAGCGACAGCAAAAGCAAAGTTGTGGTGCTGATGACCGATGGGGTAAACAACAAGGGGCTGGTGGACCCCATGACAGCTGCTGATTTGGCCTTACAATACAACGTGCGGGTTTACACCATTGGTGTGGGCAACAATGGGCAAGCCGAAACCCCCGTAGCCATGCGCCCCGATGGCAGTTTGGTGTTTGCCATGGCCGATGTACAGATTGATGAGCCGTTGCTTAAAGAGATTGCAAAAAAAACCGGTGGGCAGTATTTCCGCGCCAACAATAACTCTAAGCTGAAAGAGATTTATGAGCAGATAGATAAATTAGAAAAAACAAAAATAGAACTCAGTACCTATGAGCGCAGCAGCGATAAGTTTCATGCGTTTGCCTTGCTGGCAGGTATGGTGCTGTTAGTTGAAATTTTATTGCGGTATGGGTTGGTGAGGAGTGCGACTTAAATGGGACGAGGGGCGAGGGACGAGGGGCAAGGGTTTTTGATAATTAGTGAATGATAAAAGACGATTACTAATAACAATTAACGGACAACGGTTAACCAATCATGTTTCGCTTTGAGCATTTTGAATATTTGTGGGCTTTAACGCTGCTTGTTCCCATTACGGGTTTATACCTGTATTACCTGTGGTGGAGAAAAAGCAGTTTGAAAAAGTTTGGTCGCACGGAGTTGGTGCAGCAACTTACACCAAGTTTAGCCCGGTGGGCTAACCCTGTGAAGTTTGTATTGGTAGCACTGGCATATACATTTATCGTATTAGGGTTTGCCAACCCGCAAATTGGTACCAAGCAAGAAAAAGTGAAGCGGCAAGGCATAGATGTAGTAGTAGCGCTGGATGTTTCTAACTCTATGCTCAGCGAAGATGTGAAGCCCAACCGCTTGCTGCGCGCCAAAAATTTTATCAGCAATTTTTTGAACGAGCTGCACAACGACCGGATGGGCTTAGTGGTATTTGCCGGTAAGGCATACCTGCAAATGCCGCTTACGGTAGATTATGGCGCAGCTAAAATGTATCTCAAAACTATCAATACTAATATGGTGCCTACACAGGGCACCAATATTGGCGAGGCCATTGATTTGGCGCGACAATCTTTGCAAAGCGATGAGCAAGACAACAAAAGCAAAGCGCTCATCATCATCACCGATGGAGAAGATAACGAAGGCGGTGTGGATGACGCTTTAGAGCAGGCAAAAAAAGAAGGCATCAAAGTTTTTACACTGGGTGTAGGCACCGACAATGGCGCACCTATACCCGTGGGTAATGATTACAAACGCGATGAAAGCGGCAACATAGTACTCACCAAAATGAATGAGCAAATGCTGCGCGATATTGCCACAAAGGGCAACGGAAAATATCTGCGGCTGGGAAGTGGCAAAGACGAAGTAACCGCCATACTCAAAGAGCTTGGCCGCATTTCTACCAAGCAGTTTGAAGAATTGGTATTTACCGATTTTGATGACCAGTTTCAATGGATGCTTGGTATAGCATTAGTATTACTACTTATTGAATGGTGGATTAGCGAGCGAAAAAGCAGCAGTTGGTTTTCAAAGTATTTTGTAAACGAAAAAAGTACGGCTGTATGAGAGTAATGTTCATAATAATCTGTTGGATGATAATGAGCGCACCTGTTCAGGCGCAGTTGCCGTTTTTGTATTTGCCGGAGCGGGTAGAAACCCGTGAGGGAAATAAACAATATAAAGACGGTAAGTTTGCAGATGCCGAAGCCGCGTACAAAAAGGCGTTGGACAAAAAGAACAACATGCCCGAGGCACAATTTAATTTGGGCAATGCCATTTACGAACAAAAACGCTACGATACGGCCATGGCGCAATTTCGTATTGCTGCACAAACCAATCCCGATACTACAGTTAAAGTAAAAGCCCTGCACAACCTTGGCAATTGCTATATGCAACAAGAAAAATGGAAAGAAGCTATTGATTGCTACAAGCAATCGCTAAAAATGCTACCGGGCGATACGAATACCAAATACAATCTGGCTTATGCTAACGAAAAACTCCGCGAGCAACAAAAGCAAAACCAGCAAAATAAAAACGACCAACAGCAACAACAAAAGCAGCAGGAGCAAAAACAAAACGAGCCAAAGCAACAAGACCAAAAAGAACAGCAACAAAAACAGCAACCCCAACCTAAGCTAAGCAAAGAAGAGGCCGAAAAACTAATGCAGGCCCTGCAAAACGAAGAGCAAAAGACCAACCAAAAAATGCAGCAAAAGCAGGTAAAGGCGGTGAAGGTGAAAATTGAGAAAGATTGGTAGTATCAACGACCAACTATAATTCCCTACCTGTTGGTGTCCTCACCAACCGGAGTGAATGCCTGCATGTTGGATGGCGGGTGGAGACACCCGCCTGTAGAAAAAAATGACCACTAAGTACAGTAAGGCCATTAAGGTGCAAGAGCCGTTTGGAGGTGCGGTTGGTGCGTGGCTTGGTTTGGTGGGTGGGACACCCACCAATAGGAAAAAAACCTATCTAATACTTCACTATCTTTTTTTGCCACTGCCCGTTGCTACTATGCAGGTGGGCTATATATATACCTGCGGGCAAGTGAGCAATGCTGACGGTGGTAGTGGGTTCTGTAATTTTTATTGGCTCCATTGCCGTGCGGCCATCTATGGCGTATAATTGTAATGTAGCATTGGGTAATGGGTCGCTTAGTTGTAGGGAAAGCTCGGTGGTGGCTGGGTTGGGAGTGAGGGTGAAGTGGGTTTCTATATTTGGCAAAGCGGTTAGAGCAGCACATGTATCTACATAGTTACCGCCTACCCACTTGGCTACATAATTTACGGTATCGCCATCAATGGTCTTAAATGGCCCGCCTATGTATAGTTCGTTGTTATACACTTGCATACAGTGGATGATAAAATTGTGAAAAGAAGGAGTGGTCTGCTGCCCTAAACCACACCACTCCAATCCATTCCACTTGGCTATACCCTTTATAGAAGCATCGCCCATTTCGTAAAACTGACCACAAGCATACAGGTGGCCATCATAAACCTGCAAATCGTAAACTACTGCATTTAAACTGGTCATTCCAGCTCCTGCATCTTTCCATTGACTGCCATTCCAACGAGCTACGCTGTTTCCAGGTGCATTATACGCCTCTTTGAATCCACCGGCTACATATAAATCTCCATTGTAAATAGCAAAGCAACTAACTCCCAAGCTTCCAGGTATGCCATTCCCAACAGGAAGCCAACCGTTGCCATTCCAACGAGCAAGACGATTAAGCGAACAGTTTAAATTACAAAAATTCCCACCTATATATAATTGCCCTTGATATTCCTGAACAGCAACAATCCCCTGTGTAAATTTTGTGGTATCAAAAGCACTCCACGCACTACCATCCCATCGGGCTATGCTGTGAGCCGCTATGTTGTTGATAGTATCAAAATGACCATAAGCAATTAAATCACCCTGAAAGGTCGAATATCCAAGTACACTACTATTTGTAGTAGCTATTGTGGCTATACTTTGCCCGTCATAGATGTAAATACTGTTACCACCAAATATTAGCTTATTTCCAAACCTATAGCTCCTTTGTACGTCCCACAAAGGAAAAGGCATAGGAAAAGTATCCCATCCAATACCATCGTATGTTGCACGACCTGCCACATTTGTAGTGTCGGTGTAAGTAAATTCTCCAAAGGCGTACAACTTATTTGTAAGTGGGTCTGTGTAGAGGTGGTTAACTCTATCGTTAAACCCATTACTCACTTGCACCCAGTTTTGTGCAAAAGTTTGCAATGCTATAAGTTGAATGACTGCGTACAAAGGAATCTTTCTCATAGTTTTTGAATTTTTGCCCCTGTTGGTGTTACTGCGCTAGGCAAGCCAAGCCGTTGTTGGGTGTTTTCACCAACAACAGAGGACAAGCCAATGAGTAAGCCAAGTGTTTCGGTTATCATTTTTACAAAACCTACCTAATACTTCACTATCTTCTTTTGCCACTGCCCGTTGCTGCTATGCAGGTGGGCTATATATATACCTGCGGGGGGGGTAAAATTAGTGCTCATAGGGGTGTTTTAGTGAGTAGCACAAAAGAAAAGCGATTTATGGAGAAAAGCAAATATGGGTGGAGATTCTAATGTTTGTCTAAAATAAAACCGTTCACCGTAAGTGCGCGGTCAGGCGACCGCTGGGCGCTGCACAAAGCGGTGGGCTGACCGCGTGTTGTAGAGATAGCTGGCGCCAGCGGGTTAGGGATAGTAGCGGAAAGCCCGCAGCAAGCGAAGTGCAGCCGCAGGTGCAGCGTGAGCGAGGACTTGGAGCGGATAGCCCGACCTCCCGATGCGCAGCGGAGGTGTTTTGCGCAGGCGCATCGGGAGGGAACCCCCCAAAAAAAAATACGCGTCATAAATTTAGTGATCCAAACTTTCATCCGTTGCGTAAGTGGTATGCAAACGTTCTTTTTCCATAGTGTGGGTTAAACAAAAAAATCGTGCTGCCGGCCCGTAAGCCGGTACTGCGGTTTTTGTACTATTGATGGTTTAAAAAAAATTATTCGTTGCCGCCAGTTAAAAAATATAGTGAAGAAGAGTTGTACTCTGAGCTGAAAAGCCGGAGCCGCTTGGCGTTTGAGTACCTGTACGATAACTACAGCCCGGCTTTGTATGGCGTTATTTTCAATATTGTGCGCAGCGAAGAAACCGCCAACGATGTGCTGCAAGAGGCCTTTGTAAAAATATGGAACAACATTGCCCAATACGACCCCGCTAAAGCCAAACTTTATACCTGGATGCTGAATGTAGCCCGCAATGTGGCTATAGATAAGTTGCGCTCTAAGCAAGAAAAGGCCGACCGGATGCTAAAGAATGATAAAGCGTTTATTCAGCAAAGCAATACTACCTCGCATACGTTTATTGATGGCATTGGGGTAGGCAAACTGGTAGAAAATTTAGATGAAGAGCAAAAACAAATTATAGATTTCTTGTACTTTAGAGGATATACACAGAGCGAAACTGCCGAGGAACTGGGCATCCCTCTGGGTACGGTAAAAAGCCGGGTGAGATTAGCCATTATTAAACTCAGAAAACATTTTGCTTAAACGGTGAAAACGAAGGAAATCATAGAATCGGGCACATTAGAACTGTACGTGCTGCAAGCCCTGCCCCCCGAGGAGCAGCGGCAAATAGAAGACCTGCGCGCTAACAATGCCGAAGTGAACGAAGAAATAGCGCAGATAGAAACTACCCTACTACAGTTAGCCACTACTCAAAGCCGCAAGCCGGCTCCTTATTTAAAAACCAAAATTGCCGAACAATTAGAGTTCGGTATAGAACTTGACTTAGATATGGAAAACATCAAAAGCATCATTATCCGCATGCCGGGCATTTACAAATACGCCACCGCAGCCGCAGTACTCCTTATGCTTACGCTTGGCGGCACTGCGTTGTATTTTCAAAGCAAGTACAGCAGCATGCACCGCATGAATAACGATTTGGCTAAAGAAAATGCCGACCTGATAAATCAGGTAAGCAACCTGGCCACACAAAACAAAGCCATACAAGATGTGCTGGCCGTAGTGAGCGATGAAAAAAACGCCAACATTGTGATGAAGGGCTTACCCCTATCGCCTACTGCTACAGCCACCGTGTATTGGAATAAAGAAAACGGCATTGCCTACGTAAACTGTGCCGGATTGCCTCCGGTGGCCAGTAATGAGCAGTACCAGCTTTGGGCCATTATTGACGGCAAGCCGGTAGATATGGGGGTAATCAACAAAACCGAAACCTTCCTCAAAATGAAGGACGTGAAAAATGCCGCGGCCTTCGCCATCACCATAGAGCCACAGGGCGGAAGCGTGAACCCTACGCTGGAAAAGATGGTGGTGCTGGGTAAGGTATAACTGAAAAATCGATTTCTAATATTTGCCTCACCCCGTCTCGGCTCAGCCGAGACACCCCTCTCCACCCGGTGGAGAGGGATACTCCGCGCAGCGGAGTAGGTGAGGGCATAAAGCAAAATCATACAACTCCTTCAGCCGGCTTTGCACTTTACTTTCCGCAGCGAATAACTAAGTTCGCCACCCCAATGGATATCATCCGCCTTTTGCCCGATAACATAGCCAACCAGATAGCAGCCGGTGAGGTCATTCAGCGCCCTGCTTCGGCTGTAAAAGAGCTGATGGAAAACGCCATTGATGCCGGCAGTACGCACATCACACTCCTTGTAAAACAAGCCGGCAAAGCCCTCATACAAGTAATAGATAACGGCTGCGGCATGAGCGAAACCGATGCCCGCATGTGCTTTGAAAAACATGCTACTTCTAAAATCCGCTCGGCTGATGATTTGTTCAACATTCGCACCATGGGTTTTAGAGGAGAGGCGCTGGCAAGCATTGCGGCCATTGCGCAAGTAGAACTAAAAACCCGCCAGCACCACGAGCAGTTAGGCACTTGCATAGAAATTGAGGGCATGAAAGTGCTGAAACAAGAGCCCTGCCAAACGCCCGAGGGCACTTCTATAGCCATTAAAAATTTGTTCTTCAATGTGCCCGCCCGCAGAAATTTTTTGAAGAGCGACTCCGTTGAACTCAAAAATATTATTGAAGAGTTTCAGCGCATTGCTTTGGCTCATCCCAAAGTAGGTTTTCAACTGTTTCATAACGATTATGAAATGTACCACCTCAAGAGCGGTAATCTGCGCCAGCGGATTTGTGCTCTTTTTGGCGATGAATACGATAAACGCATAGTACCGGTAGAAGAAAAAAGTTATTCGCTGCATGTATATGGCTTTGCCGGCAAACCGGAATTCAGCAAAAAAACACGTGGCGAGCAATTTATATTTGTCAATAACCGCTACATCAAGTCGCCTTACCTGAACCATGCGGTAAGCATGGCATACGACCAAATGATGCCCAAAGAAAATTTTCCGTTTTATGTGCTGTTTTTAGACATTGACCCAACAAAAATTGACATCAACGTACACCCTGCCAAGCATGAAATAAAGTTTGAAGATGATAAACTGGTGTACACGTTTGTCAACTTAGGCATCAAGCACGCCATGGGTGCTTACAGTGTATCGCCTACGTTAGATTTTAATCAAGAGCATCACCTCAACAGCAACGATACTTTTCAGCAGCAGCCGCGCACCTGGTTAGAAATTACCCAACATGCCGTGCAGCAAAAAGATGCCAAGAAGTTTGCACCGCCAACTAACTTTCACACCATTACCCAGCGGGAAGAAAACAACGCCAAAAATTGGGAGAAAGCATTTGAAGGATTAGAGAAAAAGGACGAGGGACGAGAGGCGAGGGACGAGGGACAAGGGACGAAGGACGATGGGCGAGGGACGGTGGTGAGTACCATTTCTACTTTTGAAAGCAGCAACAAAGCCAGCGACCGCGAAATACTTCCGCCACAACAATTGCACCGCAGGTATATTCTTTCGCAAATCAAGAGCGGATTTATTTTGATAGACCAGCAACTGGCACACGAGCGCATTTTGTATGAGCGCTACCTGCGCATGTTCAACGGAAAAAAACACGATTCGCAGGCACAGCTTTTTCCGCAAAATCTGGAACTGAACGTGGCCGACACCCAAATACTCAAAGAAATTTTACCCGAAATCAACAACCTCGGTTTTGATATACAGGAATTTGGCAAAAACAGTTTTGTGATACACGGCTTTCCGGCAGATATAGCCGGTGGCAACGAAAAAAAGATGATTGAAGAATTGATTGAGCAGTTTAAAATGAATGCATCGGTTACTAAACTGAGCAAGCGCGAAAACTTGGCTAAATCATTGGCCTACTCATCGGCCATTAAACCCGGCAAAGCACTAAGCACCGAAGAAATGAAAACGCTGATAGACGAACTCTTTGCCTGCGAAAGCCCCTACCACGCCCCCAATGGTAAATTTACTTTTACTACTATTTCGCTGGATGAAATTGCCAAGCGGTTAGAGAACAAATAAATCAAACCACTTTCTATATTCGCCCAACCAAAAAATTAAAATACACATGAACTTTCCGGCAGATTTGAAGTACAGCAAAGAACACGAATGGGTGCGCGTAGAAGGCAGCACCGGCACTATCGGCATTACCGATTTTGCACAAAAAGAACTGGGCGATATTGTATATGTGGACATCAATACCATTGGCGACACCGTAGCTAAAGATGCAGTGTTTGGCACCGTAGAAGCCGTAAAAACAGTTAGCGATTTGTTTATGCCCATTACCGGCAAAGTGCTGGAGCAAAATGCCGACCTCAACAATGCACCGGAGAGCGTAAACAAAGACCCTTACGGCAGCGGCTGGATGGTGAAAGTTGAAATTACCAACCCCGCTGATTTAGATGCACTGATGGATGCCGAGCAGTACAAGAAGCATGTGGGCATGTAATTTTGTTTTAACTTGAATTCGTTTTTGAAATATAACTGGCCGTCCATACTCTGGGCGGCTTTTATTTTGGCGCTGTGCCTCATGCCCGGCCGCGATTTGCCAAGTGTAACCTTATGGCAAGCCGATAAAATTGTTCATTTTTTTGTATATGTGGTTTTAGCGGTGCTGTTGTACATCGGCTGGAAAAAGCAGAAAGAGTTCGCTTGTCTCCACCGGCAGATGGGGTACAAAGTTTTGGTGCTTACTTTCGGTTATGGATTTGCCGTTGAAATTTTACAAGAGCTACTAACTGCCGACCGGCACTTTGATTGGTATGATGCTTTGGCTAATGCACTTGGAGGGGTGGGAGGTGTTTTGGTAGTGTGGATAGTAGAACGCAGATGACCAAGATAGTCAGGATGAATAACCGGATAACCAATACTTCTGCAATCGGTCTAAACCATCGGATGCATTTCTGTATTCATCATCCGCGTAACTCTTAAAAATCCTGTTAATCTGCGTTCTACGTACATCTCCTTTCATAACTTGTTTATTTTCACGCAATGCGATTATTGATTTTTGGATTTTTGTTTTTGTGCTCGGCCATAGCCATTGCCCAACCCGGGCGCGATGAGGCCTTGGCTAATAGTTACTTGCAAAATGCAGAATACGATAAGGCCGCTGAGCTATACCAATCGCTTTGGGAGAAAAATAACTACGATGCCAAGTTTTACGCTCCTCTCCTAAGCTGTTTTATGGAACTCAAAAAGTTTGACGATGCCGAAAAGGCCGTCAAAAAAATGATTAAAAAAAATGAGTTTGACCCGCGCTATGTGGTAGAGCTTGGCTATGTGTATTCCTTAATTCCGGATGCTGTAAAAGCTAAAGAGCAATACGAAAAATTACTCAAAGACCTTAAGCCCAACGAGGTGGCCATTCGCTCCGTAGCCAATGCTTACGAGCAATACCGCATTTACGATTATGTAGTAGCCACCTACGAAAAAGCGGGCAAGCTCATTAAAAACGAAACCTACTTTTCGTTTGAATTAGCGCAGGCCTATCTCGCCAAAAACGATGTAGTGAATGCGGTAAAATACTACCTGATTAACATGGAAGTAGCTCCGCAAAATATTCAGTTAATTAAAAATACGTTGCAAACATCCCGCTCTGCTGTACAGTTGCTCAACGAAATGGAAACGCAGCTTTACACTAAAGTTCAAAAACCCGGAGCCGGTGAAGAATACATTGAGCTACTCACCTGGATTTATATACAAAACAAAGATTTTGAGGGTGCGCTTTTGCAGATGAAAGCCCTTGATAAACGCAAAAACGAAAATGGTTTTCGGGTCATTAACATTGCGCGCATGGCGCAAACCGAAGGCGATTATGACAATGCCATAGCGGGGTTTGAATATGTGGTGAATAAAGGAACAACTAATAGCATGTACTTTACGGCACGCACAGAGTTGCTCAACTGCCGCAAAGAAAAAGTGGCCAAAAACATCAACTACACCCCAGCCGATTTGCTGGGTTTAAAAAACGATTACTTGAGTTTTATCAACGATAATGGCCGCAACTTTCGCACCGCGCAAAGCATGAAAGAACTGGCCGATTTGCTGGGCTTTTACTTGTACGATATTGCCGGAGCTATTGACCTATGCAAAGAAATTATTGCCATGCCCGGCACAAATAATCAACTCAAAAACCAAGCTAAACTCTCGCTGGGCGATTTTTATTTGATAGATGGCGATGTGTGGGAAAGCACCCTCACTTACTCGCAGGTTGACAAAGACGAAAAGGACTCGCCACTGGGCGAAGAAGCGCGGTTCAGAAACGCCAAGCTCTCTTACTACAAAGGCGATTTTGACTGGGCACAAACCCAGTTAGATGCATTAAAAAATTCTACCACAGAGTTGATTTCTAACGATGCCATCAACCTCTCCGTTTTTATTATTGATAACTTAGGCATGGATACTATAGAAACCCCCATGCAACTGTTTGCACAAGCCGAACTGCTCACTTATCAAAACAAAACCAACGATGCGTTGGCTATGTTGGAAGGCATCATCGCTTCTTTCCCGGGCCATGCGTTAACTGATGATATTCTGTTTACTAAAGCCAAAATTTTTGCGGCCAAAAAAGAGTTTGATAATGCAGTGCCACTGTTAGAAAACATTATTAAAAACTACAAAGAAGATTTAAAAGGCGATGATGCTAATTTCCTTTTAGCCGAAATCAACGAGCGATACTTAAACAACAAAGAAAAAGCCAAGGAACTTTACCAAACCATTATTACCGATTACAGCAGTTCGCTGCTGGTGATAGAAGCCCGCAAAAGATTCCGTTTACTAAGAGGTGACAAGCTAAGCGAATAGAGCATGATAGTGTACAACGTAACCGTAAAAATAGACCTGAGCGTGCATGATTTGTGGCTCAAGTGGATGCAGCAAGAGCACATTCCGCGCGTATTGGAAACAGAATGTTTTGTACAGCATAAAATGTACCGCATACTGGAAGAAGACACCCGCGATGGCATATCGTATGCCATACAATATTTTGCCGAAGACCTGAGCAAGTATTTTGACTATAAAGAAAACCACGCTGCCCGTTTACAAAAAGAGGGGTTAGATGTGTTTCCCGGCAAGTTTCAGGCGTTTAGAACTTTGCTAAAAGAGGTGTAGCTCTGATAGGTAAGGTGTAAAAGAAATCCGTGCCCTTGGGCTCGGCACTTCGCTCCTATTGCATTTTTGCACAAAATGTTACTTGCAGCACCTAACGGTATTATAGTGATATGCGTCAATTCATCTGTTTAGCTATATCATGTTTGCTGTATCACGTTGCTTTTACACAAGCATCTACTTTTAAGGTTTCCCGAAAAAAAGATACCTCTACAAGCTACATTCAACTGCCGCAATACGAAAATGGGAAAGAGAATATACTTTGGTTAGATAGCATACCGGAGCCGGGCACTGCGGTTTGGTTATGGTCCGAAAAAATAATTCCCACCCGGTTTCATTTTGCTTCTCCCGGGCTGATTGCTCACCCCGGCAACTGCAAACAATTGGACGCTAACGCCATTGGCATTCTCCAATGGGCAAAAAAACCTGAGGCAAAGTTGTGCCTCATTGTTACCGAGGTGTTTGTTAACGATAAGGTTTACCCCGCCTACTGGCCATATCTCATTCGGTTTCGGTAATAATTTTCGGTGCTTGCAACCAACTTAATTGCTGTATTGTCTTACAGTTGGTTTTGGTCATTCCCCCAATTTTCATTTTGATAGTTTCCCTATAAAATCCTCCGTTACGCAGCGGAGGATTTTTTTTATTCGCCCAATGAAAGCCAAAACAGGGCACCGCTTCACCAATTGGGCAAAAAACCAACAGTGCACACCGGGCTCCTATTACCAACCCACCACTGAGCAAGAGATTACGGATGTATTGGCGCGCCACAGCAAAATCCGCATGGTTGGCAGCGGACACAGTTGGAGCGACATTTGTCTCGCTGACGAAGCCATGCTCAACTTAGATAACTACAACCGCATATTACATATTGATAAAGAAAAACTACAGGTAACCGCACAGGCCGGCATTAAACTTTGGCAACTAAATGAGGAGTTAGATAAACATGGACTGGCTTTGTCTAATCTTGGCTCCATTGCTAAGCAAAGCTTGGCCGGAGCCATTAGCACCGGTACGCATGGCACTGGCATTGGGCATCAAATACTGGGTGCGCAGGTAGAGCAGTTTACACTTATTAAACCCGATGGAGAAAAACAATTACTACACAGAGAAAAAGATAAAGAACTCTTTAACCTGTGCTTGGTGAATCTCGGCTGCCTGGGAGTAGTTAGCGAAATGACCTTAAATGTGATACCGGCTTTTCAACTGCAAGACCATACATTTTTGATGAAATACGATGATGCCGTTAATCATGTAGAGGAAATGTTGCACGAGCACGACCACCTGAAAATGTGGTGGTTTCCGCATACCGATAAAATGGTGGTGTACACCTACAATCGGACAACTGAAACAAGAAACGACAGCCGCCTTAGGCAATGGTTTTTTGATGAATTGCTCTCCGTGCACATGTACCGGTTGCTGCTGGGTGTTGGTTCACTGAATCGCGACTGGCGAAAGCCCATCAACCAAATGCTGGTGAAAAATTTTGAGAGGCCGTTGCAACGGATAGAAAAAAGCTATAAAGTTTTTAATGTGCCCGAGCCGCCACTACACCGCGAAACAGAGTGGGCTTTTGATATAAAGCACGCCAGAGCACTACTACCGGAGTATAAAAAACTCATCAACCACGGCCCGCACCGGCTCAACTTTATACAAGAAATCCGCTTTACCAAAGCCGATAATTTTGCCCTTAGCCCCTGCTACCAGCGCGATAGTGTTTGGCTGGGCGCCTACAATGCCGATAATTTTAGGTGGAATGAACTGCTACACGATTTTGAGCAGTTAGCCATTCGCTATAACGGGCGGCCACACTGGGGGAAAGAATTTACTGTAGGTGCCAACTATCTATCGGTTGAGTATTTGCAGTATGGCCCGTTTGCCCAACTGCGCCAAACCCTGGACCCTACCGGCAAGTTGATGAATGCTTACATTCAAAAACTATTGGGCTAACCGGCATTGTAGTAAGTACTACTCGGTGTATTCGCTCAACTCTAACCAGCGCATCTCTGCGGCCTCCAATTCTTTGGTTATCTGCTCCAGTCGCTCTATCATTTTGTTCATCTCTGCAAAAGGCAAACTGCCTTGCATTAGTTTTTCATTTAACTCTTTCTTCTCGGTTTCCAGCAAAGGCATTTGTTGAACCAGGTTTTCTAATTCGTTTTTTTGCTTAAACGAAAGTTTCTTTTTGGCAGATGCAGGTGCGGGTTTAGGGGTTACTGATGGTGCTTCTACCAGCTTTTGCATTGGCTTCTCTTCCGGTTTTCGGCTTGTGGTTTCCTGCTTTTTTTTCTGCAATGAAATACGCCATTGGGTGTAGTTGCCTGGGAAATCGGTAATCACTCCGTTGCCTTCAAACACAAAAAGGTGATCTACCAGTTTATCCATAAAGTACCTGTCGTGCGATACGATGATGACACAGCCCTGATACTGTTCCAAAAATTCTTCCAACACGCTGAGCGTTACTAAATCCAAATCATTAGTCGGCTCATCAAGAATAAGGAAGTTGGGGTTTTTGAAGAGCAACGAAATCAATTGCAGACGCTTTTTTTCGCCACCACTCAACTTAGAAATAAACGTAAACTGCTGCTCGGGTGGAAACTGAAACAATTGCAAAAACTGCGCAGCGCTCACCTTAGTGCCATCGGCTAAGGGAAAGTGCTCGGCCAATTCGCGCACATATTCAATCACGCGTTTATCTTCTTTTACCTCTAATCCCTTTTGTGAGAAATAACCAAACACAATGGTTTCACCGGGGTTTATTTTGCCCGAATCTGCGGGTTCTGCACCCAATATCACATTCAGGAATGTGCTCTTGCCCACTCCGTTTTTTCCGATAATGCCAATACGTTCACCACGTTTAAAAGTGTAGTCAAACCCCTGCATAATTTTGCGCTCGCCAAAGGTCTTATATACTTTTTTTAGCTCCAGAATTTTGCCGCCAATGCGGGTCATTTTTACTTGCAGTTGCAGTTTATCTTCTTCGCGCTTGCCGCTCACATAATCTTCAATATCATAAAAAGCATCTTGGCGCGATTTGCTTTTGGTGGTGCGGGCTTTGGGTTGCTTGCGCATCCATTCCAACTCTTTTCGGTAGGTATTGCGTGCCTTATCTAAAGTAGCGGCATCGCTCTCTTCGCGCTCGGCTTTGCGCTGCAAAAAATACTGGTAGTTGCCTTTGTGAATATGCAGCTCGGTTGGGGTGAGTTCAAAAATTTCGTTGCAAACGGTGTCTAAGAAAAACCTGTCGTGCGATACAAGAAGCAGCGTAGTTTTTTGGTCGCTCAAAAAATCGGCCAGCCACTCTATCATTTCAAAATCTAAGTGGTTGGTGGGCTCATCTAAAATCAAAAAGTTGTTGCGCTCGCCAAAACTGATTTCAATCAATACTTTGGCCAATGCAATGCGTTTCTTTTGTCCACCGGAGAGTGTTTTGGCTAACTGGTCAATATCGGTAATGTTGAGCGAAGACAAAATCTCTTTCACCGTATTTTCAAAATTCCAGGCCCCCAGTTCATCCATTTTCATCATCAATTCACCAATTTTTGCTTCGTCTTCATGATGCGCCAAAGCCGCTTCGTATTCGCGTACGGTGTTGATGATGGGGTGGTCGTGGTTGAGAATGTTTTTGAGTACTGTTTCGTTATCGTTAAACTCGGGGTTTTGGTCCAAGAAGCAAACGTTCACTTCTCTGTTTATCCAAAATTTCCCTCTGTCAGCCACTTCTTTGCCGGCTAATATGCGCAGCAGTGTGGTTTTGCCCGCACCGTTTTTGGCTACCAGCGCTATCTTATCTCCTTGCGAAATATTGAAGGTAATATCTGTAAAAAGGGGCTTTTCAATAAAACTTTTGGTGAGCGATTCGGCTGAGAGGTAATGCATAACAGGTATTAAAAAATGAGGCGCGAACGTACGCTATTTTGAGGGAAAACGAAGGCAATGATGAGGAGATGAATGAGGATGGAGGAAGAAGAAGGACCGTTTGGAGACTAAACGAGACCATTTGCGGGAATGCCCCACGGGAACTCTGCGCCCCACTTCCCACTTTTGGGAACCCTCCCGAAACACGTTCCGCCCCACTTCCCATTTTTGGGAATGCTCCCGAAACACGTTCCGCCCTACTTCCCACTTTTGGGAACCCTCCCGAAACGCGTTTCGCCCGGCTAATAGCTTTGTTTGGCTCCACGCGGCAGCAGATAGAGAAAATACCTCAAAAAAAATAGGCGGCTCCATGGCCGCCTATCCTTCTATAAATTGTGCGCACAGATTAGCGCATGATATTTACCGTGCCCTCAATATCGCGTTTCACGGTGTTGAAGTACGTAATGGTAATGCGGTAAACATACGTATCGTCCGGAGCGGCTTTGCCATCAAACATTCCATCCCAACCGTAGTTACCGGTTATGCCGTTGGGTTGCGATTCGTTGTAGTACACGCGCTGCCCCCAGCGGTTGTAAATGCTCACTTCTAAGTTAGTAGCGCCTAATACATCAAACTCAAAACGGTCATTCAATCCATCTCCGTTTGGTGTAAAGGCGGTGGGTATAAACTTAGATTGCTCGTTATTAACCACCACGGTAACGGTGTCTGTTGCCACACAAGAATCGGCATTCATCACACTCACTACAAACGTGGTGGTAGAAAGCGGACTTACATAAGGCGAAGCGCAGTTACCGGGGTCAGAGCAACTGCTGAAGTTAAACACCGAAACAGGCGCCCATACATGGCTGATAACAGAGGTAGTAGAGGTGGTTGAAGCATTTAACTGTACGCTCATACCGGTGAGTATCACCTGCTCTGTAGCGGTTAAGCTCACTGAAATTTGGCTGGCTTCGGCAATAGTAAATGTGGTGTTGCCTTCACAACCGTTGATGTCTTTTACGGTTACTACGTAATTGCCCGGTGCTAATCCGGTAAACGAATTAGTGGTTTGTGTAATGCCATTCAACTGATATGTAAGCGGACTTACACCACCTGTTGCGGTTACAGAAACCACACCGGTAGAGGTGTTGAAGCACTTAGCAGCAACGGGGTTTGCAGTAACTACTATAGCTGAGTTCTGGTTTAAAGTAACTGATGATGTAGCGGTACAGAAATTAGCATCAGTCACGGTTATGGTATAATCACCTGCCCCCAGGTTAGCAGCTACCGGAGTATTTTGCAGAGGTGTGGTACTCCATAAATACGTGTAAGGTGGAATGCCCTGGGTGGCAATAGCAGAAATGCTTCCGTTGGTGCTGCCATTGCATCCGGGTTGGTTAGGCAACAGGGTAACAAATATTTGCGTTGGCTCCGTAATCACAAAACTTGCCGCAGCCGTACAGTTGCTTTGGTCAGTTACGTTAACGGTGTAGTTACCGGCCAAGATGTTACTTAAATCTTCTGTAGCTGTAAGATTTGACCACAAATAAGTATATGCCGGATTACCGCCACTTACAGTAACATCAATAGCACCGGTAGCAGCGCCAAAACAATTAGCATTGGTTACCGAACCTGAAACTATAAGTTGAGTAGGTTGAGTGAGTACTACGCTATCTACTCTCCAACATCCGTTAGAGTCGGTTACCATTACACTATGCACTCCGGCCGGTAATCCATTTCGCGTACCGGTGGTCGCAAAATCATCCCAAAGGTAAGTGTAAGGGGTAGTGCCGCCACTTACGTTGGCAATGGCTGTGCCGTTGTTGCCGCCAAAGCAGCTGATGTTTGTACCGCCAACCGATAAGTTAAGTGGTGTTGGCTCATTTACAATATAGAGCGAAGCCACCTGGCAGCCATTAGCATCGGTTACCTGCACCGTGTAATTGCCTCCGGGTATTCCGCCTATATCTTCTGTTGATTGCCCACCCGGCAACCAGGTATAGCTGTAGGGTAGTGTACCGCCATATCCCGTAATGTCAATAAAACCATCGGCTGCTGCGGCACAGGTAACGTGTGTAATGAAGCCCGATGTGTAAAGCGGTGATGGCTCAATAAGCGTAGCCGAACCGGTTTGTGTACAACCCTTGCTATCGGTTATGGTTACTGTGTATGTACCATCGGCAAGGTTGCTGATGTCTTCGGTAGTAGCGCCATTACTCCAAACAAATGAGTACTGCGGGGTACCGCCTGTTACAATCAAATTGATGCTGCCATTAGCATCGCCAAAACATAACGGGTTAGAGGTAATAAAATTAGCCACTATCAAATCGGGGTTAGCAATGGTGGCTGATGTAAACGCAGTGCAACTGTTAGCATCAGTTACCGTTACCGCATAAGTGCCACCCGGTAGGTTACTCACATCTTGTGTAGTGGCACCATTGCTCCATAAGTAAGTATAAGGTTGTGTGCCACCTTGCACAGTGAGGTCTATGCTGCCGTTATTGGCATTGCTGCAAGTGATGTTGTTAGAGCTAAAGGTAAGCGACAGTGCTGCCGGTTCGGCAATTAACACAGAATCACTCTTCTTGCAGCCACCGGCATCGGTAATCAATACATAGTAAACACCACCACCCACATTTTGCAAATCTTCACTAATCTGGAAATTACTCCATTGATAGGAGTATGGTGCTGTACCACCTCCAACAGTTAAGTTGGCGCTGCCATTAGCAGCTCCGTAACAGGTTACATTAGTAGGAACCACATTAGATGTAATTGCTCCGGGTTGATTTAATGTGAACGAAGCCGTCAGCGAACAGTTGTTAGCATCAGTAATGGTTAGTGTATAAGTGCCTGCTGCTAAATTGAATTGGTTTTGGTTAGCCGAACCATTGCTCCAGGCAAACGAGTACAACTGCACCCCGCCTATAACCGTAATGCTGATAGAACCATTGGTACCACCATTGCAACTTACATGCTGCACTTGCGATTGTAGTGCGAGAGCAAATGGCTGATTAACTGTAGCTGAAAGTGTGGTGGTACAACTATTGAAATCTGTGATGGTTAATACATAAGTGCCGGCTACAACACCATTGAGGTCTTGCGTGGCAGCTCCATTGCTCCACAAATATGTATATGGTGAAGTAGCTCCTGATACCGTTACATCAACTACACCGGTAGCGGCTCCATTGCACAATACGTGCGTTACACTTGCTGAAGTAACAAATGGCTGTGGTTCTGTTACTACCGTGCTTCCACTTATTGTACATCCATTGGCATCGGTTACTTGCACTACATACGTACCACCGCCTAATCCGGTAATGCCGGCCGTATTTTGGAAATTGCTCCAACTAAAACTGTACGGAGTAACCCCTCCGGTTATTGTAGCTGTAGCTGTACCGTCAGCAGCACTTGGGCAGGTAACATCTGTACTGCTTACTGAAAGTGATAATGCCGTTGGTTCAGTAATTACAAATGATGCCGTGAGCGAACAAGCATTTGCATCGGTAATGGTTAAATTGTATGTATTGGCAGTGAGCGCAAACTGATCTTCGGCAGTAGAGCCATTGCTCCAGTTGTAGCTATATGGCTGAGTGCCTCCGTTAACAGATATGTTGATAGAACCATTGGCTCCACCGTTACAAGTTACTTGTTGTAATTGTGATTGCAAGGCAAGCGCCAACGGTTGTGTAATGGTTACCGATGTAGTTGCAGTACAATTATTGGCATCGGTAATAGTAACGGTGTATGTACCGGCACTAACACCTGTTAGGTTTGGCGTAGTAGCTCCATTTGTCCAAACAAAACTGTATGGTATTGTACCACCTGTTACTGCAAGTGTTACATCGGCTGTGCCACCATTGCAACTAATTGTAGTAGCTGTGGCTTGTGCAACAAGTGGCTGTGGCTCTAATACTTCGGCCGAATCGCGCTTGGTGCAGCCATTCGCATCTGTAATAATTACATAGTACCAGCCGCCATTAAGGCCAGCAATATCTTCGGTGCTTTGGAAAGTGCTCCACAAGAAACTTAACGGTGCTGTGCCTCCGCTTACTGTCAAATTCAATGCTCCGTTTTTAGCTCCTGCACAGGATACGTTGGTGACTGCTATGCTGCTGGTGATAGCCGCAGGTTGAGTAATGGTAAACGTGGCCGATACCGTGCAAAAATTAGCATCCGTTACCACCACACTGTATGTGCCTTGCGATAGATTGCTCAAATCTTCGGTAGTGGCTCCGTTGCTCCAGTTAAACGTGTATGGCTGGGTGCCGCCATTTACTGTGATGTTGATGGCTCCGTTGCTTCCTCCATTGCAATTCACGTTTGTAGCTGTACCACTAACTGTAAGTGAAGCCGGTTGCGTAATGGTATAAGTGGCCGTAGCTATACATCCGTTATCATCAAATACCGATACCGTGTAGGTGCCCGCAGCTAATCCGTTCACATCTTCCGTGCTTGCTCC
Organism: Chitinophagales bacterium; assembly: GCA_016787045.1. GTDB lineage: Bacteria > Bacteroidota > Bacteroidia > Chitinophagales > LD1 > Bog-950. The sequence goes on from JAEUVA010000030.1 coordinate 54,966, forward strand.
GTTGCTCCATGCGTATTGATATGGAGATATTCCACCATTAACTGTTAAATCTATGCTACCATCTCCTGCTCCGTTGCAGCTAAGGTTATTGATAATTGAACTTAGAACGATAGCAGCCGGCTGTGTAATCGTAGTGCTTGCAATAGCAGTACAATTTTTACTGTCGGTTACTATTACTACATAGTTGCCTGCTGTGAGGTTGCTTAAATCTTCATTGATGCTAAACGTGCTCCACAAATAGGTGTATGGTACATTGCCGCCTGTAACTGTTAAGTCTGCTGCACCATCATTGCCACCATTACAGGTAACCGGTGTGGAAGAAATTGTCGCTACTAATGCTGCCGGTTCATTAACGGTGTATTGCGCACTTACTGTACAGAAGTTCGCATCGGTTACCACCACACTGTATGTGCCTTGCGATAGATTGCTCAAATCTTCGGTAGTGGCTCCACTGCTCCAGTTAAACGTGTATGGCTGGGTGCCGCCATTTACTGTGATGTTGATGGCTCCGTTATTGCCTCCATTGCAATTTACGTTTGTAGCTGTACCACTAACTGTAAGTGATGCCGGTTGTGTAATGGTATAAGTGGCTGTAGCTATACATCCGTTATCATCAAATACCGATACTGTGTAGCTGCCCGCAGCTAATCCGTTTACATCTTCTGTGCTTGCTCCGTTGCTCCATGCGTATTGATATGGCGATACTCCGCCATTGACTGTTACATCTATACTACCGTCATTTACTCCGTTACAACTTACGTTGCTCGTGAGTGCACTCAGCACTATCGCACTCGGCTCCGTAATCACTACAGAATCGCGGTGCTCGCAATTGTTCGCATCGCGAATAATCACATAGTATATGCCTCCGCTCAATCCGCTAATATCTTCTGTGCTTTGGAAGGTACTCCATAAGAACGTGAGCGGTGCTGCTCCGCCAGTTACTGTTAAATCCGCAGCACCATTGGCAGCACCATTACACAACACGTGAGTTGGCGTAATGCTAGATGTAATCGGTGCGCTTTGGTTTACCGTAAAGCTCTGTACCAAGGTACACAGGTTGGCATCGGTTACTGTAACATCGTAATTCCCTCCGGCTATAGCGCTTATATCTTCTGTAGTAGCTCCATTGCTCCACAAGAAGGTATAAGGAAATACTCCGCCATATACCGTAATATCTATTTTACCGTTTGAGGCACCTGCACAGGTTACATCGGTAACGGTTGCCGTAAGCACTAAAGCCGTAGGTTGTGTAAGCGTGAATGTGGCCGTGGCTGTACAAAGGTTAGCGTCCTGAACGGTTACCGTATAAGTACCGGCCACTAACGAAGTAATATCTTCTGTAGTAGCTCCGTTGCTCCAGCCGTAGGTTAATGCCCCTGCACCTCCGGTTACCGTTAAATCAATCGCTCCGCTGTTCGCTCCGTTGCAACTCACTTGCGTTAGTACACTGCTTATGCTGATAGCTGCCGGCTGTGTAATCGTAGTGCTCGCAATAGCAGTACAATTTTTACTGTCGGTTACTATTACGGAGTAACTTCCGGCAGCTAACCCGGAAATATCTTCACTAACTGCAAAATTGCTCCATAGGTAGGTGTATGGAATAGTTCCTCCGGTTGCCGTTAAATCAGCAGATCCGTTGTTGCCGCCATTACAAGTTACGTTAGTACCCAAAACACTTGCTGTGAGCAGTTGTGGCTGGGTAATAGTTTCAGCAGTTGTAAAGGTGCAACCGTTAGCATCGGTAATAGTAACACTGTATGTGTTAGGTGATAATCCATTGATGTCCTCGGTGGTGGCGCCATTGCTCCACAAAAATCCATAGGGTTGGGTGCCACCTGTTACTGTCAGATTGATGTTGCCATTGGCAAAACCATTGCAAGTTACCTGAGTAGCTGCCAGAGTACCACTTAGGTTTTGTGCAGGTTGTGATAGAGTAAATGAAACAGTTGCTGTACAACCATTAAAATCCGTGGCGGTAAGAGTGTAAGTACCTGCGCCTACACCGGTCAAATCCTCTGATGTGGCTCCATTACTCCAAAGGTATGTATAAGTGGGTGTGCCACCGCTCACCGTTACATCTATACCACCGCTTGTACTTCCGGTACAACCAATGTTAGTTGTACTCGCAGAAATGTTAAGTACAGAAGGTTGAGTTACATTAATGGAGTTAAACGCTGTACAACTTTTTGCATCGGTAATGATTACTGAATAGGTTCCGGCACCTACACCAGTCAAATCTTCGGTGTTAGCTCCGTTGTTCCAAAAGAATGAATACGGTGTGGTACCACCGGTGGGCGATAAATCTACACTACCATTACCGGCACCATTACAGTTGAGGTTGTTTCCGTTGATAGTTGAAGTAAGTAGTGGTGGCTGGGTGATGGTTTGAGTTAAATCTTTCTGACAACCATTATTATCTGTCACGGTTACAGTGTATGTATTTGCGTGCAAATCCGAAAGGTCTTCGGAGGTGGCTCCGCTACTCCACAAGTAACTATAAGGCGGCACACCACCGCCTACGCTAATGTTGATGCTACCGGTTGAATCGTTAAAACACTTCAGGTTTTGAAACGAAGCCAAACTTACAATCAGATTGAGTGGCTGACCTACAGTAGCGCTCAATGAAGTGGTACATCCATTGAAATCGGTTACAGTGAGTATATAGGTGCCCACAGCTACGTTTAGTACATCCTCAACACTTGCCCCATTGCTCCAACTGTAGTTGTAAGGAGCAGTGCCGCCTGTTACACTCACAAAAATTTCACCGGTAGATGTGCCAAAGCAAACCGCGTTGTTTACAATATCTACCATAGCCATCAACTGTGCGGGCTGTGAGATATTTACATTTAGATAATCCGTACAACCTTTTTGATCGCGAAGCGCTACTACGTAAACCCCGGCAGTAAGTCCGGTGAAATTAAATACCGGGCTAAAAGCAGAGCCATTCAAAGAGTACGAATACGCTGGAGTACCTCCGGCAAGCGCTACTTCTACCTGACCATTAGCACCACCAAAACACGACACATTAGTTTGAGATACTATACTTCCGGTTACCGAGTAGGAATTTCCGATTACAGCGATTGATGTATCCACACAACCATTGCCGTCAAAAACATAAACCGTGTAGGTACCAGCCCCTAAACCGGTAAACTCGCTACCCGGTTGTTGTGGGCCACCATTCAGCGAGTAAACATAGTTACCCACTCCGCCCGATGCGCTGATGGTAATTTTTCCATCAAACACGTTTTGGCAACTGGCATCTACCACAACAGTGGTGTGCGTTAAATCTGTTGGCTCATTGATGATAACCGGATTTAATGTGTAGGTGGTTGAACAAAGTTGTACATCGCGAACCACTACATAGTAGCTATCCACCACAAGTCCATTAAATATATTGGATGACTGATAAGTGCTACCGCTATCTATTGAGTAAAACAAAGGAGGTGTGCCACTGGATGCATTTATTGTAATAATGCCTGTATTTCCTCCATTACACAACACATCGGTTGGTGTAGCAGAGTTGATGATAGGCAATGGAGTAACCGTAACTACTGCACCGGCTGTAAACGATGTAGTGCGCACACAACCGTTGGCATCTGTAATTGAGGTGAAGGTGTACGTGGCTGTTGAGCCCGGTGCTATTTGGATAGTATCGCCAGTAACTACACCATTCTTGGTGTAGGTGTTGGTACCATCGGTATAAGCCACATCAAATGGCCCTGTACCGGTATTGAAATTAAAAGATAACGAAGTAGAAGCACCAAAACATATAGATTGAGAAGATACTATACTTCCGTTTGGTGATGGGTTAACCACCACGTTAGTAGAAGCAGAGGAAGAACAACTAAATTGGTCGGTTACCGTAATATTGTATGTGCCGCCATTGTTCAACTGCGCGTTAGATATAGAAGGCGAGGCGGTGCCATTATTAAACCCTGCCGGGCCACTCCAAACATATCCATACGTGCCGCCACCGCCTGTTGCATTAGCATTCAAATTAATTTGATTACCCTGACATACAGGTGTGTTGCTACTTGGCGCAGCCACAGGCAAAGGCCTAACGGTAATTGTACGGTCAGAAAACTCAGGAGTACAAGGCCCGGCTCCATCGGGGTCGTTGGTGGTTAGACGCAGGGTAACAGTACCATTAAAGTTGGCTGCCGGAGTATAAGTTACTGTTGCCGGTGTAGCAGTTTGCGCGGTAGAACTCAGTGTACCTCCTCCGGAAACAATTGACCAAGCTGCTGTGGAGGCAGTGCCGCCAAAACTAGCCCCGGTAAGTGTAATTGCTGTAGGTGCGTCTGATTGGCAAACTGCATTTGGTCCACCGGCATTTACGGTTGCACCGGCATTTACGGTAATTGTTCGTTGCACGGTTATCGGCACACATGGGCCGGCTCCATCAGGGTCGTTGGTGGTTAAATTTAACAACACCGTACCACTGAAATTTGCTGCAGGGGTATAAGTAATCAGCTCCGGATTAGCAGTTTGCGAGGTACTGCTCAAACTTCCACCACCCGATGCAATGGACCACGCACCAGTAACAGCTGCACCGCCAACACTAGATCCACTCAAAGTAATTGCAGGAGGATTAGATGACTGACAGGCCACATCAGGCCCACCGGCAATTGCAGTAGCTGCCTGATTAACATCAATAGTGCGGTCTTGGCTTATTGCCGTACAAGGCCCGGCACCATCGGGGTCGTTGGTGGTAAGGCGCAAGGTAACCGCACCCGTAAAATTAGCTGCAGGTGTGTAGGTAACGTTAGCCGGTGTAGCAGTTTGAGCAGTAGAACTTAGTGAACCTCCTCCGGAAACAACTGACCATGCACCGGTAGTAGCTGCACCACCCACACTTGCTCCACTAAGGGTAATTGCGCTTGGTGTAGCCGATTGGCAAACCGTTAAAGTATTTCCGGCAATTACAGTGGCAGCTTGGTTAACGCTAATAGTGCGTGACGCAGAAACTGCGGCACATGGCCCCGCGCCATCGGGGTCGTTGGTAGTAAGTTGTAGCGTAACATTGCCAAAAAAGTTAGCTGTAGGTGTAAAGGTAACTGTGGCCGGTGAGCCGGTTTGTGCCGTACTACTTAGCGTACCGCTACCCACTAATATTGACCAAGCACCGGTTGTGGCAGAGCCACCGATAGTTGCTCCGGATAAAGTAATAGCACCGGGAGTGGCCGATTGGCAAACCACATCGGGGCCACCCGCAACTACCGTTGCGGCTTGATTAACTTGTATAGTTCGGTCTTGAAACACAGCTGAGCAAGGCCCGGCACCATCCGGGTCGTTGGTGGTAAGGCGCAAGGTAACCGCACCCGTAAAATTAGCTGCAGGTGTGTAAGTAACGTTAGCCGGTGTTGCGGTTTGTGCAGTTGAGCTTAATGAACCACCACCAGAGATAATAGACCAAGCCCCAGTTGTGGCACTACCGCCCACACTTGCACTGCTAAGTGTAATGGCACTTGGTGCTGCCGATTGGCAAACGGTGATGGTGCTACCCGCATTTACGGTGGGAGAAGCTATCACTTGAACTTGAGCACCGTTGCCAAACAAACCAGAGCGCTGGCAGCCATAAAAATCTTGAATGTATGCAAAACTGTAATTGGTAGTTGTACCAGGTGCTACCATAAAGGTATCGCCATTATTTACGTTGTTTTTTGATATGTAACTTACTCCATTATAGTACTGAATGTTGAAAGGCCCTGTACCCTGCGTAAAGTTCATTGTAATTGCTGCTGAGTTGCCGGGGCAAATGATTTGCGTGGTTGGCGATAAATTGCCAAATGGTTTTGGCCGGCCAATAATGTTGATGACGTTGGAGTAATTGAAATTTCCGCAACGGTCGGTTGTTACTCTTCTTACAGAGAATGTACTGCCCACCGGTACACTATCGGTTACATTCCAAGATGCTGTATTTACACCAGCTACCGTAGAGTATGGCCCACCATTAATAGAAAACTCCCAAGAGTAAGTCAAAGCTCCTCCACCATTAAAACCATTTGCCCCACCAGAGCCAGAGGTTACGTTTGTAAAAAGGCCTACTACCTGACCCTCGCAGAGTGCTGTGCCATTGGCAATACCTCCAATAGTACCACCATTTACGGCCGGTAATCCAAGAGGCACCAATTCCAAGAACACATTATCACCTGTACATGTGCCCGAAAGCCGCACTTCTATGTTATCTGTAGCACCAAGTACATAACCATTTACATCGCCCACTGTGGTAGCCGTGCTTATGCAACATGCCGAGCTAAACAATTGAGTGCCATTTAGCACAACTCGCACATCATCATTTGCGTTGTTGAGTACCAAACGATAACGGTTGCACGGGAAGCCCGTTCTGCGGGCACGAATTGAAAACATATCATTAGGTACCAAGCCGGTACCTACCCATGTAGATGCAGAAGATGGGCTGGTAGTGTTTGTCCAGAATGCTGTGGAGTTGAAGTTGAGGTTATTATCCACATAATACCCGTAACGCGCTAACGGCTGAGGGATATTGACATTTGATGTAGCAAATGCCTCTACGTTCCACACCCCGGCACCGGCACCCGGATCGCTAGCGGCAGGTGCTGTACGGTATTGTAACACAGCAGAACCCAGACCCGATACGTAGTCATTACATGCACCATTCCATGCTTTGGTGTTTACCCGGATGGACCCCGAAAAAGTAGAATAAAAATCTGAAGACTGAGGCCGTGAGTTACCCGGACAACTTCCACCGGTCCAAGGGTCACGGGTGGGAGTAAAATCATTGTTATATGCAATTACTGATGACGCGTTTGACAAAGTCATATCCCAACTGTATCCGGAGAGGCCGGTATTCGTATATCTAAACTGATAGATATTACCCGGCACTACATTAAACTCTGCATAAGTACCAGACCCCACACTCTGGTTCTGCCAAGTGGCGTTGGCAGTAATGGCTGTAGCCGGAGTAGCAAAACCCGACACACCGCATTGAGCATATTCCTTTTGGACTAAAAATGAAAACAAAAGCGTTGTTACAAAAAAACGCAGGGGGGCAGAGCATAGAATTTTTCTCATGCTTAAGTTTTATTGGTGTTAGTGTGCTGGCTAACCGGACATGGGGGAAACCAGTATAGCCATAAGAGCGGAAAAATAACACCTGAAAGCCAATATCAAAGCATTCAGAGATGAAATTTTGTTTTCAGTTTCTAATTCTAATAAAAAAAAGCCCCGCTATTCAGCAGGGCTTAAAAATTAGGATTAAGGACATAGCTATTTCATCAGAGTAACAGTGCCTGATTTATCTTGCACAAGACCATTGAAGTATGTCACTTTAATTTTCCATACATAAGTATCATACGGTGCGGCTTTATCACCTACTGTACCATCCCAACCATTGCTTCCGGAAATGCCATTTGGCTGGCTTGGGTTACCATATACCAAGCTACCCCAACGGTCGTATATCTGTACATCTAAGTTGGTAGCGCCAAGTATATCAAGTTCAAATCGGTCATTTAGTCCATCCCCGTTTGGTGTAAAGGCGTTAGGGATAAAGGCAGACGGCTGTACTTCAACAATTATGGTTACTGAGTCGTAAGCAAAGCACGAATCTGCATTCATGGCGGCTACAGTAAATGTAGTGGTGTAGAATGGACTTACGTAAGGATTAGAGCAGTTAGCTGGATTTCCGCAATCGCTAAAGTCAAACAATGAATCTATAGGACCCCAGAAGTAATTTACAATTGGCGTGGTTGATGATGTAGCAGTTGCTACAATCTGTGTGGTCATTCCTTGTAAAATTACAGTTTGTGCTGCTGATAAATCTACCGTAACCTGAGCAGGCGAAGAAATGTTGAATGTCTGCGCACTTTGACAGCCGTTAGCATCGCGTACCGCTACTACATAATTACCCGGTGCAAGGTTAAAGAAGGTATCTGTAGCTTGCACAATACCATTCAAGTCATAAATGTAAGGTGGAGTGCCTCCGCTGGCCGATACGGCTACAAGGCCAGTAGCTGTGTTATAGCACTTAGCATCTGTACCGGTTACTGTAATGCTAATAGGTGATGGCTCTACTAATGTAGCACTAACTACGGCAGAGCATCCCAAAGAATCGGTTACGGTCAATGTATAAGTACCTGCGCTAAGGTTAGTTGCAATTGATCCGTTTTGAACCGGAGTAGTATTCCATGTAAAGTCAAAAGGAGCCAGCCCACCGGTTACATATACAGATATGAAACCATTTGATCCGCCAAAACATACGGGATTGTAAACCGATACATTGGTTCCTAAACTCAGTTGCTCCAGCACTTCAAAAGAAGCGGTGGCAGAACAACCGTTAGCATCGTTTACTGTTACTGTGTAAACTCCCGCTGTGAGGGTAACCAAGTCTTCAGTAACTGGTCCGTGTGCCCATTGGTAAGTATAAGGAGCCGTGCCACCTGTTACAATCATATCAATAGCCCCTGTGGTTTGAGCACCACATTCTACATCAGTAATATTTGCGGTAAGCAGCAATGGGTTAGGTTGTGTAATAAATGCACTATCCACCAGTTTACAACCGCTGGAGTCGGTCAGAAGTACCGCAATCTTTCCGGCAGGTAAACCAAACACCTGTTGTGTGCTGGCAAAATTGCTCCACAAGTAAGTGTATGGTGTTCTTCCTCCACCCACTACGGCTTGTGCAGAACCATCGCTGCCACCCGGGCAACTTACATTAGTTGTAGAGATTGATAATGAAAGCGGTGCCGGTTCGTTCACCACATAAAGTGCAGCAACAACGCAGCCCTTAACATCGGTTACGGTTACTGTATAGTTTCCTCCCGTTAGGCCACAAACATCTTCAGTAGATGGTCCATTGCTCCATGTAAACACGTAAGGGAGTGTGCCACCATATGCAGTAATGTCCACACAGCCATCTGCAAATCCGGCACAGGTTACATGAGATATAAATCCTGAAGTAAATAGAGGTGCTGGTTCGGTAATAACCACAGTATCGTTGCGTACGCATCCTTTACTGTCTGTTAATATAAGCGTGTAAGTACCATCGCTAAGTCCTGCTATATCTTCTGTAGAAGCCACATTATTCCACTGGTAGCTGTATGGTGGTGTGCCGCCAGAAGGGATAAGGTCAATAGCTCCATCGGTACCGCCATTACAAGACACATCTTTTAATACAAAACTTGTGTTGATTGCTGACGGATTGGTAATCAACGCCTGAGCAGATGCCGTGCATCCATTGGCATCAGTAACTGTTACAACATAAGTACCACCTGCTAAACCTGATACATCTTGAGTAGTAGCTCCGTTACTCCACAAGTAGGTGTATGCGGGGGTACCACCGCTCACGGTTAAGTCAATAGCACCATCGGCAGCATTGGCACAGGTTACATTAGTAACAGCAATAGATAGTGTGAGCGCAGTTGGCTCGTTAATCAATACTGAATCGCGCTGAGTACAACCATTATCGTCTGTAATGATTACGTAGAACAGTCCGCCTGCAAGTCCACTCGCATTTTGCGATGCGGTGAAATTGCTCCATTGGAAGAAATAAGGCGCTGTGCCCCCATTAACACTCAATGTAGCCGAACCATTTGAAGCCCCAAAGCAGGTAACGTTAGTACCGGTTACTGTTGAAACAATTGGTGTTGGATTTTGAAGTGCTTGGCTTAATGATGCAGAGCATCCATTGGCATCAGTTACTGTAACTGTATAATTTCCTGCTGATACCCCGCTTACATCTTCAAAAAGATTGCCATTGCTCCATGCAAATGTGTAAGGTGCAATACCGCCACTGGCAGATACATCAATAGTACCGGTAGAGTCGTTGTGACAAAGCGGATTAGTGAAACTTGCTAAAGTTACAAACACAGAAGGAGGTTGTGAGAAAGTTACGCATCCGCTTACCGAACAATTTGAAGCATCGGTTACTGTAACACAGTAAGTACCTCCAGCTAAACCACTAATGTTTTGAGTGGTAGCACCATTGCTCCACAAGAAAGTATAGTTAGGTGCGCCACCGGCAACGCTTAGTGCTATAGCTCCATTATTACCACAGCCGGCATTAGTTACCGCAAAGCTAAGAGTGATTTGTGAAGGTTCGGTAACAGTTACCGAGTCACGCTTGATACAACCTTTGTTGTCGGTTACGGTTACAAAATATTGGCCGCCACTTAACCCACTGGCATTTTGTGTAGCTGCAAAATTTGACCATCCGAAGAAATAAGGAGGATTGCCTCCAGAAACGCTGAGTGTTGCTGTACCGTCTGCAGCTCCAAAACAAGAAACATTAGTTCCCAATACAGAGGTAACAATTGGCGATGGGTTAACCAGTGTGGTACTTAATGTTTCCACGCAACCATTTCCGTCAGTAACTGTAACACTGTACGTACCTGCCAATAAACCAGACAAATCCTCAAACAAAGACCCATTGCTCCATGCAAAATTGTATGGTGGTGTGCCTCCATTTACGGTAATATCAATAGCACCGGTAGAGTCGCCAAAGCAGGTAGGGTCATTAAATATAGCAGTAGTTACAAACAGCGGATCCGGCTGAGTAATGGTAGCACCACCCACAGCGGTACAGCCATTAAAGTCGGTAATAGTTACATTGTAAGTGCCCGCTGCCACACCGGTTAGGTCTTGATTGGTGGTGCCGTTGCTCCACAGATACGTGTATGGGGCAGTGCCGCCTGCAGGGGTAATATAAATAGCTCCGGTTGATACACCATTACATGACAAATTAGTAATAGAGTCAACTACTGCGTTTACAGGTGCTGGTTGTGTAATGGTAATGTTGGCAAACTCAGTACACCCTTTAGAATCCTTACCAACTATAGTATAGCTACCCGCTGCCAGTCCGGAAAAAGTACCTGATGGTTGGAATGTAATACCATTGATAGAATAGCTGAATGGTGGTGTTCCTCCATTAAGTTGAACGGTAACGCTTCCGTTGTTTGCACCAAAACAAGAGAGGTTGGTTTGGCTTTGAGCAGTTACAGAGATTACGTAGTTGTTGTTAATAGTGGCTGAAGAAGTATCTAAGCACCCGTTAGAGTCAAATACATAAACGGTATAAGTACCTGCGCCAATTCCATTAATCGTGCTGCCGGGCTGAGTTGGGCCGCCATTAAGAGTGTAGGAATAAGGTGGTACGCCACCCGATGCGGTGATAGCTATGCTACCGTCTAAAACATTTGAGCAGCTGGCATCGGTTGTTACTGTAGTATGGGTAACGTCTGTAGGTTGTGTAATAACAACAGGGTTAGTTCCGTATGTTTGAACACAACCCTGTGAATTTTGAACCACCACATTGTATGACCCGGCCGATAAGCCACTAAACACACTACTTGGTTGGAAAGTGGCCCCCCCATCTATTGAATAGGAAAGTGAGCCGCCACCTGTAGTAGTTGCATTAACAGTAATAGTGCCATTGCTGCCACCAAAGCAAGAAACCGGTGTAGTAACTACGCTGCTAATGCTAACCGGTGAAAGTATAATTACCTGTGCACCATTACCAAACAAGCCCGAGCGCTGGCAGCCGTAAAAATCTTGAATGTATGCAAACGTGTAGGTTGTATTAGTGATAGGAGCCACCATAAAAGTATCTCCGTTATTCACATTGTTTTTTGCGATGTAACTAACCCCATCAAAATACTGGATATCGAAGGGCCCTGTACCCAAAGTAAAGTTCATGGTGATTACAGCGGTATTGCCCGGGCAAATGGTTTGTGTGGTGGGTGATAAATTACCGAACGGTTTTGGACGACCAATAATATTGATGACGTTGGAGTAAGCTAAATTGCCACAACGGTCAGTAGTTACTCGCCTTACAGCAAACGTGCTGCCAACAGGCACACTATCTGTAACATTCCAAGAAGGGGTGTTTACTCCGCTTACAGCAGAGAACGGGCCTCCGTTGATAGAAAATTCCCACGAATAAGTCAGCACCCCTCCTCCATTGAATCCGGTAACACCACCGCCACCGGCAGTTACATTGGTAAATGTACCCACCTGTTCACCTTCACAAAGAGCGGTGCCATCGGCAATTCCACCAATGGTACCTCCGGTAACCGGAGGTACGGCTAATGGTACTAACTCTAAAAACACATTGTCAGCTCCACATAAATTAGATGTACGCACCTCTATTTGGTCGGTGGCTCCTAATACATAACCGTTCACATCACCTACCGTAGTAGCTGAGGTAACGCAGCAAGCCGAGGTGAAAAGTTGTACCCCGTTGAGCAATACCCTCACTTCCTCATCAGCATTATTGAGCACTAACCTGTAGCGGTTGCAAGGGAAGCCAGTTCTGCGGGCACGAAGAGAGAAAATATCATTAGGCACCAAACCAGTTCCTACCCATGTTGAAGCTGAAGAAGGGCTGGTAGTATTTGTCCAAAAAGCTGTAGAGTTGAAATTGGTGTTGTTGTCTGTATAATATCCGTAGCGGGCTGCCGGTTGGGGTATGTTAACGTTAGCCGTTGCAAATGCCTCTACGTTCCAAGTGTTTACACCAAAGCCGGGGTCTGCAGCTGCTGGTGCTGTGCGGTATTGCAGCACTGCTGAACCTAAGCCGGATACAAAATTATTACAAGATCCGTTCCAGGCATCTGTGTTTACTCGGATACTACCCGAAAAAGTAGAATAAAAATCTGATGATTGGGGGCGAGTATGGCCGGTAGGGCATGTACCACCAGTCCATGGGTCGCGAGTAGGGGTAAAATCGTTATTGTATGCAATAACCGATGAGGCATTTGAGATAGTCATATCCCACTCGTAGCCGGATAACCCGGTGTTGGTATATCTAAACTGATAGATGTTTCCGGGTACTACATTAAACTCCGCATAGGTGCCTGAACCCACGCTTTGGTTTTGCCAGGTAGCATTAGCAGTAATAGCGGCTGCCGGAGTAGCAAAGCCGTTTACACCACATTGGGCAAAAATTTCGCTTGAAACAAATACTGTTGCAAACAATACTAAAAAACTCAGGGGTGTGGAGAATAGAGGTCTTCTCATGCTTAAGGTTTATTGGTGATGATAGGGGTTGAGGTACACTTTTAACAAGTTAAGTTTCCTTCAATTTAGCGGAAAAATAACCCCATAATGTCAATTTCAAAAAAATAGCCCTTCTTTTTTTGAGGTTGCGCAATGCACTAGGCAATTCTTCTTGCTTTCCGATACTTCAGGTAAGTGTACTTTAGGGCATAAGCCCCCATTTTCCAACCCACGGAGCCGTCTTTCCAAGCTCCTTTAAAAAAGTACCATTTTATCCAGGCGCCTATCGGGCTAAGAAACAATTTGTACCAACCTCGCTTTTTATTGCGGGCTACCACTTCTTGTGCAGAAAGCGTAGTGTAATAGTGCAATTTTGTTTCCATCTCCCAAGCCGTACTAAAGGTAAAGTGTTCTACCGGCTCTTGTATTCGCTCGGTGGTGCGCTGTCCATGTGGGGTTTCGTGAACTATGGCGCTGCGCTCATCAAACTTTACAATTTGTCGGTTTAGCAGCCGTACCGGGTAATCGGGGCTGATAACCGGATAACAAACATGTACCTTTTTGCCCAACACATACCAATCTCTTCGCACTTCGTAACAATCGGATTGAAAACCACGTTTTTTTAGTTCCAATATTTTTTGAATCAGCGGGTCAGTAGGTATTTCATCGCTATCCAAAAAGAGCACCCAATCGTATTTGCATTTTTCTTGTGCAAAAGCACGCTGGTCGCGGTAGTTGTCAAAGCTGCGGTAGAGAATTTTGCAACCGAATTTTTGCGCTATAGTGTACGTATCGTCTGTGCTGCCGCTATCTACCAGCAATACTTCATCTGCTACTTTTTTGACCTGCTCCAAAATTTGGGGGAGGTACTTTTCACTATTGCGGGTAAGTATGTAGCATGAAATATTTTCCATACATCATTTTAAAAACCACAAATACAGGGACATACACAATATCAAAAATATGATGACGCGTTTTATCCATACCTCGCTTGCCTTTATGCTCCATTTAACTCCCACATATGCTCCGGCACTCATAGCTGCTGCCATCAAAATGCCATGTAGCCAAAAAACATTTCCCTTCCATACAAAAATAGTTAGCGCAGCTAAGGTGTAGCTAAACATGATTACTGCCTTAAAATAATTGGTTTTTACAATGTCAAATCTGTTTATCAGCAGGCAACCCGCCATAATAAAAAAACCACTGCCGGCTTGTATAAATCCTCCATAAATGCCAATGAAAAAATAGGTAATTACACCTATGGTTTTGTGCCATTTGCCGTTGCGTTCTTGGCTTGCATTTGCATTGCTTTTAAGAGGGTTCAAAATAGTGATGACTAAAAACACAATCATTACCACCGACAAAATTTTTGTAAAAAGTTCATCCGGAATTTTCAACGAGAACCATGCCCCTATCAAAGCCCCCGGAAGGGTAGCCAATGAGAGCCAAAACACGTAGTTATCATGCACTACACCGCTTTTACGAAAAGTAGTAATGGATGAAAAATTTTGTGCCAGTATAGCTATACGGTTGGTAGCATTGGCCTCTGCCGGTGTAAGTCCGGCAAATATAAATGCTGGTAATGTGAATAATGACCCAGCGGCAGATACTGCGTTGGTAAATCCACCGGCAAAACCTGCCACTAAAATTACGATTATTCCGAATACATCCATTGGCACAGCAAGGATAAAAATAATTTACACGGATGTGGTTTGTTAAAGTGTTTTACAACAAAACGCCACGTTGGTATATTGCTATTTTTGGCGCAATGATTAAGCGTACTGCACTTTTGTTGGGAGCCACTGGCTTAACCGGAGAACAATGCCTCCAAGAATTGTTGGCTAATGAGGTGTATGATACGGTTGTTACAGTTACCCGCAAACCATTAGTCGTCAATCATCATAAGTACCAAAACGTAGTGGTGGACTTTGAACAGCTGCATGATTTTAAACTGCACCTTAAAGCCGATGATGTGTATTGCACCATAGGAACAACCATTGCTAAAGCCGGCTCGCAGAAAGAGTTTAGAAGAATTGACTTTGACATTCCGAAACAAATAGCCGAATACGCGTTATGGAATGGCGCACAGCGTTTCATCTTATGTTCGGCATTGGGGGCAAACGCGCAATCTTCTATTTTCTACAACCAGGTGAAAGGAGAATTAGAGGATGTGCTCAAAAAAATGAACTATAAAGCACTATTGATTTTTAGACCCTCCATTTTGCTGGGCGATAGAAAAGAAACCCGCACCGGAGAACAAATAGGCCGTGCTTTTGCCGAAACATTTTCGTTTTTGTTTGTGGGGCCGCTAAAGCAGTACAAAGGAACTCCGGTAGCTGTGCTTGCAAAGCAAATGGTGGCAGCAGGCAGTGGCAATGTTACCGGTACAGTTATTTTTGAGAATGCCGATATTGTATCCTGAAAGCACAACCAATTTTCTGATAATTAAATTGAGAGTAAACTACATGTATTTAAGTAAGCAATGGATCTTGATTTTCGCTTTAATAGGGTGGATGAATATTGAAACCGCAAACGCCCAAGCCAAAAACGAAGAACCCATCATAGACATCAAGCAACGGATACTCAAACCCAAAAAACACAGTGAAGAAGACATAAAGATAACGCAAGACAGCACCCGTTCGCTGCGGCTGATGATTGCCGGCAACATTTACCAAACCGAAAAGCACGCCAACTATTGTTTTGACGAAGCCACTGGCAAGTACAACTTTAGGGAAGAACTCAAATACATACAACCCATTCTTAGTTTAGGAGATATTGCCATTGCCAACCTAAAAACCTCGTTTGCCAATGATGCCCGGAACATGCACAGCTCGCCCGATGAATTTGCACTGGCATTAAAGTATTCAGGAATCAACGTGCTGACCCATGCCAATATGCATGCGGCAAACATAGACAAAGCTACCCTTACCCGCACCCGAGACATGTTATATAATTATGAAATGTATCACACCGGTGCTTTTTCTGACAACATGCAGCGCATTGGCAACTATCCGCTTATTGTCAATAAAAAAGGATTTCGTGTTGCTATTTTAAATTACGCCATCCTCAACAACCGGCCAAACATATCGCGTGATTTCATCATAAATGAGGCGGACAAACTTTACATAGAGCGCGATATGCGTATGGCGCGGGTGAATAAGCCAGACTTTACTATTGTATGTTTTGACTGGGGAGCCAACCAGCAAACTATTCCCTCGGCACAGCAAATAGAATTGGCCCAATATTGTTTTCAGCAGGGGGCAGATTTAGTTGTTGGCGCACACCCAAACGCCCCTATGCGTATAGACTATGTGCCGTACGTTAAAAACGGAGCTTCTGCCGAAGGCATAGTGGCATACTCGCTCGGCAATTTGGTGGCCAGCAACGATGAGGTACGCAACCGAAATGGTTACGTAATAGATATGGAGCTGGTCAAAAACAATTTTACCAACGAAACCACCATGGGCGACTGGGGGGTAATTCCTGTTTATACCCATTACGATACCTCCGTTACCAAAGGGGCTGTGAAGGTTTACTCTGTACCCTGCTCCGCAGTTGAAAATGGCGATATTCTTAACGGAATGGCATACATAGAAAAGCGCAGAGTGGTGAATGGTGCATTCCAAATCAGACAACTATTGGGTGCTACTGCTGATGAAATACAATACAACCTGACTGAGCATGTGGCTAACAATGTGATGGAGACCATTAATCTCATCAATTCGGCACTCAACAACAAGTACAACCAGAAAAAAGAAAAAGACCTTGCACCAAGTGCAGCGCCCATACTGCCTGTGGCCTCTGCGGGCAGCAATAATCCTCCCTCTTTGGCCATGATATATGGCAACGACCCAACTCCGATTACTAGCAATACTCCAACAAAACCATCAGACAAAACAACACCCGTTGTGGCAGCAAAGGAACCGGAAAAGAAAATCAATAAAGAAAAAGAAATAGCCAGCGAAATGTTCAACAACAACGAGCCGGCCGCTATTGTAACTGCCGAAGCACCAAATACTAAAACCGAAATCGCTAAAACCGAAACCGCAAGCAACATACCGCAAACAACCAATAATACCGAAGCTCTAAATACTAAAACAGAAATCACCAACAGCAAACCGCAAACAACTAACAACACCGAAGCACCAAACGCCAAAACTGAAACCACCAAACCTGAAAGCACAAACAACAAACCACAAACAACTAACAATACAGAAGCTTCAAACACTAAAACCGAAAGCAATAAACCCGAAACGGCAAACAACGAACATCAAACAACTAGCAACACCGAAGTTCTAAATACTAAAGCAGAAAACACAAACAATAAACCGCAAACAGCCAACAACAATACAGCACCAATTGCTAAACCCGAAACCGCAAACAACAAACCGCAAACCAAAACCGAAACTGAAACAACCAAACCATCGGCCATTACAAACGATAAGCCCATTGTATCAGATTTAAGCATTGAAAAAGTAAAAGAGCTGAATGTAAAGTTGGTGATTGATACTTTCTACCGTATACAGTTTTATGCCCTGCAGAAATTCATCCCTTTAGACACTAACTATTACACCCACCTCAAAGGATATGAAGTGATACAAGAAGATGGGTATTACAAGTACCTGCTGGGCAAATACCGAACCTACGAAGAGTGCGAAAAAGTATGGCGCGCTCAAATACAACCGCGCTATAAAAACAGTTTTGTGGTCAAATACATAGACGGAAAACGAATTACCGAAAGATAGACTTACTCACGCTCCTTGAGTTTGATATCGACCAACTCTATACGAGTATTTGTAGCGCGAAGTATTTTAATGTGAAAATGATCTAAGTCTAACACCGAACCCGGCTCCGGAATATCTTCAAAAGCATTTATCAGATAACCGCTAAGCGTGGTGTACTCACCCTGAGGAATATCTAACTCGTATTCATTATTTAAATAATCTACTTCTAACCTTCCACTGAAAACAAACTCTGTATCGCTCACTTTCTTTTCGGTAAAATCTTCTGTATCGTGCTCGTCTTCTATCTCTCCAAAAATTTCTTCCATCAAATCTTCCAGCGTAATAATACCAGCAGTGCCACCGTACTCATCTACCACCCAGGCAATATTTTTGCGTTCGCGTATAAACTGCAACATCAAATCGCGGGCGGTCATGCTCACCGGAATTACTTGTATAGGGCGCACTAACGCGCGAATGCTCTTGGGTTGCTTCAACAAATCATGGTGATGTACATAGCCCTTGATGCGATCAATGTTTTCGTCATAAACCAGCAATCGCGAAAGCTTAGTTTCAACAAACAACCTTTTCAATTCATCAATACTTTCACTAATGTCTATGGCCTGAATCTCTGTGCGCGGCACCATACAGTTTCGCACTTTTACATCTTTGAGGTATAGTGCTTTTTCGAAAATTTCAGAGTTAAGGTGGTCGGTTTCATCGCCTGTTTTATCGTCCTGCACGGCAGACTCTTTTACCAAGTATTCTAAATCTGCTTTGGTAAAAACTGGCTTGCCTTCTACGGGTTCTATACCGGTAAATGTTTTAATGATTTTATACGCCATGGAATGAAACAATCCGGCCAATGGTGAAAGCAGCCAGTAAAACAACTGTACCGGGTATGCGAAAATGAGTAGCGATTGATCAGAATTTACACGAAACAAAATTTTGGGCAACAGTTCTCCAAAAAGTAATATGATAATGGTGGTTATCACGGTTTGCGCTATCAACCAACTAATAGGATTAACCTCTGCAAAACCAAGCCGTACGGGTGTAAAATAGTGCTCTGCTACGGTACCAAAAAGCACCAACGCTATATTTAAACCAATAAGCATGGCACTAATAAAGCGCGAAGGATTATTATTAAAATTAGAAATAATGCGTGCTGCTGTGCTTCCTTTTTCCTTTAGTAGCTCTACCCGCAGTTTATTAGCCGAGACGAAAGCAATTTCTATTCCTGAAAAAAAGGCAATCAGTATTAACGCAATAGCAAGTCCTAAGAATTCCATGTGGTTCCAAACGTAAGCAAAAATTACTACATACAGATTTTAAGGAATAATCACAAATTGTGTAAATCCATAAAATGTGAAGCGCGAAACACTATTTTCGCCCGCTAATCGTTATTGAAACATGAACTTTATTATTCGTTTAATTTTGAATGCCATTGCTGTTGTACTCACTGCCTTTTTGCTGAAAGATGGCGTACGCTTAGAGGGTTTTGGTACCGCAGTTTTACTTGCTGCGTTGCTCATTGTTTTAAATGTAAGCGTAAAACCTGTATTGATTTTGTTGACCATACCGGCTACCATTTTTACCTTGGGTTTGTTTCTGTTAGTCATCAACGCCATCATTATTCTCATTGCCGATTGGATTATCCCTGCCGGATTTGAAGTAAAGAGTTTTTGGTGGGCACTGCTTTTCAGTTTAGTGCTCTCGTTAGTCAATAGCATTTTTGAGCGGCTCACAGTGAGCAAAACCCATCGTAAAGATTCGTTTCAGATTTTTGGCAAAGATGGCAACCGCATAGCATAGCCAAGAATGCTTTTAGCGCACTCTCTCTGCAACCCAATTCTTCTATTTTCGCTCCTCTTTTAAAACTAAAGAAGTTGAAAATGATGCGTTGGAATTTTTGTATTGCCCTGTGCCTGATTGTTTTTATAGCAGCTGCCCAAAAACAAGCCCCATGTAGTTTTGACCAAATGGTCAGCCAATACCTTAAAGAGCATCCTGAATCATTGGAAAAATGGATGCAACAACGGGAACAAGCAACCCAGTATATTCAAGAAGCTACAAATGGAAGCCGTGCTACCATCATTACAATTCCCGTAGTTTTTCATGTGATACACAGCGGAGAGGCAGAGGGCGTTGGGAAAAACATTTCGGTAGCACAGATGCAATCGCAGATTGCAGTACTCAATGAATGTTACCGCAAACGCAATGCCGATACCGCATTGGTACCCAATTGGTTTAAAAGCCGGGTGGCCGATATTGAAGTAGAGTTTTGTTTGGCACAGTATGCGCCAAACGGTTCGCCTACTACAGGCATTACGCGCCATCTGTACACCAATGTTTCCAACTTTAATACCAACATCAAGCCCGTTACCCAATGGGATCCTTCGCGCTATCTTAACTTCTGGACCACGGTACTAAGTGGCGGTATATTGGGTTACGCTACTCCTCCTGGGCTTTTTCCTCTTAATGAAGATGGCATAGTGGTGGACTACCGCTACGTGGGCAGAGCGCCCGACAACCCATTTAACACCAACTACAAATTAGGAAAAACTGCTGTGCATGAGGTAGGGCATTGGCTTGGTTTGTTTCATACTTTTCAGGATAGTTGTAATGGCACCACAGCACTTACTTGTTCACTTTACGGAGACGGAATTTGCGATACCCCACCCACCAAAGAAGCCAACTACGGCTCGCCCAGTTTAACACAAAATACTTGTACAGAAACGCCCATAGACGAATATGACATGTGGATGAACTACATGGATTATGTGGACGATGTGAACCAGTACATGTTTACCACCGGACAGCGCGATGTGATGCGCGCAACTTTACATACTTCACGCCTAACCATACAAACCAGCTTAGCTTGCACCGATACATTTTCCACTTTTACCTACAACGGCCGCGTAGTAGACATGGCAAATAATAACAATGGAATAGCCAATGCCAAAGTATTGTTAGATGGGGTAGCCGATTTTGAAACAACAGCCGATGCCGATGGCTATTTTAGCATACCCGGTATGTATGCCGGCAATTACGATGTATATGCCGGCAAATGGGGCTGCCGCACCAAACTACATGCACTCAACGAAAATATTAGTGCTCAATCCGGCTTTGTAACCATTCCCATAAAAACTAAACACTACTACGATGACTTTACCTTTAATTTTAACTGGACTACCACTGCCACAGCCAGCAACGGATTTTGGACGCGTGCCGTACCGGTAGGCACCGGTTGGAATGGCGATCCGGCAAATCCATCTACCGATTCGCCAAATGATTACACTAATAAATGCTTTGTTACCGGCAATGGCGCCACCACTGCACTCACCGGCAATGTAGATAATGGAACAGTTACGCTGCTGTCACCAATTTTTGATATGAGCACTTTCAGTAATCCGTACATAAGGTATGAGCGCTGGTTTTATGATGGCGCTCAGAGCGGCAACACACCAGATGATAATATGGTTATCAAATTGAATAACGGTAGTACACAGGTTACAGTAGAAAACATCAATACCACTGCTAACCAATGGACAAAGAAAGAATTTCGCATCAGCGACTACATCACCCCAACAGCCACCATGCGGGTAATAGTAGAAGTGAATGATTTAAGTAGTGGCAACCCTAACATTGTAGAAGGCGGCTTTGATGTATTTGAAGTATTGGAAGAAAGTGCGTTAAGCGTACAAGAAACAGAAACTGCACTACAAGTTAAGATTTATCCCAACCCGACTACGGGCAACATAACGGTAGTTACCCCCAACGCCAATACACTTAATGTTGTAGTATACAACCTATTGGGCAAGCGTATTACCGAGCAAAGTTCACCATCTTCAACAGTGTACCTTGATTTTTCAAGCCAGCCCAAAGGGGTTTACTTTATAGAGGCCACAAGCGGATTTTCTAAAAATGTCTTAAAATTAGTGGTGCAGTAACTAAACTAAGCCATGCACAGTACATCCAAGTACTGTTGGCATTGTTATTGAAACCAAATCAAAACTAACCACTGAGCCATGAGAACAACATTAGCGGCTATCATTCTTTTCGCTTCTCTATCATCTTGCAAAAACCTAGTGCCCTATACCGACACTATGAAACAGCAGCACAACTGGAGTGAAGCTCAGATAAAACAAATTCAGTTTTATGTATCAGAGGATGTAATACTCAGCCGAGAACTCACCCAAGGCAGCACAGAAATTGTGCATGGTAAAATCAAAAAAGTGAATGGTAAAAAGGTAGAAGAAATAATTATACGACAAGGCACGCCAGGAGTGTTGACAGAAATGCCCAAGGAGAAAAAAATGCTGGTCAGTTTTGAGATTAGCGATGATTACTACCTAAGTTTTGGTGTGAACCCCAGCATGAGCGAAAAATATGTGCTCCTTGCCAGTGAATGGCAAAACGGCAGCGGCAAAGTACACTACAACAATCAGGTGTTTTACACTAGCCCGGGGAGCAAATTTGCTTACCTCTTAGTGGACTTACGTAAAATACAAAAAATGAAAGTGAAACAGCGCGTAGCTGGTGGCCGTAAAGTGAGTTAATGCTAACTGCTAAAACTCACCGGTACGTTAAAGAACTTGGTAAGCTCCTCTAAACCTTTTTTAGATTTGGTATAGGCCTCGCTACTGAGTGACTTTTCGTAAAGCCGCTCTAACTTCACCACATATTGCTGGCGACCGTTGCTAAGCCATTGCGATAAATAATAATACGTGTGGATGTCTATATCATTATCATCGTACACTGGTTTGTTGCGAATAATTTTAATGTATCGCTTGTACGTATCATTGCACCGGTTATAGTTCTTAGCAGCAAAGTAGCCAATCATCAGCACTATAAAAATACTGTCAATGCTGCTGGAGATATTTATCTGCTGATACTCCACTAAAAGCGATTCCAATTCATCTACTCCTTGTTTAATGTGTTTGCCCCCTCGCAATACCTGCAAAGCGCCATGCAACATTTTAATGGTAATCAAATCACTGGTATATCGCCTGTCCCAAATTCGCTCATTCATCAGTGACTCACATTTCAAGCGCAACTCTTCCACTTCACGCAGTGCCGCTACTGGCACTTGTCGTGGATAATCGTGCCGATGAATGTGATAAAAGTACAAAGACAGAAAGTGTGAAGTTCGGATAGTGGTTACAAACAAATCCGGAATATTCAGATAGTAACTCCAATACTTGACTCCTGTGTAGTGGCGGCTTAGATCGCTCAATTGCTTGTTGCCTTCTTTGCTGCCAATATCGTGCAGATTAGAGTTTAGTTTTAAAAATCCGATGCTACTCTTAAGATCAAACAAAAAAGGAAAAACTACAAAACTGTTATTGTGCAATTCGCGTTCAATATCTTCAATCAAACTGCGTGTTTTATCACTTACAAAATCTGCGGGGTTATTGTAATACATTTCATACACCTGTGCATACTGGGCTAACAAACGGATGCTGGTACGCTCGTGCCTTTGCAGCAACTGAACAAATTGTCTTTTCTCCTCTATTACACCTTCAAACTTATGGCGCAGGGTAACATTAAACACACTGCGGGTAATATGTAGTAACTGATTGAGTGTGGTCTCGTTCTCAATAGCTGTAAAAAGCCGGCTGTTGAGCTTAAGACCAGCAGTGGTATCTTTGTATAAAAAGGACTGCTGCGTCATAAACTTCAAGCAAGCAATCTGGGTTTGAAAGTCCTCTATTTTCTCTGCAAGCTCCAAGAGCATATCCGCCAAAAAATTGGCTTCCTTCTTTTTGCCCTCATTAATAAAATGTTGAATTTTATTTATATTACAAAATAAGTATGCCGGATAGTGGATAGATAAAAAACCTGACAAGCGAAAAGTATGCGCACATAACTGGTTAAAGCTCTGCCGGTAACTTTGCTGGTAAGAACCATACACCAGCTTACAAAGCTCTTCGTGTGAATGAAATGAGGGCAATGCATTCCTGATGCTATCGCACAACTTTATTGGCAATACAGCATTGTTCTCATTTAGGTGATTGATAAATGCTTTGTAGTGTCCATCATCTAACAGGCCAATAAGTTTCTGAATGAGTAAAATTTCGGTAGGAGATTCCGGATGTAGCATTTTTCTGCATCTTATTGCACTACTAAACTAATGTTTTTTTTACTACAACAAAAAATTGTTTGTTAGTTTATGCTTACTACTTCCCTTTAAAAACGGGCGGCCGCTTCTCGTTAAAGGCAGTTACCCCCTCCTTGTAATCATCACTGCGCCCGGCAATCTCCTGCCCGTAGTACTCCTGCATCAGCATTTCGTTTAGTGTGGAAGAGTATGCTTTGTTGAGCATTTTTTTTATCAACGAATAGGCCTTTGTTGGTCCTTGAGCATATTTGCCAGCTAACTCGGCCACAGCTTGGTCTAACTCGGCCATAGGCACTACTTTATATATAAAACCCAGTTGATATGCGTCTGCTGCGCTGATTTTTGAGGTGAGCGTTATCAATTCAAAAGCTTTATTGTATCCCACCAAATGTGGCAGAAAGAAAGAAGAACCGGAATCGGGTACTAAGCCCACGTTGGCAAAAACTTCAATGAGTGAAGCATTTTCGGCAGCAATAATCATATCGCAGGCCAAAGCCAATGACGCGCCAGCGCCAGCAGCTACACCGTTTAAGCGGCAAATTACCGGCTTAGGCATTTCGCGAATGGCCAATATCATAGGGTTATATCTGCGCAACACGCTTTCGCCCAAACTACGCTGACCTATTTCGCCCTTTATATCTTTCAAATCTTGCCCACTGCAAAACGCTTTTCCTGCGCCTGTAATGACCACGGTACGTACAGTTTCATCTCTGCCCGCTTTTTTAAGTGCATCAATAAACTCGGCACTTAATTCTTCATTAAATGAATTGAATACATCCGGGCGATTGAGCGTAATGGAGCAAACCCCATTTTCGGTATTAAACAATAGTGTATTGTACATAAAATTCTTTTAGGCGAATGTAGAAAACCGATGTAAATCATTCGGCATTGGGTTTTGAAACCCCATAGCCATCTATGCCCATAAAAAATACTAGCGCTACAGTAATGGCCAATAATGCCTCGGGGGGAGACATGGCATGGTACCATACTTGCCGAGATGGGTGCCAGCGCCAAAATGGCTCTGGGGATGTGCGTTCGTTGAGTACCAACATTGTGTTGTCACCCACTTGATGCGCGTAATTGGCAATGACCCCAAAATAGTTTAGTACCAACAACAAAATAAATGCTGAAGCAATCAAGTAAAACTCGGGGCGTTTCCAAATTGGCTGCACAATACCCGGCCTAACCCCAAGCAACATCAAAATGCACATCAACGCTGCGCATCCGTAGGTATCCATCAGTATGTCATTAAACTCAAAAAAAGTATTCCATTCGGGGTACAACAAAATGTATTGATACCATTCATCTATCAACATAAATGGCACTGTGAGCAGTATGGCAAACCCAAACCGGTTAACCATTGGAAAAACAAGAAATGACAATAAAGAAAACTCCATGGCATGTATCACTTCTATATTAGAATCAAACATGAATTGCGAATGCAACACGATAAGTAACAAGGTAGCTATCAAATACACAAATGGCTTCTTGCTGGCTGGCCAGTTACTACGGGTGTGTGTAAACTCGGCTACACCTATTCCTCCGGCAATAGCAACAAACAAGCATGCCACTAATACGTTTGCCACTGCCATACCTATCTGGTTTTCTATACTCAAATACAACTGCACTATATGCCCATGCATAAACAGAATAAATAGAAAATAAACAGCCACAAGCAGTACATTAACTGCCTTGTTTGCGCGTAAGTAAAATACAAACCGGTGCAACAATCCACTTCTCATGGTGGCTGAAAGTAACTAACTGCCTGTAGTTATCCAACCGTTGGTGGGTTCGTGCCAACCGTTGGTGGGTTTTGTATAGTATCTGCTACTCAATAGCAGTTCATTCGCTTAAAATATAATCACCATGAACCCGTACAAATTTCTCCTTCTCACAGCACTGCTGTTGAGTGGTGCGTTAGCCCGCTCGCAGTCCCTATCTCCTACGGTTGTGGCCAGCAATGGCAAGCAACTCACTGGCCCGGGCATTCAGCTTTCTTACACGGTGGGCGAAGTAGCCGTAACCACCAAAATAGCCGGTGCAAGCACCCTTACACAGGGGTTTCACCAGAGCTATAAAAATGCGGTTGGTATTGCGATGGTAGAAACACCCGTCAGCATTACTGTTTTTCCGAACCCTGCTACCAATTATGTACAAGTTAAGATGGAAGGCAGCTTGGCGCAGAGCATTATCATCCGCTTGTACTCGCTTAGTGGGCAGTTGGTCAAAGAAGAATCGTCTTTTACTCCCGGGCTTACCACTGTAGATGTAACGGAACTTACAGCGGGTGTATACCTACTGCAAGTTGCCGACCACAACGGTAATCTAAAAGGTATTTATCGTATTGAAAAAATTTCCTAATCCATTATTCATTCCAAAAACAAAAATCATGAATACAAATACTAAATATTTTACGGCATTGTTTGCACTGGTGCTCTTTTGCTCAGCTGCCATAGCACAGGTGCCACAAAAAATGAACTATCAAGCAGTAGCCCGAAATGCTTCGGGCAACGAGCTGGCCAACCAAAACATCAAAATACGCTTGAGTGTATTAGACGGCAGCGCTACAGGCACTAATGTGTTTTCAGAAACACACAACGTAACTACTAATGCTTTTGGTTTGTTTACTGCCGAAATTGGTGGTGGCACTACCGTTAACGGTACGTTTGCTTCTATCAACTGGAGTACCGGTTCAAAATTTTTGAAAGTTGAAATAGACCCCACCGGTGGTAATACGTTTACAGATTTAGGTGCATCAGAATTACTGAGTGTGCCTTATGCCCTTTACGCAGCCGCTGCGGGTTCAGCAGGCCCTGTTGGGCCAACCGGTCCTCAGGGGCCGCAAGGTCCTCAGGGCGCTACCGGCCCCGCTGGTGCTAATGGCAACAACGGTGCAACGGGTGTTACTGGTGCTACCGGTCCAACCGGCTCTGGCGGTGGCGCAACAGGCCCTACAGGCGCAACAGGCCCCACTGGTGCTACAGGAGCAGGTGGCGGTGCTACAGGGGCTACCGGCCCCACAGGCCCTGCGGGTAGCAATGGTGCTACCGGTGCTACCGGCCCTGCCGGTACAGGAGCTACAGGGGCTACCGGTGCCACAGGTCCACAAGGTGCTACCGGCCCTGCCGGTAGTGGTACTGTGAGTGGTACAACGAATCGCGTATCTCGCTTCACATCAGCTACAGTATTGGGCGATTCTAGAATTTATGATGATGGTTCAGATTTGCTAAGTGGCCCATACTTAGGTGTTCGCAGAAACAAATCAAGCTACACCGCATTTGCCGGAGGTGGTATTACTTTGGATAGTGCTTCCTACCAACTACGATTATTCATCGGAGATATCAACCCGACATTTGCCCAAACAAGACTATCTATTGATAATGCAACCGGCAATGTGGGTATTGGCCTTGGTGCAACTGCCGGAGCCAGCAAACTACACGTAGTTGGCGGCCAGTGGGATTTGTCTAACACTGAGGGCGATATTAAAATGGGCGATGCAACCTATCGTTTAAAAATGGGTGTGGCCACTGCTGGTGGTGGTGCCGGTGATGCTACTATTGCCGCTCAAGGGGGCACTAATCGTTTATTTCTTGGTGCCGGTTCTACCGCAGCCGACCAGCGCACATTAATGTTAAACAGCGGCACAGCATTTATTGGCACTACTACCATGCCTTCTTCTACTTACAAATTGGTAGTTGATGGCGGTACTAACAATGCCGGTTACTTTGTAAGTAACTTCTTTGGCCTGCAGGGCTTTACTAACGCTACTACCACTACTATACTTGGCCCCTATGCTGGGGTAAGTGGTGTAAGTAACACTGCACAAGGCGTGGGTGTAGGTGCATTGAATGCCAGTGCAGCGGGTGTGGCTTTAGTGGCTTTTGCAACAGGTGCTAACGGTACTGCAGTGAGAGCATTAGCTAATACTAGTACTGGAGTAGGTCTAGAGTTGCAAGGCGCACTTAAAGTTGCTGGATCTAATAAGGCCGTATTCCAAACTCCGGCATTGAGTGCTGCTACAGGTGCTGTTACTCTTACTTACAACAACGCATCTTCAACTGACATGGTTTTTGTAACACCTGTAGGCTCTGGGTTTACTTTACCTTCTTGGGAAGTAGCATGGAACGGTAGCAACTGGGTAATCTACAATGCATCTGATGATGGTTCTCCCGCTCAGTTTCCGGCAGGTCTTATCTTTAACGTAATGGTAGTTAAACAATAATCAGCCACCGCTTATCTTCAAAAAATCCTCGCTGCCATGCAGCGGGGATTTTTTAATTTGGCGCATATCCATGAGTGAAAATTTACAAGCTTCAGATGTTACTCAATTAGTCAGCGAGTTAAGGGCGGCAGTCAATAATGACACACTGCGTGCTTACCAAATTTATGAGCAGCTGAAAAATGAAATTGGTGAAAAGACCCCGGTGGAAGATCGCTTTGATTTTTATCGATCAGCAGCAAATGTGCACATTAACCGGCATGAGTATGATGCAGCTTCAGCTTACTTAGATAAATCTCAAAAAATTGCAGAGAAGGAAAACAACGAAGAGTGGAAGATTATGACGGGCATTGCCCGTGGCGTACTACTTACCGCTATGGGGCAACTAGAAAAAGCCACTCTCTACTTTGATGACTTAGAAAACACAGCAAAACACACCAACCATTTTGAAAAATACGAGGCGCATATTAATATGCGCAAGGGCATTGTGTACGGTCGCGCAGGCAAACTGCAAGACTGCCTGCGTTGTTACCTCATTGCAATTAAGCATTTTGACGAAATACAAAGCCCGTTTCGGTTTAGTATACGCACTAATTTGCTGACGGTTTATCTGCAGCTCAAAATGTATAAAGAACTGGATGAAACGTATGCATGGATGAACAGGGAAATACACTTGTGTGAAATGCAAAGTATTCTTGTTTTTTATTATGCCAACTACGGTGTGTACCTCAACGAACAGGGCAAACACAATGAAGCTCTCTCGGCCGCAGAGAAAGCATTGCAATACTGCACCGACCCTAAGCAATGGTCACCAAAATCAACTGCACTGCGCGTTAAAGCGGATGCCTTGATGCACCTCGGAAAAACAAACCTGAGTTACTTGTATCGATTACGCTGCTTAGATACCCTCTCGCATACACAAGATTACTACACCTTATCTTTGGTTCACTTAGCCATAGCAGACCAATTGTACAAAGCAGGCAAAGGAAACAAAGCCAACACGTTTGCTCAAATGGGTTATCAGATGGCCAAAGAAAAACATATAATTTTTATACATAAAATGGCTTTAGAGTTGCTCGCTAACAGAAAGTTACAGGAAGAAAATTTTATGGAGGCCGCAAATTATTTCAAAGAACTAACTGAAGTAAAAGAAGAACTCTTTAACACAGAAAGAGCTAAAGCGGTAAGTGAACTGCAAACCAAATATGAAGTAGCTGAAAAAGAAAAAGAAGCTCAACGGCTGCGAACGGAAGTGGCCGAGTACAACCTTCGTTTGCTCCGCAGCCAAATGAACCCACACTTTATTTTCAACAGCATTAACAGCATCAATAATTACGTCCTAAAAAATGAATCGGGTAACGCAAGTGATTACTTGATCAAGTTTGCACAACTCATGCGTCAAATTTTAGAATACAGTTCGCAAACACATATACCGCTTCAAAAAGAAATTGATTTTTTAGAAAACTATTTACTCTTAGAACGCTTGAGATTCAATATCCCTTTTGATTACCAAATCATTATCAGCAATAATTTAGATACTGCTGATATTAAAATACCGCCAATGCTTTTGCAGCCGTATATCGAAAACGCTATATGGCATGGTCTTTCTCACAAACCGGATTCAGGAAAAATAATTATTGAATTTACCGAAACAACCGATTCTCTATTATGCCGCATAGACGATAACGGTGTTGGGCGTATCAAAAGCAAAGAATTGCTGGTTCACAAAAATAAGCATGAGTCTAAGGCCATGCACATTACCGAAGAACGTATTACCAAAGGGTTGAATGGCTCCGTAAATGTGATTGATTTGTATACCGATAACCATACCCCATGTGGTACAAGAGTTGAACTAAACATACCGTTATGAACTTGCGTGCAATCATAGTAGATGATGAGCCATTAGCTCGTGAAAACCTGCGCTTGCTCTTAGAATCATACTGCCCGCAAGTACACATTTTGGCGGCTTGTAAAAATGCTACCGAGGCCTTAACTGAAATAAATGCGCATCACCCCGATGTTATTTTTTTAGACATACAGATGCCCGGCAAGTCGGGCATTGAACTGGCCGAAGAGATTCAACACCAAAAAAGCAGCATAGTATTTGTAACTGCGCACGATGAGTACGCCATCCGTGCATTTAGATTAAGTGCTATAGACTATTTGCTTAAACCGGTAGATCCAAAGCAGTTGATACAAGCGGTACATAAATGCCAAAATGAATTACAAATAAAAATCAGTAAAGAGCAACTGAAACTATACCTGAGCAACTATGCACAAACCGATGAGCAGATTGCATTGCCTACCATGAGTGGGCTAGACATTTGCCGTTTGGCAGATGTAGTGTGCTTTGCAGCCGATGAAAGTTATTGTGAAGTATGGATGGCAGACAAATCAAAAAAAGTAATCAGCCGTAAGTTAGGCGAACTGGAAGAGATACTGCCTACACATAACTTTGTACGCCTTCACAAATCTTACATTGTGAATATAAAGCATATTACAAAATACATAAAAGGTGAGGGTGGCCAAGTGGTGTTGAGCAATGGCGAAACGGTAGATGTTTCTCGCAGAAAAAAAGAAGAGCTATTGCAGCATCTGCATCGTATCTAAAGTCCAAATTTTTGGCGGAGCAACTTGTGCAACAATCGCACTGCTTGCGAATCAGCACTCCAGTTATTTTTTTCTGCCAGTTGATTAAACAACACCTCTGCTGACTCAAAATTTACACTTCCATCTAACTCTGCTATTGCTGCGCCAAACTGCTCACTACTGCCTTTAAATAACTCTGAGGTTATGGCAATTCGTTTGTTTAAGTCTAATAGTTCTTTCAATTGCTTACCGGCAATTTTTTGATGCAGCTCAGCGGTATCGTTTTTCCATTTTTCATTGAGCGACCCGGTGCCGCTTACCCGCTCATTAATAGTCTTTTGCTCGCCCACTTTTTGTACCCGCACTGGTGGTGCCTCTACTACAGGTACTTCTTGCACCGGAGGTATCGTATTAACCAAGGTTGGGTTTACTGTTTCGGCTACTACCTGATTTACAAGCGCTGGAGTTTCCTCTTTTTGTACAATCACCGGTTGCTCCTCTATAACAATCTGTGGTGCTGGTTTTTTTTCTGTAGTTGTTTCTTTTGTTACAGTAGTTACTTTATGCTGAACTAGTGGGGCTACAGCTTTGTCTGCATTTTTTGCGTTATCAATCAAATCATACAAATCTCTCAAGTGCTGCTGAAACAGATCCAATTCTAACTTTGACAGGTTAGGGAATGAGGATAAACCTGCCAAAGCATTAATTTTTTCTACTAATTCGTGGGCACGTTGGCGCATAAGATTTAATTTGTGCTAACATATTAACGAATCAATTATCATTTTAGCACACTATACACCAGCAAATGTTTATTGAACCGGTTAGCAGCAACGTCCGTAAAGGGTGGATTGAAGTGGTTTGCGGAAGCATGTTTTCCGGCAAAACCGAAGAACTCATCAGGCGGCTTAGGCGCGCGCAAATTGCCAACAAAAAGGTGGAAATTTTTAAGCCCGCGGTAGACACCCGCTACCACGATGAAAACGTAGTATCACACAACGCTACTTCCATTCGCTCCACTCCTATTTCGCATTCTGAAAACATATTGCTCTATGCCGAAGGCGTAGAGGTAGTAGGCGTGGACGAAGCTCAGTTTATGGATATGGAGTTGCCCACGGTTTGCGAAAAGCTGGCGCAACGCGGAGTACGGGTAATTGTGGCAGGATTAGATATGGATTTTGAAGGAAACCCTTTTGGCCCCATTCCGCAACTATTGGCCATTGCCGACTACATAACCAAAGTAAATGCGATATGTGTAAAGTGTGGCGACATAGCGCACTTCAGTTACCGCACGGTAACTGATAAAAGCCGGGTACTTTTAGGCGAAAAAGACAGCTACGAACCGCGTTGCAGAACTTGCTATTACAAAGGCGATTAAGCCAGTTTGCCGTTTAGCTCGCTCAGGTGTGTTTCTATCTGTTTGGCTAATGGCTGCAGTAGCCCCGGCTCAAATGGCGAGCGCAATCCGGCCAATTTTACCAAGCCCAAAAACGAATCGCTGCCACCGGCATTGCACAAGCGCAAGTAATCGGTCCAGGCGGCATTGAAATCTTCTTGCGACTTGCTCCAAAACTGAAAAGCGCATACCTGAGCCAAACAGTAATCAATATAATAAAACGGGCTGCGATAGATATGCCCCTGACGTTGCCAAAAACCACCGCGCTCTAAGTAATCTACCCCATCATAATCTACCCACGGGCGGTACTTTTTCTCTACCTCCAACCAGGCCTGTTTGCGTTCTGCGGGAGTCATATCGGGGTTCTCATAGATAATATGCTGAAACTCATCTACACTCACTCCGTACGGCAAAAAAAGCACATTG
The DNA here is from genome assembly GCA_016787045.1 of Chitinophagales bacterium. GTDB lineage: Bacteria > Bacteroidota > Bacteroidia > Chitinophagales > LD1 > Bog-950. The sequence continues at coordinate 87,407 of JAEUVA010000030.1, forward strand.
CTGGCCAAATGTACATATTTATATTTATCAGTATCTGATCCAAAAAACAAATCCATCCATGGGTACGTAAGGTGTTCCATGCTCATACTGTGAATTTCGCAGGCCTCCATAGTTGGAAAATAGTACTCTCCCACCTCAAAGTTTCTGCTCTGAAAACACTGAAAAGCATGGCCCGCTTCGTGTGTCAACACATCTACATCGCCCACCGTGCCGTTGAAATTGGCAAAAATGAATGGTGCCTTATACTTCTCAAACATGGTGCAGTAACCGCCTGCTGCCTTGCCTTTACGGTTTTCTAAATCGAGCAGTTCGTTGTTCACCATAAAGTCAAAAAACTCTTTGGTTTCTGGGCTAAGTTCGGCATACATTTTTTGTCCGTTGGCTACAATTTCCTCTATTGTACCCTTTGGAGTGGGGTTGCCTGAGTTGTAGTGATGCGCTACATCGTATGCCTTTAGTTTTTCTACCCCAATTCGCTTACGCTGCTCCTCACGAAGCAGGTTAGCCAGCGGTACAATGTGCTCATATACTTGTGCTCTGAATTTTGCCACATCGGCTGCCGAATAATCGGTGCGGCTCATGCGGTAGTAACCCAGCTCCACAAAATTTTTATAGCCCATTTTTTGTGCCATGCGGTGGCGCACTTTTACCAACTTATCAAATATTTCATCCAGGTCTTTTTCTTGCGCAGCATAAAATGCTTGCACTGCCAAATAAGCCGCCTTGCGCACCTCGCGGTCAGTATCTTGAGAAAATGCACCCATTGCCGACAAGGTCATTTTTTGGCCCTGAAAATCCACCTCTGCACCGGCAATTAGCTTGGTATATTCTGTGCCTAGTTTGTTTTCTTCTTTGAGGTCGTCAATTATAGAGGGGTCAAAAGACTTTACACTCACATCGGCCAGATTAAATAACTGATGGCCAAACTTTTCTTTAAGCCCATCCTTAAACTTTGAATTACCCAACGCCCTATACAACCGGATATTCAACTCTCTAAAAACCGGTTCTGATTCATCGAAAAACTCTTGCTCGGCCTCATAGTAAGTATCAGTAGTATTAATGGAGTTGCGCACCGAAGCAATGCTGGCGTAGGTTTGAAACTCGCTGCGCAAAGCATTTATTCGGCTGAGTGTTTCGCGCTGCTGCTCTTCGGTATTGGCAGAGTTGAAAGAATCAATAAGTTGATTGAAGTGGCTTTTTACTTCTTCTAAAGATGGGCGCTGATACGCCATTTCGTTAAATTTCATAAATGGGAATTTGTGGCAAACATAGCTTTAATGCCGCACACAATATACGCAGTGCATGCTTGTTGAATAAGATGCCAATTGTGGCAATCAATCTTCCATAAGTACATTGCTCTTGTAGGCATACAACTGCCACCACGATACAATGAGGCGTAAGTTAAACGCCACTATCATAAGCAGCGCTCCCGTGTTGAAGAACACAAGCTGCTTAGAAAGATAGCTGAAAAAGCGCTCTTTTACATCATCAAACATAATCACTCCTTCATTGGGAAAACCGAAGTCTTCGGTATAGAAATTATCTAACAAGCCCAAAAATTTTTGCTCTTGTTGAGCAAAGTAAAAGAAGAGCACAATGTTGGCCGTAAATAATAAAAACCGTAAAGCGTTGCTGTGTAAAAAAGGCAAGGACATCATGGTAATAGTATACCTAAAATAGGTAAGTGCCACAAAAATCATCGCAAAATTCACCGTATAGTGCAGGTAATACACTTTTTGGGTAATGGGGTAAAGTACAGCGTAAGAAATTGCCGCGGTGAACACCCACCAAATGAGTTCGCGAAAGAAACGAAGTGCATTTATCTTGGTAAAAAATGTGTTCATCAGTAGCTGTTTTTTCGGTAAAAAGAATCAATAGAGAAATTTCCCTTTAACACCTCTTTGTAAAAAAGTGTGTCAGACATGCCACACAGTACGGCTTTTTGATATAGCGTGGTTGCTAACTCTTTTTTAGCAAACCGATGGGCTACCAAACACAAGCCGGCATAAACCATGGGCAGCGAATCTCGTTTGGTCAATGCTGAGTCCACAAAAGCGAGTGCTGCTTCTGCATTATCTCGCTTCATATTTACAAATGCCAACCCAAGGTGGCCATACGCTGAAGTATCTCCATTAGCCAAACCCAACTTTAAAAAATGCTCTGCTGAATCTAATTCATTTTTTATGTTATGTATAGAGCCGGCACCTATGTAACCCATGGTGTAACGAGAGTTGTATTGTATGGCTTTTTTGTATGCGGCCAACGCTTTATCTAAATCACCGGCATCATATTGCAACCGGCCGTAAAACGCCTGTGCTACGGCATCATTGGGGTGCAGGGTCAGGTGATGCTCTGTTTGTGTAAGGGTAGTATCAAAAGGAGCTATCCGGTATTTTTTCATGGTTTGGTAAAAGGCGCGGTACTCCTTCACCTCTTTGTCCATTACTTCATCGCGGGTTTTCTTATTACCACAACTATTTAGCCACAACAAAGCAAACAGCAAAATTGTAAAACCACTGCTTGTATAAACAGACTGAAAATACTGCGGCAGGTGAAGACACCTGCCGATAGAATGATGAAACAAGTTACTCATGCCCGGCTGGTAAAACCGGTGCGAATGTAGCAGGAAATAGCGCTTTTAAACGCCAACTATTCTATCACTAACCGGGCAGAAGATTGGCCTTGAGAGGTAGTAAGCCCCAACACATAAACACCCGCTTGCAGGGATTGAATGCTTACGGTATTTACGCTCTGATACAATGGCTGCTGCAATACTTTTCTTCCCTGCAAATCGGTAATATACATGCGGGCATCTTTTGCTCCATAGGGCAATTGGATGTTTACCCATCCGGTTGTGGGGTTAGGATAGTAGCTGAATGTGAACTGATTATCTGTAGGCATACCCGTGAAGCCGCTGCCAAACACTTTTGCAATACGATTTAGTGTAGTACCGCTAACCATATTTTGTTGGTTGATAAACTGGCCGCCAAAGTACAATCCATCCGGACTCATTTGCAAAGTATGTACAGGTGCGTCTAACGTTAGCATGGGAGCGTACACATCATATATGGTGGTAGAGCCATAGTTTAAAGAGTCGTTATACTGCATCAAATGACTACCGGAATAACTAATGCCTCCACCTGTACTACAACTAAAATCTCCACCAATCAGCAAAGTACTGTCGCGTACCTGAAGCGTATTCACCTTATTCCCATTAAACACAGATTCCCAAATTTGAGCGGTATCATTTTTTAAGTGCACGACCCAATCGCTTTCATCAAATTTGGCAATGGCACAAACAGCGGCAACATCACATGCGGCATACAATTTACCTCTGTACATTTGTAAATCGTTCACCGGGGTTAACGTGCCCATGCCAAGCATTCCTATGTATGTGCCATCGTAGGTAGCTACGTGCTGGCGAAGTGCACCGGTGGCTAATTCAAAATTGCCACCAATGGCTAAAAGGTTGTTCCAAACTTCTAAAGTACGTACGCCTTCGCCATACAAATAACCTTGGCCTACATCAGTCCAACCGGTGCCATTCCACTTAGAGATAAAACCGGTGAACTTGCCTCCGGCAAACACATCGCCATTATAGATGGCTAATGCCTGAACCGTACTATCTAACTGCCCCATAGCCGACCACTGCCCCGTACTCACATCATACACCGCAATATTTTTTGCATTTACACCTCCTGCCTGAGTAAAATTGCCACCGACATATAATTTCCCATTATTATGCAACAAAGTGTGTACATCGCCATTTACACCGGTGCCGAGCGCAATCCACGACCACCCTGCAAAGCCACTTATCCAGGCAGCTATATTATTGCAAGCCACCCCGTTGGTAGTGTGTGAAAATGAACCTCCGGCATACACAATGCCCGAAACAGTATCGGCCACAATTACATTCACCACTCCGTTTACCCCACCATCCAAATCGTATGTAGGCATACTGGCCGGGTAACCGGGTTGTATCCATGCCAGTTCGTCTACCGTGAAACCAAACTCAGTAGCCCATTGTGCTACACCTTCTGTTTTTATCTGCCGCACGTACGCAAATTTTTCGTTGGCATCAATGCGTTTTGCCAAATCGCCATGCCCGCTTTTGAGCATAAGGTAACCTACCGCGCAGTGCGTGCCGTATCTATCTATAAACACCGGATTTTTGTAGGTCAAATAATCATTGATCGGAAATATACCCACCTGCCAGTAGTGGTGGAGTTCATCTAACATTTTTGCGCGATTTTGTTTTTGGCTTTTGTTTAAGCCCGTAGTGTTGCGGCTGCGCAAGGTTTTTTCTACCAACATTAAATGGGTAGCTATCCATTCATTAAAATTTTTGGGCGCTCCTACATACGATTGCAAAACGGCTTGTGCATCGGGTTGCTTTGTCCACTCTTTATTTACCTGAAGTAGATTTTTGTACGTGTTATTACCATCATTAGCAAACAATGTGGCAGCAGCAAAAACAAGGAGTAATGTGGTGAGTGATTTCATAGTAGTGTGAATTAGGTGCATAAATATGAGGTAAAACGATGAAAGTGATAAATGCGTTGCCTGTAAAAAATAACCCTGCATGGCCTTCGTTAATTTTTCTACCGAAATCATATTTTCACGGCATGAACTTAAAGCGAGTAGTGGTAACAGGGCTTGGAGCTCTTACGCCTATAGGCAATACGGTAGATGAATACTGGAAAAATCTTTTGGCCGGTGTAAGCGGGGCAGCACCTATCACCCGATTTGACACCGAAAAATTTCGCACCAAGTTTGCGTGTGAGATTAAAAATTTTGACCCCACTCAGTTTATTGAAAAAAAAGAAGTAAAGCGCTTAGACCGATTTGCACAATATGCTATGGCCGCCAGCGAAGAAGCGGTAAAAGACTCGGGTATTGATATTGAAAAAGTAAATAAAGACCGAGTAGGTGTAATTTGGGCATCGGGAATAGGCGGTTTAGATGTTTTTCATGAAGAAATTATTGCCTACGCAAAAAGTGATGGCACACCGCGTTTCAACCCATTTTATGTGGCCAAAATGATTATTGATATAGCGGCAGGACACATTAGTATGAAATACGGTTTTCGCGGACCTAACTTTGCTCCGGTGGCTGCTTGCGCATCTTCTAACATTGCCTTTATAGATGCATTTAATTTAATACGATTAGGCAAGGCCGATATGTTTGTTACCGGTGGCTCAGAGGCGCCAATCAGCCCCGGTGGTGTAGGTGGATTTAATGCTATGCGCGCCCTGAGCGAGCGCAACGATTCGCCCGAAACGGCATCACGGCCTTTTGATAAAGACCGTGATGGTTTTGTAATGGGCGAAGGTGGCGGCTGCATCATATTAGAAGAAATGGAACATGCCTTGGCGCGTGGGGCAAAAATTTATTGCGAGTTAGTAGGCGGTGGTATGAGTGCCGATGCCCACCACCTCACCGCTCCACACCCCGAAGGGCTTGGAGCGGCCAATGTGATGCGCTACGCATTAGAAGATGCATACCTGCAACCATACGATGTAGATTATGTAAATGTACATGGCACTTCTACCCCGTTGGGTGATGTGGCAGAGTTACTGGCTATTAAAAAAGTGTTTGGCGACCATGCCTACAAACTCAATATTTCATCTACTAAAAGTATGACCGGCCACTTGCTGGGTGCTGCCGGTGCAGTGGAAGCGGTGGCAAGCATTTTAGCTGTGAAAAACGATGTTGTTCCTCCTACTATCAACCATTTTACAGATGACCCGCAAATTGATAATCAACTCAACCTCACATTTAATCAACCGCAAAAGCGTACTGTAAATGTAGCACTGAGCAATGGGTTTGGGTTTGGCGGGCACAACGCTACAGTGCTGTTCAAAAAATTTGCGCAATAGGTTGAGTGTTAAAAATCAACATACTTCACTTTTATGGTGATGTGTGTGGTGCGCCCTTTAGTATCTGTACACGATACTTTATTTACCCCTGCATTAGGTGTGAAAAAAACAGAGCCAGATACACTTGATTTTTGATGTAGCTTATCGTTAATGTACCAGTACACTTCTTTTACATCAGATGTAGTATTACACTTTAGTTGCAGTGGCTCGGGTTTGTTTTTGCTGATGAGGTACTCTGTACCGTTAACCGGAAACACGATTTGTGGAGCATTGCCGCTAAATACTTTTTCGCATTGCGGATTGTGCGGTGGCACTCTTAGAAACACGGTATGGTTTTCGTCAAAATAACGCTCCATCTCTGCTGAAGTGTTAGGAAATAGTTTTTGCTTGTATCCGGCAGTAGGCTGGCAGTTTTTGCAATACGAAATTTTCTCATCGGCACTTACCGCTACCTCTATCATGTGTTCACACACTTTTGCTGAAGATACTAATGGTAAAAAGTAATCCATGGCGGTAGAATTACAAAACGAATTAGGAACCTGACCGGTAGAAGTACACACCAAGCGGATGCCACATTCTTTGGGCATTGGGTACCACTGTGCCGGAGAATTGTAATCTATCGTATTAAAAATTTTAAACAATAATGGTGTAGCTACAGATGCTCCGTTTAACTCTTGCACCCCTTGCCCCGAAAAGTTGCCTACCCAAACGCCCACCGTATAGTTTTGATTGTACCCTATACTCCAGGCATCTCTGCGTCCGTAGCTGGTGCCGGTTTTCCAGGCAACACGGGGTGTATGCGCACTACCATTCCAGCCGGCAGGCAAATCGGGGCGAGTGGTTTTAGACAATACCTCTGTAATCATATAACAAGCACTTGGGCTTAGAATACTTTTTGCTTGAGCAGATGTATCGCTGCTCTTTACCCATTTTAGCGGCATGTAGTTACCTTCATGAGCAAACACGGCATATAAACCTGTCATCTCTTCTAAGGTTACCCCACAACCACCCAATGCCATACTTAGCCCAAGTTTTTTTCTATCCAACTTCACTTGCTTGAAGCCACACGCCACCAGTTTATCAGCAAACACATCTGTGCCGAATTCATGCAATGCTTTTACAGCCGGAATATTTAATGAATTTTCCAAAGCAAACTCTACTGTAACATATCCATTAAATTTTTCATCAAAATTTTCGGGGGCATAGCCATTGATGTTGATTGGCACATCGGTTAGTACCGTTTTAGGTGTAATAATTCCCTGATCAAAACACAAACCATATATCAGCGGCTTAAGCGCACTACCCGGCTGACGCACTGCGGCTGCGCCATTCACTTGTCCGGCATCGGTGTTGTCATAAAAATTTGCCGAGCCCACATAACTTACTACCGCTTGCGTGCGGTTATCTACTACTACCACTGCCGCATTGTGTATATGCAGCGAACGAAGCTGAGCTACATAGTCACTCACCAACTTTTCTACTTTTTGCTGCATTTGACTCTGCAAAAAAGTAGGAATGGTATTCTTGTTGGTTCTGTTTTTTAATTTATATGAAAAATGGGGTGCCAGCTTGGGTATATTATTCCGTTTAGCTGCCAACGGTTCAGATAGCGCATCTGTAATTACAGATTTTTCAAACAACCCATCTTGCAAAAATCGGTTGAGCCACTTGTTTCGCTGTGTCACAATCAAATCGTTTCGCTCACCAATTTTTAATGAAGATGGGCGATTGGGAATAATAGACAGCGCGGTAATCTCTGCCAGCGACAGGTGATCGGGATTTTTTTTGAAATACAATACAGAGGCACTTTTCACCCCTTCTATATTGCTACCGTAGGGCACTTTGTTCAGATACAGTTGTAGTATCTCATCTTTAGAAAATTTCAATTCCAATTGAAAAGCACGAAACACTTCAATGGTTTTGCTAAGGTATGTGCGCTTGCGTGGCTCCAGCATGCGTGCTACTTGCATGGTAATGGTAGATGCGCCCGAAGTACGCTTACCGCTCACCACATTCATAAACAAAGCCCTAAGCATAGCCACCGGATTGATGCCCGGATGGTAGTAAAAGTGCTTGTCCTCCTTATGCAAAATGGTTTTGCGCAGCAGCGGAGAAACTTCGTGCAGTTCAGTTTTTAGCCGCCACTTTTCATCTGAGGTTAAAAACGCATGTATAACTTCATTCTTATCGTCCAACACCACAGTAGAGTACTCCGGCATTGCAGGAATTGGAAACAACACGTTCAACATACAAAACATAATGGGTAATGCTACCGCCAGCAGCAGTAGTGCTCTCTGCCATTTACGCAAGCGGCTCAAAAATTTTTTCATGTACACTGCAAGAAAACACACTATTTGCTGAACGCAAAAACAATGCAGTAATTATTACTAAGCTAAAAAGGTTGGTTGGGCTATAAAAAAATCTTGAGCACATCACCCACACGAATGGGTCGATCGGCAATGGTGTTGTTGTCTGCCTTTAGTTTTTCTATGGTTAAACCCTGGTAACGCTGCGTGATGCTCCACAAAGTATCACCTGCCTGCACCACGTGCATAATGCAATTACGGTTTTTGTCGGTTTGGGGGCTATCGGGTTGTGCTGCCACTTCGGTGGGTGCGGGTGCAGGTTTTACAATAGCCGTAGAATCGGTGCCCGGTTTCTCTAATATGCGTGGCGCGAATGCCTGCGCATAGGTATTAGAAGTGGTGTTGGTGTAAGGCAAATAGATTTTGAGTTTTTGGCCGTAGTAAACTGTACTGCTTTTTAGACCATTCCACTTGATGATGGATTTGGTAGAAACCCCATGCTTTGCCGCTACTTGTGCAAGTGTTTGGTTCTTGGCCACTTTGTGATAAATCACTTTTGGCGAGGAAGCGATGATGGCCTCTGTATTTATAGCATTTTGGGTGGTATCGTTTAAAATAGCTTGTTCATTGGCAATAAAAGAGGCCATGCACTTAACCGGCAGGTTGAGTGGAAATCCTTTTTCGGTAAGTGGCACAATGCCCCTCTTTACCGAAGGGTTGATGAATTGCAATTCATCTTCGCCAATACCCAAAACCGATGCAATGTGTTTTAAACTGGCTTTGCCTTTAAACATTACAGTATCTACAGCATACAAATCGTAGCGGGGCTCTTGTGGAAGTATCTTAAAATCTTTGTGATAGTGCAATACATACACTGCTGCAATAAAACTGGGCACGTAATTGCGGGTTTCTGCGGGCAAATAGTTCATAATAGCCCAAAAGTTTTTCACTCCACCGGCTCTTGCTATTGCTTTGTTTACATTACCGGGGCCGGAGTTGTAGGCCGCTAACACCAAATTCCAATCGCCATAAATAGCATATAGGTTTTTGAGCAAATCGGTGGCGGCTTCTGTAGCTTTGCGGGGATCTCTGCGCTCATCTATGTACGTATCCACGTTTACTCCATACATAGTGCCGGTGGTGTACATCAATTGCCATAGACCGGTTGCACCTGCCCGCGATACGGCAATAGGGTTAAATGCCGATTCAATTACCGGCAGGTATTTCAACTCTAACGGAAGACCTTTTTTGTCCAGTACTTCTTCAAACAGCGGGAAATAAATCTGCGCATTGGCCAAACAACGGCTCATTAAGCCCCTACGCTTGTAGGCAAAGGTTTCTAAAAACGGTTTTACTGAACTATTGAAAGTAAGCGGATATTCGGCCGGTATAAACTTCATTTTTTCAGCAATCTGGGCATCGGTAAAATGGGGCAATTGCTCGGGGGTCATCATAATGCTCTTAATTACTTGAGCATCGGTTACAAAAAACTTGTCGCGGGTAAAAAGCGAATTGCTCATGCTGTCTAATGCGGCTATAACCGGATCAACAGATGGAACTGCCACTATAGGTGCCGATGTTTGGGCAGTTGCATTGACAAAAATGCCCAAAGCCAGCGAGCATTGGAGCAGTATAGTCGTGAACGCGTTTTTATTCATGGCCATAGGTTGCGATAATAACGAAACTCACCGAAAATAAATTTTCTCTTCCCCGGCTTCTTCTTCACTTTTAACACCCAAAACATTGAAAACCTGCGCAATACCTGGCTTTTGCTCACTTTTCCACCCTTTTTCTAATCATCTTGTAATCTGTTTAGCGTAGTGTACATAAAAACAAAAAAGCCCCTCTTACCCAGAGTAGGCCATTTTGATTTAATGAAAAAGCAGTATGTTGATGATTAATTAGTGAGCATTACTTTTTTGACCTCACGGCCATTTGTTCCCTCTACTACTACTATATATACCCCGGTAGATACGTTGTTCAAGTCAATTTTTTCTTCTTCTTCGTCAACCACACCGGTATATACCGGGCGACCGTTTAAACTGTAGATAGTAACTACAGCATTTTCTACAGTCATCTCTGTTTCAATAGTTACTGTTTTTTCGCTAGCAAATATTTCTACATCCGAATTACTTGTAGCTTCTTTGATTGATGTGGTGGTTGCTTCGTTGATGATTACACTTACCGAAGAATTATCGGCACAGCCGTAGCTGTTAGAGGCCTTCATCATTACGGTGTAAACTCCCGGCTCGTAGTAAGCCACTGTAGGGTTGGCCACTCCTAAAATCATGGTACCATCACCAAAATCCCATTCAAACTGATTGGCGTGTGTAGTTTGTGCGTGGAAGTCAATTTCCTGACCGGTTTCTGCAATAAAAGTAGAAGCGCCTATTCCGGCAGATACAATAGTACCGTTCACGTGAAGGTTGCGGGTAACTGTGTAGCCATTATAGTTGAGCAACACATAGTAGTCGCCACTGGGCAAAGCACTAAATTGAGAGGTAGAGTTTACATTTGAGTAGGTTCCCATCAGGTTATTGCTCATGTCATATAAGTTACACAAGGTCCAAGTGATAGAGTTATCAAACCCGGCAGAAACGGTGCCGTCATTGTCGGCACAGCCCGCGTTGGTAGTTGATAAGGATATAGGAGTAGAAACATGAATGAAAAAGCGACCTGTAGTTGGCTCGTTGGCATCTATGGTTGCCGAGTAAGCACCACTGCGCAAATCGTGGAAGGTGCCGGTAGCTTTATCTTCTAAACGAATAATGGAAGAGGGGTCAAAGTTATCTAATTGAAGAGGTACTATGTTGTATGTGCCCGTTACATCTACATCAGCACCCAGCTCCACCACTTCGGTATTGCTTAGTGTACCTATACCATTGATAGAGCACTCTACCTGATTGGCAGTAAGTGACCATAATACAGGTACTCCGGCTACTCCGCTAAACACTTTTTGTGCGTCCTCCAGGTAAATGTATCCCGGATTAATGGCATGGTCAAAATAGATAGTTGCCTGATCTAACTGACCGGTGCTGGTTGATTGCAAACGCAATTGAACAGTTTTTTTGTCTTGCGTGGCAAAAACTGATGTACTTAGTACACTCAGTAGTAATGTAAAAATAAGGACTCTCATAACAATCGGTTTTGCTTGTTCATTAATTTTCCTTCAAACCGGTAGTCCCAACACCAAAAACAGGTTCCAATTGCGTTTGGTACTATTCTTTACGGCATTGGTTTCAATAATGTTTCAAATAGCACAAAAAAATTTTCGGGTTACACTACATTAGCCCCCATGAGAGTGGCCATAACAGGAGCAAATGGTTTTGTAGGCAGTGCTTTGGTTCGGCATTTAGAAAACTGCGGACACCAAGTACTACAGTGGATACGCAAGCCCCATGGCAATCGCCAATTTCAATTTGAGTTATCTAAACCGGAGCAGATACCGTCTTTGAACGGTGTAGATGTGCTTATACATGCCGCATACATGCCCTACAGCAACAAACACAAAAATGCTTTTGATGTGAATGTGCACATGACTCAAAAGCTAGCCGAGCTTTGCGCCCAAAATCAAGTGAAGTTTATCTTTGTTTCTTCCCTCTCGGCTCATGAGGGTGCTACATCGGTTTACGGCACTCAAAAACTGGCCTGCGAGAAAGTAGTGTTGCTGCACAACGGTTTAGTGGTTCGCCCGGGTTTAGTGATTGGAAATTCCGGATTGTACAAACGCATTCAAGAAACGGTGCAGCGCTCACCCGTTATCCCCCTCATAGACGGGGGCAAACAGCCCGTGCAAATTGTAGCCATAGCAGATTTAGTTTTGGCCATAGAAAAATGTATTGCGGTAGATGCTAAAGGGATACTGACCATTGCTACCGAAAAAGCATACACCCTTCATGAGTTTTATCAAATAGTAGCTAAAAGCGTTGGAACAAAACCGTGGTTTGTACCGGTACCGTATTATCTGGTGTATTCGCTGATTTGGCTACTTGAAAAATTAGGGATTTCGCTAAGCGCAGGTACCGATAACTTAAAAGGATTGCGGGCAAATATTGTTCATCCAACAAAAGATTCGTTGGAGAAGTTGCAGATGCAATTGAAGGGGCTGGATGCCCTACTGCAAACGAACTGAGCCATTTGTTGCTATAAATTTAACATTTAGCGAAATTTCGCTAAATCCCTTTTCCCTTGTGCTAAATCCTCTTACATTTGCGCCCGCATTTAAACCGATTACCTCACCCAAAACCATAAGAAATGGCTTTTGATATTGAAATGATAAAGAAGGTTTACGCAGAATTGCCTACTAAAATTTCTGCGGCACGCCAAACGCTCAACCATCCTTTAACGCTCACCGAAAAAATTCTGTACGCTCACTTACATAGTTCGCAAGCGTTAGAAAATTTTAAACGCGGTGGCTCGTATGTTGACTTTGCTCCAGACCGCGTGGCTATGCAAGATGCCACTGCCCAAATGGCGCTTTTGCAGTTTATGCAAGCCGGCCGCCCAAAAGTGGCTGTGCCTTCAACTGTGCATTGCGACCACTTAATAACCGCAAAAGATGGCTCCAAAACCGACTTAGCTGCGGCTACTTCTGGCAATAAAGAAGTGTATGACTTTTTAGCTTCTGTATCCAACAAATACGGCATTGGTTTCTGGAAACCGGGTGCGGGTATTATTCACCAAATTGTTTTAGAAAACTACGCTTTCCCGGGGGGCATGATGATTGGAACCGACAGCCATACTGTAAATGCCGGTGGCTTGGGCATGATTGCCATTGGTGTTGGTGGCGCTGATGCCTGCGATGTAATGGCGGGCTTAGCTTGGGAACTAAAAATGCCAAAACTGATTGGCGTGAAACTAACCGGCAAACTAAACGGCTGGGCTTCGGCAAAAGATGTGATACTGAAAGTAGCCGGAATACTTACCGTAAAAGGGGGTACAGGTGCTGTGGTAGAATACTTTGGCGAAGGTGCCATAGCTATGAGCTGCACCGGAAAAGGAACCATCTGCAACATGGGTGCTGAAATTGGTGCTACCACTTCTACTTTCGGATACGATGAAAGCATGAGCCGCTACCTGAGCGCTACCGGCCGTGCCGATGTGGCCGCTGCTGCCGATGCAGTGAAAGAGCACTTAACCGGTGACCCCGAAGTGTATGCTAACCCAGAAAAGTACTTTGATCAGGTAATTGAAATTAATCTGAGCGAACTGGAACCATACATCAATGGTCCTTTTACACCAGACTTAGCCACGCCAATTTCTAAAATGAAAGAAGCTGCAGCAGCTAACGGCTGGCCAACCACAGTTAAAGTGGGTTTAATTGGTAGCTGTACGAACTCTTCGTACGAAGATATTTCGCGAGCAGTATCCTTAGCTCAACAAGTAGCCGATAAGAACCTGAAAGCAAAAGCGGAATTCAGCATTACTCCGGGTTCAGAGCAAATTCGCTTTACCATTGAGCGCGATGGCTTTATTGATACTTTCAATAAAATTGGTGCCGAAGTTTATGCTAACGCCTGTGGCCCTTGTATTGGTATGTGGGCGCGTGCCGGTGCCGATAAGAAAGAGAAGAACACCATCGTTCACTCCTTCAACCGTAACTTTGCTGCCCGTCAGGATGGAAACCCAAATACTTACGCTTTCGTTGCTTCACCTGAGTTAACCACTGCTTTAGCTATTGCCGGTGATTTAACGTTCAACCCTCTTACAGACACTCTTGTAAACGAAAAAGGCGAAACTGTAAAACTTGACCCGCCAACCGGTGATGAACTTCCTACAAAAGGATTTGCAGTAGAAGATGCCGGTTATTTAGCTCCTGCTGCTGATGGTAGCGGAGTAGAAGTAAAAGTAAATCCTGCTTCTGACCGTTTGCAGTTACTTGCTCCGTTTGCAGCATGGGAAGGTACCGACCTAAAAGGCTTAAAGCTTTTGATTAAAGCAAAAGGTAAGTGTACTACCGACCACATTTCAATGGCTGGACCATGGTTAAAGTATCGTGGCCACTTAGATAACATTAGCAACAATATGCTGATTGGTGCTATCAACTTCTACAACGAAAAGGCAAACTCTGTTAAGAATCAATTGACCGGAGAATACAACGAAGTACCGAAAGTGCAGCGCGCCTACAAAGCAGCAGGCATCGGTTCTATTGTAGTAGGTGACGAAAACTACGGTGAGGGTTCAAGCCGCGAACATGCAGCTATGGAACCTCGTTTCTTAGGCGTTCGCGCGGTATTGGTTAAATCTTTTGCCCGTATTCACGAAACAAACCTGAAGAAACAAGGTATGTTGGCGTTGACTTTTGTAAATAAAGACGACTACAACAAAATACAAGAGGATGATGTGGTAGATATTCTTGGGCTTACAGCTTTTGCCCCCGGCAAAAACCTTACCATTCAGTTAACTCATTCAAATGGTTCTACCGAGAGCTTTGAAGTAGCACATACTTACAACGAGCAACAGGTAGAGTGGTTTAAAGCCGGTGGTGCGCTGAACATTATCCGGGCATCGGTAGGCAAATAGTACGCGGTCTGACCTTTGGTCAGCACCTTACATCATAAACCCCGCAGATGACCAAAATCTGTGGGGTTTTTTATTGTATGTAGCCGGGTTTGTATATTACACCAAGCCGATTATATTTGCGCTCCCAAAAAATTAAAGAGTTATGAAAAAAGACCTGCATCCATCTAACTACCGCACTGTAGTGTTTAAAGATATAGCCGTAGATAAATCTTGGTTGGGCAAAAGCACCGCCAACTCTAAAGAAACCATCAAATGGGAAGATGGCGGAGAGTATCCGTTAATCAAATTAGAAATCTCTAACGAAAGCCACCCATTCTACACCGGCAAAATGAAATTTGTAGATACCGCAGGCCGTATTGACAAATTCAAGAAGAAATACACCAAAAAAACTACTGCTGCTCCTACTACCGAGCAGGAATAACACAAAGCCCCCGAAAGGGGGTTTTTTTATGACCACCCCCTCCCCTCTTAAGATGAGATGTACAGCCAAAAATATCTTTCTTTAAAATGGTGTAGTTTGGCAAAGGAGTGATGTTGGAGCATAATGGCAATTCTATATTTTTAGCACATGAGCATAGTACTTTTTGACGTTCATAAAACCCGGCAGCAACTCTTACCCTTTACCTACACCCGTCCGGTGGCAGATGTACGGGTAGGCATTTTAACCATTCGTGAAAAGTGGGAAAAATGGCTAGGCGAAAAAACGCATTCGCTAACCGAGCAGTACCTTGCCGCCAAATACCCAACAACACCGGTACACGATTCTGTTACTTACATTAACGGAAGCATTTTACCCGACTCATTACTGGCTAATGCCGTAAAAAAACTAGGTGCGCTGCAAGCTCTTTACAGTGGCACTACGCTCATCGCTTTTAAAACCGAAAAGCAACACCTCAACTACGAAAACTACGAGCCAATTACCCGTGGTTTTGCTCCGGTTCAGTTTGATGGCGATATAATTCAGATAAAAAACCTGTGGGATATTTTTCAATCTAATGCAAGGGCATTAAAGGACGATTTTGAGTTGCTGACCAAAGACCGCACCTCTCAAAAAATAAGCGATACCAACACAATAATTGGAAGTGCAGACCAAATTTTTTTAGAGGAAGGGGCTGTGGTAGAAGCCAGCATCCTCAATACAAAAAGCGGCCCTGTTTACATTGGCAAAGATGCCGAGGTGATGGAGGGCTGCACCATACGCGGTGGTTTTGCTTTGGGTGAGCATGGGGTACTTAAAATGAGCACTAAAGTGTATGGCGCTACCACACTTGGCCCACACTGCAAAGCAGGTGGCGAGCTAAACAACGTGGTGATGATGGGCTACAGCAACAAAGCACACGATGGCTTTTTGGGCAATTCGGTGATTGGTGAATGGTGCAACCTGGGTGCCGATACCAACAACAGCAATCTCAAAAACAACTACTCCACTGTGGAGATATTCAGCTATGCCGAGCAAAAAAGTATTGACACCGGCTTGCAGTTTTGTGGCCTGTTTATGGGCGACCACAGCAAGTGCGGCATCAATACCATGTTTAATACCGGCACAGTGGTGGGCGTAAGTGCCAATATTTTTGGCGGTGATTTTCCGCCTAAGTTTATCCCCTCATTTAGTTGGGGTGGGGCACAATGGCTACGCACCTTTACGTTTGATAAAGCTACCGAAGTAGCCACCCGAGTTATGGAACGCAGAGGCATTGCATTAGCACAAACCGATATACATATTTTGCGCGAAGTATTTGACCGCGATGCCATTTTTAGAAACAAGAAGCAATAACCATGAGCCGAAAAAAACTGATAGCCGCTAACTGGAAAATGAACCTTACCCTTGAGCAAGCTGCTGAATGGCTGGCCGAGGTAGAAGAAAACTTACTGGAACACCATGCCGATGTGGTGCTGTTTCCATCGTTTATATACATTACAGATTTGATGGATTTGTACCAAGGTGAACAAATCCTTTTTGGTGCACAAAACTGCTCGCACTTAGAAACTGGTGCGCTAACTGGCGAAGTAAGCGCCATGCAACTGGGCAGTGCCGGGGTGGACTATGTGATAGTAGGTCACAGCGAGCGCAGAATACATTTTGGCGAAACCAACGAGGCCATCAAACAAAAGCTAAAAATGGCCTTGAAGCATGAACTGTTTCCGGTGTTTTGCTGTGGTGAACCATTAGACGTGCGCAATGCCGGCAAGCAAGAGGAATATGTAAGCCGGCAACTGACCGAAAGTTTATTTGCCTTAAGTGCCGATGAAATAGCCGATGTAACCATTGCCTACGAGCCGGTGTGGGCCATAGGCACCGGTGTAAATGCCACACCTGAGCAAGCGCAAGAAATGCACGCCTTTATACGCCAGCAAGTGGCTAAAAAGTACTCCGGTAAAATTGCCGGTGAAATACGCATACTCTATGGTGGCAGTTGCAAACCCGATAACGCCAAACCACTTTTTGCCTGCCCCGATGTAGATGGCGGTTTGATAGGTGGTGCCTCACTAAATGCCGAAGACTTTTTGAGCATAGTGATGGCTGCTAAATAACGGAGTACCGCAGTATCTTGATACCTATAACGTTACTCTGAATACTGTTTTTTTGCGGTATATATTTATCTACTCATAATTTTTGAGCCAATCATTCATCTCCTTTAAGGTTAGTCCTATATGACCGATGGTCCACAAACTGTTTAGTTCAATTGTTCTCAAGCCAATGCCACACCACAGCCCCAATACCTCCTCACCATATAAAACACAAAAGCCAACCTTTATAGTTGGCTTTTGAAAAAAGAACTGTTTTTAAAAGAGGGTTGCGCAACGGCCACCCATGTTAACTGCTGCCGCATCTGTTCACGGATGCGCTACTCTTTGAGTTGAAGTGTAAACTTGTCCGTCAGTAGGAAGAGTAAATTAACTCGTTGTGTGTTGTCTGGTAAATGGAGTCGTAGCATATAATGCCAACAACTCCGCCATACGAACAAAGAACGTCACCGGTGCAAGTCCGCAGTGAAGAAAGAGGGTTGTTGCAATTTGTGTCGAGGCACGAAACAATAAAAAAGCCCTCTTGTCCGTAATTGTAAGTCGCTTTGTAGATTCTAATTTCGGCTAACGACTCTTGCAGTATCAACTGTTTCAACCAAGCGATGTCGTCAAGTGGTTTGTCTGCACCGCAATAAGTGTCGCACTTTTTGCAAGATGAAAACTGAATTGTCAGAAAAAAGAGAAGAAGAAAAAGTTGTCGCACGAAACTAATTTGTCTGGAAGTAAAACGTATCGGTGAAAGAAAGGGTTGCCTTGTCCATCCGTTAATTGCAATCGCGTGGTCGTGTTTGTCCAGCCGTAGTTAAACTCAGTCCAGTTAGACACTTAATTACTGTCCCACGAAACTGAACGAAATGAGAAGCGCAAAATTGAAAAATGAAGTTGTTGTCCGAAGAAAAAAGACGAAGGGGACAGTCATTCAGTGTCTTGATTTGTAACTCCGTCTAACCCCGCTGAATGATGCGCCACGCGGTTGCAGTTAACGTTTGGCGGGTTTGTGTCAGTGCGGGTTGAGGATGCGCTACACTGTCCGCTTGGGGTAAATGTATGAAAGAAGAACTACATTTTTGTTTGAAGACTTCGCCCCGCATTGCACAAAACCGCTGTTGGCAGCAGGTGCCGCTTTTTGATGTGGGCGCAAGGTGTTGCGGAGTGTACCTAAACCAGTTTTGATGGGGCAAAAACTAATGATAACTATCTCGCGATAGGGTTGCTATCCAATGACGGCTGCTCTGTGTGTGGGTTGCGCTCTCTTGCCGCAGCAAATACTTTTATGATTTACATGCATGCGGCTGCGGCAAGTGAGCGCGATGGTGGGGTACGCGCGAGGGGTTTTTGTTTGGAAACGGAAAGGAATCTTTGTTGTGCGGAAGATTTTTTGGATTTGACCGGAGTGGATTTGGAGGCGACCTAAGAGGATTTGGAGAAGACAGAAGGAAATTTTGATAAGGCAGAAGAGGGTTTGGAGAAGACAGAAGGAAATTTTGATAAGGCAGAAGAAGATTTGGAGAAGACAGAAGGAAATTTTAACAGGGAGGAAGGGTTTTTTGAGAAGAAAGAAGGAAATTTTGACAGGGCGGAAAGGGGGGGTGAGCCTTCCTAAATGACCCTTCCTAAAATTACTTGACACTTTTAGAGGTTATTACTAAAAGTGATTTACAGGATTTGGAGTTAATCCTAAATCAAGTTTACAAATGTTTTTGTTATTCCTAAAAGCGCAGACAGGTTTGGTTATTATTCCTGTTTGGGGTTGACGGGTTGGGGTGTGGGCTTGGGAATTGTCATGGTTTTGTAAAAATGGGGGATTGGTTTTGGGGTGGTAAAATATGGTGGGGGATGGTGGCGTTGTTGAGGTATATTTTTTCACCTATTAAAACAAAAGATTATAGCACTTACGACACCAAGACCCGTTGCAGATTACAATTGCTCTCAGGCGGCACTGTATGCGGGATTAGAAATTGCCTGGAATAGCCAAGGGGAATTTGAGCCGGAGTTTGCGGCAGAGAATACGATTTATACTCCCGGTTTATCGGTAACGAAGATTGCGGCAATACATGCTGCCCGGGCTTTGCCGGATGGGCAGGCGCGGTATGCGGAGGCGGAGGTGCTGCGGATAGCACTCGTGGAGAAGCGGGTGGTGGCGATGGGGCGGTGGAATTCGCTGGAGGGGTATGTGAGGCGGGCGTTTACGGGAGCGTATTACAAGCCGAGGATTGAGGAGGCGGGGCAGGATTATTATGCGCGGGCGGCTGCTCAGAATTGGGAGTATGTGGAGCTGCTGATGCAGGCGGGGGTGAATTTTTTGGGGGTGCATGGTGCGGTGTTGGTGGCGGATGGGGGTATGCCTGCGGGT
>JAEUVA010000004.1 GCA_016787045.1 Chitinophagales bacterium
ATGTGATAATTGCAAGACCGTTTTAAAACCACATCAAGGCGACTGTTGTGTTTATTGCAGTTACGGAAGTGTAAAATGTCCGCCAATTCAACAAGACAAGAAATGTTGCTGACAAAAGACGAAAAAGCCCAGCCCATAACAGCGGTTTGGCGTAATGGCGGGTTCGGTGCTTCGTATGACAGTTTTGTGGTAGGTTCAAGTGCAGTGCTTCGATTGAACTTTTGTGCTAAAAATCCGCCACTACGCCAAGCCCCAACCCGTTAGCGGTAATGCTATGACGACAGTGCAAACTTCAAACGGACTGCAAAAACGAACAGACAAATGAAACATCCACTCAAATGTCCCACTTGTGGCGACTATAGATACATAGAATACGAAGGGGTAAGATTTGAAGACCCAGAGAACAAAAAAGGATTTGGTGTAAAAATTCCATTTTTCATTTGTAAGCAGTGTGGACAGCGGGAAAGCGTTTTACCAAGAGACAGGTTTCTAAAATTCAAGGACGAAATGTTACCATCAATAAAGGACGGAGAGTTCTTTGACATGCCCTTGAAATATATTTTTTCCAAACTTGACCCTGACAAAAGATACAAGCAATTTGACCATTTAGAGTTTCAGTATGACCCAAGAGACCATTACATCATTCCTGGACTATACCGTGAGTGGGATGATGGATATTTAACTCCTGTATTTTTTGACAAAGATTTACTGTTATACTACAACGGACATCCAGACTATTCAGTAAAATTCACTTCCTTTTCTTCATGCACAATCTATCATAAAGGAGAAAGGATGTTTGAATGGGGTTTTGGCATCAATAGATATGGCAAACTATTCAAATGGCTTGGCGACCTTGACAGGGACTTTGAAGGAGAAGAAATGAAATCACATCTAAAAAGATTTCAAGCGTCTAATGTTCCTTCCGACCATGAAATTGTGTCAAAGTTCTATTTAAGTCAAAATCCATTTTCTCCGAGTGACGCATTTCAAGACTCCGACAACGAAACAAGGTTGTTTGCCTTAAAGAACGACTTCAATATTGAGGCAAAACAAAAGTTCGGAGTTGAATTGACTAAGGTTAGTATTGAGCAGTTATCGGAATATTACAAACCACCGATAATGGAAGAAAGAGAACAGATATTTGCTTCTTATCTAAGTCTCAATAAATACTTCATTGAAAATTTACAAGAGCAATCAATTCGTGAGACTTTGCTAAAGTGCGGACTGACTGAAAAGGATTTTCAAAAGGACGGCAAGCAAATTGGGAGTTTGAAACTATTTGCTTTGTTTATACGACACGCACTGAAAAAGGAAAATGAGGACGAAATTGTTTCGCCACTGTTTGTATTAAATGACCTTCGCCAACTACATGGACATTTAAGCGACACCAGTTTTGAAAAACGATACAACTACTGTAAAGAGCGACTTGGGCTTTCACCGACAGCGACTGACCTTGACGTTTCTAAGAATTTAGTAACAAGACTTATTTTACTTTACCAAAGCCTAATTGACAAAAAGGATGACTAAAGAAGAAGCACATACCGCTAACATGGGGTTTGCGATAGCGGGGGTTCCGTGCTTCGCAGACACATTTGTGCAAGGTGGAAGTTCAGTTCTCCGAATGAAGTTTAGTGCTAAAACTCCCCGCCATCGCAAACCCCCGAAACGTTAGCGGTCAGGCTACAACGATAC
>JAEUVA010000024.1 GCA_016787045.1 Chitinophagales bacterium
TTACCACATAGGCACATAGTTCACAATAGTCCTATGTTTTCTATGTGCCTATGTGGTAAACAATTGGAAGATGTGGTGCAACAGTCACAAAAAAAACTGCGATATGTTTGGATAAAGGATACATAGAAACAGCGGAAACAGAGAGTGGGGTATTTATACGCCTACTTGCATTTGTCAATTTCATATCTAGGATAGTCGTTTTAAAAGTCTACTTGCTACAATAGTTTTTTGTAAGCGCGATAGCCGGGTTTTTTCTTGCCGGGCATTCATTATCCAGTGGGTGATAACTTTGCGGTAAGATGGCGCTTGAGCGCAAAAAAAATTCCAAGCAACTTTCTCTGTTTTGAAAAGCTTCTCATACTCAGGTGTAAGTACAGCTGCTTCCTTTTCGTGGGAGTAGATACCGGACTTTTCTTCTTGTCTCAAACTAAATGCTTTAAGCCCTTCGGGTTTCATGAGTCCTGCTTTGGTGAGCGCTTCTACTTTGCGAATGTTTACCGTGCTCCAAATGCTGTTTGGTTTTCGCGGAGTAAAACGGATGCAATAACTTTCTATGTCAATAGATTTTCTCACACCGTCTATCCAGCCAAAGCAAAGTGCCTGATCTACAGATTGCGACCAGGTCATAGATTGTTTTCCGCTATCAACTTTATAGAAACCTACAACTAACTCTGAATGCCGAAGGTGGTTTTTCTGCAACCAAGTTCTAAAGTGTTGTTGGGTTTCAAAAAATGTAGCCATCATTTAGGTTAGAAGTGAGTTTTCATTAGTTCAAATGGATTGATGTCAAGTATAAGCCGCATAAAGATTTCAAAATAGTGAATGCTATTTTCCTCTTCCCTTAATCACCGTAAGCACCGTGTAAATCATGATTTTGAAATCGGTAATCATGCTCATATTTTCTATGTAAATTATGTCGTACTTCAAGCGTTTTACCATTTCTTCTACTGCGGAAGCATAGCCGTACTTCACCATCCCCAGCGAGGTAATGCCCGGCTGCACTCTGAAAATATGGCGATAGTGTGGAGCTACCGCACTTATTTTATCGGCAAAATACTTTCGCTCTGCGCGAGGGCCTACTATGCTCATTTCTCCTTTTATCACATTCCAAAACTGTGGTAGTTCATCTATGCGGTACTTGCGGATAAACCTGCCAATGGGCGTAATGCGGGGGTCGTTTTCGGTGGTTAGCTGCGGGCCATGGTCTTCGGCATTGGTGTACATAGATCTAAATTTGTAGATATAAAACGGCCTCGCGTATTGCCCTAGCCGTTCTTGTGTATAAAACACCGGCCCGCCATCGGTTAGCTTAATGCGCAGCATTACATACAAGGTAACCGGTAGTGTAACCAACAATGCAAATGCAGAAGCCAACACATCAAACCAGCGTTTGCTGATGCGCTCCCACTCGCTAATCAATACCGGAGGTATTTCTATAAATGCCTCGCCAATAACGTGATTCATTTTTACAGTACCTGAAAGGATATCGTACATATCCGGTATAATACGGATGGTTACATTTTTATCGGCAATGCGGTTGATAATTTGGTTGAGTAAATGATGCTCGCTGCTCTCAATGGCTATCATCACTTCTTCAATTTCCGGTTTTTGCAGTAAAATATTTTCTAAATCGTTTAGCTTGCCTAACTCCGGCAATTCTGCGGTAAGTTTATTGTGTGATTGGCCATTTAGCTCTACAAAACCTACAAAACGCAATCCAAACTCGCTGCTCTTAGAGGTAAACTCTTCGTACAATTCATTAGCGCGGTGGCTGCTGCCTATAAGTAGTGTATCAAAACTGACCTTACCTTTACGAATGTTGCTTTTAACAATGCTCAGCAACAACATGCGCCCACTTAGAGTAAAAGCAAATTGCAAGAAAAAGAGCACGAAAAAAGTTAGGTAGTAATCGGTAAATCTGCGGATGTAATCATCTAAAAGCAAAGAAAAAAACAGTACCACTACGCCTGCAAAACTCACCAATAGTGTTTTGGCTAACTCTTGCAAGCGCGATTTTTTATAGAGGTCTGTATAGGTACCTGTAAGGTAGTGGAAGAGTACCCACACTACGGGCACTACGAGCATGGCAATAAAAAAATTGTGGTCAGTAAACGGCAGCCAAAAAGTAAAGGACTTTTGCTCAATAATAGTTTTGCGAAACAGAAACAAGCCGTACCAACTAATAGCAGCTGCAATTATATCGCTTACTACATACCACCCGATAATCCGTTTGCGCTCTTTCATGTTTTGGTTAGAAGTACACCACCTTGATGTTGTCTATATACATTTTGCCGCCTACGGTATTGTCTGCTGGCTTTAGCGCTTCAAAAAACAAATTGTATTGCGAAAAGCCCTGAACATTGAGCGAACTGATACTTTCAGTCAGTTTTACATACAATTTATTCCAACTGCTTTTGGCGGTTACCAGCATTACATAATTGGGCATTACAGTTGAGGAGCTTTTGGCATAAAAGCCCACCCAAAACGGCAAGTCACTTTTGTAGTCAAACTCTAACCACACCTCGCTTCCGGTGGGTAACGAGTAAGTAAAGTTTTGTGAGGCCAGTTTGTTAGAATCGGTAGCTGCTATATTGATAACGCCACAGGGTGGAAAGGGTGCTTGTGCAATACTGTCGGTAAAAGTAGTGCTCTGCATAGCTGCCGTGTAATCATTGCCGGTCGAAAAATTTTCGCACTTAAAGGCAAAGCGAGTGCCCGATTTATATTTAAAAACCGGGTAATGTGTATAGGTTTCGCCCCGCTTGGCATTAAGGGTAAACGTATCGGTTTGATAAAACGGATACACTACCCTTACACCCGACTGCCCACTTTGCTTGACCCCGGCACTTACTACCATGCGTACTTCGTTTTCTTCTAGTACCGGAAACCAGGCCGGCATTTCGTAAACCCCCAGATTGGTGGCATTAGCTTCTACCCAGAGGTCGCTGATGTTGTGCGTGTTTACACCCTGTGAATCACCTGTAGTGTATAGCGCCACGCTGTCGGTTTTGAGGTAAAACGGAATACCATCGTTAGGCAGGGGCTTGCAACCATAAAACCCCACTAAAGCCAAAAAGCACAAAATGAACATTATCCTCATGGGCGTAATAACGCATTTTTCAAAAAAGATTGCAAACGTAGTGGAATATTGAATAAGTCGGCTGGTATTTTTGCAAGACTACCTCAAAAGATGATAACATGGTATAAGCATTAACATGGATATGCAGTATTCCCAAATGGAATATAAATTGTTTTTGATGTAGTTTGTATTGAGTGTCAAATCAATCACCAATTAAATTTTACAGAAAGCTCGGGGCCAGGATATCCGAAGCAAGAGCAAGTATGTCACTTGATCAAATTGAATTGGCTGCCAAATTGGGTAAATCCCAATCTTATATCTCAAAAGTAGAGAACGGGGATGTTAAGATTGATTTGCATACACTAACTGTAATGGCTAAAATCTTAAAGAAGCCAGTAGAGTACTTTGTAAATCAATAGTAAATGTCCGTAATACAATCGTTACTTTCTGAGCCAAGCACAAACTACGGATCAATAGACTACAATAAAATTGTAGAAAAGCATCCTTGGATTATTCAGCCCAATCAGAAATGCGTGTTAAGTCCCGATAGTGATGGTTTACTTTGTGGGCTGCTAATGTCGAATTACCTTGACTGGGAAGTAGTTGGATTTTATGATGGTAAAGTAATGTTGTTAGACAAAAAGTACACGGCTAAGGATGTTGTTTTTCTTGACATAGAGATATGTAGGAAAGAAATAAGAAGTATTGGCCATCATATGTTGATGTTCAACAACAAGTATTTTCTTAAGGTACAAGAGAAGTTTGCTAATTGCATACAACCTAATTTGATGCGTAATTACGATGCGAAAAAGTTTAGGTTGAAGTATCCGCTAGCTACCGTCCATTTGCTTATTGGCATTCTCGATCACACATTTAAGAAGATTAATCTTAATGAAAGTGCTATTTGCCCACTATTGTTTACTGACGGAACTTTCAATGTGTTGTTCTCTTACCCCGAAAACGTATTAGACTGGTTGAAGTATTTAAGGGCAAATGAATCTGAAACTGCATTACATTTTTTGTTCGAGAATGACAAATACTCTGTTATTACATTAATGCGCGCAATGGATGATTTTTTTAGAAAACGAGATGAGATAAGTGTTAGTAAGGAGCGTGGTGATAGGTTGCGAGTTTCCTCAAAGGATGGAGAACCGTATAACATTGAAGACGAAAATGGGAGCAAAAAGATAAACCAACTAGCTCAAGATAGAACAATAGCTTTTCTAAGAATTTTAGCAGAAACCACTGGTTGGCTATACAAGCCAACCTCATGGACTTGGGATGGTCTTGTGCTCTACAAGTTCACTAAAGAAGATTTCAAGGGGCAAAACAAAAGATTGAATGGTAGAAACTTTGAAGACTTCCTAAGTAAAAACCCATTGTCTTGGGCAATGACAAGTGGTGACAATATTGAATTCACGTTAGAGTACCCTTCCAAAATGATTTAGTCCCGAAAATCTATACTCTGAGTTTTTGCAATCCTGTCTTTTGCAATCTTGCAATATTCATCCGAAATTTCGAATCCGATATAATTGCGGTTTAACTTAATTGCAGATACAGCTGTGGAGCCACTTCCCATCATGGGATCCAAAACAATACCATCTGGCGGGCAAAAACAGGTGATAAAATCATAGGGAATTTTATCAGGAAAGGGTGCTGGGTGCTTTCGCTTTATTGAGTCCTTATCACCAGCATTTAAATATTCCCAAACTGTACCCCTGCACTTCATAGGGTTAATTACAAAAGTTTCAGATTTAGCTGTCAACCCATTCGTTTTTCGGTTTGCGCCTCCTGTCATCGTTTTGTTACCATGTTTTGAAGGCACTTTCAGAGGTTCTTTATTAAAGTATTGCGGTCGCTCACCCTTCAAAAAAATAGGCATGTACTCATGATCCATTCTAAACCTTTGCTTCCACCAAGCAGCATCCATTCCAAATTTTTTGTATATAACACATTCAAATAATCTAAAGCCAGCATTATCACACCAATCTATTACAGTTCGAAAAGTTGTAAGTGATTTTGCAAAATTTGAGGTTTGGTCTTGCATAACTAACGCCACAATACCACCAGGTTTCATTACCCTGTACAATTCTTTGCCGAGTTGTGGCAGATCAATTTGATAGCCATTGTAATCGCGAATGTTGTCGTATGGTGGGGACGTAACTACTAAATCAATAAAGTTGTCTGGTATTTTTTTTAGCCCCTTTATACAGTCTTCATTAATAATCTCATTAAATGGGGGGATAGTATCTTGATGTAATTTTTTGTCTAATAGTGCAAAGTCCATAGAGTGCCATTTTCGGTGAAGATATGAAAATACATTTTGGGTTTCGTCAGCAAATGAACCTATATACCGTATTTGTGGAAATGTATGTAAGCCGATGTAATCGGTCGTTACATTAAGGCAAAGTTGGATTATGCAGGCCCTTTACATCCGCTGCAAATTGTTTTGCGCTGCTGCGCCTATGCCTTTGCTGCTGCCCCCAAAGTTGA
Source organism: Chitinophagales bacterium (assembly GCA_016787045.1). Taxonomy (GTDB): domain Bacteria; phylum Bacteroidota; class Bacteroidia; order Chitinophagales; family LD1; genus Bog-950. Next base: position 5,573 of record JAEUVA010000024.1, read on the forward strand.
CCACCATTTGCACCGTAAATGAGCGGGGGGCATTAGGTTTGGCCACTCGTATGGCGTAGTTGGCATTAAGTACATTTTTCACTAAAAAGTTGAGCGCTATGTTTCGGTTAAAATCGTATCCGGCTCGGAGGTCCCACACAGCATCGCCTTGGTTTCTGCGAAACTGACGCTCTTCACCTGCACCCTTAATAAATACTTCAAATATCTTATCCACCTTATTCATGTAACTATAGTATTGCAACGAAGTGCCAATGCGGTACTTGCCCCACAGGCGAAAGTCAAAATCGGCTTTAAATTGGTGGCTGTTGCGGTACTTGAGCATACCGGCAGTTACCGAATCCCAGGTGTAATCATCTTCGGCAGTAGGCAGTACAAATTTGGTAAACACGTTTTTGAAAAATCCGCCAATGCGGGCGTTTTCGCGACCGGCACCAAAGAGCGTATCGTTGAGGTCGGCACCATAAAAATAGGTATAGCCAAAGAGGGTGGTCATATCTACCGGGCCAAACTTGCCTTCGCCATAGGCGCTAAGTTCCCAACCAAAAATGCGGGCGTGGTTTACATTTTGCGATTGAAAGAACGGGTACAAGCCATCTTCGGGCGTGTACTTGGTGCCAAACGTAAACTCTATCATGTCTTTAAACTCTGTCCAAAATGCTACGGCATCGAAATACCCCAGCCAGTTGCCAAACTTTAAACTTCGTTTGTAACCAATTTCTGCAGTGAAACCCCGCTCTGGGCGAATGCCCAGGTTGGGTAATATGCGAATACCAGCCAGGTTGTACTCTACAAAACGCTCGCCAATGCTGGGTACTCTAAATGCTTGACCAAACGAAGCGCGCAAATAATTGAACTTTTTAATCTCAAAATTCATACCCACTCTAAACACCGGAATAGTGGGCGTAATGGCACTGTCTAACCGCACGTATTCTTCGCGCACACCGGCAGTGAGGTTAAAAAACTTGTAGTTGAATTCGCCCTGCACAAAACCACCGCCAAAGTCCACTTCGTGGTTGCCCAGCGTACCGTCTTTTACCCACCAGTGCTCATTGCGTACGCCAAAGAGCAGGCGAAACATTTTGCCAAAGTCGCGCCTAAACTGGTAGTCTACACCAAGTATCCAAAAGTGCGGGCCGTTTTTGCCATCGGGATTTTTTTGACGGTAAATGCGCGTGTATAGTTTGTGCTGGTTATTTTTTTTGTCTACGAACCTAAACTTAGGATCTACGAAGGCATAAAAAAATCGCTCATCTAAAGAAACGCCACTAGCGCTCAGGTACGGAGTGGCACGGTCTTTCCAATAAAACTGAAAGCCGCTTTTGCGGTACATCAGATTGGTGTTAAGCTCAAGCGTTAATCGTTTTAACTTCTTGGGCTGCCAACGCACTTTACCATTAAAGCGGGTGAAGTAGTCGTATTCTTCATCTAAAAAACTTTGAGACCCTTGTAACATACCGCCCAGTACAAAGTCCACATCGCCAAATTTTTGCTTGTGCAAAAAACTCATGCCCGCTGTGTTGGGGGCATTGAAAAACTTTCCATCGCGTTTCCACCATTGAAAAGAATCTACCGGTGGCTTGCCAATGCCTTCGTAGAAAAAGGTAAACTTGGTTTCGGCTGTGTCGCGAGCGTAGGCGGTGGTCACATTTAGCACACCATTTAATGCAGAAGAGCCATACTGCATGGTAGAGGCCCCTTTTATCACCTCCATTTGCTCCACATTTTCTACCGGAATAAATGGCCATTTTATTTCTCCACGGTCGGCTGTCATCAGCGGCATTTCATCAACAACCAACAAAACTCGGCTTCCAGAGCCATAAGCGTATCCGCTGCCGCCTCTTATACTCATTTGGCCATCCAGCACAGTTACTCCGGGTATTTTGGCCACTGCGCCTTGCATATTGGTAATGTTGTTGGCCTCTAGCAAGCGGGTTTTCATCACATCTACACTGGTGGTCAGTTTCTGTACTTTGGTGCCAATTTTGTTTTCACCTATTACTACTTGCTCTAACTCTACCGCTCCACCACCCAAGGAAATGTTTACCGTTTTTACCTCGTTGGGTTTCACATTTATGCGTTGCGTATCGGGTGTAGCGCCCACGTAGCTTACTACTAAAATTATTTCTCCGGGCTGTACAGTAAGGGTGTAATTGCCTTTTTCATCGGTAGTGGTACCATTGGTGGGTGGTTGCAGTACGTTGGCGCTTTCAAGCAGTTCTCCGGTTTTGCCGTCTTTAACGGTGCCTTTAATAGTGGCGGTTTGAGCTACAGATACTACAGTATATGCACTTAAGGCAATAATGATAAAAAGTTGACGCATGGGTAACACAGGTTATCTCAATCGGGGCGAAAATTAGAAAACTATATGTGCCCGCGAACCCGCCAATGTGGATAGTGCTGTGCATTGACTTGAAATGTGGAATATTGGCTTTGAGCCGAAATATGCTTTATCGCTTACAGCATTTGCCTTGTGCTGAATACCATTACATTCGCCCGCTATAAAGTCAAACATCTTATGAAAGAAACAGCGCTGACCTCATTACATACTTCGCTTGGAGCTAAAATGGCTGAGTTTGCCGGATATAATATGCCTATTGTTTACAGCAGTATTAACGAAGAACACAAAGCCGTGCGCAATAGTGTGGGCGTGTTTGATGTGAGCCACATGGGCGAGTTTGTGCTTAAAGGAGAAAAAGCGCTTGACTTAATTCAGTTGGTAACCACTAACGATGCAGCTAAACTGACCGATGGGAAAGTACAATACACTTGCATGCCTAATACAGATGGAGGTATTGTAGATGATTTGCTGGTTTACCGCTGGAGTGCCAATGAATACTATCTGGTAGTAAACGCCTCTAATATCGAAAAAGATTGGAACTGGATTAAACAACACAATACTTTTGGGGTAGAAATGAGCAACATCAGCGATGAACTAAGCTTGCTTGCCGTACAAGGGCCAAATGCCATCAAAACACTTCAAAAGTTGACCGACATCAACCTTTCTGAGATTCCGTACTATGCTTTTGCAGCCGGCAAAATGGCGGGTTTGGACGATGTGATAATTTCTAACACCGGCTATACCGGTGCCGGTGGCTTTGAGATTTATGTGTGGAACAAAGATGCCCGCGCCATGTGGGATGCCATTTTTGAAGCCGGTAAAGAGTATGGCATTGTACCCTGCGGTCTCGGCTGCCGCGATACACTGCGTATGGAAAAGGGCTTTTGCCTTTATGGACATGATATAGATGATAGTACTTCACCTATTGAGGCGGGTTTAGGATGGATTACAAAATTCACTAAACCGTTTGTGAAGAGCGATTACCACAAAGCCATTAAAGACAATGGTCCGAAAAAGAAATTAGTGGGGTTTGAAATTTTAGAAAAAGGGCGCATACCTCGCCAGCACTTTAAAATAAAAGATGCTTCGGGCAACGAAATAGGTGTGGTTACCAGTGGTACTCAATCGCCATCGCTCAACAAAGCTATTGGTATGGGTTATGTAAAAACCGAGTACAGTGCAATTGGCTCAGAAGTGTTTGTAGAAATTCGCAACCAGTTGGTGAAAGCAACAGTGGTGAAGACACCTTTTTTGTAGCGGCTACTTAATGCCCGCTAATTTTTCTTCTACAGTTTTAACTACAGATTTTTGTTTTTCTATCTGCTCAGTTTTTAGTTTTTGGTCAGCTTTGCTTCTATCAATGCTGCGCTCTTCGGTGCGGATGTCTTTTTGCCAGCCGTCTATTTCTTTGTTTAGCTTTTCGTTCTCTTTTTGCAGTTTCTTCAAATCTTCCTCGTAGGTTTTGAGTGTTTTGTTGGCTTCTTTGTAAGCATCCGGCATGGTGCGTAGTCCTTCGGCTATTTTCTTTTGAGCAGTTATCTGCTCTATTTTGTTTTTCTGGTCGCCTTCATTAGTGCTAATGGCCGTGCGGTTGCGCTGTATGCTGCGGTCGCATTCGTTCACTTTTTTGCGCGACTTGTCTTCATCATTAATCAAACTCTTCAGCTCATCTTCTAAATTATTGAGTGTTTTCTTTTCAGATTTGAGTTCTTCTTTTACTACCTCTTTGTATTCTTCTACCGCAAAATCGCGAACATATTTTTTGGCAGCAAGGTCTTTGTCGTTGTTGAGTTCAGCAGAAATAAATACAGAATCATCTTCGGTGATCCATGCCGTAAGCACTACACCACCTGTGGTTTCCAGCAGTTTGCTATACACCGTAAATGGATTGGGGGAAACATTTTTGCTTACCGCACCGCGCATAATAATTTCTCCGTTCAAAGTTTCAGGTTTGCCTTTTGAGCCATCGCGCAGGTATTTTTGCCAATCGCGCTCCACATCTTTAAGTTTGGTTTGCGGTATTGTTACTTGAAAAGAGTTGAAATTTCCTTTGCTGTTTGGGCGTATAGTTTCAGTAACAGACAAGTCGGTTTGAGCAAAAACAGTAAAGGTTGCTGCGCTCATTATTAATAGTAGGAGTAGTTTGTTCATATAAGTAGAATTTGGTTTTTTTAAAATGTAGCACTTAGTTTTTTGCAATAATCCACTTGATCATTTCCTTAAAAGTAATTTTTTTTCCATACATCAAAATACCGATTCGGTAAATTTTAGCAGCAATAAATGTAGTGAATACAAAGCCGGCAATCAGCAGCAAGAGCGATAGGGTAATATGCCACCAGGGTTGATGAAAGGGCAGTAATGCACTCATGACCACCGGTGAGGTAAAGGGAATGAGCGAGCCCCAAAAACCCATAGCACTATCGGGGTTATTCATTACATTCATGGCAATGAAAACCGATATCACAATCGGTACCGAAACCGGAAGCATTAAAGATTGTTGGTCGCCATCTTCGCCCATAGCAGCACCTACAGCGGCAAAAAGTGAGCCATAAAGCAAAAAGCCACCCAAAAAATACAATGGAAATAAAATCATAATTTGTGTAAAGGGTAGCTGGCTGAGATTTTGAATAAGGAGAGCCGCACTATCGGTATCTATGTCATTGGCCGATGCGGTGTGAATGGTGGTAGTTTGGTTGGCCAGTGTTATCCCCAGCAGAGGAGCCACAAAAATGTTAATGAGAAAAATGAGGAATATCCAAAGCACAAACTGCGTCATACCCACGGCCCCCACTCCCATAATTTTTCCCATTAGCAATTGAAATGGCTTTACTGATGAGGTAAGTACTTCTACAATACGGCTGGTTTTTTCCTCTTGCACACCTTTCATAATCATTGTGCCATAAAAGAAAATAGAAATGTATATGGCCATGGCCATAAGCAAACCAACAATTGAAGCGGCTATATCATATCCTTTTTTCTCGTTCAGGTTCATCAAAGATTCAAACGCCACATCTACTTTTTTTTGCAGTAAGTCTTGTGTCTCTGCAGAAATCTGATTGGCAATCATTCGTTGCTTTTTTACCATATCATTAAGGCGGCCTATAATGAATTGTTTTTTTTCTAAGCCAATTCGCTCGGCATACAAACAAGAGATAACCGGATTGCCCGGGTTGTTGAGGTTGTAGTTTTGTGGTATGCGAATAATGGCTTGATATTTCTTTTTTTCATTAGGGCTTTTGATGATAGATTCTAAATCATTGAAACTGGTTTCTTCAATATAAAAGTGAACAGAACCATCGGTGGCATCGGCAATTCCGTTTTGTTTAAAATACTCTTTGAACAAACCACTTTCATCTAATATAGCTACTGTGGTGCTTTCGTTATCGTAAGTAGAAATAAGTACAGAGGCAACCATTAACACTAAAAAACCAATGGGTGCCAGCAAGGTAGCAATCCAAAATGCAGGGCGGGTAACCCGTGTAATGTACTCGCGTTGAATGATGATAAAAATTTTATTCATATGTTGTAACCGTTTATGCAGCTTCTACTTGTTTTATGAAAATTTCGTTGATACTTGGCAACAGTTCCTGAAAGGAATGTACCGGCACATTGGCATTTAGAAAGTGTTTGAGCAAATCATTCCCATGGTTAGCTTCTCCCGATTGCACAATCACTCGGTTCATTTGCTGCTCTACCACGCTGAAACCGGAGAGCAGATTAGGCGGTAACTCACCGCTAAATTTTACCTCAAACTTATTTTCCTTGAAACGTTGCTTCAACTCGCTTACGCTGCCTTCTAAAATCTTTCGGCCTTTATTTACCAATACAATATCGCTGCATATTTCTTCTACCTGCTCCATGCGGTGAGTAGAAAAGATGATGGTTTTGCCCTGTTTGCTCAATTCTCTTATTTCGCTTTCTATAAGAAGCGAATTGATTGGGTCTAACCCACTAAAGGGTTCATCTAAAATCAACAATTCAGGTTCATGAATCACCGTGGCAATGAACTGTATTTTTTGACTCATGCCTTTAGAAAGTTCTTCTATAGTTTTGTTTCGCCACTCCTTGATTTCAAACTTGTTTAGCCAAAACTCTACCCGTTGTATGGCCTGTGCTTTTGTAAGTCCCTTTAATCTGGCCAAGTATATCAGGTGCTCGCCCACTTTCATTTTTTTGTACAAGCCACGTTCCTCGGGCATATAGCCAATACGCTGTGTATGGAGGTCGGTAAGTGATTGGCCTGCAAAAAGAATTTGCCCGGCATCGGGGTAGAGAATACGCGTAATCATACGGATGAGTGTAGTCTTGCCGGCACCGTTTGGCCCCAATAGTCCAAAAATTTTTCCGGAGGGGATTTCAAAACTTACATTATCTGCAGCCAAATAGCTGCCGTATTGTTTGAGGATATTATGTAAGGCCAGTTGAATCATAAAAAGCTAATTGATTGATAGAATTAAATCGTACGCAGATAGGTAATCAAATCTGTGCTGCTCACTTGGGTGTAGCCCAGTGCGCGCAGCATGGTTATCACCTGCCCTCTGTGAAACGTACCGTGATTAACTACATGCATCATAATGCCCTCCACGTCTGTACTAAACTCTTCGCCCTTCATGTTTTTGTAGCGAATGATTTTGCCATTAATATCCGGAGACGAATCTGCAATGAGTTGAATGAGATTTTTGGAGGAAGAAAGCAAACCGTTTATCACATCAATTCTGTTGCCATTGAAATTTTTGCTCGGAAAATCGGTTAAACTTTCGCCTTGTATCCGTTTGAGCCAAATGAACTCGGCATCCCACACATGCAGTAGTGTTTTTTGTAACGTATTAAAACTACTGGGTGTTTCTTGGGTAAACAATACCTCGTTGGCAGCGGTTACAAACCCGCTAATCTTTTCGTTTGCCCAGTAATTGTATTGCAAGTGTTGTAAGAGAGTGTACATATGCTGTAAACGGTTTGGTGATAAAGTTGAATATTGCAATAAAATGAAAAATAGATGAGTACGCGCAAAACTAAGCCAATTGGCTTGTCTTCCATTTTAAGCCGTGATGAAATGAACGATAAGCATCCCGGTACACATACGGTTCCTATTTATCAATCCTCCACTTTTATTTACGAGAGTGCCGAAAAAGCACAGCAGGTTTTTAGGGGAGAAGAAGAAGCGTATATCTATAGCAGGTGGAGCCACCCAAATGCTGAGCTGGTAGAAAAAAAGATGGAGCAATTAGAGTGTTACGGGTTAGATCTAAAGGCAAAGGCATTGGTCTTCTCATCAGGTATGGCGGCTATTAGCGCGCTATTTCAAAGTGTGCTGAAGCGTGGTGATGCTGTAATTGCGCAAGGCAATATTTACGGTACTACGGTAGATTACTTAAATCACTACAGCAAAGAATGGGGGGTAGAAGTGTTGTATGCTGACTTAAAAAATTTGAAAGATGTAGAAGCATTGTTGCGGCAAAAACAAAACGTCCGGTTAGTGTATATAGAAACACCCTCTAACCCTACATTGCAGTGTTACGACCTTTCAAAACTTAGCGGGCTGGCAAAAAAATATCGCGCACTTACTGCGGTGGACAATACATTCGCTACGCCTTATTTGCAGCAGCCATTTAAATGGGGAATTGATTTTATAGTGCACAGCGGTACTAAGTACCTTAATGGGCATGGCACCGGGCTTAGTGGGTTTTTAGTAGGCCGCAATACTGGTTTTATCAAAAAAGAAGTATGGAAGATTAGAAAACTCAACGGCACCATTGCTACTGCCTTTGAATGTTGGTTGCTCAACAACGGATTAAAAACACTGCCGCTGCGTATGGAGCAGCACAGTAAAAATGCACTTTTTATAGCCCGAGCTTTAGAGAAACATCCGGCCATAGCCAAGGTACATTACCCAGGGCTTAAAAGCCACGATGATTTTAATTTAGCAAAAAAACAAATGCGTTTATCCGGTGGCGTACTTTCGTTTGAACTGAAAGGGGGAAACAAAGCGGCTCAAAAGTTGATGAACAAGATTCGTTTTTGCAAACTCACAGCTTCGTTGGGCACAACCGATACATTGCTGCAACATCCTGCTTCAATGAGTCACTATTTTGTTCCTAAAACCCAGCGCGAGCAGTTTGGAATTACGGACGGCCTAATCCGGTTGAGTGTGGGGATAGAAAATACAGAAGATATTTTAGAAGATATTTTACAAGCAATAAAGTAGCTTAATGCGGTATAGGTCTTGATTTTACCATGCCCCCTTTGGTGTCTTTTACTCTACTAAACACCACAAAGGCATTAGGGTCTATTTTTTCTATTTCGGCATTGAGTTTAGAAACCTCTAAGCGGGTAACCACACTATACACAATGTCCACCTCGCGGGTATCTTCACGTTTGCCTACCCCCATTTTACCTTTAAATACAGTTGCACCACGCCCCATTACCTCTTTAAACATTTGCAGCACTTCTGCATGGTGAACTGATACGATGGTAACAGCCGTGTATTCTTCAATGCCTTCAATAATAAAATCAACGGTTTTGGAGGCGGCCATGTAAGTAAGTACAGAGTAAAGTGCGGTTTCTATAGAAAACACATAACCCACAAACGAAAAAATCATGAGGTTGATGAATAGAATTACATCACCCATAGTAACGCCCAATTTGCGGCTCATAAAAATGGCTAACACCTCTGTGCCGTCAATTACCGCACCACCACGTACGGAGAGGCCAATACCTGCGCCCAAAAATATGCCTCCAAATATGCTTATCAGTAGCTTATCGCTTGTAATGGAAGGTAAGGGGAGTACCGCTACCAGAATAGCTAAACCCACTATGGCCAATACTGTTTTGAAAGCAAACTGACGACTGATGATTTTGTACCCCATTAAAATAAACGGAGCGTTGACCAACACAATCAGCGGAGCTAAACCTAATGGGGTGAGTTCTGCCAAGAGAAGAGAAACGCCCATAGCACCGCCATCAATAAACTTGTTGGGCAACAAAAAACTTTTTAAGCCAATACTGGCCGAAAACATACCGGCAAGAATAAGTGCAGCATCTTTGAGTGCACGTAGTATTGTAACCCTTAACTCGTAAAGCCCTTTTGCTAACCTGTATGCAGAGTACCTTTCTATACTATGTGGAGAAGTGCTGTGTTTGCCGCGCAAAACACGGTCAACAATTACTTTGGTGAGTAGTGGATTCATACTTGTAGAATTAAAGTGCTTATGATACAAAACATTCTCCCTCTAAACAACTATTTTGCACCCCAAAAAATAAATTTATGAAATATTTAATAGTAGTATTTGTTTTAATGTACTCGGTTTGTTCAGTTGCTCAACCACCTCAAAGCTTCAATTATCAGGCCATTGCACGTACAGCAAATGGCAGCATAATTTCCAATCAAAACATATTAGTGCGTTTTACTATTCGCAGTGCACAAAGTGGTGGTGCCTTACTTTATCAAGAAACGCATGCACAAACCACCAATCAGTTTGGGCTGTTTACTGCAGCGGTGGGTTCGGGTTCGCCAAGCGTTTCATCACCCGCGTTTACATCCATTAATTGGGGCGGTGGTGCAAGATACTTACAAGTAGAAATTGATTTGACCGGAGCAGGAAATGCTTTTGTGGATATGGGAACCAATCAACTGTTGAGTGTGCCATATGCTTTGTATGCTGCTAATGGTGGTGGCGGTGGAAGTACCGGTGCCACAGGTGCAACTGGTCCAACCGGTGCCACCGGAGCAGATGGTGCCACAGGGGCAGGTGGTGGAGTTACTGGGCCTACAGGACCAGCTGGTGTTACCGGAGCCACAGGCCCCGCTGGCACTACAGGTGTTACCGGAGCTACCGGCCCAACCGGAGCAAATGGCAATAATGGAGCCACCGGCCCAGTAGGTGCTACCGGCCTTGCCGGAGCAACAGGAGCCACAGGCCCTGCCGGTACAGCTTCTACGTACAACAACGTAAATGTAGATTTTGGTTCTGCTCAGTTAACCATTGGCCCTCCGGGTGGTGGTGGCGGTGCTTACACTCAATTGCCGGGTTTGAGCAGAAGTATTACGCTTACCGGAGCAGCTAAGGTGATGATAAGTGTGCAAGGGAGCGCTCAGTTGGTGGGTACAGGTACTACCTATAGCGCCTACAGTGTGGGCATACTCAGCAACGGTACTTTGGTACCATCCGGAGGCACAGCTTACCAGGTTATACTTACTAATACCGCTATTGCCAATACGTTTGATCATTTTTATACGCAAACCTTGTTGAATCTTGGTGCCGGCACCTATACTTTCTCGGCTGGTGCGCGCTACGAATCTAGCGGTGGGCAAAGCATCAATATTAGCGGTGGCACCGGCTCACCGCTACAAGCCAGTATGATTATTCAGGTATTCCCTCTGTAAGGGGAAACAAAAAAGCCGCTGAAAATACAGCGGCTTTTTTATGATTAGAATTAAACTATTGTGCTTTGTTGTATAGCTTACGAGCACCAAAAGCAACACCTGCTGCTAACAATGCTAACACGCCACCATCAATAGGAACAGAGCCCGGAGGAGCGGGTGGTGGTGCTGGTGGGGGTTGGCAAAACGCTACGGTTGAACCGGCTACTAAGGCAACCGTCAACACGAACATGATGAAGTACTTATTGGTCATAAACTTTACCGTTTTGGAGTTTCAAATATAAGTACTCAGTTGGCAATGTCAAGCGCAAGCCAATTTTTTTTTAAAAAAAGATTAAGCCCTTAATTCCGCACAAGGGTCCCAAAAAAGCGATTTGAAGTCAATGACCTGGTTGTTGGCCACCGCAATTTTTTCTTTTTCAAGTAAATATTGCATGGCATGCGGGCTGCCAAAGTGGTGGCGCCCGCTAAGTAAACCATTTCTGTTTACCACCCGATGTGCAGGCACTTTTGGTTTTAGCCCATGGCAGGCATTCATGGCATAGCCCACTGTGCGGGCGGCTTTGGGAGTGCCTAGGTATGCAGCAATGGCGCCATAACTGGTTACCCGGCCTTTGGGTATCTGGCGGACAACATCCCACACGTTTTCAAAAAAAGAATATTGTGCGGCTTGTTTGGCCGATAGCTCGTTTTTAGCTCCTTTTTTAGTGCTATTCATATTCTGAATTTCAGATAATTGATGGTTTTGCCGTTAGAGAGGTGCTGTTTTTCGTAATGAGTTTGTATGGCCAGTTCCTGAAAATCGAGAGGGGTGGAGTAGATGTCTTCTTTATAGTAGAGGATTTCGGCCCCAAATTCTTTGGCTGATTCATGCGTAAAATGAAACAGAGGCAAATCATCGGTTTTAAAATGGACCACTCCACCGGTTTTAAGCAACTGCTTGTACTTTTCCAAAAAAGGAGCAGCGCTCAATCTGCGTTTTACATCGCCTTTGCGCGGAAAGGGGTCAGGGAAAGTAATCCAGATTTCATCCACCTCATGAGTGCCGAAAAAAAACAATATGTTTTCTATCCGCATGCGGGCAAATGCCACATTACTCAGGTTGTTTTCCAGAGCAGTTTTGGCACCGGTAAAAATGCGCGCGCCTTTTACGTCTATACCTACAAAATTTTTATCAGGATTCATGCCGGCTAATCCAATAGTATAATCGCCTTTGCCGCAAGCCAACTCCAATACCAAGGGTTTTTCGTTTTTAAAAACCGCTGTGCGCCATACCCCTTTAAGGTTTAATGGTTGTTGCCGGTTATTGAGTAAAACAGGGTTGGTGTAATGGGGGTTTTGAAACACGTTTGCAAACGTGGCTACCGAATTAATTTTGTACATCTTTGCCTTGCCCATGGCGCGAATTTATTCTTCGCGCTCAAAAGTTCAGGCAACGTATGGCTTTAGCCATTCGTTTAATTATCAATACACGATTATGACTAAGCACTTTCTTTTTGCATTACTCTTTATCTCTCATTGTATAGTGGCTCAAATTCCTAACCATGGTTTTGAAAACTGGGATAGCCAACCCCGATTGATGGATTGGCAAAACAACAGTTACCCTCTCACTATGCCACCTTATGACCCATACATTATCCGTAAGGATACCAATGCCAAGGTAGGTCAATATGCTGCTAACTTTCATGCCAATGGAGTGGTAAAGCCCTGGGCAACGGTTACTTTTCCGGTGAGTGTTCAATACACCGAGTTATCGGCATGGGTTAGCTACCAATTTCCACCCTGTGTGAACGATATTGGCTCATCAGAAAAAGACACTGTAAGCATAAAGGTAGAGGTGCTGAACGGCACAATAGCTGTAGGAAGTGGTTATTGGCGGAAAAATGATGCACTTGGCATTAGCGGTTTTCAAAAAATCAGTATCCCCATCACCTATAACTCTACCACATTTGATAGTTGCCGCATTACCATTACCGGTGGTATGGTATATGGTGGGTGTGGTATAATAGCTGCAAGTACAGAGTTTACGGTAGATGAACTGGAACTGACGGATAAGAGCGATTGCATAGATACCTCGCTCATTTGCCAAAACTGCCCTTGCCCGCTTATATATGACCCGGTTTGCGGATGCAATGGTGTTACTTATGGTAATACATGCGAGGCCACTAATGCCGGAGTAACACAGTACACACCCGGTGAGTGCGGCATAGCCGGTGCCGATAGTTGCAGTGTAGATTTTTCGTATACGGCACAACACACAGTATTGAATTTTACTGCCATACCTGATGCCGCTTTGGTTACTGCTTATTTGTGGGATTTTGGGAATAACAACTTTAGTAATCAGCAGAACCCTACATTTACTTTTCCATTACCGGGCTGGTACAATGTGTGTGTAACCGTATCGGGGCAAGATTCGCTGGGTAACCCATGTGCTGCCACCAAATGCAAAATGGTTTATGCCAATGATGGCTGTATTGACAGCAGCCAGATATGCCCACCCGGAAGTTTATGTTGCGATGCGCCTTTGTTTGATCCGGTTTGCGGTTGCGATAGCGTAACCTATGACAATGCTTGTGTAGCTGCGCTGTTTGGCGGTGTGCTGCAAAGTTACAGCGGCCCCTGTGCTGTAGTTTCGGTGCCGGAGCAAGAAAAGTTTGGTGCTATGGTTTCTTTGCAACCTAATCCGGTTACCGATGTATTGATGGTAAAAAGCGGTAGTGCTGCGTTGGATATTGTGCAAATACAAAATCTGTTGGGTGAAACACTGCTGAGCGAAACAGTAAAGCAACAATACGCTGTAGAATTATCCGTACACTCCTTGCCATCCGGAGTCTATTTGATGGTGCTTGGTAGCAAAGGCCAAAGAGCAGTTAAACGCTGGGTGAAAAACTAAATCGGCAATTTATTTGCCGAGATAAATCTCTTCGTTGCCTTTGCGCAGTTTGAGCGCCTTGGGGGTAAGGTCAAGTATGCGGTAGATGCGGGCAGTAGTGCTGCTATCATCGCGCAGTTGCAGGTCCTCTTCGCTATTAATGAGTTGCCATTCGCCCATATTCATAAATGGGATGATGGTGGTATCTATAAAGCGCAGCGTATCGTAATCTAATACGTATTGCATGTTTACGGTATCGTAACCGAGGGTATCTATGTTAATGATAGAGTCGGGGTTGAGGATAAACTGTTTCCAACTTTCAGAAAAGCGGTTGTCTTCGCTAATGGTAAGTTGGTATTGGCGGAAAGTGGTATCAAAAAAGAGGGTTTGGTCTTTGCCATCAAACAGATAGCGGTCCATGTTCCAGGTGCCGGTTAGTTTTTTGAGAAATGCTTTTTTGTTGCAGCCAATAACTACTACAGATAAGGCCAGTGCTACGAAGAGTATTCTTTTCACGAATTAGATTTTATGGGGTTGAATTAAATTTGAACAGTATCCATGTACAGTTGCGAAGTATCGCTGCGGAGTTGTACGTGGTCGCGGGTGAGGTTAAAGATGGTGTATTTGCGCTTGGCGGTTTTGGTTACGCTATCGGGCAAACTGAGGTACGGGTTCTCAAGCACTATTTTTTCATCGTTTTGCTCAAAGTAGTAGGTGCCGTTTACAAAAGTAGAATCGGGGTTGGTGTAAAACTCGGTGAACTTGCCATCTTTAGTAAAGGTAATGAGGTAGCCGGGGTAGGTACTGTTGAACTGGGTGGTTTTATCTACGTTAAATAGCAAATATTTGTACACCTTCCAGGTGGCGTTGAGGTTTTCTTTGTAAATCTTCTCTTTGTTGCAGCCCGCTATTACAGCAAAAATAAATGCAATGAGTAGGAGTTTTTTCATGCTATGTTTTTTTCAAACAGTTCCGAAAATAATTAAAGTTTGTAATGGTGTATGTTTTTGAGTTGTTTTCATTGTAGCGATTCAAACATGCCGTTGCTTTTGTTTTTGCGTACGTTATTCCAGCCAAAGTATCTTCCGTTCATCACTACATACACGCCTATGGGTAGGGTTTGCACAAAGCCAAGCGCTGCACCGAGGTTAAAAAGCCCATCGCTACTGCCAAACTTGTAGGGTATCATAGCACCCGTAAGTACGATGGTTTTTTGCAGATTGGCTTTGCCTAAAAAGCGGGCGGTGGTTTCCATGGTATCGGTACCGTGGGTAATTACAATTTTTTCTTCGGTGCAGCTTTTGCAGTGGTTGAGTATAATTTCACGGTCGGCATCGGTCATTTCCAAACTATCTATCATCATGAGCGTGCGTACTTGCACGGGCAAGTTGCAGCGGCCGAGTTGCAGGATTTCTGTAAGGTGCGTGTTTTTGAAAAAAAGTTTGCCGGAGAGTTCATCGTACTCTTTGTCAAAAGTGCCACCGGTTACTAATACTTTTATTGCCATGGGTATTGGTGCGCAATATGGCAGCAAGCGCTCGTTTTTGCAACAAACTTATCCACCCGGTTCTTAGCTTTGATTATACTGTCGGTTTTCTGACTCTTACTTTTTGGTTATCAATAATCACCAAGTTTTGAGATAGCTCTATATTCAAAAGCAGTTTAGCTATTTGCTGTGTGAGGGCTAATATTTCTTGCAGAGAAAAGTTTTTGCTTTTTCGGCACACTACTATTCCGGGCGTGTTGATTGTAGGGTAGCGAATAATATTGGAGAAGTCCAAATCAAAGGTAACAAGTATCCTTTGCTCTGCTATGCACAGTTGGTAAAGGTTATCATCGTTAGTTCCTGAAATTTGCTGATGGAAAACTGACGAAGCGTCAATTCCGTTTTGCTCCAAAATTTGTACAGCAGATGGAGGGAAGTTTTCATCTAACTTTACTCTGACTTTGCTCATGCAGCGTGGTGTAGCTCAACGTAGTTTTCGTTACTCATTGCCGCACCGTAAGCGAGGCAAGCTAAAATGTCTTCGCGGTGTAGTTGAGGGTAGTTTTTCAAAACATCCTCTATGCTGTTGCCTGCAGCCAAAAAATCTAACACGAGTGAAACCCAAATTCGGGTGCCTTTAATGCAAGGTTTACCAAAACAAATATTGGGGTCAACAGTAATGCGTTGCAGTAGCGGATTCATAGTTGTAAATATAGTTCTTTTGGTGCTTGAAACAATTGCCAGGTTTTGCCAGCTGAGGATGTGGTGTGTTTGTTTTACGGGTTGTTTTTGCAACAAACTTATCCACCCGTTAAGTGTTTGGTGGTATTACATACAACCAAACTGCAAAGCCATTACATTAGCCACCATGAAACATCTTTTACTCCTGATTGCAGCTGCTGTTTTTAGTGGCTTTGTTTCGGCACAAAACATTTCCGGAATATTGTTGGATAAAGTAACCGGTGAGCCGCTGATTGGCGCTACGGTTTCGGTAAAGGGCACCACCACCGGCACCGCTACCGATATTGACGGCAAGTTTGAACTCAAGGTAACGCAAACGCCACCACTCACCCTCTCGTTTAGCTATATTGGTTACGAAACGCAGGAGATAGAAGTAAAGACGGCAGATGGTTTAAAGCGCTCTTTCAACATCAAACTGGTTTCTTCAGAAAATGTATTGGGTACGGTAGAGATTGTGGACTCGCGCATTACCCAAAAGCAGCAAGAAAGTCCGCTAACCATAGAGAGCATGGGCTTGCAGGAAATTAAGCAAACGGCTGCTTCTACTTTTTACGAAGGGCTGGGCAAAATGAAGGGCGTGGATATGACCAGCGCCTCGCTGGGTTTTGTGATTATCAATACCCGCGGGTTTAACAGTACCTCGCCTGTGCGCTCGCTGCAACTTTTGGATGGAGCCGATAACCAGGCACCCGGGCTTAACTTTAGTATGGGCAATTTTGCCGGAGCTACTGAAATAGATATTCAGAAAGTAGATTTGGTAGTGGGCGCATCTTCGCCTTTGTATGGCCCCAATGCGTTTAACGGGGTTATCAATCTGCAAACCAAAAACCCTTTTTACTATCCGGGGCTTACGGTGTTTGTAAAAGGTGCCGAGCGCAACTTGTTTGAGGGGGCACTGCGTTGGGCGCAAAGCATTAAGAATAAAAACGGTACCGATAAGTTTGCGTACAAAATCAACTTTAGCTACCTGCGGGCCGATGACTGGGCGGCTGCCAACTTAGCGGCTGCTACCAATAGCTGGCAACCGCGCGGCAACCCCGGTGGGTACGATGCCGTGAACCGCTATGGCGATGAGTTGCCTACCAAAAACTCGTTTGATTACAACAGTTTGTATGGCCGCAGAACTTTTCCGGGGTTGGGGCAAACTTTTAGAACCGGATACATGGAGCAAGATGTGCTGAACTATAACGTGCGCAACATCAAAGCCAACACGGCTTTGCATTACCGCATTACCGATAAAATAGAGGCGCGGGTGGCCTATAACTTTGGTTTTGGCACCACGGTGTATCAGGGCGATAATCGGTATAGTATTAACAACATACAGTTTCATCACCTGCGGGCAGAGATTATACAGCAAGACAAGTTTTATATCCGCGCATATACCAGCATGGAAAACTCGGGCAACTCGTATGATGCGGTGTTTACCGCCATCAAAATGCAGGATGCACAAAAGAATATTGTGCAGTGGGCGGCCGATTATCAGTTGTTTTGGAACAATGGCTGGGCGCCTGCCGGATATGCTTCGCCAAAAAATAAAGTGAATGGCTTGCTGGGTAATTATGCGCCTAATTTTGACTTAGACCCCGGCACTCCGGGCTTGCAAAACTATTGGCTGCCGGCCAGTTTAACCTCCGATACCTCGCAGTGGGCGGGTATTATTGCCAACACTATGGCCGTGTATGATTCTATGATGAATATACATGCCGATTCGCTGAGCTACTGGCACCAGCAGGCGCGCAATTTTGCCGATTCGGTTACCCTATTTGGTGGCAAAGCAAGATTGATACCCGGCACCAAAGAGTTTAACGACTCGCTCAAGGCCTTTACCTCGCGCACGGCATTTGAAGAGGGCGGCACCCGGTTTTTTGACCGCTCTAAAATGTTTCACCTGCAAGGCGAATACAAGTGGGACATTAAGAAAAACAAAGCCGATGAAAAACCGCTTTTTGAACTTTTGACCGGTGCCAGTTTCCGCATGTATCTGCCCGATTCGCGGGGCACTATTTTTAGCGATACCATTACATCGTACAACGTACGCAATAGAAACACCGGTGCCGAAAGTATAATTACCACCAATGAGTACAATGCGCAGAAAGACAGTTTTGATGTGCTGAGCAGCACCCGCAGGCGCATTACCAACTGGGAGGTGGGCGCTTACCTGAGTGCCAACAAGCGCTTTAGTATTAATGATAGCCACGCCATTATACTTACCGCCACGGTGCGCTTTGACCGCAACCAAAATTTTGCCTGGAAAACTCCGCAGGGCAAAATTGACCCTATTATTACCCCGGCTGCTTCTATAGTATATGTATATAAAAACAACCATACGGTGCGCTTGTCGTTTAGCTCGGCAGTGCGCAACCCTACGCTGCAAGACCAGTTTTTGTACTACAACGTAGGCCGCGCTATTTTGATAGGCAACCTGCAAGGGGTAGATTCTTTAGTAACCATAGAGTCTTTTCAAGATTACCTGAGCACCTCGCCCTACAACCAAGGTGTGCTCAAGTGGTTTAATGTACCGGCTGTGCGCCCCGAAAAAGTGCGCAGCTTAGAGGTGGGCTACAAGGGTGTGTTTATCAACAAGGTGTATATAGATGGCAGCGCGTATGTAAGCTGGTATAAAGATTTTTTGGGCTTTCAGATTGGCACCAGCTTAAACCAAACCATCAACAATTTTGGTGGTGTGTCTGACACTACGTACAGCATCCGGCAAATTTATCGCGTAGCGGCCAATGCCCAAAGCACGGTAATGACGTATGGTGCTTCTATCGGGTTCAACTATTACTTTATCAATAACTATTCGTTAAACGGAAATTATAGCTGGAACCGCCTTGACCAGCGCGGTACCGATGACCCCATTATACCGGCTTTTAACACCCCGGAGCATAAGTTTAATGTGGGCATTAGCGGGCGCGAAATCAAAATTAAAAACACCAAGGGCTTTGGGTTTAACGTAAACTATAAGTGGATACAGGGTTTTGTGTTTAGCGGCTCGCCACAGTTTACGGGCAGCATACCCAGCTACAGCTTGTTAGATGCGCAGGTGAGCTATGAGTGGACCAAAATTTACACCACCTTTAAGTTTGGCGGCTCTAACCTGATTAGCAGAAAAAACTTTCAAACCTACGGGGGGCCGGCTGTGGGCCGCATGTTGTACGGCTCTATACTGGTGAATTTAGACAGCGATGCCCTAAAGAAAAAAGCCCCCGCCAAGCCCCAAGAGTTTTAAGAGTTTTCTGAACAACTTATCTGCGGTCAACCCACCGCTGTAAGCACTTGCGGTAAGCCGGTTGCTTAAAGTGGTCGCCCGACCGCCCGGCTCAGGTACTTGCACCCCTCCCTTTGTGTTTTGTGGGCTACCCCGCACTATTGGTTTGGCAGGTGGGCAATAGTTTTTACCTTAGTGCAATACTTTACCCACCATGAATATTGCACAAATTGCCCTTTTACAAAAAGAAATAGCCCATTTACGGCAATTATTAGCCGCCAAGGATACCGAAATTGCCTACCTGAAAGAATGTATTGCCTACCTCAAAAGCGGGGATGCCCGCGCAGAGGGTTTTTTATCCAACCTCAATTTTGAGGTAGGGAAAACAGAGCATAGTTTATCCAACCCCAAAAGTGAGATAGGGAAAACAGAGCATAGTTTATCCAACCTCAAAAATGAGGTGGGAAAAACAGAGCGTAGTTTATCCAACCTCAAAAATGAGGTGGGTAAAACAGAGCATAGTTTATCCAACGTAAAAAATGAGGTGGGTAAAACAGAGTTCTCCGAGCATACCTCAACTATTGAGGTAGGCAAAACAGAGCTTCCGGCACGCATCCCCATTACCGAGCAGGAGATGCCCTACTTTTTGGGGGTGTTTACCGGTTTGCTGAAAGACAACGGTTTTTTGCGGGCCAGCTACTCGGCTACCGCCAACGCTGCCCGGCTGATGTGGCACCTGCACCACCATACTGCGGGCGATTACCCCACGCTGCGCAAGGTTACCGGGCTTTCGCAGGGAGGGCTGGCCAAGTTTTTGGCCTCGGCCAAAAAAAGAGGGCTGATAGTGCGGCAAGGTTTTCAGCAGTTTGCGCTTACCGAAAGTGGCCGGGGCTTGCTCCTGCAAGCGTATCACAAATATGTGGCCGGCCGCCCCAAACTTTAATCCACTCCTTGGTATCAATCGGGTGTGGCTATCGCCTGCCCATCCACTCCGCGGTCGGGCGCTCGCTAAGGGCAGCACGAGTAGTCAAGATATCCATCAAGGCATCAGGTAGTGGTCGCCCGACCACGTATCCATTATTTTTGATGTGGCATTTATCCGGTGACTAAACCCAAGGGCATGGCTAGCCCCATGCAAAGAGTTGCATAGGTTATTTGTTGAATGTTTTGTTGGCCCAGGTAAAAAACTCAGTTAAGTTAAAAACCAAAATTTCCTTATCACCGGTTTTTTCTGTGGTGTACTTTTTTTGTTTCACCGCATCTTTCAGCCACTTAATGGCACCGGCCTTCCACCCGGCACCATCAATCAATATCAAAACCGAATTTTCGGGCATGGCCTCTATACAGTTGAGATACAGATAAGGTAGCTTCTCATCTACCGATCCGGATACCTGTTGCCACTTGCATTCAATACGAATGCGCAAATCATACTTCTTTGAAATCAGCAGAAACTCCGTATTGCCCTTATGGTCGTAAACAGTTGTAAAAGGAACATTTTCAAGAAGCAACTCCTCGCCATACTTCTCTTTATTTTTATGCCAAACTCTGTAATTGACTAACTGAAACCCCTTGCGGGTTAGTACAGTTTTAACAGCAACCTCAAGCTGGTTGCCGGTTACATTGCTGGTAGTCCCTTTTTCCATTTATGAAAGAGAATAATTGGTTACCACAATCTCGTTTATAGCCCCACGCTTTGTAGCGTCAGCATTTATCATACGTCTGGCGGGCACTCTGGTAATGTGGTAGCCGCTGTAAACGGTATCAAAAAAATTATCTGACGGATCGCTGTTTTTAGGGTCAGAGTTACTGAGCATAACTTGTATTCCTTTTTTGTCTAACTTCTTGAAAAGTGTGGCCAGTTCAATCTGCTCATCATCATCAAACTCCTGTTTACTGTATGCCTTAAAACTGGCTGTTTTGCTAATGGGTCTATAGGGCGGGTCGAAGTAAACAAAGGCATTAGCTTTTACATCCTTTGCCAACTCTTTAAAGTCAGCTTTTTTGATTTCGGCAATCTGCAAAACCCGATGCACCGCTATTAAATTTTTTTCATCGCAAATGGTAGGATTCTCATAATCACCTACCGGAGAGTTGAATTCACCTTTTTGGTTTACTCGATACAGGCCATTAAAGCAAGTCCTATTTAAAAATATGAGTTGCGCTGCTCTCGGAAACCACTGTTCCGAGTATTTATCATAATCAATATTGAAGCGTTGCAAATTGTAATTTGTGCGCTGATCATAAAAAAACTGCTGGCGCAGCTGCTTATCCAGCTTGATGTAATTTTTTTGATAGCGATAAAGAAAGTCCAACAATTTTGCGACATCTCGCTGAATAACTTGATATGTCAATACAAGCTCTTCATTAATGTCATATAAATAAGCATTTTCAATAGAGTAGTTTTGGGCAACATCAAAGAATACTGCCCCGCTGCCTAAAAATGGCTCATAAAATGATTTTATCTTTTTTTGTTTAAGCGCTTTTGGGTATAGCTCTTGAAACTTACCGAGCAGCTGTCCTTTACCACCAGCCCATTTCAAAAAAGGTTTAGCGCCTAAGTTATAGGGGTTAAAAAGGTCTTCAACTTTCGAAAGACTGTTATCCTTAGTTTTATATTTCATCGCTTTCGCCATTCGCACTTGCAATTTAGTGTTTAAAGAGCAGCTCTGGCAAATAAACAAAACCAGCGCATTGCAGAGGCACTAATCTAATCCACACTCGTAGTAGCTTCTGCCGCGCACTTTATGTAAAACTCGCCCAGCTTTAGCTGTATAAAAAAAACAAACCACATGGCTACTGCCCACACAGCGTATAGCTGCACTTGGGGCGAGTCTATGAGTCCCGCATTTTGGCCCCATTCCCCGGCATTCACTACCAGCCACAGCAACAGGGCATGTACCAAAAGGTACATAAAACCTTTTATCCGCAAGCGGTCAAAGTACCGCCCCATATAGCCACGCATGGTACGTATAGATGTAAAAATACCCTCCCCGCTAACCACCATGCCAGGAGTAACCACAAACAGCAGCAACTGCATGATGATGGTAAACAACGCAATGGCCTGAAACAACTTGCCCACCGCACCCCTGCCCACATGGCCACGGCTAAGCGCCATAAGCAACCCCACTATAAAAATAAACACTGCAAACACCACCTGAAAAACCATCCAGATCAGTAGCAGCGGCAGCAGTTTAAAAAATTTCCAGCCCACAGATTTGAGCAAAGCTCCCGCCACATTCACCGGCTTACCGCTGAAGGTGGCTTGCAGCAGGTGCAGGGTAAACAGGTTGACCACCACCAGTGCCGGAAAATAGTACAGGTTAAAACTCAGGTAAGCATGTACCGTACCCAGCAGCGCAGCAAAAAAAGACTGCCCGGCTGCCTCGTTTTGCACAATATCTGCCGCATGCTTATATGCCAACACAAAGCCGGCAAACATCAAGGCCAATGGCAGTACTAATAGCGGGTATCGCCCGGGCCACCACAGGTCATTGAGCAGGGCTTTTGCTTCTTTTTTTATGATCTCTACTGCTTGCATAGGGGGTGTGTTTGGCAGGTGGCTATAATAAGGCAGGCCATCCGGTTTATCCAAAAATAAAAAGCGCCTCTGCTTTACAAAGGCGCTTTTTATTTTAAGCAAAGAACAATAGAGAAGTTATTGCACCGTCACCACCCGGCTGCCGGTGTGGCCGTTTTGCAGGGTTACTTTAAGCAAGTAAGCGCCACGGTTTAGGTCGCCAACAGCAATAGTTTCGTAAAATCCACCAGCGTTACTTACCTGTTTTACCAGTTTGCCGCTAAGGTCATATAGCGCAATAGCTTGCATAGGTTGCTGCAATGAGTTGGTAAAAATATTAAGCACATCTGCCGCAGGGTTAGGGTAAACATTCATTTCCACAGTTGCCTTTGGCTCATGCAGGCCAATCACCGGCTCACCGTAAGTATTGTCAATCATTAAGCGGTACAGGCGCGGTAGCGAGTAACCCATGATAGTATCAATGTACAATTTAGCTTTGGCCTCGCTGGCAGTAGGGTTAATAGAAGGGTTAGTGCCATTGTACCAGTTCCACGGCTCAAATGTTTGCCCTTTAAAGGGGTACAATCCATCTACCGGAGTAGTAAACACCCCCCCCTGCTTATTAGGCGGGCCGGGGGTAAACGAGTTAGGCGCAAAGCCACTGTTATTGCCCAGTTTAGAAACCACCGGCATAAAATCGCCACTGCCGCTTACCTCAACCACCGGTTGCAGTGTAGTAGTGATAACGGTAGCCGTATTGTAAGGGGTAAGTTGTTCATCTAAGCCCTGAAAAGCTAATACCGGTGGCTCGCCCGCTTCAATAAATGAAGTATCTGCCACAGCACCACCTAATGCCAGCACACAATTAAAGGCAGAGGAGTACCCGGGGAAGTTGTCTAAGTTTTGCGTGCCGCCAAAGCCCTCAAAGTTGCCGGTAAGTGTAGTATCTACAAAAGGCAGCCCTACACCATCCAGCAATTTGGTCAACAAAAACTCTTGCGGCTTATTAAAGTTGCCCGCAGCCAAAGCCACATACGCGCCCGAGTTAGAGCCGCCCAGCACAAACTTGCCCGGGTCTATACCCCACATGTTGCTGCTATCGGCATGTGTACTCCTAAAGTAGCGCACACATCCGCGCACATCTTGCATGGCGCGGTACACCGCGTTGATAATGGTTTTTGAACGCTCTTCTTGAGTAGAGGCAGTGGGGTTCCAGCCCAGGCGGTAAGCCATAGACACCGCTACATAGCCGCGCTTGGCAAAACGCTCACACATCTCTACAATACAATGCTCATATTTATCGGCAAACGTAAAACCGGTTACAGAGCCGGGAAGAAAAGAACCGGCATGCATCAGTATCACCACCGGGCGGTTAGTAGCCGTATCACCATCCGGACGGTACACATCCATCAATAAATTTTGTGTAGCGTTAAAACCCGATAGGTACGATTTGTTTTTACCGTAAACAACATTGCTGTCCACTTTAACGGTACTAAAAATTTCGTCTAAATAGCGAACCGGTTGGGCTTGTAAAGCACCGCAACACACCGCTACCAAAAAGAGTAGAAACAGTAAATTTTTCTTCATGATGATTAAGTTGTTTTTTGTTTTCGTGAAATTAAAAAGGGAAACGATACCATCAACCCTTGTTTGGTAAAAACTTACCTGCCGTTCCTACACTTATCATCGCCACAACCCGCGGTCAGGCGACCGCTCAGTGCGCACTAAGCGGTCGCCCGACCGCGCTTTAGCCGGCCAAGCCGGAAACTATGCAGCCAAACACCGGTCAATAAAAAAATTACTACCGCGCAAAAATAGCGCGTAGCGATTTAGCGGCAGATTGCCACCAGCTTTCTTCAGCGGTACTTGCCACAGGCATGGGCTTGCCTAATAACTGATAAAGTTTTTCGCGGCTCACCTGCGGAAAACCGTAAGGCAACTCGCCCTCTTTTTGCAAGCCCTTGGGACCTTCAAAAATATTGCCGTACAAAAAGAAATCGGGGTTAGAGGAATATACCTCTACCGTGCTTTCATCTTTTTGGTGGTAATATTTCATAGCTGCATTTTGGGGGATAATGCCATACACTGCAGCCAGGCGAATTTCATCGGTATGGTTTTCTGCGGAGGCGTGCAATAAGCGGTGGTCATAAATAAGCGCTTCGCCTTTTTTCATGAAAAGAGAAATGAGTTCTTTCCATAATACATCGTTCACTTCGCCAAATGCCGAGTTAATGTTTGCGCTGCGGTAACTCTTTAACCAACGGTGGCTTTTGGGCAAAATTTTAATGGCTCCGTTTTGCTTGTGCAAATCCACCAGCGGCACCCAAATATTAAACGAGCGGTACTGCTCTTCATCCACAATATTCCAGTCTTGATGGGGCTGCAAAGTGCCGCGCTCACCTTTGCCTTTAGCAATAAACGACCCCCCCAACGGGTTGCAGTTTACAAAATACGCATCAATAGCACGTTTAAAAACTTGTTGGATGTAATCATTCATTTTTATGCGAAAAGCAATGTCCGGTACATGTGCCGTGGCGTACATGCCCTCTTGCGTAGATGAATGATGTGCGTAATAAAAATCGGTGAGCGCTTTTACTTCTTCATGGTTCAAAAACGGCACCACCACATAGCCCTCTGCCAGCAGTTGGCGGTCTAAACTTTCGTTGCTAAGCATAGGTGTGTTGCTCATAGTTGTAAGCCGCTAAGCAAATACTTTATCTATCAGTTTTTGCCAAAAACTTTTTGACGAGGCAGATGCTGTGTCAAGGTTGGTGATTTCAAATCCGGCACCGGTTTTCATCTGGTAGATAGTAGCAGATACTTCTTCGCGGGTAAGCATTGGAAACTTATAGGGCATAAATCCAATGCTTTTACCCAGGTATGGGCGCTTGCCTATATCATTCCCAAAATCTTTAAAGCTGATTAAAAAGTCGTCATTCATTTCAAAAACTTCCAATTCATCTTTATCGGGTACTTTGTAATGAAAATACATTTGTGCGCCAGCGCTCTTAACACCCGCAGTAATTGCCTTGCGGATTTTGCTGCTGTGATTAGGTGGCGAGTAGTGAATAACGCTTTGGTTGAGAATAACAGCAGTGCCGGCTTTTACTTCCATGGGCACCAATTGCTGAAGCACTAAATCATCATTTCCACTAAAAAAGAAAGGAAGAGTAGGCGCACGTATCACATTAAAATTATCGTAATGTGAGCCGGGCAAAATGCTTAGCGCTCCGTTTTGTTTGGTTACATCGCAAAGGGGTACCCAGCAGTTAAGCGCTACGTTTTTTATTTCATCCACTATGCTCCAATCCTGATGAGCGGCCAACTCGCTGTTAGCGCCCGGTACTTTGTACAGAAAAGCCCCGCCAAAAGGAGTGTAGTCCATAAACAGTTCGCTGTAAGCGCGGCTAAATTTTTTTACAATTTCATCGCTGACTTTTTTCTTGTAATCAATATCGCTGCTATAGCTGCCACTAAAAAAACCGCCTGCATTCAAGTTGGGGTGAAGCTCGTCAAACAATTGGTCTAACTCAGCTACTTCATCTGCAGTAAGAAAGGGCAGCACAATAAACCCCTGTTTATCAAAAAGGATTTGGTGGGCTTCGTTTTTGAAAATTCGTTTGCTCATTAGCTGACTAATTCTTTGATGCGTTGAAACAAACTTTTGTTTGATAACTTGGGCTGAACTTCATCAACCAGATTAACAGATTGCTGCACCGGTTTTGCTTTTGCAATCAATTCTCTCGCATTTGTTTTCTGAAATCTCGCATCCAAAAACGCTTTGTCAATTTTTGGAAAGTTATATTCTACTAAACCTAACGATTTGCCCACCTTTGGCCTATCGCGGATGTTATCGCCAAACTGTTCAAAGTTGGTCATAAAATCATCGGCTTGTGCAAATGCTTCTAACTTATTTTCTCCGTGTTCTTCTTTGTTCCAGTAGTAAGTGCGGTACTCTGTATTGGTGTGCGTAAAATAAGTATTCGTAACTATTCTAATTTTATCCGAATAGTTGGGTGGAGAAAAATGAATAATACTTTGGTCAAAGAAAACCGCCTCACCGGCTTTGATGAGTACCGGTTGGAGGTAGTCAATCATATCATCCATCACAGGAGCAAAAAACTCAGGGATACTGCTTCCGCGATAAGTAGGGAAAACCCGATGGCTACCCGGCAATACAAACAGGGCACCATTCTCTACGGTTAAATCTACCAGCGGCACCCATATATTAATGCCTGTAAATCGGCTTTCGTCCACCAAACTCATATCCTGGTGCACACACATACCGCTTTCGGCCCCGGGGCTTTTTACAATAAATGAACCACACACTACTTTAATGTCGGTACAATATTTTTCTATGCTTCGGTTGCCTATGCGCTTAATCTCGCTATCGGCTTCGTGGCGGTAGTTTTTATCTTTAGAAAAGGTGCTGGGAAAAAAACCTTTCTCATCTTGCGGATGCAGACGATAGTAAAGTTTTTCTAACTCAGCAATTTCTTCGGGCGTGTAAAAAGGCAAAATCACAAAACCATTTTTTTCGAAATCGGTTTGGTGTTTTTCATCGCGAAACACGCGCATCATTTTTTCGGGAAACTGAAACATACAAATGGTTTTATGCCCCCACTAATCGCTTTTTTATTTCTCTAGCAATATTGAGCGGAGTGTATTTTTCAAGGAAACTTCTGTTGTCCACCCATACCCATTCTTTTTGTATTTCCGGCTCGGGCGTTATGGTTTCTGTTTTTTGAGCAGCTTGCTCAGCAGCGGCTTCTTGTTGCATGTATCCAAAAAGTTTCGCCAGCTTTTCGGTCATGGGCACGTTGTACGAGTTGCCGGCTGTTTTGATTATTTCCACCAACTCATCAGTTGTATATTTGGTGAACTCGTACGGTACTTCTACCGGCTCGCCATACCCTTCAATTAATTGCTTAGCGTCATACATTTTAGAGAGGGTGGCATTCTCATACTTCAAATAAAAATCTTCATCTACGTTGTAGCGGAGCATAGTTTTAAACTCGCCATCGGGTTTCATGTAGTAGTGTACCAACTGTGCATCTTTTTGCGTAACGCCCACTCCAGCGGCAAGCCGCACGCCATCGGAAGTATTGGGTGGCGAGGCATGAAAGGTACGGTTGTCAAACATCAGTACTTCACCGGCTTTTACATCTACTGTGTGCAGATAAGGAAATATGCTGAACATGTGTTCGCTCAATGGCACCGGGCACTGTGGCGATGGTGATGGGCGGTGGTTTTGCATAAACTTATGGCTGCCGCGAATTACGCCCATGCCGCCATTATCTAAGGTAGTATCTACCAGCGCAATCCAGCAGGTAATAGAAGTGTAGCCATCTTCCTCTCTATCCACAAAACTCCAATCTTGATGAGCCGGCACCACACCTTTTGGGTTCACTTCTTTAATCACAAAGCTGGAAACAAAGGGTTTAAAATCTTTGAGGTGCTCAGCTAATCGGGGTAAGGCGATACCCCAAATTTTTTCGCGAATGGTGCGGCACATTTCCTTGTCGCCATTATCCATGCTTACATGAAAACCAAAACCTTTTTCATCTTTGATAGGCAGCGATTCGTAATACGATTTCAGTTCTGCCACTTCTTCTTTTTTCAATAACGGAAAAACAGCATAACCCTCACGTTCAAAAAACTGCTGCTTTTCTTCCTCTTTAAATATAGGAATCATTTTATACATATCTGCTGCTTTAAGTTGTTGAAATTGTAGCTTGGCTTGGCGATATTCTTCGGCTGTAACAAAGTGTTGTTGGTAATCAAAAACAGTTTTCAGTTCACCAAAATTGGGTCGCTGGCCAATTTGCGTGTTATAGCGCTGAAAAAAATCTTCCTCTACAAAATACTGCTCCACTCTTCCTTCCTCATTTTTGTGGTAAAACATGAGTTGTGCAGCTGCATCTATCAAACCATAAGTAACCGCAATGCGCGGCTCACCACTCCTATTTGCTGGAGAAGCATGCAACAATGCCTGCGAAAAAATAAATGCCTCACCGGCTTTCATTGGCATCAGTTTCAAATCCTTGCGCAACTCGACCTGAATGTTTTTGAATGGGTCTTCTAAAGAAGGCGAACGCAATGCACTTGAAAAGCGATGGCTGCCGTCAATCACCTGAATAGCACCATTTTTTTCATTCACATCTTGCAATGGAATCCAAATGGTGATGCTATCAAAGTTAGGTTCATCTACCACTGTCCAATCTTGGTGGATGGGCATTTCGCTTTGCGCTCCGGGTTGCTTGTTCAAAAAGCAACCGCCTAATTTTTTGATGGCATTGAAATGCGAGCCGACTTGTTCGCTCAGCACACCTTCAATCTTATCATTCACACTTTGCTTGTGTGTTTCATCGGTATTGAAGCTGCTGCTGTAAAAACCATCGGGCAGTTGCGAATGTTTTGCAAAGAAAAACTCACGCAGTGCAGCCACCTGTGTCTCGTCCAAAAACGGCACTACCACGTAACCGTTGAGGTTAAATTGTTGTTGAAGTTTTTCGTTTTTGAAGAGCATGGTTAAGCAAAAACTTCTTTCAGTTTTTCAATCAGTCCTTTTTTCTCTTGCAGTTCATCAAAGCGGGGTTGCTGCAATCGCTGCACAAACTCTTTCTCGTCAATTACGCGGTGTTTGTACGAAATTGTTTTGGTACGTTTCACATTGCCCGGGTTTTTCCACGGATTGAACTGCATATAAAAATCCACATCTACCTCCAGCACTTCCACCTCTTCCATGCTCTTTGATGGATTCATGTGGTAATGGATAGAAGGCATTTCGGAGGGTATGCAGATAAGTTGAATAGCCAAACGCAAATCACCTGTTTTATTGATAGCGGAGTAGTGTACAATGCTATCATCCAAAATCACACAATCACCGGCTTTGGTTTCTAAAGGCACTAAGTGATTTTCAATAATTTCTTTTTTGATGTTATCTAACTCCCACGGAATCATGGGCCCGCGCACTTCGCCAAATCGCTTGTGGCTGCCGGGTACCACTTGTAGTGTTCCATTTTCAATGGTTGAATCTACCAACGGGCACCATATAGAAACGGTAAAGCATTTGCGTTCATCGGCAAAGGCCCAGTTTTGGTGCAAGGGTACTTCTCCGGTATCGGTTTGCTTGCGAATGTAGTTGGCAATAATGGGTTTGTAATCGGCCAAAAGGCGTTTCATATGTGGCTTAAAATAATCGGTGATGATGTTGAACACCATCTGCTTGTACTCGGGGTTCTTATCAATGAATGTGAAATCGTATGTTACCAAGCGGCTATTTTCCACTCCGGTTTCTTCAGCAGATATTTGTCCGCCACTTTTGGGCAGTGTGTCAAAAAATTTTTGCTTCAGTTCAGCTACTTCTTGTGGTGTAATAAAAGGCACACATACATAACCGTTTTTTACAAATTGTTCATTCAGTAGGGCATCATTCAAAACTCCACGCATAGTTTAAATAATTATGGTGGTGAAGATAAGCAAAACGAACAGAGTAAAATCAATGATCTACGTCAGGCGTGATCCA
Source organism: Chitinophagales bacterium (assembly GCA_016787045.1). GTDB lineage: Bacteria > Bacteroidota > Bacteroidia > Chitinophagales > LD1 > Bog-950. Next base: position 35,643 of record JAEUVA010000024.1, read on the forward strand.
CTATTTCGTCTTCTACGCGGGTAAGGTACCAGCAACCGGCTAATGCCATCAAAACTATTGTGGCTACTGCCGGAAAATACTGCCAAACCGGAAATGGCTCCCCTAAAAGTGCAAACCGGTAACCCTCTATAATGCCCGCCATAGGGTTGAGGTAAACCAAAAAATGATATTGCGGTGGAATAATGGTAGTAGGGAAAAACACAGGCGTAAACCATATCGCAATTCCTAAAAGCGGAAGAATGATTTGGTTGAGGTCACGATAGCGAACGTTTAGCGCATTCATCCAAAAAGCAACTGCCAAACCACACATTATGTTGAGTGCCACAAACAGCGGAAGTGTTAAAATACCCACCCCCGGAAAATGGAGCACAACCATCATCATTACACCCAATATGAGTAAAGATGCCCCCAACTCTACCATAGCCACCAGCACTTTTGATAATGGCAAAATCATTTTTGGGAAATACATTTTACGAATCAGGTTTTGCCGCTGCACAATGGCTGTGGAAGCATTAGAAGCTATATTTTGAAAAAAATTCCATGCCACCATGCCGCTAAAAGCAAATAGAAAGTAAGGGGAGCTGGTTTTTATATTCAATAAAAAGTTAAATAATACAGTGAATACTGATAGGATAACCAGCGGACGAAGCACTACCCACGCCAGCCCAAAATAGGTTTGTGCGTATTGGGTTTTTATTTCTTGCCAAGCAAAGACCCATATCAAACTGCGGTACTTTACCATCTCGTTCCAGTACTCGCTTATACTGAGTGGATCGGGAGTAATCACCTTTACAGGTTTGGGGTTTGTAGAAATGGTTTCCATGCTTATCGCTTCAATGTTTTTTCAAGTTCCACAATGGTTTGTTTCAACTTAAGGTCATTAGGTAGCAACAGTTGCGTTTTCCGAAAGTAATATAATGCGCTGTCGTTCTTCTGCTGGCTCAAAAATATTTTGGCCGTATTGATGTACGGCTCAAATGCATAAGGGAAAAGTTGTGTGGCTCTGCGGTTTACGCTTACGGCATTATCATAATCTTTGAGCATAAAATAGCTGAAACTAAGATTGGCATACACCGATTGGTTTTGCGGAAACTTACTCAGGTATTTTTCATACAGCGGAATAGCCCCTGCAAAATCTTTTTTCTCATACAAAATGGATGCCATGTCTAAACAGGGCACTACAAAATTACTATCTAACTCAATCGTTTTTTTGTAGCTGGCAAAAGCTTCATCGGGCTTGCCGAGCATCAGGTAGCACTGCCCCATATCAAACCAAGGGTTTTTGTAGTCGGGCACAATTTCTGCGCTGCGCTTGAGGTGAATAATTGCTTCTTCTGCATACTTGGTGCGCTTAGGTTGGTCAGTTGCTTTTTTGGCTTCTATCAGCAAAGTTACCCCCAGCATATCTTGCCCTTTGGCAGAGTTTTCTAAGTGTTTAATGTCATTGCGATATAGCGTCAATTCGTTTTTCCAATCGGTATTGCGGGCAATGGTCATGCCGGTATAAAGCAAAAGGATAGCAGCCAATATTCCTTTTTGTGTAGCAGAAAAATGATGAACGGATAATTTGCCAGATGCTTCCTGCTTGAATACAAAAAAGAAAAGTGCCGTTAATGCAGTAGCAGTTCCCAGTGTGGGAACAAACAAAAAACGGTCGGCCATTACACCGGGTACCACGGTTACTACGTTGGTGTATGATGCAATACTGATGGTGTAAAACAATAACCCGAAACCGGCTAACTTTTTTTCAGTTGTAATTAACCAGAGGCCAGCAGCCAACAACAAGCCATAAACGAGTAATCCCAATACCGCAATTCCATCTGTCCACTGGCGCGGCACAATTTCTTTGTATCCATAATAAAATCGCATAGGGTAGGGCAGTACCGATAACTTCAAGTACCGCAATAAAACATCGGCTGCAGTGCCTATTTTCTCGCTCATAGGCGATAGCCGGTTTACGGGTGTTTCCATAAACTGCACGGGGCGGTTTAGGTTTTTTGGTGTGATGTTTACCGGATTTTGCCAATTGATCTTAGCAAGCGCTTCGTTTGTTTTTGGCGCGTTAGATGGAAAAGTAACAGAGTTCCAAGATAGTAGTAGTGCTACCCAAACCATGGCTACCGATACATATTCGGCAAACTTAGAATGTATGTTTTTAATCAGAATATAAACTAACGCAGCCACGTAAGGCACAAGCAAGTACAAAAGAGTATTACTAATCGGATTTCCGTTGATGACTAACCAAGCTACGTATACAAATCCAATACTCAAAAAACTAATTCCTGCATAAGTTGTCCATTTATAATTTTTAAATGTCAATGCCGCAAAAAGTAGAACCACCACAATTCCCCAGTAAAAATTACTATGCCAGCCACCTATGGTTAAGATTAACAATAGTGAAAAAAGAACAATGTATAATGCGGGTTTTTTTGCTGTGGCAAGTAGCATGGTGCCGGTGGCTAACACATTTACAAAGAGAAAAGCAGTGCTGATTTCGCACCACATACCTGCACAAAGTAGTGCAGTTGCATAACCCAAAAATAAAATAGGTTTTGCGTCAGCTTGCACGGCAACAAACAGCGCGCTTAATATAAAAATGCCTGCATACAAAAGGGCTGTATTGGCGTAATACATACCAGCAAAAAACACAGCTAAGCTTACGATCAAAAGACCAAAGTAAGTGAAGTAAAATGCCGGCTGTGTGTACAATTTTGACCGACTTGCCTCATCATTAGATTGCAACTCAATTTGTGGCTTCATCAAAACATTAATCACCTGTTTTTTCTGTTCGCTCCAAAAGTTTAGAAGGTATGCCTTTTGTATCAACAAATAGATAAAAGTTACTACACCGTACGTGCCTCCAATAACTATCATGCGGCTGCTGATATTCGGCAGGTTTAGCACCGGAAACATCACCACGGCCAAAGTTAAATACAGCGCAGTAACCTCGTACCATCTTACGTTTCTGAAAATTAGTAGCGAAGCAGGTATAAATATGATGAAGGTGGTAGCCGTTTGCTTAGATAGTAACGCAATGAGAAATGATAATGCTGCCACCGGCAACCAGAGCCATCTCTTTGGTTTGTCGGTATCTGCAAAAAGCAGTGTAGCTTTCCACGCAAGTAATGAAAAAATAACAGCCAATAACTCATCTCTGTTTTTGATACTGGCTACTACCTCGGTATGTATGGGGTGAGCTGCAAAAAGCAGTGTGATAATAAAAGGAACCAATGGCGAATATTCTTGCAGTAGTTGACGCAGTACACTCAATAGCAATACGCACAGCAAACCATAAAACAGCACATTGAAAAAATGGCTCCCACTTGCTTTTTCACCAAAAAACTGGTGCTCAATGGCAAAGCTGACTAATACAATAGGGCGGTATTCATAAGCAAAGCCCGCTTTGTCTTTATAGTATGGTTCTTTAAAAATATCGGCAATGGCCGATATGCCTTTAGAAGTAAGCCGATGGTTTTGAGTAACGAGGGTATCATCTATGTTGTAGCCGTTGGGCAACGTGTTGAAATACAAAAACATACTAAACAAAAACACGGTTAGCCATTGCCATTTGCCCGTGGCGGCATCTAACCAGTTCGTTGAAACGGTTTCTTTTTTAGGAGGTGTTCTTTTAGCAGCTGTCATTTTATTTTACACGGTATTCAAACAGGTTGCCATAAATAGATTGTACTTGCGCTATCACCTCTGCCCGGTCTGTAATCATTACTTTTCTGTTTTGCTGAGCTAACAGTAGAGCAATTTTTAAACGCTGCGATTCATCGATAAAAACAGTACCAGCTTTGTAAGCTACACCGTCTATTTCAATACATTCATCCGGTTTGTGCGCTTTCAAAAGGGTTTGTATTTGAAAATGCAAATGTTGTTCATTCACTTTATCTGTTGCTGATGCCAATGGCAGCGGTTGTTGTACGGTATCTGCAAATTTTTGAAGCGCACGGTTATCACGCGGAAAACATGGCCCGCCAAAACCATCACCATAATTCAAATACTTGTTTCCAATACGCGAATCGGCACCTACTGCTTGCAACACTTTTGTTACATCTGCTCCGGCTTTTATCGCCAAATCGCCAATAGAATTTGCAAACGAAATTTTAGTGGTTAAAAAACAATTAGTGGCCAGCTTGGCAATTTCTGCACTTAATCTATCCATCCGGTGAACCGTAGGCGTGCTTTGGCAAAAACTGAGATGTAGCTCTTCAATTGCATTGCCTACGCTTTCATTTTCTTCTCCAATTAAAATTACATCCGGGTTTTGCTGATTGCGGATAATGCTGCCTTGTGCAATAAATTCCGGATTGTAACTAACAGTATAATTATGAGGATTCAATTTAGCTGCCAACGTATTGCAATAGCCCGGCATAGTGGTACAGCCAATCACCAAATGTTTAGTAGAAGTTGGCTTGGGTAGCGATAAAAGTTGTTCGGCAATTCGCTCTATTTGCTCGTGGTTGTAGCTGCCATCGGGCAGTGCCGGTGTAGCTACAAAAACAAAAATTAAATCAGTACCCAAAGCAGTTGAAAGATCAGTACTTGCAAAAAAGTTTTTTGCTTCTTGCAAATATTCATTGACCAGTGGCTCGGGCGAGCGAAAAGCTTTTTGGTTAATACTCAAAACATAATCTTCACTCACATCTACACCGGTAACAAAGTACCCACTACGCTCCGCATTCAGTGCAAAGCACAAGCCAAGTTTACCAATACCAATTACACCAATTTTCTTTTCAGCATTCATTGTTCTGAGCCGCTACTTACCAAAAGCCATTGTACTTTGCAAGTTTAGGATAAAGAACCAAACTGTCATTTTTGTGTTTAATCAATCGCTCTACATTCGCCTTAAATTATGGTTATGGACAGTACTGCAAGAAAATGGATAGGAACATGGTTGCTCATTGGTTGTGTGATGGTATTTTTTCAGGTGATGGTAGGCGGAGTAACGCGGCTTACCGAGTCGGGCTTATCCATTACGGAATGGAAACCTATTAAAGGCATAGTGCCACCAACCAATGAACAAGAATGGAACGCAGAATTTGAACGTTACAAAACCATAGCACAGTACCAAACAATCAATCAGGGCATGTTGCTTAGTGAGTTTAAGTGGATTTATTTTTGGGAATACTTCCATCGGTTTTGGGCGCGGTTTATGGGTTTTGTGTTTGCTATACCCTTTGCTTTTTTCTTATACAAAAAGTGGTTTACTAAAGACCTGATGCAAAAAACCATTCCGCTTTTTGTGTGGGGTGGTGTAATAGGAGTTTACGGTTGGATAATGGTGCGTAGCGGCTTGCGCGGTATGTATGTACCTCCCATTCACCTCAGCATTCACCTGCTGTTAGCCATGAGTTTGTTTGGATACTTGGTGTGGCTGACTACGTATGTCTGGTTGGGCGTTTCCGCAACTACGGCCATTTCAAAGTATAAAAATTTATTGTGGGTAATGCTTGTTCTTTTGTTTGTACAGGTGTTTTTTGGCGGCATTGTTTCGGGCATGAAAGCCGGCTTGGCCGCCAACGACTGGCCGCTCATCAACGGGCAACTCATTCCCGACACATTATGGCAGTTATCGCCCAATAGCAGCGGGTTTACGCAGTACAATGCACAAGATTTTTGGGGAAGAATTTTTATACAGTTTGTTCATCGTAGCACGGCATATATTATTGTTGGTTTGGTGTTTTTCTTTTGGTGGAAAAACAGAAATGCGGTAACTTCATCCACCGGCAAATTAGGTATCAATCTTTTACCGCTTACCGTTTGCTTACAAGCTATTATTGGAATATTTACTGTGGTAAATTGCGTGGGTCACATACCCGTTTTTTATGGAGTGCTGCATCAGGTAGGAGCCATGTTGCTCATTGCTAATATGGTTTTTGTGCTGTTTCACATGCAGCAAAAAAGTACATTGGCGGTATGAAGGATAAGATTCATGCCATACGCTCTGTTTTTACAGCGGCTGTTATTGTAGCAGCGCTCGGATACTTTGTAGATATCTATGATTTGTTGCTGTTTAGCGTGATTTGGAAGCCGAGTTTAAAAGACATGGGTGTTCCTGCCGCAGAGTTGATTAGCACCGGTGAAATGCTGATCAATACTCAAATGACCGGCTTGCTGCTCGGAGGTATTTTGTGGGGAGTAATGGGCGATAAGCGAGGTAGGTTATCTGTGCTTTTTGGGTCTATTGTTACATACTCATTAGCCAACATCATGAATGGCTTTGCCAATGAAGTGTGGCACTATGCCTTGCTGCGTTTTATTGCCGGTATTGGTTTAGCCGGTGAATTAGGCGCGGGCATTACGCTGGTGGCAGAGTCGCTGCCCAAAGAAAAACGTGGATGGGGTACCATGCTGGTGGCAGCCGTGGGGGTATCGGGTGCAGTGTTTGCCGGTATGATGTGGCGGGTACTCAGCAACAATGGAGCTGATATTAGCGCCTGGCGCACGTGCTTTTTTATAGGAGGTGCCTTAGGTCTCGCATTATTAATTTTGCGCATAGGAGTTTATGAGTCGGGCATGTTTACCCAATTGGTTTCGCAACATGTAGATAGGGGTAATTTCTTTAAACTGTTTAATAATAAAGAAAGGTTTCTGCGCTACATGCGCTGCATTTTGGTGGGCTTGCCCACTTGGTTTAGTATAGGAGTATTGGTTACGTTTTGTCAGAGTTTTGCCGAGCAATTAGGCGTAGTAGGTGCTGTAGAGTCTGGCATTGCCATTATGTATGCCTACAGCGGTATTACCATAGGCGATTTTGCAGCCGGCTACCTGAGTCAGGTGTTGAAGAGCCGCAGAAAAGCATTGTTTACTTTTTTAATGTTTACAGCGCTTGGGTTCTTAATGTACTTTAATGCTCGTGGAGTAAGTGCGCAGTACTTTTACATGATTATCGGCTTTATTGGTTTTGGTACCGGTTTTTGGGCGGTGGTGGTCACCAATGCTGCCGAACAGTTTGGCACCAATCTGCGCAACACGGTAGCTACAACTGTACCGAACTTTATTCGCGGTTCGCTGCCATTACTTATCTTTTTGTATAAAGGTTTGCAAACCTACTTTTCGCAGTTGCACAGCGCGGCTATTGTTGCGGTACTCTGCATTATAGTACCTATGGTTGCCGTGTACTACTCTGCCGAAACTTACGGCAAAGAGTTAGAGTATGTAGAATAATTTACTTATGAAAGGTATAGTCTGTTACCAACGACCCTTGCTCGCCACTGGTACTTTGTGAAATAAGCAGATAGCCCTGCGCGCTGATTTTGTTGAGGGTTTTAACCACCGTGCGCATGTTTTCGGTTACATTTTTTTCGCTGAAAGGGAGTAACTCCACTTCCTCACTTTTACCATCTTCATACACAATAACAATGCGCGCATTTACATAGCCGCCACCCATGCCCACGGCACGATTGCAATCAAACACGCGCATTACGGCATATCCGTTAGGCAGCGCAAAGCCGGTCACAGCGGTCAGCAAAAACAAAACAGTAAGCACTTTTTTCATACAATACAATTTAAGAGATACACACAATTGCAATTATCCCGCCAACTATTCCTAAACAGCGGCAGCATTATTTTTCATCAAATTTACTTTACCATCTTTTACTCGCTCTACACGGCTAAACAACGAGTAGCGGCTATCAAACAAAAAAGCCAACCATAATTTTACCCAACTGGTGTGGTATTTTATGTTGTTGTAATATTCGGGAGCCACCTCGCGTATTTTGGGTAAATTATTCCAGGGTACCGATGGAAAATCGTGGTGTTCGTTATGATAACCCACATTGAGTGCCACAATATTTATTGGGCCGTAGTAACTAAAAGTTTCCTGCTCTCCTTCTGGTGTGTAGTGTTCTTGTATCCAACGCGCACCAACCGGATGTAAACCTATAGACAGGAAAAATGAAAACACCAGGTAGAGCAAGCCCGCCCATCCGCAGAAATAAATAATCAACGCATCGTAAGTAACGGCAGCTATCAGATTGTACCAGCTCCATTGGCTCCACATTTTTATGGCCTTTAAACGGGGCGGACGCGTAAGTTGAAACAATGGGAAAAACGCCAGCCAAAATGCTTTGCCAAAAAAATTATTGCCAATAAACTTGGCTTCCCAGCGGTTGGCCAAATCGGCATCATAATCATAATCGCCTTGGTGTGCATGGTGCTTGAGGTGGTAAACAAAAAAGCCCATAGAACCCGGAAACAAATTGGGTAGGTCAGCAAAAATAGCCGTCCACCTATTCCAGCTTTTGCTGGTAAAAATCAAATTATGGCTTGCTTCATGTATAATCACATACATACAATGGTTGGCAAAAGCCCCGACCAGATAAGCCAAAATCAAAGCTACCCACCAGTAGTGTAGGCCCAACTGCCCCATAGCGTAAGCAATAGAGGTTTGCAAGGCCAATACAAAAAGCATAATGCCAAAGGTGTAAGGATTTTTGCCCATCAGTTTTTTAATCTCCGGATATTTGCGCATCAGTTCTTTGGTGCGCTGTGGGTGTGGCTGGTCAATATCCGATTGGTGAAAATTGCTTTGCATACGCGGCAAAAATAGCAGGGGAAATGGTTTGCAGTAGCAACTGTTAATTTGTAGTCAATCACCCATAAATCATTATTGGGCATTGGAGCTAGGTGGTATTCTGCCATCTCAAATACCCCATTATATTCGCCCCGCTATGCAAATATCTGTCTATAAAAGTAAAATACACCGCGCCACTGTTACGCAGGCCGATTTAAACTACATCGGCTCTATTACCATAGATGAAAATTTGATGGAGGCCGCCAACTTGGTGGAGCATGAGCGCGTGCAAATTGTTAACGTAAATAATGGAGAGCGCTTAGAAACGTATGTTATTAAAGGCGAGCGTGGTTCGGGCATTATTTGTCTGAACGGCCCAGCAGCACGCAAGGTGGCAGTTGGCGATATTATCATCGTGATTTCCTACTGCAACCTTACCATGGAAGAATACAAAACCCATCAACCGGTAACTGTACACGTCAACTCGGCTAATCAACTTACTGATTAATTATTTTTTTATTTATTATGAAAAAACACATCGGCAATGCACTTAAACTCCTTTTGTCGCTGGGTTTAGGCGTGGGTCTTATCTATTGGTTTGTGGGAAAAATGAGTGATGATGACATCCGGCTCACCAAAGATGCTTTCCTGCGCGCCAACTATTTCTGGATTTTTTTGGCACCGGTTATGGGGCTTATCTCCAACTTTAGCCGTGCCCGCAGGTGGATAATGCTGCTGGAGCCAACCGGCCACAAGCCCGGTTTTATCAATACCTATTGCAGTGTAATGATGATGTATTTGTTCAATCTGCTTTTTCCGCGGTTGGGCGAGGTGACCCGTTGTAGTATACTAGCGCGCTACGAAAACGTACCCTTAGACAAAAGCATAGGCACCATGGTGGTAGAGCGGCTGGTAGATTTATTTACCATTGTTGTAATTGGCTCACTCTTACTGTTTTTTGAACGCGAACGGCTGATGACTTTTTTTCAGGAAAACGTATTGAGCAAACCTGAAGCAGCTCCTATAGAAAGCGGTTACATGAAGTGGGTAGTGTACGGTATAATACTCTTGGGGATAATTGCAGCCGCAGTATATTTTGAACAGAAGTATGGCTTTGCCCGGTTCAAGCAAATGCTGAAAGAACGTTTGGTTGGTTTTTTTGAAGGATTAAAATCTATCCGCAATGTAAGCAACCCTGCAGAGTTTGTTTTTCACTCTGTGTTTATATGGGTATGCTACTTTTTGATGATATATTGGAGTTTCCCCGCGTTGGCCGAAACTAAGGGAATGGGTGTATCTACAGGCATGGCCTGTTTATTTTTTGGGGGATTTGCCATGGTTGCCACTCCGGGTGGTATTGGCGCGTATCCGTTAGCTATTTCTAAAGTTTTGGCGCTGTATGGATTGAGCGAAACTATTGGCTATGCCTTTGGCTCCATAGTGTGGGTGGCACAAATGGGGGCAGTACTTTTAGGAGGTGTAATTTGTTTAGTCGTGTTGGCAATAATCAACCGTGAGCCAGCGTTAGAGTAAAATTACCGATGAATACCAGCGCTAAAATATTTTCGCTACCCGAGTTAATGCAGCGCCTTGCTTTTTGGCGTACACTTGGCGATACTATTGTTTTTACAAACGGGTGTTTTGATATTCTGCATCCCGGCCATGTACATTTATTGCAAACGTGCCGCAGTTTTGGCGATAGAGTAATTGTGGGTCTTAATGCAGATGTTTCAGTAAAGAGGTTGAAGGGAGAAAAACGCCCCGTTAACAATGAACAATCTCGTGCTATAATCTTAGCAGCGCTCAGCGCTACTGATGCTATTATCTTGTTTGAAGAAGATACTCCTGAACAACTCATTCACCACATAAAACCAGACGTATTGGTTAAAGGCGGTGATTGGAAGAAAGAAGAGATTGTAGGAAATTCTTTTGTACAAAGCTATGGCGGTAAAACGGAAGTGGTGCCTTACCTCAGCGGACATAGCACCACTTCTATTATAGAACGGAGTAAGTAATCACTTACTTTCCTGCTTCACCAAATTGCTCTTCCAATTTTCTTTTTTCGTTTAGGTCTGCCACAACTTGTGTTGGTGTTGGGTTTTCCTCCAGTGGCTCGTAGCTGCTCCAAAACTTAGTATTGTAGCCATATTTAGTGGTGTACAAATCGCTAAAGGCGCCAAATTTACCCAGCGATGCGCCAATGTTTTTGGTATTGAAATCAGCAAAATAGATTTCAAAAGATTCTTCTACAATAAAATCTACCTGGCCGGTGTTTACGTTTAGCACATGGTGGTTGTAGCTGCGCTCAATAGAACTCACCACATACTTCCCGTTTACCTTTTCGGTTTTTATCACGTTCTTTTCATTCACCAATTTCCAGCGGCTGTCATTATCGTATTTGCGCTTCACATAATTCGGATTAGGATATTTTTCAATTTCTATTTGCGTAATAGCGTATCCCTCTTTGCTTACCCAAATTTTGGCCTGCTCTAATTTCTGGCTGCTGTTTTCTTTATACTGTACGCTTATCACATATTCCTTATCGTTTTCACCGGCAAACTTGGGCGAGTAAAAGTCAAGTTTCTTTTTATCCAAAAAATTATTGCGATTGTAGCTGTACGGGTTCTCTTTGAGCAAGTCCACTAAATGGTCGCCATGCTCATCGCCATTGGTTTCGTAGTTCAAACTTCTGCGCACTTTGTTTACCTTCAGCATTTCATGAAAAGAATACCGGTATGCGCTTTTACAGTTAAAAGCCACACTCACATCTGCCTCTATCAATCGTACATACTTGCCATTTTCTTTGTGATACTGCCGGTACATGCCGGTAGAAATCAATGAATCGTACAGCAGGTTTTGTTTCATGTTATCAATTGCTTTAATCAATACACCTTTGGCATTCATGGCTACTACCACTACTTCTTCCTTAGTTTCAAAGTTAGTGCCTACATATATGCGTAGCGTATCGCCCGGCTTGTAGTTGATGATAGATATTGTAGTTGGTGTGTAGCCCACATAACTTACCCGCAGCGAGTCTTTGAGGTTTAGTTTTGGAATCGGAATTTCAAAGTAGCCATTATCATCGGCAAGGCCGCCCAACTGTGTGTTTTTTATCTGTACGGCAGCCATACCAAGAGGAGCATTATTGGCCTCTTTATCATATACAAATCCGCGGAGCAAAATGTTGTCTTGCGCTTTTGTAGTAAGCAGAAATAGACAAAGAGTTACACAAAAAATCAATCGCTTCATAAGTGGTTGTTTTATTTCTAAACGCCTGTTACTGCGTTTTTGATATGCACAAATAAAAAAGGTTTATTGGTTCACCCAAGTAATGCTGAGTGGTGGCAACCACACAAAATGTGAGTTGGTGGTGTTTTTAATGTGTGCTGATCGTAGTTTTCCTTTAGAATTTCTAAGCGAAATCAGCTCTTCGGTAAAAACAGATTCTTTCACAAATTTTCGCTTATTAAAGTTCAACATTGCGCCATTCAGGTATAGTACGTTGCCCATGCGCTTTACTTCGCATTTGGTTGTTCGTAGCCCTTGTAGTGTTTTTATGAAGTAATATAGCGATGAAGAATCACTTAAAGATTTTTCTGCATTTACGTGTTTGTAGTTTTCGTTTACGGGTAGCCAAGGTTTGTTTGAACTAGAGAAACCTGCGTTCTTATCGTTCTTCCACTGCATGGGTGTGCGCAATTCATCGCGGTTAAGCGTTTCATTGGCCATGTTCACTAATCCGCGCGGAAGCTTTACAAAGTGCGGCACCGGGTCTAAAGCATTTTTGTACGGCAGTTTACTATCGGTCATTCCAAGCTCTTCGCCATAATACACACAAGGCACACCTCGTGCTAAAAACTGTACGGCATGAACGAGTTTGGCTTTGTCTGTGTTTCCTTTTACCCGGCTCAGCATTCTCCTGCGGTCGTGGTTGCTAAATACGTACACCGGCATAAAGGGAGCCGTAAAATCTTTTTCCATGTTTTTTATTAATCGCTCAAAGTAGCGGGCATTGAATTTGAATCGCAGCATTTCAAAATTGAAAGCCAATGTGAGCCGGTTGTTCTTTGTAACTCCACAATAGGCGCGGCTTACACTTCGGTCGCCAATAATTTCGCCAATCAACATTTTTTCTCCAAACGAATCGCACACGCTGCGCAGTTCTTCGGCAAACTGCAAGCAAGCCGGCAAACTGGCCGTGTAATTGGTTTTTTGAAAATGAGTGAGCGCATTCAGCGAAGCAGGATTGTTGCGAAACAAGCTATCTTCGTATATAGAATTAAAAATATCTAACCGAAAGCCATCGGCTCCTTTTTGGAGCCAAAACTTTACATTGTCAAGCATTGCTTTTTTTACTGCCGGGTTGTAGTAATTCAAATCGGGCTGAAAGGGCAAAAAGGCAGCATAGTAGTACTGCCCGCGCTCTTTGCTGTAGTGCCAGGCGCTGCCACTAACCATGCTTTTCCAGTTGTTTGGTTTATCGCGCCATACATAAAAATCATTTTCAATGCCTCTTTCATCGGGTTTGCGCTGTACATCTTGCTTAAACCATTCGTGCGCTATGCTGGTGTGGTTCATCACCATATCCAAAACAATTTTCATGCCACGCTGATGCACTTCTTTTATCAGTTGCTCCACATCGGCCATCGTGCCATACTCGGGGGCTATGTTTTGGTAATCGCTTACATCATATCCAAAATCGGCTTGTGGCGAACTGAAAAACGGAGATACCCATACCGTTTCAAAGCCCATGCTTTTGATGTAATCCAGCTTTTGGATAATGCCATGTATATCGCCAATGCCATCGGCATTTGTATCATAGTATGAGCGCGGGTAGATTTGGTAAATAGAGGTGTGGTGATACCACGGAGTTTGGGCAAGTGCCCAAACCGTGCAGAAGGTGAAGAGTATTAGCGCTATAAATTGACGGAGCAATGTGGAGTTAGTGTTTAATTACAAATTGACTGTAAGTATCGTAATCTGTGCGGATATTCAGAAAGTAAATACCCGTACCCCATTCGCTAGTGGTTATGGTCATCGTTTCTTCCATAATTGGTGAATAAAACAATACCCTGCCCAGTGGGTCGGTAATGGTTACATGAGTAATAGAGGATACAGGTATGTTGCGAATAAAGATTTCATCGCGAAATGGATTGGGTACTACGGAAATTAAATCGTGCAGGTTTACATTGTTTACAGCGTTCGTTAGCGCTGTGAGCGTAACAGATGTAGTGGCAGAGCAACCGTGGGCATCGGTTACTGTAAGTGAGTAAGTGCCGGGGCCGAGAGCACCAATAGCCGGTACCTGTGCTGCATTGCTCCATGAATAGGAGTATGGGGCTATTCCGTCAAGTGCTATAACCGATATGATGCCATCAGCAGAAGTGGCCGTAAGCGGGTGTTTAATGCTATCAAAGATGAATGCTATGGCAGCCGGCTGCGTGATGGTAGTATGGTAAGTGTAACTACAACCCGAAGCATTGCTAATGGTAAGCGAATAGGTGCCGGAACTTACATTGGTGATGGAGTCGGTAGTATGTCCGGTATTCCAAAGCAACGTGTACCCTCCCGGTATAGAGCCGGTGATGTTGGCTTTCAGTGTAGTTTTGTTACCATGGCATTTAATGGGAGCCGCTGCGAAAGAAACGCTGAGTTGTGCAGCTACGGGGTTCACTATTTCAAATGTGTCTCTTGCTTCACAGGGGGTAGATGTGGTCTTTAATAAGTACTTGCCGGGTTGGGGTTGTGGCAATGTAAAACTACCTGCTCCGCTAAATACCATACTGCCCGTAGTAAGATAAAGGCATTGATATGTGATAGTGTTATCAATTAAACTATTATTTAATACAATAGGTTGAACCACAACCGGTGAGATCTGGCAAAGAAAGGTATCCTTAAAGTTAATACTAATAGCATTGGTTGTATTTACATTGACAAACTGAATGGCATTGCTGGTGCATCCATTGGGTGTATAAGCGGTAGCAGTATATGTGGTAGGAGAAACCGGGTTTGAAATGGCAATCAAATCTCCAGCAGTGGGTAATGCAGCATTAGTGCCGGTATCGGGCAACCAATGAATGAGCGTGCCGGGCGGCAAATCTTGCACGCACACATTAAAAAGTGTATTGGGTCTGGTACTGGATGTATTGTACGGGGTGAAGTAGTCGCATGGCTGTATGTTTGTGGCGGTGTAACACACAGACACAAATGGCGTGTTGGTAGCCATCATTTTTGAATTGAGCGAGCCGGAGTTGCCTGTGTATGAACATACCTCTACCACTATGTCGGACACCCCATCCCAATCATAAGGTATGTCCAACAGGTGTGTTTTCCATCCGGTATTGGCGGGCGGCCATAATGTTAAACTTTTGGGGGTAAACACCGTTTGCAGATTGCTCACCCAACCGTTTTCCAGGTTACTGAGCGATACGCAGCCCATTTTTATTTCAAAATTTTCTAATGAGTCATTTGCAGATGAATTACTCTGGCTGAGGTAAAATGCGATACTTTTGATGGTACCTCCTTTTACTCCATATTGCTTTAACTCGGCCGCTTTGTACAGAAATTGGTGTCGCGCGCCTTTTTGGTAATGACCATACACGGTTGGATAACCCGTAGCAGAACTAGCCGGTGTTTGGTAGTTGCCCGTACCTACTTGCACCGGAATAGAATTGCCGGTACAGAGCGTATTGTTTGCACCACACGATTTAGCAACTTGAAGCAATGTTAATTGTACAGTTCCACCGGATTGGCAAAGCACCTCTGGCTCAGCCACTATTTTTAATTCCGCACCACTGTTTTGTACAGTTATCAAAACAGTATCATGTGTCAAACAGCCATTTATATTAGTAGCAGTTGCAATGTAATGGGTGCTTATTGCAGGTGCGGCCAATACTATTTCAGATGTAGAGTCAGTGCCACCGGTTACCGGATTTATCAATCCTTGGGTCGGATTCCATTTCAAACTCCATCCGGCAGAATCGCTGGAACTTGCGGAGAGAGGAGCAAAAGCATTTCTGCATATTGTTGTATCGCCCCATGCAGTGAGTGAGAAAGCCGGAAACGGTTGTACGGTAACACTATCCGTGCCACATGTAGAATGTAAATAATATGTTTGAGTGGCTTGTGGCGAAACGCTCGTTTGGTAACTATTTGGATTAGATACGGCATTGATACCTGTGTTGGGTGCCCACACCGGATTGCTGCCCCCTACGGCTTTCAAGATTACAGGCGTGCCACAAAACGATGTGCTCACCGCCTGTATATTGGGGTGTGGTGCTGTGCAAAGCGTAAATTTTCGCCAGTTGGAGCCGGTTATGGGGCAGTTGTCTAGCTTGCTCTTTAACCAAAAGCTATGGCATCCGCTCAAAGTTGGAGCAACCACGTATGTAACCTGTGCAGTAACAGAGCTATGGGTGCCTTGCTGAAGCAAATCAACAACAAATGCCGAGTCGGCTATGACTGAGCTAACCTTAAGTGGTGCGCCAATCTCTGATAGTACCAATGATTGAAACTGTACGGTATCGCTAGGGCAGGCATACAAGGTATCTGCTCCGCCAGCGTAACCACCATTTATGTTTTGCGCTGACGTGATGTCTGGCAGAGTGAGCTTGCAAGGCAGCACGGCAATTTGTATGTCGCGCATTACACTACCTACTAAAACTCCGTTGCGGTATTCACTCACTTTGATAGCAGCCACACTATACTCTAAGTTTGAAGGGGTAATTTTCCAAAGGCCGGTTTGGGTATCAAAACTTTGTTGCGTACCTTTGATGGGTTGCTGGGCAGACCATCCGTTATTAAAAGGTATGGGATTGTAAGTTTCATTCAACGGATGGACCAATTCATACACCAGCGAGTCGCCATCCGGATTGTACCCGCCATGAAAAAAAACAATGTGTGAATTAGCACATGCAGTATGAAACCCCGGCTCTAAAAAACGGATAGAGCTATTTTGCAATGCTATGCCCGTAGCCGGTTGTATGGCATTGTTTATCTGCGCTACCAATCCATACCCTGTTGAGCTTGGATTTGGAATATTGCTGAGTGCATTATTTCTGCAACATTCGCTAAAGCGTATCTGCCAGTTGTTGCAATTACCATTGAGGGTAACAGTACCTGTGTACACATACAAACGAACACCCGGATAAACAGGTGTGCTGCCAGCAGGGTTGGCCGGGCAAACACCGGAGGGTTGGCAAGTAGTAAGTACGCCCGATAGATTGCATACTTGTGACATTTCATTATTTGTTCCGGAGACGTCCTGAAGGATAAAATTTGAGTTGGTATTTGTACAAGTGTTAACTGCCTGCATCTGCACAGACGAAGGCATAGAGATGCCGCAGCAATCTCTGTAATAGTTTAAGGTAATCTGGTACTGGTTTCCGCCAATATGTCGGTACGATATATCAGCACCCGCAAAATGAGAGCCAAATGAAACTGTGCTTAAAAAAATATAGAATAGGATAAGTGCGAAGTATATGCTGCGTTTCATAGCGTTTGCTTTACCGTAAAGGTAAAAGCTATTCGTTCTGCTTGCAATTCTTTTGCTTTAATATGACAAATCTATGACATAGATACTCAGTATGAAGAAATTCATATTCTAAACATCCATGAATTTTTTTGCTTCTGAAACATTCATCCTAATGTTTATTGCATGGTGCATGATAGTGGTAAACAAAAAGAGCAACAGATTTCTCCGTTGCTCTTTTCTAAATTTCGTCTAAGCTACTACCAGCTCAAATCGTCCTGAAATTTTCCTAAGAACTTATCTACCTCTGAGGTATCGCTCTTTTTTTTAGAAGGTTTTTCACCCGATGTTTTGGTCTCTAAGTAGTCGGTCAGTTTGTTTTCGCGCTTGCGTACGGGTTTTGCATCGTTGGTATAGTCGCTTGCGCCTGCACTAATAGTAGAGGGTTTTTTATACGAATCGCCTTTGGGAGCAAATTGTTTTTTATCACCAAATTCTTTACGGTCGTTGCTGTATGGTTTGCGCTCGCGGTCGTTGTAATGCTTGCGTTCGCCATAGTTTTTGCGCTCACCAAACTCCGATTTTTTCTTGAAGTCGCCCTTGTAGCCGCCTCCACCTTCGTTTCTGCGACCACCTCCGCTGTTGTTGCTATCTCTTTCTTTGGCTCGGGTAACTAATGGTTTGCCACCGCGTTTGTTTTTGCCAAACACCACCAATACTTGCTCTGCTTGCTCAGCAGGTAATGTAATGAATGAAAAATTGTCATACACACGCACATCATGTATAGATTGTGGGTCTATGCCCGCTTCGCTGGCTACAAAGTCAATTATTTTTGCAGCATTGAAATTAGCGGTATGGCCTTTGGCCACAAAAAGGCGAGCATCGCTGCTTGATGTAGCGGTGCCCTGTTTAGCAGTTTGTATCTTACCAATTTCTCGGTACATAGATTCTTTCAAAGTATCTTTAAACGTGTAGTTCAAGATAGCCGAAAGTACTTGTGCTGGTTCGCGGTCATCTTCTAAAAGTTCTTGTGCCAAGGCCAAGTAATCTGTAGCGCTTTTGTGTTCCAGCAAATTCATGAGGTCGGTTTTCAACTTCATTTTTTTGGTTTCTATCACTACATCTACAGCAGGTACTTCTTCTTTACGAAACTGCGTACGTGCTATTTTTTGGATAAAGAGCAAATCGCGTCTTTCGTTTGGCGATACAATAGTAATAGCGGTACCATGTTTACCTGCACGACCGGTACGGCCTATGCGGTGCACGTACGCCTCAGGGTCTTGCGGCAGGTTGTAGTTTACTACGTGTGTAAGGTCGTTTACATCAATGCCACGAGCAGCCACATCGGTAGCTACCAATATCACAATTTTACGCAGTTTGAATTTTTTTAATGTCAGTTCGCGTTGGTTTTGTGTTACATCACCATGTATGGCCTCAGCATCGTAACCGCGGTCTATCAGTTTATCAGCTACTGTATCTGTTTCGGCTTTAGTGCGGCAAAATACAATGCCGTAAAATTCCGGTTCGGTATCAATAATGCGGCAAAGTGCCTCAAAGCGGTCGCGCTCGCTTACTTCAAAGTACATTTGATCAACCAGTTCGGTAGTTGCCTGTGTTTTTTCTACCGCTATCAATTCGTAATTGCCCATAAAGGTTTTGGCAATTTTGAGGATAGGTGTAGGCATAGTTGCGCTAAACAATAACATCCGTTTTTGTTCCGGCACTTGCTTTAAAATTTCGCGTACTTCTTCTTCAAAACCCATGTTGAGCATTTCATCGGCCTCATCAAGCACCACGTGTGTTACGTTGCCGAGCTTTAATGTGCCACGCTCAATGTGGTCGCGAATACGGCCTGGGGTTCCCACCACAATTTGAGTGCCTTTTTCTAAGGCACGGGCTTGTGTGCCAAAGCTGGCACCACCATATACGGCTTGTACCCAAAGTTTTTTATCGCCTTTGAAAGAGGTAATCTCATCGGCCACCTGCACGGCCAACTCGCGCGTTGGGCATAAGATAAGCGCCTGTACTTTGCGGCTGCTATCGTCAAGCTGGTCTATGAGCGGCAAGCCGAAAGCACCCGTTTTGCCGGTACCTGTTTGCGCCTGACCTACTAAGTCTTTTTCGTTTTTAAGTAAAAGCGGGATAGTTTTTTCCTGAATTTCAGAAGGTGTTTCCCATCCCTTTTTTTGAAGTGCGTTTAGCACATTTTGGCTCAATCCGAGCGCTGCAAATTTTTCCATGTTTGTTTTTTCCCGAATAGGCCATTAAACAATATGACACACTCCGGAGGTGATAAATAATTGATTTCGGTTAATCACCGAACTTTTTTGAGAGAGGAACCGTACTCGGTTAAAGCAACTTGTTTGGGCTGCTGTGACTGTTCTTTTTGGGAAGTCGCATCTCACACTTGGTTCGTGTGAAGTTGTTCTGTTTTTTTCAGAACGGGCGCAAATGTAGTATAATAAACCATACTTTGCTATTTATTTTCACGATAGTGAGATTTTAGCACATTCGCAGTTGTAAAATTCAGCTTGAAAAAATCGTTGCTCTTTTTTTTTGTTTTAGGTAGTGTTGGTGTGTTGGCTCAAGCGCAAAAGAGTGTAACCAAGCAAACTCTTGCTTGGTATAGCGCCCTTATACATTTACAAATCAATGAGCGCTGGAGTTGGCAAACAGATATGGGTGAACGAATCTACATTGACCCATTTGCTCAGCACCAAATGCTTATCCGCACTCATGCGCATTATCATTTTGGAAAAAGCGGGTGGGAGGTCTCTGCCGGCTTTTGTGTATTTGGCCAAAGCCCTAACGAACCCATCACCAAACAAAGGTTGATGGTGCCTGAACTGCGCCCACATATTGAAGTAGCGTATAAAAACCGATTGAAGCACTTTACGCTTGATCATCGGTTTCGTGCAGAAGCACGCTTTTTTCATGGCACAAACTCCTTTCGTACCGAACTGGCCGATGGATTTAGTTTTGGCAACTTTCGTTTTCGATATAGGATAACAACTACTATTCCAATCCTTCATATTGATGAGCACCGGAGTTATAAAATGAAGATAGGTGATGAAGTAATGGTAAATGCTGGTGCAAAAATTGCCAAAAACATATTTGACCAGAATCGATTATTTGTAGCGCTATCAATAGATGTACTACCGCAGTTAAGCATAGATGCCGGATACCTCAATTGGTATCAGATGCGGGAGAATGGTGCTTTTTTTAACCGGCATATCATTACGCTGGCTACACAGTACACCATTCGGCTGAAGAAAAAATAACCAAGGGTGTAGGAGTATAAATTTTATTAACCGCTATTGTTTCATGGTTAAATAACTCTGCAAAATCAAGTTTGCAGCTATGGCATCTATGTGGCCTTTTCTTTGTCTTTCTTTTTTACCCAACCCGCTTTGTAGTAATGTTTGTTTAGCAATAGTGGAGGTAAAGCGCTCATCTATTCGATGAATTTTTTTATCGGGAAAAAGTAGTTGCAACTGCGCAATAAATTTCTCTACCTCGCTCATCACTTCATTTTGGCGCGTGCCGGTGTTGTAGGGTACACCTACCACAAACGCTTCTACATTTTCGGCAACGCAATATTTTTTGATGAAATCAAAAACAGTCTTAGTGGGTAATGTTTCTAATGAATTGGCAATAATTTGCAACGGGTCGGTTACAGCAATGCCGGTTCGCTTAGTGCCAAAATCAAAAGCCATCACGCGAGCCATATTGAAAAGATTAATGAGGAAAAACAATCATGGATTCGCGGAGTGCTTCTTCAAAAGCCGGTATGCTGAAATTTGCGCCTAACTGTTCTTCGGTAAAGTAATTGAGTAAATTTTCGGTGGGCATGTTGCCTAGCAAATCATCTTTGGCCATAGGGCAGCCGCCATAACCACGAATGGCGGTATCGAAACGAGTGCAGCCACTTTGGTAGGCAGCATCTATTTTTACTTTCCAGTTGTGTGGGGCTGTGTGTAAGTGTGCCCCTATTTCTAATTGCGGAAAAGCAGGAATGAGTGTTTCAAACAAATAGCGAATGATGGTTGGCTCTGCCACTCCCACCGTATCGCTGAGCATAAATGTTTTAATGCCAAGTTGCGATAACTCACTTACCCATTTTTCTACTACTTGTGGGCTGTACTCATCGCCATACGGATTGCCAAAACCCATGCTGATGTACAGTATGAGTTCTTTATTGTGCTGCTGCGCTAAAACATTTATTTTTTTTACGCGCTCTACTGCCTCTGGTATAGTGCTGTTAGCGTTTCTGCGCTGAAAGGTTTCGGACACCGAAAACGGAAATCCCAAATAATTTATCTGTTGAAACTCGCAGGCATCTTTTGCTCCACGCTCGTTGGCAATAATGGAAATGAGTTTGGATGAAGTGTTATTCAATTCTAAACTGTCTAAAACACGTGCGGTGTCTGCCATTTGTGGTATTACCTCCGGGTTCACAAAACTGCCAAAGTCAATAGAGTGGTAACCTACTTTAAGTAGTTTATTGATATACGCTACTTTGGTAGCTGTGGGTATGAAGGTTTTGATGCCTTGCATGGCATCGCGGGGGCATTCAATAATTTTTACGGCAGTGCGGCTCACGGCTCAAACGTAAAAAAAATAACTCATCAGTGAGTTTCGCTATTGCATTACATTCCACACCGTTCATTGTTGCTAAACAGATTAATAGATATTGCTCTTACGTAGCATCATATCTAAATGTCCGGTTTTCATCGTCCTCAATGTCATCCATTTTAGAGTCGGGTATTCGCGGAGTGGTAAGCACTTTGTAAAAAAAGTAACCTGTTACTGCCGATACTAAAATCATGGCAGAGGCCATGAGTATGATTGCTGATGTATTCATTAGGCAGTTCCTCCTTTAAGTTTTCGTTTGTTGTGCGCTAAATAGACTAAGAAACATATTCCTGCGAAGGTGAGCAGCAGCAAAATTCGTGCACCGTTTACATAAAACAACTTGTCTTGCAACTGCAAAACCACAGCAGGGTCGGTAGCTGCTGCTATTTGCTCGTATATGCCTGCATTTGTAATTTGCTTGATGATGGAGCCGTTGTCGAGTGTCCATCCGTTACCCGAAAATAAATTGCTGATTTCTACTTTCCAGTTATTTCCTTTCGGAGTTATCAATGAACCCAAAAACACAAATGTGAGCAACACCGGAGTTACATACTTGATAATGTATTTGTAAAATTCAGGAAC
This sequence comes from Chitinophagales bacterium, assembly GCA_016787045.1. Classification (GTDB taxonomy): domain Bacteria; phylum Bacteroidota; class Bacteroidia; order Chitinophagales; family LD1; genus Bog-950. Next base: position 57,851 of record JAEUVA010000024.1, read on the forward strand.
CTTCATGTCGGCACCACGGGTTATCTCTTTCCAACCATTGTTGATGCCGAAAACCCAAGCAAAAAGAATGGTTTCAATAAGTGCAAAAACCACCAACGAAACTGTACCTGCCCAATAGTCATATTCTTCAAAAACTCCTTGATGGTAAAAGAAAACAGTTGGTAAGCCGAGTATCAGAATAATTAAACCAAAAGACCATGCTCCTTTTTGTCTTTTCCAACCAAACTCATCGTGCATAAAACCCATCCAAGGGGTGCCCATGGCAAGCGAAGAAGTGATGCCCGCAAAAAACAGCAAACCAAACCACATGACCCCGGCCACCATAGAAAGTACAGGCCCCCATTTTTCAAACAAATAAGGCATGGTTTGAAACGCCATGCCAAAGCCGGCATTCTCTTTTACCCAATCTAAACCAAGGTAGCCCGCAGCAATAGGAATTACAATGGAGCTTCCCAGCACCACTTCTACAAATTCGTTCATAAACCCGGCTGAGGCGGCATTTAAAGCCACATCATCGCGCTGTTTTAAGTACGATGCGTAGCATTGAATTGAACCCATACCTACAGATAGTGTAAAGAAAATTTGCCCCGCAGCAGCCAACCAAACTTTAGGGTTGGTGAGTGAATCAAACTGGGGTGTCCACAAAAAATTTAAACCATCAATGGCACTGGCTGTTGGGTGTTCGGCACTGGCGCCCGATGTGCCCAACGTTAACCCCCGAATGGCCAAAACCACTCCAAAAAGTATAAGCAAGGGCATTCCAATTTTTGCTACTTTTTCTACACCATCTAAACCGCGCGAAAGAATAAACGTGTTGAGCCCTAAGCAGACAAGAAAGAACAATACCGCCTCAAATGGAATTCCGGTAGTGGAATGAAATACATCTATATAGCTACCGAAAAATGCCGCTACTTGCGATTGCGAAAGCCCATCGAATGTTCCGGCTACGGAATGATAAACGTAAGCCATGGTCCAACTCTCAATGTAGCAGTAATATGCGGCCACACCTATATTGGTAAAAATTCCAAAAACGCCTATGTATTTCCAGAGCGAAGATTTTCCTAAACTCCCCATGATAAACGGTGTGGAGTGATTGCCGTTTTTTCCGCCAAATCTTCCGGTACTCCATTCAATCCACAGCAGCGGAATACCCATCAATAAAAAGCATACTATGTAAGGAATGATAAATGCGCCACCACCATTGTTAATGGCCTGCACCGGAAAACGAAGAAAGTTACCTAAGCCAACAGCATTGCCGGCCATGGCTAAAATTAATCCAACTCGTGATCCCCAACCTTCCGATTTCGACATAGTTTACTTTTTGGTTAATTTTTAAATGTAGAGAAATATATGAGCAGGCAAAATTTCAAACCTCAATTTTCAATCCATCATAAGCAATGATAATGTTTGGAGGTAGCTTTTTCTCCATCAAATCATGCAGTCCAAACTGATGACTCATATGCGTGAAATAGCATGTCTCGGGCTGAATATCTTCTACTACTTCTAATGCTTGCTCAATGGTGAGGTGAGAGTAATGCTCAGAATGGCGCAGCGCATTAAGTACCAATACTTTTGTGCCGCGTATTTTTTCTCGCTCTTTGGGGGCAATGGTTTTAGCATCGGTGATGTAGGTAAAGTTTTTACCAAACCTAAAGCCCAACACCGGCATAGAGCCATGCATTACTTGTATGGGCGTAATCTGAAATGTACCAATTGCAAACGGCTTATCAGCATTTATGCGATGAAAATTCATTTTGGGTAAATACGGATAATCGGTTTCGCTAAAGGCATAACTGTATTGGTCTTTGATGCCTAACTCGGTCGCAAAATCGCAGTAAAAATCTACCGGTTTTTTGTTCATGAAGTTGAAAGAGCGGATGTCGTCTATACCACCGGTGTGGTCTTTGTGCGCGTGGGTAAAAAGTATGCCGTCAATACTTTTTACTTTTTCGCGCAGCATCTGTTGCCTAAAGTCAGGTCCGCAGTCCACTACAATGGTTTGGCTGTTTTCTTCCAACATAATGGAAGTGCGCAGCCGCTTATCTTTTGGGTTTTGTGATGAACAAACCTCACAACCGCACCCAATTAAAGGTACTCCGCCAGAGGTGCCTGTGCCGAGAAAAGTAACTTGCATATAACGAATGTAGTTTCTCTAAGGTACCATCACATTTGCAATGTGTGTGCCTTGCTTGAGGTAAACCGGAAATTCGTCCAGCGAAAAGGTTTTAGTAGTTGAACTTCCACCATCAAATACCTGCGATTTATCATACAAGTAAACCCACTTATCTCCAGCCGGAAAATTGACGGTAACATTACCGGAAGCGTCTAGCACCGGTGCTACAAAAATATCAGTGCCCAATGTGTAGGTGTAATTGGTTTTGTTGACAAATTGCATTAAACTTTTGTTGGCTGCAAAAGCCGGTACAGATTGCCCTAGCAAGTAACCCACCAAAAACTTTTCGCGTAGTAAAACTAATTTGCGGTAAATGGTTTCGGTTTGTGCATCAAACATCCAGGGGCGGTGCTCTCCACCACCACCGTTTTCCATTAAGCCCGAAAAAGCGCCTACTTGTGCCCAACGGATAAATAATTCTTTAGTACGCATTTGAGGTGGCGAAGTGTTGTCTTCGCGGTAGCCGCCAATATCTGAGCCATGCACTAAATACGGATAATCAGAACTCCAGTACATATTATTGAGCGCTGCCTTTAAGCCACCGAAAGTGGCATCTTGATCGCCCACCCAACAACTCCAGCCAATTTCTTTAGGACTAAAGGCAGCTAAATCACCACCAAAATCGCCCAAGTTGTAGTTATCAATGGGGCGGCTCATAATAGCTGTGCTAATGCCACGTTTTTGGCGGGTGTAATCGTGAAACAATTGATAATATGAATGCGAATGCTCTAAGCGGGTAACCATACCGCCCTTACCCGGAGAATACACTTGCGGGAAGGCATAAAAATCGGCTCCATCGCATTTCCAGCCATCTACGCCCATATCCAGCGCTTTGTCCATCAGCCCTTTCCACCAAGTTACCGCAGCGGGGTTGTGGAAGTCAATCAAACTGCCGCTGCCTTTCCACCAGTTTACCACTTTGGGGTTGGCATCACCGGCATTGCTTTTCATAAAGTAGCCATTGGCCTTGGCTTCATCATAAAGTGGCTGGCAATTCACGTTTACCACACCGGTTATCCAAAGCAATACTTTAATGTTTTTGCTATGGAAATAATCAATCATGGCTTTCGCATTCGGGTACAATGTATTGTCCCATTCAAATGTATTGTAGCCGGTTTCCCAGGGGCTGTCAATTACAATGGCATCTACCGGTATGTTGTGGGCTAAATAATCATCAACCAATGCGCGTGCGCTGGCGGTGGTACCTTCGTCTTCCCATACCCAGTGCTGAAAAACCCACTTAGGCCACGGAGTGTTTTGTACATAGGTAGTATCACACGGTGTAGCTGTACAATCTATGTCATCTTTCTTTTTTTTACAAGATGATGTTGCAATAATCAATACCAAAAAAACTACAGACGGGTAAAGGAGTTTTTTCATAAGGGGTTGTTTGAGGTGAAAGTAACGATTTGTCAAAAAGCTACAACCCCGTGTATTTAAACATTTACGAATCGGGCGTAGCTGCTTTTTTTTGAGTCAACGGTAAGCGGTAGGTAACTCCGGTTTGCATGCCTACACTCCACAACCGTTCGGTTACCGGAGTCTGTTTGGTGTTGTATAAGCATTGTATGCGTGCTATGGGAGCAAATGAAATAGTCACATTATTTTTGAAACTGTAGCTAACCCCAACAGATAAGTAAGCAGTGAGATTCGCCCTCTGATGTGGGTTCAAATTGACATTGTTATTGTAGTTGCGGTATATGCTTCCATCGGGATTGGTGAGATGAGTATGGGTATATTTTTTTAGCAATACATTTATTTCTGCACCTGTACCGATTGTTGCTTTAAATGCAGATTTGCCTAATGAAAATCGTATGCCTAACGGAATGTTGAGATAATGGTAGCCGTAGGTTAAGATAAGTCGGCACGGTTGCAAGTTGTTGTTGTAAGAGGTATCATTGTATCCACCGGTATCAAAAAAGAGGTTATTATCAATGTGCCTGTAGCTATGGTGCGCGTAATTAACACCACTTTCCACAGCAAAAAAATTCTTTACCTGAAAACCACACACGATTCCGGTTGCTCCGTAGATGTATGGGTGCTCTGATTTATTGCGCAGATTAAAAATAAAATCAGGTATATTGGCTATGTTTGGTTGAGGTACTTTGCTATTGAGAAATAACACCCGATGAGAAACTCCTGGAGTAATTTGTGCACCTACATAAAAGTATTTGCCATCTTGCGCTTTAGCAACAGATAGAAGACAGAGGAGAATGATGATACTTAGAGGACGCATAATCAATCGGCATAAAGTTAATATATTATCTATTAACGCAAACTATGCGCTGTTTGGTTGCACCATATTTGCCCAAAATATGCAGTGTGTAAACGCCTGCCACTAAGTTTGGTGTTGTTAACTGTATCACATTCGTACCGGTATTTATTTGACCGGTTTGATGGCGAAAAATATCTCTACCGTTGGCATCTGTTATTATGGTGGTTATTATATCTAGTTGTTGTATATCTACCATCACCTGAAACTCATCCACAAATGGATTTGGTAATATTTGTACCACTGTAATGTTTTTTGTACTCAATTCATATATTCCTGCAACTAATGGCATAGGTGCTAATGGCGGATAAGTATCGGATGGCAATGCAGATTGATTGCAGGCGTTTAACCACGTTTCTCCATCATTTACGCAGTAATGGTTGATTTCTGAAACAGTAAACTGTTGGGTAGCAATATCGCTCACGTACACAAAATCGGCTTGTGTTTTTTGGGGCTTGATGTCTAACATATAATAACCGTGCCGTACCAACTCAACATAACGCACATGTGGTGCCAGCGTACTGATAACCGGTGCTGTAATTAACGGAGGCAACTCGTTGCCGGAAGTAATGCTGGGGGCTACAAATTCTACTCCAACAGAGGCGGTGCGGTTGCTGGTATCATAGGCAGGCAATGGCAAGTCATTTGCCCAAGCGGTATGGATATCTCCGGTAAGCACCACTACATTTTTTATAGAATCAATTTTTACAATATCATAAAAGTGCTGCCGCTCGTAGGGGTATCCATCCCATTGGTCGCCATTTACAATAAAGGGAGTTGCGCCCAATACTCCAGCGGGTATCACTAATGGAGCCATCATGACTTGCTGGCCAAGTATTTGCCACTTGGCGGTAGAGTTTTTGAGATTGTTTTCTAACCAGCCGAACTGCACAGGACCCACCATGGTACGGGCACTATCGTTGAGTGTAGCATCTGTAATAGAAACTGTTGTGCCTGCTTGTCGCGAGCGGTCGTACAGGCGGGTGTCTATCATGTGCAAGTCAGCTAAGTTGCCCCAGGTAAATTTTCGGAAAATCCGGTAGGGATCTGTGCTATCGGGCTGGCGAACGGGCATCCACTCGTTATATGCTTTTATGGCGTTGGCTTTTCGATTTGCCCATAGACCGTCATTTACATTATGATTTTTTGCACTGTCAGTATAAGAGTTATTGGCGGTTTCGTGGTCGTCCCACACACATATCCACGGGTACTGCTGGTGGGCGGCTTGCAGGTCGGGGTCTAAGTGATAGAGCGATTGCCGGATGCGGTAATCCATGGCCGTGGTTGTTTTTTTGTTGGGCACATGGTAGCGTTCGCCCACCGGGTTGTTGTCTGCAGCATCTTCGTACGTGTAATCGCCCAGAAATAGTACCGCATCAATATCGTTGCGCTGAGCCAAATGTCGGTGAGCATTGTAAAAACCGCTTTGGTAATCTTGGCAACTGGCTACAGCAAACCGGATGTTGGAAACATTTCCAACGGGCAAAGTGCGCGTACGTCCAATTACCGAGTGAAATGTATCGTAAGTAAACCGATAATAGTACCAAGTATTGGGCTGGAGATTTTGTACATCAACTTTTATGGTGTAATCTACGCTACTGTCTGTGCCTGCCACACCATTTTGCACTGCCTGCGATAAATTGACATCCGCAAAAATTTCCCACCCCACAGATGCAGATGTGATTAATGAATCTAATGTAATCCGGCTCCAAATAATAACGCTGTTGGCTTGTGGATCGCCTGATGCTACGCCATGATAAAACGGATACATGTCAGGATTTAGACCTGAACGAGTGCCAAAAGAATGTACTTGAGAGTATGATGAGTAGAGTAGCAATGCGCATGCAAAGGAGGATAAAGCTTTATACATATAAAGGGGATATTTAGAGCAATGTAAAAATTTGAACTTAAAATTTGATAAGAACAATCAACGTTTCATTTGCACAACTCCCAACTCTTCGCTATTCGTCTATTTTAGCCCCATCATGCAATTTGTCTATCCGTGGTTTTTGTGGGCTTTAGCGGCCATCAGCATACCGGTCATTATTCACCTGTTCAATTTTCGCAGGTACAAAACGGTGTATTTCAGCAACGTAAAGTTTTTGAAAGAAGTACAACAAGAAACTACCTCGCGCAACCGATTGAAGCATCTGTTAGTATTGGCCGCACGTGTATTAGCTATCATTTTTTTAGTTTTGGCCTTTGCACAACCCTATCTGCCCGGGCAAAAAAATACCAGTGCAGCCGGCAAAAAAGCCGTGAGTATATATGTAGATAATTCGTTTAGTATGAATGCCACCGGCAGTGGCACCAATTTGTTGGATAAAGCAAAACTTACCGCCAAAGAAATAGCCAACAGCTATGGCGCTGCCGATGAATTTCAACTACTCACCAATGATTTTGAAGGCAAACACCAGCGCATGGTCAGCCGCGATGAGTTTTTGAGTATGTTGCAAGAGGTGGAGCTATCGCCAACTTCCAGAAACCTCAAAGATATAGCACAGCGACAAAGTGCGGCACTCTACCAAACCGGAGAGCAAAATAAAATGGTCTATCTCCTCAGCGATTTTCAACAGCACATGGGCACTCTGCAACCCGATAGTGCCATTAGCTATAATTTAGTTCCTTACAAAGCCGATGAGCAAGCCAATTTGTTTATTGACTCTGCATGGTTCAACGAGCCGGTACAAATCTTTAACAGAACGGCCACGCTGATGGTAAAAGTGAGCAACAGTGGTGATAACGCTGCCGAAAATGTTCGGCTCTCTTTCAAACTCAACGGCCAAACCAAGAGCATGAACGAGCTAACCATACAGCCGGGTAGTTTTGTGGTAGATACGTTCTCGTTTTTGCTCAACCAGCCAAATTGGAATAAAGCAGAACTAACCATTAGCGACCAGCCCATAGTTTTTGATGATAGCTATTACTTGGCTTTTAATGTGCACGAAAAGATAAATGTGCTGTGTATCAACAACGGAGTAAGTAACAAATACATAGACGCATTTTTCTCTAACAAACAAGAGTTTCAATACACCACCGTTGCAGAGAGCGGTTTTCAGGGGGATATGCTTAACGATGCACAGTTTTTGGTTTTAGAAAACCTGCCCTCAATTTCGTCAACCTTAGCCACAGCAGCCAATAAATTTTGTGCCGAAGGCGGAAGCGTAGCTCTTTTTACGGCAACTGCCGCAGAAACAGAATCGTATAACCGGCTACTCAATAGTATGCGGGCAAACTCTATCACCGGGTTTACTGAACAGCCGCAGGAGGTAGCCGGCATCAATGTACAGGAGAATGTATTTAAAGATGTGTTTGACAAGGTGCCTCAAAACATGAATTTGCCTATAGCAAAAAAGTACTACACCTTCACCACCTCATCAGCCACCACCGAAGCCCCCATTTTGACCCTCAAAGATGGATCGTCTTTTTTAAGCAGTTACCGCAACGGGGAGGGTTGTTTTTATGTGTGTGCATCGCCATTGAGCAAAGAGTACAGCGACCTACCGGTACATGCCCTTTTTGTGCCACTCTTATACAAGATGAGTATCGGTTCGTTGGGCAAAAATGTAATTGCCACATTTGCCGGAAGCACTGAACGGGTAGAAGTAGCCGGTACACCGGGCAGCAAAGAGGCCGTATATAAAGTTAGCGGGCAGGGAATAGAGTTTATTCCCGAGCAATATGCCTCAGGCAACAAAGTGCTGCTGGGTATCAGTGAGCAGATAAAAAAGGCAGGGTTTTACACGGTTAGCAACAACATGGCCAGCGAAACACAAACCATAGCTATTAATTTTAATCGTAAAGAATCGGTACTAAAGTTTTTTGATGCGGCCCAGTTGCAACAACAATACTTGGGCAATAATATACATATAGTAAACGGAGCCGGAGCCAATGTGGCAAGTGTTGTTAGCGAATTGCACCGCGGTACTTCTCTCTGGAAATGGTGCATTATGGCTGCCCTCATTTTTTTGGCTACAGAAATTCTTCTGCTCCGATTCTGGAAAACCTAAAGTTATTTTTTCAGAAGCTTTTGGCACTGTCCATCGCTACATAACAGGTATATACCGTTTGAAAGATTAGTGGTGTTCAACTCATACCTGTTTGATGTGGCTGTCTCGCTCAGCACCAATTCTCCTAAAGATGAGTATAGTTTCAACTGTTTACCCGCTGCATTTGTTATAGTCACTAAACCAGAAAACGGATTAGGAAAAATTTGTAGGTTACTTCCTGCAACAAATCCATCTGCCAAAGAAGTAACTGTGGCTTTTGAAGAGGCAGCATTCCACACTTCTTTAGTGTCTGTTTTGGAGAGAATAGCTATAGTGCGCAAGTTGCTCAAATTCCATCCTGCGGCAGCTTTGTAATGAAAGATAAATGACATTGAATCATTAACCAAAGGCAGCGGAATCAAATTGCCTTCATTGCCATTTAGTGCTTTTCTGAAAACATCATGGTGTATATTTTCGCCATTAGGGGCGTTGTAATTGATGGGCTCTTCGGCCACTGCCACATATAGTTTTGCAGCGCTTACTCCGGCACTCACAGTAGTTTTAATTAGCACCGTAACAACAGCAGAGTCCGCAGTTATCCATTCATCACTCACCGAAATGGCAAACGGAGTAAGTTGATTCAATGTAGTATCAATAGTGGTGGTATTAATTGCCGGGTTTGCACTTGGTAATACTTTGCCATTGAGCACAAACCGAGGGGTAGCGCCATAGATGCCATAATGGTTGGTGCGCCCGTCATTCTCTGAAACATTTTGCTGACTAAAGAAACAATTGCTATAGGGCGAGCTAGGGTGGTAAGCAATGTGCAGCACCTTAGGGTAGTTATTCAATACCCCATAAAAACCTGGGTTTCGCGAAGCGCAAATACTACACCGCGTATTGGTAAAGTGTTCTATCACATTGGTACGTACTACTTGTGCAAACAAATGGCAGGTCTGTACAACAGAAAAGAAAATGAATATCCAGCGCATAAAGAATTGTTTAATTTGTGAGTGAAAATAAGAACATAGTGTACATACCACCGCACTTCAAGCTTGAAGATAAAATACAGATAGCTCAATTGATTGAGCAAAATAGTTTTGGCACCTTAGTTAGCGCACACAATAACATACCCGTGGCCACACACATACCACTGGAGTTAAATACGACAGATTCAGAAAACTGGATTTTGTATGGCCACATGGCAAAAGCCAATCCGCAATGGAAACAGTTTGTTACCGGCACCGAAGTATTGGCCATGTTTTTAGGGGCGCATAGTTATATTTCTCCCTCGTGGTACACAGCACCTAACGTGCCTACATGGAACTATCTGGCCGCGCACCTGTATGGTACTCTTCGCATGCTTGAAGGCGAGGAACTGGAGAACCTGCTGCAAATGCAAATGAAGCGATATGAACAGATGCTGGCTAATAAACCTCAACCTTATGAAGCAATACCTGCACATACGCTTGAAAAGGACTTAAAGGGTGTGGTGGGTTTTGCTATTCGGGTGACCAAAGTGGAGGCCACCCAAAAACTATCTCAAAACAGAGACAACCAAAGCAAGCAAAACATCGTAAATGAGTTGAAAAATCAAAGATCATATGGCGCACCGCAAATAGCTGCTGAGATGGGAAAGCTACTTGACCCCAACAAAAAGTGAAAAATAAATTTGCACGGTATTTATGTGTTTGTACATTTATGGCCTGATTCAACTAACTAAAAACGGCAACATGAAAAAACTCTTTACAATTTTAGCTGTAGTGGCTGCCCCGGTGTTCATGAGCGCACAATCGCTCACACCAACTGTAATTGCCAGTACTGGCGGCTTTGCACAAAATGCCAACGGCAGTTTGTCTTACACCGTAGGCGAAATGACTATGGTACAAACTTTTTCTGCTAACGGAAACATACTTACACAAGGTTTCCAACAACCTAACGACATCACCATTGGGCTAATAGATATTACCAAAGATGCTTTTGGCTCTTTTGTAGTATACCCTAACCCAGCCGTTGACAATTTGTTTTTTGGCTTTCAGTTTCCTGAGGCAGGTACTGTAAAGGTGGCTTTGTATGATGTGCTTGGTCAAAAATTAGGTGACATTTACTCTGCAGAGTACAGCACCGGAAAAACCGTTGACGGATTTGCGGTGAACAACATGGCAGCTGGCATGTACTACCTCTCACTAAACTTTACTTCGGCTACCACCGGTAAAGAGTATGTGAGCACTAAGCCATTCCAAGTTATCAACTAATTCATTTCTTATCTAAACATTGCCGCAGCCCTGTCTGCGGCTTTTTTGTCATACCTAAACCAAAATTTAAACTCAAAAGCACATGAAAAAGTTATTACTCTTTTTAGTTGCAGCAGCTACGTTTATCACGTCAGCAAACGCACAGGCCCCACAAGGCATGAACTATCAAGCCATAGTTCGCAGTTCAACAGGTGCACCGGTTACTACCGGCACTGTACGTTTTCGTTTTACCATCCGCGATGGCTCACCTACTGGCTCAGCCGTATTTCAAGAATCACAAACCGCTAACCCTAATCAGTTTGGTTTGGCTAATGTGGTTATTGGTACTGGCGGTGGCAACTTAGCTACTGTTAACTGGGGCAATGGTTCAAAATATTTACAAGTAGAGTTAGACGTAACCGGTGGTACTAACTACACCGATATGGGTACTACTCAATTAATGAGCGTTCCTTACGCACTATTTGCCGGGAATGCCGGTGGCGCTACAGGCCCACAAGGTCCTACCGGTCCACAAGGCCCGGCCGGTAACGATGGTGCACCAGGCTCAGCAGGCCCAGCAGGTCCTACCGGTGCAGCAGGCGCTACTGGTGCAGCCGGAAATGACGGAGCTACTGGAGCAACTGGTGCTACAGGCCCACAAGGAGCCACAGGAGCTACAGGTTCAGGCGGTGGTGCTACTGGCGCTACAGGTGCTACTGGCCCTACTGGTGCTGCTGGAGCAACAGGTAGCGCAGGTGCTACTGGTGCAGCAGGTGCTACCGGTGCCACAGGTGCAGTTGGTGCTACCGGTGCCACAGGTGCCACCGGTGCGGGTGCTACCGGTGCCACAGGTGCCACAGGCCCTGCCGGAAGCGGCACGGTAAGCGGTACATTAAACACTGTGGCTAAGTTTACCCCTAACGGTACTTCTGTAGGCAACTCTCAAATTACTGATGATGCTACAACAGTATCAGTAGGCACACCGTTTACGGGTGTTGGGCTGGTGCATGTGGCTGGTGGGGTATCTACTAACAGTGCTGGCGGAGCGGGTTTCTACACCTATCAAACAGGAGTATTTAAAGGGGGTATGGAATTATTTGCCGGAGGGTATGACATCTATACAGATGCTACCACGCCAATTACATTTAGTCCTGGTGGTGGTTCTGAGCGCGCTCGCATTACACCAACCGGAGATGTAGGTATAGGCACTGCTGCACCAGGTGCTAAACTTGAAGTAGCGGGTCAGGTAAAAATAACCGGAGGCGCTCCGGGGGCAGGTAAAGTTTTAACTTCAGACGCAACCGGTTTAGCTACATGGGAAACTCCAGCAGCGGGTGGTGGTCAATGGATAACCAGTGGCAACAACATTTACAATGCTAATACTCAGTCTGTAGGTGTGGGCATCGCCACTCCAAGTGCAGTACACAAATTGCATGTGGTTGGTACTGACACTGCTGCAATTTATGGTGTATATAATGGTACTTTGAATGGTAAAACCGCAATTCATGGACACAATGCTTATGCTACTTTCACCGGTAGCGGAAACAACATTGGTGTGTTGGGTACTTACAACACAGCCGTTTACGGTACAGGTGTGGCTGGTATTGGTTTCACCGGTACTAAGCCGGCTAACGGTTTAGATATTGGCGTGTATGGCTCGGCTTCCATTGGTGGTTATTTTAAAGGGTCAACCGCTATACGTGCAGAAGGTGTAGTAACCATTGTGGATGGTACACAAGGTGCCGGCAAAGTGTTAACTTCTGATGCTAACGGAAACGCTTCTTGGCAAACGCCAAGTGGTGGTGGCGGAGGCGGCACTGCCGTAACTGCTGCTTCATTTAGCGGATTTGCGGGAAGCAGCATTGCATCTGGCTCAACAGCATACGTTTTTGCAGGTCCAACAACCACAGTTACTATTACTTCTACCACTCAGCGAATTGTGGCTTCTGCCTCAGCAAATTTGGGAATGACTACAGGCAGCACAAATGCTGATATCGGTATTTGTTACCAATTAGGAGCAGGAGCAATCACTAACTTTGTTGGAATCAACTACATAACAATGGCGCTGAATTCTACAACAACAGGCACTGTATCTGCTGATGGCAGCATTACCGGTTTAGCTCCGGGTACTTACACCATTGGCTTAGGTATAAGAAATAGTGGAGCAGGTGCAATTAACAATAACGACTATGTTAATGGTTGGGTTATGGTGATTGGAAATTAATCTGTATAGACAATTATTCGCAGAGGCCGCACCGAAAGGTGCGGCCTCTTTTTTTGCGGTTAGCAATAGCATTTTTTTGGGGCAAACGCTAAGGCATCAGTAAAACTGACGATTAATCGCTATAAGTAAAACTGAACTGCCCTTCACTCAACACCTTGGTGTTGCTGCCGTTGCTCTCGGCCACAACAGCACTAAAAGTGCCCGCAATTTTTTTAGTAGAGGGGTCAAACTCTGTAAAGTTAAGCACGCCCGGAGTGGCGTTTTGCGAGTAAAATGTTTTGTCAAAATTGTTATTGCCGTAGCGCAAGATATTAGTGCCGTAGTTCAGTTCAATGGGGTTTAGTAAACTGTCCGGGTTGATGTAAAAATCAATTTCTACTTCGCCATAAAGTTTGCTGTTGTTTTGAAACTCTACCAGTTTGGTGCCTTTAACGGTAATGCGATTGCCATTGCGCTTTGCGCTACTGGTAGCTGCCGGAGCGTAAAACTCTTGCCCATCTAACTTAAAGCGGAAAGGAGCGGTGTTGAAATTTTCTTTTTTGCAGCCGGAGATCAAAAGTAGCAGGCAAGCAATTAGGAGTGGGCTATAACGTAGTTGGTGCATCATGTAGATTTTGTATCCGCTAAAGTAACTGCCAAAGGGCAATTAACTGCGCCACTCCATCACCAAAACACTGTCATTCTTACTGCTTGGTAGCAATTCCCAATTCGTCTAACTGTTTTTTGTCAACGGGTGTTGGAGCGTCCATCATCAAATCGCGCCCACCACTGGTTTTTGGGAAAGCCATCGTATCGCGAATGGTTTCGCCACCGGTCATTAGCATGACTACGCGGTCTAAACCAAAAGCACAACCACCGTGTGGGGGCGCTCCGTAGCGAAAAGCATTGAGCATGAAACCAAACTTCTTTTCTTGCTCTTCAGGAGTTAGCCCCAAACTCTTAAATACTTTTTCCTGCACATCGTGGTTGTGAATACGAATACTGCCCGATAGCACCTCGTTGCCATTCATCACCATGTCATACGTTTGTGCACGCACACGCAAGGGTTCGGTATCAAAGTACTGTAAATCCTCTGGGTGTGGTGAGCAGAAGGGGTGGTGAGCAAACGTAATGGCTCCGGTTTCTTCATCTTGTTCAAAGAGCGGGAAGTCCACTACCCAAAGCACGCTCCACTTGTTGGGGTCAATCCAGTTGTTGCGCTTGGCTAATTCTAATCGGAGGTCGCCTAAGCTTTTGCGCACTTTAGCGGTTTTTTCAGCCGCTATCAAAATCAGATCCCCTTTTTGTGCGTTAAAAGCTGTACCAATTAGGCGCAGTTGTTCCTCCGTATAAAACTTATCTACCGATGATTTTACGCTGCCATCTTCATTAAACCGAATGTTGACCAAGCCGCTTAACCCACGGTGGCTAACTTTTACAAATTCCGTAAGTTCATCCAATTGTTTTCTGCTGTAGGCAGCACAGCCGCTGGCATTTAATCCGGCCACCAATCCACCATTTTGAATAGTGTTGTTGAATACCGCAAATTCTGATGAAGGCAGCATTTGATTCAATTCCACTATCGGGCAATCAAAACGCAAATCAGGTTTATCGCTGCCATACAGGCGCAGGGCATCATCGTATTTTAAGCGATTTAACTCAGGCAATTCATAGTTTATCACCTTTTTAAATACGTGGCGAACCATTCCGCCAAAGGTTTCAAAAATATCTTCCTGGTGCACAAAGCTCATTTCGCAATCTACCTGCGTAAACTCGGGCTGGCGGTCTCCACGAAAATCTTCATCGCGAAAACACTTTACAATTTGATAGTATCTGTCCATTCCGGCTACCATCAATAATTGTTTTAATATTTGGGGAGATTGGGGCAAGGCATAAAAGCTGCCTTCCACTAATCGTGATGGCACCAAAAAATCGCGCGCACCCTCGGGTGTACTTTTGATAAGGTTAGGCGTTTCTATTTCTATAAAATCTTTGGCATCTAAGTATTCGCGCACCGCTTTGCTAATTTGTGCACGTTTTACCAGCACATCTTTTAGCTTGGGTCTGCGAATGTCTAAGTAACGGTACTTTAAACGCAACTCTTCGCTGCCATCGGTATCGTTTTCAATCAAAAAAGGTGGCACCTCGCTGGTGTTAAGTAAGGTCAATTCATCAGCAATTATTTCTATGTTTCCTGTAGGAATGTTAGGGTTTTTGTTGGTGCGCTCGGCCACAGTGCCTTTCACTTGTATCACATATTCTCTACCCAAAGCGTTGGCTTGTTCGCACAATGGTGCATTCCGCTCCATATTAAATACCAACTGAGTGATACCGTAGCGATCGCGCAAATCCACAAAAGTCATTCCACCTAATAGCCGGTTTTTTTGTACCCATCCGCTCAGGGTTACAGTTTGGCCTACTTGGTTAAGGGTCAATTCACCACAGGTATGTGTTCTATACATTATTCGCTTGTTTTGAGGGGCGCAAATTAAATCCAATTCAGCCAATAGAAAACGCAAGTTTTCTAAACCTTTTTACAACGAAATGGCTACATTTGGCGTCTTTCATCTTTTTATAGCAAACACTTTCTTTCTGATGAGGAATTTTTACTTATCGCTGTTGTTGATTTTTGGGATGTTATTTACTGCCAACCAAGTTAGTGCTTCGCACGTGATGGGAGCAGATATGGAGTATGAGTGCCTTGGCAATAATCAATACCGGGTAACTCTTCGCATTTATCGCGATTGTTGCGGTATCAGTATGTCTTCTTCAGTGCAGATGCAAGTGCTCAACACCTGTACAAACGCATCGTCCACGGTTACTCTAAATCAACAACCCGGCTCCGGTGTAGAAGTATCGCAACTTTGCCCATCTCAACTAAATCAAAGTGTTTGTAACTCAGGTGTTACCTGCCCGGCCAATCCCTCCGGAAATCCGGCTACATACCCGGGGGTTCGTGTACACATTTATCAGGCCATTGTTACTCTAAATGGCCAATGTAACAGTTGGCTTTTGCGCTGGAACGAGTGCTGCCGAAATAATGCCGTTAATAATATTCCGAATGCCAGTGGTACAGGAATAGGCATTGTGGCAATGATAAACAATACCAATGACCCAGCTACGGGACAACCGTATTGCAACAATTCTGTGGCCTTCTCTACATTGCCGGTGCCGTTCATTTGTCTCAACTCTCCGTTCACGTTTAATAATGGTGGGGTAGATGTAAACGGGGACTCTCTCTTTTACCAACTCATTAACCCACTAAACGATACATACGGCAACGTTAACTTCAATGCCGGGTGGAGTGTTACTCAGCCGGTACGAACCACTCCGGCCAATAGTTTTCAATTTAGTTCCAGCTCCGGGCAAATGGCTTTTACTCCCGGTTTTTTAGAAGTAGATGTATTAGCCATGCGCGCTAATGAATACAAGAACGGTGTATTGGTGGGCTATACCATGCGCGATATTCAGGTTACCGTACTGCCATGTGTGGTATCTACACCGGCTCAGCAGCCAATAACTAACCTACAAAATGGCAATCAGGTAGATTCGCTAAAAGTGCAAGTTTGCCCCGGTACTCCTTTGCAGTTTGATATCTTGTGTATAGATCCGGCTAATCACAATCTTACAGTTACCAGCAATATCAATGCCTCTCCTTCGGCTATTCCGGGTGCCTCTATCACACAAATAGGTACCGGAGATTCGGTATTGGCTCGGCTGCAATGGACGCCATTAGCCAGCGATACCGGTTGTAAAAACTTTACGATTAACGCTAAAAATGACGACTGTCCCATTAATGGGCAGCAGGTTAAGGTATATACGATTTGTGTGTTTACTAAAGTGCAGTTGCTGTCGGCAAGCCCCACCTTTTGTGGTACTCCGGTGCAACTTACCGCCAGCGGAGGTACAGGTTATGTGTGGACTCCTTCTACCGGTCCTAATGCGGTTTCTAATCCCAATATTTTAAATCCTACGGTTTCGCCCACCAGCAATCAGATGTATTACTTCAGCAGCGATTGCGGCACGGATAGTGTTTTTGTTAAATCTGATCCTCCATTTTTATATGATGCCGGCCCCGGTGGCAGTATTTGCCAAAATGGTCAATTGCAACTGAATGGGTTTACCGATAATTTATATGGGCCATATACATACAAATGGGTGCCAAGTACCGGTTTACAAGACCCGGTTTCGGGCTTGCCAAACGATTCTATCCTCAACCCGGTAGCGGCTCCACTCGCTACCACTAAGTACAAACTATATATCACCGGCACTAATGGCTGTACTAATGTAGATTCAGTAACCGTAAATGTAGCAGGCACCGGCCCGTCTATTGTAGTTAAAGCACAACCTGCCAATGTATGCCCTAACGACCCCGTACAGTTAAATATTTTTACTAATCCAAATAACTGCGGCATCAGTCAAGCGCCCTGCACCGGCAATGTGCAGCAAGGCCAAGTGGGTATAGGTACAGGTCAAACTCCGCCCGGTTCAGCTACTGGATATCCAACAGTTTATGGTCATTACAGCAACAGTGCACGGCACCAGTTTTTGTTTTTGGCCAGTGAGTTGCTTAGCCAGTTTCCATCAGGTGGAGAGATAAGAAGTTTGTCCTTCAACGTAACGCAGATAAACACTGCCAACGATACCATCAAAAATTTTGAGATAAAATTAGGTTGCACCTCTGCTACTTCGCTAAGCACTTGGCAACCCAATTTGGTTACGGTGTTTTCGCCCAAAAGCATAGCCATGGGGCCCACTACTAACACCGGCTGGAAAACACATACATTTGATTTTCCATACAACTGGGATGGGGTGTCTAACTTAGTGGTTGACATATGTTTTAATAACCCTACCGGCTCGGTGCTCAATGCCAAAATGCAAATGACACCTACTACCTTCAACTCTGTTTATTTTTCTAAAGGAAATACAACCCAATGCGGTACAACAGGTACACCAACGGTAAGCGTTAATCGGCCAAACACACAGTTTAATATGTGTATTACCGATGTATCGGGTATGCCTATTGTTTGGACCCCCGGTACAGGACCTAATGCGCCTACTCCGGCAGTTAACTCCACTAACCCCATAGCTAATCCTGTAACACCAGTTATTTATTATGCCGATGTAACAGCGCCTAACGGATGTGTGAGCAAAAATTACAAGTTGGTAAATGTAGATACCTCGCTCCGCTTTTTTGCCTTTCCTGCGGATACATTTTTCTGTAATCCTACCCAAGTGCAACTTACTACCCAAACAGTTGGTTTGCCATTGCCGGGGCAGCAGTTCAGTTACGAGTTTAGAAACTTATCTACTAACACTGTTTTGCAAAACAATGCTACCAACAGTTTGACGGTGAATCCTACTACCACCACCTCGTATTTAGTTACGCTCAATGGTGGTGCCTGTGTTATACGTGATACTGTTCGTGTGGTGATTGGCAATAGCATACCGGTAAATCTGGTAGTGGATAGTATCCGCTGTTTTGGACAAGCTAACGGCAAAATAAAAGCAGTACCCAACGGTGGCACTGCGCCAATACAGTACAACTGGAGTACCGGTGCCATTATAGACTCTATTATAAATCTGGCCCCAAATACTTATTCTGTAACTGTGCAAGACGCCATCGGCTGTACAGGCAGTGCCACTTTTAACCTTACACAACCTACTCAATTGGTACTGAATACGGCCACTCAAAACGCAAGTTGTTTTGGGGGAAGCAACGGAAGTATCAACCTGAACCCATCTGGCGGCACACCAAATTATACCGTACAGTGGAGCCCGGCTCAGCCACCCGCTACGAGCATCAATGGCTTAACACAAGGCACTTACAACGCTACTGTAACTGATAGCAAGGGATGTACGGTTACTTCATCACAAAACATATCTCAACCTACACAACTTACGGTTAGTATTAGCTCAACCAATGTATCAGTAAATGGTGGAAGTGATGGTACAGCCACGGCTACAGCGCAGGGTGGAACACCAAACTACACATATAATTGGAGCAACGGTGCTACCGGTGCCACCATTAGCAGCTTACCTTTTGGTAATTATTGTGTAACCGCTACCGATCAAAACAACTGTACTGCTACAGCATGTGTGAGCATTACACAACCACCACCCATAGTTTTAAATTTCAATACAACAAACAACGCCTGCTTTGGCGATTGCAACGGTACGGCATCTGTAAGCGCTACTGGAGGTACCTCTCCATATACATTTGCATGGAGTAATGGAATAAATGGAAATAGCATCAGTAACTTGTGTGCGGGTAATTACATCGTTACAGCTACCGACAGCTCAGGGGCATCTGTAACGGGTACTGTAAACATCAGCGCACCTACACAGGTTAGTGTAGCTATTAATTCTACAAACATCACTTGTTTTGGTGCAAACAATGGAGCTGCTATTGCTGTAGCTACAGGCGGTACAAGCGGCTACAGCTATTTGTGGAGCAATGGAAACGCTACTGCAAGCATCAGCAACCTTGCACCCAATACGTACAGCGTAACCGCTACTGATGCTAATAATTGCACTGCCAGCGCCACTTGGACAGCCGTAGAGCCACCACAACTTACTCTCAGTATTTCATCTACTACCGATGTGAGTTGTTTTGGAGGAAACAATGGTACCGCAACTGCCAATGCCAACGGAGGCACTCCGGGCTATACTTTCAATTGGTCACAAATAGGAAGTACAGGTAATAGCAGTGTGGCCAATGGTTTTGCTGCTACTAACCATACGGTAACTGTAACCGATGTGCCGGGTTGTACAGCCACGGCCTCATTCACCATCAATCAACCCACCGCATTGCTGGTAAATGTGGCATCGGTAACTAATGCTACTTGCTTTGGCGCTGCCAATGGTGTGGTAGATATTAATGTAAATGGAGGTACTACTCCGTATGTTTTCTTGTGGAGCAACAGCAACACTACCGAGGATTTGAATGGTGTGACAGCCAACAATTATTCAGTAGTAGTAACCGATGCCAAACAATGTACTGCTACCACATCGGCTATTATAAATCAACCCACACAAATTGTACTCACTTTTACCCATACCGACCCGCTTTGCAACGGTGATGCCAATGGCTCAGTAAGCGTAACAGCCACAGGCGGTACTCCCGGGTACAATTATGCGTGGTCATACAATCCATCGCCCAATAGCAACCTTTTACAAGGCATACCGGCAGGTACATATACTGTAATAGTTGCAGATATAAATAACTGCACAGTAACGGGTAATGAAACCGTAACTGACCCGGCCACACTCACAGCTGCTCTGATAAACAAAGTAGAAATTAGTTGTGCCAATGCAGCCGATGGCAGCATAGAGGTAAGCGCCAGTGGTGGAGTTACTCCGTACTACTACAATTGGAGCCACGGCCCAACTCAATCTGCGGTTAGCAACCTTGCTCCAGGGGTATATGATGTAACCGTGCGCGATTTCAATAATTGTAGTGTGGTGTTGAATACCACATTTACTGCACCGGCACCTGTGGCAGTGGCATCGCTCATCATAGATTCTGTGAGTTGTCCGGGATATACAGATGGATGGTTGCAAATTTCGGCTATTGGTGGCACGCCATCACCCACTTTTGGGTATGAGTATTCTGTGAATGGCGGAGCTTTTCAAACCGCTCAGGTATTTGATAACCTAAAGGCAGGTGCATACAAAGTAACCATCCGCGATGGCAAAGGATGCACTAAAGACACCACTGTGTATGTGTATGAGCCACAGCAACTTTCATTAGACATAATGCCTAAAGACAGTATGATTGATTTGGGCACATCTATTACGCTGGTTTCTAATATACCTAACTATAGCGGAAGTAGTATCAACTATTACACATGGAGTCCGCTTACAGGCATAACTTGTGCCGATTGTGCCTCAACCATTGCCACCCCTTATACACACACTGCTTATACTTTAACAGTAAATTATTTACAGAATTGCAGCGTTTCGCAAACGGTAAGCGTCTATGTAGAGCCGGGTGACGATTTTTTTGTGCCTAATGCATTTTCGCCAAACGGTGACGGCAACAATGACGTTCTTGTAGTTTATGGTAGTGGCATAGCCAAAGTGGACTTGAAAATTTTTAATCGTTGGGGCGAATTGATTTTTGACTCACAAAACCAGTGGGCCGGTTGGGATGGTACCTACAAAGGTGTAGTACAAAACCCCGGAGTATATACGTATCAGGTGGTGGCTACTTACTTAAATGGCAAGGTGCACCAGAAAAAAGGAACTATTACTATTTTGCGATAAGCAAAAAATAGAGTTGTATTGAAACATTTGAATTGATTTGGCAGTAAAAGGCAAGTGGAACCCTTAAAATATTCCGCAAAAATTTTTTCGGAATCAAATTTTTATACTTTTAAACCATCACAAAAAACCGGGATTAATGAAGAAGTTTTTACCAATCTTGTTAGTAGCCCTGAGCATTTTGAAGGCAAATGCGCAGGATCCTCACTTTTCGCAATTTTACATGACACCGCTTTATCTCAACCCCGGTCTTACCGGTGCGTTTGATGGCAACTATCGCCTCACCGCGCTATTTCGCGGCCAATGGGGCGAGGTGTTGCGCAACGAAAGCGTGCCCATGTACCGTACTTATACCGCCAGTGCAGATTTTAGAACAAACAAGGGCTTTGGCAAAGGCGATGCCTTTGGTTTTGGTGCCTCTTTTATGGGCGACCAAGCCGGTGAATCTAAATTTGGATTCAACAGTGGAGGGCTGTCTTTAGCATACCACAAAGCACTCAACTCACGTGCAACTAATTTTTTGACATTAGGATTTTCGTCCAGCATCTATCAGCAAACTATTGATTTTAGCCGACTGCAATTTGGCAGCCAGTGGGATGGTAACGCCTACAATGCCTTGTTGCCTACCAACGAGTTTTTGGTAAACAACCGCTTTTTGTACTGGGATGTAAATGCCGGTATGTTGTGGTATATGAAAGTGGCTAAGCGCACCAGTGTATATGTTGGCGCTTCTGCGTTCCACATTAACCGTCCGTCTATCTCTTTCTTAGGCGATAAGAATGTACGCTTGAACATGAAATTTGTAGGCCATGGTGGTGTTCGTTTCCCGCTCAAAGGCCGCTTTGACATGCAACCCAAGTTTATTGTGATGTTCCAAGGCAAGAGCATAGAAACCATTCTGGCTACCGACTTCCGCATATTGTTTGAAGAGCGCTACCCCGAAGGCAACCACATGCGCTTTGGTGCTATGATGCGCCTTGTAGGTGGCGATGCAAATGCACCATGGAGAGATAAGCGCTTGAATGCTGAAGCGGTAATTTTAAATGCCGGTGTGGTATTTAATGGATTAGAAGTAGGTGTAGCGTACGATGTAAACGTAAGCCAGCTGATTGGCGGCTCTCGCGGCCGTGGCGGATTTGAAGTAGGTTTGGCTTATGTAGGTGCATGGAAGAAGAGAGGTCCGCAGACGATTTACTGTCCTCGTTTTTAAGATTATTAATCTAAATAATATCAAAAAGCCCCTCACAAAAGAGGGGCTTTTTTGTTTGTAGTTGGTGGTCGGCTTCGCGTGTTTTAAGGAGTCACTGCGGGCTTTGCGGTTAGTTTGCTTTGCTTTAAGAGTACATGCTTTGAGGTAGAATGAGTTTAGAGAGTTATTGCTAAACCTCCGGCTCTTTATTTAGGCATACATTACTTAGCATCGGTGCTGTCTTCTTTCAGAAAAAATTGCTACCTAAACCCAATCTGCTTGCTATCTGCCTCAGCAACTTTATTGACAAACTCACGAAACTGTTCATACTCAGCGGCAGGCAATACATCTTTTTTAATTTTTAGCTCGCGTACCGCTTTGAGTTTACCGGCCGTGGCAGTGGAGTAGGTAAGCGAGTAATCGGCCACAGAACAACTGAGCGAAACATTTTTAGGTGTTTCGGCCAGTGTTTTTCCTTTGGGGATTTCAATGTTCATGGTTTCGCGGTTCACCTCATCGGCCCGCCAGTACCAAATCAAAAACGGATGGTCGCGTTTTTCTTGTGATAAAAAATCTAAAGAGCGGATGCCTTCGCTCCACGGTATGCGCAATATTTTGATGCCGACCACTTCGGTCAGTTCATTTTTTACGGTAATGGCGTAAATATAGTTTACAGAGTCAGATAATGATTTTAGATCATTAAACACCAGCGTAGAAAGTTTGGTAGGGTTGGTAAAGTCAGCAGCTACGGCCTGAGTAATTACCTTCTCTTGCTTGTCTTTACCGAGGTCGGCATAGTCGTTACGCATTTGCGAAGCCAGCGCACCGGTTTTGGTGTTTTTGCGGCTGAGCGAGAGGTCGTTGTTATCAAACTTAATATTTGTTTCTCTGATAATGTGATTAGGTACGCGGTTGACGTTGTTGAGCTTCATTAGTTTTTCAGCAGCCGCATCGCCATCGCGCGGGATGAATAGTGCATTGGAGTTAATATCTGTAAACGGAAGAGAAGCAAAAGACAAACGCTGGTCTGTCAATTCAATAAAATATGTTTTGCCGCCAGAGGTGAGTTGCGCAATGCAATGGTTAAAGTCAATGCTTGGTAACGTAAGGTGTTCATCGCCATTATCGCGGGTGTCTACTAAAATAAGGTTGGCTTTTAGACCGACCTCTTTACACATAGCTACAAAGAGTGTGGCCACATCTTTGCAGTCGCCCAGCTTGGTGGTAAGTGTGCGCGATGCCTTTTGAGGAATAATAGGCCCGTGCATAAACGGTACGCTGCTGTAGCTTACATTTTGTTCAATAAACTCGTAAATCAGTTTTGCTTTCTGAATTTCGGATAGATTTTTTTTGTCTTTAAACAGTTCATTCACCGCTTCTTTGATTACAAAATCGGTTTTTGCTAAAGAGGAAGATAAATCGGAGTACCAGTTGCTTACAAACTTCCAATCGGGTAGGGTGGTGATGTGCAATACAGCGCCCACATCGGCTAATGTGCTCATGTACGGTTCCGGCTCTATGGCGGGTTGGTTGTTCATTTCCCACACATACAATTTCATATCATCAACATCTTTAATGCTTTCTTTTACAGCCGTGGCACGAAGAGTTTTGTGTTTAAACGCTTTGGCAGCAGGAATCAACAAACTATACCGCGCAACTTTAGAGGGAAACTCGTAGTTAAAGTTAAACTGCTCCCAAAAGTGTTGTGCCAGTTTGCCGGTATTGTAGTTTTCCATGCGGTACGAAACGTGTATGGCATCGCCCACTTCTAAGTTGGTAAACACAATATAGGCCTGATTTTTTTCGGCTTGTATTTTATTGCCGTCTTTTTTAATTACCTCGGCCTTATCAATCACTAATCGCTGGCTGTATTGATTAAAACCAATAGAGTATTCTTTCCATATATCTATACCCGCCTGATTGAGTATCTTTATGAGTACTTCTACACGCTCTTCGGTTGCTCCTTCGGGATATACTACGCGCTGCACTTCGTTGAGCAGCACTATGCTATTATCTTCCGGATAATTTTTGCTGCCCGAAGATTTTTTAAAAAGTTCGTAGGCATCGGTCTTCTCAAAATTTTCAAAAAGGTCTTTTTTGCCCTCTAATTTGCGGAGTTGTTTGCGGGCTTCGTAATTGGTGGGGGTGTAGTAAATAGCTTTTTTGAAATCTTCTTTGGCTCCTTCTTCATTACCTAAAGCGCGTTTTACTTTACCGGTTTTAAACCAATATGAACCAATGAAAGGGGCAAATTCCAATTGCTTTTCTGCCCACTTTTGCGCGTTGTTGTAATCTTGCGCGTTATAGTACAAGTCAGCTAAATCGCCATAGTAACCAATGCTATACGGAAAATCTTCTACACGTTGCTGATAGAGTTGGTAGGCCTCGGCATTCTTCCCTAATTTGAAGTAGTTATCTGCAAGGGTGGTCAACACCTTATCGCTATAGTTGCGTTTTTGGTACTCGGTCAAAATCTTATTGGCATTGTTCAGGTCTTTGCTGGCACTCATCTCTAATTGATAGTTTACCGCCATTAAATCATAGTTATCGGGGTACTTGGCATATAGCTCTTTTGCAGAAGTAGTCAACTTATCGTATCGCTTGCGATTAATCAGTAGATTGAGTTCTTGAATGTCTGTAAACTCATTTTTGCCATATAGTGTTTTTATCTTCTCTAAAATTTTTTCTGCTTCATCATAATCTTCGCGCTCGTTAGCTTCATCCAAAAGTCCTTTTAGCGAGTAAACATTTTCGGGGTCAGTAGATTTAATTTTTTCATATTCTTTGGTCAGGTCAGTTACGTTTTTATCGCGGGCAAATGCCTCCGTTAATATTCTGCTTACAAAGGTGCTGTTAGGGGCAAGTTCTTTTGCTTTTTTGAGCACTTTTCGCGCCTCATACACTTTATCGTTACGCATATACACCTGTGCCAGCAAAATGTAATGGCTGATTTTTTCCGGCTCAGTTTTGATTTTGTTTTCAAAAAAATCTTCCGCAAAAACAGGGTAAGATTGAACCGTGTATTCTTCGGCTTTGGTATATGGTTGGTATTCGGGCTTCACCGAAATGCCCGTAATGATGTTGCCCTCCTTATCGGTAACGCGGAGCATAAAGTTGGCGTTCTCTGTTTCGCTTTCGCCTATCTGTATCAGCACACGGTTATAGCCGTTTTTCAGTTTTGCATTGTTAATGTAGATGTCTAAATCGCAATTGCGCTCGTCACTTATATTAGAAATAAGTTTATCGTTTACCCAGAGCTTTAACGAGCCACTGGTGCCGGTGCGAAAAAAAACCTCTTGGTCTGCATTGCTTTTGATAAAAGTTTGCGCATACATAATGGAGTTATTGATACCCATGTAGTAATCAAAATCAAACCAGCGGTCGCTGCGAATGTGTGGTGGGGTGTACCATTTTACATCGGCATTTACTTTGTTTTTAAAAACGGCATCAGGTTTTGGATTGGTCAACGCACCAAAGTCTTTACTAAATCCGCTACCGGAGGTATTGTCAAAGGTTCCTAGAATCTGCCATTGGTCTATGGTTCCCAACTTGCTGTAAGCATTTTCCGCTTGCTTGAAATCTCCGATAGCGGTATAGTGTTTTCCTAACATGGAGTGAGCCATGGCGCGAATGGTACTATTGGACTTAGCGTCATTGGCAATTTTATTTAAGAAGGCAATAGTTTCTTCGGTTTGTTTGCCTACACTATTGAATACCGCGGGGGTGTTCCATAATCCATAAATGTAGGCATCGGCATTATTGCCAGTTTTAAAGAACTCCCGAAATGCTTTACTGCTGTTTGTGGCATCATCATTATTCCAATACCAAAAAGCCAACGCCAGTTGTGCATCGGCTTTAGTAATGGGGTCTGTTGCGGCTTGTTCAAACAATCGTTTGGCTTCATCGCGTTGGTTGTTATTAAAGGCCGCCCATCCATTCAGAAGGGCATCGCTGGCCGAGTTGGTTAGCGGAAAAGTGCCAATAAAAAATAGAAGGAAAGAGTAGCGCAGGAATGGCATGGTAAATTTTTTGTTGTTCCGAATGTATTTAAACGACTGATAAATCGTAATTATTGCACTCCATGAGCACCCTGTTGTCTTTGCCTTACTTGCCCTCTGTAGCGTGGATGGCAGTTTTTTTGAAAAGCGAAAATGTATGGATAGAAGCGCACGATAATTTTCAGAAATCTACATCGCGCAACCGCACTACTATAGCCGCAGCAAATGGTTTGCAACATCTGAGCATTCCGTTGGTTGGTGGTAGAGATACACACCGGCTGTATGGCGAAACAAAAATTTCATACACTGAAAATTGGCAGAAGAATCATTGGCGAAGTATAGTTAGCGCTTACAATCGCTCTCCATTTTTTGAGCACTACGCGTATTTTTTTGAGCCGTTTTACACACAAAGACACGAACAGTTATTTAAGTACAATTCGCAACTGCTGAATACTATTTTACAAGCATTGAAAGCAAGCAAGGAGATTAGTTTTACAGAGCAATACGATGTTAATTTTTACACGCAAGACTTTCGAAAAAATGAACCAGAACTTAATCTCCCTCGCTATTGGCAAGTGTTTGAAGACCGCAACGGTTTTCAACCGAAAGTGTGTGTGTTAGATTTGATTTTTAATCTGGGTCCGCAGGCGTTGGCTTATCTCAGCAAGTTGGAAGTTGTTCCATAAAAAAACCTCCCTACACTTTGCAGTAGTAAGGAGGTAAACCCCGAGCTGAAAAAGTTTGTTATTGATTCATGGCTATAAAATCGCCAAGTGCGTTTACGCTGCTACTGAAACTAAACTGGTTGTTGATTACATAGTAGTTGTATTGATCCACTGTTTTAGGATACATCATCTTGGCAACTTCCAGCTTAGAACTTTCAAACCAAAACTGGCTCATCATTTCAGACACTTGCTGTGTGGTAAAGAAGTTGTACGGCAATGCCTGTTTCAATACACTCAACCGGGTACTTTCAAAACTTGCTTTGGCTACAGTTGCTTTGAGTTGTGTAAAATCGTTTTGGTGCATAGGTAGCGGTACTGGTGGAGTAACAGGTGCTTGTACTACAGGAGTGCCGCATTGGCCAGGGCCGGGTTGGTTTTGTGCCACCCAGTTGTGCATACCGGGCCGAGTAATCGGAAAACCGTTCAAGGCCACTACGCGGTCAAATTTGATTTTGTTCATACCCAACATTACTGTTACAAACGCTTCGGTGCGTGGGTTGATGTCAATGTATCCGCGGTAAGCATTGTCTAAGCACTCAAACCCCCATGAGTTATCAATACTATACACCTGCATAAAGTGGCGCCCCGGTGTAAGGTTTGAAATGGTTGCGCGGCTATCCGTGGTATTGATGCTGATGCCGTCTATCATTACCCTAAACGGCATATCGTTGCTCATTCTTAGGTTTAACACGCTGGCTTCCATGGCCGGTTTAAACTGTGCGTAAGAAAAGTAAGCGGTTAGTGTAAGCACGGCCAGAACCATCACTTTTTTTAAACTGAGCGTAAAGCCCTCGTTACATCTTACGTTGCTGCTGGGTGTTGTGTGGGTTTCCATAACTTGTTCCTCCTTATTTTGTTTTTGTTGTTGTGGTGAACGTTATACAGGTAAGATGCGCGAATGGCAGATGCGTTTAACGAGGGTGATTTCTTGTGCCTAAAAAATGCGCGAAACGCAATGTAGGTAAGGGTTTCAGCCGATTGTGAAAAAATGTAAATGCATTTCTTTTAACGAGTTATGGCTAGAGCCGTGGAGTAAAATATTGCTTCTGCGCATCCGAAAGTTCTGCTAAACTTGCAAAGCGTGATTTCGGTATCTACCATACAGAAAATTAATGACGAAGCCCGTGTAGAAGACATAGTAGGCGAGTTTGTAACCCTCAAAAAACGGGGTGCAAATCTGCAAGGGCTATGCCCATTTCACAACGAAAAAACACCATCGTTTAACGTAAGCCCGGCAAAAAACATTTACAAATGTTTTGGCTGTGGCAAGGCAGGCGGGCCGCTCAATTTTTTGATGGATTACCAGCAAATGAGTTACCCCGATGCACTTCGCTACGTAGCCAAAAAATACGGTATAGAAATAGAAGAAACCGAACGCACAGATGAAGAAAAGCAACGCGAGTTAGAGCAGCACAACCTCACCGAAAGTATTTTGATTGCCAACACAGCGGCACAAAAATTTTTTACGGATTACATGCTGCACAACGAAAACGGCAAAATAGGTTTGGCATATTTTAAAGAGCGGGGTTTTCTTACTTCTACTATCGAAAAATTTCAGTTGGGTTTTGCTCCCGATGCGGGTGATGCATTTACGAAACATGCCCTGCAAAACGGGTATCAGTTAGATATTCTCAAAAAAGCCGGGCTTACCTCACCTAAAGAAAACAGCACCTACGATTTTTTTAGAAACCGAGTGATGTTTCCGATACATAACCTCACCGGCAAGGTAGTGGCCTTTGGTGGGCGAATTATGGGCAAAGATGAAAAGGCGCCCAAGTATGTGAATACACCGGAGAGCGAAGTGTACATCAAAAGCAAGGTGCTGTACGGGTTGTTTTTTTCTAAAAACGACATCCGCAAAAAAGACGAATGCCTGCTTGTAGAAGGTTATACAGATGTGATTTCTCTGCACCAAAATGGAATAGAAAATGTGGTGGCTTCGTCAGGCACTGCGCTTACGCAAGAGCAAATACGGTTGGTTAAACGCATTACTTCAAATATTACTTTGATATATGATGGAGATGCAGCAGGTATTAAAGCTGCGCTACGCGGTACCGATTTGATACTGGAAGAAGGCATGAATGTGCGCATAGTGGTTTTGCCCGCACCCGAAGATCCCGACTCTTATGTGCGCAAAGTAGGAGCAGAAGATTTTCAGAAATATGTACAGCAAAACAAGCGCGACCTCATTAGTTTCAAAACCTCCATGTTGGCCGAAGAAGCCAAGCAAGACCCTATTCAAAAGGCAAAACTTATTCGCGAAATCATAGAGTCTATCGCCAAAATTCCGGATCAGATACAACGCTCTGTTTATATCAAGCAAAGTAGCCAGTTGTTTGATATGCACGAGCAGATATTGATTACCGAAGTCAATAAGCTTAGGCGAAAACGAGTAAAGGAAGCAGAGCAAGCCATTAACCCCGAGCAGCAATTGGTGCAAGCAGCCAACGAGGCGCAAGAACAAAAAGCACTGGCAGATATACACGGTGAACAACTAAATGAAGCATCCGGAAACTTGCCATTACTTGAGCGCGAAGTAGTGCGTGTGCTTATGGAATTTGGTAGTTGGCAGTTGTTGGTAGAAGAAACCATGACCACCGTTACCGCATTTGTACTTGCCGAACTGGAGGGTTTAGAAATTCAAACTCCGCGCTTACAAAAAACCTATGGCTACATTAAGAGTGAGTTTGCGCAGGGCAATGTGCATGACGAAAAACATTTCCTGCAACATGACGATATTGAAGTTGCTTCGCTGGCTATAGAAATATTGGCACAACCCTACTCGCTAAGCGAAAACTGGTGGAATAAGTATCAGGTAGTAGTGCCCGAAAAGCGAAATATTTTTGCCCGCGATATTCAATCGGTGCTCAACCACTACAAGCGGCACATTACCACAGAAGAAATCAAAAAAGTAAACGCAGCTATCAAAAAGGCATCGGAAGAAGGCAACGAAGAAGAGCTAATGAATTTGCTCAAAGACCACCGCCTGCTCACGGAGCAAAAGAAGGAGATTTCAAAAAACTCCGGAACTGTTATTTAGCCCCCTCGTTTACAACTTTACCCCTCTGTTTGTTGTTTATACAACTATTTTATCTTCGTTGGCTTTTAAAAAATTGATGATGAACAAAATATTGCTCTCGCTACTATTTTTGGTTACTACCCTGGCTTCTACCGCACAACAGAATTTTGTGCGCTGCTCAACCATGGAAGACGACTCTATGCTTCGCGCTTCGCGCCCCATGGAAAGCATGGCCGATTTTGAAAACTGGTTGCAAGCAAAAATTGCCCTATACAAAAACTCAGACGAGTACAAGAGCGGTAGCCGCGCTGTGGTTACCATTCCGGTAATCTTTCACATTATACACGATGGCGATGCTGTAGGCAGTGGAGAAAACATTGCAGCATCCAGAGTAACCAGCGCCATCACGGTGCTCAATAACGATTTTCGTAAACTATTTGGCACTAACGGATATAACACTCACCCTGCCGGTGCGGATTGTGAAATAGAATTTTGTGCTGCAGTGGTTGACCCCAATGGAAATGTGCTGACAGAGCCGGGCGTTAACAGAGTAAACATGGGGCAAGCCATTTGGACACAAACAGACGTAAACAGTACTGTAAAACCACAAACTCAGTGGGATCCTACAAGATACTATAACATATGGTCGGTAGCTTTTGGCGGCTCATCATCTAACTTGCTGGGCTATGCGCAATTTCCGAGCAGTTCGGGTTTGCAGGGTTTAAACAACAACGGTGGCTCAGCTACTACCGATGGAGTAGTAGTGCGCTATACTTCGGTAGGACTAAGCGGCAGTAGTAATGCCCCTTACAATTTAGGCAGAACCCTCGTTCACGAAACCGGCCATTGGTTGGGCTTGCGGCATATCTGGGGAGATAGCAATTGCGGAAATGATTACTGCAACGATACTCCTACAGCTGCCGAAGCCAACTATGGTTGCCCTACAAAAAACAGTTGCAACGATGGCACACCTGACCCTAACGATATGGTGCAAAACTATATGGACTACAGCAACGATGCTTGCATGAATATTTTTACTAATGATCAAAAAACGCGGATGCTTACTGTGCTCACCAACAGTCCGCGCAGGGCAAGTTTGTTGAATAGCAACGTGTGCTCTGTACCACTTACTTTTTCATACACCGGTAGGGTAGTAGATGCAAGCACCAACCAAGGAATAGCAAATGCCAAGGTATTGTTTGATGGCCCCTCGGATTATACACCTACCACAGATGCTAATGGCTATTTTACCATTGCCAATTTGCAACAGAATAACTACAACGTGTATGCCGGTAAATGGGGATACGTAACCGGCTATTTGCCCTCACAGGCATTTACGCCTGCCACACCGCAAATTGTAGTTGCATTAGACTCTGGATATTATGATGATTTTATATTTGACTTCAACTGGACGGTAAGTACCACTGCAACATCAGGTGCTTGGGTGCGTGGTAATCCGGTAGGTACTACTTATACTGCCAACAACGTAACCTACCAAAGCAACCCCGGTGCAGATGTAACAGGCGATAACGGCACACAGGCCTTTGTAACCGGCAACGCAGGCGGCCAAGCCGGTGCTGATGATGTGGATGGAGGCACTACCACCCTCACCTCACCGGTGATGAATTTGAGCAACTACACAGATCCACTAGTGCGCTACTACCGATGGTTTTTTAATAATGGCGGAAGCGGCACTCCTGATGATTCACTAGTAGTATCCTTAGTGAACGGCACACAAGTGATAGATATAGATAAAGTAGGGCAGGGGGCAAACAGTAATCAGTGGTTGAGCAGAAGCTATCGAATAAAAGATTATATCAGTAACCCCGGAAACAACGTGTATTTCAGAGTAAGAACGTTTGACTCACCTACCGGACATTTGGTAGAGGGCGGCTTAGATTTGTTCAGAGTAATTGATTCTACGGCTACCAGCGGCATACCGCCAATTGCCAATTTTGCAGCGAGTGCTACGCAGGTATGTGCCGGTGAGCAAATTGCATTCAGCGATTTGAGCAGCAATAACCCCAATCAGTGGCAGTGGACATTTCAGGGTGGTACTCCGGGTACATCTACACAACAAAATCCGAGTATAACCTACAATACACCCGGTACTTTTGCAGTAACACTTAAAGCAACCAACCTTTCCGGAAATAATACGATGACGCAAACCGGCTACATTACTGTAACACCGGTGGTAGCTAAGTTTTCGCAAGACCTGCTGAGTGTATGCCCCGGCTACTCGGTTACATATACCAACGAAAGCGAATGTAATGCCACATCGGTAAAATGGATTTTTCAGGGCGGAGATCCGCTTACTTCTACCGATTTGAACCCTACTGTGCTTTATACTACTGCTGGTTACTACGATGTAACTTTGGTAGCCACCAATACCAGTGGCAGCGATACCTTGATAGAGAATCTGGCGGTTTTGGTGTATTCTCCACCTACGCTCAGCACCACTGTATTGCCCGATACTAATAATACAGCTCTTGGTTCAGCCACGGTAAACGTGAGTGGTGGTACCATACCCTATACCTACAAATGGAACACCAATCCGCAGCAAACTACCGCCACTGCTTCTAACCTCCCGGCAGGTATATATAATGTAACCGTAACCGATGGTAACGGTTGCAATTCTATTACCAGCGTAAATGTGGGAAATGTTGAAGTAATAGGTTTAAGCGAATTGAAAGATTTAGGAGTTAAAATTTATCCAAACCCAACTAAAGATGTTTACCATGTAGCGGTACAGAAAAATGCTACGGCAGCCCTTTACAATAATCTAGGCGAGGTAGTTTGGACAAATTATTTATTACTGCCAAGTGTTACCTACACTATACCTGCCAGCCAGCTTAGTGCAGGTATCTATCACCTGAAATTAGTTTCGCAGGAGGGAACTTTTAGCGTAAAATTAGTGAAGGAGTAGTTCGTCTTTAGCAGTATGATTCAACGTGTAGCTATATTGTGTTTGGTATTGCTGCTAAGTGTTTCGGCAGGTATCAAAAAAACATTGCCGGAAGAAGTAGTGAGCAGTAATGATGCGCTTACATCTATTACAAAAGAACTGTACATAAAAACCGGTCTGAAAGGCGTGTTAAGTTACGAAGCATTTCAACGGGCAGTACAGGGGGTAAAGCAATATAGTCCGGCAAAAACTATCGTTGCGGTTTGCGATTTTTCTAAACCATCCACCCAAGAAAGATTTTTTGTAATAGACATGCAAAAGGGTGAAGTGTTACTCAAATCTTTGGTTGCACACGGTAAAAACTCCGGAGAGCTAATGGCTACCACATTTTCTAATCAGCCGCAGTCACTGCAAAGCAGCTTGGGTTTTTATCAGATTGGAGAAGTGATTCAAAGTCCCAAGCATGGTATCGCACTTTTATTAGAGGGCTTAGAAAAAGGGGTGAACCACAATGCCCGCCAGCGCGAAGTTATTATTCACGGAGCCGATTATGTTTCGGAGGCGTTTATTGCTGCCCATGGTCGGCTTGGTCGCAGTTTTGGCTGCCCCGCACTACCCAATGAAGTGATGAAAAAAGCAGCGCCATTGCTTTGCAATGGCGCGTTGTTATATGTGTTTGCTAAGCAGTAGCAATTTTTAATCACCATCAATATACCGTTTGGTAATTGGTTGATAGGAATCAATTCTGCGGTCGCGCAGAAAAGGCCAATGTGTGCGGTAAAAGTCAGTTTTCTTTAAATCAATTTCTACTACTGCATTCTCTTCATCATCATGCGAAGCCAGGTACTCTAATTTTCCGAACGGATTGCTCACAAAACTTCCACCCCAAAATTTCATAGCTCCCTTTTGCTCTAAGCCCACCCGGTTTACACTAACCACATGCACCCCGTTTGACACGGCATGCGCACGCTGCATGGTTTGCCAGGCGTTGTATTGCTCTTGATTGGTGGCTTCGTCTTGCGCAGTAGCCCAACCAATGGCAGTGGGGTAAAAAAGTATCTCCGCACCCATCAGCGAAGTGATACGCGCTGCCTCAGGGTACCACTGATCCCAGCAAATCAATACACCAATGGTGGCAAACTTTGTTTTGAAAACTTTGTACCCCAAATCACCAGGAGTAAAGTAAAATTTTTCGTAATATGCCGGATCGTCCGGAATATGCATTTTGCGGTACTTGCCCAAATATGAGCCATCGGCATCGAGCACGGCAGTAGTGTTGTGGTACAATCCTTCGGTACGTTTCTCGAACAAAGAAGCAATAATGACTACGCCCAATTCTTTGGCTACTTTACTTAGTGCATCGGTGCTAGGGCCGGGAATTTGCTCTGCTAGCTTAAAATTTTCATAATCTTCTACATCGCAAAAATACAGGGAGGTAAACAATTCTTGCAAGCAAACTATCTGCGCGCCTTTAGCAGCCGCATCACGTATGCCGGCTATGGCTTTATCTAAATTGGGTTGGTGCTCCCGCACACAACTCATTTGTACTAAACCTACCTTTATTTTGCTCATGAGGTAAAAATTGAGCCGCGAAAATAACATAGCAAAGCAATTTGCCTGCTACTCCAAATCGCATTGAAACAGATGGTTAAAAAATATTGATGAACCCTAATTGTACCACTAACCCGCGGGGATAAATGGAATAGGCGCGTTGCGAAGGAGAGGTAAACGGGTGCAGTACATTGTAAGACACCATAAGGGGGAAAAAGAAGTTGCGGCTTTGCAACAGATTGTATCCGGCACCTACCAAAAGGGCAGGAATGGTTTTGTCTATTTTGGGGATGATGACCTTGTAAGTATTGTTTTGTGGATTCACCTGCACGCTTACACTGCCGCTGTAAAAATCATCTAATCTACGGTGAAGCACTTCCATACGAACGCGCGCAAAAAGACCCTTCCAAATGTTGTATTGCAAAAATGCGCCACCCCCAAACGTGTGCCAATTGGCATTGGCAAAGTAAGATTTGCCGGTGTTATCGGTAAACTGGATGTTGCGGAAACCGGTGTAGAAATAAGTAAGCCCGCCACCTGCATACAGCCCTATACCTGTGCCTCTTTTTTTGTTGGGTTCCCAAACGCGGTAACCTACATACGGTGAAAGCCCCACATCTATTCGGCCCTGACCAATAGAAAGGTTAAAGTTTGGCTCAATAATAAACTTGGATAAATCCACCTTTTTTTTGGTCGTAAAACCCTGAAAATCACCATCAGGCGGGCGCTGATTGCCCTGTGTTTGAGGTTTACTGCTGGGTGGCGGTAACTCGTCATCTTGTGCTGTGGCCGACAACACAGCAAACAAGAGCATCAATGGAAACAATTTTTTCACCGCCAAAAGGGTTTGTGTTCAAACGAAAGTAAGCGAAATATGTTTCAAAGGCAGACAATTTTTGTGAAAGAAAGTTTGGCGATGGCAAGTAAAATTTGCTGGTTGTCGGAAAGTCGGAAAATAAGTGCAATTAACAGGGGCCGGGGTGTATCTTTTTCAGGAACTACACGTAAACGCTACATATTAACGCCCCGACATGAATCACAGGTACGAGAATAATTTTCAAAAAACATGTTCGCTTTCGGAAGAAGGACCGAAAGTGGGCGGCTGGCACAAAGCCGTAATCATGTTGGCAGTAGCACTGGCCGCACTACAGGCAACTGCACAGGTAACCATAATCCAGAACAGTAACTCACAAACACTCTCACAGCTACTGGCAGGTACTGGTGTTACGATTACCAATTACACGAAAAGTTGTGCAAACAACGGTACGGGCACATTTAACAATGTAAGCAGTAACTTAGGATTGACCGGTGGTGTGGTGATGGCCAGTGGTAATGTAACCAATATTTCTCAGCCGGCTAACAATTTCGCTTCTACACAATTTACGCTTACCGGAGATGCTCAGCTTTCTACCCTTACCGGTGGAACTATTTATGACCCATGTGTTTTAGAATTTGATATTGTACCTCAAGGGCCACTACTGCGTTTCAATTATGTATTTGCCTCAGAAGAATATCCGGAGTGGGTGTGTTCGCAGTTTAATGATGTGTTTGGATTTTTTATATCGGGTCCAAAACCGGGTGGCGGCAATTATACTAACCAAAATATTGCTATTATTCCAAATACGAATTTGCCTGTTGCTATCAATACGATAAATGCCGGGGTGCCCGGTGCAAATGCGGGTGGTGGTACTTGCTCGGGTAGCAACCAATCTTTGGCATACTCTTCGTTATATAAGAACAACCTATCACCAGTAAATCCGGTTATTGTTTATGACGCTCAAACGCATGTACTGCAAGCCACAATAGCCGTAACACCCTGCCAATCTTATCATTTAAAAATAGCGATAGCCGATGTGGCCGATCGGATATATGACTCGGGAGTTTTCTTGGAGGCGTATTCATTTACTTCAAACCCCATTTCGGTATCTGCAGTATCTGCCTTACAGTATGCGGGTTTCTCCAGTGCTTATGAAGGGTGTGTGAATGGCACTTTTACGCTCACACTTTCGCAGGTTCAACAAACAGATGTGTTTGTAAATCTTGCTATCAGTGGCACTGCAACCAATGGCACAGACTATACTACTATACCTGCGGTTGTAATGATACCTGCGGGGCAAACTACATTAACCATTCCGCTTACGCCACTTGCTGATGGGTTAACTGAAGCTCCGGAAACCGTAACACTTGCTGTGCTGGACCCTTGTACAGGTGCTGTATCGAGCAGCGCCAGCATAACTATTCGCGATGATATACCTCCTTCAATTACAGTAAGTGACAGTACGCTTTGTCTCGGCCAATCTGCACAGCTCAATGCCAATGGTGGATTAACTTACACTTGGAGCCCCGCAGCAGGGTTAAGCAGTGCTACGGTTAAAAATCCTATTGCCACACCAACGGTTACCACTACTTATACTGTAACCATGACTTGGGGTAGTTGCACTAAAACCGCCTCGCAGACCATTTATGTAAGCAACCCAGCAAATATTGTAAACGCTACACCGGCAGGCACTATTTGTAATGGAGGTACAGTTACGCTCACTTCGGCTCCAACTAACGGACAATCTCCTTACTCATATTTATGGAGTACAGGAGCCACTACACCAACAACAGTAGTAGCCACCAGTGGTACCTACATTGTTACAGCTACAGACAATTTTGGATGCTCGGCCTCTGCTTCCAGAACAGTTACTATTTCAAATTTAAATATCACGGGAGTAACCACTAATGTAACTTGCCTTGGTGCAAACAATGGCACTATAGATATTACAGTAACCGGTAGTAATGCTCCATTTACATATAACTGGGGCGGTGGAGTTACTACACAAGATCGCACCAACCTTGCAGCTGGCACTTATACAGTTACTGCCAGCAATACGGTAGGGTGTTCAGTTACTGCATCTTACACCATCACACAACCAGCAGCAGCGCTTACTTCAACAGCAACACAAAATAATATTATTTGTAATGGGTTAAACAATGGGAGTATTAATCTAACTGTTAACGGTGGAGTTGCTCCCTATACTTTCAGTTGGAGCAATGGCGCTACTACAGAAGATATTGCCACTCTATCAGCAGCAGTTTATACCGTAACTATAACAGACTTCAATGGCTGCACAGCCACCCGTACGGTAACCATTACTCAACCCCCGGTATTAGCTACTTCATCTGCACAAATAAATGTGTCTTGTAACGGTGGTAACACCGGCTCAGTTGATTTAAGTGTAAGTGGCGGTGTAGCACCATATGTTTACTCTTGGAGTAACGGGATAAGCACACAAGATATTTTTACATTAACAGCCGGAGCATACAGTGTAACTGTGGCCGATTCTAACGGATGTACAGCCACTCGCTCTGTAAATATTACTCAGCCAACGGCTATCAATATATCGCTTGCTGCTACAAATGTAGCTTGTAATGGCGGCAATACAGGCAGTATTAACACTACGGTAACCGGTGGTACTGGGGCTTACACCTATAACTGGGGAGGTGGTATTACCACACAGAACCGTACATCTTTAGTTGCAGGCACCTATACAGTTACCGCAACCGATGCCAACGGATGTACCGCAACTGCGACTGCGACTATTGCCCAACCTGCGGTGCTTACAGTTAGTAATACAGCCACAAACATTTCTTGTAATGGCGGAAGCAACGGTGCAATTACTA
Organism: Chitinophagales bacterium; assembly: GCA_016787045.1. Taxonomy (GTDB): domain Bacteria; phylum Bacteroidota; class Bacteroidia; order Chitinophagales; family LD1; genus Bog-950. The sequence goes on from JAEUVA010000024.1 coordinate 96,040, forward strand.
CAACAGTAACCGGTGGCAACTCGCCTTACAGTTACAACTGGGGTGGGGGAATAACCACACCAAACAGAGCTGCATTGGCCACAGGCACATATACTGTTACAGTTACATCAACCGGTGGATGTACAGCCACGGCATCTTCTACTATAACACAACCTACGGCACTTAACTTATCGGCAGTAGCTACTCCTGTAAGTTGCAATGGTGGTAACAACGGCAGTATAGATTTGACAGTATCGGGTGGTACTGGTACATACACCTACAACTGGACCGGTGGAGTTACAACTCAAGATCGCTCTAACCTTACAGCAGGGTCATTTACTGTAACCGTTACAGATGCGAATGCTTGTACGGCTACTGCTTCATACAGCATTACACAACCTGCAGTGTTGAATATCTCGTTTACCTCCGTAAATCCGGTTTGTAACGGTGGAAGCACCGGCAGTATCAACACCACAATAACCGGTGGCAATTCGCCATACACCTTCTTATGGAACGATGGAACAACCACACAAAACCGTACCGGACTAGCTGCCGGAGTTTATCAAATTACTGTTACTGACAATAAAGGTTGTACTGCTGCAGGAAGCAGAACTATTACTCAACCAACTGCTATCGCTATTTCACCAAGTGTAACCAATGCGAGCTGTGCGGTAGGAAACGATGGAAGCATTTCGTTGGCTGTAAGTGGTGGTACCGCTCCATATACCTACAATTGGGGTGGAGGCATCATTACACAAAACCGTACAAACTTAGTAGCCGGTACCTATACAGTTACCGTTACTGATAATGCCGGATGTACTGCATCTCAAGCGGTAAATGTTACTCAAATAGGTTCGGGTATCACCTTGTCTTCATCAGCCACAAATGTGCTTTGTTTTGGAGCAAATACCGGAGCCATTGATGTAACCGCTTCTACATCAAACCCACCTTTAAACTACAATTGGGGCGGTGGTGTTACTACCGAAGACCGCACCAACTTAGTAGCTGGCACATATTCAGTTACGGTAACAGATGCAGCCGGTTGTTCAGCGGTTTCTACCAACACTATCACTCAACCCACAACCGCACTATCTGTTACAAAAATTACTGGTCAAGTAAGTTGCTTTGGAGGAAATGATGGATTTATCAATATCAATGTAAATGGAGGCACTGCTCCTTATACCTATAACTGGGGTGGAGGCATCACCACGCAAAACCGTAGCAGTTTAACAAGTGGTACTTATACCGTTACTGTAACTGACAACTCAGGTTGCACACTTAGCAATACCACAGCCATTACTCAGCCGGCTTCGGCACTCAGCGTAAATACAACACCTACTCATGTATCCTGTTTTGGCGGAAGCACTGGTGCGGTGAGTGCAGCTATTGGTGGAGGCACGTCTCCATACACATTTGCATGGAACAATGGTGGAGTATCACAAAACATCAGCGCGTTGGCATCTGGTACTTTTACTATTACAGTTACCGATAGCAAAGGATGTACTGCGCAGTCATCCGCAACGGTAAACCAACCCGCTGCGGTATTATCCGTATCTTTTAGCAACACACACGTTTTGTGCAATGGTGCCAGCACGGGCAGCATTAACTTAACGGCAAACGGTGGCACTACTCCTTATACTTTTAACTGGGGTGGTGGTATTACTACCGAAGACCGAGCCGCCATTGCAGCCGGTACATATAGCGTTACAGTTACCGATAATCAATCTTGTACTGTTTCGGGTACTACTACAATTAATCAACCAACTGCCCTATCAGTTACATTAACAAAAACAAATATTAGTTGCAATGGAGGAAATAACGGTACAATCACTACTACAGCAAGCGGTGGTACCGGTACACTAAGTTTTATATGGAATGATGGAGTAACTACACAAAACCGCAGCGGACTTAGCGCTGCCAACTATACTGTTACTACCACAGATGCTAATCTATGTACAGCTACTGCTGCTATCACAATTTCACAACCTACTGCCTTAACGCTGAGCATGAACAGCGGTACTAGCGTTTGTCTTAATCCAACTGGTACTGCTACTGCTGTAACCAACAACTCTGGCACAGCACCTTACACATTTACATGGAGCAACGGAGGGCCAAATTCGCAAACGCTTAATGGTTTAGCACCTGGTTCAATTTCAGTTACAGTAACCGATGCCAACAACTGTTCAGTTTCTTCAAGTGTAACAGTTGGCTTATCCGGTAACAATACCAATGCTAACTTCAATTTTAGCGGAAGCCCATGCGCACCTGCTGCACCCATGGTGTTTACCCACGCAGGTTCAAACAATTTAACAGCTCACTACTGGAGTTTTGGCACCGGTGATACATCGGCTATGCCAAGTCCATCGTATGTATTTGCTAACGCAGGTATCTACAATGTACAGCATATTGTTTATCGCGGATTTTGTACAGATACCATCACTAAAAGCGTAACTGTACATCCTAAACCGGTAATAGCTCCTGTGGTGAATAATATTTTGTGTAATGGGGTAAGCAGCGGCTCAATAACTTTGAATGTAACTAGCGGCACAACCCCCTACGGTTTTAATTGGGGTGGTGGTATTACTACACAAAACAGAACCTCGCTTGCTCCGGGCAGTTATGCAGTAACTGTAACTGATGCTAACAACTGTTCGGCTTCATTTGCTACAGCCATTACTCAACCAACACCATTTGTAGTAACCAATACCACTACTACGGTATCTTGTAATGGTGGAAACAATGGTGCTATCAATCTGAGTGTAAGCGGAGCAACACCTGGATACACTTTTGCTTGGAGTAACGGAGCTACTACGCAAAACCTTACCGCGTTACCGGCCAATACTTATGTAGTTACTATTACCGATGCTAATAGCTGTACTACAACTTCATCTATTTTAGTTTATGAGCCAAGCCCATTAGCTCCTGTGCTAAATGTTACAAACATATCATGTAACGGATTAAATAATGGAGCCATTGATTTAACCGTTTCGGGTGGTACATCACCATATACCTACAACTGGGGTGGCGGCATTACCACTCAAAACCGAGTTAATCTATCAGCAAGTACCTATACCGTAACAGTTACAGATAATAAACTATGCAGTGCTACTGCTTCAGCTACGGTTACTCAACCTACCCCGCTGTCCACTACACTTAGCGCAAGCAATGTATCTTGCTTTGGTGGAAATAATGGAACCATTTTAGTGGCTACCACAGGAGGAACATCGCCTTACAACTATGTATGGAATGATGGAAGTACTACCAGCAATCGCTCATCGCTCAGTGCAGGCACATATACCACCACCACCACAGACGTAAATGGCTGCACCGCTGTTGCCTCGGTGGTGATTAATCAACCGGCAACTGCACTAAGTGTAACTGTAGCATCCGCCTCTACACTTTTGTGTTATGGAAATAGCAATGGCAGTATCAACATTAACGTAACAGGCGGTACCCCAACATACACATATTTGTGGAGTGATGGTGCTACAATAGAAGATCGCACCAATATGATGGGCGGCACTTATTTTATTACCGCCTCTGACAATAACAACTGCACAGCATCTACTTCGGCTACAATTCAACAACCGGCCGCACCGTTGGTTATTGATACATTGGTAGTAACTAACGCACCTTGCTTTGGTGCAAATACGGGAAGCATTACCACACAAGTTTCTGGCGGCACCACACCATACAGCTATTTGTGGAATGGCGGAGTTACTACAGCCAATCGTACTAATGTAGCAGCGGGTATTTACAACGTAACAGTAACCGATGCCAACAATTGCAGCAGTACCTCATCGGCAACCATCACCC
>JAEUVA010000045.1 GCA_016787045.1 Chitinophagales bacterium
GAGTTTTGGTACTGCTGCTACTGAGTTTGAGCAGGTGTATGCGGCCTTTATGGATGCGCGGCAGGATGCTCAGCAGGAGACGGATGCGAAGATTGAGGCGAATAATGCCATTTATGCGGATGGGCGGGTGATGATGGAGGACGGGAAGCATATTTTTAGGAATAATGCTTCGGTGCGGGAGCGGTTTACGTGGGAGCGGATTTTGGCGCTGGTGAGTACACCGGAGTATGGTGGCTCTGTGGAGCGTTCGGGGGCGTTGGCGATGGGGCAGATTGGGAATATTGATATTGATACGGTGGGGGATGGTGTGGTGGAGGTGGCGGCAAGTAGTGTGGGTAGTACGATGCGGTATTATGCTACGGATAATGTGGCTAACGGGCCGGGAATGATTTATTTGGATGTGCCGGTGGGGACTACGGTGACGAGGACGGTGGATGATTTTGCGGCTGTGGTGGGGTTGAATGAGGTGAACCGTTTTTTGAATGTGCAGAATGTGGGGCCGGTGAGCGGGGAGTGGCGGGTGGTGTTTGGGAAGTAATCAGTTGTGTGTTGCCTGTTGTGTGTTGTAAGAACCGCAGTAAAGGTGGTGATGCAGTTGGAACCACATAGGCACATAGAAAACGTAGAGGTGCAGTGATTGACCACTAAGAACATTAAGGGCATTGAGGAAATGTGAGAGCCGCTCGGTGGAGCGGCTCTTGTTTTGAATGCTTTGGAACCGCATAGGAACATAGGGTACATAGGTATGCAGGGAATGACCGCATTGCATAGGTGTATAGAATGCAAGAAATGACCACTAAGTACACTAAGGCCATTAAGGTGCTGGAGCCGCTCGGTGGAGCGGCTCTTTTTTATTTTGGGAATGCAACACAGCCCCCGAAGCGATTTAGGGGCAGGCCTGCTTGGCCGGTGGCTTTTTGTTTTGGTAAGTTTGTTCTTTTGGCTTGAACCAAAAGAACGAAAAGTTCAAGCCGGTGAAGAAACAGGGCTAAAAATCGGTTCACTTCGCTAAACTAAAAGAACTCGCCAACGCAGTGGCTTTGCAAGCTCAAACACCTTTTAGTTTTTAACGCTCCGTTGCCCGATTTTTTTGACGCCTGTTTCTTCAAGGGCGGTGGTGATGATGAGCCGCATAGAAAAATTTATTGTTTGACTACTGTGGCTATTGTGGCTTATTAGAAAAAGAGGAATGAAACTCTCCTAACGAAGGGAGGACTGAATACAACACACCCCTGCTGCGCCTCTTGCTCACACACTCCCCTCTCGGAGAGGGGAGGAATGCAGAACCGCGTAGGAGCATGGGGAATATAGTTATTGCTTGACTACTCTGCCTGTGGATATTGTTGCTTATTGGGAAAAGAGGAATACAACACACCCTGCTTGGCTAATGGCTGCGCACCCCCTCTAATAGAGGGGACAATGCAGCCCCCGCAAGTGGCTCTAATTTTTGACTACCCTGCCTGTGGCTATTGTTGTTTCTCCGCGTTTGATGGTGACTTGGTAAACTCCGATTGGCCACTGGGTGCAGGTGATTTTTTGGAAGCCGCTGTACATGGGAAGGGGTTGCTCGTGTATTACTGCGCCTTTGGTATCATACACATACAATTGCAACTCGCCTTTGCTCCAATCTGCTGCGGTGGCGTAATCTATGACTACGAACTCGGTGGCGGGGTTGGGGAAAATGGTGAGTTGCGGGTTGCGGGTTGTGGGTTGCGAGATACTTGTACCCAATGTATCGCACGGGGAGTTGGGCAATGCACCCAAGCGGTAGTTGGGG
>JAEUVA010000022.1 GCA_016787045.1 Chitinophagales bacterium
CAGCCGATTCGGCTCCGCCTAAATTTAATCGCCCGTTTTTGCCTTTGCGCTACTTCGTTATATTTGAATATAACGGAATGGGTAGCGCAACAGTGAGGTAACAAAAATAACAGCGCATATCCTCTCACGTTACCTGCAACCCTAAAAATTCTCTGCTAACTCCAAAGTTCAGTGCTTTTTTCTGACAGACAAAAGGCAAATACCGACTTTAGGAAACGCCCTTTTCACCGACAGACCCCCGCTTCGTATTTTTATTTTTTACCCCCGCTCAAAAAAATTGAAGTTTTTATTGCCAACGCACATTGCACACATTTGTCTTTGCCTGCCAACGCACGAAGTCGACCCAAAGGCAAAGCCAAAAGAGTGCAATCGCCACGCACTGTAAAGACAAAACAGCCCAAAAACAAACAGCCCCGAAAACGGGGCTGTTCTTTTTATTGCAATTACTGATACGATGCTTCACCAATTCAGAAAGTATTCAAAATTCAATCGGTAAATTCGCACGATGAAAATTTTGGTTATAGAAGATGAACAGCAACTTGCAAACAGCATACAAACTTACCTGACAGGTAATGCCTTTGTATGTGAGTTAGCTGCGACTGCTAAAACGGCTATTGACAAAATCTCCTATTACGAATACGACTGCATTTTACTTGACTTGATGCTGCCTGACGGCAACGGTTTTGAAATTCTGAAAGAACTCAAAAGACAAAACAAAACCGAAGGCGTGATAATCATTTCCGCAAAAGAAACTTTAGAAACACGCATAGAGGGTTTTAATCTTGGGGCAGACGACTATCTGACAAAGCCGTTTCATTTATCCGAATTGCTTGTAAGAATACAAGCACTCATCAGACGAAAAAATTTCAAAGGCAGCAACATTATTACATTCAACGAAATTGAAATCAATATCCTTTCAAAAACAGTAAGTATAAACAACACACCAAAAGATTTCACCAAAAAAGAAATTGACTTGTTGCTTTACTTAGTTGGAAACAAAAACAAAGTGCTTTCAAAAAGTGCCATTGCAGAACATCTTTCAGGTGATATGGCGGACATGCTGGACAATTATGATTTTGTTTACGCACACATAAAGAATTTGAAAAGGAAACTGAATGAGGCGGGCAGTGGCGATTACATCAAAACCGTTTATGGCTTAGGTTACAAATGGCAGCATGACTAAAAAACTTCTACATAAAACTTCAAGGGCTTACCTCATTTTTTCAGTGTTGGTTTTAAGCGTGTCTGCTCCATTGTTCTATTACATCACAGAGCGTTTATACATGCAGGAAACAGACGAAACGCTGATACTCCACAGGAACGAGTTCTTTAAATATTCGTTGCCAACGCTAACTGTTTCCGAAATCCCCAACTGGAACAAATACAACCGTAACGTAAAAATTGAACCATTCAATAACATCGCCAAAGACACACTGTTTTACACTTCTTACTTCGACACCTTAGATGCCGAGAACGAACCATACAGAGAACTCAATACGCCTGTTACCATTCAGCAACAACCCTACACCTACACAGCAAGAATTAACTTAGTGGAAACGGAAGATTTAATGAAAAGCATTGCTCTTTTGTTCATTGCCGTCATTTTCATTTTGCTTGCAGGGCTTTTTGTTATTACTCGTAAGTTATCTGCTACGCTATGGAAACCTTTTTACAAAACATTGCAACAGATAGAAGAATTTGAAATTGACAAAAACAAACAGCCACAATTAGGAGAAACAGAAATTGAAGAATTTAACCGCTTAAATCACAGTATTGAAAAACTGATTGAGAGAAACATCATTATCTACAAAAGCCAACGTGAGTTTATTGAAAACGCAGCCCACGAACTACAAACACCTTTAGCAGTTTTTCAGGCAAAGATAGATACCATCATACAGCGTTCAGATGTTACGAAAGAGCAGTCCGAAATTTTAGGTTCATTAAACGAAAACGTTTCTCGATTAAATCGTTTGAACAAAAATTTACTCTTGCTTTCTAAAATTGACAATGAAAGTTATAGCGATAAGCAAACCGTTTCATTGAATGAATTGATTGAAAAGCACACCGACTTTTTTGCAGAACAGGCAAAAGCAAAAAACATTACAATAGAAACAAACCTGTCAGAAACACTCGAAACAAAAGCAAACGCTGTTTTAGCTGAAGTGCTAATCAATAACCTGTTTCTAAATGCCATCAGGCATAATATTACAAACGGCAAAATTGTAGTTACACTTTCCAACCGTTCTCTTACCTTTTCAAATACAGGTCAAACAACTGCCTTGGTTCAAGAAAAATTATTCAATCGGTTTTCAAAAGTAAATCCATCCGAACAAGGAACAGGTTTAGGTTTATCTATCGTCAAAAAAATTGCCGACATCAATAACTGGACAATAGCTTACAGCTATTTCGACAATCTTCATTCTTTTTCAATTTCATTTTAACCATTCAGAATTTCTTCTAAATCGGGTTGCATCTTTGCCTTGTAATTTTTAATTCAATAAAAAACAAGACAATGAAAAAGCTAATCCTAATGACGGTTGCAGCAATGATTACATCGCTCACCTTCGCACAAAAAACACAAGACAAAAATGTTCCTGCAATAATTAAATCCGCTTTTAAAAAACAATATCCCGAAACCAAAGAAGTAAAGTGGGAAAAGGAAAACGAAAATTATGAAGCAGAATTTGAAGTTGGCGAAACCGATTATTCCGTTTTAATAGATGCTTCGGGAAACATTATTGAAACAGAAATTGAAATAAGCAGCGATGCACTTCCTGCCAATGCCAAGGAATATGTTTCACAAAACCATGCAGGGCAAAAAATAAAAGAAGCCGCAAAAATTACCGATGCCAAAGGCACGGTAACTTATGAAGCAGAAATTAAAGGCACGGATTTGATTTTTGACAGCAACGGAAATTTTATCAAAGAAGTAAAAGAGTAAATCAATGCACAGAAAAACACTGGCGGTTCTCGCATTATTTCTTTTTGCTTTTACAGTTTCGTTTGCACAAACTAAAGTTGTCAGCGTTTCAGGAACCATAAAAGACAAAGCAGCAAAAACTGTTTTGCCTTTTGTAAATGTTGTTTTGAAAACAGAGAAAGACACCGTATTCGTAACAGGCACAGTAAGCAATGAAGAAGGACGGTTTACACTTTCCAATGTAAATCCCGACAATTATTTTTTAGAAATCTCTTACGTTGGTTACACCACAAAACGCCAATCGCTTTTTGTAGGAACGCTTTCCGAATTTTTAGAAGTGCCGACTATTGAATTAGAAGAAGCCACTCAAACTTTAGGCGAAGTAACCGTTACTGCCAAGCAAGATGAAATAAGCGGCAAGATGGACAAGAAAACATTTTCCGTTGAGGACAACATCAGCCAAAGCGGTGGTTCTGTTTTGCAAACCATGCAAAACCTGCCCGGTGTTACCGTGCAGGACGGCAAAGTGCAGTTGCGGGGTAGCGACAAAATAACCGTGCTGATTGACGGCAAGCAAACCGCCTTAACGGGAATGGGAAGCCAAACTGGTTTAGATAACATTCCCGCTTCCGCCATTGAGAAAATTGAAATCATCAACAACCCTTCTGCTAAATATGATGCCAACGGAAACGCAGGTATCATCAATATTATTTACAAGAAAAACAAACAAGACGGTTTCAACGGCAAGGCAGGAATTGCAACAGGGTTAGGTTCGTTGTGGGTGAGGAAACAAAATCTTCCAAACATCCGTCCGCAATATCAGTTCACGCCAAAAGTAAATCCTACGTTATCGTTCAACTATCGCAAGAACAAAGTGAACGCATTTTTTCAGGGCGATTATCTCTACACGCAAACGCTAAACAAAAATGAGTTTGTAACAAGAACGTATGATGACGGCACAATTATAAAACAACAAACCAAGCGAAACCGCAACACGCATTTTGCAAATGCAAAAGCGGGAATTGACTGGTATATCAACGACCACAACATGCTTACCGTTTCGGGCTTGTATGGTTTAGAAAAAATTATTGACAATGGCGACCAACCTTTTTTCAATTCCGATTTATCAGAGCGGCTTCGCCTTTGGCAGTTTTTAGAAGATGAACTAAAAACTACCGTCATGGCTTCTACTGTCTATCAACACAAGTTCAAACAATTAGGGCATGTGTTGAATGCAGGTGTCAATTACACCTTTCACCGCGAGGACGAGAAATATTTTTTCGACAACATTCTGCCAACGTATTCAGGCAAAGATGCGTTTGCTCTAATTTCAGACGAGCATGTAGTAGATATAAACACTGACTATGTGCGACCGCTCAAATACGGACGAATTGAAGGCGGTTTAAAATTTCGTTGGCGGGAAATTCCTACCAACATGAAATTTATTCCTGGGCTTAACTCGCCTTTAGATACCACAGCGGGCGGTGCAGCTACTTACAAAGAAATTATTCCCGCACTTTACGCCAACTATGTTTATGAAAGCAAAAAGTTTGAAGCCGAAGTTGGTTTGCGGGTGGAGTATGTAAACATAAATTATGTGGTGGGTTCAATTCACCCCACCTACAAAACCGATGGCTACAACTACACACAACCGTTTCCGAATGTTCGCTTGGCTTACAAAATAAACGACAACAATAAACTTTCACTTTTCTACAACCGCAGGGTTGACAGACCAAACGAAGTGGACATCCGCATTTTTCCAAAGTATGATGATGCGGAAATTATCAAGGTCGGAAACCCCGCACTTCGTCCGCAGTTCACGCACTTAATTGAGTTGGGCTACAAAACAAACTGGAAGAGCGGATATTTTTACTCAGCCGCATATCACCGTTTGGCAGACGGAACTATTACAAGAATTAGGACGATAGTTCCTAACACTACGCTCATTTATTCTGTGATGCAAAATGCGGGCAGAAGCTACGCCACAGGTTTAGATATAACCTTGTCGCAAGACATTACAAAACTGTTTTCGTTCAACCTTAACTTGAACGGTTATCATAACCGATTAAATGCTTTTACAGTTCTAAACAAATATCCGCAGGAAACAACATACAGTTCTCCTACTCGTCAAATCTTTTCAGGCAATGCAAAGCTGAATACCTTTTTTCATCTGCCGTTGAAATTTGAAATTCAATTATCCGCTATCTACTTAGCTCCCGACCTTATTCCGCAAGGCAAAATCGGACATCGCTTTGCGTTGAACCTTGGCGTGAAAAAGCTAATTCAAAAAGGCAAAGGCGAGTTGTTCCTCAATGCTACCGACCTTGCAAACACAATGGTTACAAGAGAAGATATAAGAGGCAATGGCTTTAATTATGTGGGTTACGATTATTACGAAACACAAGTAATCAGAATTGGCTACAGCTATAAATTTTAAAACACTATGAAACGAAAACCCATAACTGCATTTCAAAAAGCCCTTGACCTTGTCAGGGGCTTTTTTGTTTGTAGTCCTATTGGGATTACATCCATCTCACTTAAACATTTTTCCTTTGTATAGTTCTTTCACATATACAGCAAATCAAATTGTAGGTAAGAAAATTAAATTCTTACGTGAGCAGAAGGGCATGACCCAACAAGAGCTTGCTGATTTAGTGAAAGCAGACAGACAATACATTTATAAAATAGAAGCAGGAAAGAAAAACATCACACTCGATTACTTAGACAAAATAGCACAAGCACTACAAGTTTCACAAAGCGAATTTTTAAACACAAAAATTTAATCACACCAAAATCAAACAACATGGCATCAACATCAGAAACTGGACACGCTAAAAATGTAGCCAACTTTGAAGACATGATTTCATTCTGCACTGGCTACGGTGGCTCTTACAATCCATCTAAAATTGCAATTCAACTTCCATCGCTTAACACACTTCGCACCAATGCAGAAAATGCAGTAGCAGATGTAAACTCTGCCAACACTAATTTCATCAATGCAACCAATGCACGACAAATCGCTTTCAATCCTGTAAAGCCATTAGCAACCCGTTTGGTAAATGCTTTAGAAGCCACTGATGCAACAGACGAGTTAATTAAGGATGCCAAAACATTAAACAGAAAAGTTCAGGGAGCACGCAAAGGTAAAGGCACAAAACCTGAAACGCCACCAACACCACCCGACACAGCAGCGGAGGACAAACAGATTTCCGTTTCACAGCAAAGCTACGACAGCATTATTGAGAATGTTGGAAAGTTAGGTGAGTTGATAATATCAGAACCTACTTATGCACCAAACGAAGTGGACTTGCAGGTGGTAACACTTACAACCTTTCACAACAACTTAAAAACGACAAACACCGCAGTCATTAACGCCACGACAGCAATCAGCAATGCACGTATTGCCCGCAACAACATTCTTTATGCTCCCAAGACAGGTTTGTATGACATTGCACAGGAAGTCAAAAAATACGTAAAGTCAGTTTTCGGAGCAACAAGCCCACAGTATAAACAAGTAAGCAAAATCAAATTTACTAAGCCCCGCAAAAAATAATCTCACATGACTTTTGATAAAGCCGCCTTGACAACTTACAAACTTGCAAGGCGGTTTTTATTTTATCACAATCCGCTTGACAAAGTTGCCGTAACGCTTTTTACTTTTCGCATTACGCTCGACAATGTTGCCATGACAATCGGTAATTCTCGCATTACGCTTTATACTTTTCGACTGACACTTTTCACTTATCACATTACGCTCGACAATTTTCGCATGACCATTTTCAATTCTTGCGTTACGCTTGACAATGTTGCCATGACAAAGACCGAAAGACAGGCAACGCACTAAAAAAATACACTCTTGCAAGTCGCACCAGCCACCCCGCAGACCAAAACTTGCAAGAGAGTATTTTTTTCTGCCGCCCAATTAAAAACTTCAATTTTTTTCTCCAACCCTTCTAAAAAATAAAAATACCCCACGCACCCCCTAACCGACAGTTCAGTGCTTCCATTCCAAAGTCCTTGCTCGACAGTTTAGTGCTAACCCGACACGACACATCTTCGGACAGACAGCAGGGCAGCAGGTAACATGGGGTTGCCGCAATGCGGGGTGCAGTGCTTAATCAAACGGTAGTGCTTTTTACATACATTTGTCGTAGGCGGACAGTTTAGTGCATTTAATTCCCGCACTGACGGCAACCCCCGAAACGTTAAGCTGCAATTGATGGGTTCGTGAGATAAGGTCAGTAATCGGCTTTGATGGATGTTAAGCGGAACATAAATGCCGGAGTGTTGAGCGGTGTTGCGGAGTAGTAGGCATAGCCCTGAAGTCCACAGT
>JAEUVA010000023.1 GCA_016787045.1 Chitinophagales bacterium
CAGCCGATTCGGCTCCGCCTAAATTTAATCGCCCGTTTTTGCCTTTGCGCTACTTCGTTATATTTGAATATAACGGAATGGGTAGCGCAACAGTGAGGTAACAAAAATAACAGCGCATATCCTCTCACGTTACCTGCAACCATTTTTCGTTGCAGCATTAAATTAACGGGTAGCGTGACAGACACAAAAACAAAAAAAATCGGCAAAGCCGTTTGGCTATTCTTCGCAAAAGCAAAAGAGAAGCAACGCCACGCACAAGGCAACGCAAAGTTGCTTCACATTTGCTTTTGCCCCACCCGCCCCTCGTTCGACAGTTCGTCCTTAAATGTTACCATTCATCATTTCCTAATAACCCTGACTAAAAGCAAGATGAAAACCTCATATATTGCATAACCAAACTTTTCAAGATATGAAAAAGACCGCCATAATAGCATCAATTCTGCTGTCCATTATTACTGTTTCTCTAGCACAATCTGACAATCCCTGTTCCGCACCACAACTTAGCGTTGGGACAAGTGCAAGTGCCTCATGGACAATTGGCAATAATAATGGAGCGACAACTTCGTATGTGCCTATTACTTATTGTGATGGAAGTAATGAACTTGATGTTTGGTATAAGTTTCAAGCACCCACAAGTGGAGTAGTGAACATAGAAACAGATTATTATCCGAATTATTCAAGCTCTACACTTATAGATTTGGGTATGGCTGTTTATACAGGAAACTGCTCTACTTTAAGCAGTAATATTGACTGCAATGCTCATTGTGTTGGTAGTGCGTCAAATCCACCTAATTGGATGCCGTGCTTAACACTTTCAAACCTCACTCCAAATGCAACATATTACATTCGTCTTTGGGCATTTGATGTAACAGTTTATCATTTCGGTCAGTTTAAAATTCGTGTATACAACACTAACACTTCAACTTCAACTGCTTCAATTTCTGTTTCGCCAAATTCCCTGCCTTTCGGTAGCACACAAATAGGAACAACTTCTACGCAATCTGTAACCATCAGTAACACAGGTTCATCTACTTTAAATGTTTACAGCATTAGTAAACCAACTGGTTTTAGTTCTCAAAATACACTCAATGTTTCACCTGGAGGTTCGCAAACTATAAACATTAACTTTTCTCCATCATCAGCAACAAGTTATAATGGAAATGTATCTTTCAATTCAAATGCCACGCAAGGAACAGTAAGCATTAGCGTAAGTGGAACGGGAACTTCCGTTCCTCAACCTACCATAAGCGTAAGTCCTGCTTCTATTGACTTTGGCAGTATTTCCGTTTCATCGGGTGCTGTAACAAACAACTTTACTATTTCCAATACAGGTAATGCATCCTTAAATATTTCATCTATAACTGTCCCGACAGGTTATTTATTGAACTGGACTTCGGGAACGATTTCAGCACAAGGGCAAAAAGATATACAAATTAGCTTCGACCCTTCAACGGCTACTTCTTACAATGGCTTTATTACCATTAACAGCAACGCAACAAATGTTTCAGGTGGCATTGCTAAAATCACTTTAGCAGGCGCAGGACTTGCTACTGTGCCAAATAGTATTATGGGTTTTGTAAAAGATTTAGGGGCAAATCCTTCGGGCAATCAACTTGTGGAAACCGCTTTATCGGGCGCGACTGTAAAACTAAAAGATGCAAACAACCAAGTATTAAACACTACTACAACCAACAGCTCAGGACAATACACTTTCACTGGTTACAACGGAACTAATTACACAATTGAAGTTACATACGGTCAATACACTGTTACCAAGCAAGGTTATAATGCAAGCAGCGCTGCCCTCACATTTGTAATTCCCAACACAATACTTTATCAAATAAATCAGCAAGTAGCTGCATTAGAAAATCTCACTGTAGTATTAACAGAAAAAAGTCCGGCTTATAATACTTCTATACAGGGTTTTAGCACAAGCGGTTTGCAGTCAACGATAAGCCAAACCAATACTATTCAGTATGATAATTTTTTGAAGGTTAAAAATTCAGTTGGTAGAATTTTTGCCACACAACAAATGCTGATGGGTTATTATCAAAACGCCAACAAGGTAGCAGACCGTGCCTCTTACTGTTTGTATAATGCAGCATCTGTTGCCTTTTCTATTTTCTTTACAATCGAAAAAGTAAAAGCATTCTGTTTTGGAACATTAAATTTGGGTCCTGTTTTAGGCAATATAGTTTACAACCTGATAACTTTTATTGAGAGTAAGGCTTATGACTTTGTATCAAGCGGATTTGACTATTACATTTCTACATTTCCAAACTCATCTGCTGCTTTGGCAGTATCTGAAATACAAAGTGCTGTTGAAGAACAAATGCTAAGGATAAAGAACAATAACAACGTTTTTTATTATGCTCTCAATCCAATGTCAATAGTTTATGACAAGTCAGCAAAAGGCATGTTGAAGTATGCTTTTAAAAATCCTTCTCAATCTGAATTAAACGAAAGCTATTCATCAAGTGCCAATCTCAATACAACATATTTTCAATCGCTAAACAATGCAGTTTCCTTTTCCAAACAATCGCCATTGCAAGATGCGACTAGCATGAATAGCGGTGTAATGTCCTCAATGAATAATGCGCTTATTTATAGTGATGCAGTTAGTCAGGTAAATTCAGCATTGGGCTTTGCAACGGCAATTACAGGAGTAACACCGGGCTTTCAAGTTTTAGCGGGTTTTCTTGGCACGGTAAAACAATTCCTGTCTGCTTCACAAATCGCATCGTGCCTTACATGCTTTGGTATGGGTGTTGGCGGCACGGCTGATAGAAAGAAGTTTTACGAGTTTAGTAACAATACAATAGTGTATTTCAAAACAGATTCTTTAGGAGGTAATACGCTTGCCGATTTAGATGCTGCCATAACTGCTTACAACAGTTATGCAAATGAAGTAAAAGACCATTTTGATTATTCGCAAGATTGGCAAGGTATTAGCAAATTAGATTCATTGATTAAACTGGATAATGTAGTGCAGTTAAAAGTTCGTGATGCAATGCTTTACATTATGGCAGCAGGTGAGCAAGCAGACAGTTCTATAAACGGCTATTCCAATTCATACATTACCCAACTATTGCAAAACATCAACCGCACAACAGTTAAGTCAATGGCATTAAGCACCATTCATTTAGCCAAATGCTTAGACACGCTTGATGCAAGCATAGACCCTGAAATAGTAAGTGCAACACAGGAGATGGTAACTGCAAATAATGACATGAGAATTTCTATCAATCAATTTGCCAATCTCATTAACCAGTTTCAAACACCTGCTTATCCTGCTATTCAATCCATAGACATTAAAAAGGAAACGCAGCTTGGCGAAACGCAAACGGTGCGTGTAACTATTAAAAATTATGGCAACCAAAATGCTTTGGGACTTTATTTGCTGGCTAAACACGATAGTAATTTCACAGCAACGCCCGATTCTATTTATATCGGAAAATTAGATGCAGACAGAAGTATTACAGTTCAATATCAACTTACATCACCTAATGCCGATACAGTTGGCGGTTTTACTTTAGATGTTGGTTCAAACACATCGCCACCCTTTACAAAAGGAGGTGCAGTATTGGCCAGTTCAACTATTACAGGTATGCCGCAATTTAGCTCAGAAATCAATTTATTTAATGTATATCCTGTGCCTGTATCAAATCTGATTACAATAGAAAAAATGCAAGCAACAGAGGGTAGTATTTCCGCAACCTTATATGATTTAACAGGCAAGCAAATTTTATTCACTGAAATATTTAAAAACACTGATAGCAAAGCAACTATAGATGTTTCGCAAGTTGCATCAGGCGCATATTCTTTAGTTATCAATACACTGAAAGGCAAACAAACATTCAAAATCATAAAACAGTAAATCATGAACAGACTACTATTTTTTCTGCTATTGCTTTCAACTGCATCATTTGCCCAATCTCCAAAGTTTGATTGGGTTACACAGGAAGGCAATGCCACGAATGATATTGGGCGTAAAATCAGAAGAGCATCAAATGGTGATATTTATGTTACTATAACTTTTCAAGGCTCTACAAACGTAGGAAGCACATCATTTACACAATTAGGAAGCGGTAGCGCATTTGATATAATACTTTGCAAGTATTCCGCTAATGGGAGTTTGGTTTGGACAAAGCAAATTTACAGTTCCATCAACATCTCAACAATTTTCAATAATCCTGCAATGGAACTTGATGCTTCTGATAACTTGTATCTCTCCTTGAATTATGAGGGAACATTAAATTTTGACGGCACTACATATAGTGTTTCACCACCTTATACAGGGACATTTTTAGCAAAGATAGCTTCGAGTGGTAGCTTATCATGGGCTAAAACCGTGGCAAGGCATCAGTTAGGAAATGCGCCAGTTAACATGGTAGTAAATAATAATGGGGATGCAATATTTATAGGTGCTGCGGCAGATACAGTAATAATAAACAACATCACATATCCAATATCAAGTGGACTAAGAATGTTCTATTTGAGATATGATGCAACCGGAAATTATGTATGGCATAGACTTGGCGAATTAGAAGATATATTCTACACACATCTAAGATTAGATGCAAATAATAATTTATTTGGGATAGGTAATTTTTCGGGTAGCCATACTTTTATTGACAACAAATTGATTACTAGCAATGGCGGGAATGATGCTTTTCTTGTCAAATTCGTTGTTGGCTCATCTTCAATACAATGTTCATGGGCATTGTCGTTTGGGTCAACAAGTTCAGAAAGTGTAGAAGGGTTGGAACTTGATGTCAATGGAAATGCTTTCGTTTTAGCAAGTTTAAGGTCGAATACTTCTATTGGCAGTATAAATGTAACTGCGCCCAATAATGTAACCGCATTAGCCAAATTCAATTCATCAGGATCTTGTCTATCTGCAACTCCAGTAATATACAGCCAGTCATATAGACCCTATAGTGGCAACGATTTAAGGCGTGATATAAATGGAAACTTTTATGCAAGCGGATATTTTACAAGCTCTTTGATAGTTAATTCTGATACAATTTCACCTCAAGGAAGTTGGGATGCATTGATTGTAAAGGTTGACAACATCAATTATTCGCCTACTTGGAAAAAGCAATTTGGTGGCAACGGATTAGATGAAGTTTCAGCAGTTGCTTATACTGATAATGAATTGTATTGCACAGGAAGATTTTCGGGAGTAACCACGTTTGGAAGTTTCACCAAGACGGCATCAGGTAACTATGACCCATTCATTGCAAAACTATCGGGCTGTGATATTCCAACCGTTATTGTTACCTACAATGGCAATACAACGCTTTGCAATGGTCAATCGCTTACACTCAATGCCAATAGTGTTTTAGGTGCTGCTTATCAATGGCTTAAAAATGATGTAGTATTGCCGAATGACACAGGAACTTCATTGACAGTATCAGGGGGAGGCACTTACAGTTTAGATGTAAATTTAGGTGGTGTTTGCAGAGATACTTTTGGTTCAGTTACGGTTTCTGTAACCAACATTAATGCAAGCATTCAATCTGCTCAACCTTCTATTTGCCCGGATGGGACTATGCAACTATACACTAATATTCCCTTTAGCAGTTATAATTGGTCAACAGGAGTAAGCACACCAACAGTTACAATCAATCAACAAGGTAGCTACTCTGTTACGGTTACAGATGGTTCAGGCTGTTTAGACACAGCTACTATCAACATTGGTGAATATACACCGCCACCTGTGCCGACAATTTTAGAGGGAGCTAATTGCCAGTTGGCATCGAGTGTAATTCAAAATGGTTACAGTTATAAGTGGCGTTTAAACGGAAATGTAGTTGGCGGTAATTCTGCTTACTTAAATGCAAATCAACATGGGTCAGGTTTTTATACGCTTGAAATTACAGACCAAAATGGTTGCAAATCCAATACAGCAACACCATTAAGCATAACCTGCACAGTAGGCATTAGTGAGTTAGTGCAGACAACCTTTTCTGTCTTTCCAAATCCTAATAACGGAACATTTAATGTCTATGCACAGTTTCCTGAAAACAAATCAGCAGCACTGAAAATTTACAACCTTACAGGTCAGCTTGTTTTTGAGAAAGCATTGCAACCAGTAGGCAATGCAATCAATGAAGAAATTGACCTTCAAGATATTCCCTTCGGAATTTATCAGTTACAATTTACAATTGATGGGTTGCAGATTGTAAGAAAGCTGATTGTAGAATAATAAAATCTGATACAAGCGACTTTTGAAAACTAACAACATCACGAAGGGAGTTTTCATCCGCACGGAGAAAACTCTCTTCTGCTTTTAGCAAGTCGACACCCGCACCAAGACTTTTCCTTTCCGCGACAAGTCAGCTATCGCATGCCTTTTGAAAGCTGACGACTACGAAAAGAAAGTTGCAATCCGCACCGAGAAAGCTACCGTCCGCATTTAGTATTCTCACATCCGCGACAAGTATTCCGACATCCGCACCGTGACAGGACAGCCCTTCTATCAGCCTCGCAATTGCACACACTTTGCGCTTTTGCCCCGCACATTGCAACCGCACGAAAAGCGCAAAGAGAGTGCAAGCCCGCGCGCGGGTTTGCACTTAATCGGACAGTGACTTTAGCTCCTAATTTACTGGACAGTGACGACCTCTGAAAAGTATGGCAGCAGGTAACAGCGGGTTGGCGAAATGCGGGGTGCAGTCGTTAATTTGAAGTGTAGTTTTCCTTTCATACATTTGGTGCGGGCTGACAGTTTTGCGCTTCCTAAACCCGCACTATCGCCAACCCACAAAACGTTATAGGCAACCATAGAGCGACAGTGCAACAAAAAAACTAAAGACAGAAAAGTATGACATTTTTAGAATTAGCCGAAAGGGTTTTAAGAGAAGAAAAACGACCGTTGACTGCCAACGAAATTTGGACTTTGGCGACAGAAAAAGGTTACGACAAACAACTTAACAGCGAAGGCAAAACTCCTTGGGCGACACTTGGTGCTCAGATTTACGTTAACGCAAAGGACAACCCAAAATCTCCCTTTGCACAGACAGACAGCAGACCGAAAAAGTTTTACTTAAAATCACAAGCAAACCAGCTTGACCTGTCAGATACAGCAATTTCAAAAGAGCCGACTGTGATTAAGAAAAAACGGTTTGACTTTTTAGAGAAAGACCTTCACCCTTATTTGACATATTACGCTTACTATCACTTACATTGTTATACTAAGACAATTAACCATTCCCAATCTTCAAAAAAAGAATTTGGCGAGTGGGTGCATCCTGATATCGTTGGTTGCTATTTTCCACTTGACGACTGGAAACAAGAAGTTTATGAATTAAGTTCTTCAATTGGCAATATTTCAATTCGACTATTATCATTTGAACTTAAACGAGAATTAAGTTTTGGGAATTTAAGAGAGAGTTTCTTCCAGACAGTTTCGAACTCATCTTGGGCAAACGAAAGTTATTTAGTTGCTGCCGAAGTTTCGGAAGAAGAAGAATTCAGAAACGAACTTGCTCGACTTTCAACATCATTTGGAATTGGTGTTATTAAGTTAAATCTTGAAGACCCACATTCTTCTGAAATTATTTTCCCTGCAAAATATAGAGAAGCTCTTGACTGGGAAACAATAAACAAATTGACAATGAATGCTGACTTTAAAGAGTTTATATCGACAGTAAAAATTGACATAACAAGCAGAAAAATTCATAAGAAAGAATACGACCAAGTTCAAGACATTGAAACATTAAAACGTAAGACAAGTGCTTAATCCGACAGGACTACATAACGAACAGAAAATAATGGCTGCCTATAACAAGGTATTGCCAAAAGCGGGGCTGAACGGCTTCGATTGGGCATTTGTGCAAGCTTCAACATTCGTTCTTCGATTGAACTTTAGTGCTAAAAATCCCCGCCTTCGGCAATACCCAAACCGTTAGCGGCTATAGTAAACGACCATGAAACATTTGACTTACATTCTTTTAATCACGTCTATTCTGACAAGTTGCTCAAATAATGGAGACAACAACTCTTTAGGTTCAAGTTCTGAGACAAAACCTGACACCGAGAAATTGAAAGAGCACTTTATGTCTTACTTCACTGGTGTCTGGACACTGTCGGACTACGTTGATGATTTAACCCAAACAAAATCCCCTTTCAAATCTTACGACAAGTTAAATGTAGTTACCGAAATTGTATTTTCTGAAACCACTAACAACGACACTTTATTTGTTGCATCAGGACTAAACAATCATGAAGGATTTAGCTTTAATATAATTTTCAGCGAAGGGTTAACTAAAAACAGTTTAAAGACCGACATTGCTGACTATTACTACAACAATAAAGGTGGCTTTTGTGATATTCAAGTTGAGACAAGCAGTTCTGACACTACATTAAACTTATACATCTACAATTCTGACAAGAGTTTATTTAAGAAAGTTGCGTTCAAAAAAATACGAGCTAATCAGCCAAAGGATGACTATTATGCCTACGGTCTTACATACTTCGCTAACAAAATACTTTTTGCAGGTCAATACTTAGTGTTGGACACGAACCAAACGACAAGCAACGTTGAGTTTAAAGCTGACGGACATATAAACGGTCTTGAACATTACAAAAACTTTTCAGTCACTACCGATTTTGGGACTTTGCCTGAGAACAACTTAGACAATATTTTACTCTATAAAGCAGAGCGTGATTTTGATGTTTATTTGTATAAGTTTAGTGGCGACTCCATTAATCTTTACAGACCAATCTTCGTTGACGAAGAAATGATTGAATATGGTTATGGTAAATTAGTTTACAAAATGGTTAGACAACAATGAGAACTACAGCCGCTAACATGGGGTTTGCGATAGCGGGGGTTCCGTGCTTCGCAGACACATTTGTGCAAGGTGCAAGTTCAGTTCTCCGTATGAAGTTTAGTGCTAAAACTCCCCGCCATCGCAAACCCCCGAAACGTTGGCAGCAATGCCATTTCAGTTTTCTGCAAATAGTATAGTGCAGTCAGGTATCCAAAAAAGCGGGCAAAGCCCATTGGCTAACCTGCTGCAAAATAGAAGAGATGATGCTCGCCTATTCTTAATATAAAGGCATCATCACTTCCATTTTGCCCTCTGCTGCCCTACCCTCCGGCTCCTACAGCAGTAGAGTAAGTGTAGCCCCAAATCAGCCATGTCCAAAAATATTTATGCACTAAAAAGTTGATTTATGAAAAACTTTACTTTCTTTTGAACTACACTAACATCTCGTCACCACCAAACCCCTTGCTCATGAAAGCAAAGTTCTACACCCTTGTAGCTGCATTGGCCATGCTCTGTCATTTCCAAAAGGCAACTGCGCAAACCGTACAAATTACCTGCTCTGTCTTCGGCAACACGGTCAGGGCTTGCGATACAGCGGTGTACGTATTTTCAGTAACCAACTTTAATAAAGCATTCACCATTACCAACATCTTTTCGGGCGCTGTTACA
>JAEUVA010000029.1 GCA_016787045.1 Chitinophagales bacterium
AGCCATTTTACCGATCAAAGTAATCTTAGCTTTTTGACCGGGAGTTGTTACATTGACAAGATACTTATTCACCCCGGCATCTTTGGTTAAGGTACAATTTTCAGCAGTATAGGTTAAACTGCCTGCCGGAACACCGGAAGCAGAAAATGTAATAGGATTTGGTACCCCAACATAAAATACATTCATTTTGTCCAAAGAAATGGTGGCCTGAGCTTCACCAACATAGTAGCTGGCTGTTGCCGTATAATTTTTTACCGCGTTATCTTCATTAGCGTCTACATAAGAAGCGGCGACATTAATCTTTTGCTCACCCGTACCTGAAGCAGTTGCAGTATAAGTGGCTTTACCATCTTTCAGTGCCAAAGTTTGTCCATTCACACGAATGGTCAAATTATTTGAGCTTTTATTATACGCACCCAACATAATCTCAGCAGTATATTTTTCACCCGGAAGGAGATATGTGTTTGGTGAAGAAACGAGGAGGGCAAAATCATTAAAGATTAACTCCTTGATTTTTCTTTCACCAAAGGCATTCGCCCATAATTTATCGATGACCATGGATTGTGAATTCTTCACATCATTGATGTACTTATCCATGATGGTTATTGCACCAACTGCAGGTACCATGTGAAAATTACCAAAACTCCAATCTCCATCAGGGTTTGCATCCGATTTCTTTACATTAAAGTTCAAAGGCAACAATTTCTCCATTTCCGGATTGGTGGGCTTAACAGTTGTCGGATCGTCAGGTACAGTTGGAACCATTGCTGCGATTTCCGTTTTGAATTTCTTCAAACTTTCCAACATCACGGGGCCATACTTTTTCTCTTCAATCATAATTGCTGTAGCAGCATCCAGATCATCTTCACGAAGAATATTACCGGTATGCGGATCGATACCACCCGCACGGGTAATGATCTCTTGTTTGTAGCCATTTAATACAGCCTCCAAAGCAGAAGCCTTTTTAATAGCGGCTTCAGCAATAGCTAAGTAAGCAGTGATTTTATTGAACTTTTTAGGTTCAGCAATAATTTTTGGATCTTCCAGAGCCAATTTGAAGTTGGCAATCGTCACCTGATTATTGTTTTCAATATTCTTACTTGAACTATTGATACTTTCATCCACGATTTTGAATGCATTCAGGATTTCGCTCGACACATTCATG
>JAEUVA010000042.1 GCA_016787045.1 Chitinophagales bacterium
CAACGGCACTCAAACCTATGTAGAAAAAACATTTGACGAAAAGTTTCACTATTACAACAAGAATACCGAGCAGTGGGAGCCATTTACCCCAGCGGGCTATGAAACCTCTGCACAGAAGATACAACGGATGAAAAACATAGCGGCTGCAACGGGTGTGTTTGGAGAAAAGTATGAGGCGTTGTTGCAAACCATATTTTACCTCTTGGCCTCCTTAGCTACCGGAGGACCAATAGGCAGGATAGTTTTTGATGTGGCTTATCAGATTGTCAGTCAATTTATTCAAAGCAGATTGCGTGGAGAGCCGTTTAGAGTTGATTATCTCGACCTTATGTTAGATACAATACCAATCGGCTACTCTACACCCAAAGGCATTTTTTTAAATATTGCAAGAGATGCAATAAAGATGTTTTTTGACTTAAAGAATAAAGAAGGGCTTACACAGCAAACTAGCGTCAATTACATTGCCCAAGACACAATAAATTCAATGGTTGCTGTAATCATCAATCGCTATAGAGCAAGATTGTTTGGCAGTGGGTTAAATGTACCTGAACAAGAAGTAAAAGATGCTGTTACAAAACTAATCACACTATTGACAGTTGTTTTTAACATAGGGGCTTATGAGGAAAAAATTAGCGGACAATAGTCAAAGGTTTGTTTTTGCTGTACTGTGTTTTGTAGTCCTTTGCACTCCAATTTCGTATTTAGTACTACGAAACTGTTATATAGATATGGACACTGGACGAACATACGGGGTAGTAGTTCGGTTCTTTGTAGTCAAATATATAACGTGTAGTTATCAATACAAAGTCAATGGAAAGTACTACCACTCAGAAACAGCAAATGGAGTAACCAGTTATCTGAGAAAATGTCAGCACCTCAACAAGAAAGAGATTCCCAGTTTAACAGATACAAATTGTCTTAATAAGATATTTGTTGTTGAATATTCTACTCGCAACCCTTCCATCAGCCGCATACTATTAGACCAACCACTACCCGATACACTTAGAACCCTACCGTAACCCTCTATGGAAGAAGAAACCAACGGCACCGGCTATGAAGGCAGCACAGAGCATGTAACCGCCAGTGATGAGGGCTATGTAATACCCGATGTAGTGGTAGTGGAAGAGAAGCCCGAAGACCCGCCCGCAGCGCCATTTTTGCTGCCTACACCTTCTTTACCCAAGCCCGAAATAAAACCGGTAGATGATAACGTACTCAAGCGCAGAGACCGCAACAACCGCGTGCTCCGAAGCAAGGCCACACAAACACGCATTGGTAACTTGTGGCAAATTGGCACTATCAGCTCAAGTACTT
>JAEUVA010000043.1 GCA_016787045.1 Chitinophagales bacterium
CAACGGCACTCAAACCTATGTAGAAAAAACATTTGACGAAAAGTTTCACTATTACAACAAGAATACCGAGCAGTGGGAGCCATTTACCCCAGCGGGCTATGAAACCTCTGCACAGAAGATACAACGGATGAAAAACATAGCCGCTGCTACGGGTGTGTTTGGCGATAAGTATGAAGCATTGCTACAAAGTATGGTTTACTTCTTATTATCGTTAGCAACCGCAGGACCCGTAGGTAGAGTAATATTTGATGTCGCATATCAATTTGTTAATCAATTTATACAAAGCAAAGTAAGAGGAGAGCCATTTAAAATGGATTACTTGGACTTGTTACTGGATGCCATTCCTACCAGTGGTTTTACGATAAAGCATACGGTTATTAGCATAATAAGAGACACGTTTAAAGTTCTGTTTGAGATGAACAATAAAGGGATGGTTAAATTCTCTGAAAAAAAAATTCATTGAACAAGATACTATCAACACTGTAGTGGCACTTATAATATCCAGATATCGCCAAAAGCTGTTTGGTAGCGGGATGGCAGGTACGGAGCGCGAGGCAGTGGATGTAGTTACAAAACTAATTACAATGGTTAGTGCTGTATTCTCAATAGGGGTATATGAAGAAGTTGCCGACAACAAACAATAGAGTGGTTATTATCATATTACAACTGCTTTTCGTTGGATTCATACTGGTTTGTATCAATATCAAAGATTGGATTATTGGTATTGATACTGGGCGCACTTACGGCACAATAACAAGCATTGAAGAATCAAAATCAGTGCACTGTACGTATAAATATAAAGTCAATGGAAAGTACTACTACTCAGAAACAGCAAATGGAGTAACCAGTTATCTGAGAAAATGTCAGCACCTCAACAAAAAAGAGATCCCCAGTTTAACAGATACAAATTGTCTTAATAAGATATTTGTTGTTGAGTATTCTACTCACAACCCTTCCATCAGCCGCATACTATTAGACCAACCATTACCTGACACTCTTAGGACATTACCTTAACCCCTATGGAAGACGAAACTAACAGTACCGGCTATGAAGGCAGCACAGAGCATGTAACCGCCAGTGATGAGGGCTATGTAATACCCGATGTAGTGGTAGTGGAAGAGAAGCCCGAAGACCCGCCCGCAGCGCCATTTTTGCTGCCTACACCTCCTTTACCCAAGCCCGAAATAAAACCGGTAGATGATAACGTACTCAAGCGCAGAGACCGCAACAACCGCGTGCTCCGAAGCAAGGCCACACAAACACGCATTGGTAACTTGTGGCAAATTGGCACTATCAGCTCAAGTACTT
>JAEUVA010000035.1 GCA_016787045.1 Chitinophagales bacterium
CACAAATACCACTTCCTTGCTATATAACCTCACCACCAACAGTGGCCATAACATCAGCCAGTTTACCCCACCGGCTTCCCTGCTCCATAACGATGGGCTAAACAATAACGATGGCGAACTCTGCCTCTATTTCAACATTCACCCCCAGTGTAACGATACCATCATACCTGCCCTCAAAGTTACCTTCAGTTATGTACGCTATTGCCAACTCAGCACATCCCTATCCGATTCGGTAACTATACCGCTCCGCAAAATTGCCGTTACTGCCGCAGGGGCTTTTGATGGTTGCGTTACCTTGCCCATGCTCACATTAACCGAAAGTTGTGCCTTGTATCCCACGCTCAGTGTAGCTCCTACCGGGTTAGTCAACTACGCTTGGGCAGTGCCCACCGGGCAGTCCGCACCTTGCCCCAATTCGCAGAGCTGTACCGTTACCTCCATCAACCCGCAAGTGCAAGGCACGTACATAGTTACCGTTACCTACAGCACCGCACCGCTTTGCACCCGCACCACTCAGTTAGCCGCCAATACTTCTTCTGTAGGCATTGCCGTAGGTAGCGGGGTAGGACTGCCTACCGTGAGTAGTGCTATGGCTGCGGGGGCTTTGCTGCCACCCGCCACAGCTGCCACCACCCCGCAGCACATCCGGCTTTTAGGCACACTTACGGTAGATACTAACTACACCTTCAAAGCCACCACTACCGATAGCAGCACCATCTACTGCATGGGTGGTGCGGAGATTATTGTCAATAGCGGGCGTACGTTAACCCTCTCCGGCAACACCACCACCCGCAGAGTTATCCTACAGGGCTGCGATACCCTATGGAGGGGGATTAATGTAGCCGATAGTAACCTCACTACCGGATTAGCCGGTGGCCAAATCATTAGCAACTACGCCACCATACGCGATGCGCAATACGGTTTACATTTACATCACGGAAGCCGATTGTCCGTTAAACGAACCAATTTTACACATTGCTTTGTCGGTATCTTCTTCAACCCCGATAGCTTACCTACAGGCACCATACCCATCGTTTATTACACGCCCGGACAATTTTTAGGAAACAGTTTTGATGGATTATCTCCTTTATTCAAGATACCATACAATGGCATGGTCAATGCTACCGGACAACCGGTTACAGATACTGTGAGGGTAGTCATGCGCCCATGGGCTGGTATGCATCTCAAAAACTTAGCAGAGTTTACGATGGGTGGCGGTGTACCCAACACCGTTGACCGTAATCATTTTGATCATCTGGAAAACGGAGTAATCATCACTAATGGTGACTTGACAGTTTTTAACGCCCGCTTCTATCGCATGGGGCGCGGATTTGTTTCCCCCACTCTTCCTCCTACAAACTCAGGAATTAGATACCAGTATGCTAGTCATTTAGATGGTTGTGCGATACGAGCTACCAGTACAGATACCATATCAGGCGGCTATCCGGCCCATTCGCTATTCATTCGTGGTGGCGATACACTTAAACTTACTGCCACTACTTATACCATTATCCCTGATACGGTAAACTGGTTTATCTTAAGTGCAAATTGGGGAGTTTATAGTAGCAATATGAATGTAAATATTGGCGGCTGTAGAATTGCCGGAGATTTGCTACGCGGCATTGAGGTGCGTAACGCGCCACTCGCTGTCATCAAAATAGGGAAAGTCCGAAACAAAATAGAGCCCCGCGATAAAGGCATTTTCTTGTTGAATAACGACCCTACACTGCATACAGAAGTTTCTTACAATACTATCATACCCGGTTCGGGAAATGCAGACAATTCTCCCGACTCATCATATATCACCCGCATAGCCATAGAAGTGCAAGAACAGAACAATACACCGGTTGGCAATTTGTGGATACACCACAACGATATACACCTAAACACCTACGGCACCGATGGCATTATCCTCAACGGCTGCAAGGGCGGCTCTACGGGTTTTGTACCCACCACACAAGTATTTAATAACTCCATCAACCTACTAAGCGTAGCACGCAGAAGAACGGGCATTACAGCTACTAACTGCGATTCGGTAATGATAAAGCTCAACGATGTGTTTAGCAACCCCGCCAACCTTGCTCCAACTGCTTCCTCCAATGCCATACCCACAAACACCTACCCCATTGGCTACGATTTTGCCTTTACTACCAACCTCTTTGTTGAGTGCAACCGCACCAATGGCCTATACACCGGCATGAGGTTCAGGGGGCCAAACCTATTCGCCCAAGTGCGAGGTAACGAATTTGGCACATCCGCAGGGGGTAGCACATTCGGCCACCGCTACGGGCTACGAGTGGCAAACACTGCTACAATTAACGCACAGGCACATAGAGGCAATCGTTGGCTCGGCTCTTACACAAGTGGCTTTGCTGCTGAAAACCTAAATGTATTACAGTACACAAATATGATGTTTAATGTAGATAGCAATGCTTCTCCAATTTACTGGCCAACTTCTACGGGTCTATCATCAACTTTTCCAACTAACGGTTGGTTCTTTAATACCTCAGGTAGTTCATACCAATGTTACAGCACTAATTATGGTTCATCAGGCAAAAACAATCAAGAGGATGAAGAAACTGCTTTAGATACTATATCGCAGGTAATCATAAACGATGAACTCTCGTTTGAGCAATATGAAACGCCCCTAATATGGCAAAACGAACAAGCCGTTTATCAAAAGCTGCAAGGAAATGAATCATTACGTAAGCCGGGAACCCCAGCAGCATCTTTCTATGAGGCCAAACTAACTTCGTTAATGGGTGAAATTACTGTCGCTGAGCAACATAGACAAACCGCAGTTCAACCGTCTACAGACGTAGCCCACGCACTCCTACAATTACAATGGCATAAAGATTCCCTCAATGAGGCCATCACCACTCTCTTTGAAGCCAATGGTAATATTGCTGCCATTGCTGCACTTACCCAACATAAAGCCATAGCAACACAACAAATCAGTGAAATATTACCACTACATCGCACCGCCACACAAATTTCAGTCAACGCTGCTAAAGCTACAAATAATAATTTGCAAGTGTCAGAGCAAATTGAGAACAACCTACGTTTGATTAATAATATTTACTTGAATACTGTAGCTGCTAACATTGACACCTTCTCATCAGCACAGTTAGATACCTTGTACTACGTAGCTTTGCAATGTCCCTTAGCCGGTGGCGTTGCGGTACATAGAGCAAGAGGGCTTTTATGCGGTGTTATAGATACTATATACGATGATAATCAGCTTTGTAGTGAAGATGGATACAGTTACAAAAAAGAACGCAACCTAAGTACATCTAAACAATCTACACATTCCAATCTACAATTCACACTTATGCCTAACCCCGCAAAAGAGAGTATCGCGCTAATTTGCTCTCAACAATTAAACCATTTGATACGGTTATCGGTTTGTGACTTTACAGGACGGATAATGTTTGATGAACTAATTCAATTTAACGATAAGCGCTTCCTACTGAGATTGAATGATTTCATTACCGGTCTTTATCTGCTCAGAGCCACAGACAATAATGGATTGTCTTATACATCCACATTCAATGTAATCAGATAGCTATATGAAGAACAACTCATCATTACTTTTTACTTACATATTGTTGCAGGTTGTCTGTACGCAAAGTATCGCACAGAAAGAAGACTATACATGGTTTTCTGGTTATGACAGCTATGCTGGGTTACCTTGGGGAACTAACGTTCAGTCCTTTACCATTGATTCTATGCATGTCACTTACGATAGTTTGGGGATGAACTTCGCCAGAACAAATACCAGTTACTGCAATAGCGATGGCAACCCAATGTTTTACACCAACGGCATACACATCCGTAATGGGTTAGACGAAATTGTGGAAGAAAGTTGGGGTATGAACGAAGGGCAGTTTATCGTACAATTTGACCCTACAATTGAACAAAAGGGTTATCGCGTGCCTCAAGGTATTGTAGCCCTACAAAATCCATCAAACCCGGAGCAATATTATTTATTGCACACCTTTTGGGATACATCAGCAACTCTTGGCAGTTACCCCAAGCGATTACTATATACCCTTTTAGACATGAGTCAAAATGCCGGGCATGGTAAAGTGCTTGCCAAAAACCAAGTCATTATTGAAAACTTCGGTGGTATTGGAACAGAAATCAGCGTATGCCGCCACGCCAATGGCCGAGATTGGTGGGTGCTTACCAACCAGCGAGAAACAAACTGCTTTTACCGTACTTTAATAGACCATACTGGAATACATGCACAACCTAACAAAGTTTGTACGGGTAGTATAGTACCCATCAACAACATCACATCTTCGGCATTCAGTCCTAACGGCAGTAAATTTGCATACTTATCTTTAGTAGAAGGTGCAACCGTTTTTGATTTTGATAGGTGTGAAGGTTTATTGAGTAATCCAGTTCAAATTCCCATTGGTGGTCTGCTAGATTCAGGGTGGTGGTCTTTAGGCACCTGTATTTCCCCCAACAACCGCTTTCTTTATGTAGGTATAACACAGTATGTACTGCAATACGACCTCCAAGACCCCGATATAGCCGCCAGTGTAGATACCGTAGCTATTTACGATGGATTTCAGGCACCCTTCGGCAGCTTCTTTCATACTATGCAACTTGGTCCTGACGGTAAAATTTATGAAAGCTGTGGCAACGGTGAGCGAGTATATCACGTAATAGAGCAACCCGATAAAAAAGGCGATAGCTGTATGTTTAAACAACATCATATATTGTTACCTACCTATAGTGCCGGTGTCCCCAACTTCCCCAACTACCGCTTGGGTGCATTGCCCAACTCCCCGTGCGATACATTGGGTACAAGTATCTCGCAACCCACAACCCGCAACCCGCAACTCACCATTTTCCCCAACCCCGCCACCGAGTTCGTAGTCATAGAT
>JAEUVA010000036.1 GCA_016787045.1 Chitinophagales bacterium
CACAAATACCACTTCCTTGCTATATAACCTCACCACCAACAGTGGCCATAACATCAGCCAGTTTACCCCACCGGCTTCCCTGCTCCATAACGATGGGCTAAACAATAACGATGGCGAACTCTGCCTCTATTTCAACATTCAACCGCAGTGTAACGATACGGTTATCCCACCCCTCAAAGTGTATTTCAATTACGTGCGCTATTGCAACCTCAATATGGTTTTAACCGATAGCGTTACGCTGTCTCAACGCAAAATTGCCGTTACTACAGCAGGGGCTTTTGATGGATGTGTTACGCTGCCCATGCTTTCCCAAACAACTACCAATTGCTCGGTGGTGATTGCTGCCACCCCTAAGTTCACCTCGCTAAGCTATACATGGAGCGTACCATCTAATCAAATACCACCATGTTCATCGTACCCTTGTAGTACAGACACTATTATTGCCAACGCATACGGGATTTATTCACTGACTGTAACATATTCCGGTGGCTGTACACGGACTACACAACTCCATGTAAATACCCCCGCAGCAGGTATTGCCGTAGGTAGTGGTGTTGGATTGCCAAATGTTACCGATGCCATAGTTAACGGACAACTGTTGCCAGCAACAGGCACGGGGAGCGCAGCTAATACTGATCAGCACGTCCGTGTAGTTGGACAATTGGCAATAGATATAGATTACACTTTTTGGAATGGCAGTACGCTTTATTGCCTAGAAGGTGCTGAGATACTGGTTAAGCAAAATAAAAAACTATATATAACTGGTGGTACCTCAGCATCAAGTAAAGTTGTACTACAGGGCTGCCAAACACTTTGGAAAGGAATCAAAGTAGAGCCGGGTGGGCAAATTTTTGCATCTTATGATACAATAAGAGACGCACAGTACGGAATCCGTTTGCATCACGATTGCCGTATGGGTGTTAACAATACCGTTTTTGACCGTTGTTTTATTGGTGTTTACTTCAATCCTATGGTTCTTCAAGTTGGAGTTCCGCCCAAGTTGATTATGCACCAAACTGGCTTCTATGGCAACACATTTGTATGTGACGACAACGTAATGAAACCCTCATACTCAGGCATGATGAATATAGGAATACAGCCTGATGCTGCATCCATCAACGCTAAACGTAGAACTTGGGCGGGTATGCATTTAGAAAATTTATCACAGATCACAATCGGGAAAAATGGATTAACTAAAAACTCGTTTCAAAGAATTGAAAATGGGATAATCATGACTAACGGTGATCTTACTGTTATCAATGCCCACTTCAATCAGATTGGTCGTATCTACACTAACCCATATAATGGCATTCATGATGGTACTTGCATCAATCTTACAACTAATCAAAACATCCAGCCAGTGTATAGCTTATATGTAAACGGCTTAGGAGCGGCAACTCAATTTGCAGTGAACACTAAAAGAGGAATCTATGCGGAAGGTGTAAACATTAGTGTAACTAACTGCTCATTCAATAGCAACACGGGAGTTGAAGTTCGCAACTCACATACTGCCGAAATAAAAATTGGCAACGAATGTAGTCAGCCGCCATCCAATAGTTTTACAGGCATTACCAACCGGGGCATTTGGCTTGTAAATAATGATCCTGCACTCACAACAAACATTATATGTAACGATATTAGTATAATAGGTGTAGCCGCAGATAGCACTGGAGGCAGAGGTATTGAAATAATTTCTAATGGGAATGCCGAGTCTTGTGCTATTAGCAACAATAAAATTACTCTCAATAATTACGGCACCTATGGCATATTGTTGCATAATTGCAATGGCCCGAATTTTAATGTTTTCAACAATACCGTAAACCTCAATTTTCCACTACGCAACCGAGTGGGCATTCAATCCCTCAACTGTAATTCTCTGGGGCTTTTCTCCAACCTCGTTTCTGCTAACAACCCTACAACTAACAAAACAAGCGGTGGGGTATATTATCCTATTGCATACGACTGCATCAATACCGGAAACACCTACTTTAACTGCAACCGTAGCCATACCATTCACACTGGTTTTAGGTTTAGCGGCATCAACAACAATCTTCAGTTTTCCACCAACGAAATGGGCTTGGCCAACGCCACTAACCAAACGGGCACATTCGGACTGCGTGTAGAAAGCGGAGCTACCATGCCCGCGCAATACCACAGAGGCAACAAATGGTGGGGTACTTTTGGCTCAGGTTGGGCAGCGCGTAATGAAAATTTTCCGAGCAATCCTACAGCGATTTTACCGTTTGAAGTACACAACAATAGTTCCGAATTCTGGCCAATAACTCATTACCCAGGTAGTTTGATTTGGTTCAAGGTAGATGTCAGTAGTCCTGATGTTTGCAACGCACCATATGTTGGCGCAAATTACAAAACTGATGAAGTTGATACTCTAAACGGGCTAGAACAAAAAGTAGTTAACCAAGAACTGGAGTTTGATGAGTTTGATGAGCAACTCCAATGGCAAAACGAAAAGAGGGTGTTGGAAGAACTGCTAGCTAATACCGATTTGATTAGCACCGACATTAATACTTCGCTGTTCTACAACGCAAAAACCAACAGCCCAATGGGCGATGTGGCGAGCAGCGAGGCACTAAGGCGGCATGCCCTGCACCTTACCGGTAATGGCGAAGGCGATTTGCAACAACTCCACCAAACCAAGGATTCGCTTCTCACGCTAAGTTTAGCGAACGATGCCACTATAGATAGTTCGGCCACCCTGCTACAAATACAGATGTGGCAACAAAACCATGATGAGTTAAGTACCCAAATTGCCGATGTAAACAACCAGCTAAATTTGTTATTGATGTCATTGGCATCGCAGCGGGTAGCATCTTTACAGAATGCCATTGGCCTAAACGATGCAATTATGCCGGGTACAGAAATTGAGATGTGGCACAAGCAAATAAACGGGGTGTATATGGCAACACTGGCGCTAGGTATAGATACCTTCACCCCTGCTCAATGGGCTACCATTTGCACTGTTGCCTTCAAGTGCCCGTTACAAGGTGGCGAAGCCGTTTACAATGCCAGAGCACTGTTAGCTACAGTTCATGATACACTTTATGACGACCTCACTACCTGCACCGAAGCGGGGTTTGCCTATAAAAAAGAGAAAGCCGATAAACCAGAAACTACTACTCAAAACACATTGCAGTTTAAGTTCATGCCTAACCCTGCAAAAGAGTTTGTATGCCTTCAATCAACTCAAGAATTAACCGATGAATTACAATTGGCAGTTATGGACTATACCGGTAGGATAATCATTGACCGATCAATTAAACTTACAGACAAGAAGTACATCCTGTCCGTAAATGAATTTACAACTGGCTTGTATCTGCTCAAACTCTACCGAGACAACAGTGTAGTATATTCCACCACCTTAAATATAGCTCCATGATAAAGCTAAACTTACATCCAGTGCGAATCAGCACTATGGCTTTTTTGTTTTTTGTGTCTATTCCTACTATAGCACAAAAAGAGGACTACAATTGGCTTTCTGGATATAATAGCAACATAGGTTATGATACGGGTTGGGGTTTTTATTTTGGAACGTCAATATTAGATTTTAATAACACCCCTGTTGCTGTGAGCTATGATAGCTTAGAAATCAATTTTTACCGTACAAACACCAGTTACTCCAGTAATGATGGGACTATATTGTTTTACACAAACGGTGTTCATATCCGTAATTCCTTAAACAAAAAAATACAAAATGCCGATAGTATAAACTGGGGACCGTACATTACGAATTTTTACCCTCCCGCAGCTACTAAAGGACATCTTACTACACAGGGTGTTTTTGCTTTTCAATCGCCTTCAGCCGTTAACCAATATTATATTATCAATACATATCTTGATACTGTTTTAGGAGGTAGCGTTGGTGTAACTCAAATTCGTTATCATTTATTAGACATGGACGCGAATGCAGGCCATGGGCTTTTGATAGAGAGAGATTTAAGCATTTTAGATGATCTTATAAATTGGGAAATGACTGCTGTCCGTCATGGCAATGGTCGGGATTGGTGGATAATATCCAGAAAAACAAATAGCAACTGCTATCACAGATTATTACTAGACCATACCGGGCTTAATTACCTTCCCAATTTGTATTGCGGTGGCACATCTATTACTATTCCTAACAGCGATGTAGGTGCCTTTGCTGCCTCGCCTGATGGTAGTAGGGTCGCTCACTTTTCCATATTCACCGGTATCAATATTTTTGATTTTGACCGTTGCAGTGGCGAGTTAAGTAACCCAATAAACATTCCCGTTCCCAACTTAATTGACTCGGGCTTCTCGGCAGGTGGTGCGGCCATATCCCCCAATGGCCGCTTCTTGTACATAGGCATAATTAAATACGTACTACAATACGATCTCCAAGCCCCTGACATAGCTGCGAGTGTGGACACTGTGGCGGTATATGATGGATACCAATCCCCCATAGGTAGCGTTTTTTACACCATGCAACTTGGGCCAGACGGTAAGATTTACGAGAGTTGCGGGGCTACTGAAACTGTATATCATGTCATTAATTATCCCGACAAAAAAGGTGATAGCTGCGGATTTGTACAACATGGCATACAATTACCTAGCCCAAGTGGTGGCGTCCCCAACTTCCCCAACTACCGCCTCGGTGCGCTGAGCGGCTCAGCTTGCGATACACTCGGCACAGGTCTTACCTCCTCCCCTTCGGGGAGGATAGAGGTGGGGCTGTACCCCAACCCCGCCACCGAGTTCGTAGTCATAGATTACGCCACCGCAGCAGATTGGAGTAAAGGCGAATTGCACTTGTA
Organism: Chitinophagales bacterium; assembly: GCA_016787045.1. Taxonomy (GTDB): domain Bacteria; phylum Bacteroidota; class Bacteroidia; order Chitinophagales; family LD1; genus Bog-950. Next base: position 4,794 of record JAEUVA010000036.1, read on the forward strand.
TATTTACGATACCAAAGGCGCAGTAATCCACAAGCAACCCCTGCCCATGTACAGCGGCTTCCAAAAAATTGCCTGCACCCAATGGCCCAACGGAGTTTACCAAGCCACCATCAAACGCGGAGAAACAACAATAGCCACAGGCAGGGTGGTCAAAAATTAGAGCCACTTGCGGGGCTGCATTATCCCCTCTAGAGGGCAATGACCTACAATTAGGTAGTAGCGCAGATAGGTTGCGCTGTGGGTGATTATCATAGCGGTATGAATACCATAACGATAAGTAAACTCTACAACACTCAGCACAAATGCATTAGACACCTTGAATACGTTAGGTGGGAAAACCATTCTAAATGTCCTTATTGTAAAAGCGATAGGAGCAGTGCATTGAAAAAAGTACACCGGCATCACTGCAATGCATGCAATAAAAGCTATAGTGTTTTAGTGGGGACTATTTTTGAAGACACGAAGTTACCACTTCCTAAATGGTTTATGGCAATCAGTTTGATTCTGAATGCCAAGAAGGGAATTTCATCCAGACAGTTAGCTAGGGATATAAACGTAAATAAAGACACTGCCTGGTATCTTCAAATGCGTGTTAGAAATGCAATGAGTGAAGGAGATGTCTTGTTAACTGGCCTTGTAGAAATTGATGAAACATACATTGGTGGCGCACTCCGTAACAAAACAAAAAAGCACAGAATTGCAGTTAAAGAGTCTCGGAAAACAATCACCGGTATGGAACATAAAAAGCCGGTTCTTGGCATGGTAGAGCGGGGCGGAAAAGTTATTACCCAAGCGCTGAAAAAAGCGCATGGCGAAAGCATCAAGCCAGTCCTACACGACCGTATCGAGCAGAGTGCAACGGTCATCACTGATGGCTTCGGTGGATATTATGGTTTAGATAAGACGTTCAGCGAACATCAGATTGTAAATCACGAAAAAGAGGAGTTTGTTCGTGGTATTTACCATACAAATACTATAGAAGGTTTTTGGTCTATGCTAAAAAGGGCTGTTATTGGACAATATCACCAGATAAGCAGTAAGTACCTTCAACTTTATGTGAATGAGTGCGGCTATAAATACAACAACAGGAAGAACCCATACCTGTTTCAATCATTCTTGTTGGCTGCTCTATCCGTTAACTCTACCTAATCCTCGGTCATTGCCCTAGAGAGGGGAGTGAGTAAGCCATTGGGCAAGCAGGGGTGTGTTCTGACCCTTTCCGCCCTGTCAAAATTTCCTTGCGGGTTCTCAAAATTCCTTTCCGCCCTGTCAAAATTTCTTTCCCGGCTCTCAAAATTCATTTGCGGGTTCTCAAAATCTTCTTCCGCCTTCTCCAAATTCCCTCCCCTTTTTCCAAAATAATCTTCCTTCCTCTCTAAAAACACTTTCTTTTCATCTGCATCATCATCTTTTTGAACCTTCCTAAAATTACTTGACACTTTTTGAGGTAGTTACTAAAAGTGTTTTACAGGATTTGAGGTTAATCCTAAACCAATGTTACATAAGTTTTTGTTATTCCTAAAACATCTGACAGGTTTAGCTGCTAATCCTGAAAGGGTTTAACGGGTTCTGCTGTTATTCCTGTATTTGTATTACATCTATTAGCTGTATTTCTGTATTGGTATTACGGCTGTTGATGTTATCCCTGAAACAGGTTGACAGCTTTATTCCGTATTCCTGATTTAACTTACAGGCGGTTCTTTGTTTCTCATTGGCGTTAATTTAAGTGGTTAGTAATTGTTTGTTCTGTTCTTTTGTTTTCCAGTGCTTATGCAAATAGCCGGTACGTTCGTGTGCTTGCTCCGGGGTGAGTTTATCGCAACTGTCATGCGGACGAATGCGGTTGTATTTTTCAACGGCATTCTTTACGACCCCTTGCGCTTCGCTCAATGATGCAAAGGTTTTATCTAACAGAAATTCACTCTTGAGAATACCGTTTACTCTTTCTGCCACCGAGTTTTCATACGGGTCGCCATTTTCGGTCATGGAAATTCGAATACCGAAGTGTTCGAGGATTTTGACGTATTCAGCACAGCAGTATTGAATGCCGCGGTCGCTGTGATGAATGAGGCTTGGCTGCCGTTTCGATTTAGCAGCCATGAGCAGTGCATGAATGGGTCCATCGCTGTGGAGTGTAGGATACAGGCAATGACCGATAATTTTGTGCGAATAAGCATCGGTAACAATACTGAGGTAACAGAAGCCGTGCGTTAACCGAATGTAGGTTATATCGCTCACCCAAAGCTGACCGGGATGGGTGAGGTATTTAATATCACGAATCAGATTCGGATATTTATTGTAAGGATGATTGCTGTTGGTAGTGTAAACCTTTCTTCTGCGGTAACGAAGCAAATAACCATGCTCTCCGAGCAGTTGATATAAAGCATCTCTGCCCATTTTTATTCCATGCGCAACAAGTTTCTCTTGCAGCATGAAATGAATTTTGGGAACACCTGCACGAGGTAAATCTTCGCGTATTTCACGAACTAACTTCAGCACCAGCGTATCAGCCATGTGCTGTTCTTCTTCGCGCCTGGTTTGCTCATACCAGCCCTGACGGCTGCGCCCAAACAGCGTGCAGTAATACCGCACGCTTTGGTGCGGATAGAACTGCCGGAGCTGTGTTACTGTTTGGGCCCAGATTTTTTTCGGATACTGATGCGCAGTTTTTCTTCTGCTATATCAATCATCGTTTCCAGCGCAATGTTTTTCATCTGCGCGTCTTCGAGTTGTTTTTCCAACTCTTTCATCCGCTTTACGGCAGCATCTAATTTCTGTTTTTCTTTTCCCGTCATTACGGGTAAAGTTAGCGGAATGTCCGATGCGAATTGCTCTCGCCACGAATTGATTAGTCGTCTTGGGTTTCTGCTATTGGATGGAATAAGTTTTTCTGCATCTTCCATACTCATTCTTCCTGCTTCAATTTCCCGAACTAACCATCTTCTTTCTGCTTTACTGATTGCTTTTTGTTCTTCCATTTTGAGATTTTTTATCCTCAGAATGTGTCAAGCTATTTCAGGAAGGGACATTTTCATCCAAACCACATTCTTGCCTCTCAACACCACCTGCAAAAACAGCCCAAATCCCCCTCGCGTGTCCCCCACCATTGCGCTCACATGCCGCAGCCGCATGCATGTAAATCATAAAAGTATTTGCTGCGGCAAGAGAGCGCAACCCACACACAGCGCTGCCGTCATTGGATAGCAACCCTATCGCGAGATAGTTACCATTAGTTTTTGCCCCATCAGAATCAGTTTCCGTACACTCCGCAACACCTTGCGCCCACCTCAAAAAGCGGCACATGCTGCCAACAGCGGTTTTGTGCAATGCGGGGCGAAGTCTTCAAACAAAAATGTAGCTCTTCTTTCATACATTTACCCCAAGCGGACAAGTCAACGCATCCTAAACCCGCACTGACACAAAGCCGCCAAACGTTACCGGAAACCCTATTTTGCGACCGTGCTAACTTTAAACTGACGACTTTTTAAAATAGCGACAAGACCATTTCCGACATTTAGACACCCCCTTTTCACCAACAGACCCCTGCTTCGTATTTTTATTTTTTCCCCACGCGCAAAAAAATTGAAGTTTTTATTGCCTCCCACGTTTGGCACATTTGCCTTTGCCTGCCTGCCCCCAAGCCAACCCGAAGGCAAAGTCAAAAGAGCCAAACCGCCCACGCTCTGTTTAGTGTAGTGGTTCAATTAAACTTTAATGGTGGGAATAAACTTTCAATCATAAAACAATATTATCTTTGACTTCGCGTTTAAGCGACTGAATGAAAAGAATAACTGTCATAATCTTAATGCTCCTTTACATGATACCCGCTATCGGGGTAACAGTATCGGCTCATTACTGCGGTGGCAAAGTAACATCCGTTTCCTTCAATCCATTTGACACCAAACACAAGTGTCCGTGTGGCAGCAAGAAAATGAAAAGAGACTGCTGCAAAGACGAAACAACCACAATTAAACTTGATGACGAGCAGCAAAAAACACAACAGATTTCCTGCAATGTTGTAAAGTTTACAGACTTCCAACCTGCCATTTTAACAAATCTGACTTTTGAATATCAAACTCCGCTTCTTTCTACGGAGTTTGACCGCAGCACACACCCGCCCGATGACCTAAAGCATCCGCTTTATATCCGTCATTGCATTTACCGCATTTGATTTTTCTGCATTGATTTTTTAAGCCGACACTTTATTAGTGTATCGGCTTGTTGTGCTTTTATCAGCCCAACACTTTTAATCATTATTCAAAATCAAAAACAGTAAAAATGAAAATCACAAAATCAATTTTTGCAACAGCAGCTATCGCTGCTCTTGCTTTTGTTGTTGGCATTTCTTCATGCAAGAAAGACCACGGCAATGACCACGATATGGATATGCTCAACATTGACTATCCTGCCGCTTACATTGTAAACGGTAGTTCCAATAACATTTCAGTAATCAAACTTTCCGACAACACCCTTACCGAAACAATCGGGTTAAACGGGGCTACTTATCCTCACCACATTTATATGAACCCTGCCAAAACAAAATTAGCAGTGGCTATCACCAGCACCGATTTAAGCGGTGGACATGGCGGACATGGTGGAACACTCACAGGTTTGAAAGTGCAAATCATTGATGCCGTTACCGGAATGATTGACAAAGAAATTGCACTGAACAAAATGCCGCACAACGCAATTTTCAATCCTTCGGGAACAGAACTTTGGATGGGTCAGTCCGACAGCGTTCAAAGTCAGGTATTGGTTTACAAAACTTCCGACTGGACTTTACAAAATACTATCAATGTTGGCGCAGGGCTTTCAGAAGTAACTTTTTCTTCTGACGGCTCAATGGCTTTTGCTTGCAATACCGATGACGGAACTGTTTCCTTAATTGATGCCAACAACAAAATGATACATGCCACGCTTACAGTCGGACAAGACCCTGTTGGAGCATGGATGGCAAGCAACGGAAAAATGTTTGTGGACAATGAAACAAGTCAGACCATTTCCGAAATCACCGTTTCATCCATGAGTGTTACAGCAACTATCAATCTTGGTTTCAAACCCGGCTATGCTGCATACAATTCAACCAATGGTGAGTTATGGGTTTCTGATGCTACCAATGGAAAAGTTGCTTACTACACTTTTGACGGCTCAAATTGGAATTTGCAAAACAACATCACCACAGGAGCAGATGCCCATGCTATTGCTTTTACTGCCGATGGCAGCAAAGCGTATGTTACCAATCAGGGCGCAAATACTGTTTCGGTGGTTGATGTGGCTTCGCACACAGTTACAAATACCATTTCAGTAGGAACAAAACCAAACGGGATTGCTTTAAAACAATGAAACTCTACATCAAAAACATGGTGTGCAGTCGCTGCAAAATGGTAGTGAAGTCCGAGTTGGAAAAACATGGATTTCGCCCCCTTGCGGTTGACTTGGGCGAAGTGGAAATAGCAGATGAATTGGAGGGCTACCAACGGCAGGACATTCATGCCGCGCTTCAAAAATTTGGCTTTGCTCTATTGGACGATAAAAAGAGTGTCATCATTGAGCGGGTAAAAAACCTGCTTGTTGATTTAGTGCAGAACAAAAACAACCAACTCAAAACAAATCTTTCCGATTACCTGAGCAGGGAATTAAACCACGACTACACCTACATCACCAACTTGTTTACACAGGTGGAAGGCACAACCATAGAGCAGTATTTCATTGCACAGAAAATTGAAAGAGTAAAAGAGTTACTTGTTTATGGTGAATTGACTTTGAGCGAAATCTCCTATCAACTCAATTATAGCAGTGTTTCACATTTAGGTAAGCAGTTTAAAAAAGTAACAGGGCTAACCCCTTCGCATTACAAACAACTAAAAGAGAAAAAACGAAATCCACTTGATGAACTGTAAATTATACCAATCAAATCAAAAATTGTATGCCGCCTTTGGTGTAAAGCAGGTGCATTTTTGCACTATCGTTTAACTAAAAAATAAAGTAACATGAAACATACCTATCAAATTACAGGAATGACCTGCGCCAACTGCGAAGCCAAAGTAAAATCAGCTTTTCTTTCATTACCCGATATTGAAAGTGCAGAAGTATCTAAAGCAACAGGCACAGCCACCATCACAATGACAAAACACATTGCTTTAAGCGAACTGCAAAAAGCAATCGGTGAAAAAGGTAATTACAAAATCACGGCAGAACATCACAGCGAAACAGCAGAGCAAGCAAAGAGTTGGCTGGAAACCTACAAGCCCATTCTGCTAATCTTCGCTTACATCACTTCCATTACGCTGCTTGTTCAATTCACCAATCACTACTTTATGCCTATGCAGTGGATGCAGCACTTCATGGCGGGCTTCTTCCTCACCTTTTCGTTTTTCAAGTTGCTCAACCTTTCGAGCTTTGCCGAAAGCTACGCCATGTATGATGTAATCGCAAAGCGTATTCCTGTTTGGGGCTATATCTATGCTTTTACTGAATTGGCTTTAGGTATTGCTTACCTCATTAATTTCAATCCGCTTGTTACAAATGCCGTAACCTTTTTGATAATGTCAGTCAGCATCATTGGCGTATTGCAAAGCGTGTTGAACAAGAAGAAAATTCAGTGTGCTTGTTTGGGTGCAGTTTTCAATTTACCCATGAGCACCGTTACCATTATTGAAGATGCTCTAATGATTGCCATGAGTGGCGCAATGATTTTACTAATGCTATAAATAGTATAAAACAATGACCAAACAAAAATTCATTCCCGCCCTTGGCTACGATTTTCTGAGTGAGTATTACGACCTCACCATTAAACTCACCATGCCTGAGAAAAAATTCAGGACAAAACTGATTGACTGGCTAAACCCGCTTTCAGGGGAAAGTATTTTGGAGTTCGGTTTCGGCACGGCTCAAAATCTCATATTATTAAAGCAGAGGAAACCCGAAGCATTGGCGCAGGGTGTGGACATTGACCCGAAAATTAAATCCATTGCTGAATACAAATTGCGAAAGCAAAGTTTAGAAGTGCCGCTTCATCTTTACGATGGAAACACGTTGCCATTTGCAGATAACTCTTTCGACAAAGTTTTCAGTTCGTTAGTGTTTCATCAGTTAGATGCTGAAACAAAATTGCATTGCCTCAAAGAATTGCATCGCATTTTAAAACCAAACGGCAAACTCATTATTGGCGATTGGGGCGGTGCAAAATCTAAATGGATGCGCTTTTCATTTTATGCCGTGCAGTTGTTGGATGGTTTCAAAACCACCAACGACAATGTGAATGGCTTAATGCCTCAATTTATTTCCGATGCGGGTTTTCAGCAAGTTTCGGAAGTAGATTTTATCAATACAAAAATCGGAACATACAGTTACTACTCAGCAATTAAACTTTAACTAACAATCAAAACAAAATCAAAATGAAAAAACAAATCACAACAGCAGCACTATTACTCACAGCAGTAATGTTCTTTGCCTCTTGCGGAAACAAAACTTCCGAAAGCAAAAAAGAAAGCACAACAACCGAACAAATCGCTAATGCCATGTATCAATGCCCCATGAAATGCGAAGGCGAAAAAATGTATGACAAACCCGGCTCTTGCCCCGTGTGCAACATGGATTTGGAAAATGTGGAAGGAAACCATGAACATAACAAACACGACAGCACTCATACAAATCACTAAAGCAGTTTAACACCGCAAGCGCATGATTGAAAAAATAATTTCTTGGTCAACACACAACCGCTTCTTTGTATGGATTGGTATTTTGCTAATCGTAGTTGGTGGTGTGTATTCGGTAATGACCACGCCTGTTGATGCCATTCCCGACCTTTCCGAAAATCAGGTGATTGTTTATACCGAATGGATGGGGCGCAACCCGCAAATTATGGAAGACCAAATCACCTATCCTTTGGTTTCCAACTTGCAGGGCATCCCCAATGTAAAAGCCATTCGGGGCGCATCCATGTTCGGCATGAGTTTCATTTTCGTCATTTTCAATGACGATGCAGAAATCTATTGGGCGCGAACCCGTGTGTTAGAGCGATTGAACTTCGCACAAAAAGCATTACCGCAAGGCGTAACGCCAACCCTTGGTCCCGATGGAACAGGCGTAGGTCATGTGTTTTGGTATTCCTTGCAGGGCGATGGTTACGATTTGGGAGAACTACGTGCCGTGCAGGACTGGTATGTAAAGTTTGCTTTGCAGAATGTGGAAGGCGTGAGCGAAGTCGCCTCTTTCGGTGGCTTTCAAAAACAATATCAGGTCAGCATCAATCCCCACAAATTGGTTTACTACGGCATATCCGCAATGGATGTAGCAAACGCATTGAAAGCAAACAACCGTGATGTGGGAGGCAGCATTTACGAAATGAACCGCATGGGTTACATGCTTAGAGGTTTGGGTTACATAAAGGATATTAAAGACATTGAAGAAATTGCCGTTGGTGCATACAAATCAACTCCCATAAAACTGAAAGATGTGGCTGATGTGCAAATGAGTAGCGACATCCGTTTGGGTATTGTGGACGAAAACGGTGAAGGTGAGGTAGTAGGCGGTGTAGTGGTTGCTCGATATGGCGAAAACGCCAAAGAAGTAATTGACCGAGTGAAAGAAAGATTGGGTGATGTAGAAAAAGGTTTGCCACCGGGAGTAAAAATCAAAGTTGCCTACGACCGCAGCGACCTTATTGAAGCGGCTGTTGCCACCCTCAAAGAAGCATTGATTGAAGAAATTATTGTCGTTTCTCTTGTCGTGTTGTTGTTTCTCTTTCATGTGCGGAGCGCAGTGGTTGCCATTGTTACCATTCCTTTATCGGTGTTGATTGGATTTATGCTGGTGAAATTATTTGGCATTTCACTCAACATTATGTCGTTAGGTGGAATTGCCCTTGCAATAGGTGATTTGGTAGATGCCGGAATTGTGATGACCGAAAATGCTTACAAAGGATTAGTGAAAGCAGCTTTAAAAACAGACGAATAATGGAAAAAGAAAGAATAGGAAATACAAAAGAACTCAGCGAAGAAGAGCGCATCAAAATTATTGAGCGTTCATCACGCACCGTTGGAAGAGCCGTTTTCTTTTCCATTTTGGTAACGCTCATTTCATTCGCGCCCATCTTGTTTTTAGAGGGACAGGAAAAGAAACTGTTTTCACCATTGGTGTTTACAAAAACCTTTGTAATGATTGGTTCTGCCATCGTTGCCCTTTTCATCGTGCCCATGTTGTTACGTTCATTAATGAAAGGCAAACTCATTCCCGAAAGCAGAAATCCTGTTGCCAATTTCTTCATCAAAATATACAGCCCTGTCTTGCGCTTGTGTCAGCGTTGGAAAAAAACAGTCATTGCCATTTCTGTTTTAATTGTCTTGGGCAGTGTTCCTTTTGTGTTGCGATTGGGTTCCGAGTTTATGCCGCCCTTAGACGAAGGTTCGCTGTTGTTCATGCCTGTTACGCTTCCGGATGTTTCAAACAATGAGGCAAAAAGAATTTTGCAGGTGCAGGACAAAATTATCAGCACCGTTCCAGAAGTGCAAAATGTTTTAGGCAAAGCAGGTCGTGCTTACACCGCCACCGACAATGCACCCATGAGCATGATTGAAAGCATTATTTTACTGAAACCAAAATCAGAGTGGCGCGAAGGCATGACCACCGAAAAACTGATTACTGAATTAAATGAAAAAGTGCAAATCCCCGGAGTTACAAACGGCTGGACACAACCCATCATCAACCGTATAAATATGCTTTCAACAGGGGTTCGCACAGACATCGGCATTAAAATTTACGGACAGGAATTAGACACCATTTACAACATTGCAAGGCAAATTGAAAAATCCTTGCAGGGCATTGAAGGGCTTGCCGATTTATATGTAGAGCAACTCACAGGTGGCAAATACCTTGATGTAAAAATTAAGCGCGAAGAAATTGCCCGATACAATCTTTCCATTGAAGAAGTAAACATGCTTATTGAAATGGCTTTGGGGGGTATGCCCGTTACCAACACTGTTGAAGGTCGTCAGCGTTTCAGCGTGTCCATGCGTTTGGCGCAGGATTTCCGTAGTGATTTGGAAGAAATAAAACGAACACCCCTTCAAACATCGGGCTACGGAGTTATTCCGCTTTCAGCAGTGGCTGATTTGGAAATTACCGAAGGTCCGCCAATGATTAGTTCCGAAAACGCCATGTTGAGAGGAACAGTTCTGTTTAATGTGCGCGGCAGAGATATGGGCAGTGTGGTAAAAGATGCCAAAGAAAAAATTGAAGCCGATTTCAAAAACCTTCCCAAAGGTTATTTCATCAACTGGAGCGGACAATATGAAAGTAAAGTCCGTGCAGAAAGCCGTTTGAAAATTATTATTCCCATTACGCTTTTGATTATTGCTTTCGTTCTCTATTTCACTTTTCATTCCTTCAAAGAAATGGCGATTGTGCTTTCCAGTATTCCTATTGCCTTAATCGGTGGCGTTTATTCCATGTATTTTTTTGAAGTGAATTTTTCGGTTGCCGTAGCCGTAGGTTTTATTGCCTTGTTCGGTATTGCAGTAGAAACAGGTGTATTGATGCTCGTTTATATGAATGAAGCCATTCACGATGCAGTAGATAAAAAGGGAAGTGCTGAACTTTCACAGGAAGAAGTGCAGACAGCCGTTTTTTCAGGTGCGGTAATGCGTGTCCGTCCAAAATTGATGACTGTAATGGCTGATATGATTGGACTGATGCCCATTCTATTGGCAACAGGGGTAGGAAGCGATGTAATGAAACCTATCACCATTCCTTTTGTATTCGGGTTGATTACCTCTACATTATTTGTTTTAATCGTTTTGCCAGTTGTTTATCAGTTAGTGAAAGAATACGAATTGAAAAAAAACGGCAAAGTGGAATACTTGGAAATAAAAGATTAAGACCATGAAAAAAATAGTTTCAACAATAACATTATTGATTTGTCTGCATCAAATACAGGCACAGGACACCACGCACATTTCACTGAAAAAACTGTTGCAGCAGGTAGAAACCAATTACCCGTCCATCATTCAATATCAATACAACATTCAATCTATTCAGGCAAAAGCAGACGGTGCAAAATCTTGGATGCCGCCTACCTTCTCCACAGGCATCATGCGTTTCCCTTACAACTTCTCTATGATAAGTGAGAAGAACGACCCCATGAACCAGGCGGGCATTGCTTTCTCCCTTGAACAAATGATACCCAATACAAGCAAGTTGAATGCAAAGAAAAGTTACATAAGTTCCCTTGCTGAAATTGAAAAATCAAAAAGCGAATGGACAAAAAACGAACTGAGGCGCGAAGCGAAAATCTTGTATTACAACCGCTATGTAACCGAGAAAAAACAAATCATTCTGAATGAAAGCGAAGAAATACTCCAATTGCTCATCACAACATCCGAAGCAAAATTCAGCAGCAACCAGTCGCAACTGCAAACCATTTATAAAGCCAAAGCCCGTTTAGCCGAACTCAATAACATGTTGCTGATGCTTGACGGGGCAATTGCAGAAAGCAACATCGGCTTAAACATTCTCATGGTGCGCGATGTAAACACAATCTTTCAAATTGATACGCTCATTGCTCCGGTTAATTATTCGTTCAGCATTGCTGACACATCAAATGTTTCAAACCGTAGCGACATTACCGCACTCAACAAATACATTCAATCCATGAAGTTGGAGCAAAAAGTAATGAAAATTGGTGTGCGCCCCGACTTTGGTGTTCGTGCCGAACACATGCAGATGTTCGGTATGCCAAATCAATGGTCAGTAATGGGCATGATGACACTTCCCATCGTGCCTTGGGCTTCAAAAATGTATCGTTCTGAAACGAAATCCATCGGCTTTCAAATTCAATCCATGGAACAGGAAAAGCAAACCATGCAACTGATGGCAACAAGAATGTCAGCCGAAAAACTCACTATGCTCAATTACGAAAACGCACAATATCAGAGTTACACAAAAAATATCATACCCGCTTATGAAAACAACCTGCAAGCCAATTTACTTGCCTTCAAGCAAAACACAGGCGATTTTTTTGTGCTGTTGGATGCGTGGGAAATGTTGTTGATGAAAAAATTGGAAGCGTATGACAAGTTGTTTAACATCTTAAAATTAGAAGCAGAATATGAATACGAAAAAGAAATCAGATAACACAATGAAAGTAATCGAAAACATTGACAGATTTGGAACAGCAGGATTATTCCTAACGGCAATATTTTCACCTTGCTGTTTCCCGCTTTTTGCATTCGCAGCTTCGGCTCTTGGGTTGGGCAGTTTTGAACTTTTTGGCGGCTGGACAATGTGGATTTTTCAGGCAATGGTTATTATTTCCATTGGCGGACTTTACATTTCATACCGTAAACACCGTTGCTTTTATCCGTTGGCAATTGCCATTCCAAGCGCACTTTTAATATTTTATGGTTATCATTTTAACTTAAGCGACTATTGGACATATTTTCTTTATTCAGGCATGCTTGGACTTTTAGCTGCAACTATTTGGAATTATAAGCGAAATAAAATGCACGGAACTTGCAACACTTGCATGGTCTATAATGGCAAAACCATAGAACTCCAATCAACAATTACTTGCCCAAACTGTGGACACAAAAAGACAGAACTTATGCCAACTGATGCCTGCGTCTATTTTTATGAATGTGAAAAATGCAAAACAAAATTAAAACCATTGCAAGGCGACTGTTGCGTTTATTGCAGTTACGGGTCAATGAAATGCCCCTCAATTCAAGCAGGAGAAAATTGTTGCTGAAACAAATAAAAACTAAGTCAAGTTGTTCAACCTCTTAAAATTAGAAGCCGAATATGAATACGAGATGGAAATTAAATAATCAAATAAGCATCATCCTGTTTTTGCTTTTGGTATCGGTGTTTTCATCGTGCAAAAACGAACACAATAAACAAGGGCATGAAAATCATACTCAGGATGAAGGCGATTATATCTGCCCCATGCGTTGCGAAGGCGAAAAAACTTATCCGCAGCCCGGCAACTGTCCTGTTTGCAAAATGAAATTGCAGTTGGTGGAGGAAGAATTGGTGCAAACGGTTTCACCCAACAAACAGGTTTTATCGCGTCAGGCAACTGTAAAACTGCAAACAGCCAACGAAGTGCAATCCATCAAGGCGCAGGGCTTCATTGATTATGACCGCAACCGAAATCAAAATGTATCAGCACGGTTTGGCGGGAGAGTTGAAAAACTTTTTGTGAAATACAATTTGCAGTTCGTGAATAAGGGCGATAAAATTCTGGAACTCTACAGCCCTGAACTAAACACCATTCAGGAGCAACATTTGTTTCTGCTGAAAACCGAAACCGGAAAAACCCTTATTGAACAATCACGCGAAAAATTAAAACTGTTAGGAATTACCGAGCAGCAAATTTTACAGTTGGAAAGCAAAGGCACATTCGCACAATCCATTTCTGTTTACAGCCCCGCAAGCGGCTACATTCTTTTCAATTCAGAAACGCAAACCAATACAGGTTCAGAAGCAACTCAGCAAACATCTATGAATAGCATGAGCATGACGGCTAATACTTCCGTTACTCAAACATCAGGTTCGGCAGGTGTTCAAATTCGTGAAGGCATGTATATCAACAAAAGCGAAACACTTTTCAGCATAAACGATTTACAAACCGTTTGGGCAATCATTTCAATTCCCTCTGAATATCATTCATCTGTTCAGCCAAACAAGCAAATCAATATCATATCAGAATTATTCCCCAATAAAACTTTTACAGGAAAAATTTTGCTGACGGAAAAAACTTTTGAAGAAAAACAACAACGTTTCGTCAGGGTAAGAATTGAATTACCCAATCCGAAAGCTGCATTGAAAATAAATTCATTGGTTACGGCTGAGTTTCCGCTCGAAACGAAATTGGGTTTTCAAATTCCCGCATCGGCAGTTTACCGCACAGGCATGAATGTTTTTGTTTGGGTAAAAACAGGAACAACCAAAAACGGAACAGGAATTTTTGAATTGCGAAAAGTTACCACAGGTGCAGTGAGCAACGGAACAACAACTATTGTAAACGGTCTTGCGCCCGATGAAGAAATTGCTTTACACGCAGGAGCATTAACCGACAGCGAAACATTTTTAAACGGAAACTGACATGAAGCAGAAAATAATTTTCCTTTCAATAACTATTCTTTTTGCATTGGCAGGTTGCAAAAGCAAAAATGAAAATCATGCAGGGCATGATAGCGGAACATACTACACATGCCCTATGCACCCAACCGTAAAGAGCAACAGCCCCGGCTCTTGCCCCGTGTGTAATATGTCTTTAATCAAAGTGGAAAAACAGAACAACGAACACGCACAGCAAGAAGGCAATTTCATTAGCATTGAAAAACAGCAGCAGCAATTAGCAGGAATAAAAACCGACACGGTAAAATTTCAAACTATTATTTCCGCTTCAACCATTTTAGGAACAGTTGCCATTGACGAAGAACAGGTAACAACCATCAGTAGCCGTGTCAAAGGCAGAATAGACAAACTCTATATCAAAACATCAGGCGAATACATCAAAAAAGGAAATCCTGTTTACGCCATTTACAGCGAACAACTTTTTTCTGATGAAAAGGAATTTCTCACTCTTTCTGAAAAGGGAAAGAGCAGCACTACTGAAAATAAATTGTTGGACGATATGCTTTCGGCATCAAAAAACAAATTGCTGCTTTGGGGACTTTCAGAAAAGCAAATTGATGAATTAGTAAAAAATAAATCTGCTTCACCTCAAATTATCTTTTATGCTCAGACCGAAGGTTATGTTACCGAAATTCTTGTAAAAGAAGGGGTGTATGTAGAAGCGGGAACACTGCTTATCAAATTAACCGAACTAAATCAGATTTGGATTGATGCACAGGTTTACTCCAATGAAATTGAAAAAATAAGCGGCAGTAGTTCCTTTCAGGTTTTTTCTGAAACCTATCCCGATGAAGTTTACACAGGTCGGCTTGTGTTCAGTAATCCGAGTGTGGAAGATGGTCGCAAAGTGCAACTGTTGCGCCTTAGAATTGACAACGCAAAAAACAAACTCATTCCGGGCATGATGGTCTATGTAAGCCCGAAACAAAATTCAAAACCTGTTTTAGCAGCTCCGAAATCTGCCGTGTTGTTGGAGAAAATGAAAACCGTTTGGGTATTGGCGCACGAAAACACATTTGAACAACGCATGGTAAAAACAGGCGCAGAAAATAAATTCTGGATTGAAATTGTATCGGGTTTGAAAGAAGGCGAAACAGTAGTTACGGAAGGTGCATATTTAATCAGTAGTGAGTTTATTTTAAAAAGCGGAGCAGGACAAAGGCATGAACATTAGACAACATCTATTTAAACGAACTGATGTTTCAGTTCAGCAAAAGCCCTCGGCATCCACCGGGGGCTTTTCTTTTTGTAGTGCTATAAGGTTTACAAACTTTTCACTTAATACAAGTTCCTTTGCATAGTTCTTTTCCATATAAGTCGAGGCAGATTATCGGTAAAAAGATAAAGCAGGTGCGTGAGAAAAAAGAACTCACGTTGGAACAGTTGGCTGATTTATTAGGAACAGACCGACAACATATTTGGAACATTGAAGCAGGCAGGAAAAATTTTACGATGGATTATTTAGATAAAATAGCAAAAGTGCTTGATGTTTCACTAAGCGAATTTCTGAATACAAATATTTAATCACACCAAAAACAAACAACATGGCATCAACATCAGAAACCGGACACGCAAAAAATGTAGCCAACTTTGAGGATGTAATTTCCTTTTGCACCGGCTACGGAGCAACTTACAATCCATCAAAAGTTGCGATACAGTTACCCTCACTTAACGCCCTTCGCACAAATGCTGAAAATGCAGTGGCAGATGTAAACTCAGCCAACACTGCATTCATCAATGCAACAAATGCACGGCAAATTGCTTTTAATCCTGTAAAGCCATTAGCAACCCGATTGGTAAACGCTTTAGAGGCAACCGATGCAACCGATGAATTGATTAAGGATGCAAAAACTTTCAACCGCAAGGTTCAAGGTAGTCGAAAAGGGAAAGGCACAAAACCCGAAACACCACCAATACCACCCGACACAGCCGCTGAAGACAAACAGATTTCCGTTTCACAACAGAGCTATGATAGCATCATTGAGAACTTTGAAAAGTTAGGACAATTGGTAGCAACCGAACCTACCTACACCCCAAACGAAGTGGACTTGCAGACAGCTACACTTATTACTTTTCACGGCAACTTAAAAGCGACAAACACAGCAGTCATTAACGCTACGACAGCTATCAGCAATGCGCGTATTACCCGCAACAACATTCTTTATGCTGACAAGACCGGACTTTACGACATTGCACAGGAAGTTAAAAAATATGTGAAGTCCGTTTTCGGTGCAACAAGTCCTCAATACAAACAGGTAAGCAAAATCAAGTTTACGAAGCCCCGCAAAAAATAATCTCCCATGACATTCGGTAAAACCGCCTTGACAATTTACAAAGTTGCAAGGCGGTTTTTATTTTCCCACAATCCGCTTGACAAAGTTGCCGTTCCTCTTTTCACTTTTCGCAATCCGTTCGACAATGTTGCCATGACACTCGGTAATTCTCGCATGACGTTCCATACTTTTCTGCTGACACTTTTCAATTTTAGCAATCTGTCCGACACTTTTCGCACGACCATTTTCAGTTCTTACATTACGCTCGACAAATCTTCCATGACAAAGACCAAAAGACAGGCAACGCACTAAAAAAATACACTCTTGCAAGTCGCACAAGCCACCCCGCAGACCAAAACTTGCAAGAGAGTATTTTTTTCTGCCGCCCAATTAAAAACTTCAATTTTTTTCTCCCACCCTTCTAAAAAATAAAAATACCCCACCCGCCCCCTAACCCGACAGTTTCTCTTTCCATTCCAGCGTTCTTCCTTGACAGTTTAATGCTAACCCGACACGACAACACCTTCGACAGACAGAAGGGCATCCGGTAACATGGGGTTGCCGCAATGCGGGGTGCAGTGCTTAATTGAACGGTAGTCCTTTTTACATACTTTTGTCGTGGGCGGACAGTTCAGCGCGTTTAATTCCCGCACTGACGGCAACCCCAGAAACGTTGGCAGCAACCGTGCGACACGACACTCAGACGGCTTGACGGAGTAACAATTAGACACTGAATGACTGTCCCCGTTTCGGTTTCATCTGCTGACTTTGAAGTAATTTTTGAGAGCCGTT
The DNA here is from genome assembly GCA_016787045.1 of Chitinophagales bacterium. Classification (GTDB taxonomy): domain Bacteria; phylum Bacteroidota; class Bacteroidia; order Chitinophagales; family LD1; genus Bog-950. The sequence continues at coordinate 21,998 of JAEUVA010000036.1, forward strand.
CTTTTTATTTTGGTTTTGTGTCGGGGGACAGTAATTCATTGTCTTACGGACTTGTGAAACAGTTTGACAATCACATCGCACGACAGCTACCAACTTGGTTGACAAAATTTGAAATAGATTATTAATTCATTTACTAAAACAATATCCATGACAAGAAAAGCTACATTCCCATTTTTACTTGCACTTTTATTGACAACTTGGTCTTGTAATCAAAAAAAGACTTATGAGTTGGAGGTGATTTTTGACAATGTGAACGGACTTTATGAAAACTCAACCGTAAAGTTGTCGGGGCTTGACGTTGGGAAAGTCAAAAGTTTAAAAATCAATGATGAGAAACCGCTTGTAACCGTGGAGATAAATAATGATGTAAAAATTTCAAACAATGCAATTTTTGAAATACGCAATCAAGATTATTTAGGGACAAAATTTATCAATATTCGTCCATCGCACAGGACATCAAGACCGCTAGAAAACGGGGACACGATAACCGGTTATTACACTCATGACGAACCGACAATCTTTAGCGACATTAGTTCCGTTCAAAATGCAGACACAGCAATTTTACTAATTGTAAGACCAATACTTGACTCTCTTGGCTATGAAATAGTTCGCAAAAAGCAGACGAGATAATTTAACTTTAGACAGCATGTGGTTATTTCAGATAATTAGAACGGCAGCTGCCAACAGCGGTTTGGCGCAATGCGGGGTGACGTGGTTAATTGAAGTGCAGTATTTCTTTCATACATTAGCCGTAGCTTGACAGTTTTGCGCTTCTAATTCCCGCACCGCTGCCAAGCCGCAAAACGTTAAGCTGCAATTGATGGGTTCGTGAGATAAGGTCAGTAATCGGCTTTGATGGATGTTAAGCGGAACATAAATGCCGGAGTGTTGAGCGGTGTTGCGGAGTAGTAGGCATAGCCCTGAAGTCCACAGTCGGTAA
>JAEUVA010000039.1 GCA_016787045.1 Chitinophagales bacterium
GCTTACCGATGTACAGGGCCGCGTACTGTACAAGCAACACGAAAGTCAGTTGGCGAATGGCTATACCAAAGTGCTTGATCTGGGCATACTGGCCAAAGGAGTGTATATAGTTACGGTAAGCACCGCCAATGGAGTGAGTACACAGCAAATAATGAAGGAGTAGAAGAAAGACCTATTACATTTTCTGCAAAGTGAAAACGGTAATTTCGGGACGCACATTAAAGCGGAGTAGATGGAATGTTAACGCTAATTCATATAAAGATATAGTTTGTTTTCCGAACGTTACATTGTTTAGGTAGGCAGGAGGGGTAGGGTGCGTAAGCGCGGCATAAATGTGATGATGCCTATTTAAGAAATAAACAGGTATGCATCATCTCTTTTATGCCGCTGAAGGTTTGCCAATGGGCTTCGCCCGCTTTTTTGGATACCTGACTGCACTATACTATTTGCGGAAAACTGAAATGGCATTGCTGCCAACGTTTTGCAGCTTGGCGATAGTGGCGGCTTTGGAAGCACTACACTGTCGCATGACGACAAATGTATGAAAGAAGCACAATACTTCAATAATGCACTGCACCCGCCATTTCGCCAAACTGCTGTTGGCAGCTGTGGTTCTGTGTTCCTGTCAAACGAGTGGTTGTCTTGTCGGGTTGAAGGGCTTACTTGTCTGGCTGTTGTGGTGGGGTTGAGTGGAGGAGAAAAAAAATTAAAAATGTGCGGGGGCGAAAATTTTTCTTGGGGAGGAAACAAAAAACTCTCTCTTGCAAGCTTTGCCTTGTGCGTTTGCCTTGTGCGGCTTGCAAGAGTGTGTTTTTTGTGTGCGGTTGCCTATTTCATTTCCGCAGGTGTGAGATTTCTTTTTGCAGGTGGTAACTTTCTTTTTGCAGCAGAAAGATTTCTTTTTGTAGGAATCGGATTTCTAAGCTCCGTTTTAAGTTTTCTTATTGAAGGTTCGGGAATTGTTAAGGCAGTCAATAAAAGTCATTTTTCAGGTGGTGGCAGATAAAACGCAGCAGGGAGTTTCGGCTTTGCAGTCGGAAACTCCCTGTCTTACGTTGGCAACTTTCTAAGTTACACTGTCAGAATACTGTTATTTGACTTTGCGGAACTCTAATTTGCTGACTTGTTTGAATTGTGGGCTTGTGGCTCCAAAAACGGATTTTACGTATTTCTTCACGTCTGAGGCAATGTCCACCAGTCCGCTTGTGGGTGCGTAGAGAATGCTGTTACGTGTGATTCTCGCATTGCTGAAATTGGTGTAAGCGTTCACTACTGCTGTATTGGTCGCTTTAAGGTTGCCAAGGTTGGCTTGCAGTGTTGAAATTTGCAACTCGGTTTCGTTGGGGGCGTAAGTTGGTTCTGTGCCTACCAAGTCAATAAGTTTACCGTAGTTTTCAATGAGGGCATCGTAACTCTGTTGTGAAACAGAAATCTTTTTGTCCTCTGCTGCTTCGGTGTCTGCTGCGGCTGGCTTTGGGGGCTTGTTGTCTGCCCGCTTGCCCTGAATTTTATTGTTGATGGTTTTGGCATCCTTCACCAGTTTGTCGGTGGCTTCGGTTGCATCTAAAGCGTTTACGATGCGTGTTGCCAATTTTCGGAGCGGGTCAAAAGCAGTTTGCCTTTGGTTGGTTGCCACGGTGAAGGCATTTTTTGATGATGTTACCCCTTGTAAACTTGCTACTGCATTGGAATGAAGGGTTGTGAGTGCTGCAATGGAAATTGCAGGTTTTGTTGGGTTGTAGCTGCCACCGTAGCCGGTGCAAAAGGAAATAAGGTCTTCAAAGTTTGCTACGTTTTTTGCATGACCTGTTTACTCATTGCAAACTATATTTCAAAGGAATTCGTGATTGCTTCGCAATTCTGATGTTGATGCCATGTTTCAAAAATTTTGAAGGTTAATAAATAGATTGTAAAAAGAACTATTACAAAAGTAATAGTAAAATTTATTGAAATGCAAGAGCAACTAAAAATTGCTTTAGCAATTTTAGGCGGGCACTCAACTATAAACCGTTAAGCCAATAACTTCTCTAATTTCATTTTCCATTTTTCCCAATCGGGCATTTCTTTGGTTTGCAAGTCAATGAATTTTTTTGTGTGGTCGTGATGAATTAAATGACATAACTCGTGAATGATTACATATTCAATACAACCTTTGGGGGCTTTAATCAATTCAGGATTTAAAATGATTTTTCCTTTCGGTGTGCAACTTCCCCAACGGGTGGGCATATCACGCAACACAATTGAACTTGGTTCTACTTTGTGCTTTCTGAATTTTTCAATCAGTGGCTTTGCTATGCTGTGAAACTTTGCTTTTGCATTTTGCAAATACCATTCATTTACTAATTGCTTTGCTCTTTTTTTATCGGTTGCTGTTACTTCTAAAAACTTACCTTTCAGTTTTACCGATTCAATTTTTCCAATTTGAATGTGCAAGCGATACTGCCTTCCTAAATACAAATGCGTTTCGCCACTAATAAATTTACGGGCTGGTGTTTTAGGTTGAAAGGAGAGAAAGAAACTTTGTTGCTTAATTATCCAAGGTGCTTTTCCAAGTAATTTTTCTTTTACTTTTTCTATTGAGGTATCAACCGGAGCTTTTACCAATACTTCCATTTCGGGTGTAACAGTTATACCTAACGATTTCCGATTTGAATACTCCAAGCGAAAATCAATTTGCTTACTACCAAATTTAATGGATAATGGATAATGGATAGTGGATAACTCTGGCATTACTGGTTTGCTTTTGATGTTTTGATTATTGAAACAAGTAAACGCAGTAATTCATCAAGGTCTGTTTTCAAACTTGTGTAAGGATCAATATCAAAGTAATTTGATTTGAAGAGCAACTCTATCCAATAATCTGTTTCGTTGGCTTCTTTTAATGCAATAGAAAGCTTATGAATAAAATCCGATTTGCTCTCTGCATGTTCTGCCTCTCTTACTAAAGCTCCAATAGCAGTTCCTGAACGAAGCAGTTGTTTAGAAAGGATGAATTCTTTTTTCTCATCACCCAATTGTTTACACAACGAAACAATTTTCAATGCAAACTCAAAACTCTTTTGTTTAACGATATTGTATTTCATAATCAATTTTCCACTTTCATTTATCAATTATCGCTTGTAGCGGATTTTTGCAACGGTAACACATCGGGCTGCAATGCTGTCAATTTCTTCAAACGATAAATCAATACTGTATTTATCCCGCACCTCATCAATTAAAAAGTCGCCTATTAAGTGTTCCATTCGCTTAGGAACATCTACTTCATTTTGCCAGTTAACTTTCAATAGTGATTTAATTATTTCATCTATTTCAAGAGCGGTATTTGCTGCTATCTGCTTGCGAGTTTCTGCATCGCTGAACTTTGAGTGCCAAACTTCATTTGTTATTCCGTAGAATGCTTTGGCAACATCTGCATTTTGTAAACTTGAAGGAATTTCACTATCGGTATGTGCCAACACGTTATTCATTATTTCCTGCACACGATTTAAGTAAGTGGCTTCGTTGATGCGTTTGTTTTCATAATCGGCAATAGTTTCTTTCAGCATTTGCGAAAACTTTTTGTAGAAGGCAGGGTCTTCTTCCATTTTTTCGCTGATATGCTTAGCTGTTCGGCTTGCAATTTTATCTGCTTTGGCTGCTTTGCCCGTGGTGTTCTCCACCTCTTGCTGAAATTTTTCTTTATCAAAAATGTTGACCAGTTCGGTTATAGGTTCAACTTTTTCGGTGCTAATGTGTGTGTCAATCAATTTTTGAATTTGCCCTTCATATTGTTTGTAGTCAATGGCATCGGAATAGCGTTGTATTACAGCAGTTCGCAACTTGATGAAAAATGCCAAATCATCTTTGTAACGCTGAATAGTTCTTTCCTCTGTGTTTTGGTGAAAATCAATAGATGAAAAAGCCAACTTCAATAGTTTGGCAAATGCCGCCAACTTGTCGTAAAATAAAACTCTTATCGCTTCATCTTTCAGTAACACCTGATATGCTTCGGCATCTCTTTTATTGGCTACGGTTTTAAAAATATCCCACAACTCGGAATGCTTTTGCGGCAGTTTTTTAATTTCTTCGGTAATGTTGGTTAGTGTTCCCAATAAATCATCATCGTCAAATTCTGAGAAAGAAGAATAGAGTTCCAATGCTTCATCTAATTGCTTGATTACGCCATAATAGTCAATGATGTAACCATAATCTTTATCGGGGTAAACACGGTTTACCCTTGCAATGGCTTGCAGCAAAGTGTGTCCTTGCAAATTTCGTGTGAGATATAAAACGCTGTTCTTAGGTTCGTCAAAACCTGTGAGCAGTTTATCTACCACAATAATGATTTCAGGTTTATCAGATTTCTTGTAGCGATTAATGATGTTGTTCTGATATTTTTTAGGTGTGCCGTGTTCATCCATCATCTTTTTCCAAAACGACTTTACAAAGTCGGGGGTTTCGCCATAGGCACTTTCTTCACCTTCTCGCTCATCGGGTGGCGAAATCAAAACTTCGGTGCTTACTATTCCAATTTCATCTAAAAAGTTCTTGTATTGGATAGCCGCTAATTTGCTTTGGCAAACCAATTGCCCTTTGAATGGTGTTCTGCTCTGAAAATTATCGCGGAAATGGTAGGATATGTCCCAGCAAATGGCATATATTTTTTGCTCTGCTACATTCAACTGGTCGGCTCTTGAGAATTTCTTTTTCAAATCTGCTTTCTGATACTCGGTTAAAGGTTCAGATACCATTTCAAAGAAGTTGTCTAAGGGTTTTTCGTTTACCTGCTGGTGTGCATGTCTGCCTTCGTAAAGCAATGGCACAACGGCTTTGTCTTTTACTGCCTGGTCAACGGTGTAAGCATCAATCACACCGCCAAATTTTGCGGCTGTGCTTTTATCCTTTTTGAAAAGCGGAGTTCCGGTAAATGCAATGAAACAAGCATTAGGCAAAGTTTTTTGCATTTCAATATTGAACGTGCCGTGTTGTGTTCGGTGCCCTTCGTCCACCAACACAAATATGTTTGCACTCTCTAAGGGTTGCGGTATTTTTTTTACTGCTGCTTCAAATTTATTGATGATGGTGGTAATGACTGCATCGCTTTGACTTTCCAACAATTCTACCAATCGCTGCCCTGTGCTTGCATTCTCCACAAAAATTCCGCACTTGCGAAATGTGCCTGTAATCTGGTCGTCTAAATCAATACGGTCGGTTACTAAAATTATTTTCGGGTTGCGAATTTGTTTTTCTAACGCAATGGCTTGTGCCAACATTACCATAGTGAGAGATTTTCCACTTCCCTGTGTATGCCACACCACACCACCTTTCCGCTTGCCATCATCTAATTGCAAAATCCGTTGCATGGATTTCTTGATGACAAAGTATTGCTGATACCGTGCAACTTTTTTTTCACCGTTATCAAACAAAATGAAATTGAAAACCAAATCCATCAATCTTTCAGGGCGGCATAAACTGAACAGGTATTTGTCTTGCTCGGTGGGTAAAATATTTTCCGTTTCGATACTCTCAAAATGCTCTTTCACATAGCGAAAGCGTTCAGCAAAGAGTTTTGTTTTTTGTGCTGCACTCAAAGGTTGGTTTTTGAGTTGCTGCAAGGTGCTGTTGTATTGTTGCTCCTGTTCGCTGTTATCAAACTTTTCATTCCATGTTGCCCAAAATTCATCGGGTGTGCCATTGGTGGCATATTTTGCACTATCGGTTGCCACACTCAATAGCACTTGTGCATAAACATACAATGCCCGAATACCATCTTCTTGCTGATTACGCAATTGCTGACTTATTGCTTGCGTTAACGGGTCTTTCATGTCGGGGCGTTTGCATTCCATAATGCAGAGCGGAATTCCATTGACAAACAACACCAAATCGGGAATGTAATGTTCACGGCTTGTTGAACGCATTACGGCAAATTCTTCGGTTACATGAAACACATTGTTCTCTATGTTTTTCCAGTCAATGTATTGCAGCGTAAAACTTTTTTTATCGCCATCAATGCTTTGCTCCAAATCTTTCCCTAAGGTGATGCGGTTGTATGCGGTTTCGCAAGCTGCCATATAGCCCTCGTTCATGGGGAGGTCTTTTAATGCCTGAATGCCATTTTCAATATTGGCATCGCTGAAAATGCTGGTTTTGGTGCTGCTTACCCGGATGCTGTTTATTTCTTTCAATTGCTTACGCAATACTGCCTCCAGCAAAACATTGCTGGTTTTGCCGCCTCGCATTTGCAGGGCTTCTTCGGGCGAAAGGTAGGTGTAACCCAATTTCTGCAATAATTGCAAAGCAGGAATTTGACTGATATGATCTTCTTTGAATGATGGTGTTTCCATTTTTATACTACTGATTTCGTATTGTTTTTTCCACTTACCTTTTTTGCTGCATTGAGTGCCATTATCACCCTATCGGTAAATGATTTCAGGTCGTCAGATTTTTTAAATTCAGTTACACCACAAGAAACAGTGATGGAATGGCTCTCATTGTTTACTGCAAAAAGATTTTTTTGAATCAATTTTCTTTTTCTCTCGGCTGCTTGTAATGCTTGGCTCAAATTTGTTTCGCTGGCAACAACCAAAAATTCATCTCCTCTATTAAAGTATCTGAATGTTTCGTCTGTCAACCTTTTATCGTTGCTTAAAAGTTCGCCCAACTTCTTTAAAATTTGGTCAGCCGAATTGAATCCAATACGAGTATTGAAATCTTTAAAATCGTCTATATCAAGGATGATTATGGAAAGTGATTCTGTTTTGTTTTTGTATTCCGATATTTTTTGTGTCAGGTAGTCATCAAGTGCTTTATGGTTTTTTAATCCGGTCAGTTCATCTGTTTGACTTTCATTCTCCAGTGCTTTTATTTTCCGCATAAAAATTACACTTACTACAATTGCAGAAACTATAATTATTGAAATAGCAAGTATCGAAATAGCATATACAGATAGAGTAATTTCATGTGAGAAAAAATTCTTTACATAGGGAATCCATTTTGTTGGAACTACCAATAATATAGCTAACACAAACCATTTAAAAACATCATAAATGCCTTTGGAAAGAACATCGTTTTTGAATTTTGTAAGTGAATCTGTAATATATTTCTTCATGTTGTTCGCTTAAATTATTGGAAACTTATCGCCAAATTGTTGCTTCCAGATATTCAAGGCAATCCTTTTGCTGTTGCTTTGCACTGCATGTTCGGCTTGGTTAATCATGTCGCGGAATATTTTTTTGAAATTGGTTCGTTGGTCAAAATCTAACTTCAATAAATTGTCTTTTGGAGTAACGGGACAAATTACCTCTGTATCGCCACCAAAAAAACTTCCAAAGGTTTCTTCAATAGCTTTTGCTGTTAGCAGAAATGCTTTATCGTCTCTTTTGTCGGGCTTATAGCAGTTGGTTACCCAAACTGTGAATGAAATTCCATTTGGCATTTTCTTAGCTCGCTGATATGCCCATGCTTTAAAGTATTTTACCAATCGGATTAACTGACCATTCTTGTCTTTCTTTTTCTCAAACCAATCGCAAAGTTCCTTTGGGTCGCTTTCTATCCAACCTTTTTTTGTGGCTAAAAACGGGTGGTCGTCTTTTGGCGTTTTGTAGTAAACCGGAATATCAATATCAAAGTCGCCTTTATAGATAACCCTTACACACTTTTCGCGGTGTTCAACACCACCTTGCGTAACTCCTGCAACTGCTTTGGCCACATTTGTTTGCAGTGAAAGGGCTTCAATTTTGGGTTTCTCTAAAAAGTAAACCCCTAAGTCCACATCATAAGTGCCTTGTTTGTCCATTACCATTGTTCCCATTTTGTAAGAACCCTGTATGTAGAATTTGGGCACCAAAAACTTTGCGTGTGCCTTGAAATAATCTGTAATGCGTTTTTCAACCGCTTTGCGTGAAGCAATCAATTTTTTCTTTTTGCCCGGGCTAAGCGAAATGGCTTTTTCAAATTGTAAAAAATGGTTGTGAGCGTCTGCCATACGTTAATGATTACAATAGTTTTCAATAATTTTTGTGCCGTGGTTTTGAAATTCGCTTGCGGCTTTCTCCGCCAGTTTTTTCAGTTTATTGGGGTCGGTTTCGTCTAACTCAATTTTTAGTGTTTCGTCTAACTCTGTTTCAATTCGCTGATACATAAAAACCGGATTTTCCCGCTTTTCGCCATCTATTCCGTTTTGGAGCAAACTGATTAAGTTTTGAACCTGCTGCGATTGCCCCTGCATAAACAAATCAATCAAACGGGTTTTGCCATCTTGCTTTATCCAATACCATAAACCCCAATTGCTACGCTCTTTTCCATCGGTAAATTTTTGATGCCCTGTGCCCAGAGACAATACCCGAAGGTTTTCTAAAGGTTGATAAAACGCGGCTTGTGCTTCAACAATACCCAGCAAAGTGGGGTTATTAGCCATTACACCACCATCCACTTTGTTGCTGAAAGGAATTTCAATGCCGTTTAAATCGGTGTAGCTGCCGGAATAGGGATTGAAAAATGTGGGAGCGGCTGAGGTTGCCAAAGCTGCCTGATAAGCAGGGATGTGATAATCGCGGCTGAACTTGGGGTGGTAGTTGCTTTTAAGCACAGAGGGTTTTCCGAGCAACAAATCATAAATGGGAATGCAAACGGCAGTTTTGCAATCTTTTAAGCGTGGGTCGGTGCCGTTGAATGCTTCTTTGAATTTGTTTTGAATAAGTTCTTCTAATTGGTTGCGTTCGTGGGCAGCGTATTTCAACTGACCAAAGAACCCTTTTTTGCAGCCGAATATTTTTGAAGCATTGTCTAAATACAACTTGTAAATGTCGTGAGCGGGAATGCCCAATGCCAAAGCAATGGCAATGATGCCCCCTGTGGATGTGCCACAGATTAAGTCAAAGTGCTGAAAGATTTGTGTTTTCTCATTCCCGGTTTCTTTTAGCCGTGCTTCTAACTTGCTTAGAAACATGGCGGGGAAAACACCTCTGATGCCGCCTCCGTCAATGGATAATATTTTGAAGGGTTTTTGCTGTATCATTCTATAATTTCAATCTTTTTTTTCCGGTTAATAACTGCTGCATTAGCCCTTTTTTTTGCTCACGCAGTTTTTCCATTTCTGTTTTTAGCAGTTGAATTTCTTTTTCGGCTGCTTGAAGCACTTTTGAAATGGCAGTTTGTTCTTTAATGGATGGAAGTGTAACTCCCAATTGAAGAAAAATGTCAAAATCAAAAGTCATTTTCTCAATATGCACTCCGTAACTTGAAATGTAAGTTTGATGGTAGAAATATTTCAACTTTGAAAACCAATTGAAGAACTCCATATTTAGAATTGATTTATCCTTTGCGACAACTGCGATATAAGAACCTGAAATTTTGGCTCCATCAAATTCTTTGGTAACTAATGAAGATGCTCCATGAACAATTTGCATTTTTGAAAAGAGGAAATCTCCTACTTGTGCATTACGCAAGTCCTTTACTTTAATCTGATGCCCGTAAAGTGATTCCCTAAAAAATATTCCGCCTGAACGCCTTCTAACACTAATGAGATTATACAATTCATCATCATTCCATTCAACGGGTCGCTTGACGACTTTGAGCAAATTTTCGTAAGTATATTTTTTTCTTTTATCTGAAAACCCTTTCAACATTTTCTTCCCTGTAAGCAACTGCTGCATCAACCATTTCGATTGCAGTTCTTTTTGTGCAATTAGTTTTTCAGTTTTGGTAATGGCATCATCCCAAGTGGAGAGGAGTTTGGCGATAGCTTTTTGTTCGGGGAGTGGGGGAATTTCAATTTTTAATCTAACTAATTTTTCAACAGCTAAGCCGGGTTGTGCTGATGATTCCGAAAGACGGTTAAGATTGTTGAAATCAAGTTTGTATGCTAAAAAATCTATGTCATTCTTTTCATTTGTCTGAACTGCAATTGCATGTTCTGAAACATAAAACTTACCTGATGCTCGCTGAATATTGCCGCATAATGCACCTTGTCTTCCTATCAAAAGAAATTCACCTTCATGTGTAAAATCAGAAGCATAGCCTCTAAGTCCATTGCCCCCATAAACAGGGTATTTACCTGTGTCAAATATTTTCTCTGAAGTGATACCAAAACCACTTTTGAAGTGCACGCATAGTTCCCCCAACCGTTTTATGTCCCAACTAATAGTGTTTGAATCTTTATTTAGTTGATTTGCTTTCATCGTTGAGTTGTTCTTTTGCTTTGTTCGCTTGTTTTTCGGCTTCGGTTTCGTGTTCAATGCCGCCACCATGCCAAGTGTCTGTGGCTACCCAACATTCATAATGCAACAGCCATTCGCAAGCCCAAGGGATAAGCGTCTTAACATAATACATGCTTGTGTCCCACTCGTTGCCGCTTGGGTAATACAAACAAAGGCGTTGTTCAGGTGTGCTATACACATGAGGTAATACAACTTTTCCTTTTGCCAAAGCCAACGGCTTTGGTTCTACTACATACACCTTTGCCCCTTCTTTGTATTTGTACTGCAAACGCAATGTGTAAGTAGCACTTAAAGGCGAAGGGATAACTTTGCCTGTCCAAGTCAATTCCTCATCTCCTTTGCGATTTACTTTTGAGCCGGGGAAATATGATTTCAATGCTCCTTCTTGTGCTATGAGTGATAATCTATTCATCTGCTCCGAATGGTCTGTGTTGTGTTACTGGTGTTCTTCCGGTGTTGCCTAACATTCCAGTTCCTGCTGCCATGTGCATTGCACCACTTTCTCTTTTCTTCAACTTGTTAGCACCATAATTGCTGAAAGTTTTGGTAACCAATTCGCTGCCGAATGGCTTTTTCATGGCTTCTGTTAGCATTGGTATTCCTTTGCCAATTTGTTGCGTTATTTTTTGAATATCGCTTTCAACTGCGGTAAGCCATTCAAAGAAATTGTCTTTCCGTTTAGGATAGGTTTTCCATTTATCGGCAAAGTTCTCCTGATTGTTTACCGGATTCACTACCCAATACTCTCTTGCTCCTGTATGCGGGTTGGTATCTGCTATGAAACTTCTCATTTTAGACACCACATTTTGCAATGCTTCTATCACGTTTGTTTCCTTGTTATAGGATTGACCTGCTAAGGTTGTTATGATGATGGAAATAGGTTTGTCGTCTTTATCGTTTCTGTCTTTCCACATCATATCGCGATGCCTTTTCAAAATCTGAACTACACGTTGTAATGGAAGTTTTTGCGTTTGAAATTTCGGCACTTTTTGAACTGCTTCGCTCAACATCACTGTTCTCAATGATTGCACATTGGCTTTGTAGTAAAACCACTTAGCATAACCGAACGGATTACTTTTTAGCCATCGTAGCTCATTAGTTTGGCTTTCATAATCAACCCTGTTTTTATCGGTAATTCTAATGGCAAGGCGTTCAACATCTGAAATGTCATTGTATTTCAACACCACTTCATTTAATGTGCTTTTGTAGCCACTACCAACCACACAGGGTAAAATATCCATGTGGTATCGCTCTTTGGGGTTTTCAGCATTGTCTCTGTATTTTAATGTCCAACAACGCCTGCCCTCTTTATCTAACATTCTTTCGTAGGTTTCATTGGCTTTAAGTTGGTCGCCAGTTTTGTTTTTCAAAACCTTTTGAGTCCAACTGGGCTGTTTAAAATCTAATTGGCATACGAGGTCAATATCCAAGTCATCTTCGGCTGAAATTGGCTGAATCATTGTGCCCAACATGAATGAGCCTTGCGGCAGAATTTCAGGTCCGTAAGGTCTTAGAATAGAATCGGGTTTTGATAACCATTCGCCAACCGCAGTGTAACTTTTCACCGCAGCATCATATTGGGTTTTTGAGATGTCAAGCGAGTTGCCTAATTCTTCCAGAATTTCGTTGAACTCTTCTCTTTGTTCTTTTGTAAGCATGGTATTAAATTTTAGTTGTTTCCATTGGAGCGTTTAATGTTTTCAATCAAATCTTTGAGCATGGGTGCTGCCATTTCCTGCAGCTCGGCTTGAGTAAATTTTTTGCCGTAAGGCACTTGCACTTGTGTGCTTCGGTTGGGATGCGTTTGCAGGGTGTAGTTGTAATCGTTGAACCACACTTCGGCATTCACCCAAAACGATTGACCTGCTACGGTTTTTTTAAATCCTTTTAGCTCATAGTTGTATCGCATGTGGGTTATTTTCTTTTGCTGGCTTCTGATTTGTTTGTTGAGCCAGTTTTCAATCATCGTGTTCCATTGGCTTTCGGCAGAACCTAATTGTTTTGTTCCGCTTTCGCCTGATGTTTCAAATTCTATTCGCCTGTTGGTATCAAAGAAAAACTCACGCAGCCCGTTGCACTTTTCTTCCAACAACTTGAAGTAAGGAATGATGTTTTGTTCAATGGCATCGGCAATGTTTTCTGCGGTGGCTTTTGCTTTTAAAACATCTTCGCCTTTGAGTTCGCGTTGCAGCACGGCAAGTTCTTTGTCTAAATCTCCTGCTTCTTCCACCTCGCCATCGGTGGCGGCTTTGATGCTAATTTCTAAGCTCCACACCAATTGTTGGCAGATGTATTCAATAAGCGGTTCGTTATCGCCTATGTCGGCACTACGCAGTGCCCGCAGGTAGTTGGCTTTATCTTCCGATTTAATAATGACAGGCGGCAAATTGTTTTTGTATAAAACATAGTTCATCAGCAGCCGTGCAATGCGACCATTGCCATCGTCAAAAGGATGAATGCGGACAAACTTGTAATGGAACATGGCAGCAAGCGTAGCAGGATGTAATGTTTTTTCTTCGGCACGATACCAGTCCATAAGTTCGTGCATGAGAATGGGCGTATCTGCCACCGAGGCATACTCAAAAATTTCTCCATTGCTTAACAACACGGAGTTAGGAAACTCTTTGTAGTCGCCCACTTTAATGAGCCGCCTTGTTTTTTGTCCATCGGGGGTAATGGCATCCTTCCAAAATGGCTTTACCAAAATGGCTTCGTTCAGATTTTTGATATTGCTTTCGGTGAGTGGTCTTTCGGTGTCGGCAGCCCATTCTTTTACCATACGCAAAGCCACATCGTGAGCTTTCATTTCTTCATATTCCCGCAGGGTGTGGCTGCCTTTGGTTTCATCAAAAATCAAAAGCAATTCCGTTTCGCTGTATGTAAGTGTGTTGCCCTCCATGTGGTTGGAATTGTAATTGAACTCCAACCGAAATTTTTTATCCAGTTTGGCTTGCCATTCGGGTTTGATGGGCTGCATATCGCTTAGCGTTTTAGCCAGTTGGTTTATTTTGTCTAAAGTTGTTTGCATGGTTTATGCGTTTAGTTCTTGTAAATATATTTTCATCTGTTTTTGCACTTCAGCCAGTTCTTTTTCTAACATCTCAATTTCAGCTTGCACTTTGTTGATGTCCACTTCGGCTTCTTCTTCAAAGGTGTCCACATAGCGGGGAATGTTCAGGTTGTAGTCGTTTTCCTGAATTTCTTCCGGTGTAGCTACATAGCTGAATTTATCCTCCACTACTCCGGGTTTTAGTTTGCCTGCATTGAAGTTTTGATAAGTGGAAATGATGTGTTCAATATCCTGTGGGCGAAGTTTATTTTGGTTTTTTACGCTTTCAAAATCACGGCTGGCATCAATGAATAATATGTTGGTGTTTTTGCCTTTGCTTTTATTGAAAACCATAATGGCAGCCGGAATACCGGTGCCAAAAAACAAATTGGCGGGTAAGCCGATAACCGCTTCCAACAGGTTTTCTTCAATGGCTCTCTGCCTGATTTTTCCTTCGCTTGCTCCGCGAAATAAAACGCCATGAGGCACTACCACACCTGCTTTTCCGTGTTCGTTCAGCGTTTCTATCATGTGGCTGATGAACGCCCAATCGCCTTTGCTTTTAGGTGGAATACCCCGCCAAAAACGATTGTAGGGGTCGTGTTCGGGGTCGTAGCTTTTTACGGCTTTGTTTTCTTCTTTGTCTTCTACCTTGCCCCACTTGTCTAATGAAAAAGGTGGGTTGGCAACCACCGTATCAAACTTCATAAGTGCATCGCCTTCTTTCAGTTTCGGGTTGCGGATAGTGTCGCCCCAACGGATGGTGGCATTGTCAAAGCCATGCAGAAACATATTCATCACCGCCAACGCCCAAGTGCTGCCGTTGGCTTCTTGCCCGAATAAAGAGAAATCATCAGAGTCGACTTCTCTTGCGGCTTTAATTAAAAGTGAACCGGAGCCGCAAGTAGGGTCGCAAATTTTTGAACCGGGTTTTGATTTGGTGAGTTTTGCTAAAAGTGTTGAAACCTCGCTTGGTGTAAAAAACTCACCTGCTTTTTTACCTGCATCACTGGCAAAATTGGCTATCAAAAATTCGTAAGCACCGCCAATAATGTCCACTCCATCTAAATGCGATGGCCGCAAATCCAGTTTGTCTTTATTGAAGTCAATGAGCAAACCTTTCAGCCGTGTGTTGCGGTCTTTTACTTCGCCCAAAATGGAGCTATTGAATGAAATGTTTTGGAAAATGCCTACACCGTCTTCGCTGTATAATTTTTCTCTGTTGGCTTCCACAAGGTCAGCCAAACCAATGTCAATAATCTCACCGATGTTGCCTTCGTTTCGCCTTTCGTAAATGTATTTAAAGTGGCTTGTTTCAGGCACTACAAAGCGTTCGGTTTTCATGGCTCTGTCTGCTCGCAATTTGTCGCCATTATATTTTTTCAGGTAAGCATCATACTTGTCGTCATTAACATCGCTTACATACTTTATGAAAAGCATGGTTAGGATATAATCTTTGTAAATGCTTGGGTCTATGCTACCGCGAAAGGTGTCGCATGCTTTCCAAACTTCGTTGTTGATGTCTTGTTGTGTAACTTTTGCCATTGGAATTATATGATTGCGTTTAGAATTTGCTGTTGAATTTGTTTTTCACGAAGTGAATCAATTTGTTGCAACAGCTTTTTTTCACTGTTGCGAAGATTTGATATTTGAACTATTGCACGTTGTGTTTTGATGCTTGGGGTTGGTATTTCCAAGTCAGTCAAAACGGTTTTTGATATTGAAGGTATGGAAGTTCCTATTGCCTGTGCTTTCAAAAAATTTTGAGTGGAATGGCTATTTAAAAACCAAGCAAGGTATTCAGGAAGTATAGAGTTGTCGGTAAGCCGAATTACAAAAAAGGATGTGGAAGCTACAGCCGGCTCATTGTGCTGCTCAAATACCGCAGCAAAGTTTTTACTGCCTTTTGCAGCAAATAGCACATCGCCAGTCCTTAATAAATGCTTTTCGGTAATGTTATCTGCTTTTAAGTCGGGGTGGAGAAATGCTCTGAGCCGTCCGTTTTCGTCAAAATGTTTTGCTTGCAAATACACAATGTCACCTTTACCGATAGGTTTCCCAAACAGTCCCGTTTGTATAACTGCTATGTCTTTTATGGCTATCTTCACTTTTTATTTTGAGTATAACTTCTACTAAACCGTTGCAAAGGTATAAAAGTTTCCCAAAAGCCAAAATAAATTTTAAGTATGGCTTCTACAAATAGATATAGCGGAATACTAAAAAGCGTGGGATTTGCACTCTTCCCGCTTTTTTGTGGGTGGACTTGTGCGTGGCAAAAAGCGAGATGTGTGCAATAGCGTAGCCATAAAATTTTTGTGGGAGGGATTTTTAATTTTTTTTCTGCGGGTGGGCGAGGGTGGGGTTTGTCGTGTTTGTCAGTTGTTGTCCGAGGTCGTTTTTTTGTCAAAGAGGTGAAACTTGTCAGTGTCTCGTCCTAAAAAAAGTTGACACTTTTTGAGTGTTAATCTTGACACAAATTTACGTTTGTTTTTTAATCCTACATTTGGTTTACAATTTAATTTTGCATTACCGATGAAAGCGGAAACAGGCTCTGCTGAGGAGCA
>JAEUVA010000047.1 GCA_016787045.1 Chitinophagales bacterium
ATCTATGACTACGAACTCGGTGGCGGGGTTGGGGAAAATGGTGAGTTGCGGGTTGCGGGTTGTGGGTTGCGAGATACTTGTACCCAATGTATCGCACGGGGAGTTGGGCAATGCACCCAAGCGGTAGTTGGGGAAGTTGGGAACTCCGAGGCAGTAGCTTGGTAAGTCAATACCGTGTTGTACAAACTGGCAACTATCTCCCTTTTTATCGGGTTGGTTAATAACGTGGTAAACAGTTTCACTGTTGCCACAACTCTCATAAATTTTACCATCGGGAGCTAACTGCATAGTGTGGAAGATACTGCCAAAGGGTGATTGAAAGCCATCATAAACGGCTACGGTATCTACACTGGCGGCAATGTCTGCGGCTTGGAGGTCATATTGCAGCACATACTGTGTTATACCTACATAAAGAAAGCGGTTGTTAGGAGAAATGGCTACACCCACATTTACCCACCCAGAATCTACCAAACCGAGTAGAGGTATGCTTAATGCGTTACTTAACTCACCACTGCATCGGTCAAAATCAAAAATGTTGATGCCGGAAGTAACAGAAAGGTAAGCAAACTTGCTACCGTCCGGGCTGAAGGACAAAGCGGATAGGGTGTTGTAGGGTATGGAGTCAGCCGCACAAGCTAAAGATGGTTGTAGATGCGCTCCATCGCTATCTACTAATATCCTATAATAACAGTTGGTATAACGTTTATTTACAATTACCCACCAATCCCGCCCATTAGCATGGCGGCATACACCCATTTCTTGCCCTATTACATTTTCAACGATAGGTTTGTTTTTGTAAACTACCTTCCCGTGACCGGCATTTCCGTTCATGTCTAATAAAGTTTCCAATACCCTTTTACAGTAGATGCCAAGAGTTGCAGAGGTATCCCAATAGGTATGTAATAAGTAATATTGCCCAAGCACAGCGGGATTTGGCAAAGTTACTATACCTTGAGTTGTACGATAACCCTTTTGTTCAATAGATGGTGCAAACTGAACAATAAACTGTCCTTCGTTCATGCCCCAACTATCTTCCACAATTTCATCTAACCCATTACGGATGTGTATGCCGTTGGTATAGAAGAGCAGATTGCCGTCAGGGGTACAATAGGAAGTACTAGTCCTGCTAAAATTTATGCCTAAACTGTCGTAGCTTACTTGCATGGTATCGTTGTTGAAATCCATTTTACTAATGCCTAACCATTTGTTGGTATTAGTATCTAAGCCAAAAAAACTGGAATAACCTTGTAGCCAAACGTAGTCCTCTCTCTGTCCTACGCAGTTTAGGGTTACGAGTAGTTGAAAAATTACCAAAAGGGCATACTTTGTGTGTTTCATTATTCAATACTTAGCTTTTGAACAAAAGTTTTGTTTGTAGCAATAGTTCGTAAGCGCAAGAGGTAAACTCCTGTGCTAAGATTTGTGATGGGCATGGTGTATTTACGTTCGGTAAAATGAATTACATCTTGTTGTATTACTTTACCGGTATAGTCAAGAAGTTGCAATTGTACTTCACCCTCAATGTCTATTAGAGCGCGTATTGTAACTAAATTTTTAGCCGGATTAGGTTGCAAGTAATACTGTTGTCCTGTGTTGGCAAAAATGTTAGGTTGTGGTTTGGGGGTACGTTCTTTTTTGTAGTTGTACCCGGCCTCGCTACATAGTTGCGTATCATCATAGATTGTATCAATTATACCTGCTAACATCCCTCTTGCTCTGTACACTGGCGTACCACCCGCTAAGGGGCATTGTAAAGCTAAGTAATACAGCACATTCAGTTGTGCTTGTGTGAAAGTGTCTATTCCAATGGCTAACGTATTGAGATATACATCGTTAATCAGCTTCAAATTAGATTCAACTTGCTCTGAAACT
>JAEUVA010000005.1 GCA_016787045.1 Chitinophagales bacterium
TCCGTCAATCTGTAAATTGATAAAACGGTCAACTCACAAACCATAACCCGCAACAAACAACATGAATAAGCAAACCAAATACAACTTACTGCTCACCGCAATATTAGTTACCATAACGCTTCTGCTGCATGCCCAACCGGGTGGGGGCGGAGGCGGACAAGGAAATGGCGGCCCGCCCCCGGGAGGAGCAGTGCCAATAGATGGCGGGGTAATACTACTGGCTGCCGGTGTAGCACTCTACGGCCGCAAGGTGATGAAGCAGACTGCTGTGGATTAAGGGGTTACGCGTTTGTAGCGAAACCGATTATCTCAGCCCTTTCTTCCAATCTACTTTTTGCGTTACTACTTCTTTGAGGCGCTCAATAGAAATGCGCTCTTGCTGCATCGTGTCGCGGTCGCGCAGAGTAACCATATTGTCGGTTAGCGTATCGTGGTCTATTGTAATGCAATAAGGAGTGCCAAGGGCATCTTGCCTGCGGTAACGCTTGCCTATGCTGTCTTTTTCTTCGTAAAACATGCGGAAATCCCACTTGAGTTCATCGTAAATTTCCTGCGCTTTTTCGGGAAGTCCATCCTTTTTTACTAACGGAAACACGGCAAT
The DNA here is from genome assembly GCA_016787045.1 of Chitinophagales bacterium. Taxonomy (GTDB): domain Bacteria; phylum Bacteroidota; class Bacteroidia; order Chitinophagales; family LD1; genus Bog-950. Next base: position 602 of record JAEUVA010000005.1, read on the forward strand.
TTGTATGGGCGATAAGAATGCTGGTATAGAAAGTACCACGCGCTCGCTACCGTCTTCTAGTTTTTCATTTTTGTAAGCATTGCACATCACAGCAAGGAAAGTGCGGTTTAAACCCACAGAGGTTTCTACTACATAAGGCACATAACTTTCGTTAGTTTCGGGGTCAAAGTATTGCAGCTTTTTGCCCGATAACTCCTGATGATTTTTCAAATCAAAATCGGTGCGGCTGTGTATGCCCTCAATCTCTTTAAATCCAAACGGAAAATTGAACTGAATATCTACAGCAGCATTGGCGTAGTGCGCCAATTTCAAATGGTCAAAAAATTTTAGATTTTCTTCAGCAAAACCGAGAGAACGGTGCCATTTCATACGCTGCTCTTTCCAGTGCTGGTACCACTCCATTTCGGAGCCGGGGCGCACAAAAAACTGCATTTCCATTTGTTCAAACTCGCGGGTGCGGAAGATGAACTGGCGCGCTACAATTTCATTGCGAAACGCCTTGCCTACTTGAGCAATGCCAAACGGTATTTTTTTGCGCGAGGTGCGTTGTACTTGCAAAAAGTTGACAAAAATGCCCTGAGCCGTTTCTGGCCGAAGGTAAATGGTGCTGGCTTCCTCGGCTACGCTGCCCACCTCGGTGCTGAACATGAGGTTAAACTGCCGCACATCTGTCCAGTTTTTACTGCCAGATAACTCGCAAGCAATTTCCAAGTCAATAATAATTTGCTTTACCTCAGTGAGGTCATTATCTTCTAGGGCTTTCTTAAAACGGCTCTCGTAAGTGGTTAGTTTTTCTTTAACACGTAGTACATTGGGGTTGGTGGCCAAAAACTTTTCGCGGTCAAAGGCATCGCCAAATTTCTTCTGCGCTTTTTCGGCCTCCTTCGCTATTTTATCTTCCATTTTAGCCAATGCGTCTTCTATCAACACATCAGCACGGTAACGTTTTTTAGAGTCTTTGTTATCAATCAGCGGATCCATAAAGGCGTCCACGTGTCCGCTGGCTTTCCATGTTTTGGGGTGCATAAAAATGGCCGCATCCAAGCCCACAATGCTCTCATTGAGCTGCACCATCGATTTCCACCAGTATTCCTGTATGTTTTTCTTTAGTTCAACACCATAAGGGCCGTAGTCATACACAGCCCCCAGCCCATCGTAAATCTCACTGCTGGGAAAAATAAATCCGTACTCCTTACAATGGGAAATTACCTCTTGAAACACATTGGTTGAATTGTCTTTACTCATAACGGGTGCGAATATAATGGCGGATTTGTGAATGCCATTTTGAAAAACAAGGAAAGGCGGGCAGAATTTAAGTTAAGCCATTGTTAAGTAAAGGTTACACAACTATTATATTTAGCGAAAACACTATGGCTCATTATTAAATCATAGTTAATTGGATTTACCATTGCAAAACAATTAAGTAACTCATTTTTCTTGCAACTTCATTTATGAGTAACTCAATAAGGTAACAAAAAATTAACCTTGTGAAAAAACATTTACTGTTAACTGTATTTATTGTTGGCTTAACATGTGTGCATGCTGCCAATACTCCCGATGGTGTTAGTGCCGATTCGGTTACAATACCTGAGCGCAAGCAAACTTTAAGAGAGTGGTTTAAACACGTACCACAGTGGTTTTCGAGTACAGACAGCAATGTGGCCAAGGGGGTAGTTAAAAAGTGGTTTGAGGCCATCAGCATAAGAGGTTATGCGCAGTTTAGATACAACCGGCTGGGTGAAACAAACCCGGAGCTAAAATGCGAGCAATGCGACCGCTCTTGGGGCGATGGCGGGGGCTTTTTCTTTAGGCGAATACGAATCATTTTTTTCGGAAATCTGACCAAACGGGTGTATTTCTATATACAGCCCGATTTTGCCAGTTCGGTATCAGCCACTTCACTTCACTTTGGGCAAATTCGGGATGCGTATATTGATGTTGGTGTGGATAAGCGCAGCGAGTTTCGTTTTCGATTGGGGCAAAGCAAAGTGCCCTTTGGTTTTGAAAACATGCAAAGCAGCCAAAACCGCTTGCCGTTAGATCGGGCAGATGCGCTCAATAGCGCAGTCAGCAACGAGCGAGATATAGGTGTGTTTTTTTATTGGGCACCCGAAAAGATACGCAAGAGATTTTCAATGCTGGTAAATGATGGTTACAAGGGTTCTGGAGATTATGGGGTATTTGGAATTGGCGCGTACAATGGGCAAACGGCCAATAAACCGGAGCTAAACAAGAACAAACACTTGGCTGCCCGTTTGGCTTATCCGTTTCAAATCAAATCGCAGATTATTGAGCCGGCTGTACAGGCCTATACCGGAAAGTACACCATGCCGGCAGACCTTATCTCCACCGGAGTAAAAACCACTACAGACAAAACCTATTTAGACCAGCGGATTGCTTTCTCATTGGTAATGTACCCTAAGCCGTTTGGCATTATGGCAGAGTACAACATTGGCCGCGGCCCAGAGTACAACAAGCATACCGATTCTATAGAAACGCGCAAACTACAAGGAGGTTATGTTACGGTTAATTGTATGATACGAGCTAAAAAGCATGTTATATTTCCTTTTGTGCGCGCGCAAATGTACGATGGAGGAAAGAAACATGAGAAAGATGCCCGCAGCTATTCTGTACGCGAGTTAGAGGTGGGGCTAGAGTGGCAACCTGTACGCTTTTTTGAATTCGTGGCGATGTACACCATCTCTTCGCGCAGGTTTGAAGACTCCTCCAAAAAAGATAATCTCCAAAAAGGGCAACTACTACGTTTGCAAGCACAGGTAAACTTTTAATAGACGCTCTTTACAAGTTAGAATTAGTGTTAATTCGCGGCAGCTAAGCCATGCTCTCTTTTTTCAAAACAAACAATCCTGCTGTTGTACTACTGTATGTGCCGTATATGGTACTGCTTCGGTTGTTTTTCTTAAAAAGCAATATTGCTTATCCGGAGCCGCAAATACCCGCAGAGCCGTTTAGTCAATTGGTTTTTGGTTGGATTGGAAACTCCTCCTTGCTGTTGATTTTGTGTGGTGCTATTGTGCAGTTTATACAGGCATTGCTTATCAACGGATTGGTGAATCAAAACAAAATGACTGCGCGCAAAACCTATCTGCCCGGGCTCATTTACCTGTTGCTTACTTCTATGCTTCCCGAAAACCTACTGCTTAGTGCGCCCATGCTCGGGTTCGCATTTGTACTTGGTGCTGTAAGCAATGTATTTCAATTAGCTAAAAAAGAAAAGATGAATGGTGCATTGTATGATGCCGGTTTTTTGATGGGAATGGCCGCACTGTTTCACTTGCCATATCTGGTTCTTTTTGTTTTTCTGTATTTGAGTTTGGGCAGTGTTAGAGCAATAGTTGTACGGGAGTGGATAGTAGCGCTGCTGGGCTTTGTTACCCCGGTGTTTTTAGTTTTTACGGTATATTTTGTGGCAGACTGGCCTGCTCCTGCCTTTTATAGTACCGGTCTTTTTGGCTTGGGCGCTATTAGTACAGTTCAAAAAATCGGGTTAGGAGTAATTGCTTTTTTTTCGGTTATGACCCTGGCAGGCATACAAGGCGCTCTGTATTCTGCGGTGATACAAGTACGAAAGTTCACCACCATTTTGCTATCGCTTTTTGTTTTAGTGGCCATCAGCTTTTTCTTGCAAGAGCGGGTAAGTATGGCGCACCTTATGGGGCTGCTGGTACCTGTTTCGGTAATTGGGGCTATGATATTAGTACAAGTGAAACGATGGTGGATAGCCGAAGTGCTGCACATAATTTTACTTTTGCTCGTGTTGGCATTGCAATGGCTGCCGCTGTTTAATATTATTTAAAAACAAAATAGATAAAATGAAATTTGGAGTAGTGGTTTTCCCCGGTTCAAACTGCGATAGAGACATGTACCATGTAGTAACCCAAGTAATGGGCTGCGAGGCACGCTACGTGTGGCACAAAGAAACTTCGTTAGATGATTTTACTACGGATGATTGTATTATCCTGCCCGGTGGTTTTAGCTATGGCGATTACCTGCGTACCGGAGCCATTGCCCGTTTTTCTCCGGTTATGGAGGCGGTGATTCAGTTTGCCCATAATGGCGGAAAAGTATTTGGCGTGTGCAATGGTTTTCAGATTTTGTGTGAAAGCCACCTGCTGCCCGGTGCACTGCTGCGCAATAACAGCATGAAGTATGAGTGCAAAAATGTGTACCTCAAGCCGCAAACCAAAAACACCTTACTCACTTGCAAAATTGATCAGGAAGCCACGTTAAAAATTCCGATTGCACATGGCGATGGCCGCTACCACTGCGATGCTGCTACACTAAAAGCGCTGTATGATAACGACCAAATTCTCTTTAAATACTGCGATGAATATGGCGAGGTAACCGATGAGGCCAACCCCAACGGCTCTTTAGATAACATTGCCGGAATTACCAATGCCGGGCGCAATGTATTTGGCATGATGCCACACCCCGAGCGGGCCAGCGAAAAGGCATTGGAAAATACCGATGGCAAAATATTGTTTGAATCGCTGGTGAGCCGTGTGTTAGAAATGACCGTGCTGTACAATTCCTAAGCAGCAATTTTTTTATATACCATTGGCAGTTTATCCCCTCTACAGAGGGGAGTGCGCGGCAAAAGGTGCAGCAGGGGTGTGTGGAATTTGTAAGCAACCTAAAAGGCGGAAATATTTGTTACAAAAGCATAAACAAAAAAGGAGCCAACGGCTCCTTTTTTGTTTTAAGTAAGTAGTGAACACTACTCTGCTTTTTTCTTGGCGGCTGCTTTTTTGGCAGGGGCCTTTTTGGTAGCCGGCTTTTCGGCTTTGGCTTTTGTTGCCTTAGCTTTTTTAGGTGCTACGGCAGTAGCTGCTCCGGCAGCAGCTTTTACGCGCTGCGGGCGAGAGTTGCCGTACGATCCTTTAAAAATTTTGCCTTTGCGGGTTCTTTTATCTCCTCTTCCCATTTTTTGTATTTTTTTAAATGTGGCACGAATGTAGAAAAACGCGCATTAAATGCAAGGAATGTAAACCTAAGGAGTGGTTGTTTAACTTGTTGGCTGAACGATATTTTTTTATGTGCTTAAACCTGAAGTAAAAAAAATTGTCAGCAACGCTTATAATAAAGCAAAAAACATATACTATAAAATTAAATTTTTCACATTGAGTGCAGAAATAAATACATGTGTGGTACTTGACATACAAAAAACACTTGCTTTAATTCACGATCGTAAATGTACCACATGCAGCATTTTACATTCCACTCTTGCTTTGTATTTAATTATGGCGTAGCTTTAGCCACCCCCCCCCCGCAAGAGTTGGCAGCATTTAATAGTATGGCCTGAGGCATTGACAGTAATAGTCAATTGCTTGTTTAAACATTACATGGGGTTTCTTGATTATTACCGTTTCTCTCTTTCGTTGAATATCATTTTTCAGCGCCTATCAACATCTGCTACGAATATCTCACGCGTAGCAACTACCTATATTTTATCACTAATACATATAAGATTATGGCTACCCGTTTTGTAAGAACCGAAAACGCAATCTCCGCTTCCAGTTGCCAACCTTCTAAGCCCTTCATTAATTTGGGCGATGGCAATGCCCCAACCTTAGATTACAATTTGCCTCAGCGAACCTGTACTAAATTGGTAGCACGTATTCCACTGAATATAGATACCGCTAACTTTTTACCGGCCTATGCCGATATTGAAGACCCCTGGTATAATGAAGTGAACGGACGCAGTGTACAAGAGTTAGTGGCTCGCTTAGAAGCCGAAATAACAGGTGGCGGCAATCGCGAATACCTGATTAGTGGCTTTGGCGCATTAGTTAATGCAGCTGCTCCGGTGGTGTTTATTAATAGTGGCGATACCCCCGAAAAAAACCAAAATATTGCCAATGGGGCTTATTTTTACTTTAAAAGCAGCAACGGCTATGCCCGAGTAATATTTATGACCGGCAACGTATTTTCTACCTTAAAGCTACAAGACCGCAAAACCACCGATGTGGCACAGGCCATATTTAAGGAGGTAAGTTTTACCGTTACCCCGGTGGTAATTGATATTGTACGAATGGCGGAGAACATGGCGCTCAAAAAAAAGCCCACCATTACCACTGCATCCTCAGGTTTGCCGCAGGTGAGCTACATTGGGGAACCCACCTACAATCCCAGAGCATTTTTGCTGCTTGATTTGCAAATATGCAGTTACCTAGGCAACTATGGTGCCGGGCGTACCCTCAAAACATTTTCGCTGCTGCCGGGCGAAAAAACCACCATCAGCATACGCACTTACAAAGATACAGCTACCACTTCTAGCCGAGCCGATAGTTTTATTGATAGCTACAGTGAGGCAGCCAGTTTGCAAATACAAAGCATGCTGAACAAAGAGCAAGGCAAAGAAACCTCGGTAGATGTAAATATGTTTACCAGCCACGAAGCCGATGTGCATGTAGAGGCCAGTGGCTTAATAAAATCGGTAGCCGTGGCGGGCAGTGCCAATTACAATTTTTACACTAGTAGCGATGTAACCACCCATGTAGCCACCGTAGAAAAAACCATGAGCAGCTTAGCCGCTGCCAGTGCGCGTGAGGCCAATACCTACCGCCAAAATCAGGTCAACACCACTACGCAATCTACCACCAAAGAAGGGGAAGAAAACAGCACCATCCGCATTTTAGAAAACACCAACTGGAGCCGCACACTCAACTTTGTGTTTAGAGAGTTGCTTCAGGAGTACATTATTGTAAACACTATTAAAGATGTACGCATACTCATTACCAATGGCAATGAGTACGGCACTATGGTCTGCAACGTTTGGGATTTGCACAACGCCCTATCTACGGTAATTGTTCCAACCGAAGTAAACAATGTACACAACAAGATAATAGACCAATGCTGCAAGTTTAGAAACTATCAAGGCAATAACGTTGACTTTCTAGAGCAGGTAAACGTAGTGCGCACATCCTGCACCGGTGGTGCAGGAGTTAACTACCCCATGTGGCAACGCAAGCGAAACATTAACGATACTATTGACGAAGGCGGAGGGGGATTTAACATCAGCACAGATGGAGTAATACTCAGCTACCAGCGGCAGATACTCAAAACCGACTCAGTAATAGTAGATGCGCTGCTTGGCCAAGGCGAGGCATTAGATTGCTACAACCAGCAATTACAAAATGCTGCCGCCATACGCGCCCAGTTAGAAAACGCCAAAACCGAATTAGCCATAGATGCCCTGCAACAGATTACCGACCCTACTGAGCGTATTGCGGCATACCGCAAAGCATTTGGCAACTGCTGCGAGGATAAAAACATGAACATAGGCCCCGTTTCGCTCAATGTTACCAGCACCAATTACGATAACACGCAACCGTAACTCATGGCCAACAACCCTACAGATGAGGTAAACAATGCCGTAAGTGTGGCTGCCGGAACCGGAGGTAATGGAGACCCGAATAACTACGTGTACAGCAGTAGCCAAAATAACACCAACCCCGATGAATTTGGCTCTGGCCAACAAGGAGCCGGAGTAAGTAGTGGCGCCTATACAAATAACGATATTGAGTTAGTATTTCCACGCTCAAATAATGAAGAAGGTGGCGAAGGCACCCCAGCAATAGACCCCCGTCAATACCGCAGAGCCATGCAGTTTCGCAACGACCTCATGAACATTATGCTGGGGCTGCGCCCCAACCGCATTCGGCATGTAGTGGGCAGTGGCGATACCTTATGGGATATAGCCAAAAAATTTACCGGCAGCGGCATGAACTGGCCAAGCATACTGCAAGCTAACCCGCAGATAAGCGACCCCAACAAAATATTTCCGGGGCAGGTTATAGAAATACCTAATGCCGAAAACTGGAGTTTTAACGATACCGCAAACCTGACTAACCAAGCGGCACGGCAAATAAACCCTGATGCCTATACAACCAGTAACATACCTAATTCACTGAAAAGTGTAGTACATAAAAAGAAGCCACCAACCCAAACACCGGTTTGGTCGGACACCTCATGGCTTAGCCAATTTGAGGGGACACAAACTGGTTTTGACTATCTCTTAAATAGGCCTACTCCTAATACTGGTTTACCCTATTCAAACGAATATTTCTTTGCTAATGAAAACACAATTTACTCTACTGGCGTTAGTTTTTTACTCTTAGAGGCAACTGCCGTTGTTGGCTTAGGTATAAATGGCGGATATGTAGTAAGTGGCCGAGGTAATGCATGGGATGCGGCAGGTGTAACCCTGTTTAAATACCAAGATGCTACACTAAGTTATATCAACGACATTCAAAATTCCGAGTCTGTACTGGGTGCAGAGGCCAGTGTAAGCGCAAACGTTGGGGTTGACTTTACCCACAAAACGTTTGAAGAAACATTGGCAAATACCAACATGAATGTACCTATACCACTAAAACTAAAGAAACTGAAGGTGTTTGGCTTTTCAATTGGTACAAATTTTAAGAGTTATGTCCAACTTGGTGTGGGTGTGGGCGTGGGGCTGTCTGTTACGAGTACATCGCCCACCATCACCGAGTCCTATTCACTCAGCCGTGCAGAATCTGCCAGAGTGGGAAGAATGATAGATGACCTAAACAGGCATGGTAAGATTAACCCGGATTATGATTCGGTGAAGTTTTTGACAAGACAAATTGGTATAGGTGAGTCGGGACAAATGGTATATGAATTACAAGTACTATTTTACGGACAACCATACGCCACCGGCATCAGATTGACTCGTACTACACCGATAGGTTCTGAATCAGCAAGATATCAATCTATCAATTATTCATTAAATTCATCTTTAATCAAATGAAGATACCTATTCTTATTTTTTGTATTGCAACACTAATTGGGTGCAATAGATTTGTGGATACAAGAACATTACCTATCAAATATCTATACTATTCTGAAAAAGATTCGCTGATCTATTACTTTCATGATACAAATTTTGTTGATCTTGTTTATGAATACAAAAATATCCACATATTAAATACGGAACTTGAATTCAATAAGCGTGCACCAAGGGGAGTAGCCACAATGTTTGTTGATGTTATGGATACCTCAAAGTACAAAATGGTTAATGGCTCAGACTATGGTGGTTTATACAAATTCTCACAGGTACAGGTTTTGCAATACAGCCCCGACTCCTTGTATGCTCAAATATATGCTGTAAGGCGGGTACCTGTACGTACATATTCTAAGTACGAGAAAGGTTGGGTTTTTGTAAGCTGTTTGCACGATACACTACCCCGGCCTATACCCATAGATTCTATCTATTTCGTAGCTGAATGATAAAAGTTACCAGCACCAACTACGATAACCCTCAACAGTAACCCCTATGGAAGAAGAACACAACAGCACCGGCTACACAGGCAGCACAGAGCAGGTTACCCCCAGCGAAGAGGGCTATGTAATACCCGATGTAGTAGTGGTGGACGAAAAGCCCGAAGACCCTCCCGCAGCGCCATACCTGCTCCCAGTATCGCCTTTGCCCAAGCCCGAAATAAAACCGGTAGATGATAACGTACTCAAGCGCAGAGACCGCAACAACCGCGTGCTCCGAAGCAAGGCCACACAAACACGCATTGGTAGCTTGTGGCAAATTGGCACTATCAGCTCAAGTACTTGGAACGCTACACCGCCAAGTTATTTCCCCACAGCACCTTTTACATCTTGGCGCGATGGCAACTCGCTAAAGGGCCATTACTTTCAGGTGTATCACGAGCAAACCAATTCCGATTTTTACATTGTACAAAATGCCAACGGCACTCAAACCTATGTAGAAAAAACATTTGACGAAAAGTTTCACTATTACAACAAGAATACCGAGCAGTGGGAGCCATTTACCCCAGCGGGCTATGAAACCTCTGCACAGAAGATACAACGGATGAAAAACATAGC
>JAEUVA010000017.1 GCA_016787045.1 Chitinophagales bacterium
ATCAACACCATCTTGTCCGGCTGCTCCTGTAGCGCCAGTATCACCAGTGGCACCATCCTGCCCTGTAGCGCCAGTCGCGCCTGTGGCTCCGGTTGCGCCTGTAGCTCCATCTTGACCATCAATACCATCCTGACCGGCTGCACCAGTGGCTCCTGTTGGTCCTGTAGCTCCTGTTGCACCTGTAGCTCCGTCTTGACCGTCAACACCATCTTGCCCGGCAGCGCCTGTTGCTCCGGTTGCTCCCGTGGCACCATCTTGTCCGTCAATACCATCCTGACCGGCTGCGCCAGTGGCTCCTGTAGCTCCATCTTGTCCATCAACACCGTCCTGACCTGCGGCACCTGTAGCCCCTGTTGGGCCTGAGGGGCCTGTGGTTCCTACTGCAAATTTTGAATCGATATACGCTTTTACCGCTGCAATGGTAGCTATGCCTTGTGTGCTGCTATCACTTAGTGTGGGATCGTTGGATACAAAAGCTATGGTATCGGCTCCAAGTATAAAAAAATTGTTTACTGCGATTCCGCCAAGTACTGTTACTTTGTTGGTGACTACTAAATGGTCTGTTTTGATAGTATCAGCCGGAACCCATTTTGAGCCATTCCAACGGAGTAATTCGTTGGGGCTTATACCGGTTACATCAACATCGGTTAACTCGCTTAATTTAAGTTGAGGTTTGGGGTATTTGAGTGCGGTATCTGCCACAAATGCGTAAGGGACTGAAATCAATTCCACATCTCCATAAGTAATAAAACCGGAGCCGGTGTTCACTTTAACCTCTAAAGTTCTTAATCCGCTTACCCAGTCTACTGACGAAAATTGAGTAGTGTTACCTTGACCAGTGCTGGCTCCTGTACCTAGCTGTAATGTAATTAGCCCAAACTGGTTGGTGGTTGTGAAGTGTTCTTCTTCCCAAAGAATTTGCGCATTTGCTTTGATTGCAAGCCGTACTATCACGCTCTGATTTGCTATGATGTTTCCGCCCGAGTTTCGCAGCACTGCCTGATAGTTGACTTTTTGTGGTAACAATTGTGCGCTGCCAACGAGTGACAGAAACAGCAGTGCAAAAACGTATAGTATCCTATTCCCAATCATGGTAAGGTATTTTAGAAGTTTTGATAAAAATGGATGTAGTATTTGAGGAATTGTTTGGCTTGCCTATTAAAACGCCCATGCATATTTCATGACTTCCAAAACCTTTATTGCTCAAAGTATTTAATCCGTGTTTAAAAGTATATTGGATACTGAATCTGCCGGAGATGCATGTACCCAACCCTGCAGAGATGATGTTCTGTGCGCCAAACCCTGCATTTACCCATACCAAGTTGGCATACTTTACGCTTACAATAGCATTATAGTTTATGGGTGATTTTAATATGTAGTCTAATGCAACTTGAGGTTTTATGGATAGTTTCCGCCCGACTCTGATATCGTAAAAAGAATGCGCACGGAGGTGAAGTGGCTGAGTCAGCAAAAAGAGATTGCCCGATTTTGCCATTGGTATCAATGCCGGGGCAGCAATGGTTATACCGAATGTTTTATATGTGTAAGTTAAACCAAGGTTGGCGTTGAACGCAAGGCCATTTTGCAGTGTTTGTGAATTTAGTTGCGGATCGTTGATAGGGTCAGAATTGCTATTGGAAAAATCAATTGAAATGGTAGAAACATTTACACCCCATCCGGCAGATAGTTTGTGCCCATTGCCGATTTTAGCATGGTATGCCGCACTGATATCTATTCTGTATTTACGAATTGCGCCCGCCTGATCAAACCTAAAGCTGCCACCAATACCAAAACCCTTGGTAAGATGACCATTGTAATTTGCCCATGCGCTATTTGGTGCGCCTGCAACACCTGCAAAGTGATTTATATATGATGCAAAAAATTCATGTTGTGCCTGGTTTCCAGTGTAGCTTGGGGAAACGGGGTAGGGGTTGACCACTAACTCATTATCGCGTATGATGGCATTTTGAGAAATAGCAGCGTGGCTTGCAAATAGTATAAAAAGTAACGGGTAAATTTTACTCATAGGTGGACTATTTGATGATGTGCGTTATGCTTCTTAGCTCCGGCAACGAATCGCACTGAATAATATAATAGTAGGTGCCGGCATTTACATCTGCATTCCAATCATTGGTATAGTTGTTATTAACGTAAACCAGCAACCCTCTCTCGTCAAATACCGTCAGCTTGCAATTGGCAAATGCTTCCAGCTTATCAAAGTAGAGTACATCATTTTTCCCATCGCCATTTGGCGTAACAAAGTCATTGGCTTTGGATAAAATGCTAGGTTTTTGCAAGTGAGTTATTGTAAATGAACCATTAGCTTTGCAACCAGATGCGTTGGTTACTTCAAACGAGAAACTTCCGGCTGTGTTAAATGTGTTGGTGAGATTCGTTGTACTGTCTTGCCATACAATCGTTGAAACATCGCCAGAAACTGTAGCAGTTACAACTTGTCCCTCATATACTTGGTTGGAGGGAGTAAGTTGATAACTGTAGTTTACCGTTGAATCAATAAAAACAGACGAACCGGCAGAGTCTGCGCAGTTGTTAGTATCTATAACGACCAGAGTTACGGTATAACTTCCTGCAACAGAATAAGTGTACATTAGGGTGTCTGTAGCAAAGCTTAGACCGCCATCGCCAAGAAACCAAGTTGTTTGTTTTGCAGCTGAGTTAAAGAATTGACTATTGTTTATCAAAGTAACGGGTGATTTTGCGCAGCTATTGCCGGCATTGAAAGAAGCTATTGGTGGAACTGTGATAGGCACAAAACCACTGTCGGTTGAAAAGCAACCCAAGGTAGATTCGGAGGTTAGAGTTACCTTAAAAATGCCAGAGTTTCCGTATAGAAACGTAGGAGAAGCGGATGTGGCATCCGTAGTGCCGTTGCCATCAAAGTCCCACTGAAAGGAGTTGATGCTTCCACTAACTATGGTGCTTAAATTGTTAAACACCGTTGATGTTCCTAAGCAGGTATTAACGTAACTGAATTTAGTAATGGGTACCGGGTGAACAACTACAAGGTGAGGTGTTAGGCTGTACGTAATTGCACCGGTAGAGTCGGTAATTTTTAGACGGATTTTAAACGTATCTGCGGATAAGAAAGTGTGATTGACTGTATCTCCAGTTGCATCATTAAAAAAGCCATCGTTGTTCAGGTCCCATTCCACTAACTGAGTTGCAGGAACGTTGGATTGATTGATCAGCAATGAGGGGCTTCCATAGCATACTTCTGTATAACTTATTGCTGTACCGGCAAAAGACCAATACCACAAAGCCAACAGAAACACAGTCAGGGTGTGCTTCTTAAACATATTACTTACAATTAGTGTGTGTCTCTTTTACAGAGAATTGTATAAAAGTAACTTACCATTTGACAATTCAAAAGAAAAGTAAGTTGTAGGACATACCTAATATTAGGGATAGGTCTATGCGGAGACTTCTATAAACAATCTAAATACTTGTAATACAAACCTAGGAAAACGATGTTTTCGCGCTACTGCACATGTAAATCTTGACAAGAGCCGACATAGAAGCGGTCGGCAGATTGGGAATAGAGAATGTAAGTGTAAAACACTACAGTGAGATATGTACCGCGGGCGGGAATCGAACCCGCACGACCTTTGAGGGTCATCCCGACTTAAAGTCGGGACGTGTCTGCCAGTTCCACCAACCTATGGATGTATTTTCTGCTTTTCTTTGATTTGATTTCGCGTTCACGCTTTATTGCGTCTGCTCGGTTTTCAAAAGTTTCGTAGTACACGATTTTCCAAGGAGCGAATGCCTTTGTTGAAGGAACGGCACTACTATTATGACGGAGCAAGCGAGTGTTTAAATCTTGACAAGAGCCGACATAGAAGCGGTCGGCAGATTGGGAATAGAGAATGTAAGTGTAAAACACTACAGTGAGATATGTACCGCGGGCGGGAATCGAACCCGCACTCGCTTTAGGGCGAACAGGATTTTAAGTCCTGCGTGTCTACCAGTTCCACCACCACGGCAAAAAACTAAAAGAACAAAAACACACAACATTTAACCGTACTAGCTTTGAGGTTCATCCCGACTTTTAGTCGGGACGTGTCTACCAGTTCCACTACCACGGCAACTATAAACTAATAAGGGCGATACGTATCGCCCTTAAACAGAGCGGGAGACGAGGCTCGAACCCGCGACCTCCACCTTGGCAAGGTGGCGCTCTACCAACTGAGCTACTCCCGCATAAACCCCTTTTTTGTAAAAGAACTTTTTGAATAAGGGACGGCAAATATAGAAACGCAATCTATTTCGCAAAACCCATACCCAAAAATTCGTTGTGTTTTTTTAGTTCACTACCATGCGGGTAACGGAGATTTTATGTTTGTCAATGAGTTGCACGTAGTACACGCCCTTTACCAAAGAGCTATTTTCTATATAAAAGTGATTGATGCCATTCTGTAAATTAAACATGCGTTGATCAATTACCTGCCCCATAGCGTTTATCACTTTTAGTTCTGCATTTCCGTTGTAAGAACTAACCACCTGCAAGTTAAAGGCACCTTGGTTAGGGTTTGGTGAAAGTTGCCAGCCATCATTTAAAATATTGTCCAGCCCTACTTCTAAAAAGTCGATGCAAGCGGTATCGCTGCAGGAGCCGGTGCCAACTACTACACAATAAAAACCACCCACATTGGGTTGGTAAAATTGGTTAGTGGCTCCGTTTATTGGGTTTCCTCCCGGAAATCCATTATACCACTGGTATGCATAACCGGCTGGCGAAGCTAACAGTAAATTACCTGACTGCTGTATGGTGGCAACTGGCGGAGGTAACACACAAACAGTATCTATACAATCTACCGTGCCTGGCAAGTTGTTGTTGATAATACAGATAACAGTATGGCACCCAACTGTATTGTAAGTTACGTTATGCGGCCCCGGTCCGTTGGCAGTAGCCGGTGAGCCATTCGGGAATTGCCAAAAGAAAGTTAGTCCCGTTGGGTTGCCACCATAGGTATAAGTGGTGTTTTGGCCTACACAAATCGTATCGTTAAAATTTAGCAAGCATACCGGTATGGGTGATTCATCACACCTTAACTTGAAGCAGATTGTGGTATCTGCGCAATACACTTGTTGCCCATTGCTCATTACGTAAGTGAAACATAACACACTATCCGCAGGGCCGCTTGGTGTGTATGTACCGTTTAATGTAATGGTGTTATTGTTTAATGTGTAATTTCCGTTAATGCCGGTTAATATACCACCTAAGCCACCACCGGTAACCGTTAATGAGCCGCATCCGTTTATGCGAACAATAAACTCATAGTTGTTGCCAGTGGGTGATGGCTTGCACCAAACCGAATCTTTTACATAGGTATACTTGCAACAGCTATCGCCACAAGGGGGCAGAATAATACAATCGGTATCGCTGGGGCAACACAAGATGGGCTCGCCAAGAGAGTCGTATGCCATGATGTGAGAGCGGAAACAAAGGGTATCGCCTGCACTTGCATTAAAAATAGTTGCGCTCAACTGAGGAGAGATAGCATTTGGAGCTAAGTTGATGATGTTGAGGTTTGGAGCGTAAGCCACATTGAGGTGTGGAGGCAGAATTTGTATGGAAACTTCGGTTACCGGAATTTGCGTATTGTTTTTTACATGGTAAAACAATTGATACGTTCCGTTAGGATTGCACTTTACACTATCTATCCATAAATCAGCACAAGAAGAATCGCAGGGGTACAGTGTTAGATTTAGCACTCCTGTGGTATCAAAGCAACCGTAACTGTTGGATACAATTACGGAATATGAACCGCTTACTGTGGCAGTATAATTTTGTGTAGTTACTCCAGTGCTCAATCCGTTCAACAGCCACAAGTAAGTGCTAGCACCAACCGGACCCTTGATGGTGTAGGGTGAACAGGTGTCTAAACAACCCTCATAAAACGAACATAAATCGGGCAGTGGATTAACTGTTACACAAACCGTAGTATCGTTTGTGCAACCATTAGTATCCGTAGCAATCACTTTGTAGCATCCGCCTTTAATCACCAGCAAGGTATCTCCCACACCTCCATTACTCCATTGTAATGTCACGGTTGGGTCTGGGTGTGATGCTACAAGTATGATAGTATCTCCTTTACAAACTGTGGTTGGCGTTAAAGCAGTAACATTAGGTTTGACCGGTATAGGGTGCACAAGAATGTTGTACACCAATGAAGTGTCGCTACAACCGGTAGTTGTATCTGTTACTATCACTTGGTATGTATAGTTGCCCACTACAGCAGGAGATACCAGTACCTGATAAAAAGTGCTTCCGTTTACATTAGCATCATTACTAATCCATTGATACAAGTAGTTGGTATTGTTGGGTACGGAAAGCTGTGTAAAATCACCCAAACACAACTCATCAGTGCCACTGTTAGTTATTGCTACAGGCGGACCATTGTTAACTACTATGGTGATGAAGGCAGAATAGGGACAACCACTATTATCAGTCAAAGTTACAGCATACACACCGGTGGTAGCTACCACAATAGTATCTGCAGTAGAGCCATTGCTCCATAAATAAGAGCAGGTGCCGCAAGTTGGGGCATATAGCGTTACAAACGTGCCGCTGCAAACAATAGTATCCGGCAGGGCAGTTATACTTCCGGTAACCGATGGATTATTGATGATAAAAGTTTGTAATGTACTATTAGTGCAACCGAAACTGTCTGTAACAGTAAGGGTGCCTGAGTAAGATCCTGCAGGGCTAAAACTTACTTGCGGATTTTGGTTGAGTGATGTGGCACCATTGCTAAACGACCAGTTCCAGCCCACAATATTGCTAAAAGAGGCATCGGTAAACTGTACCGGCAGCCCCACACAGTTTGGTGCGCTCACCGTAAATGCTGCTGTTGGTAGTGCAGGTACAATGATGGTTTTAGTAACTACATCTGTGCATATACCGTTGCTTACGGTAAGTGTTACCACATACGTACCCGATGAAGCGTAGGTGTGGCAGGGGTTTTGCAAAGTAGAAGTATTGGCATCACCAAAATTCCAGAGCCAAGATGTAATGTTATTGCCGGCCGTAAAGGTGCTCATATCTGTAAAGCAAACCGGTTGGTTAGCGCAACCAATGTTGGTGTCAAACTTCCCAAGCAAAGGAATTTCTATGTGTGCCGTATCGCGCAGCAAACAAGAATCTGATTGTGTACCATTATACACGTAACCGGTCAAGGTAACTACATAGAAACCAGCTTGCGGGTAGCTGTGTGCCGGTGGGTTGTAAAGTGTTGAGGTAGTATTATCGCCAAAATTCCAAACCACCGTGTTTAGAGATGCATTTACTGAAGTATTGGTAAACGATACCGGGTTACAAGAAGTGTGTGTAAAGCTGATATTACCGGCAAAGCTGCAAGTACCCGGAATAACAATAGGAATGCAGCTATCTTCTGTAACTACTAAAAAGTTAGATAATGCAGTGCAGTTATTCGTAATGTCTGTTACTACCACAGAATAAGCCCCGGGGGTGTTAATGGTAATGCATTGCGTAGTTTGTGCATTACTCCAATTGTACGTGTAGTTGGCATTGCCAAGCGCACACATGTTTACACTATACGGAAATCCAATGCAGTAGCTTAAATAATCTAACGTGCTAATGCTGGCGGTAGGCCCCGAAACATATTGAACATTTATTTGACTTAACGCGGTACATCCGTTTGTAGCTGTGGCGGTAACCTGATACAAGCCATTTAAGGTGATGCTCGTAGGATTGGATACCGAGCTATAACCCGAAGGGCCGCTCCAGTTGTAACTTACTCCTCCACTGGCTTGCAGTTGTGCAGTGCCTCCTGCACACAAGTTTCCTAACTGCGTAGCAGTAGGGTTTGGTATGGGGTTTAAAGTAACTGTTACACTGCCGCTTGCCGTTTGTCCGCATGCACTAACGGTGAGGGTTACAGTTACATTTTGAGGAGCGTTATTACCCCATTGTACCAGAGTAGATGAACTGTTCGGGCTTAATGCACTACCTGCATTTGGAGGATTTATGCTCCAACTATAAGTGGTAGATGGCGGGTAGTTGGTATTGGTAGAAAATGAATTGGTAGAGTTAGCGCAAAAAGGTGTACTGGCCAGTATATTAGGTGCAGGCAGGGAGAGTATTGGAGTCAAAACTTTAACTGCGGTATCAGACGAGCAATACGGTGAGTTAGGCATCAAATCAAATGCACGAACTATAAACGGTGGAGTGTTTCCCCAGTTTACGGTAATGCAGTTTCCGTTGGCATTGGCAGGTGTGCCACCGGTAATTATCCAGTTGATGTTGTTGCCGGTGGCGCAATAACTCGCAGCACTGTTTTGGCAAACTACGGTATCGCCTGTAATTACCGGCACGGCTGGCGGAGCCACTACGTTAACTATGATAAAGGCAGAATCGTTACATACAGCATTTGGGTTAACAGGCACCGCTTTGAGTACAAATGTTCCGGTGAGGTTATTCCAGTTTACACTTACATTAGGTCCAACAGGAGGCATCAAAATGGGGCCAATTGGTGAAACGCTCCACACACACGGCACACCACCCAAGGCAGAATAGGTGGTGGTACTGTTTGCACAAGCGGGGTTTGGCCCCAGCACAGCTAACTCTGGCCTAAGGCGGATGACAAACTGAGCGGTACCGCCACAACCCAAAAATGAATCGTAGTAGCTAACGGTGAGTGTATCATTACAAAAATTAAAAAATGGTGGATAGCACACCTCTACCTCATTACAGCATACCGTATCACTTAAAGTACCGCCACAGTTGTTCGTCAAACTCCAGGTGTAAGTAGCCCCGCTGAAATAAGGCAAAGAATAGGTGTGGCATTCTCCAGGACACACTTTTGATGCACCGCTAATTACAGCTACACTGGGTACAATAGGAATGGTGATGAAAGTGGTGTCTCCACAAACGGTATTGCATCCGCTGATATAAAGGCCAAGTGTACCTACTTGCCCGGCACCCCAGGCCACGGTTACGCTCGGTGTACCTTGTCCGGCTGTGATAGTACCACCAATGGCAAACCAGTTATATGTACACCCGGCAGTGCCCATTGTTGAATAGGTAGCGGTGTCGAACGCACACACTGTAGAAGGGCACGTGATGCTTGGCCCCGGTAACGAATCAATAATTATTATACTTTGAAAAGTGTCTTTACAATTACACTGGTTGGTAGCAATCAGCGTGATGGTGAAACTTCCCGCAGTGGTGTAAGCATGAGAGGGGTTGGTAAGTACTGAACTGCCCCCATCGCCAAAATACCATTGGTACGATACTGCACCCGTAGAGGTATTGGTAAATACCACAGTAGAAAACTTACAAGCGTTAGTTTGATGGGTGAAAGAGGCCACCGGCAGATCTACTTTTTCTATACAAACAGTGGCAGAATCGGTACAGCCAAATGCGTTGGTTTCATACACAGTCAAAAATGCCAACTGGGTAGAATCCCATGTAACGGTTACGCTGTTTGTATTGGCACCCACCACATTTTGCGCACCGGTTACTACCCAATTGTAGGTGCTACCAGCATTAAGAATAGTAGAGTAGGTAATGGTGGAATATTTGCACACTTTTTCGCAAGGTGGCTTGTGGTCGCCTTGGCCCACAGAGCCGCCACTACCGGTAGGAGTTGGGCAAGTAGGATAGGGGGCATGTGTTATCTGCGGAGTTGGCTTCGGGCTGATTACCACATTAAGCGTATGGGTGGCCGCTGGATTAAGTTGCGTAACTACAATAGTTCCCACTCCGGCATTGTTCCATTGTACTACTAGCGAATCGGTATTAGTGCCGCTAAGTGTATTTCCACCACTTACATTCCAACTGTATAATGCTCCAGATACGTAGGGAACATAGTAAGTTACCTTTTCTCCGGCACACACACTATCCGGCCCTATTACTGCTGCTTGTGTGTTAAAAAAAATAAAACTAAACAGGAAGGCAGCAAGTGCCTTGGCAGGTAAAAATGTCCTCATGCTGTAAGGGGTTTACCCGCTAAAGGTACAATATTTACTACCGCTACAACTTTTGCCCCAAAATTTTTGGAGTGGTTGCTCACATTTTTTTAACACTTAAAATTTTGAGCTGCAAAAAAAATGTTACTTTCCGTATGGATTTTGATTTAACCATACATCTAAACAGATATTCAAAAACCAAATAGTACAATTATGAAAAACCTTGCTTACTCATTCATCGCGCTTTTTCTTTTTGCCGCCTTTAATACTCAGGCCGAAGATTCAAAGGGCACCATTGCAACGCTCAATGCCAAACAAGTTTCCAAACTAGACCTCAGCGGCAAATGGATTGGCAAGCGCAAGCAATACACTGCAGACAAGCGCAGCTATATTGAAATATTTGAATACGAATTTGACCTTAAGCAAGAAGGAAACATTGTTTCCGGCACAACTACCATTATTAACTCTAATGGCGAGTATGCCGATATGAAGATACAAGGCGTGATAGTAGGTGATAAACTGCACTTTAGAGAATACGAAGTAAAAGGTGCAGTTCGGCCAGAGGGCAAAGTATGGTGCTTTAAGCATGGTGAACTTCGCATAGGTAAAAATGGCGATAACCTAGTTTTGTTTGGCTCTACTGGCAGTTCTATGGAAGTGTACAACTACCCATGCAGCGGAGGATACACTGAGATTGTAAAAGCCGACAACAGTAATAATGCCTCTGCTCTAATAGCAGATTTTAGCGGAGAAAACCTGATTGCCGATGAAAAAATCAGCTTTAATGTTTTCCCAAATCCATACATTGATAATACTACTATCTACTACACAGTAGATAGTGATGCGAAAGTTAATGTGGAGATTTTTGACCTCAACGGTCGCCTGATTACCAACTTGTTTACTGGTAACCAAAAAGCGGGTGGATACAATGTACAATTCAATGCAAAAACAGCCGGTTATATGAGCGGTATGTTTATCGTAAAACTCACCATCAATGGCGAAGTTTACAGCCGCCAGATTGTTCAAATGCAATAGCCATTTTTTATTTGATACAATTTATGGGCTTGCCGAAAGGCAAGCCCTATTTTTTTGAGAAATACTAGAGTTCACAACCTACCAACTACACATCCGGTTGTTGTTGCTATGCATAAAACCCATTACTGCAACGCACAACTAATCTTACTTTATTGAAAAATACACCTTCCAACTGGCCACAGGCACTATGCCAAGTGTGCGTTTGATTTCCGTTTTCTGGGTTTCCGGATTATAGATTTCGCGAGCCGGATTTT
This sequence comes from Chitinophagales bacterium, assembly GCA_016787045.1. Lineage (GTDB taxonomy): Bacteria > Bacteroidota > Bacteroidia > Chitinophagales > LD1 > Bog-950. The sequence goes on from JAEUVA010000017.1 coordinate 11,244, forward strand.
CGCGATTAATAATGTTTTGTGCATCAAAGGACAGTACCCAACTATATTTCTTCTTGTTTCTACGAAAGTTTAATCCAAAATCTACTCTGTAATAATCAGATAATTTTTTTGTATATGATTCGGTGTGGTTCAAAACCGTTTGCCCCGCAGCAATGCTTGCAGGTAAATCTACCGGTGTGTAGCGCTGGCCACCGCGCCAAATTATTTTGGTGTTTATGCCTATGATGTTGTTTTTGCGCTTGCCTACGGTAAACTCCTTTCCACCCAATAAATTAAATACATAGTTTACGTTGTAGGCCGTATTTCTCCATTTGTTTTCACGGGCTTTGTACCGCGAGTCAAACAATGAGGTGGTAAACATGAAAAAATACTGCTGCGAGAAAAATTTTTCTAATGTAATCTCTATGCCATAGTTGATTCCTTTACCGGTGCTTTGAAGTGGGTAACTCAAAAAACCATCGTCAAAGTTGAGCAATGAGAATGTGTTTTGCGGTATGTTTGCACCCACGGGTACAGCAAACAAATACTGAAAGTATAGCTCTGTTTTTAAGCGAAAGTTTTTGTGAAAACTATAGTTGTATCCCAACACCGTATGAAGCGCCCTGCTAAAATCTAGCTGTCGGTTTGATCTGCTTTGGTTTAACGAATCGGTATAAGAAACATATGTAGATAAGGCATCAATGCGGCTGTGCAATCCGGCACCTGCTGATAGTGTCATTTTTTCATTGAGCAAATGCTCAACCCCTATGCGTGGCTCTATGTAAAGTTTATTGTTTATCTGTGCAAGTGTGCCATGCATTCCACTGTTGAGTATGGTGCGGTCAGTAAACCGATGTTTCCACATGATGTATGCTTGCGCCAAATTGGTTTGCCCGGTATTATCTACTCTTGTGAAGTTTAGTTTCTCTACAAACGAATATTCGCGGTTGTATAAATTGTAGCGATAGTTGCTCCACAGCGCCCCGCAGCGGATGGTGTTTTTTGTGTTCAGTTTAGAGTTAACAAATATATGCGCCCGCAGGGTTTGATAGCGAAAGCGGCTGGTTTCTATATTGTACTTGTCATAATCGTAACTAAAAGTGTCGGTCAGCGAGCTATTGTTGGTATAGCTGTAGCTGACGATTGTTTTAACGTAGCTCTTGTTGTTCTGGAGGGGGAGGAGGTGAGTGATACCCACAACACCAACCAATTGTTTTTGAACAAATGCAGTTTTATCATCAAATGTTTTCCATTTGCTGGTATCGCGTGGTACGGTTTCGCCTAAGCTGCTGAGGCCACCAAGGCCAAACAGTGTAAAACTCCCTGCTTTTTTGGTAGGAAAGTAAAAGTTGAAGTTGGCATCCTGATATTTGGGTGTAATGTCTCCACCAATTTTAAATCCGGTGAGGGCAAATAGATCTAATGTTGAATAACGATAGTTAATTAGGTATGAGCCGCGATATTTTTTGCTGAAAGGCCCTTCTATGGCGGCTTCTGCTCCAAGTATGCCTACCTGCAAGGCAAATTCGTGCCGCTCGTTGTTGCCCTTTCTAAAATTTAAATCAAACACGCTGCTCAGTGCATTGCCATACTCTGCCGGAAATGCACCACTGTAAAAATCGGTGTTGGTCAACATGTTGGCGCTCAGCATACTTACTCCGCCACCGGTGGCTCCCTCGTTTCCGGCAAAATGGTTGGGGTTGGGTATTTCTATACCCTCCAATCTCCAAAGTAATCCACGTGGAGAATTTCCGCGAACTACAATTTGGTTGTTTTCGTCATTGGCGGTCATTACACCCGCGAAACTTTGTGCCATGCGGGCGGGGTCGTTAAGCGTACCGGCATAGCGGGTCATTTCATCTGCCGAAAATGAACGTACGCTCGTACTCGCAAAATCATTATTGGCTTTGGATTTGTCGCGCTGTGCGGTCACTTCCACTTCATTTATCTCGTTCACCTTTTCCTGCATCTCTATGTTCAGGTTCAGTTGCTTACCGCTGCTCACCAACACATCGTTCAAGAATACATCACGATAACCTACTAAAGAAAACTGAAGCGAAATTCTGCCCATCGGGATGCTGTCAAACGCAAAGGTTCCATTTTCGGCACTTGATGTGCCTTTGGTTGTAGCGGCATATTTCACCAACACATTCGCGCCCCACAAAGCATGTTGAGTGTCTTTGTCTTTTATGGTGCCTTTGATGGTAGTAACAAATTGCTGTCCGCAACCAAGTATGTATGCAAACAACAACCCAGTTGAAATAAGAATACGCATCCATGCGAACTTAATGATTAGTTGCAATGCTGTAAATCCGGAATGTTGTATGCTAGTATTTGTATGCTAAACCATACTTTTACAAAAATTGGGTGTAGTATTTTTGATACAAATTTTAAAAGTTAATACTTGGGGAAGGGTATTTAGCCGGTGCAGATTACCTTGTGTAATCCCAAAGCAATGGATTTTTATGTAAAAATATTTTTACAAAAAATTGACAATTGGAATGTGTTTTGTTACATTTACGTAATAAATCTAATTCTGTTGTACCAAATCGTAAAGTTATGAAACATGTTTTTACTAAATGTTCGGTGTTTTTTGCAATTTTTTCGTTCGTAGCCATTCTCTTTACGAACGAGTTACATGCAACTACTTGTGCTAGTGCCACAGTAATCAACCCGGCTAGCATTCCAATATCCGGTCAGTCGCTGGTATGCGGTGCCACGAACGATTTAACGTATGCCGGTGCTGCAGGTTCTATTAAAGTTGCACCTTGCAGCAGCACGAGCAGCTACGGTGGTGGTCAGGAGGCGTTGTACGTGTTTACTCCAACAGTTACCCAGACATATACTATAAGTATATCTGGTCAGACATGGACCAGTATCATGGTAACTTTGGGTTGCCCCACTACAGCCGGTTCAACTTGTGTGGCTGCTGCAGCAAGTAGTGCTTCATCCAAAAGTGTGAATGCTGCTTTAACCGCGGGTCAAACTTATTACATTTGGTTTGATACTTGGCCTACGCCAAATAGCCCTTGTCCTGGTACTTTTTCAATAGCCCCTTTATACGTACCTTGTTCTAACATTACAAACATTAGTGCATGTGGTGTAACTGCCAGCACCACTTGGGTAGCTGGCTCTAGCAGCACTTATAACCCACCAGCTACATCGTGTGGCTTTGCTACACCCGGTCAAGAGCGTATTTATTCTTTCACACCGACTATAACTGGTATACATCAAATTAACATTACCGCAATTACCGGTGGCTATTACGATTTTTTCCTTAAAGCAGCATCTGGCGGGTGTAACGGTACCGGTTGGACGTGTTTAGGTGATAGGAATGCAACTGGTACTTTTGGCACGCTTAACTTAACAGCCGGAACACAATACTACATAATGCTTGATCCCGAGCAGACTGGTGCTGGGTCAATGTCGTTCGAAATTTTGTGTCCTGCTCTTTGCGGCAATATTACCTTGGGTACTCCCACACCAATTACTGCGAATTCAGGAACTCTAAACTGGACAGCCGGTTTACCAACCCCCGCAGATTACCAGATAGAGTATGGTGAAGCACTTTACTCTTTTACGGGTACTCCTCAAATTACTACAACTTCGGGTGCCACCTCATTTAATCTCACGGGCTTAACAGGAAACACTTATTATCAGTACAGAATAAGAAGTGTATGCCCCGGTCCACAGTATGGTAATTGGTCCTCCACAGGTGTTTTTGTAACAACCATGACAAACGATGATTGCGCGGGTGCAATAGCTTTAAGCAGTTGCACCGGAAGCCCCAAAACAAAATCCGGTACTACAACCGGCTCAACAGTAGATGCTATTTATTCCAATTGCGGTGCAGGTGGTAGCGGTACCACAGAGCGCGGTGTTTGGTACACTTATGCTGGAGATGACAATGCAGTAACTATGACTACCTGTGACCCATCAGGAATCGGTTATGACAGCCGCATTACAGTATATAGTGGTTCTTGCGGAGCATTAACTTGTGTAACCTCTAATGACGATATGACTCCCGGATGTGCTACAGGCAGTTTCCGATCACTGGTAAATTTCAATGCTTTTGCCGGTACTACTTATTACATATTTGTACACGGCTTTCAATCCGGTGCGGGATTAAGTGCGCAGGGCGATTTTATTCTCAACTATTCGTGTAGCGCGCTTTGCTTGCCCATACCGCCAAATGAAACTTGTGGTACGGCAACTTCATATACACTATCTACATCTTACACCCCTACTACAGCTAGTAATAATTGTGCTAATGCCGATTTTGTGACTAACCCTACTTGCTTTAGTGCTTTTGCAACGTTACCCGATTTATGGTATCAGTTTACTACTCCACCGGCCATTACAACCGCAAAGATCAGGATAGACTTAAACGGCAGTGCCACCGGTATGGGTTACGCTCTGTTTAGTGGCACATGTGGTACACTCACACAAATTGCTTGTAACTCTGGTGTAACTTCAGGTACTACATACGATCTGACCGGATTAACCGGATCTACCACATACCGAATAGCCATTTTGGGGCCAAACGGTAGCAGGGGGTCTTTTGATTTTGGGTTATGGTACGAGTCTTGTCCTGCACCTACTGCATTGGGAGCAAGCGGTATAACATTTAACTCTGCTAATCTCAATTGGACTTCTAATGCACCTAGTTCCTTTTTTGATATTTATTACGGAGTATCTCCATTAGCTGTTCCTAACGGAGCAACCACACCCACAGTAAATGACTACAATGGTGGTGCGGGAGGTTCTATTACCTATCCTCTTGGTGGCTTGAACAACACCACTACATACCAGTACTATGTACGCGAAGATTGTGGTGCAGGAGATGTAAGCTCTTGGTCAGGACCATTTACGTTTTCTACTTTAGCGGTACCTCCTGCAAATGATGATTGTTCAGGTGCTATTGCACTGACTCCATGTGCTGCACCTGTGCAAGCTATCGGTCTATCAGGCGCTACTGAAAGTTTAACAGCGCCTTTTGATTGTGGAGGTAATGCTAATGATGATGTTTGGTATTCATTCGTAGCCAATTCTGCTACTATGTACATTACAGTGCAGTGCTTTGGAGGTTATGATGCAGTTGTAGAGGGTCGAGTTGGCCCCGGATGCAACGGTACTTACTTAGGTTGTGTTGATAATACACTTGATGATGAATTTGAAGATGTGGTACTCACCGGAGCTACAATTGGTGAAACTTATTACATCAGAGTTTATGATTGGTATTCAGCTACTTTACCCCCCACTGCTGGTTTTAATATAACAGTAGCTCCAGCAGGTTGTTGGCAAGGTTGGAACAATACGGCTTGGAATGATGGTGGCAACTGGTCAAACTTAATCGTTCCTACCGTATGTGCAGATAATGTAACCATACCCGGTGGCTTAACTAACTATCCAGTCGTAAATATTGTATCGGCTACTGCTGGTAGTGTAGATATTCAGTCGGGCGCCAGTTTAACCATCAATACCGGCAATACCCTCAATGTATGTGGCGATTTTATCAATTACGGTACCCCCAATATTGGAGACGGTACACTTAATTTTACCAGCACAGCTAACCAAGGGCATATTGGTAACACAGTAGCTAACTTTGTAAGCGTTAATAAAACAGCCGGTGTGGTTGATATTCAAGACGGTGCCATAGACGTGAATACCGCTGTTCAGCTCCAAAGCGGCACACTAAGCACCCTTTTGGGTGGCTCATTACGCTTATTGAGTAATGCCCCTAACCATGCAGCAATCATTGATAATTTCTCCCCTACATTTAGCGGCACCCTCACCGGCCCCATCACCGCCCAGCGGTACATTAGCGGAGCGGGTAATGTACAACACCAGATGGGCTTACCGGTAGCGGCCAACTTAGGTCAAATAGGCGCAGGAGCAAGCAGCGGCTATGTGATACCGCAACCTACTTGTGACGAAACAGAAAGTGCGAGCAACTCTCCATACGGCAACGTATTCCGTTGGGATGAGAGCAACCCTACAACCTGTATTTTGCAGGGATGGAACGTGATGAACAGCGGTACCGCCAACGAAAGTGGCCGCGGCTACAGCACCTACCAAACAGGCGGCAACGTGATAGAAGTAACGGGCGCGCCCAACTTAGCCGGCAGCTATACCAAAACCGGCTTAGCCAACAGCAACTACAACCTGCCCACGCTGCAAAGCAGCGGCAGCTACACCTTCAACAGCGGCTGGCACTTACTGGCCAACCCCTACCCAAGCGGCTACACCTATACGGCACAGGCGGGCTTTGGTGCAGTAGGCAGCGTATATGTACCCAGCGGCCCATATAGCGGCACGTACCAGCCCCTCAATAATGGCGATCAGTTAGCCCCGTTCCAGGGCTTCATGGTGTTCAAAACACCGGGCGCACCGGCCACC
>JAEUVA010000020.1 GCA_016787045.1 Chitinophagales bacterium
CAAAGAAATACAACACGGAATAATGGTTTACAACACTAAACGACCACACCTAAGTTGCGACTACAAAACTCCCGATCAAACACATCAATTATTTAATACCTTTATTCAATATTAATGTCAACTTTTTTTAGGACGGGACAATGACGGTGCTTCAGTGAAAGGTCGGCAAAACGGACGACAATTTTAATTACATTTGAGAGATGAATTTAAAGGATAAAAACAAGTATAAATCGGACTTCAAAAAGGAGCTTGACAAGTTTGCGGACAAGCTCGAAAAATATGTTTCCACCGACAATGGCGACTGGACTGTAAAGGGTTTTATTGACGTTTACAAAAACATCTATACGATTTCCTCTGACACCAAAATCGTTTCAAAAATTCTTGAAATACACATCTTTCCGCAAATCTTGCAGTTTGCAGACAGCATCGGTTACAAAATCATTCTTGCCGAAAAACAAAATTGGTATCCTGACTTGACTTTCGTTAAAAAGGACAATGAAGAAGTAAAATTTGCACTTGACATAAAAACTACTTTCAGACGAAACGATAAAACGGCAGGTTTTACGCTTGGCAGTCACGGTGGATATTTCAAAGAGAGAGATAAGGACAAGAATATTCAGTTTCCATACAATCAATACACGGGACATTATTGCTTGGGCGTTATTTACACCCGGACAGATGTTTCAGACGACCTTACCGAAACAGAGATTTATCAAGTTCAGGAACTTCAAGAAGAATATGAAACGCCAAACAAAAAAGTTGGTGAGCGTTCAGTTACAACAGTGAAGAACTTGAAATCCATTACTTCGGTAATCAAGGACTTTGACTTTTTTGCAGCAGAGAAATGGAAAATTGCAAGCGACAAACAAGGTTCGGGAAACACTGCGAACATTGGTTCCATTTTCGACATTGAAGACCTTAAAAATGAAAATGGAATTTTCAGCAAGTTAGGCGAAGAATGGTTTGACGAATACTGGATAAATCACGGTTCGGCTACAATGGTAAAGGACGGAAAGCCGACTAAAATTACCACGCTTAAAGATTTCTTGGAGTTCAAAGGCAGAACAGACCTTTGGGATAAAATCGTTTCTAAAACTTCTAACAAGAAAACGAAATGAGAGTAATCGTTCCACCAATAAAAAGTCAGGGCATAAAAACCAAGTTAGTTCCTTGGATAATGGAACTTGCCCCAAAAGTTTCGGGCAAGTGGATTGAGCCGTTTCTTGGAACTGGTGTGGTTGCTTTTAATTCTGGTTACAAAAAAGCCATTCTCAACGACACTAATCCGCACATCATCAATTTTTATAAAGGCATTCAAGACAAGACAATTACTGCACCTTTAATGAAACAATATCTCGAAAAAGAAGGCGAGTTATTGAGCAAAGCCGAGAATAACGGCTACGAGCATTATTTGAAAGTGCGGACACGTTTTAATAGCGGAGAGTTTTCACCCTACGATTTTATTTTCCTTTCAAGAGCGGGTTTCAACGGAATGATGCGATTTGGAAGCAAGGGAAATTGGAACATTCCTTTTTGCAAAAAGCCAGACCGTTTTGCACAAGCATATATTACTAAAATTACAAATCAGGTTGCGACAGTTTCGCAAATCATACAACCAGAACCAAAGTGGACTTTTCATAATAAATCGTTTGCAGACATTATTCCGCTTGCGACAGAGAATGACATTATCTATTGCGACCCGCCATATTACGGCAGACACGTTGACTACTATAACGGTTGGACAGAGCAAGACGAAGAACTTTTATTCAACTTGCTTTCAGAGACAAAAGCAAAATTTATTCTTTCCACTTGGCATCACAACGACTGGAGAGAGAACGAAATGATAAATAAGTTTTGGAACAAGTTTAACATCGTAACCAAAGACCATTTTTATCATAACGGTGGCAACATTGAGAACAGGCGGACAGTTGTTGAAGCATTGGTTTGCAACTTCGACACGGACAACTTTGAAACACACAATCACGGACTGAAAGTGCAGACACGACCTGAACAATTAGCAATACATTGGGACGAATGAGAAGAAGAACTACCGCCAACAGGCGTTTGGCGCAATGGGGGGTGAGGTGCTTAAATTCAAGTTCAGTTTTTCAAATCAACTTTAGTGCTGGGTTGACAGTTTGGTGCTCCGAAATCCCGCACGAACGCCAAGCGCAAAAACGTTAGCGGTAACTTTTTGACGACAGTGCAAACATTAAACCGACTGAGATAAAAACATAAAATGTTCGGACAAATAATTGACTTACTGGTAAAGCAAGATGACGAGAGAAGAAGAATTTCCTTCTTGCTTCTCAAACTTCTTTTTTGTGCGACAATTACCGCAAATATTTATTACAGCATTTTCGGCAGTTACGACATCATTTCAATAACGGACTTCAAAGCATTAGCCGACTTCTTTATCCACGGGACAGCTTTCGTCTGCTTTGCACTTTTTTACTTGGTTTGGACAGTTTCATACGGGCTGACCTCTTTTCTGCTGACATATCTGACAATGTGGTTGGCAGCAAAACTTTACGACTTGCTTTTTCTGCTAATCAACAACCCAGACAAAATTGCTGCGGAGATTATGAAGCACAAACCGCTGCAAAAAATGGCAAGGTTCTATGTTCAATTTTTCAACATCGTTGACATTATTGAAATAGAGAACAACGTAGCAAAGCCAGGTAGGAGCTTCTACAAGTTTTACGACTACCTCTTGGACGTTGAGGACGAGAAAAAAGTGGTATCAAGCAGAGAGTTTACAGACACTATTGCTCTTATCATCCAATTCGTAATTGTCTACAACATCTTGGGACTTCATTTTCTTTCTGCTTCAATATGGCTTTGGATTGTTGCCGTAGTAATTGCATTCTTACTGACATTCTTTTCCTTAGTCGCAGCGACACTTGCAATGCTGGTTGACATCAAACACAGCCGACTTTTAAACTTAATGGACAAATTAGAACCTGACTATAAAAAAGACGGCAAACAAGAACAAGCAACGACTGACAATGCAACTGGACAAGATGAAAAAAAGTAAAGCTACCGCTAACAAGGGGTTTGCGATAGCGGGGGTTCCTTGCTTCGCAGACACATTTGTGCAAGGTGGAAGTTCAGTTCTTGCCTCGTCCTAAAATAGGTTGACCAAAAATTAAACAAACATTGGTCGCTTATGGACAAGCAAGAAAAACAACCCTGCCGAAATCGAGCCCAAGCGAAGATTCACGAGCACCAAAAAGAAACAGACAAAACGCGAGTAAAAAGAAACGGCAAAGAAGTCAGCTTTGACTTCAAAATTTCCGTCATTGACGAAATCAACAACGGACAGATTTCCGCCAATTACGCCTCCAAAAAGTATAACATTTCCCGAAGCACCATTGACTATTGGAGGAAAAAACTATCTAACTTCCACTCCAAATCTAAAGCAATGAGCAAAGACGAGGAACTGAAAAAGCTACGCGAAAAAGTAAAAGAACTGGAGTTCATCAAGGACTTCCAGCAAGACATGATTATTGAGTTTGAGAAAGAAACAGGCATGGAACTCTCAAAAAAGTATTTACCCGAACAGTTGGCAAACGAGATTCAACGAAAAAAGAAAAAGCTTTTAAAGTGAAATGGCTCTACCAGGTGTTCGGGATAACTAAACACGCGTATTACAAGCGCATTAAGACATATAAAGAAAAAGAGAGGAAGAACGAAGTAGTATTACAACAAGTAGCTCAAATCAGGCAGCAAATGCCCCAAACCGGCACCCGAAAGCTCGGTGAGCATCTGCGACCGGTGCTGCCCCTACTAGGCATCAAAATGGGCCGAGATGCCCTCTTTAATCTGCTGCGCAACAACGAACTGCTGATTCGCAAAACAAAACGATTCCACATCACTACCGACTCTAACCACTTCTACTACACCTCCCCTAACCGCATCAAAGAACTCCACATCACCCATGCTGAACAAGTTTTTGTCAGCGACATTACTTACATCAAAACCGATGAAGCACACGCCTACCTCGCTGTTGTTACTGATGCTTACTCCAAAAAAATCATGGGGTGGAGTTTAGAAGACAACATGAAGGTGACTATGGTCAAAGACGCGCTTACCATGGCGCACCGCAACTGCATACACCACAACGAAACAATCATTCACCACAGCGACCGAGGCAAGCAATACTGCTGCCCCGATTACACCGAGTTTGCCACCAACAAAGGGTTTGTGATGAGCACCACTCAGAAGTATGACCCTTACGAAAACGCCATTGCTGAGCGCATCAATGGGATTCTGAAATACGAGTTTGGATTTCGTAAAACCTTACCTACACTAGAAATGGCCAAGAAGATGATGAAACAAGCCGTGGAAATTTACAACAACAAACGGCTGCATTGGAGCTTAGATTTACAAACTCCACAAACCGTTCACTCCCATTACAACGAACAACAATACAAGAGCTATGCAAAACAAGCCGCCTGATTAATTACATTTGAAGTGTTCCTGTGAGGATGGAAACGGGCAATGCTGAGGAGCAACCCGGATAGTGCCAAAATCATGAACCACGAAATGAAGGAGGCGTGAGTAACGCCTCACTTCAAAAATAAAACTTCATTTTGTGCAAGAAAAAACTTGAAAACCTTTTCCATTTTCTAACAAAAAATGGTCAACCTATTTCAGGACAAGACAGCATGGTACTAGTTTACCGCACTAATATTGATTGCTTATTTATATTCTTTTACGACATCAGCGGATAACCGGTTTTAGTAGTTTTAGGTACGGTATCAATACCCAGAAACGAGCACAAGTATCTAAACATAGATTTCTCTTCTTGCCAGCAAATATTTTTGGCCAGTAAGCTTAGTTGATTCATCTTGGATTGTTGATTTATGCTTTCGGCTTGTCTTGCCAAATGGCCAAGAAAAGTGAATACCGCATTAAAAAAAGGAGTTTGCATTCTACATTGTCGGTACAAGCGTTTGGTGTTCCGCAGTTGGCTTTGAACCAGCAATTGATTGCCGAGTTGTAAATGTGACATTATCTCGAGGCAGCGAATGAGTGCCTCGCGCTTTTGGGTACTCGGGCTTTTATATTGATAGTTGTAAAACAAGTTAATGTAGTGCAAGGTTTGTTGATATTGATTATGGTAAAAATGCATTATTGCCATATGCTGGTAAAGCGTAATGATAAAATCTTGTGGTAGCATTTCGCCAAGGTCTGCTATTCCTTGCTCCACTCGCAATGATATCTCATGACACTGATGCTTGTTGGTAACATGCTGGCAATAGTACATTTCAGCACAAGACCTTAAGTGAAACAACCAAACTTTGCTGGGGGTTTGCGGCAGGTTTAACTGCTGTAACTGCTGTAGTTTTTTTATCAGTGCAGGCAATTGAGTGTAGCGCCCCAAAGTTGTTAAGTCGGCTATCAGGTTAAAAGTATATAGGGCTACTTGCTGTACAGTAGCTTGGTTGGGATGTTGATCTACAATAGGTTGGTAAATGGCTATGCCCTGTTGATTAATTTTGGCTGCGGCAGACCAGTTGCCAATTTGACTGTAGTATATGCTCAAGTTTTTGAGTAAGCGACTGTAGCTACGCAAATTTAGCTCTGGCTGCCGTAAAAGGGCCCTCACTTGCGATATCCATTTTTGCATTAAGGGCTTTTGGTGTATTAGGCGGTTTTTTTGTAAATGAGTGAACTGCTCACATAGTATTACGGTTTGTCGCTGTAAAGCAAATGCTTTCATTAGTTGTTTCTCGCGATGCTTAATTTGCTCAAAGTTGTAGCGCAAATTGCCCGATGAACTGTGCATAGTATGATACTCTATGTCTTGTGCTATGTATTGCATAGCAATGTAATCTGCATCGGCTGCTTGCTTGTGCAATTTGTCCAAGGCTTGTAACATGGGTTTGTAAAGTCCTTTTCTCCTCAAAAAGTCTATATCCAGCAATTGGTTGTAGTAGATTTTTTCACCGGGTTGCTGGTGTTCGTAGCTGCGCATTACTTTTAGTAGCAGCTCCAACAAGTGGCTTTTCTCTTCGGCCAGATTTTTTGCAAAAAGTTTGTTGCTGTGCTTTTTTTTAAAGGCACTATCCGAGTAAGGCTCGGGGAATTTATTAAGTGCATTGAATAATTGTTCGTAGTTGCTTTTGCCCGTTGTATGCATGCTTGCATAAACTTTAAAGTAACGTTTCTCGGCAGGGGTTAACGAGTGGATGAGTTGATGCAGATCTGTTTGCTTGGCCATATATGAATATAGGTATTAGTAGGAGTGTAGTGGTAATAGAGGTGCATTGCAGATAAGTACTTGTTAGTGGTAAAAGTGTTCGCAACTCTTATTTCTGCCTCTAAATTGGTTTGCTGCAAAGTGCTTACCTTCTACAATTTTACATCCGTAAAAATCATTGATTTCCTGTATTGCACGGGCAGTACACAAAGTAAATATTTGAATTAACAGCATGAAAACACACCCCCCCAAAAAAACACGTAAGCTTAAACCCACTGCCGAACTGACCGTTCGCGAGTTGGAAGTTTTAAAACTCGCTGCTCAAAAGCCAAAGACAAAGCAAATAGCTGAGTTGTTATTCATAAGCCCCGCCACGGTAGAAACCCACAAAGCCCGCATATACAAAAAGCTCGAGGTTGATAATATAACCGATGCTATAATGGTAGGTATTCGCAACAAATGGATTGATTAGAATGACTTGGCAATTACAAAGAACTGATTTCCAATCACTGAATTGAATAAGTTAAAATGGGCAAACTCTTATCGGTTATATTATTGATGGTTATTGTTCCTCAGGTCTCTTGCTATGCGCAGTCTGACAATTACCGCGCACAAGGTAAGTACTACGCTGCCAAAGAGCAGTATGAAAGTGCTAATTACCTGGCGGCTTTGCAAAATGTGTACGAAGCGAAACAACTGTTGGGCGGTGGTACCAACTACCACCTGCAATACCTTCATATTCTTTCAGCTTATGCCGGCAAAAAATATATCGAAGCGCAACAAGAGTTGGCCGTTTACTTTGACCTTGTTGATGGTAAACTAAAGCCCATCTTTTTTCAGCGCAGTGTAGAGGCACTTACCAATGATGAAGTGACCGTACTTACCAAACTCATTGACCAAATTGATAAAGCCGCCTACAGGGAGGATAACAAGTGCGCGAAATGTAATGGAACTGGCGAGCTAAAGAAAGCATGTGATTTCGAATCGCCCGATGCAAACAAGTATAGAATGAGTTGTTTCGGAAACGGAAAGTATGGTACCGTGTGTAACGTTTGCTATGGCACTCCATACAAAAAATCAAATGGATGTTACCAGTGCAACAGCACCGGCACAGTGTACCGCACTTGTCCTAAATGCTCAGGTAGCGGCAGGCTAATAAGTAAATGCGATGCTTGCGATGGAAAAGGAGTAAAACCATAATTCAGTAACCACTTTACATAAACACAACCAGTATGAAAAAAACAATCTACCTCCTGGTGTTGCTAGCAGCCTCCGCCTTGCTAAGCAGCCACACTCCACCGGCACAGCAAAGCAACTGGAGCAACTGGGCCACATCTAATTGCTACAGCGGCATAGACTTTTGCACAAAACGTTCCTCGAAACCAAACTACGAAGGGAAGTATGAATGGAGTGTAAAGTTTCGTAACCGTTACTACGAGGTATGCGGCTTTAGCTATGAACTGCGCCCCAGCTACGTAGGTAGTGTAAGTACCTACACCAATCGCCTGCATTTAAAAAATGGAGAAGAATTTACCACTTGGACCTATTTGGACGAAGCTAACTACCTAAACATATTTATCAGCCAGGTACGTGTTGGCAACCAAAGCGGCCCTTACATGAACTGCGACCGGTAAAGTTTATTCAATACGGATTATTAAAAAGCATAGCATGAAAAAGACAATACAATTACTATTTATAGTACTCTTAACTTTCGTTGCCGGATGTAAGAAAGACCCTACTACAGTGCAAAAGGATGTCGAGTTGTACCAGTACAGCAAGGCCGAAGGAGAAATGGGAGGAACTAATCTTGTTTTTAGTGTAAAGAACAATGACGATGGAAGTGAGTTTTACTACTACGGTCAGTACAGCGCTAATGGCGAACCATCCGATATTACATCAGTGGCATTAAAACGACCCGGAAACGACACAATAATCTATGTACTTGTTAAGGAGCATATACCGGCTGCATTGTTTTATGTATTGGGTAACGGGGAAAAATCACCTTATACGCTGAATTTTTCATACTTAGGAAGCACGCTCAACAGCGGTGTGGCAAGCATTGTAAAAAAGGACTGGACCGGAACGAATGATTCATCAATTACAGAGTTGCCTTTCGAGGCTACTTCAAATATGAACTTAACCGTTCCAAGCAACCCCAAATCCCTCTTTGAGATTACAAACCAAAACCTGTTACATGTGGGAAATTTGCTGAGCTCGGCACGCAACCCGCTTACTCTGGATCCGCTTTCGGGTAAAAATAGCAGTGTGCAAGCGTCTAACTGGGTGCCAGTGCTGGTAGTAGCTGCAGCAATATACTTTTTTGCCGAAAAAAATAATCTAACAATACGTCAGGTACTAAACAGGATATTGTCTGAAATCAATCCATTTTCTGATGCAAATGCTGCAACTCCCCCCAATAATCAGGAAAGTAGTTTTACGAATACCCCTCCGGTAGTTACTAATGGTAGCCCTTGCATAGGTATTGCGGGTCAAATTGTTTCCCCAATTTATAACGATGGGTGGCTGTTGATTGCTGTAAATGGAGATACCGCAAATACTCTAAATCATCGGTTTTCAATAGATAACAGCACTTTTGTAGCAAGTAATCAATTCAATAATATAAGCCCCGGTATTCACCAGTTACGTATACTAACTAGCGAAAACTGCTTACATACTGTTGAAATTGGTTGCTACAATTTCTTTGACCCCTGTAGTAATTTTACCCCTTGGGCCAGCGGTAATGCCAGTTATTCCCTAAGTGCTGGTAATCCCGGAGGTTGGCAAAGGTTTACCATCAATATAAGTGTGGTAGTAGACAATTCCTCCGATCCTTTTGGGCCTTACAATTTTTATCTTCCTTATGGTGGATTTGTAGTGCCTAAGGAGTTAGGTACTTCATCGTATACACTTAACTATACTACAGAGGGAATGATATGGTCTGGAAATCCTGAAAGATTGTTTCAAGAAACTATGCACCAAGTACGTTTGGAGGATGTAAACACAGGGTGCTGGTATCTTCAAAACATTGTTTGGCAGTAGCTTTTATTCCCCCATTAGTATCGGGCAGAGTTTCTTCATAAGTTATTCTGCCTATCTTAATGCTTTTTACGCTTACACCACTAGGAATTTTTGCATGCAAGTTCTTGTTGTCATCAGTCCAAAGCTGTAAGTGCTAAATATCCTGCTAAATTCCCGCTATGAAAAACACTGGCTTAATCGGCATATTCATTTTTGCAGTATGTGCCCTAAGGGCGCAGCAGGTACAAATACACAATGCCACCGGGCAAAGTTTAGATTCGCTGACCGCCCGCTACAATCAAAAAGTGGTAGACTATAAAGACCCTGCCGATAATGCCGATTTTAAAGCCCAAAACAACTGCACCGCCTGCAAGCACGATACCTCGGTTTTTACCTGCACCAAAACAGCAAGCACCGTTACTTACAAGTTTTTTGGTTGCCACCACGAAATGAAGGAGGCGTGAGTAACGCCTCACTTCAAAAATAAAACTTCATTTTGTGCAAGAAAAAACTTGAAAACCTTTTCCATTTTCTAACAAAAAATGGTCAACCTATTTCAGGACAAGACATTTCAAATTACAACGAAAACATAACCAATAGGACGATAATGTATCGTTAAATCAAATATTCATCTATACTACCTCAACCTCATCAAAACCACTTGGGATTTTTCGCTGCATTTAAACCGCTCATCCATTCGGTACCCGGCCACCCACACTATGCGCTGGTTACTTTCAACAATCCACACCTTTTCTTTTTCGTGCAGCGGCACCTTCTCATCGGCAAAAAACTTTTTGAGTTTCTTCTTCTTCATACCCATACCCAACGGATAGAAATAATCGCCCTGCTTCCACCTGCGGATAACAAGCGGGAACTCCAATTGCAAAGCATCCAGGTAAGCCGTGTATTTATCATCGGTTTTTTGCTTTTGCCAATCAGCAACATCTGCACAATTAATGGTCAGTTTGCTATCCCCCAAATCAATTTCGGCAGGCACACTTTGCACATAATGCTGCGATGCAGTATGCCCAATAAGGTTTAGAGAGAGTATCAAAAACCTACGGTCTTTAATAATTCGTGCTTGTGGCGAAATAAACTGCTTACCCGGCTCGGCATTCAAACAGTTCATCATATCCTCTGCCTGCGAGGGCGTAAAATCATATTCAGATAAAAATTCACTTAGAAGTGAATGAGCATTTTTAGTTTTCTGCAATTTTAAAATAGGGATATAAACCTCATTGCCTCGCTTTAAGAATAACTGTTTCTTCACGCGCTCGTACCGTTGGCTATGCTGCTGTTCCAGTTCACTCAGCAACTCAATCTTATTGGCAAGCGTTTTCTCCAGACCCGGATTTATTTCTTTCAAAACCGGTATTACATGATGGCGTATTTTATTCCGCGCATACTTATCTTCGGCATTGCTGCTGTCTTCTCTGTAAGGTAGCTTTTTTGTAATGCCGTATTCTTCCAGTTGCTGTCTTGTAGCAAACAACAATGGGCGAACCACACTCCCCACCCTCATGGGTATGCCGCGCAGTCCCTTTAAACTGGCGCCTTTAGCCAAGTTGTAAATAATAGTTTCAATATTATCGTTCAAATGATGAGCCGTGGCAATCAGTACGGTGCGCTTATCTTTTTTAGCCACTTCTCTCCTCACCTCTTCAAACCAAGCATAGCGCAATTGCCTTGCTGCCACTTGTACCGAGAGTTTATTTTGCGCTGCAAAAGCTTTGGTATCAAACTTTTTACAAAAAAATTGAACTCCATACGCAGCAGCCAGTTCCTTCACAAAATGCTCATCGGCATCGGCCTCTGCCCCACGCAATTGAAAATTGCAATGCATAACACTAAACGGTAAACCACTTTCCGCATACAATTTACACATCACCACAGAGTCCACACCCCCACTCACAGCCAGCAGCGTATGCTTTTTGGCACTGCTCAGCCTATGCTGGCGGTGGTGTTCAATAAACTGCTCTAACAATTTCATGATTAACGACTAAACTGTAAGTTGAGTAAAGCCAAGTTTAACTCTTGTGTGGTTTTTGCATCTGCCTGCTCTTGAGCAAGTGCTATCCCTTTCTTATACAACTCCTCAGCCAGTTCCCAATTGCTGCCTCGTTCTGCCAGCAAAGCGTACTGGTAATAGGTGGGCAAATAAGTAGGGAACCTGTGGAGCAGCAAAACATAATATCGCTCCGCTTCCTCATCATTACCGCCCGATACATACTCTTGCGCCAGCGCATACTTTAAAAAAGGATCAGCAGGATTTGCCACTTCCATTTCCAAGAGTTTTTTCAGTCGGGTTTCATTCATAAAAAACTAATCTTTTGCCGAACAACGGTCGGGAAATATTGTTTGGCGAATTGCACTTGTTCAATACTTTCGCCACGCAATTTTAAAAAACATACGTACAATGAAGATTCTCGTTCCCATAGCAAAAGTACCCGATACTACCTCCAAAATCGGTTTTACCGATGGCAATACCAAGTTTAGCACCGATGGTGTAACCTTTATCATGAACCCTACCGATGAGTGGTACGCACTGGTTCGCGCCTGTGAACTAAAAGAAAAACAGGGTGGCGAAGTAGTAGTAATACACGTAGGTGGTGCCGATGCAGAGCAGATAATCCGCAAGGCACTGGCCATCGGTGCAGACCGTGCCGTACGCGTAGATGCCGACCCTACCGATGCATACTTCGTAGCAGCACAAATAGCCGAGCATGCTAAATCAGAAAATTACGATTTGATAATCACCGGTAAAGAAACCATTGATTACAACTCCTTTCAGGTAGGCGGCATGGTAGCCGAATTGCTTGACCTGCCTTGTGTGGCTTTAGTTCAAAAGTTAGAAATTGAAAACGGTGTAGCCACCATGAAACGCGAAATAGAAGGTGGTACAGAAACCGTAGAGGTGAAACTGCCACTAGTAGTTTGCGCACAAAAAGAACTGGCCGAAGCCCGCATCCCTAACATGAAAGGCATAATGGGAGCCCGCAGCAAGCCGTTAGCCGTAGTAGCAGCCAACGGAGCAGAAAAACTAACTGCTGTGAGCACCTACTCCCTCCCCGAAAAAGCCAAAGAGGTGAAACTGATTGATAAAGACAATGTGGCTGAACTTATCCGCTTACTGCACGAAGAAGCCAAAGTCATCTAATCACAACATCAAAATTCAAATCACAACTTTTAAGAACCACAATTTCAAATAACACGATAAAATACAATATATGGCAGTTTTAAGTTTCGTAGAAGTTAGCGAAGGAAAAATCAAAAAGGCCTCAGTTGAAGCCGCATACTATGGCTCAAAAACTGCTGAGGCATTGGGTACCGATTCGGTAGCAGTAGTGCTGGGTGAAGCTAACGCAGAAGAGCTAGCAACCCTCGGTCAGGTAGGTGTAAAAAAAGTATTGCACGCTGCCGATGCCAAACTCAACCACTTTGACTCACGCGCATACACCAAAGCCGTAGCCGCTGCAGCAGATGCCGCAGGTGCCGATGTGGTTGTGCTATCATTTAACAACAACGGCAAGTTGCTTGCTCCACGCCTCAGTGTAAAACTCAAAGCCGGCTATGTGCCCGGTGCAGTAGAGTTGCCACAGTTCAATGGCGGCAGTGCATCTGTAAAAAAGAATGTGTTTTCCGGTAAGGCCTCGGCAACATTCACAGTTGCCACTGGCAAAAAAGTAATTTCAGTAAACCCCAATTCACTATCACCCGTACGTGGAGGTGGCAGTGCTACAGTAGAAACATTCAATGCTGCACTAACGGATGCTGATTTTAACGTAGTAGTAAAAGGCGTTGATAAAGTAGTGGGTGAAATTCCATTAACAGAAGCAGAACTGGTAGTATCCGGTGGCCGTGGATTAAAAGGCCCCGAAAACTGGCACTTAGTAACCGACTTAGCCAAAGAACTTGGCGCAGCTACTGCCTGCTCGCGCGCGGTGGCCGATGTGGACTGGCGCCCTCACCACGAGCACGTGGGCCAAACCGGCTTAACTGTTCGTCCAAATCTTTACATCGCTGTAGGTATATCCGGAGCCATTCAACACTTAGCCGGAGTAAACGGCTCTAAAGTAATAGTGGTGGTAAATACCGACCCTGAAGCCCCCTTCTTTAAAGCCGCAGACTATGGTATAGTAGGCGATGCATTTGAAGTAATGCCTAAAGTGTTAGAAGAGTATCGCAAATTCAAAGCTGCACATTAGTTTTAACACAACTTTTTACAAATGCCATCTGCTCCATCAGGTGGCATTTGTGTTTTTAAAAAATGGACTACATTTCGCACGGTAAGTATGAAGAAGATTGAACTGGAGATAATTGCACTTTCGCATAGTGTTACCCAATCGCACTCTTTTGCCGTGGTGCTTGGCGAGGTGGGCGGCACCCGCAGATTACCTATTGTAATTGGTGGTTTTGAAGCGCAGGCCATAGCTGTGGCTTTAGATAACATGAAGCCCTCACGCCCGCTTACGCACGATCTGATGAAAGCCATTTGCGATACCTTTGGTATTCAGTTAGAGTATATCTACATCAGCAAATTATCTGATGGAGTGTTTTACTCCAATTTAGTTTGCAAAAGTGGCTCTGAATATATGGAAATTGACTCACGCACCAGCGATGCCTTAGCACTTGCTGTGCGGTTTGACTGCCCCATTTATGTAGAGGAAAGTATATTGCAAGAAGCCGGTGTAGAAGCCGACCCTAATGAAGAAAAACTGATTACTACAGAGGATGAAGTGGAAAAAGAGGTAGCAGAACTTACCTCTGCGGTTCAACTCAACTTTACCGAAATGAAAACAGCCGACCTGCAAACCGAATTGCAACGCGCTTTAGATGGAGAAGACTACGAGCGCGCAGCCCGCATACGCGATGAGCTAAACAAACGCAAGTGAGTTCATTTGCTGTAGTTCTTCTGCGTAAGTTGTATTGTTAAACTTACTCCTGCACCAAACTAACAAGTTAAAATCGTGAAAGTAAGTGGTCTCACCGTTGAGATCTTTAGCAAACATTTCTTCTATATTTTTTTCTGCTTGCTGCAATTCTTCTTTCAATTCTTTTTTAGTGCCTGCGGCCATTAGTTTATTACAAATTTGCATGCACTTTTTCAAAAAAGTGGAATTGATATTTTGCTTTTTCATAAAATAACCGGCTGCATTCAGAGCGCTTTCGGCCAATGTATTTTGTTGCATTTCAAAATAGATAAAACCCATCAGCACTCGGCAGTATGCCTGAATATTGGTATAGCTCACATTTTCATGCTCGGTTACTTGCTGTAGCCAATACAAACATTTATCCAAGTTACCTGCGTAGTAAAACAAAACCGAAAGGTAATAGGCACTCATCAAATTGTTGTTGCCTACCGGTTGTGGCTGTGCTGATTGATACAGTTCCTCGGCCATTGACACTTCTGCAACTGTTATACCGTTCATGCTTTTCACCATCAAGTACATGAGTGTGTTCTTTGCCAATACGCGCTTGCGGTATTCTTCAATCTGCTTATCGCGAAATGAGTTGCTCTGCAAAATCTCTAAGTAATTTTTGGCTTCTGTAATTTGCCCAACGTTTAGTGACGCCAGAATTATATTACTGATATTAGCCAAGTAACTGGTAAGTGCGCGGCTGTCTAAATCCATATCCTCAAAAACCTTGTGGCGCTGCTTCATGTAATGTAGCGCCTCTGCATCGTTGCCTTTTATAGCTGCGTGGTAATGTAAGGTAGCGTAGGCCATCATTTTACCTTTTCGGCTTAGTTGGTCTATCTGGTTAATTAGCTGATGAGCAACAATTTCATCGGCTTTATTCATCAAGCTATCGTCAAACAATGCTTTTTTACCACGCTCATCATCCAACAACTTCATTTTAAACAATAACTTGCTTAGTGTAGATTCATCTTCCAAAATGCGAATGGTGTTTTCTACTTCTTTCTTTACAGCCGCAATCTGCTGCTCTGTATATACCCCCCAGTTACGTTGCAGCAAAGATTCTTCGAGCAAAAGTAAGGTAAGCAACTTGTCGTAACTTTCAATCCTTACGGCTAATCGTTTAGTCTCCATCAGCAATTCCAATGCCTGATGAATCAAGTTTTTATCTGATAAGTTTTGAATATCTAGCAACTGCTCTCCAATTCTGAATAAAGCGCTCTTGCCGGAAGCATACGAACGTAAAGACTTGATAATTTGCTGGTGTAAGTAGTTTTTCTGAGCGCTAAGATTTATCTTCTTGCTCGCATGGTTTGAAGTAAGTTGCCTGATTTTTTGCTCGTCATATACCACCATTTTATCTAATACATCAAACAACTTGAGGTATTCGTTTCCGCTCGATTTCTCTCCATAGCGGGCAGCAAATTTTTTGAAATAGCCCTTCTCGTTTTTGTCTAAAGATTTGATAAGCTCAAAAAGTGGGTCGTTAAATGCTGGTTTCATGCTGTCCGAGTTATAGGAATAAATATATCTAACATATTGGTTTTCAATAAAAAGTACATTTAAATAGATACTCCAACTTGTAAACAAATGACGAAAATTATCTTGACACTGCCTATAAATATTCCGACTATCGCACAAAGTATATACCGTATGAAAAAACTGCTTGCACTCCTTGTAGTTCTGATGGCCGCCAACCGGTCTTTCGCTCAGTTTCCGGTTGTAGTCAATGCGCAGGTTATTCCGCCTTACTCTCCATATATCAGCTCTTATGTAGATAATCCGAACAAGCTGATACTAACCCTTACTAACACTTCTGCACAACAGCAAAATGTGAAACTGTGGGTTCGTATTGCCGGAGACAACGGGGTAAGCGGTACAACCACCACTGGTTTTAAGCCACAAGCACCTATTGTATTACCCGCTTTTCAAACTAAAGTAATTGACTTTAGCAGCAACGAAACCAAGAGTTATTTTGATGCCAACAACGTAACTCTTACGGGAATTACAAAAGCACAGCTCATACAAAATCAAGCCCTGCCCGAAGGCACTTACACCATCTGCACCAAAGCACTAGACTACAACACCGGTCTTCCATTATCGTTAGATGGGCAGGGATGCACAGCACCGTTTGTTATCAGCTACATAGACCCCTGCATGCTTATACAACCTTCCTGCAACAGCGAAGTGCAACAGAGCAATCCGCAAAACATATTGTTTACCTGGTCGCCACCGGCCACGGCACCGGGCAGCATTAAGTATGAGTTTATACTCAAAGAGGTACCCAATAACCTTAACCCCAACGATGTAATAAAGAATGCTGCTTTTCCCGTTGTTTACACCGGTACATTCACTTCCATTACATCTTTGCTTTATACTAACGCTTTGCCACAACTTACCGGTGGCAAAAAATATGTATGGCGAATAAAGTGTATAGACCCTGCCAATTCTGTTCAATTTAAAAATAATGGATACAGCGAGCCGTGCACTTTTACTTACAAAGCCAGTACACCTGTTGTATCAGGCATTACCCCACCAAACGTGGTTGACTTTACACCTCCGGGAGGAAACATTGGTGGACTTGCATACACCCCGGTAAATACACCCAATCAAGGCACGGTGTATATACCTGCAGCGATGATGACCTGCCTTATGAACGGTAAACTGGTGTACAAATGGAACACCGGCCCGGGTACAAAGTACCCCATGAAGTACGCCACCATTCGCTTAAAAGTGGCTTACACGCATTTGGTGAATGGCACCGAAAAATTTATTGGTGGTAACTACAAAGGCATACCCGATGGAAAAGAACTGGCCATAACTACTACCGATATAGATGGCAATTTCTCATTTAGCTTTGTTCCCACATTCCCATTTGGCAAACTGGAAGATGACTATATGACCGGTGGTGGTGAGTTTAAAGAATACGGCACACTGTACCGAAAAGCAATAGTTGAGGTTCTATACCCACACACCCAGTATTACTTTAACCCAACCAACCTATTTGTACCTGCATCGGGTGAAACCATCAATATGGGCGAGCAGATTTGCCCGGTAAAATATTGCAAGCTTGAGGTAAAGCTAAAGCGCACCGGCAGCACCACCAACGAAATGTTTGGCACTTCCAACAATGCACTTCCGGATGGCAATGTGTATCTCTGCCGCAAGCCGGCCTCTGTTACCTCTTGGGAGGCATACCCTAAAGATGATGGGCTGCCCGACAACGGTACTAATAAACCAGATGCATTGAGCGGTTTGGAAATTGTAGCACAGACAAAGTCAAACAGCCAGGGCATAGTGGTGTTTGACCGAATTGTTTACCACAACAACTCAAATTATCAGTATTTTATATATGCCGATTTTGATAAAAACAAAACGGGTTTCTACAATTATGTATCACTAAAGGGGCCTGAGAAGTTTGTAAAAAACGCCTCAAGTGATGGAGTCCCAGTTTTTGTAGGGTCGGCAGGCACGGGTGAAAAGTATTACCAAACCATAACTATGGACCCTGGCTACCCAAGAATTGCGGGTGTTGTGATAGACAAGTTTGATGGCAAGCCCCGCATGGGCTTAGCCACGCTAAACAGTTTTTATCTGGGTAGCGATAAATACAGTTTAACCTACAACATGGCTAATGCCACAGCCGATGAGAAAAGTTACTTTACAGAACTCAGCGCTTGCCAGAGCTTATGCTCTAAGTTAGTTAAGCGCTACTACTACAGAGGTAGTGATGGAGAGTTTCAGTTCAATAATCTAACTATTATGTATGAGAAGGGTGTGTTAAAACCTGCCGGACCATTGCATGTGGTTAATGCAAAATCAAGTGGCTATGACGATAAGAATCATGGGGTGCCGGAAATCTTGTTTTATGGCTCACAACATTATGCCGAGATAAAATTAGATCGTGGTGGCGAAATAGCCGGACGAATAGTAGATGGCGAAAGCGGTAAGGGTTTGGCTGCCAACTTTTATTTTGTGGGAGAAAACAACTCCGGCAACTGTAACAATAGCGGTTACTTTAGTGGTTACCCTGCACGCAAACTAAGCACCAAACAAAAGTTAGTAGTCTCCTACCCCGGTTATATTACCGATACATTGGAAATACTTGCCGATAAAGAAAAGAACGATTTAGGTACACTAAAAATTTATACCCTCAAACGCAGACTACTTGTTGTAGTAAGCGATGAAAGCGGAAAAGCTATAGCCGATGCTACGGTAGAAGTTTTAGATGTAAAGCAATCTTGCATCATCAAATCGGGCAATGTTTCGTATCCGGGCGAATGCCCCTTAGTAGAAAAGACCATAGCATTTTTTGGTTTTGCCGGCTTTGCGTTTAAAAATGCTGGTGGGTCTGAAAACAATGGTCAGGTCTATACAGTAAGAATTACCGGACCCGAAGGAGCAGATTTTGAAACTCAAACCCTTACCACTACAATCCCCTACTCTACTAAACACAAAGTGCTAAAAGTACAGTTAGCAAAAGCAACTTGCATATCGGGCTATGTGTATGCCGGTAAAGGAACAACATCACCTGTGGCAAATGCCAAAGTAAAGATGGATGTAACCACACCATTCTTCTGGTTTGGAAATTTGAAAACCGGTGAACTGGAAACCAAAACAGATGCCAGCGGATACTACGAATTACACAACGTTCCGCTGCGCGACTATCCACAAACCGTACGCGCTATGAAGGGTGCCAGCGATTTAGTGGGCGATAGTTTTGTAATTGTTACCAAGCCATCTACCTCATCTAACTACTACAATTTTGATGGTAAAAACTACAACCCCGGAAGTAATGGCGGCAACATGAATTTTAACCCCAACTTCAATCCAAACTTACCTGGCAACGGTGCTAATCAACAACAGTTAAGCAGTTGCATTAAACATGATTTTAATCTAACCATTTACAACGGTATAGACCTCAGCAGCTTAATGGGTTTCCCTATTGAGGTAACCACACTTAAACCCTATGGCACTAATGGAGCTATCATCAACGGTTACTTTGTTTCGCTCAATGGTAACGATCAGTTTAAACCATTGCCAAGTGGTGCATTAGAGTTTAAAGACATTAAAGTAATACCCAGCCCTACTATTAAAAACGAAAAAGGCATACCGGCAGCAAACCCTGAAACAACTCCGGTTACTACCGAAAATAATGTATTGCCATTGTTGCTATACGGCAGTGTAGATGGCATGGTGGAAGACAAAAAATTGGGCATCTATTTAGATAAGGATGTGGGCGGTAAACAGTATGGAGTGATAAAAGGCAAAGTGAAAATTTTGAATACTGCTTTTAATCAAAGTGTAATTGCATTTTCTGATACATTTTATTTGGCACTACCTAATGAAAGTTCCATTTCAAAATTGATTATACCCGTAATCAATGCCGATAAAGCCATCAAAAATCCGGCTAATGCACCTACAGGTTTCAAAATTTCAAACAGTACGGGAAACCCCGTAAAGTTTTCGCTACCGGGCTTTCCGTGCAGTGTGCTCAGCGATTACGATGCCAGCGTTTTCTTTAATGGAGAACTGAATTTAACGGCACGCATACAAACCAATATTGCCGACATTTCTCCTTCTAACCTAAACATTGCGCTCAGCAACATCAAACTAAAAAAAGGCGTAACCCCGAGCATCAACAGCACCACACCCGTTACCTTTAACATGGGTAACTGGAAACTAAACAGCAGCGATTTTGTATTAGATGAAAATGGGTTAAAACTCAACAAAGGCACCATTGATGCCGGTGTGAGTGTGCCTTTCAGCAACCTCGGCATTAAGCATAATCAGTTGCTCACCAATTCTACCGATGTGCAGTTAGAAAACATGAAATTGGCCGGTGTGCATCCGGTAAACATGGTTTCTACCAACAAAACATTTGGATTGGTAAATGTGAGTGGTGGTAAAAAAGCATGGAAAATATATGCAGGACCTACACCCGATATTGCGGCCACTATCTCCAACCTTCCGGCTTTAGGTGCTACCGATAAAATTGAGCTGAGCAGCATTAGTTTAATGAGTAATGGTGACCAGCTACTCACCTTGCGTGGCAAGCAAGTTACATTAAGAAACATTCTAAAATTTACTCCACTTGAAGGCACATACATCAGCGCGTCTGCCAATCAGTTTTTGATACCCGGTTTGTTTCAACTGAATTTACCTACACCCAAAAGCTACTCCACCACTTTGGCTTTTGAAAAAAGCGGTAGCAGCTTAAACTTTAACATGGTGAACACCCAAATTGTGTCGTTTAATAAACCCACACAATTAGCACATAAGTTTAATGCGAATGCAACATTGACTAATGGCAAGTTTACCTACAACGGTTTTAGCGAAGAGCCGGGCACTTTCCCTTCCACCAAAACCACTTTGTATTATACCAACGACTCCGTAAGTGTGTGGATAGATCCCAATCAAAACATTCCGATTAACGGCTCACGAAAATTTGGCAAAGCAGAAGGGGGCATGCGCATCCAAAATGGCAACTGGACACCGTTTTGGTTTAGTGGCGATGTAGAAGGTATGGCTGGCATATCAGATGTGCAGGTTGGCGGCAAAAAACAACGCATGAAGTTTTTTGTAAATGGACAAGTAACAGCCGATGCACAAAGTTTGGCAGTAAAAAATGTAGAAACACCATTCGGCAACATGAGTTGGGTGTATGATATGCCTGCCAGCCGCCTAACCGGCCACATGGATGTAGATATGGATTTGAGCTCAGCTTATCTCAAAGGGCAAATCAATACGATAGTAGATGGAGGCGGGTGGTTTTTTGGTGCCGATGGCACACTCAAAATTCAAGGCGTAGGCGATTTACAGTTTGCCGGAATTTTTGGCGATTACCCCAGCTACCCTGCCGGTGTAAACCTGAAACTTGGCGACTTTAAATGTTTGCCTTCGGGTTTCAACAATAAAGTGAATGGATTTCTTTTTCAGGCAGGTATTCACAAGCAAGTAGTGCCCGAAATTGGTTTGAGTATCCCTGGATTACTAGATGTGGGTTTTGGTGTAGATGTAGGTTTAACTACCCGCTTGTGGAAGAGTTTTTCGGAAGGCGGAAATTTACTGGGTCTTTCGCTCTTAGCCCGCGGACATGCTTATGCACATGGCGCATGCTCTGCCACTTGCACAGAGGTAGGAGCCGATGCTAATGCAGAAGTGAGCATTGGCGGTACATACAATGGTACCAGCGGCCAATACAACATCAATGGTTGCGGTAGTGTAGGTTTTAATCTAAAAGTAGAGCAGTGCCTTGGTGCACTGGGCTTGTGTTCAGATGCCTGCGTAGGGATCAACACCGGTGATATTAATGTAGGTGTAAACCTCAATTACAACAGCAGCACCGGAGCCGACATGGGCATTCAATTCAAAAGTTGCAGTTCAGTTTGTCCATAACTTAAAAACAACATGTGTAAAATGAAAAAGTATATCACCATATTTTTAATTCACTGCGCATTTGCGGTTACAGCGCAGCAAGAGTTTGTATTTGCAGGCCCCAAAGGCGTGTTTGTGTACTTAGGCAAAAACATTCCCAACGGAGTAAAAACAACTTCTATTGCTATTCAACGAAAAGACGAAAAAGGTGATTTCAAAAAAATAGTTGATGTAAAATGTGCGGCCTCCGAGAGTGATTTTATCAGCAAAGCTAAAGATGCTGCAAAGTATTTTCCCGACTATAGCTTTCCGGCAGATTCATCGCTAAAAACAGTTTGGGCACGCGCTATAAAATTTGGCATTTTAGATTCTGCCACCTATTGGGCTATGCACCCGGCAGTACGTATGGCATTGGGGGTATTATATTATGATACCGATACCAAAGAGAAAACCAAATACACTTATCGTGTAAACGATCTTACTTCTACCGAAGTGCAGTATCCTATTTACCCTAAGTATGATGAGGTAAGTTTAAATGAATATCAATACGACAACAATGGTTTATATGTGCGCTTCAAATCGATAGGAAAAAACACCCCCAGTGCCTTTAAGGTATTTAAGTACAACGATGCCGGCAAAGCAGAAGAAGTAAGCGGCACACACAACAAGTACAAAGTACGCGATACCACTTACTATGTGATACAAGATAAAAGTGTAACAGCCGGCAAACAGTATCAATATTCGTGGGTAGGGGTTGATATGCACGGCAACACCAGCTATGGCAGCTTACCTTTTATCATTAACCTACGCGATTTTAGCACGGTGTATTTTAAACGCACTAATGCCAAGCGCGAAAAAGACAGATTAGGAATAAAACTCACATGGAGCATTAGTGATGTGAGCAACGTGGAAAGCATCCGCATTTTCCGCAGCGAAAATTTTGATAAGAACTTTGCAGAAGTTGGTGCTGCCCGCTCGGCAGACACTTCCTTTACCGATGAGAGTATTGTTCCTGACAAAATCTACTACTACTACTTACAGATAAAAGACAAAACAAGTACGCAAACTAAAAACTCGGCAAAGTTCTTTGATTATGGTTTTGATACCCGCAAACCAATTACCCCTATCATCAACGATGCTGTAGGATTACCAAATGGAGTAAAATTGAAAGTAGCTATTCCGGATAACTACATTGCGGGCTATCGTGTTTATCGCAGCGAAAATGGAAGTGATGAATATTCTACAATTGCGGATTTAGTGACACTTCACCCCGACTCAAACACCTCTACTTATTACGATACCGGTGCCACAATGAGTGGCAGAGTTTTTTACAACTACAAAATTGAAAGCGAAAACACTTCGCACATAGTAAGCGATAAGAGTAATAAAATGCAAGCACGGCCGGAAAGAAGCGCAGATGTGGCTTCACCCACGAACTTGTTAGCGTATTACCAAGATTCTGCCATTAACCTGTATTGGAACGATTTGCGCAAAGGCGATGAGTTTGTGGCCGGCTACCGACTTTACAAAAAAGAAAGCGATGCCTCATCATTTAGGTTGATGTTGCCTAAAGATTCTGTTTTTGAAGGCAATCGCTTTATTGACGAGTCAATTGTGGCTGGAAAAACGTATGAATACGAAATTGAAAGTATTGATTTGTTTGGCTACCCCAGCAGTAGCAGAGCAACAGCCAAAGTAGAGATTGCGGCAGAGCGCATAACTCCACCCGTAATTAGTAGTGGTGTAAAATTACCCGATGGTATTTTGATAGAGTGGAGCAAACCCAATGTTACTAATTTGAAAGGGTACAAACTCTATCGTTACCAACGAGGTAAAGATGCTACCGTTATCGCTCAACCCGATGCCAACAGCAAAAGCTATTTAGATAAAACAGCTAAAGCAGGCGAATTGTATTTCTACATGATTACATCGGTTGGAACCAACAATGCAGAAAGTGCTACCAGCGATGAGGTGGGAGTAAGACATTAATCATGCGCAGAAAATATGATATGTATTTTTCGGTTGTTTCTATAAAAAACCTTTCTGCAAAGTTGCTTTCGGCATGTCTGTTAGTTTCGCTTAATGCCTCTGCACAAGACATAGAAAACATAGCCAAACAAAAACCTTTTGAAGTACATGGGGCGGTGAGTGTTTCGGGCGGCTATTACAAGGGGGTGGGGTTTCCAAACACCCGAAGACCATACACTTACTCTGTAATTGCTGCTCCCACTGTCTCTATTTATGGCGTTCAGATTCCATTCAATTTCACTTTTACCGAAGGAAGTCGTTCGCTCAAAAATCCGTTTGCTCAATTTGGCATCAATCCGTATTGGAAATGGGTAAAAGGATATTTCTGCTGGACAAATATGCACTGGACACCCACTACACTTGGCGGAAAAACATTTTTGGGTGCCGGAGTTGAAATCAACCCATCGCTATTTCGCTTTGGCGCTTTTTGGGGAAGATTAAACCCCGCAGTACGCGAAAATTTATTGGGCACCGAACCCATTCAGCCACAGTACAAGCGTTTTGGCTGGGGTTTTCGCATTGGTGTAGGTAACGAAAAAAATCATTTCGACATTATCTGGCTGCATGCTAAAGACAGAGCCAACTCCATTCCGGCTCCGTTGGACACCCTCAATCAACTCAACTACACTCCTGCCGAAAATGCCATTGTTGGAATTAAAAGCCACCAGACTTTTGCCAAAGGAAAATTGACTTGGGATTTAGATGGTGCTGTCAGTGGCTACACGCGAAATACTAACTCGCAACTTTTAGATATTGGCGATGGCTTAGGCACTAAGTTTTTGAAAGTGGCTTTCCCACCACGGCTTAGCAGCAGTTTTGCCTGGAGTGCGCACAACAACTTTACTTACAGGTCAGAAAAACTCACCCTCGGTTTTGACTACAACCGTATAGAACCGGAATACCAAAGTATGGGTGTAGATTATATTTTAAACGACCAGCAAAAGTTTATGCTCAATCAGCAATTTTATGCCGGTAAGAAAAAATGGACTTTCAGCTTTAATGAATTTTATCAGCACGATAACCTGAACAAACGTAAAGCGCTGCGCACCCACCGTACCGGTTTAAGTGGCAACGCTAACTGGCAGATGAATCAAAATTTTGGCGCTACTTTTTCCTACAACGGTTTCTATATGTTTCAAACCAAGGGGCTAAAGGCAGTAAACGACAGCACTAAAATTGCGCAACTGCAAAACAGTTTTTTAGTTAGCCCGCGCTATATGATATTTAATACCAAAATGGTGCATGTTATTTTTACGGCTGTTACATACACCCGGTTGGATGATTTAAACCAATTCACTGCCAAGTACTCAAGAAACAATACTGTAAACTGGAATATGGGCTATACGCTATCGCTCATTCAATCTGCTTTTGGCTTTGCGCCCAACCTCAACATTATGTTTTCAAAAACACCTTCGTTTGATGTACTCAACATTACGCCCAACGCTACGTTCAGCAAATCGTTTTGGAAAGGTAAAATCAACACCTCTTTGATGTTGGGTTACACCGCATCGCGGCAAAATAAACTGTGGAATAGCAAAACCATCAACAACACCATTGGCATTGGCTACAACATTACCTCCAAACACGCACTTAAACTCAACAACAGCGTAATGTACACTTGGTTGCCGGTTACTACTACACAAGAGTACAAAGGCGACTTAACTTACACACTCACCTTCTAAAAATAAAACATCCGAAGCTTCTTGAAACTTCGGATGTCTAAAAAGGGGTTGGAAAAAATCTATTTAACGATAGAGAAACCTACATTAAAAGATGTACCATTCTGGTCAGTATCTATACTGCCCTCAGCACCACGTGTTCCGGTAGCATTTACTTGTGAGTTCATCAACAATTTTGCCATGTTTGAAATATTCCCTCGTGAGTTTACATTGTTCCTCGGGTCATTTGTTACCAGTAAATCTTCCAGGTCTATTTCATCATCCGACAAAAACACTTTGAAGGTCTCCTGCCCTACCGGTGGTGCAATAGTAATTTTATATGTTTTAAAAATTTTTGATTCCCCGCTTCTTACGAAGCAATCTTCTTTGCGTATCTGATTTTTCTTATTCGGCAAAATGGGGTTAATAAAACCATCTGGCTGAATGTCAACTATATTGATGTAAGCCCCTCTATCACCGGTATTAGTTACTTTCAAGTACACTTGATCTTTCAATTTTAGTTCCAATCGGCCATTTACCGTACGGGAGTTTTGCATGGCGGTGTCTATAGCTGATTTATCTGCATTCAAAAAAACCAACTCTACTTTTGCGGTAAGGTATTCTTGCTCAAAACACGAACCACTACCTACTAAGTAACGGAAACGATCATAACGAATAAGTGTTTCTTTCAGTTTATCTACATAGCCATCACCAGTCAGTTGTATGCCAGAAGCAAAAGTTTCGCCATTCCGGGTAAACTTTAGATCCCAACCGTTACTGCCTTTTTCCAAATACACATCAGATTTTTCGCTGAAGGAAACCAAAGCAAATGATGAAAAATCTTTCTTCAGTTGGTCTAATATTTTTTTATCGTTGAGCACATCTAACACTACTTTAGTATCGTACTTTATCTCCGTTACAAAAACCCAAGGTTTTGTTTTTGCTAATGCATCATCTTTTTTATCTAATTGTATGGTGGATTTAAAGTTTTCAACTTTAGTTACTATACCACTGGCTATATATTCTTTATCGGTAGGGTTGGCTTTTAGTTTCACCTTCGTATCTTTAGTAATTCCGGCTACCAAGCCGGCATTAATGGTCAGTTCGTTGCTGGTAAACCAAAACTGCACCTGGTGGCAAAGTTCTTGTTTTACAAACTTCCCACCAAACAATTCGCGGTCAATACCATCGCCCTCCAGCACCGGCTTTTGGCGGGGTGCTTTATCGCGCATAATGTTTTCTACCTCGGCAAACAAACCCCGGTAAGTGGTTTTATCTTTGAGTTGGAGCGAGGCCTTACTAAAAGCATAGCTGAGTGACCCTACCGGATTACGGTCATCATCGTAGCACTCGTAGTTAAACTCTTTGGCTTGTGCGCCTGAAATAACCACATAAGCCGATGCATCGGCATTCAACTTTACTTTACTTTTTGATTCATCATCTTTAAACACATCTGTTAGGTCAGCAGCGGCAGGTGTAGAAAATCGTTCACTAACCATAGGGTCTAAACCACCGCGCGGAGCCAAAATATCTTCTCTGGGGCCTCGGGTACCGGTACCGGAATGGCAGGCATCTAAGAGCACGAGCAAATCTCCATCTTTGCCAATGTTGTTTCGTATAGTAGTAATTTTATCGCCAAACTCATCATCGCGCAAGTAGCCGGCTTTGTACTTATCAAACTCTTTGGGGTTGCGCGTGTACACTGCTCCATAGGGAACTAGTGTTTCATCTAATCCATCTACCTCATCTTGGTTGTCATCTTCAATTTGCTCTCCGTGGCTGCTAAAGTGTATAACCACAATATCGCCCTTTTTGGCTCTGGAGGCCAAATTGTCTAAGGCCGCTACTATACCTTCTTTTGTGGCCTTTTCATCTGCAAGAAGTGTAATGTTGCTCTCCTCAAATTTTTGGTTGAGCAGCGCTTTTTTGATGAGCGGTACATCATTTTGTGAGCTGATTTTACCCCAACCATTTTTGCCGGGATCGGGATAATTGCCAATGGCAACAATAAGCGCATACTTTTCGGCCTGCGAGAACATGACCATGAATAGCAGCATAGTGATAGTAAAAACTTGTTTCATGATTTTTGGTTTAATAGCTAATGTAGTAATCGTACACTACTGCTAAACAATTTTAAGTTAAATGTAACTCCACATCTTGTTAAAGTTTAAAACTCGTTGTTTGAAATTGCAGAGTCATTCACAAAACATTTCAAGGGTATAGCCGTTCTGCTATAATCCATTTAATTTGTACTATTGAAACCAATGCTCCGCTATTCAATACTATTTTTTTTGATGCTTGCTTTTTGCGGTACACACGCGCAAAAAGCACCTCCGCGCAAAAACTATGACCCGCGCGACTTTCAATATAAGCGCGAAGCATCGGGTGGATTTAGATTACAAACCAATGGTATTGCTCTTTACGGAGAGTATGGCTGGATAAAAGACATTTACCGCACCCGCATTATCCAATTAGAGTACAATTTGTTTATCAACTACGCGCAGAAAAAACAAAAATCGCCTATTAGTAATGGCAATGATTTTTTGTATGGTGTGCAAAATAAGTTTCATGCACTGCGTTTCAGCTATGGTATCAAAAGAAGTATTGCAGATAAGGCACTTCAAAAAGGGGTGCGGTTATCTTTCATCGCTTTTGGTGGAGTATCGTTGGGTTTATCAAAACCCTATTATTTGAGATTGCTACAACCAAACGACAATGGTATTCCTACTATAAAAGAAGAGCGGTATTCTTCCTCCAATGCCACCCGCTTTTTATCGCTTGATTCTATTGCCGAAGCGGCACCTATTCGTTTTGGGTTAAATCAAATTGAACCTATACCCGGAATACACGGAAAAGCCGGATTAAATTTTGATTGGGGTACCAAAGATGAGTTTGTAAAATCTTTAGAATGTGGCCTTATGTTAGACTTGTATTACAAGCGAATACCTATGATGATTAACAACAGCAATCGTTTCTATCAGATTGCTCTTTATGTTGGCTTCCACTTTGGTAAACGCTGGTAAGTTGTTGTACCATTTTGCCCTTAACTAAACCTATTTTTAGTTTGTCCTTCTCCAAAAAACAACTGCCACATTAGTAGGTCGTGTTTCTGTGGCTGTGCTACCCGTATTATTATTAATAGTTATTGAACCGGTATGTGTGTGATCCGGTATTGTATGGGTGTGATTTCCATCGGCAGCAATAGCATGATTGTGATTCAACTCATTATTCAAACTACCCAAAAAATTGCCTATGGTACCGTTTCCATTCCATGGGCAAGTAGAAGATACCGCATTGTTCACCGCACTGCTTAAAGAGGATGACGCGGTGTTATCGTCATACGGCACATATTTGGGGCTACCGCAACCGGTTCCAATATCATTATAGCCGCCAGTAAACCCGTTGTGGTTGTGCGAGCCGGCAGCATTGGTAGATAACCCTGTAGCATTATTGATAGATACAGTGCCGGTGTGCTGATGCGTTTCGGTAGCAAAGTTTTGTATGGTGCCCGTGAGCGCACCACCTGCACCCACATTAGCAGCGCCACCGCGCGCACGAATAAACTCGCCATTGGCAATGTCAGTGGCTACCCATTGCGTGCAAGGGTAAATAGTGTTGGGGTCTGATGCATTGAACCATTGAATATAGGTTGCGCCTACAGGTGGTGTGTTTACATTTTGCCAGCAAGTACCGGTATATACCTCTACCACTCCGCTTGTGGTATTAAATCGCATGGCACCGGTTGGCGCACCGGCAGGTTGCTGAGCAGTAGTACCCGATGGAATACCAATTGCATTGGTACTGTTGATTTGAAAAGATACAGCCGGAGTAGTGGTATTTACACCAATGTTGTTTCCGGTTTGAAACATTACTGAATTACACATATCGGTACTTCCGGTAAACATGGTGATGAAGCCGCTAGATGCCGTAGCGCAAATTGTACCAGGGCCGGTGGGGCCGGTATCGCCTGTAGCTCCCGTGGGGCCGGTGTTGCCGGCTGCTCCCGTACTACCCGTAGCACCTGTTACGCCAGCCACACCGGCAGCACCTGTGGCACCGGTTGCGCCTGTGGCACTGCACAAAGAATTCCAAACGGTGTTGTAGTAGTAATAGCAATTATCTGTAATGTCAAAAACCAACAAACCCACAGCAGGCGAGGTAATTGCAGTACGCTGAGCAGAGGTCATTCGCGGAGCAAGAAAACCTTTATCTGTGGCGGTTAGGTCAAGAATGGATGATGGGTGCGGGTTAGGGTTGCCAATACCCACATTATTTTGAGCTTGTATAAGTGCTACCCAAAACGTGCTTAAGAAAAGTAATGTATATTTCATATATCCGGTTAAAGTGCCGAATATAAACCTGATTGCTTAACTCTATCAATAGGTGATTAGTAATTCCAGGCACTTGCAGAATCAACTACCGGCAATTCTGTGAATACAGTATCGTAAGTTACTTTGCGGGGTATGTATGCACGAGAAAAAATTTTGGGCTCAAATTCAATTTCGCTCACTTCTTTTTTCACCACTTTGGGTTTGGTTGGCGCTATTGGGGCTGCCGGTGGTGTTGGTGGTAATGCAACTTCTGTCAATACCTCTTCCGGCACTTCACTAGCGGCTTCCTCTTGCAGATA
Source organism: Chitinophagales bacterium (assembly GCA_016787045.1). GTDB lineage: Bacteria > Bacteroidota > Bacteroidia > Chitinophagales > LD1 > Bog-950. The sequence continues at coordinate 29,839 of JAEUVA010000020.1, forward strand.
CAACTCCTCCTCAAACTCCAAAGGTGCGCGCGAAAATTTTTCCAATTCAAATTCGTTTTCTGCAATCCGGTTCTTTATCGTTTCTATGATTGTCTTTGGAGGAGCTGGAGGTGCATCGGGCATTTCAGCATAAAGTACATCGTCCTGTTCAATAATGGGTTCTTCGTGCGTGTATATATTTTCAATTTCTCCGCTGCGAAACATTTTTACAAAATCAATGGCACCGGCAGTGCCCATAGCGGCCATCAGCAGCAAGCTGATATTAAGCATAGTGTTCATAAGAGTGGATTTAGGGAAGTGATATAATGTTTTGTTTTTCTGAAGATGATGAGTTCTGCTACAAGCATGTTTCCCAACACACTTATCCAAAGAGAAATGGCGTAGTTGTCTAAATGATCCATACCCGAGTAGTAAAACAACAAGTGATACACCCGAAAAGTAACTGCTGTTAAAGCCATACTGTAAGAGCGAATCATCCAGATAGAATGCGCCAGCACATTTTTATTGCGAATGGTGGTAAGGCCTTTGTAAGTGGTCATGAACCAAAATATGGCCATAAACAAGAAACATGCTTTTTCCCAATAGCCGCCCTTGGCAAAAAACGCCATGTAGAAACCCGTTGGCGCACCCAACACCAGCACCACAAACACATACATTTTTCCGGCATACACATGTATGGCCTTACGCTTGCGAAGGATGTAGGATGAAAACTGTGTGAGCGCAGTGGTGATACAAAAAACTCCGGCTGCAATGTGTATGTAGAAACTCACTTTCCAAACCGGGTTCACAAACAGTTTGATGCGTTCTTGTATAAATTCAAACTGCGGATTGAAGCTAAAATAAGGCAGTGTGTTATACACCAGTAGCAAACTAAGCAGGGTAACAGGCACCCAAAACAACAATTCTGCGGAGAACCAAAGTGCCTGACGAAAGGTAAGCAGCCGGGTGTTGCTCATTGGGCGGGGTTTTATGTTTAACGATGCCTTGTTCTTAAAAATTGCATAAACGGATGGGTATAAGTTTGTGATTAAATGTTAACGCGCTTTTCTTTCATTGCATTTTAATTGACAAGTACTATGAACATTCTACTACTCGGCTCAGGTGGCCGCGAACATGCGTTTGCATGGAAAATGGTCCAAAGTCCGCTCTGCTCTAAACTGTACATAGCCCCCGGTAATGCAGGTACTCTGCAACATGGCGAAAACGTAAACATTGGCATAAACGATTTTGCGGCCATTGAAAATTTTGTACTGCAAAATCAAATTGCGTTAGTAGTGGTAGGCCCCGAAGACCCATTGGTAAACGGCATCTACGATTACTTTCAAAGCAAACCGGAATTGCAAAAAATTCCGGTAATAGGCCCATCGCTACAAGGCGCCTTGCTCGAAGGCAGCAAAGCATTTGCCAAACAGTTTATGATAAAACATCATGTACCAACGGCTGCTTATCGCGAATTTGAAGCTGAAAATTTAGAAGACGGTTTAGCATACATTGATACACAAACACCACCTATTGTTTTGAAAGCAGATGGCCTGGCCGCGGGCAAAGGAGTACTGATTTGTGCAACGCACGAAGAAGCCAAAAACGAACTGCGAGAAATGATTGCCAACGCCAAGTTTGGCCAAGCCAGCGCCAGGGTGGTGATAGAGCAATTCTTAAAAGGCATAGAGTTTTCGGTGTTTGTATTGACGGATGGAACATCCTATAAAATTTTGCCCACAGCCAAAGACTACAAGCGTATAGGCGAAGGCGATACCGGGCTAAACACCGGAGGCATGGGCTGTATTTCACCGGTGCCGTTTGCCAGCGAAGCAATGATGAAATTGGTAGAAGATAAAGTAATTATCCCAACGGTAAACGGACTTAAAGCAGATGGTATAGTTTACAAAGGTTTTATATATATTGGATTAATGAATGTGGATGGCGAGCCATACGTGATAGAATACAACTGCCGCATGGGCGACCCTGAAACTGAAATTGTATTGCCGCGCATAAAAAACGATTTGGTAGAACTGTTGATTGCAGTAGGCAATGAAAACATTGCCAGCCAAACTGTATTGACTGATGAACGGGCTGCTGCTACAGTAATTGTAGCATCGGGCGGCTACCCAGAAGATTACGAAAAAGGAAAAGTAATTACCGGCTTAGACACCCCTAATGCCAACCGTGATACCATCGTTTTTCATGCCGGTACAAAAGTAGCAGATGGTAAAGTGGTAACCAATGGTGGCCGGGTATTGGCGGTATCGTCTTTCGGAGCATCAGTAACTGAAGCCGTGGCAAAATCAAATGCGGCCATTGAGCAAATACATTTTGAAGGTAAGTACTACCGCAGAGACATTGGTTACGAGTTTAAGTAAGAACTGCGGACTGATGTTTTATATAAAAAACAGTGTGTGTGGGTCTATGGTTGGTAAACCAAAAACTAATTAGCAGTGTATCCGGCTACCTCTACCAAAAACTTTTCATCTAAAGCACCCAGTTCTTCGGCTGCCTTTTTAGATAACTTTACCACTATTTCCATAGCTGCATCTGCCGGTGGCGTTTTGCCTACTACCTTTACGTAGATTGTTTTTTTGTTCATCAGGTTAGTTACACGAATAATAGAACCGGTTTCTACACCACTGTAAAACGCTAAAAACTGATTACCCGATGTATTATCCGCCAAATAATTAGCTGCACCACGCACCTTTTTTATTTTGTATGTATTAGCATAGTTACTAAAAATAGCAGGGTACTCTGCCGGAACACTGCTAACTGTGCGCAGCCCATCGGTAGCCGTTTTTGATGTAACCGGTTCTGTGCTGATAACTTCTATAGGAACTTCTGTATAGCTTGCTCGCGTGCGGTTATCTTCTTCTGTGTAAGGTGTATCGGGTGTAGATGGTACATTAACGGGTTTATATATTGCCGCTGTGTTGTTCTTATTTACCACCAGCCGTTGTCCGGGCTTAACGTTCGCATCGTTCATATTGTTCCACTGCTGAATGTCTTTTACCGTAACCCCATATTTTTTAGCAATGCTGTATAGTGATTCTCCACTAGCTACCACATGTAGTTGCGCATTTACAGTTGATGCGACATTAGCTGGATTAACTTTTGCCTCCTGATTTTTACCGGGTATTACAAGCACTTGGCCAATGCGAAGCCCGGTGTTGGTACTCAGGTTGTTGGCTTTTGCCAAGTCAGCAACCGTTACGTTATACCTTTTGGCGATACCATACAGGTTATCTCCGGATACTACTTTGTATTTAGAAGTTTGTGCAAATACCACTGCAGATACACACCACAAAAAAAATACAGTAATCGTTCTCATACTCAAAAGTTTATTTTCGTCATACATTACTAAGCATGCAAACCTACTGCCATAAAACGCCAATCGGCCACCTAACACTATACATATTCACATTTTTGCTGCTGAATTTGTGTACTTTAATAAACATTAACGCACAAAGCAATATTGTTTACCGGTTTCAAATTCACGATGAAATTGGCCCATCGGTAAACCGGCTAACCCAAAAAGCCATTGCCGAAGCAGAAAAAAAGAAGGCATCATACATATTGATTGATTTAGATACATACGGTGGCCTGGTAAGTGATGCCGATGAAATACGCACTGCGCTTTTGAAAACCAAAATTCCAACCATTGTTTTTATCCGCAACAATGCAGCCAGTGCCGGTGCGCTCATTTCTATTGCGTGTGATTCTATTTACATGCGACCCGGAGCCACTATTGGAGCTGCTAGTGTGGTAAATGAAGCCGGAGAACTGGCTCCCGAAAAATACCAAAGCTACATGCGTAAAAAAATGCGTGCCACTGCCGAAGAAACCGGTCGCAGACCCGAAATTGCAGAAGGGATGACGGATGAAAGTTTAGAAATTGACTCCATCAAAGAAGCCGGAAAGATTATCACTTTCTCTACTAAAGAGGCAATCAAGTATGGTTACTGCAACGGTGTGGTAGATAAGCCCGAAGATATTTTACTGAAACTAAGCGGTGGTACTTACGTGATGGAAAATCATGAAATTACCTGTATTGAGGAAATTATTTTGTGGTTAGTAAAACCGGCAGTATCCGGCATTTTGCTGCTGCTCATTTTTGGAGGCATTTACTTTGAATTTAAAATGCCGGGCACGTTTTTACCTCTGGGGGTTTCTATAGTAGCCGCTATCATGTATTTCGCTCCGCTATATTTAGATGGCATGGCTGCCAACTGGGAGATTATTGTTTTTGCCCTAGGCATAGTTCTTATTCTATTAGAAATTTTTGTTATTCCCGGTTTTGGCGTTGCAGGAATTACCGGCATAACACTGACCATCACCGGGCTCACGCTTGCACTGGTTCGTAACATTGATTTTGATTTCAGTTTTGTATCCGGCAAATCATTAGCCATTTCATTTTTGATGGTCACCGTTGCCATGGCTTTACCGCTGGCTTTGTTACTGGCTTTTGGGCAACGTATTTTTTCATCGGCTTTGTTTAACAGAGTGAGCGTGCAAGCCAGCATGAGTAAGGAGGATGGCTACAGCATTAAAGACAATGCCTTGCAACAATTTATAGGAAGCACAGCTGTATGTTCTACAGACCTGCGGCCTGCCGGAAAAATTGAGATAGGTGGTGAACGCTTAGATGCAGTGGCCGATGGCGGATTTATTGAAAAGGGAAATAACGTTAGAGTACTTCGCCTGCAAGGCAATTACCTGATTGTAGAGAAGATATAACATGAAATTTTCTGATGCACTTGGTTTTGCCGGTGTGGCTCTTTTGCTGCTTGCTTTTTTACTAAACTTGTTCAAAGTAGTGAGCCACAGTAGCCGTGTTTACATTTCTTTAAATCTGGCTGGGGCAAGCATGGCCTGTGCTGCATCTGTTTTAATCCACTACATGCCCTTTGTAATTTTAGAAGGCACATGGGCAGTAGTTTCGTTTGCCGCTTTAATACGCTCCTTCCGCAGGTGAGCACACTTGTGTGGTGCTTACAATTACGATAAGCTACCCGATGACGATAGCAATTGTGTTATTGAAAAGCCGGCTCAACAGAAGCAGTACCGTTGTCCACATCCTTTACATCACGCAGCGATTCAGTTCGGGCTTTTACTTTTTCAAATTCTTCGGTGTAGTGTGGGTGATTAGTACCAAAAACTCTGTCCCAGATGTTGAAATACAAACCGTAGTTACTGGTCACATACTTGTGGTGCATATTGTGGTGGGTAGAGGTATTGCTCCACTTGGTAAGCCAGTTATTGGTAAATCCGGCAGGAAACAATTCAAACCCCAAATGCCCCAGTACATTCATACCGGTTTGGTAAAGTACCCAAATTAAAATAGTGTAAGGGTGTACCGGCATCAAAAAAACCATGATAGGTACTATGCTTACTTCTACAATGGCCTCTAGCGGGTGAAAGGCAAAAGCCGCCCACGGTGTGGGGTTGGTGCTCATGTGGTGGACCTTGTGCACGTACGGGTATATGGGCTTCCAGTGCATAAGCCGGTGAGTGAGGTAGAAATAAAAGTCATGAATAAATATGAAGGCCAATACCGAAAAGATAAAGTAGGCCACGCTGTAATCGCTAAAATTGGTGTACATCTGCGTGTACCCATTTTTTCTCAACAAAAAAATGGAGAAACCTACGGTAGCAAAAATGGCTAACGATAAAAAAGAATATTTGATTTCGCGAAAGATGTGCGGATTATCCGGGTATTTCTGCTGAATTTTGAATTTGAAAAAATCACGCTTTTTCCAAACATAAAACAACAGATACAATGGCCCTGCAAAAGCGAGGTAACGCAGCGAAAGGATGCCGTAGGTCTTCAATAGCCGCAATGCGATTTCTTCCATAGGTAAGTTTTGTGAGTGCTAATTTAATGAGTGGTGTTTGTAGTCTGGTAATTTAATACTGAAATGCTACAATCTGCCACCGAAGCGTTTTACCAGAGTGTAATATTTTTGCTTTTTCCGTTGTAAGTAACTGTAGCCGTTTTGTCGCAGGCCTGATTACCAAACGTGTCGTAGTTCAAGAGCAACTCTTTACCGTTGCTATTCTCCAACTTTAACGTTCCTGACACAAAAGTGGATAAACAACCCAGCGATAATTTTTTAAGTAAAGGAGTTACTGTGCTTACCGTAAATTCATCTCCATTCACATTAGTACCGCTGGCACTTCCGCTGATTTCGTACTCATCATTTAGCCAGCCAATACCGGCATCCTTGGTGAGGGTAATAGTACGTTGCGATTGCCAGCTTACAGTTCCGTTATCGCGCTGCATGGTAGCATTAGCCACAACTACCGAATAGGATGTGGCAGATGTACGAGTAATAGTTTTGGTACCGGTTATCTTGTACATGTTGCTGCCATTGCCCGCATAGTATTCGCTGGATGATGGTATGGAAATAACGATTTCGCACCCGTTTTCGCTCCACCGCTTGCTCATCAATACGCCCACTTTGCCGGCTCTGTAGCGGCCATCTTTACACAGTATGCCTTTTGAACTGCCACCACTATTCAGCGGACCATAGTTAATGGTGAAATGCACCCCATCACCATCGGTAAAGGAGGAATCTATAAATGAAACTACAGCACCACTTGGTAATATGTAATCATCTGTTTTGCCGGTCCGATTGTCCTCAGCGGCAAAATCAGATACCGCATCATAAACCGATGAAAATTCATTTTCTATCTGCGCATTGTCTTCGGCAGATTGTATGCTTTCTTTGAGGTCTTTTCGGCAAGAAGAAACAATAAACCCTACAGCAAGGGCAAAAATCAATAGACGTGTATTCATAAGTATTTCAATTGTTTACTTCAAATAACAACAATTAAAGCCGCAATTGCAAAATGTCAAGTGCTGAACAAGGTTAGTTGTTAAGCCAGCTACTATGCCACTACTTGTACTTTGCCTGCAGCCAACAGGTGCGCAGCCGCGCGAGGGATGCAGCGGGCGCGACCATAGGGAGCGGTCTCGGCTTTGGCCGAGACGACACTCCGCAGCAGCCCGACCCCTACCGGAGCGCGGGTAGCAGGCAAGCGGTTGGGGGCGCGCCCAAATGAGATATAGCCCATACATTTGCACTATCAGTGGCTTTTTTATTTTTGCGGCCTTATTTTCGAGCACATGGCTGCAGTTTCCAAATTGATTACATTCGCCAACAAACTTTTAAACATGGCTAAGACAAAGGGAAAAGACAAGAAGAAGGCAAGCGTAAAAGCTAAGCCCGTGAAGAAAGCAAGCGCTAAACCCGCTGCCAAGAAAGCAAAACCCGTTGCTAAAAAACCGGCACCTAAACCGGCAAAAAAGCAAACTCCGAAGCCCGCTAAAAAAGCGGCTAAAACGGCAAAGAAGACCGCGGTAAAAGCCAAACCGATAAAGAAGGCCGCACCCAAGAAAAAAGTAGTGGCTAAAAAGCCCGCTGCTAAGGTGGCAAAAAAAGCTGCCAAGCCGGTTAGTAAAGTGTTAGCAAAGAATGTGTCTAAGCCGAAACCTGTAGCCGCAAAACCGGTAAAAGTGGTGAAGCCAGTGGCTAAACCTGCTCCGGCAATAAACAAACAAACCAAACCGGCACCGGTAGCGAAACAACCCGTTGTTTCACCTGCCAAGCCGATACATAAACCGCAACCCATGACACCCGCAGATCCTAATGCCCCACAACTTCGCTACAGCGATGAAGAACTCAAAGAATTTAAAGACCTTATTGACAAAAAATTGGCTATAGCCCGCGATGAACTCAAAAGCTTGAAAGAGGCCTTAGATAACCACACCGAAAGCCAGGCCGGCAACAAAGCGTGGAATATGGAAGAAGGTACTGATACTTCAGAAATGGAGTACCTGATGAACCAAATCAGCCGCCAGCATGGTTACATCCGCAACTTAGAGTTAGCGCTTGTACGCATAGAAAATAAAACGTATGGAATTTGCCGGGCTTCAGGTAAACTTATACCCAAAGAACGTTTGCGCGTAGTGCCTCATGCCACGCTTAGCTTAGAAGCCAAAATGAGCCGCAAGAAAGAAGACGATACACCCTCAGCAGGAGGTGGAAATGCCGCCCCTCCTACCGATTTTTCGGAAGGGTTTGAAGAATAACATATCATCCAACTACTCTGGTGTGATGCTGCTTATGAAAATCATGAGCAGCATCATTAGTTTTAGTGCGGCAACCTTTTACATTCGCCTTTGTTTAGAATAAATCTAAATTTAAGTATGAGAATTATTTTCCGACAAATTGTGTGGATTGTTCTATTGTGTGCAGCTTTCAAGGTTCAGGCGTCTGATGCAGAGCAAGCCCGCTTGTTGATACATACGTTCAACTATCTTGGCGGAGATTACTCACATGCTGTAAACAACGGTAAGGTGTTAGATGAAGAGGAATATGAAGAAATGCAAGAGTTTTGTGAGACTGCCGAAGAACAACTCAAAGATCTGAGCACTAAATGGAATGCTGATGATGCCGCTGTAGTTAAAAAACTGGTAGATGAATTGGTGGCATTAGTTAACGCAAAAGCCGAGGCATCGGTAGTGAAAGCAAAAGCTACGGAAGCAAAACTCAAAGTAATTGCCATAAGTGGTTTAAAAACCTACCCCACTACCTACCCCAACTTGGATAGCGGTAAAAAATTGTTTGCTACCGAATGCAGCAAATGTCACGGCTCAACGGGCTATGGCGATGGACCTGAAGGAGCTGAGCTAAATCCAAAGCCCAGAAATTTTCATGACGCAGAGCGAATAAATGAAATAGATGCAGCGCATGTATTTAATACTATTCGTTTGGGTGTAGAAGGCACAGGTATGAAATCTTTTCCGCAACTGACCGATGATGAAGTTTGGGATCTCGCCTTTTACGTACTGTCGCTGCGGTATGAACGTGTAGAGGCAGATACCACCAGTACCGGTAAAATTAATCTTGAAGTATTGTCTGTTAAAACAGATAATCAACTCAAAAACGAATTAGGTTTTTCTTTAAATCAAATTGCCGCACTCCGCACCCAACAACCATCCGAGAACAATGACCGTTTTTTGCAATCGGCCGTAAAGTACCTTCAAAAATCATTGCAAAGCTACAGCAACAGTAAAAATTCTGAAGCCCTGCGTTACCTCTCATTAGCATATTTAGAAGGCATAGAACCGGTAGAAAATCACCTAAAAGCCAGCGATCCTACTTTAGGCGATAAGTTAGAACAGCAAATAACAATATTGCGAAAGTTGATGGAAAACCGTGCAGCAGTAGAGCAAGTAAGCGACTCCATAACTGCCACACTAAAAACCATTAGCAACGCTAATACGGTTTTAAAAAAAACCGACTATTCATTTTGGATGGCTTTGGTAATGAGCATTTCCATTTTACTGCGCGAAGGATTAGAGGCATTTTTAGTAGTACTGGTTATTTTATCAGTAATACAAGCTACTGGGCTTAATGCCGCACAAAAATGGGTTCATGCCGGTTGGATTTTTGCGCTGCTGTGTGGATTTGTTTTGTGGGTAATTGCCGATATATACGTACCGGAAATTGCCCAGTATATGGAAGCTACAGAAGGAGTAGTTTCATTGGTTGCAGTATGCATGCTCTTGTACGTAGGTTTCTGGCTGCACAGCAAAGCAGAAATCAGTAAATGGAAACAGTTTGTAAGTTCAAAGATAAACAGTGCAATAGAACATGGTAGCTACAAGGGCTTGTCAGTATTATCTTTTTTCGTAGTATTTCGCGAAGTGTTTGAATCGGTGTTATTTTTAACCGCATTAAACATTGAATCTGCCGGTAAGCAAAGTAGTGCCATTGCGTTAGGTCTAATTATAGCCCTGCTTGCAGTTGTAGCTTTTGCATTTGTGGTGCTGCGTTACTCCGCTAAACTACCTATACCTCGTTTGTTTAAATTTTCTACTCTGGTCATGGGTCTTCTGGCTATTGTCTTGGCTGGCAAAGGCATCCACTCTTTTCAAGAAGTGGGCTGGGTAAGTATTACGGGAATATCATTTTTCAAATTAGATATTTTGGGCATTTATCCAACACTGGAAAGTGTTGCTGCGCAGGGTTTGGTTGTTGCAATTGTGCTGTATATGCTAAACCCATTTGCAAAAAGCAAATAGCCGCCCTGCTCAATTCGGATTAGAGTTTATACGAGCTTATCTTCCGCATAAATAGCCATTCTACTTACCTCAATTCAGGATAGCTACTAGAATATTCAAAATCAATTGTTGTAGCTACAAATATTTCATTTACATTTGCCGCACATGGGCACTATAGAAGAAGAAATAAAGCAGAAGAAGTTTCAGAGCGAACAGCACAAAGCAATTGTCAACCTGATGTACACCAGTAGTTGGTTGTACAACCAAAATTCGGCTCGGCTAAAAAAATTTGGCATTACCCCCGAGCAGTTTAATGTACTACGCATCCTTCGTGGCTCCCACCCTACCCCACTCATGCTGCTAGAAATTACTAACCGTATGATAGATAAGAATAGCAATGCCACCCGCTTAGTAGAGAAACTGCGTGTAAAGGGATTTGTGAAAAGGGAGATATGCCCCAACAACCGCAGACAGGTAGATATACTGATTACAGACAAGGGACTTCAACTGCTCGCCAAAATTGATATTGACCAAAAAGAGTGGATTGAAATGCAAGGCAAACTAAATAATACAGACGCCAAAGAATTAAACCGGCTTCTGGAAAAGTTAAGAAGTTAAAAAATTTAGAAAATTAGTTGTATATACAATTATTGTATTTACATTTGTAGAAGAAATCAGTCTATATGAAAAAATTGATAGAAAAAGTACTAGCTCCACCCGCTCCACATATGGTGGGTGATGGCTTCAGGGTACACAACTTTTTTCCGGGAGGTTATTCTCTGGGATTACAGCGCATGAGTCCATTCTTTATGATGGACTACAATGCCAAAGTAGAGTTTCCGGCTTCTGAGCGCCAGAGAGGTGTAGGCGTGCATCCGCACCGTGGGTTTGAAACGGTAACCCTGGCTTATGCCGGGGCTGTAGCACACCACGATAGTGCAGGAAACAGCGGCACTATATACCCCGGTGATGTGCAATGGATGACAGCAGCAAGTGGTGTGTTACACAAAGAATATCATGAAACAGAATTTGCCCGTAAGGGTGGCGCTTTTCAAATGGTACAGCTATGGGTAAACTTACCGGCTAAATTCAAAATGACATCGCCAAAGTACCAAAGCATTACTACTGCACAAATGGGTAAATATGACTTGCCCAACGGCAAAGGCCGTGTAGATGTAGTGGCCGGAGAGTTCCACTCCGTTAAAGGTGCGGCTGACACATTTACGCCCATTCAAATGTATAACATGTATTTGCATGATGGAGCAACCATCAACTTTGAACTGCCTAGTCATTTCAACTCCTGCATTTTGTTGCTTGAAGGGCAAGCTACCATTAATGGTACCACAGTTAAACAAGATCATTTGCTGCTTTTCAAAAACGAGGGGACAGATGTGAGTATTGAAACAACAGAAGATGCAAAACTACTAGTATTGAGTGGTGAACCTATCGATGAGCCAATTGTAGCTTATGGTCCGTTTCTAATGAACACAAAAGAGGAAATCATTCAGGCCTACGAAGATGTGAATAGCGGAAAGTTTGGATATTTGGAAGATTGATTATTAAAAAAAACGCTGATTGTAAAAACTCTTAAGATGTTCAGCGATAAATCGGTTTCATTTTCTGTCAAATCTTATATATAAAACAAACAATGAAAATTACCATCATTTCAGGAAGTCCGCGAAAGACGAGTGTTACCATACGAGTAGCAAAATTTTTATATCACTATTTTGGAAAAAAATTTCCGCAGCATGAGTACCAGTTCATCAGCATGAACGAAGTACAAATCCCGTTTGTTGAAAAAGTATGGAGCACCGTTGCCGATGTACCCGAAGAGTATAAAAGCACTGCTGAAAAAATTTACTCGTCTGATGCATTTGTGCTGGTTACCCCTGAGTATAACGGCAGTATGTCATCTGCACTGCGCAATCTTTTTGACCACTTCCCAAAACAAAACAAAAAGGTATTTGGCATTGTAACCGCCAGCGATGGCGCCATGGGTGGCATACGTGCAGCTGTGGCCATGCAAAACCAAATTTGCGCATGGTTTGGCATACCTGTACCGCAAATGCTGGTGGTAGGAAACATGACTCAAAAGTTTGATACTGACGGCAAACTACTTGATGAGAAGTTTAGCAATAACATTCTGAACTTTGCCACCGAATTTATCTGGTTAAGCGAAGCGATTGCACTAAAAAAATCTTAACTATGAATAAGGTTCAAAAGTGGTTGCTAGGTGCTTTAGTTTTACTTGTAGGCATACAATTTATTCAGCCGGGTAAAAATGTATCTGCTAGTGAGTCAATAAAGAGTATAAGTACTGTACATACAGTACCGGAAGATGTTAAGCAAATACTAGTAATTAGCTGTAACGATTGCCACTCCAACAACACTATATATCCTTGGTACAGCAACATACAACCGGTTGGTTGGTGGCTGGCGCACCATGTTGACGAAGGTAAGGAAGAGTTAAATTTTGATGAATTTGCCACCTACAGTTTGCGTAAACAATACCACAAGTTGGAAGAAACCGAAGAATTAGTTAACGATGGAGAAATGCCATTGAAGTCATACACATGGACGCATAAAAATGCAATACTCAACGAAACACAAAAGCAAACAATCCTAAATTGGAGCAAATCAATACGCAGTGAAATGTTGGAAAAATACCCTCTTGATAGTTTGGTGAGGCGATAAAAAAATTCTTCCACCTATTTTATTCATACCATAATCAATTACTATGTTTCACTCCTTCTTATCTTCAAAGCACAACGCATTTCAGATAAACACTGCCTTACTTCTACTCCGAGTTGCAGCAGGTATTTGGATGGCTTTTCATGGCTATCAAAAGCTAACCGGGTTTACAACCATAGAACCACAGTTTATGGAGTTTTTGGGGCTTAGCAAAAGCGTTTCACTGGGCTTAACCATATTTTCAGAGTTATTGTGTTCGTTGTTGTTAGTTGCAGGATTGTTTACGCGTATTGCCTTAATTCCTTTGATTGTAACCATGCTGGTAGCTGTGTTTATGGCACATGGTGGCGATTTGTTTGGTGAGGGCGAACATGCGTTTCTGTACTTGGCTATATACTTGGCATTGCTCATCAGCGGGCCCGGTAAGTATAGTGCAGATGAATGGTTTTATGGTAACAAGTAAATCATGTTACGTTCTACTTTTATTCAACAACTCGTTTTAACTGCTTTAGGCATGTCTTACACAAACACATTAAAAAAAATAAATCAGCGATTGCCTACTGCCGGCAATAAAATGCCAGTTTTGTTTGTTGGGCATGGCTCACCAATGAACGCCATTGAAGACAATGAGTTTTCGCAACGTTGGGCCAAAATGGGTCAAGAGATACCACAACCTACTACCGTAGTTTGTATTAGTGCTCATTGGTTGACCAAGGGCACATACATTACTGCGATGGAACAACCAACCACTATTCACGATTTTGGTGGTTTCCCAAAGGACTTGTTTGATGTACAATACCCGGCTCCCGGCCATCCGGAGTTGGCTAATGAGGTGACTCAACTTTCTACAACTAACAAAATACAATTGGATCATGAGTGGGGCTTAGACCATGGCACTTGGAGCGTTTTGAAACAAATGTACCCTAAGGCAAACATACCGGTATTGCAACTGAGTATAGATTACAATAGGCCTGCAGCTTATCATTTTGCATTAGCAAAAGAGCTGGCCTCACTGCGCAATAAAGGAGTATTGCTTATAGGTAGCGGTAACATGGTGCATAACCTAAGTATGGTAGCGTGGAATAAAATCAACGAACCAGAATATGGATTTGACTGGGCGCATGAAATAAACACATTGTTCAAGCAGCATATCTCTTCCAGAAATTTTAATCCACTATTAAATTATGAATCGTTGGGTGCAGCGGCAAAATTGGCCATTCCTACGCCTGACCATTACTACCCCATGATCTACTCTTTAGGGCTTATTGATTCTAAAGATGATATATCTTTTTTTAACGATAAAGCAGTAGGTGGCTCATTGACAATGACCTCTTTTAAAGCTGCATAACTAATGCGCCCCAAATGTATATCTCAGCCCTACATTTAAACCCAAGTTATGTTTGCGTTGTGGTTGTTTGCCAATTTTTTGGGCAGAGAAAAAATACATGGGCTCTGCATTCAACAAAAAATGTTTAGCCAAACTAATTTCTACACCCAGTGAGGTGTAAATGGATGCATAATATCTTTTGGTTCTACCCATACCAAAAGATTCTCCGCTGCTGCTGCTCTTTGCTGCTGTAAAATCGGCAGTAACATTTTCAGTTGTTGGGGTAAATGAGTTAAGTTGCTCTATGGTTTGTATATCCGTAGCGGTTGTAATGGGTGGAGCAACATTTAAAGCAACGGGCACTTCGTAATCTATCGTAAACTTTTCTCTGAGTTTAATGTGATTGATAACCCCTACTGATGCAAACAAACTAACTGCTTTACTTCGGTACAGATAGCCCTTAATCATCAGCGGTATCTGTAGCTCCCGAATATCAGATCTAACATTTCTAATAGTGCCTACACTATCTGTAATGGAATACTTAGGTTTTTCAACCCGAAAAGAAGTTTGAGCATACAACAGCCCTGTGGAGATTGCCAATCTATCAACAAACAAAAAATCGTTGGCTAGTCCTATTGCAAATGAGGGACATTGGTAAAAAAAGTGAGTACCGCTTTCTTTAGTTGATGCAACTTGCTTACCAACGCTAGTACCACTTACATTAGCCAGTAAACCGAGGGAGTAGTTAAACTTACTCCTTCTCTTTACCGGCAAATCTACCGCGGGCTCATCTGTTGCCACCGGCAATTCATTAAGTGTGGAATCTAACACAGCAGACACCATTTGCTCTGCTTCTGCTATGAGTACTTCATTCACTTTAAGTTCAGAAGAGTTGATAGATATAGCAGAAGATGTAAAAGGTGAATTTTCCGCTAAAGTAGATTCATTTGAAGTTGATGCATTGGCCTCATACTCAGAAATAGTAACTATAGGACTTAGGTTGTTACTACCAACTTTGTATGCAGAGGTGTTTGGCATGTGTGTAGTTAATGCCGTGTTTACAAATTTTTCGGCTTCAGAAATACGTGCTGATGTTGGTGAAATTTCTTTGGTACTAATACTGCCCGAAGTGGTACTTAAAGTAATAACTGTAGAAGCAGGTGTTGTTATCTCTTTTGATGAAGTTTTAAAATAACTGATCCACAATAGCCCCCCGATAAGTGCAGCCGCCATACCTGCTCCGCCAAACCACCACCAAAATATAGATCTGCGTTTTTTCTTTTGGTCAAGCATCATCTCCATCTGCTCCCACGCCTGTGGGTCAAACGAAAACTCTGTGGTGGTAAGTTTTTCGCGCATCAGCTTATCTGCATTACTTTCCATACGCTGCAATGTTTACTTCGTTTAGTTTCAAAATCATGTCCTGCAATTTTGCTCTTGCCTTAGCTAAGTTAGACTTAGATGTTCCTTCGTTAATGCCGAGCAATTCAGCAATTTCGGGATGGGTATAGCCCTCTATCACATATAAATTAAAAACAGTTCGGTAACCGGGTGTCAATTGATTCACTAATTCTAAAATCTGCTCTGCATTTAAGTCTGCAATCACATTTGAATTATCTTCTACATAAATAGTGGCGTCCATTTCAGCATGCCGATGTCGCACTTCTGCTCGTAGAAAATCTATCGCTGCATTAACCATTATCCGGTAAATCCATGATTCTAAGTTTCCGCCCTTATTAGCATAAGCTGCTATGTTCTGAAATACTTTCATGAAACCGATATTCAAAATCTCTGTGGCTTGCTCCTTACCATTGGCATATCGCATACACACCCCCATCATCTTGCTGTAGTACCTTTCGTACAGCATTTTTTGGAACTGCCGCTTCTCTTTAATGCAGCCCTCAATGATTTCGGCTTCTGATGCGCTATAGGTCAATTGCATTGATTCTGAAGAGTAAATTTAGCCACACATTCTTTAACCTCACTATTTCTCTACGGCTATGCGGCTCAGGTAGCTCACTTGCATTGGATTAGAAATATCATACTGATAAAGCCCATCTGTACCAATCATCAACAACCGATTATTGAATGGTATCACATCTGTAGCATTTATACTACCCACCTGTACCACCGGATTAGCCGGGATTGTTTCCGGATTTTGAGCATCCATCACTTTAAGTCCGGCATTGCCATCGCACACATAAAGCACATCACCCCATTTACCCAAGCCATGTGGATTTTTCATCTGCACGGTATGCTTCAATACAGGGTTACTAAGTGTTTTAATATCTACTACTTCTAATTGATTAAGCGATGTATTACATGGAGTGCCGCTGCGTAAAGTAACATAGGCGTAATCGCCATCTACCACTACCGGATCGCACGCAGTGCCGTGTATGTATGTAGAAACATATGCCGGAGCTGTAGGATTACTGATGTTATAGATAAACATGCCATTGGTACTCCCAATAAACAGGTGATTATTGTAAGGAAAAATAGTTTCAATATTGCGACCGATATATGCGGTACCATTAGCAGATGGATTAGCCGGTGTGCTAACATCAAATACCCTAAGGTTGTTATCATCTACCACATACAGTGTATTATTGTTTAATGCAAACCGAGCTAATGAGCCTGCTACGCCAGTCTGTGGTGCCGCAGTAAATACAGAAGGTACCATATTACCGGATGATACATTTACCACATCGCCTTCCATCCATATAGGGCCGCCACCCCAATAGCCACCACCAATTTGACAATCTTTATTGATTTCTTCTGTTACCACCTCATCTTTGTAAAAGGTTACCACACCTTTCTGCGGGTCAATAGAAGCACCGCTTGTTAATCTGCGTTGTGGCAGTGCATCTTCAACTCGTTTCAGCACAGTTACATTACTTGGATTGCTAATATCAAGTGCGAGTAAATCCACATAACTATCCGCATACAACACATTACCCTTAGCTGATATATCAATATTACCTGGTATTTGAATGAATGAAATGGGTTGTGGTGATGAGGGGTTACTATTATTAATGACATGAATGCCCTTGTCCACTTCATTTACAAAAATATAGTTGCCCATCAAGTAAATTTTACCGGGATTTTTGAGCGATTGTGCCGGCATTGATTTTACGCTACTTCGCAACTCGTCATAGCTCATGTATTGCGGCACATACTTAGTGTACGTTATTGTTTGGCTGCACTTGTCTTTGGTGCATGAATTGAGTAGAAACAAAGCACTAACTAAACCGATGAGTGATAATGTAAATGACTTCATACCTTTTTGTTTGGATTAAAAATTGGTTTGGGCAACTGTTGCTACTATGGAAACGTTTACTCATTACAAACAGTTGCCTGAAGTTTAAAATTGATGATCAAAAACGGAAATTGCATGAAATACATCGCTACCCTCTTTACGACATTTCTCTGTTTGCTTGGTTCTGCGCAGCAAACCACAGAGACGGTTTTATATCTCAAAAATGGTAGCATTCTGCGTGGCAAACTACATTCGGCAACAGAAGGAAAACATAAAATTGAGCTATTGGGTGGAAGTATTTTTGTTGTAGATGAAACAGATTTAGACAGCATCAAAACCGAAAGCACCCACAAACGCCAATTGCGAGACATCAAAAACAACTATTACTACAAAGAGCGAGGTTACCGCCACATTACTGAGTTCGGGATGATTTATGGTACAAATATAAAACCCGATGAAACCACATCGTATTACAACACAGGAGATGATTTTGGCGTATCGCTACACACCATTAACGGCTATCAGTTTTGGCGCTACTTGTACATTGGAGGCGGAGTGGGCATAGACCGCATGATTAGTTACAGGCAAACATTTTCTCCTTTTTATGTACGCATTAGTTCAGCGTTTATCCGAAAAAAAGTAAGCCCTATGGTGTATGCTGATGGCGGCTATAGCATAATGTGGAAGCAGCCCAAAAACGAATGGTATGAGTTCAAAAACAAGGGCGGTTACTATTTTCAAGCAGGTGCAGGTTTACGCATTTACACGCGCAGCAGGGCTTCTGTGTTAATTACAGCCGGCTACAAACGCAACTACAGCGAAACCAAATGGTGGTACACCCAATGGAACGAAGGGACATACTATACCATCAGACGTACTTATCAGAGAGTGGTAATGAGTGTGGGTGTGAGTTTCTAGCAAATTGAATTGCTTACATTTATTCTACCAAAAATTGAATTGAAACTTATCTTCAGAGAGTACACCTTTCTCGTTATTGTGCATTTGCCCTAACTCATTGTGTTAGTTTACAACCTAGCTAAATCACCATATGTTGCCACTTGTGCAGATAGTTTCATTTACCAACCGTTACAACAAAAATTTACAGCGCTCATAAAAAAAACAGCCACACAAGTTTGTGTGGCTGTTTTACATATTGCTGTATTTTTCAATTAAAATTTAAGGATTTTAAACTCAGTTCTTCTGTTCTCTTGATGTTGCTCATCTGAACAAGGGACTACAGTGGTTCCCTCGCATTGACACTTATTCACTAAGCGGCTTTCACCATATCCGGCAGCAATCATTCTGTGTGCTTCAACTCCTTGTGAGGCAATGTAGTTCACTGCACTCTCCGCGCGTTTGCTGGAGAGTTGCATGTTGTACTTAGCAGTTGCACGGCAATCTGTATGCGAACTCAACTCTATTTCCATGGTTGGGTTATCTTTCATGATTTTTACCAACTTGTCTAATTCTTTAGCAGCATCTGGACGGATAAACCACTTGTCTAAGTCGTAGTAAATATTTTCTATTTTGATGGCTACACCCTTACGTACTTTCTCCAATTCCATAACCTGGTAGCTGGTAGATGGTATGCTCTTACAGCCGTTAGGTAGCGTAGAGGTAACCGTCAAATACTTGGTATCGGGCTCACCGGTTTCTTTAGAGGCCTCCAAACGATAGTTCACATCTTTTTCAATAGTAAATACACACTTACCATCTTTGTTTGTGGTACAAACTTCGTCTTTGTTGTTAGTCAAGTTGGTTAACTTCACTTTAGACGCTTCCAACGGATCGCGTGATTTTTTATCTAAAACAGTTACTTCTAAAGTACAACCGCCTTCTGCCACCATCGGTATTTTTACCAATTCTGGCTTTTCTTTCACATCAAAAGTAAGTTCTGTAGGTAGGTAACCCAAAGCGGTGGCATAAAATTTCATTTTTTTGCCGGGAGTAGCGGAGAAGGTAAAGTCACCCTCTTTTCCACTTTTCACCTTTCCTTTTTCTACATCTTCGTCTTTCATAATTACCTGAGCTCCCTCAATTGGTAATCCGGTTGCTGCATCAAACACTATACCGTTCAAAATCACCCCTTTCTTCACAAAACTATAGATATCGTCATCTCCTTTACCACCCGGGCGGTTAGATACAAAGTATCCGCGCTTATTATCTTTACCTATAATGTAACCGAAATCGTCAAAATTGGTGTTGATTGGGTAACCTAAGTTTTCCGGCTCAGTCCAATTGGTAATCTTATTACCTGTTTTTACCATGTTAGTGCTAAACACATCCAAACCTCCTAAACCGGTATGTCCACTCGATGCAAAATATAGTGTGCCATCTTCAGCGGTGTAGGGAAACATCTCATCACCTGATGTATTAATTTTTGGTCCAAGATTAATTGGCGTTCCCCACTCGCCACCTATTTCGCGTGTAGTTACATAAACATCCACACCTCCATATCCACCAGGTTTGTCGCTGGCAAAGTACAATGTCTTGCCGTCTTTGCTCAAGCTTGGGTGGCCAACAGAATATTCTTTATCGTTAAAAGGTACTGCCTCAACCATTTCATCGCCCCAACGGTTTTGATCTTGCAACCATTCTATGCGGTAAATTTTCAGCTTTACAGTTTTATCGGCAGATGGGAAAGCCCTGCGACCGTTATAGTTACTTCTATCAAGATACAGTTCTTTCATTTTATCATTGTAGCTAGAGGTGCCCTCGTGATACTTGCGGTTGGGCTCGCGACCGGCCATCATATCAGGTTTACCTAACTGACCGGTAGAATCCTTTTTGTATGATTGATAAAGCTGTAAGAAGTTACCCTGAGTCCAGTTATCAACATGTTTTACGTAAGCATCAGGAAAGCGATTAGAACAAAAGTGAACACCTGTATCTTTGTAAAAAGCCACTCCAAAATCTGAGAATGATGAGTTAACGCCTTCTTCATTTTTAACATCGTAAAAACCGTTGTCTTTACTCAAGCGCTCTACTTCATCTATTCCTTTTAAACGGGTTTTAACGCTATTATCTGTAGGTACTACTGTTAAGTATTCTTTGTAATAAACTTTAGCATCGGCATATTTCTGATTGGCGCGTAACGCCTCTGCATAGTAAAGTTTATTAATCACATTAGCATTCTCCTTCTTGGCCAACTCCGCGTAGTACGGCTCGGCTTTCTCCCAGTTGTTGATCAATCGATAGCTATCGGCCACTCGTTGCAATACATAAGTGTTGTTTTTGTCTTTTTTCAAAGCACGCTGGTAGTATTCAATGGCCTTGCGGTAGTCAAATTGTTTGTAATACCAATCACCAACTTTTACTATTGGCTTTTCGGCTGCTGCAACAAAAAATGTAGCGAGCAATAAGAGTGTCAGGAGATTCTTCAAGCGCATAAAAAAAATTTATTGGGGGGTTACCTGTGCTAAGTGTTTTTGATTAGAAGTATTTGATGAAACGAGGTGTTACAAAACGTTTTTTATCGTACCAGAAATCGTAACCAATCATAATTTCATGAGTACCGCTGGTATATCGCTTGAGTCCTGAAATTTCGGCATCGTACGCATAGCCAATTTGTAATTGTGGTGTAACTTTAAACTGGGTGAACGCAACAATTGCCTGTCCTGCTTTATGTTGTCCGCTGGTTTCGGTACGATACCCCACACCTAACCATAAACGATCTATGAATAATAAGGCCAAGTTCGCATCAAACTGAGGTATATTTTTAGGTAATCCCTTTTGCCATTTTACTAAAATGGTAGGTCTAAATTTTACAACTGATGCATCTTTGCCAAATACATAACCACCAGTGAGTACATAAAAATTGTACACGCGGGCTATGGCATCGTTGTATTTAACCACGCCTACTTGCTTAGTTAATGATGATGGCATTAAGTGTGGAGCAGATATGCCGGCAAAGTATCGCTTGCCATAAGCATAAATGCCGAATCCTATGTTTGGCACAAAAAGGTTTTCGTTCAAGGCAAACGAATTATCTACTCCGGTAGATGGCAATACTGCCTTTCCGTTATTTTGATAGAAGTAGTTAAATGATGCCTGTACACCAAAGCATAGCCTGTTTTCTTTAGGCAAACGAAGGCGGTACGAAAATGCCGGTGTTACACTAAAGTTGTTGCTAAGGCCAAGTCTATCGTTAGAAATGGTTAAGCCCACCGCGTATTGGTCTCTGCGGAAAGGTGTGTGCACGCTAATATTAGCCGTACGAGGTGCTCCGTCTATACCTACCCATTGGTGGCGGTAAATTCCCATTACATTGATTACCTCGTGGCTACCTGCATATGCGGGGTTTACGTATAAGCCATTAAACATATACATACTGTAAGCTGCATCTTGCTGAGCATTTGCTCCAATAAATGCTGCCGTAACCAATAGTGCTGTGGCAATTATTCTTTTCATAAATACTTATTTACAGGGTTCTAATTTTTAATAAAACCTGCTTTGCGAACAAGTTCACAAAGCAGGTGGTGTTTAAATCTATCGGTGGATTACTACAAACTTCTGTTCACGTTTACCGGTGCCATCGTTGTACTCGTACACATAGTAGTAAGTACCATCAGGCAAGTTCGTACCTTGTTTGTTGTGTCCGTCAAAGTCGTTCTGGTAATGGCCTTCACTTCTCCAAACTTCCACACCCCAACGGTTGAAGATAAGTAGGGTAGCTTGTGGGTTATTATCGTTACAAGGCAACACAAACACATCGTTGCTACCATCACCGTTTGGCGAGAAGGCATTCGGGAAGGTACAAGCAGTATCTATTACCGCCACACAAACCGAAGCTGAATCGCAGAACGAGAAGCTACCTGTAGTTACGCATACTGTGTAGCTAAAATTAACTGTACCTGAGTAGCCCAATGCTGGGGTAACCGTTATTGTGTTATCAGCATTAACCGTAGCTGTACCATTCGTAACGTCACCTATTATTGCAACGGTAGTATCAGCACCCCATGGAATAATGTCATTGTTCAATACAGCAAGTGTAATAGCTGTGTTCACAAACGTTGTATCTAAATCGCACGGCTCATTTACTGCCTGAATTAGAGAATCAAGAACAGTAATGTAAACCGTAGAAGTAGTACAGTGGTTGAGTGTGTCGCAAATTACAATACAGAAAGAATCAACACCAAAGAAACCAGGATCAGGTGTGTATGTAAAGCAGCTATCGCTGTCAATAGTTACTGAGCCATTCGCAGGGTCACACAAGGTATCAATAGACCAAGGCAAGTTACTGATAACATTCACACCGCTAACTAAACATACTGTAATAGGCACGTTAACAAAGGTAGTATCGTAGATAGGCGGTACTACAGGCCCAGGACAAGCAACAACATTAACTGTAACGGTTGCTGTATCGCAAAGCGCTGGGTTTCCGGCATCGCATACTACATAGCTGAAAGTAGTGCTACCCACCACATTGCCAGCAGTGATTGTGAATACATCTCCGGAGAATGCCGAGATATTAGCTATTGCAGCGGTTGGTGTTGTAAATGAGGTAACAGTAAGCGGCAATGCAGTGTTATCTACATCATTATCTAACACCGCTACAGTTGCACTTTCACCTACGCATATAGTTACAGCATCGTCAGCAGCTACTGGAGCACAGTTGATGGTGAAGAATACAGTATCTATATCTTTACCACACTGGTTTCGAACTTCGTAAACCACAAAATCAGGTCCACAATAGCCGGCATTTGGCGTGTACTGCATAATACTGTCTTTCAGGAATACTGCAGTACCATTCTGTGCATTAATCGCTATAACACTTTGCAGCGGATAACCTGCACCGTTGTCATTCAACACCACGTTAGCTACAAATGGCGTATTCGGAGCTATCTCGTAGGCATCGGCTACAGCCACAGGGCGTACGCAGCAGTCAATGTAGATACATACAATGCCTGTATCCAGAGCACCGTTTGCATCTTGAATCACATAAGCTACTGAGTCAATGTAATCGCAAGAATCTGTGGTACTTGGCACATAGTGAATTGTTCCGTCAGCATTCAGTGTAGCTGTGCCTTTAGTATTTGGCAGTGCTACTACACTTATAATGTTGAATGAATCACTTTCCGGAT
Source organism: Chitinophagales bacterium (assembly GCA_016787045.1). Taxonomy (GTDB): domain Bacteria; phylum Bacteroidota; class Bacteroidia; order Chitinophagales; family LD1; genus Bog-950. The sequence goes on from JAEUVA010000020.1 coordinate 53,253, forward strand.
CAAAATCATTGCTTAGCACATCTAAGTCAAGGTCATTAAAGCGTCCGGTTACAAACGTACCGCAATCATTTACTGCCTGTACAGAGTTAAGAATGTAAACCACCACTACTGCGGTATCACACTTGCTCGGTATGCCATTGTCGCATATCACATAGCAGAATGTATCTGGGTTAAGTGCGTTGGCACCAGGACCAGGCATGTACGTGATAGTACCGTTGGCATTCACAGTAGCTACACCATCTGCCGGAGGACAAGGTAGTGTAGGTTGAACCGTGATAGCATCACCATCCGGGTCACTATCATTGTTCTTCACACCTATGGTGATAGCTGTCAAATAGCTGGTTGTTACGTGATCATCCGTAGCCGCAGGAGGGTTATTGTTGTTAAGTGTTGTATTCACACAAACGTAAATCACTGCAGTATCACATGCTCCGTTAGGGTCGCATATCTGATAGATGATAGAGTCGCAACCGACAACCGGTGAGGTGTAGGTTACTGTCTGGTCTGCATTCAACAACACGGTAGCACCCGGAAGAGTTGGAGCACTCAGTATAGTTACAGTCAATGGATCGCCATCGGCATCAAAGTCGTTGGCTAATTCATTAATGTTTATACCGGTGTTTACTAATCCTGTGGCAGCATCATCGCTGGCTACTGGCGGATTGTTAACCGAATCACAAGTAAGTACCACAATCTGAATCAGGTTGGTGTCACACAAACTGAAAGCAGGTATGTTGCTTTGATCACATGCGTAGTATGGTATGGTGTAGATTCCCGGAGCGTTGGCCACAAATACGCCTGTTCCATTTCCGGTTACAGTCCATAAGCCGGTACCGGGGCCAGAAACAGCACCGTAAGTAAAGGTTAATGGGTCGCCATCCGGATCAGAGGCAGAGGCATTTACGTTAACACCAACTGCGGTGTTTGTACATACGCTAGCTCCAACTTTAACTGCAAACGGAGGAGTGTTGATTTTTAACACCTCTATAATCAGCGAACAAGTATCGCTTGCTCCTGCTGTATCGGTTACAACTACCTCAATTTGTTGTGTGCCGTACCAACCTGGGGCTGGTGTAAACACTACACAATTATTCACCACATTTACATTACCATTCAGTACAGTTACCTGATAGGTAGTAACTGATAATGGGTCACCATCTACATCTGTAGCAGCTACACAAACTGTGTCTGTGGTGTTCGCATACATTGAGTCGGCAACACATACAATTACAGGTGGATCGTTGATTGGGCATACGCTAATAAACACATCTGCTGTATCGCAAGAATTAGCACACTGCGTATTACAAATTGCATAAGTGATAGATGCAGTACCATTAAAGTTCAATGCAGGGTTGTAAGTAATTGCACCTCCACCAACTGTGGCTGTACCATTAGTTACAGATAATACTGTGATTGTATTGGCATTGCCTTCCGGATCGGTATCATTAGCCAATACTGGAATAGTTACACTTTCCTCCTCACAAGTAGCTGCTGTATCTGCACTGGCTACCGGTGGTTGATTAACATGTAAGAACACCGTATCGCGAGTAATACATCCGTTTGGTGTATTGATGGCAGTAGCCACCACACCACCATCTACACCCACAGGGCAGTACGTAATTGGAGATAAGCCCGATGTAATTGTACCACCAGCCAAATGAGTCCATTGAATATTGAACACATCTATACTAAAGTTAGGTGTGATTGTAACACAGCCACCCGTACAAACTGTATCAGCAGTGGTGGTCAAATCGAGTACCGGAGCACCCTTAACATTGATGGTAACATTGGTGGAATTAGTACAACCAGTAGTTTGGTCAGTATATGTGTAGGTAATCACATTATTACCTAAGTTGGCTGTAGCAGGGCAGAATGTTGTACCTGTAACACCAGCACCGGTAAATGTACCGCCAACCGGACTGCCAACAAGAGTAATACATGAGTCAGCTACACAGTATGCCGGATTGAATCCTGAAACAGACACTACAGGTAGCGGATTAACCGTTACACAAATAGTAGTATCATCTGAGCAGCCATTGGCATCCACAAAGGTGTATTTCACACACCAGTTGCCTGGACCTGCTGCTGAAGCTTGGAAGATGTTACCGGTAACAAACGGACCACTAAATGTACCACCGGCCGGAATACCGGTCATGGTTATGTTTCCTGCATTTTGACAGTATTGAGCATTCAGTCCACTGATGCTAGCTTCAGTAGGTGTATTGTAAATAACATCTACTGTATCTGCTGCCTGACAGCCGTTTTTATCGGTAACAATTACTGTGTAGGTACTTGTTTGCGTAGGACAGGCCACTATGCTTGGTTGTAATGGACTACCACTGATGTTTGGTCCAGTCCATGCAAATCCAATTGGAGGTATTCCGTTTCCTCCCAAAGTAGCAGTAAGGGTTACACATCCGCCTACATTAGAGCAGATAGATTGTGCTGCACCAGCATCAACAATGATGGTAGGCGGATTAACCGTTACAGTTACATAACTTGGTAACGAAGAACATCCAAACACATCTGTTACTACTACATTAAACTGAGTAGTGTTACCCAAGTTGCTGACTGTTGGGTTGGATAACGTTGGGCTGTTTAGGCCTGCATTAGGTGACCATACAAAGCTGTATGGACCTTGAGTGCCGCTGCCAGTAGGATTACCCCCTAGAACTGCGCTATCTGAAGAACATGCAAATATTGTTGCATTTGGTCCTGCATTAGCAATAGGTAACTGACGAACATTCACGTTTACAGTTGCACTTGCAGCACAACCTAAAGAGTCAGTAGCTACTACTGTATATGAAACGTTTGATGTAACGTTTTGTGCCGTTGGGTTAGCAACTGTAGATGATGTTAAGAATGAACCAGGAGTCCATTGATAAGTGAATGGCCCGGTTCCACCTTGTGCAGTAGGTAAGCCACCCAATGTAATAGATGAACCACTACATACGGCAGTATCTATACCTGCTGTTACACCAATTCCAGGGCTTACAAACACGGTAACAGTATCTGATTTAAAGCATCCAAAGGCATCGGTTACCGTAACCGCATAATTTGTGGTTACCAACGGATTAGCGCATGGATTAGCAATATTCGGATTGCTTAATCCCGGTACAGGTGCCCATTGATATATGAATGGTGCTTGACCGCCATTCACCGTAGGTGTTCCGCCCAGGTTTACACAGCCGGTGCTGTTTGCACAGAACACTCTGTCCGCACCAGCATTTACTTGCAATGTGGTTTGATTTACATTCACAATGGTAAAGGCAGTGGCCGAACATCCAGTAGCATTGTCAGTAACAGTTACATCAAAACGAGTGGTTACTGTTAAGTTTGTAGCTATAGGATTCGGTATTGTTGTGCTGTTTAAATTGGTGCCGGCTGGTGATTGCGACCACTGGTAGCTATAGTTACCAGAGCCACCAGCTGCCGTAGGTGTACCACCTACTTGTGCAAAAGCACCGCTACACGCAAAAATGGTTTGTACCGGACCTGCATTAGCAGTTACACCCGGATTAACCGTTACTGTTTGACAAGTGGATGATGAACATCCCACTGCATCAGTAACAGTTACGCAGTATGCTGTAGTTGAAAGCGGAGTAGCCACCGGATTAGCGGCAGTGGTACTACTCAAGCCGGTTCCAGGGTTCCAGTTGTACGTGAATGGAGCAGTACCGCCATCTGCAGTGGCCGGAATACCCCCAAGCAGTGCTGCAGAACCGGAGCAAATTGCAGTATCTGGTTGAACGATTGCTGTAACAGCCGGGTTAGCAAATACCACCATAGAATCAATGGATATACATCCATGTGCATCAGTTACTAATAACACATACGTTGTAGTATCGGTTGGATTCACATCCGGGTTTGGTATTGTGTTGCTGTTGCAAATGCCAAACACAGGACTCCAGTCAATTAAGTAAGGCGTAGTACCACCGGTTACACTGCCGTTGATTGTAATACAATTAGTTTGACCGGCACAAATACTACGGTCAGGACCAGCTTCGGCAACCAAGGTAGGCGTGGTAACAGTTACCAATACATTGTCGGCTGATGTACATCCGTTATTGTCAGTTACAGTAAGTACATAAGTGGTGGTGGTGGCTAAATTACAAGCTTCAGGGTTTGGAAGACCTGTATTGTTTAATCCTGATGAAGGTGCCCAAGCGTAGAAGTACGGCCCTGTGCCACCGGTAGCTGTTGGTGTTGCACCTAAAGTTACACATGCCTGCGGACAAGATTCTATAGACTTATCCGAACCAGCATTAGCAACAGGGTTTTGATTTACGCGAATGGTTACGTTAGCAGTATTGCTGCAACCCAATGAGTCAACAACCTGTACTTGATAGGTCAAAGTACTGGTAGGACAAGCAATGGGGTTAGAAGCAGTGCTTGAGTTCAAGAACAGAGTAGGTGTCCAGTTATATGTGTATGTACCAGTACCGGCTTGTGCTGTGGGAGATCCGCCCAACTGCACACAAGCTCCGGCACAAATCGTATCCGTAGCTCCTGCATTTACTACAGGACGCGGATTTATGGTAATACGTACTGAATCCGTACCAATACATCCGGTACCATCTGTTACCACCAAGTAGTATGTAGTAGATACAACCGGTGAAGCAATCGGATTAGCTACACTTGCTGTAAAGCCGGTTGGGTTAGATGTCCATGCAAAGTTGAAAGGAGCATTTCCGCCTAATACAGCCGGAGTGCCTCCTAATGTAACCGATACGGAAGCACCGGCACAGAATGAAACATCGTTACCTGCTTCAGCTATCAAAGTTGGATTGTTCACAAACACAGTTACAATATCTGTAGCAGAACATCCATTAGCGTCAGTTACAATTACTGCATAGTTGGCAGTAGAACCAAGCCCTTTAACATATGGATTTGCCACACTATCAGCATTTAATCCAATAGCCGGATTCCAATGATAAATGTATGGTGTGGTACCTCCACTTGCAGTAGGAGAACCGCCTAGGATAACACTATCTTGTGAACAAGCTGTGAGTGTTTTATCAGGACCTGCATCAGCAGTTGGGTTCGGATTTACGGTAATTGTCATAGAACTAGATGAAGAACATCCGTTTGCATCCGTAACAGTAAGAGTAAAGATAGTTGTAGCCATCACTCCAACCATTGGGTTTGAGGCCGTAGAGCCATTAGACCACAAGTAAGTGTATGGAGCTGTACCGCCTGACGCACTAGGGTTGCATCCAATGCGAACTTTGGCTCCGGCACATACAGCGGTATCTTCTCCAGCACATGCTTCAGGTGCGGGGTTTACAGTTACCGTTACGGAGTCATAAGCTACACAACCCTTGCTGTCAATCACTGTTAGATAGTAGGTTGTTGTGTTGGCCGGTGAAACAACCGGGTTGGCAATGTTGCTTAATCCACCAGACCATGTATATGTGTAGCTTGGAGTGCCTCCAACTGCTGTTGGATTGCCGCCCAATTGAACAGTAGCAGAAGATCCGGCACAAATAGCTCCTCCATTGCCTGCCTCTGCAGTTAATGAACTTGGAACTACTGTTACCAATACAGCATCCTCGCGGCTACAACCTGCTGCATCGGTTACCAACAAGGTATATAACTGCGATACGGTTAGTCCTGTTACAGTAGGGTTAGAAACTGTAGTTGAACTTAGCCCGGTAGCTGGTGACCATGTATAAGTTAAGGCACCAGTGCCTCCACTTCCTGATGGAGAGCCACCTATTGTAATGGTATCATTACCACAAGCAATTAGGTTTTTATCAGCCCCAGCGTCAGCAGTTGGTTGAGGACGCACAGTTATAGTTACTTGTGAAGTTGCCTGACAGTTGTTGCTGTCAGTAACTTGCACAATGTAAGTAGTGGTTATCTGAGGACAAGCCAATGGATTAGAAACGTTATTCGCGTTCAAACCAATTGTTGGGGTCCAAGAATACTGCAATGGATTAGTACCTGATGAGCCGGTTGGGCTACCGCCAATTTGCACACAGAATCCTGTACAAACTGTAGTATCGGTTCCAGCATTAGCCACTGGTGCAGGGTTAAGATTAACGCGTACAGAGTCAAGTGAGGTACATCCTTTGGCATCAGTTACTGTTACATAGTATGTTGTTGATGACGTAGGAGTGACTACCGGATTAGAAACATTGCTTGTAAAGCCATCAGTTCCAACCCATGAATATGTGTAAGGAGTAGTACCTCCGGCTGCAGTAGGAGAACCGCCAATAGTTACTGGCGAACCTACACTTGCACAAATGGCGGCACCATTTCCGGCATTAGCTTGCAATGTACTTGGTGTAACATTCACTACAACAAAATCAACACCGCTACAACCAAATACATCGGTAACAGAAAGCTGATAAGAAGTAGTAGTTGAAATACCCGTTACACACAAGTTAGCAATATTTGGATTGATGGCTCCTGTTGAAGGAGTCCACAGATAAGTGTATGGCGTAGAACCACCGGTAACGTTTACTGTAAAGCATGCGGTATCAGCCACACAGTTCACAATGGTTTTATCTGCACCGGCATCTACTACAGGATTTGTACGAGGGGTAACCTGTACTTCATCAAATGAAGCACATCCTTTAGAATCTGTTACAGTTACAGAATATGTGGTAACTACCACAGGCGAAGCCCCTGGATTGGCAACGCTTGGTAAACTCAGTCCTGTAGTTGGTGACCACGAGTAAGAGTATCCCGGTGTTCCTGAACTTGCAGTTGGAGAACCACCAATATTTACAATGCTACCTGTACATACAGTTGTGTCAGGACCGGCATTAGCAATTGGGTTAGGATTAACTGTTATTGTTACAGAACTGCTGGCTGTGCAACCTTTTGCATCGCGTACAGTTACGTTGTAAGTGGTAGTATTGGCTGGTTGAGCTACAGGGTTAGCCACTGTAGAGTCGTTCAACGAACCACCCACCCAAGTATAGGTGTATGGTGGAGTACCGCCAGCTACTAACGGAATGCTTCCTAACTGAGTAGTATTTCCAGCACATATTTGTTTGCTGGCTCCCGCATTCACAAACAGATTGTTAGGCAGTACATTAATAGTTGCCGCATCTGAAGATGAACATCCGTTTGCATCGGTTACTGTTAGAGTGTATGTAGTATTCACCACAATTCCTTTAACCACCGGATTGGCAATAGTTGTTGACGAAACAATACCAGTAGCAGGTGACCATGCATAGGTGTATGAACCTACACCACCTGTTGCTGCCGGTACATCTCCCAATATTACGCTATCGCCAGGGCACAGAGATATGTTTTTATCTGGCCCGGCAAATGCTGTAGGAGATGGGCTTACTGATACCTGAACAGCATCAACTGCCTGGCATCCGTTAGCATCAGTTACAGTTAACTGATATGTAGTTAAGGTTACAGGTGTTGCAGTTGGATTAGCTGCAGTAATGCTACTTAATCCAACAGTAGGAGACCACAAGTATGTGTAACCCGATCCACTTCCTCCAGTTGCAGTTGGGTTACCGCCCAATTGTGCCGGAGAACCTGCACAAACAGTGGTATCATTTCCTGCAAAAGCAGTAAGCACCGGATATACATTTACTGTAGTAGAATCTACAGAAGTACAGCCCAATTGGTCTGTAACTGTGATGTAGTACTTAGTAGTTGTAGTTGGGAACGCATACGGGTTAGCAGGATTAGTAAGGTTTAATCCGGTTACTGGAGACCATGTGTAGGTGTATGGTGCAGCACCACCAACCGCAGTTGGGAAACCGCCTAACATTACACTGTCTCCACTACCCAAACACAAAGCTCCGCCATTTCCGGCTTCAGCTGTTAGAGTGCTTGGCGTAATAGTTAACACCATAGCATCAGTTGCAAAACAACCGGAACCATCGGTAACTGTAACAGTATAAGTAATATTTGAAAGCACTCCACAACTTGTAGGATTAGCCAGTGTGCTATCATTGAGACCTACATTAGGACTCCAAGCATATGTTAACCCACCTGTGCCACCTGCACCTGTTGGTGAACCGCCAATTAGTGTGCAACTTGCAGAGCAACCTACAGCGTTTTTGTCTTGTCCGGCATCAGCTACAACACGTGGGCGAACCACTACGGTAGCAAATACCGTATTGGCATTACACCCATTGTATACACCGTTGATGGTGTAAGTTACTGTTTGGTTGGTAAAACTGATGTTTGTTGGGCTATCATTGATAGTTGAACTATTGCCACTGTTTCCATTACTTCCAAACCAGTTGATGCTAGTGCCGGTTACGCTTGATGTAATGTCAATGGTAATCGGAGTTCCGCTACAAATAGTTTGTGTAGGAGGAGTTGCTGTAAGTGTTGGTTTAGGTTTAACGGTAACACTAACTTTGAGTGTATCTCCTATACATCCGTTTGTGGTTGGTACAATGGAGTATGTAACGGTAATATCAGTGGTGCCGTTATTAACAGGATTGTTACTGATAGGTGTTCCCACACCGCTGCTTCCATTGCTTCCGCTCCATGTGTATGTAGTGTTGGTCAAATTTGAAGATACGTTAATCAACACGTTTTCACCGGAACAGAACGAAGTTCCATTGATAGAAGCAGTTGCTACCGGACGAGGTTTAACGGTAACCGGTACAGTGATAGTAGTGCTTGCACAACCTCCGGGACCTACTCCAACTACACTATAAGTAACCACTTGTGTGGCCGAAGTAGTGTTGGTAATTACGGTGTGAATATCACCGGTACCACTTGTACCGTTTGTAGCGGTCCAAGTAATGTTTGTTCCGGGTATGCTTGAAGTGAAAGTGATATTAACACTATCATTGCTACAGTTAGTTAATGAAGCAACGGACGGTGTAATAACCGGATTACCGGATACAAAAATCACAGCAACACCGGTATCACACAACGATGGCGTGCCATTATCGCAAACGCGGTAAATCAAAGTATCATTTCCATTAAAGCCAACTGCTGGGGTGTACAGATAAATTCCGAGAGAGCCTGCCGTGAGTGAGCCATTAGAAACACTACTTAGTATTGTAACACTTGTCAATGCATCTCCGTTTGGATCTGAATCGTTAAGTAACAGATTCAATTGTACGCTGGTATTGCTGCAAATGAATTCAAAATCATCTACTGCAACCGGTGGATCGTTCTCAATCGCAGTAGAATCGGTAGAAATAAAGATGACGATAATAGCATTATCACAAAGTGGCTTAGGTAACTTAGTAGCTGCCGGATCGCAAATTGTGTAGCTAATTGTATCATAACCAAAATATCCTGTGTTTGGTGTATAATTGATTGTACCATTCGGATTAACGGTGTAAGAACCATGCGCAGGTGCGCCTGTAACAGTTACCTGTAATGGATCTCCATCTGGGTCATAGTCGTTCGCTAGTTCGTTGATTACAACGGCTGTATTAAGCGGAGTTGTAACGTAGTCGTTATTAGCTATTGGCGCGTGGTTAACCAAAGTATCTCCGGCAGGTAATACTGTAACAATAATGGCCGCTGAATCACACAACACATTTACAGGATATGGGCTTAGATCGCAAACGCTGTAAGGAATAGCCAATACTCCCGTAAATCCTATGTTAGGATATACGTTTATGGCTCCACTTCCTGTAATGGTGTATGTGCCGCCACCCGGAATAACACCGTAGTAAGTATATGTGAGCGGATTACCCTCAGGATCACCGGTAGCAGAAGCTACGTTTACACCAATAGGTTGGTTTTCATAAGTAACCACGTAAATAGTATCAGCAAAAGGCGGATCATTTACAGGAGTTACATTGATGGTGATATATGAAGTATCGCACAATACCGGTGAGCCATTATCGCATAACACAATACATAATTGGTCTTGTCCATTGTAGTTAGTACCTGGAGTGTAAGTAAAGCACAACACATCTGTGGCCTGATTAAGCGCAAGACCGCTTACTATACCCCATTGTGGTGGACATAGTACAGTACCATTATGAATATTTGCACTGCCATCACCATCGGTATATGGAATACATACTGTAATCGGACAGTCTTCGCATGTCGTAACTGTGGTATCAGGTATTACCGGTGGGTCATTAACAGGTACTACTGTAATAGTTACACAGGCAGTATCTAACAAGAACGGTGCAGGAGTACCGGCATCGGTAATGTTGTAACAGAATACATCTGTACCGCTAAAGTTCGCATTTGGTGTATATGTAAACGAACCATTCGCATTCAATGTAACAACTCCATTCGTTGGAGCACTAACTACTCCCACCACACTTACCGCTGTGCCATCTGCAGGGTCACTGTCATTGGC
>JAEUVA010000038.1 GCA_016787045.1 Chitinophagales bacterium
CTCCCCGACCTGGGCTCGAACCAGGGACCCTCCCGATTGACCAATCGGGATGCTCTAACCGTTTCGCCTATTTTAAAATAGAAAAAGGCAACACATGTGTGCTGCCTTTAGCTCCCCGACCTGGGCTCGAACCAGGGACCCCATGATTAACAGTCATGTGCTCTAACCAGCTGAGCTATCGAGGAGTGTTTTTGCGCTTCTTGCTACTTTCGCACTAAGCGAAAAAACATCCTGTTTGGCTCTAACCCATCCCGATTTTTCGGGAGTAAAGCACGTGCAACGGGGTTGCATCCTTGCGTAAGGGACGGCAAATGTAAATTTCTTTGCGATTTTTTGTAAAGTCCTACAAAAAAAATTGTGTGTGCCCTATTTCTCCAAAAAACAATACCCGTGCGCTTAAAAATAATCCTGTAGGTTTGTGTAAAATACACCCCTATGAAATGGTTTTTGTCAATCATCCTTTGCTATTACGTGTGCACTTCAGCTACAGCACAAGTGGGCTACTATAAAACGTATGACGATTTTTTGAATAACTCTCTTACCTCTATGGATGAGTACATAGAGGTAAAAAATGCTGGAAATGCATTCAATATCTGGTTTATGAAAGGGGGTAAAAAAGTAAAAGTACTCTCGGAAGATATTTGGGGCTACCGCAATGGCACTGCACTCTACCGTTTGGCTACCGTCAACCAAGTAGATGTGCCGGTAAGAGTCTTGTTTAGTGGCGATGGCGAAACCGCCATGTGCCTGTACATTCCATATCAAACCGAGCTAAAAAACAATAACGGCAAACCGGATGTGGCCTGGAACAAAGAGATAATGGCTTACGGCATGGTATTTAACTGGTGCTTTATCTCCAAAGCACTCAACACATCGGTTACCTATTGCGGTGTGGGAAGTAGTGGTTTAGTAGATGACTTCAGAGACAACTATCCGCAGTTTCAGCCGTTTTTTGACTGCACAGGCAAGGAGTATAAGAATAATCAACTGTTAGTAGATTGCTATCAGAAAGCATTTCCACAAGCCAGGATACATTTTTAAATATTAATATGTTTGTAGCGATTATTGACATCCGTCAGAACAATGAGTTAACTGAATGAGACATATTTCTCTTTATGTATGCCTACTAATTGCTACCACCATATATTTAGAAAGTTGCAATAAAAACAAGGTCAACCATACCTCACTTCCGCAGCAATCTCCTTACCCAGTATTTTTAGCGGAAATAAAATTGGCTACCGATACCATTGAAACCGAATACCTGAAAACCGTTTTTGTGCGAAAAAAGGTGGCTGAATGGATAAAAGTTGGTTTGGGCGCCCGAGCTGTAAACCGTATAGACAGCAATTGGCAGAAATGGTCAGCGGAAAGGTATTACAATTTTTTTTATGCCGACTCCGGTACCGTTGACTGCGGTGGTGCTGCATTATTCTTAAGCCGTGTTTTTGCCGATTTGAAGTACCCTTCATTTACCTATAACATGGGTTGCCCGGAAGTGTACACACACGAGGTAACACTCGTGCAGTTACCGGACAGTAATTATTATGTACAGGATGCATTCTTAAACCTGGGCTATGAACTCAAGCGAGATTCCTCCGCCTTGCCTTTCACAGATTTGCTGATGCTACTAAAAGAACGAAAAGACCAAGAAATTTGGGTGAAAAATGAGCCCCTAAATACCCGGCAGGTATGGGATACTACAGGGCTTGCATCCTTACAACTTGCAAACAAATACGTGACCTCGTTGGTTGACTCTATTGAAAAAACATGCCGTTCGGGCAGCATACCAGATAGGTACATGGTAGCTAATGTTTCGTATGCGGTTAGGCATACTTACGAACGATGCCTTCAAAACCACCTACTGCCCGATAATCGGTTGTATTTATTTTTGTTGCCTCTTTCCGCAGCCGACCAATCTTTTATGAACCGCATATCTCCACCTGTAAGTAAACACTTCTATGAGTAATGTGGCCATACATATAGGATTTCCTAAAACTGGTTCTACGTTTTTGCAAGCGTATTTTGCAGAGCATCCGTGTATACATTACGATAGATCGGTTTTTCGTCACTACCAAGAAACCGGACAGGTTGGAGATGAATTGCTCCCCAAAGAGATATCCGGCAAACACTATGTACTTAGTGAAGAACACCTCAGTATTTGGGCTGGTCGCCCTGAGAAAAACGAACTTAAAACATACAACATCAATTATGATATCCGCCAAATGCAAGCAACCGTAGCCAATCGGTTGGCGGCTATTTTTCCGGGAGCCAAAGTACTTATTGTTACCCGCGAGTATGATTCGCTCATCTCATCTCTTTACTCACAATATTTGCTTACCGGTGGTACGTGTAGCTTTAGTCATTTTTCAACTCACCATTCGGCTCTAGTTCGGCAAATGTACGACTATCAGTATGTTTCGCACACCTATCAACAACAGTTTGGCGCGGCAAATGTGTTACAGTTGCCGTACGAACTGCTGCTGCAAAACCCCAAAGACTTTTTGCATGAAATAGAGCAATTTTTCGGCTTCCCACATTTTAAATTTAATGGCCATGTGATTAATCCAAGCATACATCGCAAATGGATGAATGCCGTCCGATTGATATCAATGGTTGCTCTACCAACCCTAAAGTTACTTCCTGAATCAATGCGCCAAAAAACTTACCTGCGCTATTGCAAGTTTTTGTACCAGCTTAAAGAAACCAGACAGCACAAGCCAATTTAGCACACCTCCTTTCTACATGTTTTCCGTTTACTTAAATCCGCCCAATAACTAATTTTGCTGCATGCAAAACGTACCACTTTCCATCTTCAAACAAATGCCCGTAGAAAGCGACCCGGTGGTGTATGCCATTCCGTTTTTTTTAATTCTGATGGCTATAGAGTTGTATGTAAACTGGAAAGAGCAACTGCACCTGTACGAGCCAAAAGAAGCGCTCAGCAGTATAGGCATGGGTCTGGGTTCTTTGGTGATAAACATAGTGATGAAGGCGCTCTGCTTGGGTACATTTACGCTCATCCACAACTATTCTAAAACTGCATTTGGTTGGGAGGGCTTAGGATGGCATTGGTGGGTTTGGCCACTCATTTTAATAGCCGATGATTTTAGTTTTTACTGGCACCACCGGCTCAGCCATGAGATTCGTGTTTTATGGGCAGCACACGTCAATCATCATTCTTCCCAAACGCTCAATTTAGCCACTGCGCTCCGCCAAAGTTGGGTTGAACAGTTGTACAAATACATTTTTTGGAGTTGGATGCCGCTGGTAGGTTTTGAGCCGCTGATGGTGTTGATGATGATTTCCGTTTCGCTCATTTATCAATACTGGCCGCACACTGAACTGATTAAAAAACTACCTCGCTGGTTTGAATTTATTTTTAACACCCCATCGCACCATCGTGTACACCACGCCAGCAACATCCGTTATTTAGATTGCAACCACGGAGGTATTCTTATTGTTTGGGATAGATTGTTTGGCACTTTTTCAGAAGAAAAAGAGGAAGAGAAACCCATATATGGGATTACCAAAAACATAGAAACGCACAACCTTTTCAAAATTGCTTTTCATGAATATGCCGACCTTTGGCGTGATATAAAAGCGGCTCCCGGCCTTACTAACAAATTGAAATATGCTTTTATGCCTCCCGGCTGGAGCCATAATGGCCCCGACCTTAGGGCAAAGACCCTGCGCAAACAGTTGTTGAGCAAATAAAAAGCCCCACAGCAATACTGCCGCAGGGCTAACCAACAAGAAACGTTTACGTTAAGCGCCTGTTTTAACTATCTTTTTTTCTACTATACGTTTACCGTCTATTTCTTTTACGGTGGTAGTAATTGCAGTTTTGCTTTCTGCATTTCCTTCAATGGTTTCCGTTACTACTTTTTCTATCTCTACCTCTTCCTCTTCATCCCAATCAGTTTCATTAAAATGGGTTTCGCCTTTTATGCAGCGTATTTTACCTCCCTTGTTTGTCCATGTGGTATTGGCAAAAGGGGTATCGTCATACCTACGATTGTTCTTGACTACGGCTGCCCAACGGTCTATATTATCGCCAAAATCCAATGTTTTGCCTTCGGGTATTCCAATAATAACTCGCACATTTTGCGCTCTCCATTTTTTGTCTTTTGCCAAAAAGAGAAAATCCGGAAGCAGGAGTTGGCCATCGCGTAGTGTAACCGGATAATCTACATAGCCCGTGTTAGCCAGTGCCTCTGTTTTTGTTTTCCCTTTAGAGTGATACAGCACTTGTACAAAAAACGAATCGGTAGAAGAGGGCACTAAATCCAAGCGCGGCTCATCAATGGGTATTTGATTAAGCTCGTCAATGCTGTATCCGTTTACCACAATTCCGTCCCATGGGTTGAAATGAAAGGTAAATTCACCATCCGTATCAGCGGGCTGTCCGCTTTCATCTATAATCACTACTTTAAATGCCGAAGTGCTGTCTGCTGCCGGTAGAGATATTGTTTGTGTACGAGTGGCAGTTTGCCGGAATTGACTGGTAATTTTTGTTCCCGCTATTAAAAGCAAAACAATACCCGACACCCACAGCATAGATAAGCCAATGCGCAAAGCATACACTTTTTCTTTTATGCCAAATACTAAGCGAAAAGCCGCGTAGATTAAAGAAAGGATGGGAGTGGCGATAAATAGAATTAACCCTAATTGCAACATAACTGTTACCGAGCGATCATCTACCAGTAGATGTGGCGCCTGGCTAATGATACTATTGCCCGCCACCGATACACCAAAAAGTGCTGCAAGCAATGCAAAAAGCACGATTAAGCCAATAAATACCCAAAAACCTATAAATATTTTAAGCAATACCAATACCCCTTTCCCAAGACCGGAAAACAAGCGCTCAAAAACAGTTTTATCCGCTACTTTTTTTACCGATTCTGCAGCCCTATTGGCAGCATCTTTAATTTCGCGCTCAATGCTGCCTACGTTTATTGGCTCGCCTTTCATCTGTAGTTTTTCGGCTGCGGTCTCTGCTTCAGGCACCACTATCATCAACAAAAAATACAATATAACCGGGAAACCAAAACCGGCTATTACCAACAGTGCGGCTGCAATTCGCGCCCAAACCGGATCGTTAATACCAAAGTAGTGGCAAAGCCCGGATATAACACCCGAAACTACCTTGTCTTCTTTATCGCGAAACAGGCGTCTTTTACCCTCATAGCTTTTTGATAAAGAAGATGGGCTACCGGAAGTTGTAGTGTTTGCACTACTTTCACCGGCAATATCTTCCGGAGTTCCCATTACGGCTATGGTTTCTTCTACCTCCGGCAGGCCGATAACTTCTTTTCTGCTGCCTAACTTTTGAGCAAACATTTCGGCTAATCGGGCTTCTATATCTTCCATTATCTCTGCGCGCTCGGTGGTGTTTCCAAATCTGTTCTTCAGATTTTCCAGATAGCGATGCAGTACTTCATAGGCATTTTCGTCTATAATAAATGCGGTGCCCGCCAAATTAATGTTGATTGTCTTTTTCATAACTTATGATGTTTTGTTGGTTTATTGATTTTGTTCTACAATTCGGGCAACTGATTCATTGAGTTCGCGCCATCCGGCTGCTAATTCATTTGAGAATTGTTCTCCCTCTGCGGTTAGCTTAAAGTACTTTCGTGGCGGGCCAGAACTAGACTCCTCCCACCGGTAAGTGAGCAACCCTTCGTTTTTTAGCCGGGTAAGTAACGGATACAAAGTACCTTCTACCACCAGCAGTTTTGCATTTTTCATGCGCTCTAAAATTTCGGTGGGGTAGTGTTCGGCATTTTTTAAAATGCTGAGTATGCACAATTCTAATACCCCCTTACGCATCTGTGCTTTGCTGTTTTCTATATCCATACGATTAATTTTTTTGTAAAAAGCAGGGCATTGCGCCCCGCTTGCTTTTGTTTATCAGCTAACCAAAAAGAACGATAGATATCGGTTATTGACGATGCAAAGATATATCTATTGCAATGTATTATGCAATACATAGTACTATGTTTTTAAAATATTTCTTTCTATCTTATTGATTTTGAGATAGAAAAAAATCATCGTTAAAATTAAACCGTACTAAATGGTTGGCACAGCAAATGGCGGGTGTTCAAAAAGTTGGTCTGATTTTTTCTTATAGCAGCCATTTTTGAAACCAAACCAACAAACTATGAAGTGTAGAAATTTACCCTTGACCCTAATGTTCGTTTTTGTGGCACTGAGCCAAGTTGTGCATGCCGGAGAGGGCGAGCAAAAAACCGAGAAAAAGAAAATTGTATTTGGCGATGGCATTTACAGCCGCGATAGTACCTGGAAATTTGGCGGCTTTGCCGGCATCACCCTCAGCCAGGTGGCGCTATACCAATGGGCACCCGGTGGTACCAACAACTTTGCTTTTTTACTTACCGGAAATGCCTACGCTAATTACAAAAAAGGAAAAATAGTATGGGACAACAGCATAGATGCCAAATGGGGCATGGTAGCCAATGGTTTGATACGCAAAAAATCGCTGGCGCAGCGCAACCTTCAAAAAAACATTGACCTTATTGGCCTTAAGTCTAACTTTGGTTACGAAGTAACTAAGCAACTTTATGTAGCTGCCAAGTTGGGGTTCGAAAGCCAACTTACCCGCAGCTACGACTACACCCTCACCGATACAACTAACGGAAGATTCCGAAAGTACACGGTATCTAAATTTGCCGCCCCTGCGGTGTTAACCATTGGCCCCGGTCTTACCTGGAAACCTAAAGACTACTTTTCGCTTTTCTTCTCACCGGTGCATGGCAAAATGACCTTTGTAACTAAAGACCGCGAGGGCCGCGATACCACCACCGTAGCCGATGGTACTTATGTAGATAATTACTACTCTGATGTGGACGAAACGCGTTTCGGATTATTACGTGGCCGCTCGTTTATGGGTGAGCTGGGTGCAGAGTTAGACTTGGTTTTTCAAAAAGACATTGTGAAAAATGTGAATTTAAAAACGCACCTTAATGTATTTTCTGCTTACCTCAATGCCAGCTACGATACGCTGGCACCCGTGTACTATGCTGCTGCCGATAGTATGGGGTTAAAAACCATTAGCAGCGCTACCAAGCATATACCTGTAGTAAAATGGGAAACAGACATTGTATTTAAAATAAATAAATTTTTGAGCGCTAACCTTTCGGCCCGTTTTGTGTATCAGTACAACGCGAAGTTACCAAGCGATGTAAAAGATAACAATACCGGTGCCAAAGGCCCCGATGGGGTATCAGACAGAGATAAATTAGGCAACCCGGTACTCAAGTTTAATAACGTGCAAATATTTGAGCAGTTTGGTATAGGTCTTGCGTTTAAGTTTTAGCCACCCGAGTTTAAAAGTTGTTTAGAGAAAAAGGAGTGTAAGATGCACTCCCTTTTTTGTTGGTGCTATAAAAAACATACCTTACCATTGCCTTAAATGCTAACACAGTAAAATTAATTGCCATAGAATGCCGAGAAGAAAAAAATCTCTCGAGCATTCTATCTAACCGCTTAATACAAAGTTTATAGAGATGAAAAAAATAGAGCAAATCTTAGAAGACAACAAGAAGTGGGCAGGCAACATGGTTGCCGGAGACCCTGAGTTTTTTAACCGTTTAGTGGATATTCAGCATCCCGAGTTTTTGTGGATAGGGTGCAGCGATAGTCGTGTGCCTGCCAATGAAATAACGGGCACTCAACCGGGCGAAATGTTTGTACAACGCAATATTGCGAACATGGTTATTCATACTGACCTCAACTTGCTAAGCGTTTTACAATATGCCGTAGAAGTACTGCATGTAAAACACATTATAGTTTGCGGGCACTATGGCTGTGGTGGTGTAAAAGCCGCTATGGGGCACACCTCACTTGGCATCATTAATAAATGGATTAGGAATATAAAAGATGTGTACCGCTTTCACCGCGCAGAGTTAGAGGCCATACCCACAGAGCAGGACCGTCTGAACCGACTCATAGAGTTGAATGTAAAAGAGCAGGTAAACAATCTGGCCAAAACATCCATCATCCAAAAATCGTGGAAAGCGAACAAAGCCCCACACTTGCACGGCATGGTGTACGACTTAAAAGATGGTATCTTAAAGCCGGTATTTCAAATGGAGGCCAATACACCCATTGACCCCATTTATCAATACGATAACCTGTAAGCGGTATGAGGTGGTTATCGGCTGCACTTCTTTTTATGCTGGTGAGTGGCTGTAAAAAAGAACCCGTAGTGATGTATGACTTTACCACACAAACTATTACCGACAGCAGTTGCCAAATCATTGCTGAAGACCCTACCGACTGGACTTATGACCAATATTGGACTCGCACTGATAGTTTGTTTGTACTATTTAATGATAACCTCACTACATCAGACACCACCACAGGTTGGGTAAGAGTAGAACCCCTGTGCCCAAACCCCACTAGCAAGAGTTTTACGCTAAAGATACACAGCACCAAGCCGGCCAAAG
This sequence comes from Chitinophagales bacterium, assembly GCA_016787045.1. Lineage (GTDB taxonomy): Bacteria > Bacteroidota > Bacteroidia > Chitinophagales > LD1 > Bog-950. The sequence continues at coordinate 8,469 of JAEUVA010000038.1, forward strand.
CTCGTTTTGCTATAGTAAATACTGACTTAGAAATGGTGTACTACGCATCGCGCATTGTACATGGCGACACGGTTATCCAAAAATTTGACCTCAGCGGATATTCGTCTATACTCCCACAGCAAAATTACCGGTTGTATTATGCCTTCTTTACCGGCAAAAACCGGATGTACTACCGGGGGCATGGAGATTTTAGGGTAGAATAGTGTACACCAATCGGGCTACCGTGCATCATTTTATTACCAACTACCCATCCAACTATTCTCTAAAAAATTACATCTTTACTGAACTGTAGCTTAGCTAAAGTTTAACCCAAAAAGAAAAATGAAATACGCTTATATTCTTCGCTCATTTATTTTTGCATTAGCTGTTATTTTAGCTTGTACTGTTGCAGCACAGCCCGGCTGCCCAAGTGTAAATGCAGGAAGCAACCAAACTTTGCCTTGCGGTGTAACGTGTACCAATCTTACCGCTACATACTTCAATACAGGAAATACTAATAGTTATGCGGTAAGCACCATTCCTTATACGCCATTTAGCTATACGGCCGGTACCAGTATATTGGTGAATCAAGATGATATTTGGTCTTCGGCCATCAACCTGCCATTTACTTTTTGCTTTTTTGGAAATGCTTACAATCAACTAACCGTTGGTGCTAATGGGTTGGTTTCTTTCAACGTAGCTGCTACAGCCGGGCAGTATTGCCAGTGGAATACTACAACAGGCGGCACCTTCCCAACCAATGGTATGTACACTAATGTCATCATGGGAGCGTATCACGATATTGACCCTAGTTTAGGCGGTACCGTTCGTTATCAGATAATTGGTTCTGCGCCTTGCCGTATTTTTGTGGTGTCGTGGAATAACGTGCCCATGTATGATGATATTTTCTTAGTCGGCTCTTGCTGGAATGTGCCCAGAGCCACTCATCAGATTGCTATTTACGAAACCACCAATGTAGTTGAGGTGTATATTCAAAATAAAAGCTCTTGCTCTGGATGGAACAACGGCCTTGCATCGGTAGGTATTCAAAACGATGCCGGTACGGTGGCCTACATGGCACCTGGCTGGAACAACTCTGTATGGAATGCCTCTAACCAAGGCCGCAGATTTACGCCCAACGGCACCAGCATTGTAAACTTAGAATGGCTGCAAGCCGGTAACGTGATTGGTACCGGTGCTACCATCAACGTATGCCCCACTGCCGCTACTACATACACTGCACGGGCTACATACACTCCATGTAATGGCGGTACTCCGGTGGTGGTAACCAGTAATGTAACCGTTACGCCCAACTCTACCTTTCAGGCGGCAATTGATTCTTCAAGAAATGTTAGCTGTAATGGAGCGAATAACGGTGCCGCTTATGCACATGTATCCGGTGGCCTTCCTCCTGTAAACTACGGCTGGAATACCGCACCCAATCAAACTACCATCACTGGTTTGGCTCCGGCCACATACACCTTTACCGCCAGCGATGGCTCAGGGTGTACCATTACCAACAGCGTTACCATAACTCAACCACCTGCGTTAACTACAAACGTTCCAAGTGTAACACAAACTAACTGCTCGGGCACCGGCACAGGCACACTCACCGCTACCGCTAGTGGTGGTACTCCTCCATATACCTTTGCATGGAGCAGTTCTGCACAAACCGATTCTATTTTAGACAATGTATCTGCGGGTACCTATACTTTAACCGTAACAGACGCCAACAACTGCACAGCTACTGCCACCGGCACACTAACCATACAGGTTGGTGGCAATACTGTTTCGCTTAACCCTCCGGCAATTACCAATGTATCGTGTAATGGTGGTAGCAACGGCAGCATTACTGCTTCAGCAACCGGGGGCAGTGGCACATTTACATACAGTTGGAGTAATGCTCAAAGCGGAGCCACTATCAGTTCGCTGGCGCAAGGCAGTTACACAGTAAGCGTGAATGACGGAGCCGGATGCACCGTATCGGCTACCTACAATGTAACTCAACCTACAGCGCTTACCCTTAACGCCCCTAACATTACCAACATTGGTTGCTCTGGAGCAACATCCGGAAGCATTACTGCTAACCCCACCGGTGGCACTCCCGCTTACACCTACAGTTGGACAAAAGTATCTAACAGCCAATCGCTCAGCGGGCAAACCATTAGTAACCTGCAACCCGATACTTACACGCTCACTGTTACCGACTTAAATTCTTGCAGCGTAACGGCTACTCACCAAATTACTTCTACTCCTCCACTTACGTTTACACAATCGCAAACCAACGTATCTTGTAATGGTGGTAATGACGGTTCAGCCACTATTACCATCACCAGCGGACAAGCTCCTATACAATACAACTGGAATGGTGGCGGCAATACCAATACTAACCCCCTTACGGGTGTTATTGCTGGTGCAGTTAACGTAACTGTAACCGATGCTAACCAATGCACCGGAACAGCTACTTTTACTATAACACAACCTTCCGCAGTTCAAATCACTACCCCTCAACTAACACCTGTTAGTTGCTTTGGAGGAAATGATGGTGCTATCACCATTACCACCACCGGAGGTACAGGCGCCATCACCGCAAATTGGAGTAATGGACAAACCAACAACAATACCATTTCTGCGTTGGTTGCTAATACATACACTGTAACAGCTACCGACCAAAACAACTGCTCTACCACAGCCAGTTACACTATTACAGAGCCGGTCGCATTGGTTATCACGGCTCCTAACATCACCAACATTGGTTGCGGAGGCGGTACCGGTTCAATCACGGTAAACCATACCGGTGGCACGGCTAACTATAACTACAACTGGTTTCGCCCAAGCGATAACCAAACCTTTACCGGAAAAACTATTACCGGATTAACCGCAGATAATTATGATGTAACCGTTACTGATGGAAACGGATGCAGTATGTCTGCTACATACACCATCACCCAACCTTTGGCTATAGTTTTCACTCAACAACAAACAGATGTAACCTGCTTTGGTGGTAGCGATGGTACCGCTCAAATTAACGTAACCAGTGGCACCTTGCCATACAGTTACAATTGGAATGGCACCGGTAACACTCTAAACAATGTGTTAAGTAATATTGGAGCTGGCATAGTGAACGTAACCGTGAGCGATGCCAACTGCTCTGCTACTGCAACTTTTACTATTGCACAACCCAGTGCTGTTGCAGTTAACTTGGTTTCACTGAGTAATGTTACTTGCAATGGCGCCAACGATGGTAGCATACAAGTAAATGCCATAGGAGGCACACCAAACAATAGTGCACCTGCTTATCAGTTTTTGTGGAATACAAATCCTCCGCAAAACACTTCTGCTGCCAATAACCTGGGGCAAGGGACTTACACCGTTGTAGCTACAGATATGAATGGATGTACCGGCACTCAGACATACAACATTACAGAGCCGGCACCTATGAACACCACACTCACCGCTACAGATGCCACCTGCTATGGAGCTACTAACGGTAGCGCTGAGGCCACCGTGCAAGGCGGCAATCCACCATACAGTTATTTGTGGAGCGACCCCAATGCACAAACTACCGCTAAGGCAACCGCTTTAGCCGCATCGCTGTATCTTGTAGTGGTTACCGATGCAAATGGGTGTACATCAGGCGGTTCAATTTTACTGAATGAACCTACCGAACTATTGATTACCACTTCGGCCACTGCAGTAAAATGCCCGGGCGATGAAAACGGTACCATTACTGTAAATGCAACGGGTGCTACTGCACCATACAACTACTCGGTAACTTTAGATTTTGCCAATTTCATTTTTACCACCAATGGAGTTGCTGAAGGATTAAAAGTAGGCATGTACAATGTGGTGGTGTCTGATAACAACGGTTGTACCAAAGTTGTGCAACAATATGTACCCGATGCACTGCCCGATAACTTTACTGCTTATACCGACTCTACTTCGTGCTATGGCCCCAATTATGCGGATGGTTCAGCACATATCATTTCTACCTCTATGACCAATGGTCCTTACTTGTATAGTATAGATGGTGGTGGCCAACAGTACAGTGGCGATTTTTACTTTTTGAGTGCCGGGGCGCATACCATTACTGCTGTTAGCAACTTTGGGTGCGTTAGCGAAATACCCGTGGTGGTATTGCAACCACTGCCAATTATTGTAGATGTAATACCCGACACAGTTGTTTTAGCTTTGGGCGAAACCCAACAAGTACAAACCGTGTTTTTAAATGCCACCAACGTTACCTACAACTGGGAGAATACCCTTGGCCTGAGCTGTACAGATTGCCCCAACCCATTTGTTACGGCCTACCAAACCGGCAACTATGTAGTGGTGGTAAGTGAGCAAAATGGATCTTCTACATGCTATGGCTCTGCAACTTTACATGTAAGTGTTTTGCCACAACAACCCGTTTTTGTCCCCAATGCTTTCTCACCAAATGGCGATGGCAACAACGATGTGTTTATGATTTTTGGCGAAGGCATCAGCACCGTTAATCTGACCATTTTTAACCGCTGGGGCGAGTTGATTTTTGAAAGCAGCAACCAATACGATGGATGGGATGGCACCTACAAAGGCGTTTTACAAAATCCTTCGGTGTTTACCTACAATGCCCGAATCACTTATCTCAACGGAAAGAAAACCGAGAAAAAAGGCACTGTAACGTTGATGCGCTAATGCTCCGCATCGGTTATTGCTTGTCTTTTTAAATTGTATTTCTTTGGAAGTGGTGTACAGAGTATTGCTTATTTTCCTTTTGCTTCCCGCTGTTGTAGTAGCTCAACAACCTTTTTCAGGCACTATCAATCTCGATTCGCTGAGCGAAGAAGATGCCGCTTTGTTGGAAATGTACCGCGATTCGTTTTTGAGCGAACTGGCTGATATGAAAATGGTGCTCCGGCAAATGCGCAAAAAGCCAATAGATACCACTGTGGCTTTAATGAACACAAAATCGCATGTAGAAATAACTACCGATGTACAAGGCCCCATCTATGCCAATGGGCGTAATGTGGGACTGAGCGGTGCCGCATTTTTTCCATCTGTTTTGTATTATCACAAAACAGGGTTGTATGCCGCAGGCGCATTGGGTTTCTATACCGATAGTTTTATGCGGAAGGCCGCAAAGCTTCCCGTTGCCAGTTTATCTGCGGGCTACTACAAAACCTTCTATAAGTACTGGACATTTTCTGCCGGCTATAACCGCAGCTTTTTAATGTATGCCGATTCTTTTTACTCCGGCCTGCTCAACAACAGCTTGAGCATTTCGAACAGCTATAACTTTTGGGGGTATGTAACGCTTACCGCCAATGTGGCCGCTTCATGGAGCAGCAATTTATTGCGAAACAAACTGCTAAAACTGAGCCCGGTTAACTCTCGTTCATTTAAACAAGTTACACAAGATTACCGTCAGGCGTATGCCATGTATCTCCATTTAAACCTGAGTAGAAACTTTACTTTTTTTAATGTGTTGGGCGCAAAAGTTTTCAGCATTACCCCCTCATTCTCGGCTCAGTTTGGGCACGATAACCAAGCATTTATTTTGAGAAACATTACCACTCAACAGCAACAACAACCCCCTAAGCCGGGGCAGCCGCCTCCTCCCCCATCCACCCCAACTTTACAGTACAACAACTTTTTTGGATTGCTCAACTTACAACCATCTTTAAGTTTAGATTGGCGTATCCGAAACCTGGAAATTTATGCCGGATGTTATTTGGCCATTCCGTTTAACGACTACAACACTACTACACAAATACGAACAGTAAACCCAAAAAAGTATTATCCTTTTGGGCAGGGTGGTATAAAGTATTTGTTTAGAGTACAAAAAATAAAAAAACCGAAACCCGCTAACTAAACTGGCACGATTACGGTAATATACGAATGATGATTACACGCACCTTTTTTAGGGGAATTGTGATAGCTGCTCTAATGGGTTTTGCAGGAGGAGTTGCCCTTCTGCAGTCGTATTCAATAAAATCTGAACTGGCAGTAGCTGATAACTTTGGCAATTTTTATGTGGCAGGCAAAAACAGGTTGGCAAAGTATTCCACAGAAGGTAAATACCTGTTTCCGTACGAAGAATTTCGTTATGGTAAGATTGGTGCAATAGACCCTACCAATCCGCTTAAACTGATGGTCTATTTCCCAGATTTTTCTACAGCAGTGTTTTTAGATAAGTTTTTATCTCCCCTTAGCACGCTCAACTTTTTTGAACTCGGCTATCAAAACATCACTGCCGTAGCTTCATCGGTTGATGGTAAGGTGTGGTTTTACGACAATGTAGATTTTAAACTCAAAAAAATTGATGAAACCGGAAAAGTGTTTCGCGAGAGCCAACCGCTAAACCTGATTTTAAAACAAACGCCTTATCCCAACTTTATGTTAGAACGCGATAATCAGGTGTATATGAATGACCCTCAATTAGGCATTTTGGTGTTTGATTTTTATGGAAGCTACGGCAAAACAATCCCCCTAAAAGGGCTTATCAAGTTTCAAGTAACACAGGGTAACATTGTTTACTTTGAAGAACAAAAACTGAAATCATATACCCCCAACACATTTGAAACAAAAGAAGTACAGCTCCCCGATACTGCCCGATTAACCAATGCCCTAATCAGCAAAGACAAACTGCTTTTATTGAAACCAGACTCTTTGTTTTTTTATTCCTACTGAGCAAATTCACCTTTGCAGTTTCAGAATTATTCTACCTTCATGTTGCTAACCAAAAATAAACATGAAGAAATCTTTACTTCTTTCCATTGCAGTACTTGCCGTTTCGTTAAATCTATCTGCCCAATGTACAGAAACCTCCAAAACAAAAGTGCTACTGATAGGCGATAGCTGGGCCTCGTTTATGAACATAGACCAAACCATTAACAACGCCATGAAAAACTGGGGCCACTCGGGCGTAAAGTATATCAGCAATACCACAGTGGCAGAAAATGGCGCTGAAACCAATGATTTTTTAACGGCAAATAAGCTCAATGCCATCAAAACACTGTTTGCACAAAACCCCGATATAGAAGTGGTACATGTAAGCATAGGCGGAAACGATTTTCTAGGCGATTGGAAAAAGAGTTTTTCTGCCGGCAAAACCGATACTCTGTTTTTTGATGTCAAGCAACGCCTACTCGCCATATTTGACTCGTTGAAATCATACAAGCCGGGAGTGCAGATTGTATGGAGCGGCTATTGCTATCCAAACTTTAAAGAAGTGATTAATACATCCAGTTTGGGTAGTAATCATCCTTTTTACGGCACCTGGCAAAAAATGGAGTTTCCGGACTTTATAGAGATAAACAATCTGCTCAATAGAGTATCTGACTCGGTAGCTTCTTATGCCGCCAACGATCCTCAATTACATTTTGTGCCCGCTACCGGCATTTTGCAATACACTTATGGTCAAACTACAGCTTTGGGCGTGGCTCCGGGAGGTACTTATCCTGCATATACCGTGCCGCTACCTTATGGAGATCCTAACTACCCCTCCAACAAAAACTCCATGCGCGATTACTTTTTGACCAAAGATTGTTTTCACCTTTCACCGGCTGCTTACTTAGATTTCATAGAATATCAAGTACAAAAATTTTATCATAAATTTTTCATGAATGATTTTTATGTATTGAGCGAAAACACTAACACCGGCTCTGTATCTTCTCAAGGAAACGTTTCATCCACTCTATCGGTTGGCGAGTCTGCCGGAGAAACATTTGCCAGCGTATTGTCATTCAATACCTCTGCCATGTACGACACTACTTTAGCCAAAGCCAGTGTATTTATCCGCAGAGAGTCACTAACCGGAACAAATCCCATCACCGGAAATCTTCAACTGAAAATTAAAAGTGGCTCATTTAGCGGCAATGCCACTGTTGAAGCTGCCGACTACAACGCAGCGGGCGATGCCAACGGCTCTGCCTGTTTGTTTGGCGTAAGCAATACCGACAAAAAGTGGTTCCGCTTGGATTTGCCTTCATCGTTCTTGCCTTTCATTACAAAAAATAATCCTGTGCAAATTAGTGTTGCGCCTTCTGCCGGTTTCACTGGTGGTAAAGTAACTTTATCTAACGCCAGCAACCCTGAGTTTGCTCCGGTGCTTAATATGGTTTACGGCCAAACCCCGGTTGGCCTTACCGATGAAAAAGGAAATGAGATACAACTGCTTTTGTTCCCTAATCCGGCAAATAATGTGCTGAATGTGCAGGTTACAAACGCCACCATTACGGGTATAGAAATTACTGATGTAGTGGGTCGTATATTGCCAGCTACGCTTAGTTCCAATGGCAGCATCAACATACAACACTTGAGTGCCGGCAATTACTTTTTGAAAGTAATGACCACAGCCGGACAAACCGTAAAACAGTTTGTAAAAGAATAGTTGCTTAAAAATGCTTTTTCGCTTCGCGAATACTAAGTGGCTTTAGTTCTACTGTTCTTAGAAAGTTAGCCACACTTACTTTGTTGCTTTTGGCGTATTCGCGCAATGCCCAGCCGATTGCTTTTTGAATAAAGAACTCATTGCTGTGTTTTAGTTCTTTGATGTAATTGTACAGCAACTTTTCGTTGGTCTCGTTTCTGTAATTAAGTTGAAAGAGTAGCGCAGCTCGTTGCAGCCACATATTACCGCTATCCATCCACTTACGTGTAACGGGCACTTGAAGTGAAACATTCTTCTTAAAAAAATCGCGGGTGCAATTACTGGCTGTAGAGTCTACGCTATCCCACCAACTGTTTTTGACAATCATAAACTCCATAATAGGCACAAAACTTTCGTCTGCCTTTTTGGCAAACTTGCCGGCAAGGTCAATTGCAAAGTAGTGATACTCCCGCTCGGGTTGAGCGTAGCAGCTTTTTACAATAGCAAACAGGTCTTGGTATTCAGGCAAACCATACGTTGCAAGGTGTTGCTTAAAAATTTCTTTGCGGGCGGGAGAGGGTATGCCCAGAAAAGGGAATAAATTCTTCATGTAAGCGCTCATCGCTAATGCTTGTTCAGCATTACTATGGGCCTCATACACTTTTTGCAATGGGAGAATGTAGTCATGAAGTTTTAGCTTTGTCATACTGCACTACTTAGGCGGCTCTAGCACACTTCCACACTTTTTACAAGTGCGCAGTTCTTCATTAGCATAAAATTTTTCCATTACGCCCGGAAGGTCTTTCACAATATCATCCACCCGCATTTTTTCTTCATATAATTTGTTGCCACAGCTTTCGCAATACCACTGAAAACCATCCTGTACATCTTTAGGTCGGGTAACTTCTACCACCAGGCCAACGGTGTTTTCAAATCTGCGGGGAGAGTGAGGTGTGCCGGCAGGGAGCAGAAAAATTTCACCTTCTTTAATGGGGATGTCAACAATCGCTCCGTCTTCTACAATCTTTAAAAGCATATCGCCTTCCAGCTGATAGAAAAACTCTTCCGTTTCGTTATAGTGAAAATCCTTGCGCTTGTTGGGTCCACCTACTACCATGATGATAAAATCATCGTTTCCCTTATACACCACCTGATTCATTACCGGTGGTTTTAATAAGTGGCGGTGCTCGTCTATCCATTGTTTAAAATTGAAGGGGCGCGTAATGGGCATAGAGGTATATTTTAGATTTGTGGTTTTAGATTTTTAGATTGCGAAATAAAAGTAAAAATGAATCTTGATTTAAAGGGAAAGAACGCCTTTGTAGGCGGCAGCAGTAAGGGAATAGGTAAAGCCGTGGCCATTGAACTGGCAAAGCTTGGAGCAAATGTTACGCTTGTAGGCCGCGATGAAACTGCCTTAGTGCAGGGTTTGATTGACCTGAGTTTTATTGGCACAGGTGAGCAAAAGCACGATTATGTAGCAGTTGATTTTAGTAACCACGAGCGGGTAAAAGGCGCAGTAAGTAAGCACCTAAAAAAAACAAATAAGACATATCACATACTGGTTAACAACACCGGTGGACCGGCTTCAGGCAAAATAAGCGATGCGGAAGAAAAAGATTTTGTGGCAGCTTTTGAATTGCATTTGCTCAACAATCACGCGCTGGCAAAAATGTTTGTAGAAGGAATGAAGAAGGACGGTTACGGACGTATTGTAAATATTATTTCTACATCAGTTAAGCAACCGTTGCCGAATTTAGGTGTAAGCAACACCATCCGTGCTGCGGTGGCTAACTGGAGCAAAACCATTGCGAATGAATTGGGTGCGTTTGGCATTACAGTAAACAATGTGTTGCCGGGAGCTACTGAAACGGAGCGGCTAAAACAAATTATTGATGTGAAAAGCCAAAAGACGAATGCGAGCGCTGATACCATTGCAGAAGAGATGAAAAATGAAATACCGATGAAGCGGTTCGGCAAGCCGGAAGAAGTGGCCGCGGCAGTAGCTTTTTTGGCATCGCCTGCGGCCTCGTATATCAATGGCATCAATGTGCCGGTAGATGGGGGCAGGACGGGGAGTTTGTAACAAAACACGGTCTGACCTTGGTCAGACTTGCGTAATAAAATGAATCTTCTGAATCCATACTGGGCGCGAAAGCTTATAGCTGAGCTGGATGCTGAAAAAGATTTCAAGGAAATCAATCACCTGGCGTTTGAAGTCCGTTATGCCACGCCTATTTTTACGCATTCGCTTTTTTCGGTGGCTTTTGCACGGCAGGCGGCAGTTCCCTCAATTGCTGAAGTGTTGTATCGCGGAGGTAAAGGTGGCATTATTACCAATGCACGCAAACGCAATAACGATACACTGTTATTTTTTGGCGAATTTTTTCGCCATGGAAATAATGAAAAAGGACAAAAAGTAGCTGACCAACTCAACCGGATTCATGCGCACTTCCCCATCAACAATGAACAAAATCTTTACACGCTGGCTACACTAATGTGCGAGCCGTTGCGCATGAGTGAATTCTTGACAGGCAAAAACATATTCAGTAAAAAAGAAACACGTGCATTGTTTTTGTTTTGGAGAATGGTGGGTGATATGTTGCAGATTAAAGATTTTCCTGCGGATGAAAATGCGGCCATGAATTTCTACGAAAAATTTGAGCAGAAACATTTTGCTTATACCGATGCCGGCAGAGCTGTGGTAGAATCATTGGCAGATGAATTTGCCTCGCGCTGGTATCCTACATGGATGAAGCCATTAGGACGTAACGTTTACTTTGCCTTGTTTGATGATTTACTCCTCAACACGTTTCGCTTATCAAAGCCACCTGCATTCATAACGTACTCTGTTCGCGCATATTTGTGGTTTTATCTGATGCTGTGGGTACACCTGCTACCCGACCCGGATGACAGAAGTATTATTGATACATTTAAAGAAGAATATAAAGATTATCATATCAGGAATGTTGGGCCGAAAAGTATTTGAACAGGGTCAAGCGGAGTTATGTACCATTGCAACAAAAAAGTTTTTTTAAAAACGCATTAAATCTGCAACCTCATTGCTATGAACTACAAAGCAATTTTAGTGGACGATGAAAAGCACTTCTGTGACTACCTGAATGAATTGTTGCAGAGCAATTTTCCGGAAATAGAAATTGCCGCTACTGCCCGGAATGCCGAAGATGCATTTGTTGTGATTCAACAACATAAACCTGATGTGGTTTTTTTAGATGTTGAAATGCCCGGTATGAGTGGCACAGAGTTGCTGGCGCAATTCAGTAAGGCGGAGTTTGAAGTAATATTTACCACTTCACACGATAAGTATGCTTTTAAAGCTATCAAGTATCAAGCACTCGATTACTTGCTTAAGCCGGTAAGCAAGATTGAGCTGGCGAAAGCAATTGAAAAACTGAAGGCGAAACGTCAAGTTGCCTCACCCGCATTTGTCGGTGCCGCGAAAAAAATTCCGATACACAGCACCGAAGGCATCACGCTAATTGAGATAACCAATATCATCCGCTGCGAAGCAGACAATAATTACACTACTTTTTATCTGGTGGGCGGCAAAAAAATTCTTGCCACAAAACCCATTGGCGAATTAGATGATATGTTGAACAAGCTTGGATTTTTTCGTTCGCACAAATCGCATCTTATCAATTTGCAGCATTTGTCGCGATATGTAAAATCAGAAGGCGGTTTTTTAGAAATGGTGGATGGTAGTCAAGTTAGTTTAGCCCGTGGCAAAAAAGATGAACTAATAGCGCTATTAGGCAGAGATGTTTGATGAATAAAAACTACAAGTACAATCAAAAGGCCGCTGCTATGCAGCGCAATACATCCACCGGTAACTTTAGCAATAAACGGGTCGCCCCTACGGGGCTGAAATGATTTTATTCCTTTCTACAAACAGCTTACCCCTACGGGGCTGACATGGTGTTTCATTCTTTGTGTGTAAACAGGTGGCCCCTACGGGGCAAATAAATTTCCAAACTGTTTCTGTCTCTGTAAGAGCCTGCTGTTTATAGCCAAAGATGTTTGGCAGTTTTAGTTGCGCAGCGTAGCTGCCGCCTTTTATATTTGGTGATGAGAGAAGTCTTATGGCAAACACCTACACACAGCTTTACATTCAAATAGTTTTTGCTGTTAAAGGCAGACAAAACCTTATCCCAAAATCTCGTAAGGAAGAATTGCACAAATACATTACCGGGATTGTGCAAAAACGCAAACACAAAATGTTAGCAATAAACAGCATGCCTGACCACATTCATATTTTTGTTGGCTTACAACCCGAACAATCAATTTCCGATTTAGTCAGAGACATCAAGACAAATTCATCTTCTTTTATTACGGAGCATAATTTTGTTAGCCAAAAATTTAATTGGCAGCAAGGGTATGGGGCTTTTTCTTATGCTCAATCACAAATTGATGCTGTTGTGAAATATATATTGAATCAGGAGGTGCATCACAGGAAGAAATCTTTTAAAGAGGAATATCTGGAATTTCTTCAAAAATTTGAGGTAGAATACGATGAGCGTTATTTGTTTGATTGGATTGATGGTGTGTAATAAAAGACGGCTGCTACGCAGCGCAAAACATTACCCGTAACATTAGCTATAAATGGGTCGCCCCTACGGGGCTGAAATGGATTTTATTCCTTTCCACAAACAGCTTACCCTTACGGGGCTGACATGGTGTTTCATTCTTTGTGTGTAAACAGGTGGCCCTTACGGGGCAAATAAATTTCCAAACTGTTTCTGGCTCTGTAAGAGCCCGCTGTTTATAGCCAAAGATGTTTGGCGGTTTTAGTTGCGCAGCGTAGCTGCCGCCTGTTGTTTCGTTCACACAAGCGACTGCATTTTATTGAGCAAATCGCCCGTGCTAAACGGCTTCAGCAACAAGGCTGAAAAACCAAATGCTATTGCTTCTTCTTCGCTCAACATTACATTAGCAGTATTGCCGATAACAGGAACCTTCGGGTGTAATTTTCTGATTTCGGTAAGTGCTTCAAAACCGTTCATTTCCGGCATGTCTAAATCAAGCAGGATGTAATCAAAAACTTCTTCATTACATTTTTCCAAAGCCTCCTTTCCGTTTACCGCTTTTACCATTTGTACATTAGGTTGCAATTGCTGCAACATACTTTCTATCAATTGTAAATTACTTTCATTGTCATCTGCCGCGAGTATTTTTTTACCCGCTAAAAAATCTGCTTCCATTGCGGGTGTTGTATCAACTATGGTTTGTGCCGATGCTATTATCAACGGAATACTGAATTGAAATACGGTTCCTTTTCCTTCTTCACTATGAACAAGTAATTGGCCACCCATCAGTTCAATCAATTGGCGCGAAATTTTTAAACCCAAACCGGTGCCGCCATATTGCCGTGAAGTGGAAGATTCGGCTTGCGTGTAGCCCTCAAAAATTTTCTGCAATCGCTCGGCTGTGATGCCGATGCCCGTATCGCGAATAATGAAATGTAATTGTTGATTTTGAAGTTCAACCTGCAGCACAACTTCGCCTTTATGTGTAAACTTAACGGCATTGGCAAGCAAGTTCAGCAACACCTGCTTCAGGCGAATAGGGTCGCCTTGAATAGTATCGTGTATTTCATGGTCCACAGCGGCATTAAATGTCAATTGTTTTTCATCGGCTTTAACCTTAACAATAGATACTACATCGCTAATCACCTCAAGTAACGAAAACTGAATGGCTTCCAATTCCATTTTGCCCGCATCAATTTTTGAGCTGTCCAGTATGTCGTTGATGATGTGCAGCAGGTGGTTGGCGCTTCGTTCTATTACCTGCACTTTTTGCATTTGCTTTTCGGTTATCTGTTCGTGAGCCAGCAAATGACTCATGCCCATAATAGCGTGCATGGGGCTGCGGATTTCATGGCTCATATTGGCTAAAAAATCCTGCTTGGCACGCGCCAGATTTTCGGCTTGTTGTTTCTCGGTTTGTATGGCAGCAATACGCTGGCGTATGCTATGCGAACGAATACGTGATGCCTGTTCTTCGGTTTGGTTTTTTTCGGCTATCTGCACAAACGTTTTCAAATGGATAGCCGTCTGCCTAAAGTTGCCAATTGCGAAATAGTAGTCTGACAAAGCAATCAGCGCTTTTTCCTTCTCGTACGGAATAAAAAACTTTGGCAGCAGGGCTTCCAGTTCCGCTGCGCTTGTAGCGGCTTGTTGCCGGTTGTTTTCCAGCAGCGCTAAGACTAATACCTGCCGTGTAAGCAGCATTTCATAATGTTCTGACTTCCATTTTTTGAGTGATTGTTCCAGCAATTCATGCAATCGCCTTAGTTCTGCCGTTTGACCGTTGTCTAAGTAGTGGTTAAACAGCCGGTCTATAAGCATATTGGTGATAGAATATGCTTCTTGCTCAATGCAAAATTGGAGCGCTTTTTCGCCCATGTAGGTGGCATAAAGTGGTTTGCCGGCATTTTTTAGTGCTGTAGATAGATCACTCAGCGCAGCAGCAAACATCATTTCATTCTTTTCTTGCTTTACCAGTTTCAGGCAGCGAATGAGTTTGAGTGCAGCTTCCTGGTTATCGGATAGTTTACTGTCCAGATTTGATTGATAATAGAGCACCTTGGATAGCAGCTCATTATTTTTTTCGCGCAACGCTACCTCTTCTGCTTCATTGATGGCTTTGTAAGCGGCTTCAAAATCGTTGAGCAATGTATAGTTGTAACACAGTCCAATCATTAACTGACCGTAACCGTAACCATTATTCTTGTGTTTCTTAAAGAGTTCCTTACATGCTTCTGCCATTTTTACAGAAACCTCTTTATTGCCGATGTAACGTTGGGTTTGTGCCAGCATTTGACGAAACTCCATATACACAAACGGATAGGATTCCTCA
Source organism: Chitinophagales bacterium (assembly GCA_016787045.1). Classification (GTDB taxonomy): domain Bacteria; phylum Bacteroidota; class Bacteroidia; order Chitinophagales; family LD1; genus Bog-950. The sequence goes on from JAEUVA010000038.1 coordinate 23,677, forward strand.
GGATACTTCACAAGCATTTCCTGCGCAAAGGCGGTGGCTTTTTCATGCCAGTTTCCGCCATAGGAATAGAAAATAGAAAAACAAAGATTGACACAACGGTAGGTATGAAAACTATCGTTGTATGGTGCCACCAATGCAATGGCTTCCTGCAATAGTTCAAGCGCACGCTCGCGCTGCTCAATTTTGATACAGCGCGCCTCTTCACATTTTAAAACTCCTTGCTCAAAAGCGGTTTTATCCATACATGAGGCGGCAATTTACATATCCGTATTTGCATTTTGCACAACCGCAAGCGCATTTCACACAACCACCGGCATTACTTACCGTGGGTGCTTCACCTTTGGATTCACAAACAACACAGCATGAAAAGTTTTAGCACCAACCAAATTTTAAAAAGTGCATTGCTCACCGGCATTGCCCTTGCAGCGTTTACTTTGCAGCTTTTTTCGCAACTGCCACAGGCAGTTAACTACCAGGCCGTAGCGCGCGATGCATCGGGCAATCTATTGGCTAATCAAAATGTGGGATTGCGTTTTAAAGTACGCAGCGGTTCGGCCACAGGTACGGTAGTTTATACCGAAACAAAATCTATTACCACTAACCAATTTGGTTTGTTCACTCATGAGATAGGCAAGGGCAGCCCCACACAAGGAAACTTTTCATCTATCAACTGGAAAAGTGCCGATATGTATTTAGAAGTAGAAATAGACGCACAAGGCGGCACGAACTACACCTCTTTAGGTGCTTCGCAAATGTTGAGTGTGCCTTACGCCCTCAGCGCACCCGATGAACAAACGCTGATTTGGAGCGATGCTACTAAAACGCTAACCATCAGTGGAGGCAATTCGGTGATACTGCCTGTGAGTGGCGGCAGCGTGGGACCAACAGGCCCCACGGGAGTAAAAGGAGCAACTGGAGTTACTGGACCCTCTGGCGCTACCGGTGCCCAGGGACCAACTGGAGCTACAGGCGCCACTGGACCGGCCGGCTCTGTAAGTAATTTGAGTGGTGATGTTACGGGTGCGCCCGGCAGCAACACCGTTACAAAAATTCAAGGAAGGAACGTAGCCAACACAGCACCTGCCAGTGGCGAAGTATTAAAGTGGAACGGCAGCGCATGGGCACCTGCTGCCGATGCTACGGGAGGTGGCGGTGGCGGCAGCAGCCAATGGACAACCAGCGGTAGTAATATTTACTATAACAGTGGTAATGTGGGTATTGGAACAGCCAGCCCTACACAGGCGCCACTAGTTATTAGTACAGCCAATACATCGCTGCCTTCAGAAATTTACTTTGAAGCGGGGTTGGGAAGTCCGGCAAAACGTGCCCGTTTGGGCGTAGATGATAACGGTATAACTTATTTATATACACAAACAGGAGCAAGCGGTGAGGTAAGAATTGGCAGCACATCTTATACCCCAAAAATACAAATGATCAATACCGGTGAAGTGAGCATTGGCAATGTGGTAAGTGTATTTGATGCGCAAACACGTATCAATAGTTCGAGCACCATTGCCAAGCCGCAGTTAAGAGTGGTAGAGAATACTACAACAGATTTTGCGCGTATTACACTAAACAATAACAACGCCACAAATTATTGGACAATTGCAGGTAAATCTTCCTCTATACCAGCCAACGATAAACTGAATTTTTATCACTCAGCCGGAGGAGATGTGGTGTCTATCAGCGGTGATAAGAAAGTACAGGTGAACGGAGAACTTATGGTGAACGATGGGTTTTTAAAAACGGGTGGTACAACCCGCACCGCTTTTCAAGTAGTGAGTAGTAACAGTAACACCATTGGCAACCAAACTATGTTAAGCTACTCAGGGGCACAAAGTACAGATATACTTTTAATAACACCGCTTTGGACTAGTACATACCTCAACGCTCCAATAGGTGTTTACTTCCAGTCCGGAAATTGGTATGTGTTCAGGCAAGACTCAGGTACAATGCCTACAGGCATCACTTTCAATGTAATGGTGGTTAAACAGTAAGGCGTTTTTTCAACAAATAAAATAGGTATGCTCAACCGTATCATCCTCGCTCATCTTGCTCTGGCTTTGTTGTTTACTGCATTGGTGTGGCTTTCGTTAGAAACCATTCAGGTAAGCTACGGCTTTATCAATATGCCTCAAGTAACCGAGGTGCCCGAAGAAGCAGCGCGTCTGGCATTGATGAAAGTGCTGAAGTGGCTCAGTTTGTTTTTGGGTGTGGCGGTTGCCATCGCAGGTTTAGTAATCCGCTTAACCGGTAATGCAAAATGGGTGCGTAACACCTCGCTTATTTTGCTGACAGTGTATTTGTTGCTGACTGGTTTTTATATTCAACGGGCACATAAGAATTGTATCGCCTTAGAGCGGAAGTATTCAACCAAACAAATACAGTAATTTCAAACCATAAAAAAACAAATAGATATGACAGTTTTAGCCATTGCAGGCGGCATTGTATTGCTGCTGATTATTTACCTGATTTCTGTTTTTAATGAGCTAACCAAAGAGCGCGTGTTGGTGCAGGAAGGATGGAGCGGCATCGGGGCATTTTTACAACAACGCTTAGATGCCATTCCCAACCTGGTGGAAATTGTAAAAGGTTATGCGGGGCACGAAAACAAAACACTTACCGATGTTATCCGTGCGCGCAATGAGTCCATCAGTGCGCTTACACCCGAAGCACAAATTGAAGCCGCTAAACACATGGGTGCTGCCATGATTAACTTCAAGGCATTAGCAGAAAATTATCCTGATTTGAAAGCCAATCAAAACTTTATCAAACTGCAAGAGCAGCTGGCTGAGTTGGAAGAAAAAATAAATCAAAGCCGCAGATACTACAATGGCACGGTGCGCGAATACAACCAAAGTATTGCCGTATTCCCGAAGAATGTGGTAGCCGGCATGTTTGGTTTTAAAGCAGCCGCATTTTTTGCTGAAGATGAAGGAGCCGCAAAAGCGCCTAAAATTTCTTTTTAGAAACTGAGCATGAAGTCGTTCCTCTACACTCTTTTTACCGTTTGCTTTCTACAGGGCGTGGCATGGGCGCAAAGCTTTACCCAACAAGCCGACACCTATTTTACGAAAGAGGAATATGCGCAACTGATAAAAGAAGGAGCACTGAATGTGGCGCGTAGTGCAAATTTTCCGGAAAGTGTTTTTGCAGAGGAATACGATAAACATCAGCAACAGATCTCTGCGCTTGCCACACCGGTCATCATCAAAAAATTCAATTGGTTAGAAAACGGTTACAGCACTACGCCTGCCCCACAATCGGCTGCATGGAAAAAGCGAAAAGAGAGCTACACCAAAGAGTTGCTGCGCGGTGTGCGCGATGCGTTGTATGCCAATGAAGCATTTCTCAAAACAATCTTCACGATAGATGAGAGCGATAGAATTGTTTCGTTTCATGCTGACATTACGGTGGAGAAAGATGGCGCATTACAGGTAACGGAAACCATCAAGATATACAACGGAGAAGGTGGCAATAACGATGAAATAAAACGCGGTGTTGTGCGCGAATTTCCTACTCGCTATAAAACAAAAACGGGCTTGGTTTCTACGGTTCCTTTTCATTTCATCAGTGTAACAAAAAATGGTGAGAGAGAATCTTATAAGTGGGAAAATGCAGAGAACGGAGTCCGCTACTATTTTGGCACAGCCAACGAATTTTTAGAGCGCGGTTATTACACGTATGTGCTCAGTTACCAAACATCCCGACAAATCATTTTTCATGGCGACAAAGATGAATTGTATTGGAACGTAAACGGCACGGGCTGGAGTTTTACTTCGGGTAAAGTGAGTTGCCGAATTACGTTTCCGGAGGGCGCAACCATTAATGAAAACAACTGCTACACCGGAGTTCAGGGTTCTACAGCCAGCGATTGTAATTTCAAAATCATTAGCAGCAATGTAGTGGAGTTCAGCACCACCCAATTGCTGAATGCCAATGAGGGCTTAACGGTTTCTACTACTATTCAAAAAGGAATGATAACTGCGCCTACTCCATTGCAAAGTGCATGGGCTTTGTTGAAAGACAATTACATTTTGCCTGCACTGGCAATTGCAATATTTTTCTTGTTCGTTATCAATTTCACCGCATGGTGGCGCGTGGGCCGCGACCCCGAAGCAGGCACCATTATTCCACAGTTTGAACCGCCACAAGATTTTTCGCCTGCTGATTGTGGTTTTTTGCTGAAGCAAACTTACAGCGCGCCTTTGTTTGCCGCGTCTATTGTTGATTACGCAGTGCATCGTTTGGTAGATATTGAAGTGAAGCGCGAAGGCTTGATTTTGAAAACACCTGTTTACTACTTCAACCGACCGGCACACATACGGGGCGAGTTTGAGCGCGACTACAAACGTTATAAATGGTATGGATACGACATTGAAGATTTGTTTGGACAGAAGGCCGCAAAAGGGGAATATAACTCCCTGATTGCTTCGCGCTACAGCAGCTTGCATACACAACTTAAAAACCGAATGCAAATCAGCAGCGGCACCACCAATAGTTTTCGGGGCTTATTCTCGCTGAATGATGGCTACATCGGATTGGGTATATTCTATTTGTTTCTCTGTGGCTTCGGCACCATGATTTACTTCATTGTGTATGGCGGCACACCGGTGTTGGTGGCGTCAGCTATACTGTTGTTGCTGCTGGGTGTGGTGCTGCAAATTTTATTCAGCCGATGGATGAGCGCTTACACGAAAGAGGGCCGAAAACTTTTAGACCATGTGCTGGGCTTTAAACGGTATTTAGAAACTGCCGAGCAAAAAATGTTTGATGCACTCAACCCGCCCGAAATGACCATTCAGTTATTTGAAAAGTATTTGCCATACGCCATTGCGCTGGGCTGCGAAAATAAATGGGCTGCCAAGTTTGAAGCCATCATCAACCAAGCTATTGAAGGCGGTTACCAGCCGGTTTATTACCGAATGCAGGGTAGCAGTTTCAGTGCATCTTCTTTTGCATCGGGTATATCTTCAGGCATCAGCAGCACCATTGCCTCAGCTACCACACCACCCAGCAGCAGCAGTGGCGGAAGTGGCGGTGGTGGGAGCAGCGGAGGAGGAGGTGGTGGTGGAGGAGGCGGTGGTTGGTAGTTTGTAAGCTACATGCAGTTTAATGCTGTACATCTGCCATTCGCACAATGCAAATGTCATTTCTCACAATCTGCAAAATGCCTACGACCCATTTCTCGAATTTTGTATCAACAAAAACCAAAAGATATGCTTTGGATAATTTGGTACGTTTTTACTGCAAGTGTAGTGTTGTTAGCACTTACGTTTATACCGGTTATACTTTACTGGCAATCCCAATGTGTAAATATCCGGTTGGTAGATAAGCAAGGAGCCCCGATTGCCGGAGCAGAGATTTATGGAGTATATGATGAAACGGCCTATGCTACCTCTGTGGCCGGGGGATACAGCACAGATACCGTATATACCCGCACACCTATTGCCACCGGTACTTATACTAAACGCTTGGGAAAAACAGACGAAAACGGTGAGTTTAAAACCAGAATATGGTTGGGCAGTTATTGGGGATTAAAGTTGCGCAAGAACGATGAAAGTGTTTCCGTTTTGTTAGAGCGTTTTGCCTCCCAACGCAATTTTAGCCAAAAGCCCAAATTAATGGTGTTTGATACATCGCGTACCATTTTTGACCCTCGTTGGTTTAGCGGAGAGTGATGGATTGTCTTTCCACAATTGTGGGTGTACATTTTCATTACCGCATGCGAGGTGAGCTACAATTGTAAGTTTAGCTTTACAAAAAGCAATTCATGCAAAATAAGAATACAGCTCTAGTAGCTACAGTAATTCTCGGGGTGTTCTTTTTTATTTTTGGTTTTGTTACGTGGCTCAATTCTACACTAATTCCATATCTAAAAATTGCCTGTGAGCTCACTACCGCCCAATCACAATTGGTAGCATTTGCGTTTTACATTTCGTACTTTGTTATGGCGCTACCGTCATCGTTCATACTAGAAAAAACAGGATTTAAAAAAGGCATGATGCTTGGTTTGGTAATAATGGCTATAGGTGCATTTATATTTATTCCGGCTGCTCAAACCCGTACCTATAATTTATTTCTGACCGGGTTATTTGTAATAGGCACAGGGCTATCGCTGCTGCAAACCGCTTCAAACCCGTACATCACTATTGCAGGACCAATTGAGAGTGCCGCCCGCAGAATTAGCATAATGGGTATATGCAATAAAGTAGCCGGAGTGCTGGCTCCCATCATCATGGGCGCCATTATACTGGCCGATGCAGCTACATTGGAAACAGATTTGAAGCTTTTAGATGAAACCGCTAGAACTTTGAAGTTAAACGAGTTGGCCTCTAGAGTTATTACACCTTATACGTTCATGGCGGTAGCTTTATTGGTATTGGCATTATTGGTACAGTTTTCTCCTTTGCCTGATATTGAAAACCAAGAAGAAGCTATAGATGCAAAATCAGGCACAGATAAAACATCGGTGTTTCAGTTTCCAAATTTAGTGCTGGGTGTGGTTGCCTTGTTTTTGTATGTAGGCGTAGAAGTAATGGCCGGTGACACGATAGGGCTATATGGACAAACACAGGGCATTAACTTAGAAAAAGCTAAAATCTTTGGTTCGTACACGCTAAGTGCAATGGTAGTTGGATACATATTGGGCATTATTTTGATCCCCAAGTACATCACCCAGTCTAAGGCATTGGCAATATCTGCCATAGTAGGAATGGCTTTTTCAGCAGCAGCAATTTTCACCAGCGGTTTTGTTTCAGTACTATTTATTGCGTTGCTGGGTTCAGCAAATGCACTCATGTGGCCGGCCATATGGCCGTTAGCAATAGATGGTTTGGGAAAATTTACCAAAACCGGTTCAGCGCTTCTGATAATGGCTATTGCCGGTGGAGCCATATTACCGCTTTTGTGGGGTAAACTGGCAGATGTACCTTCTATAGGTCATCAACAGGCATACTGGTTGATGGTACCGTGTTATGGGTTTATTTTGTGGTATAGTGTTAAAGCACAACGTAAATGATTCAACTATTAAACTACATCAATGGCTCACTAACTGAGCCACTTTCAAAACAATATATCAACAACATTGAACCCGCTACCGGCCAGGCGTATTCCCATTGCCCCGATAGCGATGAACGCGATGTGCAGTTAGCATACGAAGCAGCAAAGAATGCTTTTGAAAGCTGGAGCAAAACACCTTTAGAGGAAAGAATGCTGATGCTGATGCGCATTGCCGATGGTATTGAAAAACGGATGGATGAATTTGTAGCGGCAGAAAGTAAAGACAACGGCAAGCCGCTTAAACTGGCGCGTGCTGTTGATATACCAAGAGCAGTTTCCAATTTTCGTTTTTATGCGTCCGCTATACAGCACTTTGCTTCTGAATCACATCAAATGCCGGGTGTAGGAGTTAACTACACATTGCGCCAACCAATTGGGGTGGTGGGTTGTATTTCACCGTGGAATTTGCCGCTGTATTTATTCAGTTGGAAAATTGCACCGGCACTCGCTACCGGAAATTGTGTAGTAGCAAAACCAAGTGAAATAACTCCTTACACCGCATATCTACTTTCGCAGGTTTGTATAGCTGTAGGACTTCCGAAAGGTGTTTTGAATATTGTGCACGGCTTAGGCAGTAAAGTGGGTCAGGCAATTGTGGAGCATGATGGTATAAAAGCCATTTCTTTTACTGGTGGAACGGAAACAGGAAAGAGAATTGCAGCAACGGCAGCACCCATGTTTAAGAAGTTATCGCTTGAGTTAGGCGGAAAAAACCCCACTCTTGTTTTTGCTGATTGCGATTTTGAAGAAACCGTAAAACAGGTGGTTACCGCATCATTCAGTAATCAAGGTGAAATTTGTTTGTGTGGGTCCAGAATTTTTGTGGAGAAAAGCATTTATGAAAAATTTCGTGAAGCATTTGTAACTCGCGTAAAAACATTGAAAGTAGGCGACCCAAATGATGCGGATTCAAATTTGGGCGCTATCGTATCTGAACAGCACAAGAACAAAATTCTTTCTTACATACAATTAGCCAAAGAAGAAGGCGGAAAAATTTTGTGTGGTGGCGAGGAACTTGGGGCTGACCAAAGGTCAGACCGAGTAAAGAATGGTTACTTCATTTCTCCAACAGTAATTGATGGACTTAGTTACACTTGCCAAACAAATCAGGAAGAAATATTTGGCCCTGTGGTTACACTCACCCCGTTTGAAAGTGAAGAAGAAGTTTTGATGATGGCAAACAGTGTAAAGTATGGTCTATCTGCTACTATTTGGACAAACGATTTAAAGCGCGCTCATCGTGTGGCCGAAAAAATTGAAGCTGGTATTGTTTGGATAAACAGTTGGCTGGTGCGCGATTTGCGAACTCCGTTTGGCGGTGTAAAAGCCAGTGGCGTAGGCCGCGAAGGCGGCTGGGAAGCCATGCGATTTTTTACAGAACCCAAAAATGTGTTTGTGAAAACTTGATAACATCAAGTTACTCTTGATGTAGTATTAGTTGTAAAATCCAAACAGCCAGCAGTGTGGTATGCGGATGTGGTTTTTCATCCTGTTCGCCAGTCCAAGACCAACCACCATTAGCTTGCTGTGCGGCTAATATCTCTTTTATCCAGTTGTAAGAAACCCGCTCCCTCTCTTTTAGAAACAAAAGCCCAAGTATGGCCTCCATACCGGTATCGGTAATTGTCTTTTCAAGATTCATGGTTGCTATAAACTCTGCTTTATATTTTACTCGCAATTGTTGAATAATCTGTTGCTGCGATAAAGAGGCATTGCTCCCCGCCCAATACAACGAAAGCGCGGCATGCATCATATCTCTTGCTCCTTCAATACAGTTAAATTCTGCCAAACAACTATCCAGCGGTAACTTCCCGGAATGAATACCCCACAACATTAGTTTACCAACCCCCTTGCTATTGGTAAATATTCTCAATAACCCTTCTTCGTCCACTTTTACTTTTTTCCCGATAAGCGGAGTGTAGCAACAGTACACTACACTATCTTCGGGCAGTAGATTGGAAATACTCAAAATATTTTTCCGTGGCGCTTGTACCAGTTTGTACTTTTTGTGCATGTACACCAATAACAACCGTTGATTGTAAGATGGAAAATCCTTTTCTGACAATGAATTGAGGTAGTTTATAGCTCGCTTAGTTGCTATTTGTATGCTATCTGTATGCAGTTGAGCTTGTGCATTTGATGCAAACAGTATCAACACACAAAACAATTGGCGTATTTTACTCATTTAACACAACGCAAACTTGCACGTACTTTTTCTGTTTTTTCGGCTATAAACATATATCCGTTTGCAGATATATTAATCAGGTAGCGGCTACCGTTATCAGTTTTATCGCTTGTCCAATACGTACCCACAAAATTTGCCCCTACAGTTTTCTTTTCTTCCACCGAGTATGCTCCGAGTTTATTTAATCCTATAGAAAGATTTTCGGCTGTCGGCTTGTCAAACAATTCATCAAAAGTATCACCATAATTCATCAACAAATTTTCCCAATCATTTCTTGTCGGTAGCTTCCACCCGGTGGGGCACATTTTATCAGAATAAGAAAGTAAAGGAAGTTTAGCAGGTGGCAAATTACTAGCTGTCCAATCGGAGCAAAACCAAATGTTGTTGTTTACTCCGCGCACCTCAATTGTCTTCCCCTCTATCTGCAAATTGTATGGCACTGCAGTGGCCGTCTTCTTCAGAGCTATTAAATGCTCTTTTTTTTGCTGATAGTGGTAACATTTGTTTGAGACCGATGAAACCACTTTCATGCTATCTGCATTGGGTGATACTCTAACCTTATGAGGACTTTTTGCTGCAAATAAATTATAGGTATCTTTTCCTACCTGCAAATGTAGCGTGTCTTTCTCGCTCTTTCTAAAGTAAATTGCCGCAAAACTACTTGTCTGAATTATTGAATCTATAAAATAAGGAGCTGTATGCGGCAGGCAATTTCCGCATTGCTCAAACCAGATGCCATTCAAATAATAATTAATGCAATTGGTGGTTTTGTTGAGTACTGCATAGCCCTCAGCAGGTATAGCTATGCGGTCTATCTCCTCTTGACTCAATACAGGCAGCGCATTGTTGGCCGGTAATTGAATATTAATTTGACCAAAAGAGCGGAAGCATAGAATGATTTGTAGCAACGCAGCAAATAGGATTCGGTTCATAGATGAATCATATTAAGGATTTACCGAACCTGTTACTGTACCACCAAGATTAGACAACGAAGAACCGCTGCCATTGCCTTGCAGTGCTAAACCCGCTGCACCACCTACAGCGCCAGCGCATCCACCCACACAGCAACCGGTAGTTTGGTTACTGCCCGCTACGCCAGGTACGCCACCTGTGGCTCCTGTGCCACCATTGCTATTTCCTGAGCACCCGGAAGAGGAAGACCCTGCTCCTACTCCGCCTGTTCCGGCAGTGAAAACCCCACCTGCCGCTCCTGCACCACTACACCCGGTTCGGTTACCACAACCGCAAATAGTACCTCCGGTGCAGTTGTAGCAACTGCCCGCTCCACCACTACCCGCAGGAGTGCCCGCACCACCACCTCCTCCTCCGCCAGCAGAGCAACAACCTGCCCCGGCTCCACCGCCTCCGCCTCCTCCTGCACGAATGGTGCCGTAATTAAAAACAGTTACTGCTACTCCTGCATTGGTGAGTATGGCATGACCACCGGCTCCACCTACTCCTGCTGCTAAATCTCCCTGACATATACCATCACTTTCTCTTGCTCCTATACCTCCATTTCCTCCACCTGCTAGTATGGTTCCGTAATTAAATAACTTAATTTTTGCGCCAGATGGCATAGTGCTGGCATTAAACCCCGGGTTGCCTGCGGCACCGCTTGTACCGCCATTACCTGCTGCTTGTAAGGTTACACCAGATTGTATGTACACACAGTAGTTCTCTGACTTTCCGCCTCCAAGTGCAGTATTTAAATTATACCCGGTTTGGTTGCTTGTGATGATGACTGTGTTTTGGCAATAGTCGCATACACTGTTCCAAAAACCATTGCCTCCATTGGGAGTGGCTTTGGTATCCCACCATTCCAAACAATCATTAGTGGTGTTGTAAATCATTAACCCTTCAGCCAAAACATTGCCCATGGCATCGCGCTGAGTTGTAGTAAGCCGGGGAGGTAAAAATCCTTTCTCGGTAGATTGTAAATCCAAAATAGCTCTAGCATTAGGGGTTGGATCTGTGGCACCACCCATGTTAGCACCAATAGCTACTCCACCGCCATTTGCACTTTCCATGTTCACTAATGCACTAGTGCCTACTCCACTAAATCCACCTTGATCAAAATAAAATTTTATGGGGCCAAAATGAGAAGCTACCCGTACCCAGCTGCCAAAAATCTGTGAGTAAAGCCCTAAGTCACTTGTTCCATTTATCTGTGTGGTACCACGTTGTATTACACCGTTGTTTACATTTAATCTGCCGTTAATGTCTAAATGCTGTATTGGTGCAGTAGTTTTATTGATACCTATAAAATTTCCCTGGCTATTGAGCAACAATGGCTTAGTATTCCAGCTCTGAAAATATGCGTATGAAGCATCAGAACCAGCCGTAATATCTACGCTATTGTTTCTAGAAATGGCAAAAGGGTAAGTGGCCAATGTGGCAGCTGTGGTACCGGCATGGTTAATAGTGAGCAGGTTGCCTGGAGTTGGTGTTCCAATACCGGTGTTACCCCCGGAGAGTACCCGTGCTCTTTCTGTATTGTTGGTGCGTATCACCCAATCTACGGCATCGGTAGTGCCTATAAAATTATTGGAGGGGTTAGTACCGGCATTGCCAATTACCTTCCAGAATGGATACGAAGTGTTTTGGGTTTCTGCCTGCGCAAACCCCGGGGTTACCCGGAGCGTAATTGCATAAACAATGAAAAAAAATACACTGACATTGATGCTCAGCAATTTCGAGGGCTTAACCATACGACTTTTATGTACTCCAAAATTAGTTTTTTGTGTGGTGTTTGTACATGTCTTACCGTTTGTTGTAATATAGCCCATCAAGAAAAACAATGAGTAACGAAAAACTACCCAAACCAATGGGCTTGTATCCCATGACCCGACAAGTAGGAAATCTGATTTTTGTATCCGGCATGGGCCCCCGCGAAGCCGGTACCGATAATATTCCTGGGCTGAAAATGGATAAGCACGGCAATTACCTTGCGTTTGATTTTGAAGCGCAAGTGCATTCTGTTTTTAAGAACGTAAAAACAGCGTTGGAGGAAGCCGGTAGTAGTTGGGATAAAATTGTGGATGTAACTGTATTTTTGGTAAACATGAAGCGTGATTTCCATACCTACAACCGTATTTATGCCGAGTACTTTAAAGAAAATCAACCTTGCCGCACCACAGTAGAGGTGGTGTCACTTCCGTCATCCATTGCAATTGAGTTAAAAGTAATAGCCACCGTTTAGTTACTTAATTTGCAGGGTACGTGGCGAAGCAAAAAAAATCATCTTCCAAAAAATCAACCGCATTACCCAAGTGGCTAAAAGTTTCGTTGTGGGTAATGTTGCTGCTTGCCGTTATTGCATTGGTGTATGAAAACAAAAAATACATCCGTAGGGCATATCGTTATTTCTCGCACAAGTACATTAAAACACAGTGGAAGCGCACCGATTTTCCGTTAGATTACGAAGTACACGGTATTGATATTTCGCACTATCAAGATGTAGCCGATTGGAAAAAACTGCAAGCCATCAACACCATTGGCGATACGCTGCAAATGGAGTTTGTTATCATTAAAGCCACCGAAGGGATGTTTAAAGAAGATGAGGCATTTGATGAATATTGGGACGAAGCCAAAAACCAACAACTCATTCGCGGAGCATACCATTATTTTTTGCCCGATAGAAGTGTGAAACTACAAGCCGGAAACTTTATCTCTTCAGTGGCTTTACAAAAAGGCGATTTGCCTCCGGTAATAGACATAGAAGAATCGCGCGGAAAATCTAAAAAGGAGATTGTAAAAGCAGTGAAAGAGTTTGCCGCTGAGCTGGAGAAAACCTACAAAACAAAGCCCATCATTTACTCTAACATCAATTTTATTGAAGATTACTTGGCCGATGATTTTGCGGCCTATCCATTTTGGATTGCTCATTATTATCAAAACGAAATAGCCCCTCCCGATAGCGTACGCTGGCTCTTTTGGCAACATAGCGACAAGGCCGATTTGCTTGGCATAAAAGGCGGTGTAGATGCCAATGTGTTTAATGGCACTAAACAGGAACTCCAAAAATTACTAATTCAATAGTTCCACAAATCGTGCTCGTACTCCATTATTTGATGGCGGATGCGGTCGCTTTCTAATTGTGCATCTACAGCGCTGGCGTACTCTTGTATGTTGCGGTCATATACATTACTTTCTTTGTATATATAACTCTGAAATTTGCGCATGTTAAAAAGGTCGTCCCAGCTGTAATGCTGCCAGTCGTTTTGTGGGTTGTACACTTCATTTTTGGCAAATAGATGGCGTAAACTTTCAAATGGTACCCAGTACATGGTCATATCGCCACGGTAATTGCCATTAGCATCGTAATCTTCGAGCACTGGAGCAATGGCTAATATGCGTACTTGCATGGTAGAGTGCTTAGTGTCAAAATACCAAACTTCTTTGAGCCGGTATTTTACTACTCTATCAAATCGCAAATGCTCCTCTACGGTAAACATTTCATCACCCAGCGATTCAGGGTTGGTGCCCCACACTGAGTCGCTTCGTTCGCCAATTTGCTGCACTGCGCTCACTTCCATTTTTTTCACCAATTGGTCGGCATTGAGCACGGTGGGGTCGTAAACATTTATTTCTCCCTTTTTGGCTGCTTCATGTATAATTTGAATCAAGGGCTGTTGCGGATAGGCAAAAGGCAAATTCAACTTTTGCCGCACATCAATCACGCGCCATATATTTTTACTCCACATCACATCGGCTTCGCGTATGTATGGATACTCTAATGGTTTTTTCTGTGCGTTATCGCGTTGTTCCCAAGGAGTGGTGGTGTAGGGTTGTGCCATTATTTGGTGGATACTTGTTACTATCAATAACCCGGCAATTATCTTTTTCATCAGCTTAGTTTATTACATAATGCAGTGTACTGCAAAAAGGAACATCTATTATTTAGAAGTTATGTTAAAAGCCAGCGCATTAGTAGTTCTGCGCTCCATATCGGGACCCATTACCACTATGTCATCAAAAAAAATGGCTTCTCCTCTGTCAATGTTTTTGAGCCATACTTTAATTTTTTCGTTAAACTCTGTACCGGTATTGGTTTCTTTAAACAACTCTCCGTTTTTGTTTCGGTAGCTGCAAGTAAACGACAGCACCCTAAACTGTACCGGATAGTCAAACGCCTCTACCTTGGCAATAATGCTGCGACTGTTTTTGATGACTTGCGCACTCACATTAATCGGTTTCACCACACCATCTACTGTTGATTGCGGTGTGGGTATGCGCTTAACTCTAAACGATTGTTCACCCATCACCATTTCTTTGCCGTTTACTTTTGCTTTGATAGTGATTGTTGCATTCTTTTTTTCTGAAATTCGTGCATTGTAAGAGCCATCGGCATTTTTAGTCAGTGTGCCGTGGTTAATAGTGGCTGTTACATCTTGTTGAGGTACACCGGGCACACTAACCTCTACAGGGTTATCCAGCCCTATGTACATCACATTCATCATAGTGGGCGATACCACTGCGGTTTTTGGCGATACCCGATACTCGCCTTCAAAAGGGAAAAATTTGTAAGTGTTATCCGTAGAGCTTTTTACCCTAACCACTCCGTAATATTTTTTATTCCCTACAGCAGATGAACCCAATTGTAACTTGCCGACACCTCCACTCACGTCCACTTTAACGGGATTCTGTAGCGGCACTTGCTCTGATGCACTTTCTATCGTTTCGTACTTTCCATCTTTACCTTTTTTTACAGTCGGTGTAAATGAGCCGATGAACACTTCCGGAGTAAGCGTAGAGTTTGAAGCAGCCACCAATACATCTGCCTTGTATTGCTCTCCTTGCATGACCAAGGCAGATGGTGAACTGACAATTGCCTCCATTTTGTCCACCTTTTCTGTTTTAGCATAAACAGAGCCGTATAAGCTTTCTACAATATGATTTTCGGCATTCAATACATCATTTTGAAATTTGGTGAGTGTGGTTACTGCGGCTACTACCGGTACATGGTTAAAAGTGGCAAACTCCCATGCTCTATCGTTTGTGGGCGTCTCAATTTTTAATGCAAATGTTTTTTGTGCTGCTATCTGCTCTTGCTCTGGCATTAAGCCGATGAGTTGCTGGCGGGTACTTTCAATCTGTTGTTGCAGTTGCTTGCCTATTGCTCCGTTGTTTTCTACAAATAAGCGAGTAGCTATATCAATATTATCATCGCGCAAAATTTTTCCGGTGGCTTCATCTATTCCTCCGGCTTCGGCAATCATTTGCTGTTTGTAAGTTTCTAATAACTGATATAGCTGCCGGCTTAGTTCGCGAGCTTTAAGCGCATTTTCAAATGCCGCTTTTGCGCGCCCGGAGTCAATAGCATACTGCCGCTGAAAGTCTGCATAAGTGTTGTTGTTTTTTTCGCTAAGCGAAAGATTAGAAGTAGTAATGCCATCGTTTACTCCCTTAAAAGCATCTAATACTTCATTGGAAACATTCAACGCCAAAATGGCGGTAAGCACCAGATAGAGCATGTTAATCATTTTCTGGCGCGGGGTTAATTGTGCGTGAGCCATACCAACTTGTTTTAGGTGAACAGATATTTGTATGGCAACGCAACAGCGGATTTAAAAATTGCTTTACTGATGCTTAACGAAAATATTTTTGAAATAAAGTGGCGAGTGCAAAATTTGAGAAACAGGAATAACGTTATGCCTAAATCACTTTGTTGCAAAAAGTGTAGAGCAACTCATAATTTCTACTTCAACTCCCGCACCTCTACTGTCTTTGCGGCAAAAATACCAAGGCCGTTAGTGATATTACTAAACACCTGTACCGGTTCGCTAAACGGATTATTGCCGGTTTGCTGATACAAATTAAGTGTAGTAATATAGTTGTAGTAGCTCTCGGTAATCTTGCTCAGATATACTTTGTAAGAGGGCTGGTAAGGTAACCCCGTTGTGTTTTTATCTGTGCGTATCTGAATTATGGCGTTTATGCTTTGGCCATTAAAAAATTTGTCGGTAAACATGATTCGCTCATCGCACAAAAAAATGCTACTGCCACCAAAATCTATATCGCTGCTTTGTGTTATTTGCACATCTGTGGTGCGTACACAAGCATTATACGGCTCGCCCGGTTGTATCACCAGATTGCCAAATTCATCTATGTATTCAAATGTATCTGTTGTCTGCACAGTTAGCAGGTAAAAGTCATTTACGGATGAGTTGTCGGAAAACTGAATATTAAACTCATCATAGTAAATCAGCGCACTGTTTACATCGCTAGTGGTTTTGTTGCGTTTTAAATCTGTTGCATTAAAGGTGATGGTTTGCGGCACTTCGGTAGTGGCATACACTGTTTTCATGCCATCGGCAGTTACAATAATATCATACTTCTTACCGGCTTGAATTTTTTTACTGGCACCACTAAAATACAGTCCATCATAACCTAACGCACCGTCATAAACCAGCGTATCTGTCCATCCATCTTGTTCCATTAAAATAAACTTGGCAGTGTTGATGTATTGCACTTGCGAATCGGCATTTAACCCGGCATTGCGCGATACAAAAATCAACGGAATTTCTCCGGCTGTCAGCACACCATTTACTACAACCTTTTTCTCCGGCTCCGGCAAGTCAATATCAATATCGCGGGTGCAAGAGGGTAGTATTACAAACCCCGCAATTATGCTTATGGCCAGAAAAAATGCATTTATTTCAGTTTTCATTTGTGTTGGAATTTTCTACGGGGGCCTGTTTGGGTTTACGTGGCTTGGATTCTATGCCCCATTTAAAGTTAATAGTAAGCGATGGTATGATTGGAAATAAAGAAACTTTCTTCAACACTGTTTTGTTCTGGTCTTTTTCACTTTGGCCCAGGTACACAAAAAATGGATTAAGGCGGCTGTACACGTTATATATACTTAAATTAAAATCTAATTTAAGTCCTTTAAAATCCAAGTCGGGTGAGTAGTTGATGCCTAGATCTAAGCGGTGGTAATCGGGCACACGGAAGTTGCTCACTTTATCAAAGTTTTGCACCTCGCCACCAAAAAAGGTAGTAGGGTAATAGGCATCTACGAGTGTGGCGTATTTCTCGGTAGGTAGTGTAAGTGCATTACCGGTGGCATAAATAAATGTGCCGGATACCCGCCAGTTTTTATTGATGTCGTATATAACAACTAAACTCAAATCGTGCCTGCGGTCGTACTTGTAGTAAAATGGCCGGCCATAGTTGCGGTCTGCAAATTGCCGTTGTGTCCAGTTAAGCGTATAGCCAATCCATCCGGTTAGTTTTCCTTCTTTTTTCTGAATCAAAAACTCTGTACCATAGCTCCAACCGCGGCCTTGTGTCAGTTTATTTTCCCAGTCATCTGCACTATTAATAAAATTGGCGCCATTCTTATAGTCACTCACATTCCACATGCGTTTGTAGTAGCCCTCCACGCTAAACTCATATTGCTCTTTAAGTGTATAGGCCAAACCAATTGCTCCTTGATAGGCCTGTTGTGGTTTTATTTTTGCAGTTACCGGCAACCACAAATCGGTAGGTAACCCTACGCCAGAGTTGGTAAGCAAATGCAAATACTGGGTCATCATACAAAATGAACCCTTTACACTCAGTTGCGGAATAATTAATACACGCGTAGAAAAGCGTGGCTGTACACTGCCATAAAACTTTTTTTGCACAGTAAAGGCAGATAAGTGCAATCCAAAGTTGGCTTTCCAACGGGGAAGTATTTCCCAATCGTCTTGAATGTATGCGGCAAACTCACCGGCCTGTATTTTTTTGCTGCCAATAGAAGTGTCAAACGGAGTTACGTTGTTTATCTTGCTATTGTATGCCGTGGCTCCCGGGCTAAAAATGTGATATATCACATTAACACCATACTTAATGTAATGTTTAGCGTTGGGCGTAAAGTCAAAATCGCTGCGCAGTGCCACATCGTCTATACCAGAGGTGTACTTTATGCCCGTTTCAAAATTGCTGTTCTGCGTGGCATCTTGCTTATCTGTATAGTTACTATAAAACGAGGCATTGATATTAAATCGGTAACGAGAATAAGTAGCTAAAAGGTTGTGAAATATTTTAGGCGAAACTACATGATTCCACCGGATAGCCGTGGTTACATTGCCCCAATTCAATCCAAAATTTAACCCGGAGTTAGACTTACTTTCGGCATCTTCATAACTATCTTTTGTAATGCCTTTGAACACATCTTGCCCGGTGTAAATGCTGGCATACAAGCGGTCTTTGTCCGAAAACTTCCAGTTGAGTTTAGCGTTCAAGTCATAGAAATAATAGCCCAAATCTGCTTGTCCATCGGTAAGCCGTTTTACTATGGGGCGCATCAATAAATCAAGGTAGGTTCTGCGTCCGCTTACTATAAAGGAACCTTTGTTTTTTTTCAACGGGCCTTCTACGGTAAGGCGCGAGGCGAGCAGCCCAATTCCCCCTTCAATATTGTAATTGTTGAGGTTGCCTTCTTTCATACTAATATCAATCACACTGCTCAGACGGCCACCGTAGTAGGCCGGAAAACCGCCTTTAATCAACTGTACGTTATTGATGGCATCACCATTAAACACACTAAAAAAACCAAAGAGGTGATTGACATTATACACCGGCACCCCATCTAACAAAATGAGGTTTTGGTCGGGCCCGCCACCGCGCACATAAATGCCACTACTTCCTTCAGTACCCTTTTGAACACCGGGCAATAATTGAATAATTTTTATCACATCTACCTCGCCCAACAATGCCGGAATACTTTTGATTTGTGTAACTGGAATTACCACCGTACTCATTTGCGATTCGCGTTGTATGGCTTGGCGGTTGGCCTTTACTTCTACTTCTTTTAAATCGGTATAAGTGCTCAATTCAAAGTTTACTGACGATGTTTTGCTCACTGTTTTTTCGGTGGGCTTAAAACCCACATACGAGGCGGTAAGCATGGCACTGTCTGCATTTATGGTAATACTGTAAAAACCATAATTGTTTGTAGAAGTACCGGATTGTGAGACCTTATCAAACACCACAGCGCCAATCAGTTGTTCCCCGGTTTCTGCATCAGTTACATAACCGCTGATGGTAATTTTTTGTGCAGTAACTGCTGCTGTAAAAACAATAGCTATCAAAAACGTAAAGGTGAATTTTAAGTTTGCCATCTGGTGCGAAATATAGGGCTGTACACTGCATTTCTATATCCAAAAAAATAATTCATGTTTGAGGCGCAATGGAACTAAACGAAGACCTGTATAAATCATTGTATGATGACCTGGAAATCTGCCGCGATTACATCAAGCAGATTGCTTTGGGAATGATGAAAGGTGGGGTGAGTAATTACCCCATCTTTGTAGCCGTACGCGGAGAAAATGATGTGGACTTAGGACTGCCCCTCATTAAACGCGAAGACTTTGATATTAGTTGGAGTTTTAATGTGTCGCACTTAGAAGATTTTGTCAATAAAGGCATTATTCAAAAAGATAAATCGGCTGCGTTTATTCAGGCCTACAAAAATCCTGTATCGTTTATGTGCATTTTTGTGGCAGAGGATACTTCTACCAGTTTTGTGTTTATGCCTTACGACCGAACTAAAGAAAACCTTAATTAAGCACCATGGGCGCTATCAGGTCAAAAGAAGGAACTTTGACCATAAATTCTCCCCTATTCTGTTTATTCTGAAAAATATAAACGCCCTCCATTTTGCCGATGGTGGAGTGCAGGTTGCACCCGGAAATGTACTCGTGCGAATCGCCAGGATACAGCACCGGCTGGCGGCCTACCACTCCTTCGCCCTCTACTATACTAATGCCGTAGTGGCTATCGGTAATCAGCCATTTTCTGCGAAGAAGCTGCACTGTAAAGCTATTGTGATTGATGATGGTAATACGATACGCATGCACAAAAGAGTTTTCTGCCGGATTAGAATGCTCCTGCTGGTAGGATGTTTCTACCACTATCTCTACTCCTTCTGTAATTAGCGTAGCCATGTGTTGTTTAATGAACGTGTACTTCTGCGGGTTGTAAAAAATTAGTAATGTGATTTTTTACCCGCATGTAAGCGGTATCAAAATCATGGTTTACCACTTGCTTATCAAACTGTGGCCCCATGGCCAGCTCTTCTTCACTGCGATTGAGGCGTGTTTTTAAGCTCTGAGTATCTTCTGTGTTGCGATTCTTTAAGCGATTTTCTAAACTCTGTTTTGTAGGTGGTGCAATGAAAATAGTGAGGCAATCATTGCCAAACTGTTTCTTTAGATTGAGCGCTCCTTTCACATCAATATCAAACAATACCACTTTGCGATTGTTCCAAATTCGCTCTACTTCCTTTTTTAGTGTGCCGTAAAACTGACCGGGGTACACCTCTTCGTATTCTACAAATTCTCCGGCTGCAATTTTTTGCTTAAACATTTCCACCGATATAAAATAGTAGTGCTTACCATCTACTTCTCCATCGCGTTTGGCACGCGTAGTGCACGATACCGAAAAACTCAAATCGGGGTTGTGCTGCAATAACTTTTTAACGATAGATGATTTTCCTGCACCACTCGGTGCTGTTATTACTACTAACTTTTTTGCGGGAATGTGTACGCGTGTAAATGAATGTCCGGCCATTGGTGTATAATTTCAAAACTCAAAAAAATTAATTTCAAGAGGAATACAAAGCACAATTTTTAAAGCACGTTATTGGTTTGCTCTTTCACTTTTTCCAACTCATCTTTCATGTTCACTACTATTTTTTGCATCACCGCATCGTTGGCTTTACTGCCCACGGTATTGATTTCGCGGCCCATTTCCTGTGCTATAAAATTCAGCTTCCTGCCCTTAAGCTCCTCTTTGTCTGCCACTATTTGCGCAAAATAGGTGCAGTGCGATTGTAAGCGCGAAAGCTCTTCGTTAATATCTAACTTCTCTATGTAAAAAATTACTTCTTGCTCAAACCTATTCTGATCTATTTTATCCTTAGATATAAATTGCTCTAAGTTATTTTGCAGCCGTTCCCGTACATCGTTAATTCTGCGCGGATCTTCCTTTTTTAACTCCGCAGCGTGGCTTTCAATGTTTTTAACTCGTTGCAACAAATCAGCTTTTGTAGAGTTTCCCTCGTTTACCCTAAAACCATCTACCTCTTTAACAGCATTCATCACCACTTTCTCAATGGTGGCCAGTTCATTTTCGCTGGCTTCTTCGTGGCTTTCGCCTATTACATCTGGCATCTGCAATATAGTGGGCAGCAGGCGCTCGGTGCTTACACCAACCTCATTGGCTATGCTTTTAAACTCATTAAAATAAGAGATAATGAGCTCGCGATTGAGCGAAATTTCAGAAGAAGCGGTGTTGTGTTCTAAAGAGATAAACACATCTACTTTGCCGCGCTGCAGCAGTATGCTCAACTTATTTCTCAATTCATACTCAAATGCTCTATACTTAGATGGTAGCTTTACATTAAGATCTAAACCCTTTTGGCTATTGAGTGATTTTATCTCTACGTTAACGGTTTTATCGTCTATCTGCGCGCTGGCTTTACCAAAGCCGGTCATTGATTTTAGCATAGCAACGAAAATAAGAAGCCCCCGCAAACAAAAAACCAGATACCCTTTGCTAAAGAATGTTATCCGTCTTTTAAAAAAAATTAAAAGCAATGAACATTTGTAAAGTGTGGTTTGTTTTGCACCCGTGAAAATAGCCATAGCTCGTGTCCTAATTCTCGTTTTTTTGTGTGTGAATGTTTTAGAGCTCAGCTCTCATGCCATGGCCAAAACCCCTAACCTCCGGCTGAGTTTAGAGAAGTTGAAAGAAGATACCGAAGAAAAAAACGAATCAAAAGATGCTAAAGATGGTGCTGATAAAAAGCTAAAACACATCACATCTGTGCCTGTACAGCTTCTGTTTCGCTCGTCACTTCTGTTTGAATATTTTATTCATCACCTTGTTATGGAGAGCTTACATATTCTTGCCTCTCCTACACCTCCTCCAGATTGCAACGCTTAGGTTTTTAGTTTAAAATCGTGTGTTGAGGCATTATCAATAATAAATTACATGGAAAAAGAGCTTTCGCCATTAGAGCGTTTCTATAAACTTATTGCGTTAGAGCGAAAAGAAATAGCCAGCATCTATTTCTTCTCTGTACTCAGTGGCATCATCTATTTAAGTTTGCCGTTGGGCATACAAAGCATTATCAACTTGCTTTTTGGCGGCCTGGTATCCACTTCGCTGGTTGTGCTGATTGGGGTGGTACTGGTAGGTGTTTTGCTAAATGGTTGGCTGGTTATTTTGCAGATGCGGGTAAATGAGCGAATTCAAAGAAGGATTTTTACTCGCTTTAGCATGCAGTTTGCGTATAAAATTCCGCGGTTAGATTTAATTGCTGTAGACGATTACTACCTGCCCGAACTGGTCAACCGTTTTTTTGATACTGCTTCACTTCAAAAGGGCCTTTCAAAAGTGCTGCTTGATTTTCCGGCAGCCACAGTACAAATCATTTTTGGCATTGCGCTGCTCTCTTTCTACAACGCGTGGTTCTTGTTCTTGGGTTTGTTCTTAATTTTTGTGGTGGTGCTCATTATTTGGCTGACTTACCACAAAGGGCTGCGCACCTCCATTGCAGAGTCTGACTATAAATACGAAGTTGGATATTGGTTAGAAGAAGTAGCACGCACAGTGAAAATCATCAAGTTTATGGGCATGACCGACTACCCCGTAAAACGAGCAGATACATTGGTGAGCGGCTACTTAGATGCCCGGCAATCGCACTTCCGCATTTTGCAAATACAGTATTGGGCTTTTGTATTTTTTAAAATTGCCATTACTGCAGCGCTGCTGATAGCTGGCAGCGTACTGGTGATTAATCAACAACTTAATATCGGCCAGTTCATTGCTGCAGAGATTGTAATCATATTACTTTTAAACAGTATAGAAAAACTCATTAGCAGTTTAGATGTGGTGTATGATATGCTCACCTCACTTGAAAAGGTAAACTATCTGTTAGACAAACCCATGGAACGCAGCGGTGGTATTTATGTGCTGGATGTTTGCCAAAAAGAGGGGCTGAGCATAAAAGCGGAAAATCTCAGCTATCGCTACTCAGATGGAGACAAATACATCTTACAGTCTCTAAACTTTGAAATAAATGCAGGCGAAAAGGTTTGCATTTTTGGTTCGCAGGGGTCGGGCAAAACCACTTTGCTGCGGCTGTTTACCGGTGCCTACCTCAACTATGAAGGCAATTTATTGATTAATGAGTATCCAATTGGAAACTACGACCTACATGCTTTGCGCAATGAAATAGGCGTTTATTTAGCCAGTGCAGATTTGTTTTCGGGCACCTTACATGAAAACCTTACACTTGGCGATGCTAACATCTCCAATCAATTGATATTTGATACGGCCAAACAAACAGGCCTATTGCCATATATACAAAGTTTACGCAATGGGTTGTTCACTATTATAGATTCTGCGGGCAAAAAATTGCCCCGAAATGTGGTGAATAAAATCTTGCTCACCCGTTCGCTGCTTACAGAGCCAAAACTGCTCTTGCTGGAAGATTGCTGGAGCGGACTGGAGCGGGTGGAGCAAGATACTATGATCAATTACTTAACCGGACAAGATTGTAAAACTACTCTAATAGCCATTACCAACGATGAGTTATTCGCCTCCAAATGTGACAAAATAATTTTACTTGAAAATGGCCTTGTAAGTGCTGTAGGTTCCTTTGAAAAAGTGCGGGCTACAGTGGCTTACCAGAGAATGTTCAAATTACTCAGCTTGTAAACTATTGCCGTATGTGGATGAAAGTAAACGATAATGATGACCTCGGCTTGGGCAAGCAGTACGTTTCGTACCGTAAAGCATTTGAGCAAGGTACAGAACACAGCACCCGTAAATGGATGGGTATAATGCTGCTGATAGGTGTGGTAATACTGCTATTGCCTTGGACACAAAACATACAAGCGCCCGGTGTAGTAACCACCCGTATGCCCGAGCAAAGACCTCAGGAATTAAACAGCATTATTGCCGGAAAAATTGAAAAGTGGTACGTGAAAGAAGGAGATGTGGTAAACAAAGGCGACACCATACTTCGCATATCAGAAGTGAAAGAAACCTACTTAGACCCTCAGCTTTTGCAGCGCACCGATGACCAAATAAAAGCCAAAGAAAAAACGGTCGATTTTTATCGAGATAAAGTAGTAGCTATAGACAACCAATTGTTAGCGCTAACTCAGGCGCGCGACCTAAAGTTGGAGCAACTGCGCAACAAAATACAACAAGCCATCCTTTATGTACAGAGCGACAGCATGGCGCTGGAGGCCTCCAAAACAGAACTTAGTATTTCGCAAGAGCAATACAAGCGACAAAAAGAATTATACGATGCAGGATTAAAATCACTCACAGAGTTAGAACAGCGAAAGCAAGCCCTTCAAAATGCGGAGGCCAAGCGTACCATTGCCGAAAACAAGTTTACCAACGCCAAAAACGACTACCTCAATGCCCGCATAGAGCTCAACCAAACCGATCGCGAATACAGCGAAAAAATAGCGAAAGCTGCATCTGAAAAATTTGCCACGCTAAGTATGGTTACTACCGGTGAAGGCGACATTGCCAAACTGGAAAATCAGTTTTCTAACTATGCCATCCGCAATGCCTTTTACTATATCACTGCACCTCAAAACGGGCAAATAACCCGCACAGTAAAAGCCGGTATAGGCGAAGTAGTAAAAGAGGGCGAAATGCTGGTAAAAATTGTGCCTCAAAATTTTGAATACGCGGTAGAAATGTACGTAAGCCCAGTTGACTTACCACTCATTTCATTAGGTCAAAAAGTACGATTTCAATTTGATGGCTGGCCCTCTATTGTTTTCAGCGGCTGGCAAAACATCAGCTACGGTACTTTTGGCGGAAATATAGTGGCCATTGATAACAGCATTTCAGATAACGGCAAATTTAGAGTATTGGTTGCCGAAGATCAGCAAGACGTAGATTGGCCTCGTGCACTCAAAGTAGGCGGTGGCGCAAAGGGCATGGCGCTTTTAAAAGATGTACCGCTTTACTACGAACTGTGGCGAAAGCTCAATGGTTTCCCTCCCGACTTTTATACCACTGCCTCTGAAAAAACTGCCAAGAAGTAATGATTCGCATACCCCTGTTATACATTCTGCTTATTCTTGGACTTGTAAGTACTGCACAAAGCCCTGCGCGAACACTTACTGTGGCAGAGTTTGTTGAAATAATAAAACAATACCACCCTATTGCCAAGCAAGCTGCACTATTGCCACAGCAGGCATTAGCAGAGTTGCGGTTGGCTCAGGGCGGATGGGACCCCACAATATACTCTAACTACGACCGCAAAACGTATGATGGAAAAAACTACTACTCATATTTTGAAAACAACATAAAAGTACCGGTCTGGTATGGCATAGAAATAAAAGGCGGATACGATGTAGTGTATGGCAACAACCTCAACCCAGAAAAAATATTGCCCGATGATGGGTTAGGTTACTTGGGTGTTTCTGTATCCCTGCTTCGAAATATGCTGATGGATAAACAACGGGCCGCCTTGCGTCAGGCACAGTTGTTTCGCGAAGCAAGTGAACAGCAAAAGCTCATACAACTCAACGACTTGCTGCTAGATGCCGTTAAAGCTTACTACGAATGGAGTTACGCTTACAACGAGTTACAGGTGTATAACGAGGCCGTAAGACTCGCAGAAATTCGATATGATGCTACTAAAAAAACTGCGCAGTTAGGCGACAGACCAGCCATTGATACTATAGAAGCCCTTACTCAACTGCAAGGCAGGCAACTGCAACAAGCCGAAGCCAAACTACATTTTGTAAAATCTAGTTTTGAGCTTGCCAATTACCTTTGGTTAGACAATGGACAACCACGTCCATTTGATACTCTTCTTCTGCCCTCACCCCTTTCGTCTGAATTTTTGCAGGTAGAAATTTTGCTAAGCCAAGTGGATGAATTAGAAGTACAACTTCGTCAATCGCACCCGGAGTTATTGAACTATAGACTTAAACTCCGCCAGTTAGACATTGAGCGTAGATTAAAAATCGAGAACCTAAAACCCACACTCAATGCCAGCTACAACGTACTGAGCGAGCGATTCAATTTTAAAAGCGATGCCGGTATTCTGTTTACCAACAACTACAAGTTCGGGGTAAATTTTTCTATGCCTTTATCTTTTACTCAAGGGCGTGCTGAGCTAAAACTGACACGGTTAAAAATTGAGTATGCCCGCTATGAGTTAGATAACAAAACACAGCAGTTAGTCAACAAACTCAAGTCTTACTATAATGAATTGGTTATTCTACAGCAACAAACCCGCATTTATCAATCATCGTTAGAAGGATTTCAACGCCTGTTTGATGGAGAAACCATTCGCTTCCAAAATGGTGAAAGTTCATTATTCTTAGTGAACGCCCGAGAAAACCGGTATCTTGAATCGCAAGTAAAACTACGCGAACTACAAGCCAAGTTTTACAAAACAGATGCTTTGCTTAAATGGACGCTGGGCAACTTAGCCACACGATAACCATTATTTACTTACACTAAATTTATGAATGGATTGGAACTGCGCCCCACTCATTGTAATAAAATATAATCCATCCATTAGCCCGAGAGTCGGAATGCTGAAGGTATTTTGATTTATCTGGTAGGTACTCAGCAACTGCCCGCTAACGCTAAAAAGTTCTGCTCGCTCAATAATGCTATTGGCTGTAATGTTTAAACCATTTTTTGCAGGGTTAGGATAAATCAAAGCTACGGGGTTTTGTCCGGGTAGCCCTACCGAAACTTCTTCTGCCTTGTATACTTTTATACTGTTTGGAGTAACCAGGTAATCTTGTGCAGTATGCGTAAGTGCGCCATTGGCAATTAGCACTTCACGCACACTATCCATAGGTAGCACCGGCAAATCCACGTACAGCTTGTAAACACCATCTGGCACCTGATTAAACTGATATTGGCCAGCATTATTCGTACGTGTGTGTGCCACTGGAATTTTACTTGCAGCATCAGCCAGCCATACGCTAACGTTGGTGGCATAGCCATCAGCCGTATCGGTTTTAAATGTGCCGTAACTGCTAAACAATGTGCCGCTAATTGTTCCATTGCCGGTGGTGGGTAATAGTTTCAGAGCATTGAAACCGTAAGCCAGTGAGTCGCAACTAAGGTTGATAGCCGTGGCATCGTTCCAAAGGAAGACACTATCGTAATAAGTAGGTACTGCACCCGGATGAAGCAAAGTGTCTAATGTAATTTTTACAATATATGTGGCAAAGGGCACCCCATTAAAAATAAAATTTCCGTTACTGCCGATTGTGGCTGTACCCGCTGGGTTTGCCTGTGTAGAGTCCAGATTATAGCCAAACAACTCCACCTCGCCACCCAGTGCGCTGTTGCCTTGAAATTTTGCATGACCGGCCACATTCTGCATACCATCTTGTATTTGTAGAAACACGCCTGAGTCAAACACACCATCACCGGCATCTGCAATTACTATTTTTAAATGGTAAGTAATGCCTGGCTGTGCTATGAATGATGCGGTGAGTGGCACGGTATATCCATCAAAGCAATGGAGTGTAGAATTGGTACCATCTATATAGAGTTGCGGGGCTAAAGTGCATGGTAGATTATTGATATTGTTAATAGATACCGGGTAGTTGGTGCCGGGTATAGTGGCGATATTTTGTGTGGTACTGTTAGTAGGGTCCGTTACGTAAAATGCAAAAATATCGTTGAAACTGGTGCATACATACTCCGGATACTCTTCTGATGCAAATACATAGTTGACGAACACCGTGTCTAACACCGGGCTGCTAAAATCAAATTCAATTTTCACGGCATCATAGGTAACATACGATGTGCCGGAAGTTTGTTGCAATGAATTGGTAAGATCTATATCTCCGGGCATATTGAGGTTGGTGCTGGCAAAAAAACCAGCCGGATAACTCAAGTCTGTATTCGCAATACCGGTGGAAATGACGATGCCTCTGGAAATACCAAACGAAACTGCACTATCTTCAAAATAACTGAACGCCTGAGGTGGGCCTTGGTAGCTTACATTTGAAATAGCTACACACTCTCCACCCATTAGGTTAGAGAGATACTGCTGCCAGTTTATATTGTTTTTGACAAGTAATTGACTGTGTGCGTTTCCGCTAATCAATAAAATCAAAACGGGGAGTAATCGTTTATGCATACTCAGAAGTTTATTCACCAAAGATGTAAATTCTACGCGGATAGTTGTGTATCGCCAAATTAATCTGTAGTTACCTGATAAATGTCTCTCAAGTTTCGCCCCAGTCCATCATAATCCAATCCATATCCCACTATAAACTCATTGGGAATTTCCATGCCTATATAATCTACATGCAGACGGTTCTGTAGGGCTTCGGGCTTTACTAAAAGAGAGGCAATTTTGAGTGATGCGGGGTTTTGTTGTTGTAATCCGGGCAAAATTTTGGCCAATGTGTTGCCGGTATCTACTATATCTTCAATAATGATAATGTGTCGGTCGGTTATGTTTTCGGCTAACCCGATAAGTGCAGATACGTTGCCAGAGCTTTGCGTACCGATATATGAAGCTGCCTTTACAAAACTTATCTCACAATCCAGCTTTAGCTCTTTCATCAAATCGGCAGCAAACATAAAGGAACCGTTGAGCAGCGGCACTAACAATGGTCGCTTACCAATATAATCATCATTTATCTGATGCGCTACAGCCCTAACAGTTGTTAGTATTTCGCTCTCGCTTTTGTAGAGCCGAAACGTTTTGTCTTTCAGGCGAACTAACTTTTCCATTGTTTGGCTTTCGCTCAAACCTACTATTTTTTGCGACTTAGCCGTACCAATCAGCTACTTCTTTAGTTTATCGGCAAAATATTTTTCAAATTTCTCTACCTTGGGTACAATGACAAAAGTGCAGTAGGGGTTGCTGTTTTTATTTTCGTTGTAATAGTTTTGGTGATAATCTTCGGCTTTGTAAAACACCGTTAAGGGTTCTAGTGTGGTTACAATAGGATCGTTAAATGCCCCTGACTTTTGCAGCCCGCTAATCACCTCTCCGGCAATTTTCTTTTGCTCTTCATTGGCATAGAAGATAACTGAACGGTATTGTGTGCCCACATCATTTCCCTGACGGTTGAGCGTAGTGGGGTCGTGTGTTTTAAAAAAAACTTGCAATATTTCTATGAGAGATACTTTTGATGTATCAAACACGATTTGCACACATTCGGCATGATCGGTGAGTCCGGTGCAAATTTCTTTGTATGTGGGGTTTTTAACTTTTCCTCCGGCATAACCGGAAGTTACACTCAATACTCCATTTAATCTTTGATAAATTGCTTCGGTGCACCAAAAACACCCTCCGCCAATGGTGATGGTATCTGTCATGTGGTTGTGGTAAGTTTTAGTAGTAGTGTTTTTGTTGGCTGTTTTTTGCGCACAACTCTGCAATGGAACAGACAAAAGCGAAACTAGTGTGTAAATCAATATTCGGTTCATAGTCGTTTACTTACGACAAAACAAACCAAACCGGTTTTAGTTGTGTGTTAAGATGGGTTAACTACTTGGCTACTACCAGCGTTTGCCCGGTGCGCAGGTCGGCATTGGCCAATCCGTTCCACTCTTTGAGTTGCTCTACAGTGGTATTAAACATTGAGGCAATTTCATACAACGTATCCGTGTGTTGTACCTGATATTGTTGCATGTTTTTGATGATGGCTGTGCGGGGCAAGTCGCCAGTTTCTTTTTCTGCTTTGCCTGTAGGGCGCGGTTCGTTTTGGGTTTGCGGGTTATTACCAGCTTGCTGCTTGAGGTATTCGGCATAAGACATGGTACGGGGTGATTGTGCCCGCTTTTCTTGCAGCGACAGCACTTCTCCGGCATACGCTTGATCGTTGGGCCGCATAGAATTAATGTAGTACAAGTTGCGCAGTTTAACTCCTGTGCGTTGTGATACATCGTGCATGCTTTCACCGGGCAGTACCGTAACACTCACCTCTGCTCCTTTAGGTTTCTTATTTTGGAGGTATATATACTGGCCTTCTTTAAACTTATCACCGGTACTCATATCGTTAAAAAGCATTATCCATGAATAGTCAATGTTGTATTCAAACGCAATGGTTAGTGGGTCTTCGTTGCCTACTGCCTTAACAGCGCGGGTTCCATTAACCACATACTCCTGGCGACCGCTGGCGGCTTTCTTCATTTCAGTATGGTGTGCAGTTGGTTTGGTTTCGCTCACACTCTTACTATTTACCGTTACTACCTCTGTGGGAGCCACTTCTTTTTGAACCAAAATGCCTTTCTCTTTCTCTTCAATCTTGGCAACGCCTATGTTATCGTATTCAAAAAGTTTGTAATCTTCAATATACTTAATTAGCATGGTGGCATACTGTGGATGCGTGGCGTATCCGGCTTCTTTTAACCCGTAAGCCCAATATTTATACGAGGTAATAGGAAGCTGAAAAAGCGGAGCGTACCACTTGCGCGAAGCCAAAAAATCAGAATGGTCTTTGTATGACTCGCGGGCATTGCCGTACACTCTGAAGCATTCTTTGGGTTTATCGTCATCGTGGTAATATTTTCCTCCGGTCCATTCTTCCTTGCACTTAATGCCAAAGTGGTTGTTTGACTTAAGGCAGAGTGTTGAAGTGCCTGCTCCTGTTTCCAGCAAGCCCTGCGCTAAAGTGATAGAGGCAGGCACCTTGGCACGCACCATTTCATCAATGGCAATGTCTTTATACTGTTCAATGTATTGCTGTATTATTTCTTTCTGCTGAGCCGTAACCGGCAAAACAGCAATAGCCAATAACAACCCTGCCAAGTGCTTCTTCATATACATAGTTTTACAGCCGTGAACTTATCAACACTCAATAAACATTTAACGCGCACAACTGACAGGATGTTGTGTGTAGTACTAAAAAAAGTACAAGGTTAGTTGACTGCTACAACTTGCTCCGCTTGGTATCTGTATATGGTGTACAACAACACGTTGCCTACTGCCTGAAGGGTAGTTTTGTCAATGGCACTCATATTATCGGCATGAGTATGCCAATAGTGCCCAAAAGTTTGTGAGGGCGATGTAGGGTCGTGGTGAATGACATCTACAGTTGGTATGCCAATGATTTGGTTGATGTATAGGTGATCATCTGTAATTGCGCCAATACTTTTAGGTATAAAAAAATTACTGAAGCCCAGCTTAGAAGCGTTCTGCCATATCATATCCTGCACCCAAGAGGCGTATAGCGTAGAGTTACCCTCACGGGCAAAAGTAGCCCCCGGAGCACCTACCATATCCAGCAAAATACCGAAATCGGCTTTGTAGCCGGATACATGCGGATTTTTTGCCCAATACTGCGAGCCCAAACAGTAAGAGTTATCATATCCAGGCTTGCCATAGTCCTCTGCATCAATAAAAAACAGATCAATTCCAATATTAATCTTTGTACTTCGTATCGCTCTGGCTATTTCTAACAGCACACCAACACCACTGGCGCCATCGTTGGCGGCCAAAATGGGTTCTGTACTTGCCGAGTCATCTTGATCGGCCCAGGGGCGGCTGTCCCAATGTGAGCAGAGCAAAATGCGAGTGGTTGCTTTTGGATTAAATGAGGCAATAATGTTGGTGCTTTTGAGTTTCGTGCCATCGTATCCTATAGCATCAAATTTTTGGGTGTAAACGGTATCGGCAAACCGTTTTGCCTCATTTATCAAATAGGTGGCACATGCTTCGTGGCCTTTGCTATTCATGTGGCGCGGGCCAAAAGAGAGTTGCTTATCTATGTAGTAATATGCTGTATCGCTGCTGAATGAAGGGGCATTAACTACCACTTCTTTTTCGGGAACGGGAGGCGGAGTAGGTTGATTGCACCTGTCGCAGGATAGAAGAGCAACAATCGAAACTATCATTGCCACTACAATCGGTAAGATACTTTTCAGCAACATGGTTTGAATATTCAGATTAAAAAATTTTATGGGGTAAATGGGTGTAGCTGAATAGTTTCGTAAACGTGCTGTTAACTTTTTATCCAACTCACCCCTTCTTTACTGTCCTTCACTTGTATGCCCAGTTTGGCCAGTTCATCGCGTATTTTATCGCTGGCCGCAAAATCCTTTTTGGCCCGCACATCTTTTCGCAATTCAAGAATAAGGTTCATTAATCCATCTACCACTTCGGCACTCTCCCCGGTTTCTTCTTTTAATCCAAGAACATCAAACACTATTTCATTAAATAATTTTTTTAACTGTTCTTTGTCCGTGGCGGTTAGGGTGTCTTTCCCATCGTTGATGGAGTTAATCATTCGCACTCCGTCAAACAGCTCGGCAATGGCTACAGGGGTATTAAAATCGTCATTCATGGCAGCATATACCGCATCATGCAGAGCAACCACGTTAACAGATGAGGTTTCGGAAGTTTTTAACAGCGGCAATAGTTTTACAGCACTCATCAATCGCTGCAAGCCCTTTTCGGCTGCCTGTATGGCGGTGTTTGAAAAATCTAACGTACTGCGGTAGTGTGCCTGCAGCATAAAAAAGCGCACAACCATAGGCGAGTAGCCGCGCTCCAGCAGCGGATGCTGGCCACTAAACAACTGCGCAGGTAAAAACGAATTGCCAAGCGACTTGCTCATTTTTTGCCCGTTTACTGTGAGCATATTGGTGTGCATCCAGTAGCGCGCAGGGTTTTTATGATGGCAGGCCGCATGTTGTGCCACTTCGTTGGTGTGGTGGGTAGGTATCAAATCCATACCGCCACCGTGTATATCAAACTCCTCGCCCAAATATTTAGTGCTCATGGCGCTGCACTCAATGTGCCAACCAGGGAAACCCTCACCCCAGGGGCTGTTCCAGCGCATGATGTGCTCGGGGCTGGCTTTTTTCCAAAGAGCAAAATCTAACCGGCCGCGTTTTTCGTTTTGTCCCTCTAAGTTATCGCGGGTACCATCTAAAAGTTCATCTAAGTTGCGGTTGCTAAGTTGGGTGTACGGATATGTTTTGGCAAATTTTTCTACATCAAACCATACGGTGCCATCTACTTCATACGCTAAACCATTTTCCAAAATTTGTTTAGTCATTTCTATTTGCTCGGGTATGTGGCCGCTGGCGGTTGGCTCTATACTTGGCGGCAGTAAGTTAAATTGATCTAACACCTGATGAAAGTCCACGGCATATAACTGCACTATCTCCATGGGTTCCAGTTTTTCTAAGCGGGCGCGCTTGGCTATTTTATCTTCTCCGTCATCGGCATCGCTCTCTAAGTGACCCACATCGGTAATGTTGCGTACGTAGCGTACCTTGTACCCCAGGTGTTGCAAATACCGAAACACAATATCGAACGAAAGAAAAGTGCGGCAATTGCCTAAGTGAGCATGGCTATATAGCGTTGGTCCACACACATACATGCCTACATGAGGTGCATTGATGGGTTTAAAAACTTCTTTTTGGCGAGTAAGCGTATTGTAAATTTTCAAATCGTGCATGGGGCGAATATAATGGCGGAAGTGATGCAGTGTGCTGGGTGAAAAATTACGTTGTGTACCCCTAACAAAACTGTTCATGCGTCTATTCCTTTTCTCCCCTCATCTCCCTTATCATTTGCCCGTACCCAAAGCCCCGGTGCATGGCGTTGAGCGTTTGAGTAATGCGCTTGGCTTTGGTAGTATCAGTTTTAGCACTGTCTATCCACTTGCTAAAATACTTTTGCTCCGAGTTGCTGAGCGACTTAAAATGCTGCATGGCTTTTGGGTCATCTTCTAAGCACATCATTAGTTCTTCGCAAAATTTAAAAACGCTTTCGTCTAGCATTAAACATACTTGCAGCGTTGCACCTTTGCGCTTGCCAAGCGCTTTGCGCATAGCAGCGTTTAAGGGCAATATAAAATCGCCTTCTCCCATTGGCAATAGTGCAACTTGGTTTATAGTATGGTTATCTAACTTTCCTTTTACGCGGTACGATTTTTTTACACCCGGATTCAGTTTCTGTGCTATTTCTGCCGGTATAGTTACATACGTCCAACCGGTTTTTTCGCCTTGCTTTTCAAATTTCTCAATAGTGGTTTGGTAAGTAATCATTTACGATTGGGATGTTTAAAAAAAGTAAAAATAGGCACTACTGCAATTAGCCGGGGTTAAACTTCTTTTTGTTACCCTTGTCATCACAGCACAACCACCACCCGATGACTGATAAGGAATTATTGGAACTTTTTCATTCCGGCAAACGCGAAAAAGCGTACACCCTGCTTATAGAAACTTATCAGCAGCGCATTTATTACCACATCCGCAGAATGGTGCAAAACCACGATGATGCCGATGATGTGATGCAAAATACGTTCATCAAGATATGGAAAGGGTTAGAAAATTTTCGCGCTGACTCACAACTGTTTACTTGGATTTACCGCATAGCCACAAACGAAACCATTACGTTTATCAATAGCCGCAACCGCAAAGCCACTATCAGTTTCGATGGACCGGATAGCGATGATGATGAACGCAGCTATTCTCCTTCTAACTATATAAAAGGTGATAGCCACCAAGTAGATGGCGATACCATTTTGCAAAAATTGCAGCGAGCTATAGACACGCTGCCCGAAAAGCAAAAGTTGGTTTTTAACCTCCGCTATTATGATGAGATGCCCTACGAGCAAATGAGTGAGGTGTTGGGCACCAGCGAAGGTGCGCTCAAAGCCAGCTACCACCATGCCGCACAAAAAATTGAGAAATTTTTGCTAAGCACAGATTAAACTTTTGACCACTATACATATCAGAGCTACCGTAATAAGTTATGAAACCAAGTAAGCACATACAAGACGAATTGAAAGAGATAGCTCCCGCGCTATCACAAAGAGAGCGGTTGTACTTTCCGGCTGTGCCTGCGGGTTATCTGGAAAATTTTCCGGCAAAAATGATTGAGTTGATTGACGCGGAAACCCAGCCCATCAACTTGCCCGAAGCAGCACTTCAGTCATTAAAAAATCAGCTGCATAAAGAAGTACCCAGCGGCTACTTCAACCAATTTGGTACGCAAATGCTCCAAAAAGTTCAAGCCGCTGAGTTAGCTCAAATAGCACCCACTCTTGCCACACTCAAATCCAAAGAGCAAATAGAAGTGCCTGCCGGATATTTTATTGGGTTTCCGGCCAAAATGCAAAAACAGATTGCCGGTTCACCTGCTACACTGGCATGGCTACAATCACTCAACAATGTACTAGATAACATAGCTGCTGCCATTTTTAAACCGCAATACGCCATGGCCTATGCAGGAGTTACTGCGGTGTTGGTGGTGGGTATGTTTTACTTTTTTACTCCGCCACAATCTGCTTGCAAACAAGGTGACTTACTGTGCCAGTTAGAAAAAATAGACACCAAAACATTAGATGCGTATATGCTCAGCCATGCCGATGAATTTGGTGAAAGTGTATTAGAAATTTCTATCAACGAAACCGAAGTATTAAACCAGCAGCAGTTTGATGCGTCTATGCTGCAACAATTAACCGATGACGAGCTGAATACATTGGTTGACTAAAACAAACTTAAAACATGAAAAACTTGAAAAATTTATTGCTTGTTGCCGCTACAGCGCTGCTGTTTGCCGCCACAACCACAGCTCAAAATGCCACCCCTCCGGCCGGTGGCTCACAGCACGAAAAAATTCAGGCACTGCGTATTGCCTTTATTTCACAACAGTTGAACCTGACACCTGCCGAAGCACAAAAATTTTGGCCGATGTACAACCAGTACCAAACCGACCTGCACACGCTGCGCGAAAACTTTAAACCCGGTGCAGGCCAGCAGCCCACTGCCGAGCAGCAACTGGACTTTGAACAAAAGAAACTTGACCTCAAGAAAAAATACAAAACCGAATTTGAAGGTTGCTTAGGAAAAGATAAGGTAAATAAATTGTATGGTTTAGAGGATGAATTCCGCAAAAAAGTACAAGAGTACCGCGACCAAAAACATGGTGGTGGCCCGGGTGGCAGAGGCCCCGATGGTGGCGGACCCGGTGGTCCTCCTCCGGGTGGCGGACAGTACGGCCCACCTCCGGGCGGTGGTGGCAACGGTGGCCCAGGTGGCCCAAGACCGGGTGGCCCTCGTTAGTACTTCAACTAGTATATCTAAAAAAAACTCCCGCTGCGTTGCGGGAGTTTTTTATGTAGCTCTATGTACTTTTTAACGATTGCCCGTATCCGGCTAAACATTTATGCATCAAACTTATAGCCAATACCTTTGATGGTTTTGAAAAAATCTTCACCAATTTTTTCGCGGAGTTTGCGAATGTGTACGTCTATTGTACGGTCGCCAACTATAGTGTCGTTGCCCCAAACCTTGCTCAAAATTTCATCACGCTTAAACACTCTACCTGGCTTGGAAGCCAGCAGGTTCAATAGTTCAAATTCCTTACGAGGCAGTGTAATTTCTTGTCCGTCTTTTATCACCAAATATCGCTCCCGGTCTATTTCTATGCCCCCCACATTTAGCTTGGCAACGCCACTGTGGCTCTCCATTCTGCGGAGCAGCGCCCGTATGCGGCTGATAAATACCCGCGGCTTAATGGGTTTGGTGATGTAATCATCGGCTCCTACTTCAAACCCTGCCACCTGGCTGTAGTCTTCATCGCGGGCAGTAAGAAAAGCAATAATGGTGTTTTTAAACTCCTGCATAGTGCGCAATTCACGGCAGGTTTCTATCCCGTCTAACTTGGGCATCATTAAGTCCAAAATAATGATGTGCGGATTAATTTTTTTGGCCAGTTGGATGGCTTCCATGCCATCGCGGGCGGTATATACCCAAAAGCCCTCTTTCTCTAAGTTGTACTTCATAAAGTCTAACACATCTGCCTCGTCATCTACTAACAAAACCTTAACGTCATTCACATCCATATACCATTTTATTTGTTGCAAAACTGTTTTTACTGCGTTAATTTAATGTTACTTAGTAATTAAGATTACACTACCTTACAGCTAATCTGTTCACTGTCATTTTTTTACTCGGTTTAACCATTGCTTAACACACTCTTCATGTTGAGGTATAGTTGCTACGATACGTTTGCGGCAGCAAAAAATAATCAGCATGAAAGGAACAAAATTACTTTTTGCCCTCGTAACTCTATTTACTATTACTCTCTCACAAGCACAAAACGGGGTAATATCGGGCAAGATTGTAGATAGCAAAACCGGTGAAACCCTCATTGGTGCCACCGTAACCGTGGACGAGAGCAATACCCTTGGAGCAGCTACCGATTTGGATGGCAATTTTACTATTGCAAAAGTACCCGCAGGTAAACATAAGGTTAAGGTGCGCTACATGGGCTACAAAGAATTGGAGCAACAGGCAGAGGTAAAACCTGGAGAGGTTACATCGCTAAACCTTACTTTGCAAGAAGACAATGTAAACCTCAATGAGTTGGTAGTAACCGCCACTATACAGCGCAGAGACAACGAAAGTGCCGTAGTGGTGATGCAAAAAAACAGCACCGTGATGCAAAGTGGCATCAGCAATGAAGAAATGAAACGCTCGCCCGATCGCAGCTCGGGTGATGTAATAAAGCGTGTAAGCGGCTCTACCATACAGGATGGCAAGTTTGCCATTATCCGCGGTCTGGCCGATAGGTACAATATGGCCATGCTCAACAACGTGGTGCTACCCAGTACCGAGCCAGACCGCAAAGCATTTGCTTTTGATGTTTTTCCATCCAACATATTAGACAATATCATTATCATGAAAACCGGCCAGCCCAACTTACCCAGCGAATGGGCCGGTGGCATTATACAACTCAACAGCCGCGATATACCAGAGAAAAACTTCATCAACGTAACCATAGGCCAGAGTTTTACTGAAGGCACCACCTTCCGCCCGTTTAAGACGTATGAAGGCAGCAAAATCGATTTTTTGGGGTTTGATAACTCCGTTAGAAAGCTGCCCAGTACTTTTCCAGACATTATTCAACTCAATGATATTCGTTTGAAAGGCGCAGCCGGTGCTCCACAATTGGTGCAGTTAGGTAAGCAGATTAATAACAGCAGTTGGCGGGTGGGCGAGCGCAAAATGGCTTACCCAGGGCAGAGCATACAAGTGAGCGGTGGTTTTGCGGTGCGCAAAAAAGATATTCAGGTGGGTGGTGTGTTTGCCTTATCGTACAACAACAACTTGCGTTTTTCAGAAGGTACCCGCACCCGTATAGATGCCGATGGCTCGCTGTACAGCGACTATACTGATGACCGCTACAACAACTCTGTAACCACTGCTGCATTAGCCAGCTTAGGCATAATTATTAAAAACAATCATAAGATAACGCTACGCAATATTTACACCATCAACTCAGACAATAACATCTTTATGCGCGATGGGGTAAGTTACTTTAGCGCCACCGAACAACGCAGAACCAGCTTGGAATTTACGAGTGCCCGTGTATTAAACACCAACCTATCGGGAGAACACATATTTGGAAACAACCTAAAGTGGAAATGGAATGGCGGTGTAGTGATGGTGAACCGCGAGCAACCCAAAACTATGCGCTATAGTTACGAGCGTTTTTATAGTAGTAGTGATACCACTCCTTATGGCCCTAATGGATACAACGGACAGTTTTTTTACCAAATACAAAATGGTGGCTCTGACCCTAAACTCAGTGCCTTGTTTTATAGCAACTTAGTAGAGCGCGTGTACAATGCAGGTACAGACCTTACCATACCTTTCGAAATCAAGAAAAACAAACAAGCCGTTACTGTGGGCTACTATTTTCAGCAGCGCCAGCGCGAGTTTAACGCACGCAACTTGTTTTTTGATTACACCAGCGCCAGCTACAGCAGCGACTCTATGTTTTTTGACCAAAACGTAGATAACATCATCAACCAGCAAAATTTTGACAACGGCAAACTCACCCTTAATCAGGTGGCTTTCCCCAGCGATATGTACAACGCCAAAGCTACCACACATGCCGCTTATGTGATGATGGAAAACAACATTGGCTCGCGCTTTAAAGCCGTGTGGGGCTTCCGTTTTGAGCAGTTTAAACAATCGCTCACTTCGCCCGCCAAAATTGATTTTGATATTATCCCCGACCCAGAAGGCGGAGCACCTACCATCCAATCTAAACTGGTGGATACTACCTACTACAAAAACTACTACAGCGGAGCGTACAAAGCCGATAGTTTGGGCAATGTAAAAATGGCTTTCCCGTTGCTGCCATCTGTAAATTTGATTTACAAACTGACCGAAGAAATGAACCTCCGCGCTTCTTATTCGCAGAGCATGAGCCGCCCCGAGTTTCGTGAGGTCTCGCCATTTGTGTATTACGATTTTGTGCGCGATGTGAACCTGACCGGCAACGTAAACCTGCTGCAAACATTCATTCATAATGCCGATTTGCGCTGGGAGTGGTACATGGGCAAAGGGCAAATGATTTCTGCCGGAGTGTTCTATAAAAACTTCACCAATACCATTGAGCTAAATGCCATTGGTGCCGGTGGTGTACCACAGTTTGTATACAGCAACGCCCGTAAAGCCAACCTGGTAGGTGCCGAAATAGAATTGCGCAAAAATTTTGGTTTTGCTCACCCTAAGTTAGAAGACCTCGTGTTGACCACAAACGTAGCATACATCTACAGCCGTGTGGACTTGCGCAACGTAAAAAACAGCGCGGGCGAAGAACTCAAGCGCGGTATGCAAGGCCAATCGCCATACATTGTAAACGTGGGCTTAAGCTACATGCACCCCAAAACAAAAACCGGTGCATCGTTACTTTACAATCAGGTAGGCCAACGTTTGTACGCCATTGGCGAAGTGGGAAACCCAAGTTGGTACGAGCACTGGAGACCACTATTGGATATGCAGATTATTCAGAAACTTTGGAAGGATAAAATTACCCTGCGCTTTACTATCAGCGACATCATTGCCCGCAAGAGTATTTTCTACCAAAATCAAACACCTGACAAAGAGCGCTTTTATCAGCCCGGCAAAGACCGCGTAGTACTCAGCGAAAAAAATTACCGCACGTACTCGGTGAATGTGAGCTTTAATTTTTAAGACTGTCCGCCCATAAATAGTTAGACAAGCTCCACTTTGCCTAACAAAAAAACAGCAGCCAAACAACCACAAGTTGTTTGGCTGCTTTTATATTCGCCCGCTCCAAAAACAAGTACAAATGAAAGTAGCCGTAGTGGGTGCCACCGGATTGGTGGGCAGCAAAATGTTGCAAGTATTAGCCGAAAGAAATTTTCCGGTAACGGAGTTGATTCCTGTGGCCTCCGAAAAAAGCGTGGGCAAAAAAGTGGCTTTTAAAGGCCATGAATATGAAATTGTAAGTTGGCAAGCGGCTATTGACAAAAAACCACAAGTAGCTATCTTCTCGGCCGGTGGCTCTACCTCTAAAGAGCTGGCGCCTAAGTTTGCCGAAGCCGGCTGTACTGTTATTGATAATTCATCGGCATGGCGTATGGAGCCAAACGTGCCCTTGGTAGTGCCCGAAGTGAATGCACACGTGCTTAAAACCACTGATAAAATTATTGCCAACCCCAATTGCAGCACCATACAAATGGTTGTAGTGCTAAAGCCGCTGCATGAAAAATACAAGATAAAGCGAGTGGTTGTGAGCACCTACCAAAGCGTAACCGGCACCGGCAAAAAGGCGGTGGACCAAATGATGAACGAAAGAAAAGGAGTAAAAGGCGAAATGGCTTATGCGTATCAAATAGATATGAACGCCATACCACACATAGATGTTTTTTTGGATAACGGCTACACCAAAGAAGAAATGAAAATGGTGAACGAAACCAAAAAAATAATGGGGGATGGTAGCATCCGCGTAACGGCCACCACCGTGCGCATACCCACCATTGGCGGGCATAGTGAGAGTGTAAACATTGAGTTTGAAAACGATTTTGATTTAGCTGAAGTGCGCCACATTCTCAGTAATTCACCGGGTGTGGTAGTGGTAGATGATGTAAAAAACCTGCAATACCCCATGCCTATACATGCGCACGATAAAGATGAAACTTTTGTGGGCCGCCTGCGCAGAGACGAAAGCCAGCCGAACACGCTCAACTGCTGGATTGTGAGCGATAACCTCCGCAAAGGAGCCGCTACCAATGCGGTACAGATTGCGGAGTATCTGGCAGAGAATAAGATGTTGTAAGTTGCTTATTGTACTTCTATTACCAACCCTTTGCACTTCCGAAACTTTGTATTGGTTTGCTATTCATGCTAATAAAAATCATCAACCGTAGCAGCAACCCGCTGCCCGCTTACGAAACTAACGGCAGTGCCGGTATGGATGTTCGCGCTTTTATAGATAGTGATGTGGTGCTTAAACCCATGCAGCGAATGCTTATTCCCACCGGTTTATTTATTGAACTACCCGATGGCTACGAAGCGCAACTGCGCCCTCGCAGCGGGCTGGCTTTCAAAAGCGGCATTACGCTACCCAACAGCCCGGCTACTATTGATAGCGACTACCGGGGCGAAATAAAAGTAGCGCTCATCAATTTATCAGATACCGATTTTACAATTAAAAATGGCGACCGCATAGCACAAATGATTATTGCCAAATACCAAAAGGTGGAGTGGCAAACCACCGAAAATCTATCTGACTCCGCACGCGGGGAGGGAGGGTTTGGGTCAACGGGGATGTGATGTTTTAAGTTTAAAGTTTGGAGTTTAAAGTTGTGATACAAATTAATCATTGCATTATGGCCACTATAAAACGATTTGAAGATTTGGAAGCATGGCAATTGTCGAGTGAATTATCAAAAAGCATTTTCCAGCTAACCAAAAAAGAAGGGTTCAACAAAGATTATAAGTTAAAAGACCAAATTAATGATGCTAGCGGTTCTGCCATGGACAATATTGCTGAGGGTTTTGGAAGGGGTGGGCGCAACGAATTTGTCAATTTTTTATCGGTAACCAATGGCTCATTAAACGAGGTAAAGTCGCAACTTTACAGAGCTTTGGACAGAGAGTATATCTCACAAAATGAATTTGATACAATGTACCAACTGGCAGAGAATGCCACCGGCAAAACTGTAAATTCGATCAAATACCTCAACAGCAGTACACACTCCGGTACCAAGTTTAAAGATAGAACAGCTTCTAAAAGCACCGCCCCAAACAACTCAAAACCTAAAACTTAAAACCCAAGACTTAAAACTCAAAACCATGCGCATAATCATCCCAATGGCCGGATGGGGCACACGCCTAAGGCCGCACACACTCACCATTCCTAAGCCCATGCTACCTATTGCCGGCAAGCCCATTGTACAACGGCTGGTAGAGGACTTAATGAAAAGCACTAATGAAAAGATAGAAGACATTGTGTTTATCATCCGCGAAGATTTTGGTAAAAAAATTGAGGAGCAACTGCTAAGCATAGCAGCCGGAGTAAATACCCCCGGACACATTCGCTACCAAGATGTGCCACTCGGCACCGCACATGCCACTTTATGTGCCGGAGATTTTTTGAAAGGAAACATCATAGTGGCTTTTGCCGATACGCTTTTTAAGGCCGATTACAAAATGGACACCAGCAAAGACGGCATTATTTGGGTGCAAAAAGTAGATAAGCCCGAGGC
Organism: Chitinophagales bacterium; assembly: GCA_016787045.1. Classification (GTDB taxonomy): domain Bacteria; phylum Bacteroidota; class Bacteroidia; order Chitinophagales; family LD1; genus Bog-950. Next base: position 66,439 of record JAEUVA010000038.1, read on the forward strand.
CTTTGGTGTGGTAAAATTGGATGCCAACGGAGTGATTACCGAGTTTGTAGAAAAACCCAAAGAGTTTGTATCTGACCTAGCCATTATAGGCATTTACTACTTTAAAGATGGTGAGTATCTGCGCAGCGAGATGCAATATTTGTTGGATAACGGCATTCAACAAAAAGGTGAGTACTGGCTCACCGATGCTATGGAAAACATGAAGCGCAAAGGCACTCAGTTTTACAAAGGCGAGGTGGACGAATGGTTAGATTGCGGCAACAAAGATGCTACCGTGTTTACCAATCAACGAGTTTTAGAATTTTTATCCAACGAAAAACTCGTACACCCATCCGCAGTTGTGGAAAGCAGCACCATTATACATCCCTGTTTTATAGACGAAGGAGTAGTAATAAAAAATGCGGTAGTAGGCCCGCATGTATCTATCGGTAAAAACTCTGTAGTTGAAAATTGCGTACTTAAAAACAGCATCGTGCAAACCGGTACCACTTTAAAAAATAAGTTAATAGCCAATAGCATGATTGGGAATAATGTTAAACTTGAAGGCCGCTTTGACGATTTGAGCATAGGCGACCACAACACCATCAGCGAATGATTATTTACCAACATCACCGATTTTTATTTAGCTTTTGTTTAGCCCTGTTTTTTGTGGCTGCCACTGCCAGCGCAAGCGATAAAGAGAGCAAGCGCAAAAAGAAAGACGATAAGCAGACCGGTGCAGTTAACGCTGCATACGACCCTAAAATTGAGCAACTGCTTTTAGATGCCGAAAAAGCCAAAATCACCGAAGATTGGGATGCCGCGATTACCGGCTATAAAGACATTTTGAAAGCCGACCCCGCCAATGGCAATGCGTACTTTCAGTTAGCACAGATTTACAACAACCAAATGAAATGGGTCGAGGCAGAAAATGCTGCCTTGGCTGCCGTAAAGGCAGATGGAACCAACAAATGGTTTTTAGAACAATTGGCCAGCATCTACATGAACCAGGGCAAGGGTAAAGAGGCCTTGGAAGCATACAAAACACTCACCCAAAAATTTCCGAACAACCCTGATTACTACCTCAACCTCGGCTACTTGTATTCGCGAGTGGCGCAGTACGATAATGCCATAAAAATTTACGACCAGTTTGAGAAAAACTTTGGCATAGATGAGCAAGTAATTGAAGAGAAAAAAAATCTGTACCTGCGGCTTAACAAGTTTAACGAAGCCGTAAACGAAGTCAAAAAACTGCAAGACGCTTTTCCGGGTGAAGCCGAATATTTACTGCAAGAAGCCGAGCTATACCGAGCCAATAAAATGAAAGACAAGGCCATAGCTATATATAAAAAAATATTAGAATCCGAACCGGATAACCCGCAAGCTCAGCTAGGGCTTACGAGTTTAACCATTACCAGCCCGAGCGGAGAGCAAAGCATTGAAAACCTTCGGGGTATTTTTCAGAACGACAAAGTAGGTATTGATACCAAAATCAGCATTCTGTTGCTTACTTATGTGCAAAGCAACAGCAAAGACCCGGCTAAACGAAAAGAGGCATTAGAACTTGCTGAAATACTAACCGATGTACACCCTACCGAAGCCAAAGCCCATGCCATGAAAGGCGATTTGCTGTACATGGATGAGCAAGATGATAAAGCATTGGCGGCTTATCAAAAAGCACTGGAACTCAATAAAGATGTAGTGCAGGTTTGGCAAAATGTAATTTTGATTTACAACAGCAAGCGCGATTGGAGCAATTCCCTCAAAACATCTGCCGAAGCCATTGAACTTTTCCCTAATCAGGCATTGTTGTACCTGCTAAAAGGTGGTGCTGAGTACCAACTTAAACAGTACGAGAAAGCTTTGAAGACATTTGTAAAAGGCGAAAAAATGAGTGCTGACAATGCCAAGTTGCGCGCACAGTTTTTATCCAATTTGGGCGATGTGTATCACAGTTTAAACCAACACACCGAAAGCGACAGCGCTTATGAAAAATCGCTGAAGCTGGATGGCGACAATGCGTATGTGCTCAACAACTACAGCTACTACCTCAGCTTGCGCAAACACAACTTAGAGCGGGCTAAACAAATGAGCGGATACAGCAACCAGTTAGAGCCCAACAACAGTTCTTTCTTAGACACCTACGCCTGGATTTTGTTTCAACTCAAAGACTACAAAGGAGCCAAAGAGTGGCAGGAAAAAGCCCTCAAAGCCAGTGAAGACCAAAGCAGCACACTGCTTGAACACTATGGCGATATTCTTTATATGCTGGGCAACAAGTCTGACGCCATGGCCAATTGGAAAAAAGCCAAAGAACTTGGTACCGACTCAGATACACTTGACCGCAAAATTGCCGAACAAAAATTTGTAGAGTAGCTGCTCTTGGCAATTTCTGGCATTGTTTTTTTAAGTTAATATCCCATGCACAAAAATATTCTCTGTTTAGTACTTATTATTTTTTCAGTTTGTGTTTCTGCGCAAAAGAAACCCGCTATAGACAAAGAATGGGAGCGCTACATGGACTCGCTGATTGCAGCTAACCCGTATGCACAAATACCGTTTGATACACTGCTGGCTCGCGTGTATGCCAACCAGTTAGATTACAAAACCGTATCGGCCCGCACCAAGTTAATGTGGGATAACAGCGAAACCAAGCAGGAGTTTCAGGGCACTATCCGCTTGGTAAAAGACAGTATAATTTGGGGAAGTTTGTTTGGCGCCATGGGGGTAGAAGGTGCACGCATTTTGCTTACTCCCGATACGTTTAAAATCATCAACAAACTCAATAACCAATACGCCATCCGCGATTTTAAGTTTTTGCAAGATTGGTTGCTTTTTCCGGTAACTTTTAAAATGGTGCAACAAACCTTAGCCGGCCAAAAGGTGGATATTGGCGAAGTGGCCTCTGCCGCTTTTTGGCACGATAGTGCTTATGTGATTTATTACGAAACCGATAAACTGCAAGAAAAAATATGGGTGCAGCCACAAAACTACACCATCACCAAAATGGTGTTGATAGACAAAGCACTGCAACAAGACATGCTAATTACCTTTGACGGATATACTGATTTGAACGGAAAACCGTTTTCCTATAAACGGAGCGTTGAAATCAACCGCGGAACATATATAGTTAAACTGACCATAGATGTTACGCGAATTATCGTCAACGAGCCGGTAGATTTGCCCTTTGAGATCACCGACCGTTACAAAATAGTAGAATGAGAAGTTGGAATTTCAAAATCATTGGCCGGTTGTTAGAAGTTGGAAGTGGAATACATTTTCGTACCGTGCTCGCGTGGCTGATACTGTTCTTATTTATAGCTCCGGTAAGTGCTCAAACTACAAAGCAAAAGAAAGAGCAGCTTCAGCAACAGATGGATAAAATTCAGAAAGAGATAAAGCTGATACAAGAAGCGCTGAAAAAAAATGAAAAAACCAAAGAGAAGAGTTTAACCGAGATACAAACCCTGCAAGCCAAAATCAAATCGCGTGAAAAACTGATTGGCAACATCAGCAGCCAGATAGGCGACCTCGATGAAACCATAGATGCCACACAACAAGAGATTGATACCAAAACTGCCGAAGTAGAAAAAATGAAACAGCATTATGCTGCCATGTTGCGCAAGAGCTACGAAAACGGGCAACTGCGCAGCGAAATGGCTTTCTTGCTTTCTGCCAATTCATTTTATGATGCCGTACGCAAATACAATTACTTAGTAAAGGTAGCTGATTACAGGCGCAATCAAGCCAAAGTTATTCAGCAGCATATTGCCGATTTGCAGTCCAAAAAGGATACTCTGGAAGATACCAAGCACCAAAAAGAAAACCTGTTGGTGCGGCAAACGGAGCAAAAGAAAGAACTGGAAACAGAGAAAAAAGAAAAAGACAATGCTGTAGCCCAACTGCAAGACAAAGAAAAAAAGTTGCGTAAACAGATTGAAGAAAAAAATAAAGCGGCTCAACAGCTAAACACCCGCATACAAGCCATTATTGAAGACGAAATACGGCAAGCTAAAAAGAAAGCAGAAGAGTTAGCCAAGAAAAATAATACCGCTCCACCACCCACAGAGAAAAAAGAGGTGATGCCGCTTACGCCCGAAGAGCAAGCACTGAGCAAAGATTTTACGCTCAACAAGGGCAAACTACCTTGGCCGGTAACTAAGGGAGTTATCATTTCATCATTTGGCAAGCACGAACATCCTGCACTAAAGGGTGTTATGATAGAGAATAATGGCGTGGACATTCGCTCAGAAGTAGGAGCCGATGCCAGAGTGGTGTTTGAAGGTGAAGTGGTGAGTGTTTTCTTTTTGCCGGGTCTGCAAAACTGTGTGATAGTGAAACATGGGGAGTATTTTACGGTGTACTCGGGCATAGAAAGCGTGAATGTGAAACCCAATCAAAAGGTGAATGTGAAACAAAGTTTGGGCAAACTGTTTTCAGATAAAACCGATAATAACTTTACAAAAGTGCACATAGAAGTGTGGAAGGGTAAAGAAAAACTGGACCCACAACTTTGGCTAGCGGGTTAAAAACATCATTTAATTCTGGTGGGTCAAGCAACCAAGTAGATTTAACCACAAATACACGTATGAAAATTTTAGAATATTTTGAGAAAGCATGGATTATGGCCATGGTAGCAGCTTTTGGAGTGGCTACTTACAATCTAATTACGCTACAGGTTTTTGACCGCCATGTTTACTTCCCGATTATCTGTGGTGTTTTTTGCGTGCTGATATGGTACAACCTGCGCGGGCAGCGCAAGTTCAGAGAAAAAATGCTGCAAGATGAGCAGCACAAAACAGATAAACCCTCATAGAGCATTCAACAGTCCTCTGTTTATCCCAACGGGCACAATTGCTCACTCACTTCCCACAGCTTTTTCTGCATCTCTGCATCCTCAGAGGTAGTTGATGGTTTCTTCTCGCGGCATTTATCAAAATACTTTCCTGTAACTCCTTTTACATCTGTGGACGATGCAAGATAAACAGATGTTTTTGCGCCTTCTTCAAGGGGCACACCCAAAATCATGGTCATCAGCTTCCATGCAGCGCCAGCGTACCAGGCCGTACCCTTATTGCCTATTTGCGTATCTACCACTCCCGGATGGAGGCAATTTACGGTAACATGAGTGTTGGACAATCTTTTGGCTAATTCTTTTGTAAACAGCACATTAGCCAGCTTAGATTGTGCGTAGGCAGTGTTTACAAAGTATCCCTTGTTTTGGGTAAATGATTCTATATCTATTTTCCCTCTGTAATGCGAGTCTGACGAAACATTCACTATTCTCGCATATTCAGATTTTTTAATGTTTTCTAACAGCAAATTGGTTAACAGAAAGTAGGCGAAGTGATTGGTGGCAATGGTGCGCTCAATGCCATCATTCGTCAAAATAAACTCGGTAGCCACTCCTCCGGCATTATTGATGAGCACATCTACAATGGGTAGCTGAGTTTCAATTTCTGCGGCTGCTTTTCTGATTGATTTTTGCGAAGATAAGTCGGCAATAAAAAAACCTTTTGCGCCCAGTTCTGCTTTCACCGCTTGTGCCCGCTCTATGTTGCGGGCAATAAAATAAACTTCTGTTCCTTGCCTAATTAACTCTTTGGCTGTGGCATATCCGATGCCAGAAGTAGCGCCTGTTATCAAAACCTTCTTTGCAACCATGTTTCTTAATTTGTGTTATGCAATAGAACAAATTTTTGTTCGTCTCCTTTTATACTAAAGCTCTACCGATGAAAAAAATCTTAACCACCATATTTTTTTTATTGATGGCAGTTCCTGCTGTTGTTCTTGCGTTCGGCACCGATTCATCAAAAATTGAGTTGCTCAGCGTGAGCCCCGAGCCGTTTCGCGAAGAGCTGAAGTTTGCCTTTAAAGTGCATGATGGCGCAGACCATATTGTAAAAATTGTAATACATGATGTAAATCATCACAAAATTTTAACAGAAGAGGTACATGTATATCCCGGCCACGAAATGCTCACCATCAGCACTATAGACTTTTGGGCAAAGGGCATGTATTCGGTAAAGGTAAAGGTAGATGGCAAGCTGTATATGCTCCGAAAGTTCAGGCACGACTAATGCCTTTATTTCTTTCCCGTTGTAAAATACACTCCGGTAAGAATGAGTGCCATACCCCCTAATTGTATGGCACTAAGGGTTTCGCCAAACCACAAGCCCCATGCCACGGCCACAATGGGTATAAGGTATGTAACACTCGCAGCAAAAAGCGCATCTGTACGCTGTACCAAACGGTAAAAAAGCACCCACGCTAATAATGTGCCGGCTATCGACAATGTAGCTACACTAGCCAATGCGCCATTAACATTGCCCAAGGCAATTTTTTGAGGCGCATCGCTAAACAAAAACAACACAAAAGCCGGAACACCAATCATACACATAGCAAGTGCGGTACTATACAAAGGATGTAAATTTTGCATGCGTTGTTTGGTAATGTTGGTGCTCATGCCATAACAAAAAGTGGCAACAACCGGCAAAAAGCTATACAACACATTCACTTGTAAATTTCCTACGGACTTACCTAAAACCAATACCACCGCCCCGGCAAAACCCATGAGCACGCCAATAATTTTTAGTCGGGAGATGCCCACGTTAAATAAAAAATAGCCCACTACTATTGTCCAAAGTGGTGATAAAGAATTGAGTATTCCGTTCACCGCACTCTCCGAGTGCGTCATAGAAAATGCAAACAAAAAAGCCGGAGCGCCACTTCCAAAAATACCGATTTGCAAAACGGTAGTGTACTTGTCTCTTGGAATTGTTTTTACCGCTTTGTACACAAAAGGTAACGAGGCAAAAAAAGTAATACTAATGCGCAACGATGCTAACTCAACTGCTGTAAACGATTGCAGCCCATTTTTTATGAGGATGTATGAACTGCCCCAGATAAAAGTAAGGAGCAGCAACAAGAGCCAGTTTTCATTGTTATGGTGCGAGGTGTGCTGATTCATGAGTGCGCTAATATCTGAAAGGGATGCGCACTACCCAATTTTAACGCCATCACTAAAAAGGACACCGGTAGTTTTTACTGTTCAATACTTTTAAAATGGCCATACCTTTTTACGCCTCATTGCGTATAATATTACTGGCCATTGCCTTATGTTGGCACAGACAAAATGAAGCGGCTGGTAAGAGATGTTATATTCTTGTTTTTCTTGTTGTTTTCAGCAAGCGGTTTCGCGCTTGCAGTTAACGACAGTACCACTGCCGATGTGTATGATACGGAGCGCAAATTGCTACTGCAAAAAATCAACTATGAGAAAAGCCGCATAGCCAATGAGTATAAAGGTGCTGATGAACGGCTTTTTAACCTCACAGATAGTGTTCAACTGTTCATTGATGAACAAAAAATAGCTAAACCGGAGCGCAACGCACTACTGCACCGTCTGTATTCGTTCTTGGTGGGTATGAGTCGCTATAACACTGAGTCGCTACTCAAAAATGGCACCTACTTGGCGGTACTCAGCTACTACCCCATAATGATTGAGTGGGATCAGAAAGATGAGTTACTCCGCAACTTAAAGCGGTATGGCAATTTCTCGGTAAAGGCCGCCCGTCTAATACCTAACGATACTGTGGCTGAAGAATTTTTGATGGATTATCTCAAAGATCATCCCGATGAAATATTCCGCTATACCGAAGAGTTTGAAGACCGAAAGTTTGCGATAAGTATTCTGGAGAAAGCCGTGCGCTTAGCCCCCGAATCGGCTAAACGGTATTTTAATAGCACCAATGCGGTTAGCACTCTACTTTCGGGCAGTAGAGATTTATACGTAAAAAAATGCTACGAGATTTATAGTCGCTTTGGTATTCGCTCCCGTGCCTATTTATTGCTTGATGATATTGTGCAAAATGGCATGACATTAGAAACCGCAGATTCATTGGGCAACGCTCCGGATAAAATGTTTTCGCGGGTGGTTGCGCTTTCGGTAAAGTATGAGGCCAATGTAACTTACTCCATATACCGATACATGGATATCTATTGTATTGATGCCATGCGTAAAATTAATAATGATGTGTTGAGTGGCAGCGCTGTACAAAACAGCGTTTCTTTTCGCACACCAGAAGAAATGTTTGTGATGATTGGTTACGGATTTAAAGAAACAACCGTCAAAACACTTCAATTGCTTTTTGATGAATTAAGAAAAAAAGCCACGGGAATTCCGGTGAGTAGTGTGATGGTGGCATCTATGGACAAAACAAAGCTGAAAGAGTTAGTAATTTATGCCGATAAAAATCAGTTGTTAGACAAGTTGCTGACATTAGTTGATGATGAAAAAAAGGACTACTTATTAGCGCTTACCACATTGGAAGAAAAAACGGATTTGTTTCCTCCGTTTAAAACCTTTATACGCGAAAGCCCCGCTACAAAAAACGAACCCGAAGACAAGGTACTAAATGAAATAGCCAAGGCAAAGCCCACACAACCGGTAGCCGCTGATACACTTGCCGAAAGCGGCATGCCCTCACAAATAGACAAACCGTTAACACTAAAAAAGTATGAGCCCACGGCAGACATCGTACCTACTCCGGCACCGGAACCTGAGCCGGCAGTAGAGCCGATAAGCATACACATTGACGAGCAAACGAAAAAAATAATGTCACTCAAAAAGAATATTCTGCAAACGCTGCAAAACATTTCGGCATTTATAGAAACTGACTATGCAGATGAAATTTTGCTTTATGCAGCAGAAAAAGAACCCGATGAATTGTTTAAAAAAATTGAACAGTTTAAAAACAAACGAAATGCCTTAAAAATATTAGAAGCATGTGCCATCAACGCTCCGGTATCTGTTAAACGCTATTTGTACAACCCGCAACATCCGGTTAACTATATTCTCAGCTACAGTAAAAGCGAAGACATACTTAAAATACTCAGCATTAACACACAGATGGGCTATCACAGCAAACCATTTTTGCTGATAGATGATTTGCTGACCAATAAAATTACTGTAGAGCAAGCTGTAGAAACGGCCAAAGACTCTAGACAGCTTTTTGCGGCAATTGTCAAAATTATATCGCGCCCCGAATACAAAGGCGCATACAGCATACAGCGCGAATTGCGCGATTACAGTTTGCGCTTTATACGCGAAATCAACGATAAAATTGCATCCGGATCTACACAGCCATTTTACGCTGTAGAAGGATTCAGCTCTGCTGAACTCTACTTTCTTATGCTCTATGGCAGAGATGAAGTATTCACTTCCACCTTCAATGGCTTGTTCAAACGCTTCATCAGTAAGTTGCCCGCAGACAATACAAGCACATTCTTACAATCGGTAAGCTACAATCAGTTTCGCGATTTTCTATCACTGTGTGCAAACTTCGGTGTGCTGGAAGAACTGCTAAGTAAAACATCTGACACCAACCGAAACTCATTGCTCGGAAAATATGTTGCAAATCTGGAAACTGAGCATGATAACATTACCTCTGTTGTACTTCTGGCTGAAGGTATTTCTAATCTTAAAGATGAACGGCTACTTGTCACTATTCAGCAATTGGTAAAAGGCGAGTATGATCGGGTAGCTAAAGCTGAAAACAACATTGGTATATCCATTTACGGGATACTGGCGAGTATTATTTCTGCCAATGCAAAAACCGAGTATGTGTGGTACAAAAAAGTGTCCCGACAATTTGCTGTGGCTCCGGTAAACAACATGGCCAGCAATACACTCTTTTTACAGGGTGTGTGTGTAGAGCAAATGTATTTTTACAATGATGATGACGGTCGCAGCTCTTTTACCAATTTTATGAACACTTACCGCTCTCAGACAGCTTGGGCTATTGAAGATAAATACAGTTTTGTTCGTATATACTCTAATCAGGGTTTACAAGTAGAAATATTGGCCAACAAACCCGAGTATGATGAAAACGGCATAAATGCCATCAATACTTATCTTAAGGAAAAAAGCATGAAACCCACCGTTATTGTACACCGCGGGCATAGCTTTCATACCGAAAGCACTTTGGAAAAAGTGCCTCCTTCTGCCAAACTGGTGTTTGTGGGTTCTTGTGGTGGGTTCTACAAAATTGCCTTGGCGCTCAGTAATTCGCCTAATGCGCACATTATTTCTACCAAGCAAATAGGTACAAAAACTGTTAATGATGCCATGCTGCTTGCGCTTAATGAAAATATACGCCAAGGCAAGGACATTATATGGAACGAATTTTGGGATAAGATGCGTGAAAAGCTGGGCAACAATCAGTACTTCAGTGATTACATACCTCCTAACAAAAACATGGAATCAATTTTTATTAAAGCGTACTATAACATACTTGGCGTATAATTTGTATATGAGCGAACTTAAGGTGATGAATGAATTTGTTGTGAGTGCTGCAAGATACTTTTTGCCGGCTCTGTTGTTGTTGTGCAATACCATGTATGCACAGCGCGATTCTTCAGCCATGTCTGTTCGCCCGGATTATTACATTGATGATGAACAAAAACGCATTGACCTGCTTGATGGCTTTGCTGATAGCAAAACAGAAACCGGAGATAGCGCCAACAATGTACTGGCCAATAGAACATACTTTACGCTCATTGATTCGCTGCAAACCTTAGTGAACAATGGAAAGTTTGATGATCAACGCAAAAAAATATTTCGCGAAAACATTTATCTGCACTTGCGCAAAGTAAACCGAAACAATTACTACAACGCCAAGCGGTTTGATTATCTTTTCCGATTCATCAGAGATGAGTTGCTTGCCATAGAAAATGGCAAACTGTTAGCGCTGTTATGCAGCAACATTGGCCAATCATTCAAAACATTTGGCTTAGTAAAAAACGAACCAGATGCAGAAGCATTTCTGATTTATGCCTGCCACTACCGCCCCGATTTGGTGTTTAGAAACTACGAACTGTATTACAACAAAAATTATGCATTACGAGTGTTAGAAGAAGGATGCAAAACAGCTCCGGTAAACATGAAAAAGTATTTTAATGCCGGTAATGGTATTTATGAAACACTAAAAGGCAGTAACGATACCGTTGTAAAACTCATTTTACAAATACGCCAGAAGCATACTCTCAAATCAAATGCATACACATTAATAAATGACATTGTGGCTGGCAAACTAAGCATAGACAATGCCAACACCGTAGGCGAAAATTCGCGTAAATACTTGGAGCGAATGCTAAGCATTCGGGCATTGGCTAATCCGCTTGGTGTACAATCTTTAGATGCAGAGTTGGAGATATATTCGCTCAAATTTGTACGCTTACTTAACGATTTGCACAATGATAAAGATGAAGTCCGCTTCGCTTCCATAGAAAATTTTTCTGCTGCAGAGCTGTACACGTTGATGGTGTACAGCGAGGAAGAAATCTTTACCTCAACGTTTAATGGCCTTTTTAATCGCATGATGGTGAAACTGGGCCCGGTATCCGGTTTTGAATTTTTGGAGAATGTGGGCAATAATCGTTTTCGCACGTTCATAAAAATGGCTGCGGGTTTTGGCAAGTTGGGGCAGTTTTTACAAAGCATGACCGCTCACCATCAGCAACGAATGATGATAAATTTTGCCAGCGGCTTAGAAAAATACAACGATCTGTCTCAAGCCGTGCAAGTAGCCGATGCGTTTGGCAGCATAACCGATACATTAGTATTAAAAATACTTCGTAGTACTATTAAGATAGAATACCTGAAAATGAAATCGGCTAAAAACGAGCGCGGTGCAGCCATTTACGGTTTGCTGAGTAATTTGTTTGTGGAGCGAAGTGTCAAAAATGATGACTGGTTTACTTCTGTTTCTACTCAGTATGCACTACCCGACTTTGCCAAAATCAACCATAACAAATTGGTTAACAGAGATAGCGTAAGCAGGTGGCTCATTTACTTCTATGACGATGAAGATGGCGAGGCCTCCTTCTCCTCATTTACCAAAACCTTTGCAGATACCGGGTGGAGTATCATAGACTCTGGCATATATGTAATTGTACAATCGAAAACCGGCTGGCCGGTTCGTATTTATGCCAATAAAAACAAAAACGAATATGACGGGCAGGAAGCGCTGGAAAAACTATTTGCAGATAACAATTGGGAACCCAACGTGATGGTGCACCGCGGGCACAGCTATTATGCCTTTAAAACCATCGAAAAAATTAAAGATAATACACAAGTGTTTATACTGGGTTCGTGTGGTGGCTACCATAGTATTTCAACAGTTATAGAGCAGTCACCTGAGGTAAGTATAGTTTCAAGCAAGCAGATAGGTACCATGTTTGTTAACAACCCCATGCTTAAGCTCATGGGCAACAGCATCCGCAAGGGCAATAATTTAGATTGGCCGTTGCTTTGGACTGAACTTGGAGCAAGCGTAAAGTCAAACACTAAGGCCTACGAGCGATATTTGGATTATATACCTCCGCACAAAAATCTAGGTGCCATTTTTATTAAAACCTACAACCGCATGATGGAATCGCGTTAGCGATTACAAAAGGGGTTTATACATTTACCAGCAACATGAGTGTAGTACAAATACCCACAAATTTTAATATTGAATTAGAATTTGAATTGGCTGATTTTGGCAAGCGGATACTTGCCTACTTAATCGATTTTGCCATTTGTACACTGTACGTAATCTTCATTATTAAGATATTGGATAATAGCCGTTTTGAAAACGGTTATGACGAATGGGGGCTATGGATGGTGTTGTATTTTCCGGTAGTGGTATATGACTTGGTATTTGAAACGCTGATGAACGGACAAAGCCCCGGAAAAAAAATACTGAAGTTACGTGTAGTAAGACAAGACGGTGGACGCCCTTCGTTTACTCAATTTGCCACACGTTGGTTATTGAGGTTTATTGATTTTACTTGTTCGCTGGGCATGGCGGGCACACTTAGCGTGGCACTAACTAAACTCAACCAACGGCTGGGCGATACTGCAGCAGGAACAATTGTTATTTCTACAAAATACCAGCCAGACATTGATGAAACCCTATTTATGGAAGTGGCCGATAGCTATGTGCCGAAGTTTCCGATGGTCATGCAGTTAACAGACCGCGATATTAACACTATAAAGAGAGTGTTAGACCGCAGTTGGAAAGACAACAATGCCGATTTACTTTTTCGCACCTACGAGAAAGTGATTCAGCGGCTCAACGTACAAACCAATATGCGCCCGCGCGATTTTTTGGAAACGCTGCTCAAAGACTATAACTACTTATCTGCTAAATAGCACTATCCGAAAGCTATACCCAGCGCTGCCACGATGATGATGATGGCATATATCGCCACAATGATTGTAGTAAGTATGCCACTAAACTTAAAATACGATTTAAGGTTGGCAATGCCGGTAATAAGCGCCTCTTGATCGTTGTTCTCTACAGCATGAATACAATTTTTGCCAAAGCGAAACATGTACAATACCGGGAAAAACACCAATAACCCCATCAACAAATAAATAAGTGCCACAAACCCGGCCATGGAAGATCCGTAGCCACCACCAAACATACTTCCAAGAAAACCTACCCCTGCTACAGCTGCCAAAGCCACCAATACAAAAAGACCAATAAAAATAAAACCGTATATGGCCAATATGCGGCTCCATTTAGCGGCTTCACGCAGGTTATCGCTGCTTTCGGCATCAACCTGCAAATCAAATAGGGATGTTTTTTCTTCCATAGTGTGGGGTATTATGTTTTTTGAAACTAAAAATTTATAGGTAAAGTTCTTTGATGGTTTGTTCGTGGTGACGGTTGTGATAAACTGTAAAGTACGCCAACTCGCGCAAAGTAACAAGACCCAAAAGCGGATGAGCTACCTGCAGCGCATCTAATTGTTGCTCACTCCACTTATTCTCTATTGTTGAAACTAATTTAACCGAAGATGATTTTAATGAATTGTCATGTTGTGCTTTAACATACAGCTTTTTGCCAGGCAAATACAGTCCGCTGGCTTTGGCACCTTGCTGCAATTTTTTGTGGTAGGCATCCACTACTTTGGTAAAAGTATGCGAAGTACGGTTGGGCTTGCCGTAAAGCAAACGAGGAAAAATCTTAGGCAGATTAAACGCTAAGTGAGTCATGCGAGTGGCATTAATAAGGTGCTGTATGTTTTCTGCAGTAGACCACTTTTGATCTTTTGAAAAATTGTACCGTGTTTCAGGTATACTACTACTAACATACAGCAATTGCCCAAAACTCTCGTTTAGCAACTCTATAATTTGAGGTTTTGTGTAATGCATAAAAATGTGTTATGGTGTTTGTATGGCTTTTTCACAGCACTGCCAAAGGTAGTCTGCTGTTAGTTGCCAACTATAATCGTTTGACCGTTTTATGCCTTTGTCTATTAGCTGAGCTCGTATTGTACTGTTTAAATATAGTGCTTCTATCTTTTCTGCAATGTCCTTCACGTCAATAGGATTAGCCAGCAGTGCTGCCCCTGACGTTATCTCCGGCATGGAAGTGGTAGAGGAAGTAATGCAGGGTACGTTACATTTCATGGCCTCCAAAGGAGGTACCCCAAAACCCTCAAATAGTGAAACATACATCAAAGCAAAACTGCTGCCTATGATTTTAACCAACTCTTCCTCATTGATTCTGCCTGCAAAAACTACATCTTCAGAAAACTTCATTTGCTGATGTGCCGCTATCATTTCATCATTGCTCCAGCCCAAGCTACCAGCAATTAAAAATTTCATTTCACCACCATGCCTTTTCTTAAAAACATCAAACGCCAGCAACATATTTTTAATATTCTTTCTACCATTTACCGACCCTACATAAAGTAAATACGGAGCACCACCGGTATATCGGTTGCGAATGCTCTGTTGTGTAGCTACATCCGTAGGTTTAAAAAAATCTTTTGCCGCACTATACACTACATCTATCTTGTTTGGTTCAATACCGTACTGCGTAACAATATCTTGCTTTGAATACTCAGACACAGTGGCAATGCGGGCTGCGTGGCGGGCAAACCGGGGCATAAAGTACCGATAATACCGATTAGTAAGCCATGGCACGTATTGCGGATAATGTTCAAATGACAAGTCGTGCATTACCGCTACTGTTGCGATTTTACTTTGTAAAGAGCAAAACCCATCTGTAGATAAAAACAAATCTGGCTGATTTTTTTTTAACCACTGCGCCACTGAAACCTCGAACCACCAATACCACAAAAACGGATGCCTGGCCTGCGGAAAAAGCACTACAGGTTTCACATTATCTGCATACAAAAACTCAGATGAGTATGGCCGGTCAAACAAAAAGTAAAAATCTACCTCAGGGTGAGTTTGCGTAATATGTCGGAGTGTTTCGTGTGTAAAATAGCCGATGCCTTCCATACGATTGGGAAGCAAAAAGCGGGTGTTTACAGCTATTTTTTTTCGGGTACTCACAAAAAGCAGGTACATAATAATATTTATTTTAGAACTTGCTTCCGATGCGGAAAAAATTTGCCACCAATCTTGTCTTTCTCCTTGCTGCCAATTTTATTGTCAAGCCATTTTGGATTTTTGGTATTGACCGTGTAGTGCAAAACCGCGTAGGACCCGAAGAGTACGGGCTGTATTTTGCAGTTTTCAACTACTCATTTTTATTCAGTATAGTTCTTGATTTTGGATTAAACAACTTCAATAATCGCGCTGTATCGCGAAACCCATCGCGGCTTAGCGGTTATTTTGCAAATCTGTTTTTGCTCAAGTTTTTTTTATCTATCACCTATACCGTACTTACGTTTTTGTTTGCTTCGGCCAGTGGCTATACCGATGTACAATTAAAGCTGTTGCTTTCCCTTATTCTCAATCAGATTTTGCTTTCCGCCATTTTGTTTTTTAGGAGCAATCTTGCTGCTCTGCAGTTTTTCAAAACCGATGCTATAGTATCTGTATTGGATCGGTTACTCACTATTGTATTTTGCGGCTGGCTATTGTGGTTTAGCTCCAACAAAAGTGATTTTAGGATAGAGTGGTTTATACACGCACAAACTTTTGCGCTATTGATAACTGCTTTTGTTGCAGGCCTGTTAGTATGGAGTAAAAATCATGTGCGTTTAGAAATCTGGAAGCCCAAGTTTTCAAGAAACATTTTATGGAGTTCTGCACCGTTTGCGCTGCTGGCGCTTTTAATGGGCATTTACAGCCGCATGGATGCCATAATGATTGAGCGCCTGCTGCCCAATGGCAAAGAAGAGGCCGGTATATATGCCGCATCTTTTCGTTTGCTGGATGCAGCAAACCAATTTGGATATTTGTTTTCGGTTTTATTGCTGCCGCTGTTTGCGGCATTAATCAGGCAAAAGAGTCCGGTGAATCAGTTAGTAAAATTTAGTGCAGAGCTGATATTTGCCGGCTCGGTTGCGCTGAGTATGAGTTGTGCTTTTTTTGGCAACGAAATCATGCAATTGCTTTATCCTCGGGCAAACGAAAACTGGTACCGCATTTTTCCGCTCATTATGCTCACATTCATTCCTATGAGCAGTGTGTATGTGTTTGGCACCGCGCTTACTGCCAAAGGCAGCATGAAACACCTGAATATAATTGCAATCTGTGGTGTGCTGCTGAATGTAGTACTCAACCTGATGGCTATTCCCAAGTATGGGGCCTATGGAGCTGCCTGGGCAACTCTCATTACTCAGTCAATAGTGGCATTTCTACATTTACTAGTGGCGATGCACCTATTGCATCTTCGCTATTCCGGACAATCGATAACACGTATCGCTATATTTATTTTGCTCTGCTCGGCAGCTGCGTTGCTCACCACAAAAATACCCGCCCCATGGATAATAAATTTTGGGCTGAGCGTTTTGGTCTGTGTAGTCTTTGCCATAGCCATGAACTTATTGCCCTTAAAAGAAACTTTTCGATTTTTCAGAGGCGGTAACTCAACTATAGCTCCACGTTAAAAACCACTTCAAAAATTATATTCGCCTCCTTAACACCCCCTCCATGAATCAGGAACTAAACTTGATAGAGACCATACGCATCATCATTAAATGGAAAAAACAACTGCTCGGGGCAATTGCCTGCTCAGGTGTAGTAGCTGCGCTGTTTAGCTTGTTAGTAATGGATGAGTACTACTACTCTTGGAGTATATTGTACCCTGTCAACCAAATGCAAAACGACCGTGCTGTAATTTTTAATACTGAAAATGCAGGCGGTCAGATAGAATATTTTGGCACAAAAGGCGATGTGAACCGTTTAGTATCCATAGCCAACTCGGCCCCTATTCGCGAATACATTATTGACTCTTTTAAATTGGTAGAACACTACAAAATAGATGGTAACAGTAAATACTTCAAAACCAAAGTGCGCAAAGAGTTTGAGGGCAATTACAAGGCCATCAAAAATGAGCGTGAGGCAGTAGAAATTTCCATTTATGATACCGATCCCAAAGTGGCGGCCAATATTTTGGTGGCTATTATTCAAAAGATGGATGAGGTAAATAAGCTGACCATTAATGAAACTAAATTGAGGTTGTACAATTTGATAAACGAACAAATTACAACCCAACAAAACAGAATTGACTTAACGGATGATTCGCTGGCTTCTCTCACAACCCGCTACAACATAAAGGTTTCGTCAGGGGCCGATGGCACACTGATTGTAAACGGCAGCAACAACAAAGCTGTGCAAGAGTATAAAACGCTATTGGGCAAGCAGGAAAATGCCGTAAAAGAGCTAAACAACCGTATCAACATCAGCGAGCAAATGCAGGTTTCGCTCAAGAGCAACGCTTCCTCTTTGTTTATTGTGGATGAGCCGTTTGCTGCCGACCGCAAAACTAAACCTATCCGCTGGTTAGTGGTTACTATTACTATGCTCATCACGGGCTTTGTTTGTATTTTAGGTGTGTTGATGATCGAACAATTCAGCAACCTCAAAAAAGAACTGTGATAGCTGCACCAATTCAGCGTTGGCCTCTGTTATCATTTATCGGGTTGGCCTTGATTAGTACGCTAAGTGTACTAATGGCTTTCAAAACTGAGATGTATTACATTGGATTATTACCGTTTGCTATCCTGTTAGTTTTACTGGGAGTAAATAATTTTAAATCTTTATATTATTTGCTGCTGTTTACCATACCGTTTTCCATTGAATATAGTTTTACCCCTTCTCTGGCTACCGATTTGCCCGATGAGCCGCTGATGATAGGGCTGATGTTTGTTTCGTTTGTCTATTTGTTTCAAAATCCTAAATCGCTGCCTCGTGCATACTTAACCCATCCGCTTTTTCTCTTGTTGTTGTTGCATTTGTTTTGGACGCTCATCACCTCTTTTACTTCGGTTACACCACTTGTTTCATTCAAAATATTTTTTTCTAAAGTGTGGTATGTTACCACGTTTGTAGTACTCTCTGCAGTGGTACTCAAAACACAAGAGGATGTAAAACGCGCTTTCTGGTGCATTTATGTTCCGCTTACTATCTTGATCATTCAAGTTATCATTCGGCATGCTTTGGTGGGTTTTTCGTTTGATGATATCAATAAGCCCATGCCGCCATTTTTTAGAAACCACGTAAACTACGCGGCTATAGTGGCGCTATTTATCCCGTTTATTTGGATGGCGCGCGGCTGGTACAAACCTTCTTTCACAAAAAAATTGCTTACCGCCTCTATTGTGCTTTATGTAGTAGCCATTTACCTTTCTTATACCCGCACTTGTTATTTAGCATTGTTGCTCATCCCTCCATTTGTTTGGATTTTAAAAAACAGACTCATAAAGCCCGCGCTGCTGGCAGCATTTGTACTGCTCATGGGCATGGTTTCATTTTTGATGTACGAAAACAAGTTCATGGATTTTGCTCCGGAGTTTGAGCAAACTACTATGCACGATGAATTTGGCGACCACCTTAGTTCCACTTTTGAGGGAAAAGATGTGAGTAGCATGGAGCGCGTATATCGTTGGATTGCAATAGCCCAAATGTGGAAAGACAAACCCATTTTTGGTTTTGGTGCCGGCAATTTTTATCCCAATTACATGAGCTATACTATCCTTAGCTTTGAAACCTATGTTAGTGATAATGAAGAACGCTCAACCGCACATAATTATTTTCTACTGTTACTGGCAGAACAAGGTGTACCGGGTGTCCTATTTTTCATATTACTAACAGCCGCAATATTTATTTGGTGCGAAAAAACTTATCACCGAACTATTGATTTTTTAGATAAGCGATTGGTGATGACAGTAGCTGTTGTACTGATGATTAGCTATGTGAATTTGATGCTCAGCGATTTGTTAGAGAGTGATAAACTGGGCTCGTTTTTCTTTATCTCTTTTTCGCTTTTAATTGCACTAGACATTCGCTCTCGCTCACTTAAAGCGCAAACTCAGTAGTGTGATGTCATCGTCAAAGTCGGTATCTTGCTTAAAGGCAATTACATGTTCTATGAGTTTGGCATTCATATCGCCCACAGATTGATGAATATTTTGTTGTACAAAGTCAATCATACCCTCTGTTTCAAACAGTTTACCGTCATTGTTCATGGCTTCAGAGAGGCCATCTGTATAGTTGACTAACAACGCACCCGGCTCTATTGTCACCTCTCCTGTATTTATGTACGGTAGCGAATCAAACATACCTAGTATGGTGCATCCCTTATCTAACAGTTGAGTTTCACCGGCACTAAATAGCAGAGAGGGGTTGTGTCCGGCATTTACATAGTTAAGTTGCCGTGTTTTAAAATTGTAAGTAGCTACAAATAGAGTAATAAACTTTTCGCCTTTAGTAATCTCACAAACCTTGGTGTTGAGTACATCTATAAATTGTTGCAGAGAATACTTACGGGTAAGTAAAATGCGCATATTGGCCTGAAAGTTGGCCATAAGAATTGCTGCTGGAATGCCCTTACCCGAAATATCGCTGATGCAAAAGGCAATTTCGTTTTCATTTATCTGTATAAAATCATAGTAGTCGCCACCAATGTTTTTGTGCGGCTTGTAAAAAGCGCCCACTTCAATTTTTTCGTCATTGGGCAATTTGGTGGGTACCAGCATGTTTTGCATATCGGCTGCCAACTTTAGCTCTTTCTGCATCACCAACTGGTCTATCTGGCTTTTAAATAATTTCTTGTTTTCATTGGCCACCACTATCACGTTAGTAATAGTTTGTATAAATTTTAACTTTTCTTCTTTAGTGTCGCTGCTCTCTGTGCCAAACGTGCCAATAATTGCAAAACCAATGGGATCTTTTTTGTGCATCACCGGTATAATAAGTTCAAAATCGCTCAGCGATTCGTCTTTGAGTACAGCCACCGGGGTGATGTAGTGAAACGACAACAGCTTACTTGCCACATCATAATTGGTTACTCCAACCGGCAGTTCGCCTGGAGTAATACACATCCATAGATTGTCTTTATCGCGGATAAACAGCGCTACTTTTTTAACTCCCAGTTGTGCATGTAAGATGTTTTCATAAATACGTGCCAGTGCAGTAATGGGCATGTTGTTGTTCACCGCACGGGTTATCTCCAACAGTGAATCAATTTGTTGTTGCTTTACAGCTAGTAAGCGCTCTGTTGTGCTTAGTCGCTTCTTAAAAAAATTTAATTCGGAAAATGGTTGTTGATCAGACATTGGTATAACACCCGCAAAATAAAAAATCCTGCCGACTGCGCGAATACAGCGGGCAGGATTTTTAATGGCTAAAAACCTATTTCACGAAGAAGTAAATTTTGGTGTACCACTTCGTGCTGTCCGGCTCTGCCATAGGGTCGCTGATGTATTCTTCAATTACTAATTCGGGATTGGTTTTGCCTAATTCTTTCAACTTGGCATCCATAGCTTCGTAGGGCTTTTTCATTTGCTCATTGTAAGGGCCATAGTAATCTATCTGGTATGCTTTGCCAGCCGGCAAATTCAAAGTTGCGTAAGTTTTAGATGATGCCGCTTTGCCCGAAAAGGGTACCGCTGCAGCTACATCGCATTGCCCTTTTGCTTCATCATAATCATAGTAAACCGCCAGTGGAATACCTGGCTCTGCACCTGCTTTGGCTACCTCGGCATACATGGCCGGATAGTGCTGGCCAAAGAATGCACTCATGCTTTCAAACTTTAAAACCTCGCGTTTGCTCAGGCAGTTTTTTTCTGCCCAATCAATTTCTTTGACGGCATATACCGGTGCGCTTTCACAAATCTCTTTCAATTTTTTCAACCCTTTCTCATAATCTTTTCCAACCATGCCATCCATACCACCCATAAGGGTACAAATGATTTTAGATACAAAATTGTTTTCACCGGTCATGCCCCATACCACTTTTACTCCTCCGTCCGTTTCTTCAAAATTCATGTAGGTGTGCGAGGTGCTTTCAAATGGTTTTACAAAGTGCAAGTCTTGCTCTAAGGTTTTGTTGGCTTCTATTGCGGTAACTGTCATTGACCCGGCACCGGCTTTGTCGTTGCCTTGCCAACTGTACTTTGCACCCAACGTACCATCGGTACCTTCTAAGGTTACTTTCATGTTGGGATCAAGCTCTTGCCATGGACTCCACTTCGGAAATTCTGAAAAGTGGGTGGCGTTGTAAAAAACAGTGCTGATGGGTGCTTTGATAAGCGTATCGCGCTTCACATCGTATTTGCCGGGGGCAAAAATGCCTATGGCAACCAAGCCAAGTACCAGCACGGCTGCTACAATGGCTACAATTCGTAAAATTTTCATAAGGGGTATTGAGTTTGGTGAAAAGCAAAGCTATTTTTTTTTCCCACGCAAATACATTGCGCTCTGCATGGCCATTTTTGTTTCATGAATCCTACCACACCACAAACTCCTGAGCAGGGAAAAGAACTTTCGGAATTGGAAATTTTGAAAGCGGAATATGTAAAACAATGGAATAACTACAATGTGCTTTTAGAGTGGGGCAAGCCACAGTTAGAGGCGCTTTACTATGCCAAATTGGGCAAGCAACAAATTGAACTCCTACTGCTAAAAAAAGAAGTGTATCAGCTAAAACGCAAAGTAGAATTGATGCAGGCCTGCATCAACCGCAACGAACCCATCAACACAAGCTATATTGATTTGATTGTAGAAATGGAGGTGCTGGAGCAAGAAGAAAAAATTGAATTAGAGATAATAAAATATGAGCGGGCTAACCATTTGCTGGCCAACCTTGCCGGGCCTGAGCGCAGTGCTGAGCTACGTAAAACTTTCCGACAAATAGCTAAGCTGCTACACCCGGACATTAACCCGCACTTACCGGCAGAGGCCAGGCAACTGTGGAATGCCGCCATGGAAGCATACGACACGGGCGATTTAGAAAGTTTGAAAGCATTTTCGCTACTGGCTGCCGATTACCACCATGTCTCTACACCAAATGATGAACAGTTTTTAAGTACCCAAATTGGTTTGTTGAAAGAGGGCATCAAAAGGTTTGTGGATGAAATAGAAAAAATCAAAAACTCCTTCCCGTTTACACACGAAAAACTGCTGAATGATGAAGAATGGATTGCCGAGCAGTTGCAATTAATTGCGCAAGAATCGGAACAAGCGTTAGCTCAAAAACAGGAGTACGAAAAAATTATTTCCATCATTTTATATACCTGCGAAAGTGAATAGCCATATTGTACCCGTATCGTCCGGTTTGCTAGCTTTGCTTGGCCAAAAAGGAATAGCCGGTTCTGATTTGTTTTCCAGAGAAATACTGGTGCTGCGCACCATAGTGGCCGGAACATCTTACCGTAATATTCATACTGTAGAAAAACAATTGCTCGCAGATACCCTGCTACAACTACAACGCGAAACAGACAATGAACACGATGAGTTGGCTATCAAGGTACTGTTAGATAAAGAACTGCTCGGTTACATTCCGCGCAGTAAAAACGAAGTATTGGCACGGCTTATGGATGCCGGTAAATGCTTCACTTCTAAGATAACAAGCTTTGAATGGGAAGGGGCTTGGGCTCGGATTGACATTGATGTTTTTTTGAAGGACTGAGCTCATTGGTGATGTCCTGATGTTTTGTTTTACTTCGCGCTGTTATGACCACAGAACAAAAAACATCGCTGCGTGCTTCGCATGGCACAAAATTACAATGCAAGGGATGGGTACAAGAAGCCGCTCTGCGCATGCTGTACAACAACTTAGACCCCGATGTGGCTGAGCGCCCCGAAGAACTGATTGTGTATGGCGGACTGGGCAAAGCTGCGCGCAACTGGGAGGCCTTTGAAAAAATTACGGAACGACTCAAGTCGTTAGAAGAAGACGAAACACTTTTGATACAAAGTGGCAAGCCGGTTGGCGTGCTGCGCACGCACAAAGATGCACCGCGCGTGCTCTTAGCCAACTCAAATTTGGTGGGCAAATGGGCTACCTGGGAGCATTTTCGCGAGTTAGATAAAAAAGGGCTGATCATGTACGGCCAAATGACTGCCGGCAGTTGGATATACATCGGCAGTCAGGGCATTGTGCAAGGCACGTATGAGACATTTTTATCATTAGCCAATCAGCATTTTGGCGGTTCGCTAAAAGGCAAATTGAATGTAACAGCCGGCTTAGGGGGCATGGGTGGTGCTCAGCCACTTTCTATTACCATGAACGAGGGCGTATGTCTGGCGGCTGAAATGGAAGAGTGGCGCATTCAAAAACGAATAGAAACCCGCTACTTAGACAAATACACTCATAGCATAGATGAAGGCATTGATTGGGCTTTAGAAGCCAAAGAGAAGGGGGATGCATTGTCTATTGGTGTTTGCTGCAATGTGGTGGACTTGCTGCAACGGCTCATTGACCGAAACATTACACCCGATACGCTTACCGACCAAACCTCAGCACATGATGAGTTAATCGGATATTTCCCCGAAGGATTGAATGTAGAACAGGCCAAAGTGCTGCGCGAAACCAAGCCGGAGGAATATTGTAATCG
The DNA here is from genome assembly GCA_016787045.1 of Chitinophagales bacterium. Taxonomy (GTDB): domain Bacteria; phylum Bacteroidota; class Bacteroidia; order Chitinophagales; family LD1; genus Bog-950. The sequence continues at coordinate 90,232 of JAEUVA010000038.1, forward strand.
CTCCTTAGACACTATGGCTAAGCATGTGCGCCAAATGCTGGAATTGCAAAAGCGCGGTGCTATCACTTTTGACTATGGCAACAACCTACGCGGACAAGCCAAAGACAAACGTGGCGTGCAAAATGCGTTTGACTTTCCGGGGTTTGTACCGGCTTACATTCGTCCGCTTTTTTGCGAGGGCAAAGGCCCCTTTCGCTTTGTAGCACTTAGTGGCGACCCTAATGACATAGCCGTGTGCGATGAAAAGCTGAAACAACTTTTTCCCGATAACAAAGGGTTGATTCGCTGGTTAAATATGGCGAAAGAAAAAATTGCTTTTCAAGGATTGCCCGCTCGTATATGCTGGCTGGGTATGGGCGAAAGAGAAATTGCGGGTTTGGCACTTAATGAATTAGTGCGAACCGGTAAAGTGAGTGCGCCCATCGTAATTGGCCGCGACCACTTAGATACCGGCAGTGTGGCCTCGCCTAACCGCGAAACCGAAGCCATGATGGATGGCAGCGATGCCATTGCCGATTGGCCGATACTCAATGCGCTCATCAACACTGCGGGTGGTGCCAGTTGGGTATCGCTGCACCATGGTGGCGGTGTGGGCATGGGTTACTCTATACATGCCGGTATGGTGATAGTAGCCGATGGTACAGCCGATGCCGAGCGCAGGTTAAAACGCGTGCTGCACAACGACCCGGCTATGGGTGTTATCCGCCATGCCGATGCAGGTTATGAAATTGCCAAAGCAACGAGCAGAAAGTACGGGTTAGATATTTAAGCCGATCGAGTTAATTGTTCAGCCATCAAATACCAGTTATTGCTTTCGCAAACAAGTACAGCAGTTCCCCTGCCTGATCCTTGAACCAGTTGACCATTAATTTCACCACTCCAACTGTAATCAAATGTGTAAACAGATGTGCATTCACTTTGCAATAGCCAATGTATGTTACTTATTATATACTTTTCGTTTTTAATGAGTGAGAAGTTGCGTTCGTAAGCGGCTTTAACTGCTTCTATACCTTTATGCACTGTTCCGTTCGAAAAGGTAACACAGCAATTTGTATGAATAAGCGGCTCTACATTTTGCCATTCTTGTGTACTAAGTGCTGCTTTGTAAGCAGTAACAAAACTATCGGCAGTCATGTAGTAAATCTATGAAATGTATTGAAGCGATTTTCAAAACTCGCTATTGCTTTGGTGGCAGTTTTTATATTCATGCCTATGTTACAGCAGCAGTACGATGAATATACACCGGAGCATTTTAAAGTTTGGGAAACTCTCTTTAATCGGCAAATTACAAACCTGCAACCTACGGTTACAGAAAAATATTTAGAAGGACTTAACAAAATCCAGTTTCACGCACACCGCATACCCGAGTTTACTTTCACCAATACATTATTGGCGCAAAGTACCGGTTGGCAAATACAGGCAGTGCCGGGTATAATACCCGACAAAGATTTTTTTATGCTTTTGAATGAGAAAAAATTTCCGGCAACTTGTTGGCTTAGAGATATGAGTCAGCTCAACTACATAGAGCAGCCCGATATGTTTCATGATGTGTTTGGGCATGTGCCGCTACTTACCGACCCGCACTTTTGCGAGTTTCTTTTAGGGTTAAGCCACATAGCACTTCCACACATTAACAATGAATTTGCAATTGAACTCATGAGCCGCATATACTGGTTTACTGTAGAGTTTGGGTTGATTAAAGAAATTGGCAATACCAAAATTTATGGTGCGGGCATTGTTTCTTCCTCTGGCGAAACCGCGTATTCGCTTAGCCCTCAACCACAACACCTACCCTTTAATGTGACCCAAGTACTTCACTCGGCTTTTCATAAAGATAAAATGCAGGAAAAATATTTTGTGGTTGAATCGTTTGAAGAACTATATCACTGCTTGCCTCAAATAGAAATGGAGATAAATGCACTGGTTCATCAATGATTGTCAGATTGCTGAAAATAGTTTATGTAAGTCATCATTTCTTTTTATGCGATAAATATTTGCCTTCGGGAAGTTTTCGTTGGTCAATAGCTGAACAAATTCTCTGCGTCTTCGGGAGTGTGTTTGCAGTATCCACAGTAAAATAGATTCTTTCGAAAACAACAAGCGTGATACAGTTTCTCTGCACCCAATAAATGGCTCTTGTCTTTTAGCAATTCTAATAGCAGACCGCTTGAATGCCCGCCACAAATTGATATGCAATGGGAAATCCAACCAAATGATGTGTGTGGCATTGGGGAGAGTAATGCCTTTTGCTATGTTGTAGTTTCCGCAAATTACCCAGTTATCGTTTTCGGCAACTACTTGTTTTATTTTTAGAAGAAATTCCGGCATTGCCGTAGGTACCCAATTCGGATTCCAATACAGCACATCCAGTTCAATGTGCTTAATGCCAAACTGCGCTGCGAGTTGTTGGGCAAGAGTTGTTTTACCCGAACCGGAGGTACCTAATATCACTACTCTTTTGTTTAACATAGCTGATGGGGCTGAGCGTAATACTATTAATCGCTATACTCTTTTTCTTGCTTCTTCAAATTGCTAGTTAGTTGCTCTAAAATGGCCATTCACATTTTTCTTTAACAATAAAATGCCTGCCTAGAAACGCCACAGCGTATATAGCGGAAGTCATTAGAAAAAAAGCAGCAGCTTCAAAGCAACTATGGCCAAACAGCACTAGTTTGGGGAATAAAAAGCCCAAGAGTAAACACACTATACTTAGTATGAGACAAAAAAATGCAATAAAAAAGATGGTAGCTTTCTTAATCGGCCACATGACCACTCTTGCTTTGAAGAGTATGGGTTACCTGCTCAACATCATGCTCTTCTTCTTATACAAATCGCGGAACCACGGGTCGTAGAGGTCTTTGATAAAGCGGATGGCTTCAAAAATTTCCTACGCAGCCATGGCCCACTTATAATCACCAGCAGCTGCCTTACTCAATAACTCCGGAACATCTTTTTCGAGTATCTTGTTTTTTTGAGCATCAAGAATTTCTATCCCTACCAATTCCCCGTTGGGGCCAATGTTAAGTGTCACATTTTCGCCAATATGCAGGACGCGGCATTGATACTCCCCTTCTAAAAGGCGAATGTAAAGCGCATCTACTTCTTTATCGAAACTGATTTTCATATTTAACTGTAATAAGTGTATACGGTAACAACTACTATTTCTGTTTGTTCGTCAACAAATATAGGCCTAACTTCCTTAATTGCGTAATGCCTATCACTCCATACAGCATTATGCTGAAAAGCATACTTGCACTCCAACTTGTTACTTCGTGCAAGATACCATGGCGAATTGATGATTGCTGTTTTTACTTCTGATTCATTAGTGCCCCGTTCCACACATTGTTCTAATGCGTGTTTAGATAACCGAATCTGTTTGTTGCCATCGTATTTCATAAGTAATTACCTACTCAACATCATGCTCTTCTTCTTATACAAATCGCGGAACCACGGGTCGTATAGGTCTTTGATAAAGCGGATGGCTTCGCCTGTTGATTTCATTTCGGGGCCCAGCTCTCGGCTAACGCCCGGAAACTTATCAAAGCTGAATACAGGTTCTTTTACTGCGTAGCCAATCAGGCGTTTGAAGTAGGTAAAGTCCTTTATCTTGTTTACGCCCAACATTACTTTAGTTGCGTAGTTGAGGTAAGGCACACCATACGCTTTGCAGATAAATGGTGTTGTACGGCTGGCGCGTGGGTTTGCTTCTATCACATACACTTTCTCGTTCTTAATCGCAAACTGTATGTTAATCAATCCACGGATGTCTAACGCCTTGGCAATTCTGCGCGTATAGTCGCGCATATCGTGCTGCACTTTTTCGCTCAGGTTGTAAGGAGGCAGCATGGCGTTGCTATCGCCACTGTGTATGCCTGCGGGCTCCACGTGTTCCATTACCCCCATTATCTCTACCAGCTCGCCATCGTAAATAGCATCAATCTCTGCTTCTTCGGCACGGTCGAGAAAGTGGTCAATCAATATGTTGTTGTCGGGGAAAAATTTTAGAATGCTGATAACGCTCTTCGTCAGTTCTTCATCGTTTATCACAATACGCATGCGCTGCCCGCCCAACACATAGCTCGGGCGAACCAGCACCGGATAACCTACTCGGTGTGCTACCTCTAACGCTTCTTCAGCATTTTTTGCTGCACCGTAATCGGGGTAAGGAATATCCAACTGCTTGAGCATATCGCTAAAGCGTTCGCGATCTTCGGCTATGTCCATAGCATCGTAACTACTGCCTATAATTTTGATGCCGCTCTCGTGTAAGTTTTTAGAAAGTTTTAGCGCAGTTTGTCCGCCCAACTGCACAATTACACCTTCGGGGTTTTCGTGCTCAATCAACTCGCGCAAGTGCTCCCAAAACACCGGTTCAAAGTACAGTTTGTCGGCAATATCCGGGTCGGTAGAAACTGTTTCGGGGTTGCAGTTCATCATAATGGCTTCGTAGCCCGCCTCTTTAATGGCAAGCACCCCATGCACACAGCAGTAATCAAACTCTATCCCCTGACCAATGCGGTTAGGGCCGCTGCCCAATACAATTATCTTTTTCTTACCACTTACTTTACTCTCATTGGTTTCAAGCGTAGTGGTGGTAGATGCCTTTTCAAATGATGAATAATAATAAGGTGTTAGCGCCTCAAACTCTGCCGCGCACGTATCTACCAGTTTGTAAATTCTGCGGATGCCGAGTTGTTTGGTGCGGTAGTTGTACACTTCATCTTCGGTGGTTTTGGTGAGGTAAGCCAACTGCAAATCGCTGTAGCCCTTCTCTTTTAGCTCCTGCATTTCTTCAGCAGTAATGCTCGTGAGCTCGCGTTTGCGGTAGGTGCGCTCCACTTCTACCAACTCCATTATCTGGTTGAGAAACCACGGGTCTATTCGTGTGATATCGTGAATGGTTTTTAAAGGCACGCCCAGTTTTAGTGCATCGTACAAGCGGAAAATTCTATCCCACGATGCATTTTTTAATCCTTGCAGCATGTCTTCTGGGTTTTGCCATTGCTTTCCATCGCTGCCCAGACCTATACGATTATTTTCTAATGATTGGCAGGCCTTTTGCAAGGCCTCTTGAAAACTACGGCCAATGCCCATCACTTCGCCCACGGCTTTCATTTGCAAGCCGAGAGTATCATCGCACCCTTGGAACTTATCAAAATTCCAGCGAGGTATTTTTACAATCACGTAATCTAATGCCGGCTCAAAAAATGCAGAAGTAGTTTTGGTGATTTGGTTTTTGAGCTCATCCAGCGTGTAACCTATGGCCAACTTTGCAGCAATTTTTGCAATGGGGTAACCGGTTGCTTTACTTGCCAAAGCAGAGGAGCGTGACACACGCGGATTCATTTCTATAGAGATAATATCTTCAGTAACCGGGTCAACACTGAACTGAATATTGCAGCCGCCTGCAAAACCAGGCAGGTCGCAAATCATGGTCTTGGCATAATCGCGCATGCGTTGGTACACGGTATCGCTCAAGGTCATGGCAGGGGCTACGGTAATGGAATCACCGGTGTGGATGCCCATGGGGTCAAAATTCTCTACCGTGCAAATCACCACAAAGTTGCCGGCCACATCTTTCATCACTTCCAACTCGTATTCTTTCCAACCAAATACGGCTTTCTCTACCAGCACTTCATGCACGGGGCTTGCCTCCAAACCGCGCTTTAGTTTTTCATCAAATTCTTCTTTGGTGTGCACAAAAGAACCGCCCGAACCGCCCAATGTGTAAGAAGGACGAATCACCAACGGAAAGCCAATTTGCTGTGCTGCCTCTTTTCCTTCTAAAAAAGAATTACAGGTAATACCCTTGCACACGCCAATGCCCAACTCAATCATCCACTTGCGGTATTCTTCGCGGTCTTCGGTTTTGGTAATTGCTTTTGAATCGGCACCCAACACCTGCACATTGTATTTCTCCCAAATTTTCAAATCGTTGGCCTCCATGTAAAGGTTTAGCGCAGTTTGCCCGCCCATGGTCGGCAGTACCGAATCTATGGCATTGTTCTTGGCTTTCTGTTCCTCCAAAATTTTTACAATGCTTTCTATAGAAATAGGATCGAGATACACATTGTCGGCCACTACGGGGTCGGTCATAATGGTTGCCGGATTAGAGTTAAGCAGGGTTACCTGTATTCCTTCTTCACGCAGCGAGCGAGCGGCCTGAGAGCCGGAGTAATCAAACTCACATGCTTGTCCGATAACGATGGGTCCCGAGCCGATGATCAGCGTGTGCTTGATAGCCGAATTTTTTGGCATCCTTGAGGGGTGTCAGATTTTAGTGTGTGCCTGACGGTCGGGGTGCGAATATAAGAATGGTAGATGGAATGTAAACTACAATTGCATATATTTGCCAATATGGACGACCTGCTCTCTCGCATTACCTCAGAACCCGGAAAACTTGGTGGTAAACCTTGTGTGCGTGGCATGCGCATCAGAGTGGTAGATGTGCTAGAATTGCTGGCCTCCGGCATGACTCAACAACAAATTTTAGATGAGCACCCCGATTTAGAGCCGGACGATATAAAAGCGTGCCTACTATTTGCTGCAAAGCGTAGTAATCATCCTTACCTGATTGCCGCCTGATGGAAATTTGGTTAGATGCTCAACTCTCGCCACAACTTGCCTCTTGGATAGAGCAAACTTTTACAATATCCTGTAAGCCACTGAAAGAACTTGGACGGAGAGATGCCACTGACAACGCTATCTTTCAAAATGCAAAAGAGGCGTTAGATGTGGTGATTATGACCAAAGATGAAGATTTTGTGGAGCCGCAATCTCGCCTCAAAGCACCCCCAAAGATAATATGGCTGACCATAGGGAATTGCTCAAATGAGAAAATGAAAGCCATTTTGAGCACCCACTTACCAAATGCGCTAACATTATTGCAACAAAACAATTTAGTAGAGATAGGGCGTTAATTGATTTTATGCAAACCCAATAGCCCGCAATAATTACATTTGCCGCCCGTTTACGAAGCCAATATCATTTTATGATTAGAAGTATTCTTTTTGCTGTTTTGATTTTAAGCGCTGTTTCTGTGTTTGCTTTTGAAGCCGATACCCTGAAAAAAAGCAAGCCGGTAAAAACCGTTTCGCCTGAGGAGCAAGCCAAGCGCAACCGTATTAACCAAACCTTTAGCAAATTCAGTAAAGACCGTTTTGCAATTGACCTTTTGGGCACCAACTGGATTTACGACAAAAACAGCGCCCGAATGAATGGCCTGCAAACCAAGTGGTACAGCCGTGGCATCAACATTTACTTTTACTATGATTTCCGCATTAAAAAATCGCGGTTTAGCATAGCACCCGGCATTGGCTATAGCGCCACCAACATTTACAGCCGCCATACTTTAGAAGAAGACAGCATAGGCACCTATTTCAAAAAAATAGAAAAGCCGGATGACTACAAAGTGAACAAAGTTACCCTGCAATATTTAGACATTCCGGTAGAGTTTCGCATAAAAACAAACCCCGATAAGTTAGATCAGGTATGGAAATTTGCCGTGGGTTTCAAAGCTGGCATAAGGGTAGATGCGCATACCAAGGAGAAAACCAAAATCAACAACGTAACCAAAGTAGTGGTAGAAAGAAGGTTTCCGGATTTCAGCTTATTCCGCTTTGGCCCTATGCTGCGCGTAGGTTACAGCAGCTTTAACATCACCGCTTACTATGGTGTACTGGATGTGTTTAAGAAAAACCGCGGCCCCAAAGCCAATGAGTTTAGCGTGGGCATTTCGTTTAACGGATTGTAGAAACTGCTTTACTTAAACTTATGCTTGTGCCCTCTTTTTGGAAACCCAAATAGTAGTGAAGTAATAATGGGCGTTACAAAAATAAGCACAGTACCTAGCGAAAAAATCATATCGGCATGTTCGCCCTCGGCTTCTTCGCAAAAGGCATTCGGCCCGTATTGTCCGCAATAAAAGCCCAAACAAAGTTTTAAGCCCAAAATACCGATTACCAAAAAAGCCACTGCATCTAAAAACGGAAAACGCTCCATCAGTTTTACAAAATACCCCGCCACAATACGCATGGTGATAATGCCGATAAACACGCCCAAACAAACCAGATAAATGTTGTTGGTAAAGGCCACTGCTGCAAACACATTATCTAAAGAAAAAGTCATATCCATCAGTTCTACCATTACTACGGTACTCCAGAAATAATTTAAGCCGGGGATGGTTCGCTTGGGGTGTTTTATTTCTTTGTTTAACTCCTGTTGCTCTATTTCAATAATGTCTTTGTGGGTAGTGAATCGCTTATAGAAATATTGCACACACAAAAATACCAAGTAGCCACCACCTACTAATTTTAACCAGTTGATGTGTATGAGTACATTAGCAAAATACAGGGCCGTACCTCTAAACACATACGCTAAAATTAAACCAATGCGCAGTGCACGCTTGCGGTCTTTCTCCGGCAAATCCATAACCATGGTAGCCAGAACAGCAGCATTGTCTATAGATAACAAGCTCTCAATCAGTATCAGATTGAGTACAACCAGCAGAGCAGTTTGCGGATTAGGTTCTAAAAAGTGGTGAAAAAATTGCGCTATAGAGTCCAAACAAAAACTTATTTCACTTTGGGTTTAACTAATTGACCGCGCAAAACTAAAAAGGTAAATGGGAAAAAATGTTTCTCTGGTGATTTATGACATGGATGGCTTGCTAATAGACAGCGAACCTTTTTGGCGCCAAGCCGAAATTAAGGTATTTGCCAGTGTAGGGCTGCACCTCACCGAAGACGACTGCCGCGCCACTACCGGCTTTAGGTTTGATGAAGTAGTGGAGCATTGGTGGCACCAAAAACCATGGAGCGGCAAAACCAAAACGCAAATACACGATGAAGTGCTGGATGAAATGGAGAATGCTATTACTCACCACGCACAACCAATGAGTGGAGTGGTAGAGTCGCTGGAGTTTTTTAAAAATCAAAATTGCCGAATTGCTTTAGCTTCCTCATCGGCCATGCGGTTGATAAAAGCCACTGTTCAAAAGCTGAACATTGAATCTTACTTTGAATTGCTGGTGAGTGCCGAGCACGAGCGTTACGGCAAACCGCATCCAGCAGTTTTTCTGCGCACTGCCGAAACGTTAGGAGTGTCACCACAAAACTGTTTGGTGTTAGAAGATTCGCTGAATGGTGTGTTGGCTGCCAAAGCCGCCAAAATGAAATGCGTGGCGGTGCCTTACCCGGAAAATTTTGATAACCCAAAATGGATAATAGCCGATGACAAATGGAAAACGTTGCACAATGCGCATGAACGTGGTTTAGTATTACTTGTATGAAAAACGCATCAAAACATATCGTAATAATTGGTGGTGGGGCAGCCGGATTTTTTGCTGCCATCAACTGCGCACAAAAAAATCCGGATTACCGAATTACTATTTTGGAGCAATCGTCCAAAACCTTACAAAAAGTAAAGATAAGTGGCGGTGGCCGATGTAATGTTACCCATGCCTGTTTTGAAAACCGAGAGCTGGTCAAAAATTACCCGAGAGGCGAAAAACAATTACTGAGCGTTTTTTCAAAATTTAATCCAGCCAATACCATAGAGTGGTTTGAGCAACGTAGTGTGGAGTTAAAGGCCGAAGAAGATGGCCGTATGTTTCCGGTTACAGACGACTCACAAACTATTATTGATTGTTTTTGGGATGAAGTAAAACTAACGGGTGTTAACGTAGTTACCAACTGTACCGTAGATGCATTGGAAAAGACAGATACCGGATGGATAGTAAAAACTAATCAGCAAGATATGGCGGCAGGTGCTGTACTTGTAGCGGCAGGTAGTTCGTTGCGAATATGGAAAATTTTGGAAGCGGTAGGACACAGCATTGTACCACCAGTGGCATCGTTGTTTACTTTTAATATTCAGCACGCGCTGCTTAAGGGGCTGCAAGGTTTATCTGTAAAAAATGGCGTAGTAGATCTGCCCGATTCTTCAAAAATTGTTTTACCTCCGTCACCATTACTTATTACACACTGGGGCATAAGCGGACCTGCGGTGCTCAAACTATCGGCATTTGCCGCACGCGAATTAGCAACGTGCAATTATCGGTTCCCGATTAAAATAAACTGGTGCGGCTCATCTGAATCGGATGTTTTGAGTGATTTGATTCAACTTAAACAAGCGTCACCACGAAAAAATATTTCTACCAATCCCTTGTATGGCATTCCTACGCGGTTATGGGAGCGCATCTGCCAACATGCCAAAGGCATCAGCAATAAAAACTATGCTGATGCTTCTAAAGAAAACTTACAGTCGTTGGCCGGCTGGCTTACCGGTTGCGAGTTGAAAGTAAACGGCAAATCCACTTTTAAAGAAGAGTTTGTAACTGCCGGTGGTGTTGACCTGAGTGAAGTAGATTTTAAAACCATGCAGAGCAAAAAAATCCCCGGCTTGTACTTTGCCGGGGAAGTTTTAGATATAGATGCTATTACTGGCGGGTTCAACTTTCAGGCCGCATGGAGCACCGCATGGGTAGCTGCGCAGAGCATGTAATGGCTTATCTTACCACTATAAGTTTTCTGCTGATTCGCTCATCGCCATTAATCACAATGGCATTATAAGTACCTGCTGCCAGATTCTCCACATCAAACGCAATGCTGTTTGCACCAATCTGCAAATCGTGTTTTCCGCTGCTCACTTTTTGACCTATGCCATTGTAAAACTCTACGCTAATTTCTGTAGCGTTTGATGTGGTGATGAGCAAGTTAGTTTGACTGATAGTTGGATTAGGCACAAAATTGATGACGGTAAGCCCACCGGAATTACTCAACGTAGCACTTACAATGTAAGTGTAAGTGTAGTGGCCATCGTTATCTATTTGTTTTAACCGGTAGTAGTACACAATTCCTTTTTGCACGTTGTAATCGTTAAACAGATAAGTGTGCGTAACCGTACTGTTGTTATAGCCATCTGCCCAGCCGATGTTGCTCCAGTTTTGTGCATCGGTGCTGCGTTGTATTTCAAAACCGTAGTTGTTGATTTCAAGTGCTGTAGCCCAGTCTAGCCGGATGTAGGTGTTGCTCACCGGAGTAGCCGTGAGGTATAAGAGTGTAACCGGAAGTGCGCCTTGTCCGCCACCGCCAAAGCCACCGCCACCGCCACTAAACGAACTCACTTTAAACTCTGCCTGATGGTTGCTACCAAACTGCGCGTAGTTCCATAGATGGCCACCGGGATATGCGGTAGTTTTATCATATATCAACACATCGCTGGTGGTTAATCCATCGTGTCCGGTTGCCGGGTTGGGGTCTGCAGCACCCAGTACTTTATAGAACTGCAAATCTTCATACGGATTTTGAATGGGCTGCCAACCTTTGTCGCTAGCTGTTGTCAATAAATCTTGGTAGTCGGTTTCGCTGAAATAAAAGCGTACATCTACATCGGTATTGGGCTGAGCCGTAGGAGTTACATCCCAATAGCGAGCCATTACTGCCCAGGCGTTTATATTGTTCTGAACATACGGAGCATTGGTAGATGTAATCACATATCCCCCATTACCATATCCTGCTCCATAACTATTAGAAGTACCTTCTACAGCCACTTTTACATCAAAACCGCCTATACCAATAGTGCCAATATTATTGCCATTTTTCTTAATAGATAACAGTATGCGATCATCACCGGTGTTGGCTACAGCATCTGCACCATTATCAAAATAGTGTGTCCATCCGGTGGCTATGTCTAAACATTCGCGAGTAGCGTTGAATGTGCCAACAGCATTAGAAACGTTGGCCCCTACCACATTTCCAAGTACAGTTACTTCATCAAAAGCCGTACAAGCACCGTTGGTAGCTGTCCAACGATAAACATTTGCACCGTTGCTAATACCTGAAACTGTTGGGGTGAGTGAAAGATTGTTTGGTGTAAAGGTGCCACTGCCACCGGCTACAGTCCACGCACCGCTACCAACAGTTAGTGCCGTAGCGCTTAGTTGTGTGGTGCTGCCGCACACATTCATATCAGTACCGGCATCTACCACATAAGGAGAGCGATACACGGTGATCTGTTGTGTAGGATCGGGGCAACTATTCAAAGTATAAGTAATTTGAATGTTAGCAGAACTGCCTCCCGGTTGCGGTGCGGTAAACACATTGCCCGATACACATGGCCCACAAGCTGCAGACCAAACACCACCGCCCGCACTGGCTACCAACGTACGCGTACTGCCCTGACACATATCTGCTGACGATGAAGTGATAGTAGCCGGCTGCTCTACAGTTACCTGCACAGCATCTGATGTGTTGGAGCAAGTTGCCGAGTTTACAGTTCTGCGGTACCAGGTATTTTGTGTAATGGCCGAACCGGGCGAGTAGTCTTGCGCTGTAGCTGAACCAATATTTGTAAATCCGGTAACTGCCGAGGTAGTACTGATTTGCCATTGGTAAGTGTACGAACCGCTGCCTCCGGTTGGTGCACTTCCGGTAAGCGTTGCAGGTATGGTGTTGGTGCAAATAGTTTGATCGGATGTAACTGTGTTGTCGGCAATGGCTGGGTAAACTGTTAGCGTTGCCGCATTTGAATTTACCGATTGACTGCAAGCAGTAACTACAGCACGGTATTGGTAATTATTCATGCCGGCTGTTACACCGGTTAAATCTAATGTATTGGTAGTTGCTCCGCTGTAAATACCACCATTGGTAATGTCGCTCCAAGTGCTGCCGTTGTATTCTTGCCATTGGTAAGTAGGTGTAGTGCCATTAGCTACTATGCTAAATGTAGCGCTGGCAGCTACACATACGCTTTGGTTAGAAGGGTGTGTGGAAACAGATGGTGCAAGACAAGTGAATATTTCATCGGCACCAATATCTGGTGTTGTAGCATTGCGCGTATCGCCATCAAAATCGGTGGTAATGGTTATTGGCGCAGCGCGCGATTGAATGAACTTGTAACTCTCGCCATCAGCATTAGAAATGTGTAAGTCTGAAAGCGGATTGAGGAATAAGTTATCTGCATTCAGGAGGCCTGACGAGAAATTAGAAGCTCCGGTGGTAGGTGTTGAAGTGTAACTTGTTAAATCTTTTGTGGAAGAAGCCTGCCATTGAGCCAGAGTAGACCGTAAGGTGGTTCCCCAGATACCCAAATAGGATTTTGAGCCATTATTTACGGCTAAAAAGTTGTTATCGCTGGCTGTCCAATTTGTAGCAAAATTTGAACTGCCGTAATTGGCTATAGCAAAATGACCAGTAACTGACGCGGTAGAGAACAAGCGGTAGTTGATAAAAATATTATTTTTTAGTGTAATATTATCGCCTGCTACATTGCCGGTTCCATTCGGCATTCGGAAAAAAGCTGCGGAGGTAAAGTCTGCTCCGGCATAAGCTACCGTAGTGCCATTGTCACCACTTATGTAAACCGAATTGTAAAGCACATTTGTGGTAGATGTAGCGTTCATCATTACATCAATTCCATACAGGCCAACTGAGTTTGCTGTGCTGCCGTTGTTTTTTAGTGTTACCTGATTATTGATAATATCCCAAGCACCATTACCACCACCATTACCATTTAGCGTGATTCCACCGGTAGAGCCGTATCCTCCCACTTCACCATTCCTTAAATCCCAAACCACATTGCGGTCAATAGTTCCGCTGACAATCCGCGAACTTAAGCTGCGCACATAAATGCCATGATTGGCTGAATACGCGCTAGGGTCATTACCTAATGCCACCCCTCCGTTTATGTATGGTCCGGCAATTGAGTTGCGCTGAATTAAGTTACCGCTGGTATTGGCGGTTGGCTCTATGCGTATGCCAAAACTATTGGCTAACCCTAAACCGGTAGCTTGTGGGCCATTAATACGGTTAGCAGTTATTGTTACGGGGCTTGCGGCCTGATGCACAATACACTGAACAGAACCACCCCAGTATGCACCACTTTGCCACATGTAGTAAAAGTCATTATGATCATACAGCGATGTAGTAGTAGATGTGCTTTGGTTCCAAATACCGTAGATGTAACCCGGTGCCGGACAGGTAGAGCAACCTCCACCAGCCACTCTGATTATTTTAGAGTTATCGGGCACTCCATTACTGCCTGTGCCCAAAACATTGTAACTCATACTGGCTATTGTAGCTCCTTGAATATGAATACCCACAAAGCCCACGTAATCGCAACCTAGTAAGTATATGTTACTGATGTTGTTGTTATCTATGGTAACTGACCCCGCATTTACGTTTATGCCTTTTATAGTCACCTCTGTACATGAAGTAGTGGTGTAACTATTTCCCCAATAAGTAACCGCACCGCCTGTACCGCACTGTGCAGAACTACCGCCAATCCAGTTGTTGGAAATAATGTTGTTGGTAGAAGAGCTGCCGGGTAAAAAGGCCAAAGCGGTTTGCACGTTTTGTCCGTTTATGCCGGTGTTGTAAATGCTGTTGCCAGTAATAGTCCAGTTGCTGCCAGCACCAGAGGGAACTAAAATACCATACGAGCGGGTGGCTGTGCCGCCATTCGAACCAAGGAAATTGTAAATCTCGTTGTTGCGAATAGTGATGTCGCTGCCCCCGTCTGAGCGAATGATGTTCATCGCCCAGTCCGGGCTACCTCCATGCAGTAAGTTGTTCTCAATTACCAAACCGTTGATGTTGTGCATGTGCACTACTCCTCCTGCTGTTTTGGTAGTATTGCCCACCACATCGCAGTTGCGCAACGTATCGGTAGTGGTGATTGTAGGAGAGCCCGAACCAAAACGGAATACACTATTTTCGCTACCACCTGATGAGGCATACGTGTTTTCAAATTTGAGGTAGCGACCACTGCCATTGAAGCTTCCATCAATAGTTACACGAGATGCGTATATGCCAAACAATCCCATTCCTAATAAACTACCGCTGAGTGTTTTAACCGAAGCGCTGGAAGGAACAATAGTAACCCGGTAACCACTACCACAGTATTCTGTCCAATTATTGAGTGATTGGTTGCCGTCTTCAGTGGTGTTTGAAATAATCTCTACCCGTAAGTCGCCACTTAACCCTCTATTGAAAATATCTAAAAACAATCCGCTGAACTGCGTGAGCGATGTATAGTTTCCACCTGTACCTACAGTTACCGTTCCGCTAAGTGGCGTTACAGCCGATACCGTAAATGTGGCCGGGTTGCCGTTGGTAGGCGATGGAGTTGCCATGGTGCTGCTGTGTATAGGTGTAGTAGCATTAAAGTTGCTGTAGAAAACATTGGTAGGGCTTTCGTTATCCTGCGCTACCACATAGTAGTGGTACGTTTGCCCGGCAGTAATACCTGTTAAATTTAATTGATAGGTGTAAGTATTGCCCACCTGCGAGCTTGGCGCAAGCGATGCATAAGTGCCGCTGCTCAATCTCCACCAAAGCATAGGTTGGTTGCCGCCTGTTGCTACACCCAAGCCCACATCGTTTATGGTAGCAGTAATACTTACTGTTTGGCTGCTGCCGCAAGCCGCAGTTAATGCTGGCACAGAGGACACTGTAATTACCGGAGTGTAAATATCATACCCTGTAGCGATAGCGTTGAACGATGCACTTTCATGCGCACCAATGGCCGGAGGGGTGGCGCGGGTTACCGTGCCATCAAAATCAGAAGTAATGCCGCTGATAGTTTGCCCTGCACCGGCTGCGCAGTTAGCATTATTCAAGCGCAGATTTACGTTGGCTGCATCGCCTGTAGCGTTTACAAAATTGATTTGCGAAAGCGACCCGATACCCGAATTCAAATCTCCACCGGTATTAAAGCGCAGCGCTTGCATGGTAGTTAAATCAGTACCGTTGAAGTTGACAAATGTGCCACCTGTGCCGCTGTAGTTGTAAATGTTGTAATTGTTGGTCAATCCACTCGCATTATTCAACCATGCTGCATAATGCTTACCGCCTGTAGTGCTGTTGGAGCGGGCGTTTACAAAAATATTGTTGCGCACATTGTCGGTAGATGATGTGGTTTTGCGGAATGCAAACGTATTCACAGTTCCGGTGCCCACTCCACTTCCACCAATGTAAACGGTATTGAAATACACATTGGCATTACTGCTTGTTGACTTATCAATACCCGCTATAACAGGCGTATTGGTAAGTGCTGTGCCGGCTGCATTTATTCCTAACCGTACCATGTTGTTGCTAAACGTGCCCGTGCCCGATGCAATGTTGATGCCCTGCATTTGAGCCGTAGTAGCGGTAGAAACTAAAGACAAGCTGTGAATTTGGTTGGCATTAATGGTGTTAGTGCCTGTAGTAGATCCTGCATAGTGCAAACCAATCACCTGCACGGCTTGTGTAGGTGCCGATGAGGAAATAGAATGAATAGTGTTGCCTGAAATGGTATGGCCTACCGAAGTAGAATTGAGCAAAATGCCAATAGCCGCAGCGCTGGCTCCTGTTGAGGTAATCAGCGCATCGGTAGAAAGATTACGAATAGTATTGTTTTGAATATTGTAGCTGCCGTTAGCTGCTCCGTTTCCGGCTTGTATGCCCACTATGCTGGCATTTGTGCCGGTGTTAGCAGCCGATATGTTTGCAATGGTATTGCCACTAAGGGTGTATGTGGTGCTTCCCAGCGTGCTTTGAATACCAATCATGCTTCCATTGGTATTGTTGCTGATGCTGTTAGCCACCGTAGTGCTGCCAATGGTATTGTTAGAAACCGTAAGTGCCGTGGGTGCACTATTGGTAAATGCCATACCGCGGAAAGGAATACCCGTAGAGCCGGTGATGCTGATGCCCGCAATAATGTTATTTTGAATATTAAGCGCCCCGGCAGTGCCCAGTCCGGCATTGATACCCGCAAACTGCGAACCCACACCGCTGCCATTAAACACAATAGATGGAGAGCCAACTGAAGCAGCCGCATCGCCAATAATGTTGGCGGTTACTGTGCCCACATTAGCAGAGCCGGAAGGAATACCAATACCTGCGCTTGCAGTAGAAGTAGTGGCGGTAGTAATGTTGATATTTTGAATGGTATTACCCTGCACTGAACTAACCGGTGAGTTTGTAGAAACGCTTAAACGTATGCCCACAAAATAACCGGAGCCGGTTTGTGTCCACGCTGTGCCAGCACAAAGTGGCGCACTGCCACCTATGTAGTTACCGGTAATCACAAAGTTTTTGTTGCCGGTATGTTCTACAGAAATACCGTAATAGCCACCACTCGTAAAGTTGCGGCTTGCCGTTTGGTAAATGCTGTTGCCGGTTATCGTCCACGAATCGGCACCAAGGGTAGAACCGCCCAAACGCACCGCACTTGAAGCCACCGTAGGTGCTGCACTGAAGAAATCATAGATGCTATTGTTGCTGATAGTAACATTGCTGTTTTCGATACCCGCAGTGTTAGTGCCACCACTGTAAATACCCACACTTGGGTTTAGCAGCGAAGCCGTAGCTCCGGCATTTTTTACAAAACAGTTGTCAATGGTATTGTTTGAATTGCCCGATGTAGTGCCGGTGGAGAACAACACTACACCGTTACTATTTCCTACAGTTGCACCTTCAAAAATAGTATAGCGGAAGGTGTTGTTTTGCGCATCGTTAATCAACGTGTAAGTTGAGTTGAAATTAGACGAAGCGGTAGCATCGCTGTTGCGGAACAACAAAAATCTACCATTACCGGCTAAGTTGTTCGGGTCGCGTCCATCAATAATCACTCGGTCGGCACCATTGAAGCGGAACAAACCGCCAACAGCCGCAGAGGCACCATTGTAAGTGCCATATACATTTCGTAGCGTACTGCCATCGGGTTGAATGGTGAGCATGTAAGGTGCAGCAAACGCATTCAATGCATGTGTGCCATCTTCAATAGAAATGTCGGAAACTACATTGATGGTTAAGTTGCCCGTAACAGTTGCTAAGTTAACAGCTCGAAAAAAACCTGTGGCTGTGGTAAATGCCGGATAGTTTCCACCAGTACCTACAGTAATTGTCCCTTCGCAAGGCAACATTTCAAACTGGTTGATGGTGCCGCCTATAGGGAATGCCGCAGATGTTAAATCCACACCTGCAGGTGTAGCAGCAAAAGTACCGCTATTGATAGTTACGTTTGGCGTAATGACCAGTGCCCCTTCATCTTGTGCTACTACGAAGTATTGTACAACATCGCCTGCGTTTACTCCGCCAAGTACAGTAAAATTAAAGGAGAAATTAAATGGCGAAGCTGCATTGCTCGCTTCTACATATTGCCAACCGGCCAACGTATTTGCAGTGGTAGATTTTTTGAAATACAAGCGCGGCTTGGTACCTGCGGTTACATTGACTGATGAGTTATCGGTAATAGTAGCCGATAGCGAGACTGACGTTGCTGTATTGCATACATTGCTGATGGTGGTATATGCTATATTAGGCGGTGTGGCATCTAAACCTATAAACAACCCGGCATCTGCACCAATGTCAGTTGGTGTGTTGGCAGAGCGGTCATCGCCATCAAAATCAAAAGCCACACTGCCAATAGGCGTTCCAGCGCTCTCAATAAGCGTAGGGTTTAGTACATCTATGTGTAAATCTACAGCAGCAGTACCACCTGTAGCATTTACAAAACCCGGGGCACCATTTATGCTATTTGCATCTAATGTGGTGCCTGTTTTCCAAGCGTTAAACGATGCGTAATCGGTAGTATTGTTTGCCCCTAATACTGCTCCTGTTCCATTGGCCAGCAAATCATTGTAGTTACACGTTAATCCGGTGGTGGCGCCAATTCTGATGGCATAGTGCTTGCCGGAACCACTGCCATTGCTGCGGGCGTTCCAAAAAATATTGTTTTGAATGGCGCGTGTGCCACTACTCACTGCACTGTAAAATGCATACGTGTTGGTAGCTCCGGTTACGCTGCTTCCGCCCACATACACACTGTTGTGGTAGTAGTTGTTGGTGCCTGCATTATCATAAATACCATAATGAATATTGGGTGTTGCTATGCTGGTGCCTGTGGTAGTGTGGCCTAACCGAATCATGTTGTTTGAAACTCTGGCACTTCCCGCATTTATATAAATTCCGGAAACTTGCGCTGTGGCACTACCAGAATTTGTGTAAATGCTATGTATAAAATTACCATCTATCACATTGGTGCCACCGGCAGCAGGATTGTAGTAAATACCTGTAACAATAGCAGCATTTGATGAAGACGTATTTACTAATGAGTGTATAATGTTATTTGAAATGGTGTGCCCGTTTGCCAAGCTGGCATTCACCAAAATACCTACCATACCAGCCGATGCTCCGGTTAACTCATTGTTTGCATTGCTGGTTAAGTTTCTGATTGTATTTCCGGTTATGGTGTTGGCAGCAAAGGAGCTATGTATGCCTACTACTTGAGACGCTCCTGTTACCGGCCTGTTGTTATTCATATTGGCTATGGTGTTTCCACTTATCGTTACCGGATTGGCACCGGTGGTCATATTTATGCCAATTACATCTTGCGCAGTGGCACTGTTGGAGCCGGTATTAATGTTTATACTGTTTGCTGTAGTTAAGCTGCCAATAAGGTTATTAGATATGGTTCGGGTACTTGCACTACCCCCTTGCCCGTAGCGAATGCCATTGAATGAAACTGAGAAAGAACCTGTAGATGTAATTGTAAACGACCCCACAGTATTGTTATTGATGTTAGCGGTGCCCGAACTGGTTTGATGACCAATACCCACAACCACAGCACCTGTACTGGTAGTGTTAGTGATAATGATGGACCCAGTACCTGTGCCGTTACCCACCGTATTGCCCTCTATGGTAGCAGAGCCGTTTGAAGCAGATATAATACCTATAAATGTGTTGGTAGGGAAAGCGGAAGTTCTGGAAGTAGATATATTAAAATTAGCTACTGTATTGTTCTGAATAGTGCTTGAGCCGGAAGTTTGTGCATTAACAAAAATGCCAATAAACCCTACTTGATTGGTACCGGTTATCGTCCAAGCAGTTCCTCCGGCATTAGTTGCCGTGCCCCCTATATAGTTATTTTCAACTATAAAATTATTGCCGTTTGTGCTGTTGTCTATCTGTATTCCGTAATGAATAACTGTGCCGCCACCTGCTCTTGTGCCGGTTTGATACAAACTATTGCCGGCTATAGTCCAATCGGCATTGCCTGATGTAATGGATATCCCATTAGAAGAAACCGCTGCTGCCCCCCAAAAATTAAATATCTCGTTGTTTGTAATAGACACATTGTTTGTAATGGCTCCAGCAATGCTGGTAGCATAAATGCCGTTGAGCGGCAAGCCGGCTGCATCGCTTCTGTCGCGAATCTGGCAGCGGTCTATAATAATGTTGTCGTTGCCGGTGGTTATACCATCGCTGAAACGAATAACCCCGTTAGTAGATCCGAGCGTAGCACCTTCAATTATTGCGTATCTGATGGTGTTATTAGTAGCATCGTTTAAAAAATTAAATGTAGAGTTAAAGGCAACTGCGGTAGCGCTGCTATTTCTAAACAACAAGTGTCTGCCGCCTGCGGCTAAATCTGCGGGGTTACGCCCATCCACCACAAATCTGTCGGCTCCATTTATTCTAAACAATCCGGCTGTGGCTGCATTTGCACCGGCATAGGTTCCGCTAATTGTCCTGAGCGTTCCTGCATCGGGGGTTAAGGTAACTTGGTATCCGCCTGCACCGCTTTCGTTCCATTGATTTAGTGCATGTGTTCCCGACTCTACTGTTAAGTCACTTATTACAGTAGCCGTTACTGAGCTACTAAGGGTAGCGGCATTCAATGCCTGGAACAAACCTCCATCGTTGGTCAACGATGGGTATGCCCCACCTGTACCCACAGTTACGGTGCCCGCGCAAGGTAATACGGCAAATGAGTTGATAGTGCCTCCGATGGGGAATGCCGCTGAGGTAAGCGCCACACTAACGGGCGTTGCAGCAAAACTTCCACTATTAATAGCTACGTTGGGGGTATATACCAACGCACCTTGATCTTGCGCCACTATAAAGTATTGTATCAGCTCTCCGGCAGATACACCGCCTAAAGCGGTGAAGTCTATTGTAAAATCAAACGGAGAGGTTGTGCCATTGGCTTCTGCATATTGCCAACCGCTTAAATCATTGGCTGCGGTTGATTTCTTAAAGTACACTCTGGGCTTAGTGCCGGTAGTTATGTTAACGTTAGAAAGGGCATCGGTTATGGTTACTCCGGTTAAGGTATGTGAGCTTGCTGTGTTACACACCCCCGATAAATTGGTGTAGGTGATGATGGGTGCTACAATATCTATGGGTAGGAAATTGCCCGCATCAGCACCAATGTCTGTTGGCGTAAGTCCGGATCGAACATCGCCATCATAATCTGATACTACTCCTACATTTGTGCCGTTTGCCTCTACTGGCGTGGCTGCAAGTGGGTTAATGTGCAAATCTATAACGCTTGTGTTGCCTGTGGCATTTACAAACTCCGGATTGCCGTATAGCGAAGCGGCATCTTTGCTTGTACCTGTTTTCCAAGCCGTTAATGTGGTATAAGGTGTAGCTCCCATCAAACCTAATGAGCCACCCGTGCCGGTGGTATGGTACACGTTAAAATCGCTGGTAAGGGTGGTAGTCATTGCCGCTGTAAACCCTACTGCGTAATGCACTCCGGTTCCTGCACCGTTGCTTCGGTTATTAATAAAGATGTTGTTTCTCAAATCCGTGGCGGTAGTTACGGTGGCGTTGTTACGTTGGTACGCAAACGTGGGTAGTGCGCCACCAACACCGGTACCGCCAACATAAACGCTGTTGTGGTAGATGTTGTGGATATTGTTTGCTGTCTGCTGAATTCCATACAGGTTGTGTGTTTGCGCAATGCTTGCGCCAGAAGCATCTATGCCCAAGCGTATCATGTTGTTACGTACGTTGGTAGTGGTGCCACCGGCTAACTGAATACCAACTACGGAGGCAGTTGCTCCTGAGGATGGCGATAGCGAATGCACAAAGTTATCTTCAACGGTATTTGCAGCATTGGTGCCACCGCTGTAGTGTATGCCGGTGGTCCATGCCGATAAACCGCTTCCGGCATTGCTTAGCGCATAAACCTTGTTTCTGGATAATGTTAACACTCCTGTATTTGCAGTTACTAAAGCAATACCCAATACTGCGGGTGTAGATGTGGTGCCCACATTTGTAGATGCCGTTAAAGACAAATTACGGATAGTATTGTCTTCAATATAGAACTGCGATCCGCTTGTGGCAGATATCCCCAACACGCGGGTAGCCGCCCCGGCATTAAAATTAGTGAGGTTATGCAAATTGTTAAAACAGATACTATCTACATAGCCCGCAGCTCCAACAATGTTAATGCCCCCCAAAACCGAAGCGTTGCCCGTAGAGGTACCTGTAATTTGTAAGCTGTTGGCCGTGGTAGCACTACCAATATTATTGTTCTTAATGGCCACATTTCCGGTAGTTACATTTACTGCATAAAAAGTTTGCCCATTATTTGTTCCTGTTCCTGTAACCGTCATCGCACCTATCGTGTTGCTCACTATCTTTACAGTCGCGGTTCCTTCGTACCGAATTGCGTTAGTTACTCCAAGTGCATTTGTATTAACCGTAACGGTAATGGCACCGGTACCGGTAGCCGCACCAATGGTGTTGCCGGCAATGTACGATGCGCCAGCTAACTGATAAATAGCGGTAAATGGCCCTATACCGGAGGTAGCTGCTGAGACGGTGGTAAAAGCCAAATTGGTAATCGTGTTATTCTCTACAATAGTTGGTGTGGCTGTTACAGCGCTGGTGTTCAAATAAATCGGGGCAAACTGGTTTCCAACCGCTGCGGTATAGGTCATCACGCCACTTCCATCTGCTGCGCTACCTCCAATGTAATTTCCGCGTATTACTGTATTTGCATTAGCTGTATTATTTACAAAAATCACATAGTGAAATGTGCTGGCACTGGTGGTGGTTCTTGTTGCTTCTTGATAGAATCGGTTGTTTTCAATCGTCCAGGCACTGGTATTTGCAGCAAGTGCAATTCCGTTACTACCACCGGCAGCATTAAAAAAGTTGTAGATGTTGTTATTCCGGATGGTGTTGTTAATGTTCAACTTTGCTGCTGTGCCCGCAGAGTAAATACCATTGGTGGGCAGTGCAGCAGCATTTTGATGAATGTCGCAATATTCAATGATGTTGCTGCTATTACCCAGTGATCCGGTAGCTGTGGACGTTCCAAACAACACTACGCCCTTTGCAGTAGCAGTGGAGGATCCCCGCAGATAGCAATATCGTATGGTATTATTTGTTGCTTCGTTTAAAAACGAAAAAGTAGCTGCGGCAGTGGTAGCCGATGTGTTAGCAAAAACCAAGTATTGCCCACTTCCGCCAGAGCGTCCATCAATAGTTACTCTGTCTGCTCCATCCATACGATACAGCTCTCCATTAAAAGTACCGCTTATTGTTCTTGTAGTAGCCGCACTTGGACGGATAGTTAGTGTGTATCCACTTCCCGCAATTTCTGTCCACTGGTTAAGTGGATGTAAACCAGATTCCACTGTAAGGTCTGTAGTAATCTCTGCAATCACGTTGCCACTTAAAGCACCTGAGTTAATTGTTTGAAACAATCCACCGGCATTCGTCAATGAAGTAAAGTCACCTCCGGTGCCAACAGTGTAAGTGCCGCTCAGTACATTGATGTAGTAATTATTGATGGTGCCCCCAATCGGGAAAGCTGCGGCAGTTAACTGAATGTTGCTTGGTGCTGCAGCAAATGTACCAGAGTTGATAGCCACATTTGACGAGGCATCTTGCGCTACTACAAAATATTGAATGGTATTGCCGGCACTAACTCCGGTACCACCAAACAGCAAACTATAATTGGGCGCTAATGCAAATGGAGAACTGCCTGTAGTAGATTCTACAAACTTCCAGCCAGCTGTGCTGCTGGTATTATCGTTAAACTCATTAGCATCGGTACTGCGCTTAAAATAAATGCGCGGAGCGTTACCTGCGCTTACATCTACCGCATTAGCATCAGTAATAGTTGCTGAAAGTGTGGGGGCAACAAAACTTGTTTGCGTGGGAATAAGTGTGTAGGTAATCAATGGAGGCGTAGCATCAGTAGCAATAAACTCTCCTTCATCTGCACCAATATCCGGAGCGGTACCCGTACCAGCATATCCGCCACTGCCTTGTCGTATGTCTCCATCATAGTCATTATCAAACCCCGAAATAAATACCCCTCCACTCTCTGCTTGTGTTGGTGTGGCTGGGTTAATGTGCAAGTCCACTATATCTGCATTGCCTGTGGCATCTATGAATCCGGCTGCTCCGGATATAGAATTATTGTCATCGGGCGTTACAGCAGTTTGCCATGCTACTATATTATCATAAGCAGTAGTCGCAATCATCCCTATAGCTCCACCGGTACCCGGTGCATGGTAAAGGTTATGGTTGCTGGTCAGGTTTGCTGCGCTGTGTGCAGCGGATAAACCAAGCGCTACATGCCTGCCGGTACCGGTGTTGTTGCTACGAGCATTGATAAAAATATTGTTGAGCAAACTCAAAGCCGTGCTGTTTGCTGAGCGGTAAAATGCGTATGTGTTGTTTGCTCCCGCACCTACTCCTACTCCTCCTAAATACACACTGTTGTAATAAAACAGGTTACCTGCAGTGGCTGAGCCATAATCAATGCCTCTGATGTTGTGATTTGTGGTGGTTGCATTTCCGGCAGAGTCTACACCTAACCGCACCATATTATTGGCTATGGTAGATACTCCGGTATTTATTTGAATGCCATAAACTGTGGTAGCGGCAGTTGTACTGCTGGTAGCCATTGATAAACTGTGTACAAAATTTCGGGTAACTGCGTTTGTGCCGGTAGTTGCGCCATCGTAGTAAAGGCCTACCACATTGGTGGCAGCAGTAGGATGTGCGTTTGTTAAGCTATACACCTTATTGTTTTCAATAATGTGGCCGGCTGTGGTACTCAACTGAACAATACCGGCTGTAACGGCCAATGCGCCTGTACCGGTGTTGCCGGTAGAGGAGTTTAAGTCATAAATGGTGTTGCTGCTAATAACTCTGGGGCCAGCTGTGGTAGTACCGGTGATGTAAATACCACGCACAAAACCACCTGCGGTGGTACCGGTGTAGCCGGCATTTACTTTGGCAATGGTGTTGCCCTCAATGCTTACTGTGGGGCTGCCGGTGGTTACCGCTGTGTGTATGCCTGTAAAACCCACAATTCCTGTGGCATTGCTGAGCACAAATCCACCAATTGTGTTGTTGCTGATGGTATCAATTCCAGATGTAAGAAAAATTCCGTAGGTAGCGCTTGCCGTAGCCAGATTAGAATTTATGGTAATAAGACTTGTACCGGTTAATGAGCCAACCGTGTTGCCTTTGATCTCGTTATTTCCATTCAGGTCATATATGCCTACAAATGCCAATGTATTGGCTGTGGTTCCATGAGCCATTGTAATGTTTCGGATTACATTACCTTCTACCAAATTGTTTCCTGCAGCAAGAGTAGAAAGATGTATTCCCACAAAACTATGGTTCACATTGCCTCCAATGCTCATGGCAGAACCACCCGCGTTGGTTGTGCTGCCTCCTATATAATTTCCGGAAATGATAAAGTTGGTGCTTAGTGCGTTGCCATTAAGCACATAGATGCCATAACGCGCCACGGCTCCTGTGCCGGTGCGGGGTGCAGTTTGATAAAAATGGTTATTGCTTATTGTCCATTCTACGTTATTTACACCTATCCATACTCCAGCACCGGTTGTACCCGCCACGAAATTGTTGTAGATGTTATTGTTGGTTATGGTATTATTAGCATTGTTGATGCCGGCTGTGCCGATAGAAAAAATGCCGTTGGCGGGAGTGGTTCCAGTAGCTGTATTTTCGTGTATGCTGCAATAACTAATAGTGTTGTTACTATTCCCCAAACTCAGACCTGTTGCCGTTGAGAATACAATTGTTCCGCTAGAGGCAGTAATGTTTTGGCCTTCAATATTCAAATATGTGAGGGTATTGCTGGTGGCATCATTAATAAACTGAAAAGTAGGGCCTACGGTAGTTGCTGTACGCGTATTTCTAAACGTCCAAGCCATAGCACCTGCGCCACCTATTCTTCCATCAATAGTTAACCGGTCTATGCCATTAAAATTAATCAAGGGGTTTGTAGTACCGGGGTCGCCCGCTGTAACTAAACTTGGACTGCCGGCAGTTGGCCGTATGGTTACAAAATAAGGGCCGCTTCCATCTTCCGTAAAAGCTGTAAAGTTTACAGGGTAAACCGGCTCACCACTATACGTAGTGGGCAATTCAAAAATTACATTGCCAGATACAATTTGTGTGCGAAGCAAATCAGCAATTGTGGTGAGGTTAATTGCAGAAACGGTGCCCGACAAAACAGCACTGGTACCCACGGTGTAATATGCGTTAGGATTAGCAGTGCTGATGGTGTTGGTTAACACCGAAGTAACCCCGGTGCTAATATTAACACCGCCTTGATTGGCATAAGCACCCGCTACCGATGTGGCGTAGCCCACTCTTGAATCTGCCACTAATCCTCCTTTTGTGGCTCGTACAGTATAAGGCATATCGGTTGTACCGGCTGTGCGTTCCACTCGCCAGTAGTAAGGGTTGATTGCCGCAAGTCCCAAACCTGCACTGCCGCCAGTTGCTGCGTCTACATATTGAACCCGAATTTGCACACCAGAGGCAACTGCCGAGGTATTTAAGTCAAAAGGTGCATATACCGCTCCTTCACCCACCGGAAAATCATACGTTTTGTTGGAGTTAATGGCACGGATAAGCGGCCCGTTTACAAAAGATGTGTCTGCTCCGCCTACCACTGCCGGTGTGGAGGTGTTTAACAGCGTTAACACATTAGCGGTGGTGGTATTTAACAACCCATTGGTTAGTGTAATTTGCCAACTGAGACTTCGAGGCGCGTGAAGCGTAACTCCATTGGCGTTGTTAATCACTAGTGCTGCCGGGCCGCTTGCTGCCGGAAACTCATTGCTTGTAGTGGTTTGTGCAGCCACTCCTTCGTAGGTTAAAGTAGAAGATGCTCCGGAGTATGTAATGGCGTTAGCCAAACTACCGCTTCGTAACCTTAGGTTTAAGTTTCCGCTAAACGCAGTGGTTGCAAATGTAATTTGGTCGGTGTTGTTTTGAAGGTTAACCTGCACATACCCTCCTAGGGTGGCCGGCAATCCATTACCGGTTGATTGCCCATTGGTACCCGTGTACACGTAATTTCCGTTTACGCCATAAGTTCTACCCCCAGTAACTTGTATGTTGCCGGATAGTGTAGTACCTGTAGTAATACCTAATTGATCTCCTAAAATTAACGTGGCCGTGTTGGTACTTACGTTTGTAAACCCGCCCGAACCGGTGATAATGTTGGTGCCGCAATTAAGTGTACCGCTATTAGAAATCAACCCACCGGATGTGGCCGCACTGGCTAAGGTTCCACTGCCAAGTATGAGCGCAGAAAATGAATTAACTGTAAAAGTTCTGCTTGCGGAGGTAGTTAGGTTTGTATTTAAGGTTAACTCGCAAGGTGATACAACTGCGTAGTTAATGTATGTATTAGTAACCGTACCCAAAGCGCTATAGGTTTTGCTGCCTGCTTGTGTAAAGTTTAATGTTGAAACTGTTGTGCTGGTTTGTGTAAACGTACCTGCCGTTTGATTGAAGTTGCCCCCCACATTTATTGCACATGCTATGGCTGCGGTATTGAGGTTAAATGTGCCTCCTGTTTGGGTGTAGCCCCCCAAAAAATTTAAAGTTACCCCGGCTGTTGCTGCTGTGTTAGCATTGACTACCCCCCCCGATTGATTATATACTCCATTGACCGTGGCAATTACCTGCCCGGTATTTGTTTTAAAGCTTAGTGAACCGGTGCCAGAGCCGGTGCTTTGCACATTTAGGTTTCCCTTTACTGTAAAACCCATTGGGGTAGCAGCCGTAGAGTACAAACTTACTACAACATTACCCTGCGAGGTGCAGTTGTAGGTAAAGTGGCCAAAACTTTGACCGTTAACAATGCCAATGGTGGCTGCACTGGTGATACCTGTAATGTTTACGTTAGATGTAGTATCCCATGCAGCCGTTGGAATGGTCAAAGCACCTGTACTTAAGTAGTTGTAGTTTGACCCTGCAGCAAATGCGAAAGTAGCTGCTGAGCCGGTAATGGTACCGCTAAAATGGTTTACTACACCTGTGGCTGAAACTGTAAAAAGATTTGTGCCTACTCCAGTAGTAGTAAAAGTTCCTGTTCGTACATTCAATGTACCAGATATATCTGCCCGCTGGCTGGCAGTGGTGGTCATGGTAATAGTGAGGGTGTTGGTGGCCGAGTAATCTAAAGTTGACCCTTCGCGAATCATCAAGTTATCTGTTAGCGTGGGGCCATTAATGGTCAAGGTAGTAGTACCGGATGATTGTAAAGTAACCGTTGTACTGTCTGAAATCAATAACTGGCGAATGGTTTGTGTGGGAACAGCCGTTACAAGATAGGTTCCGCCATCATCGAACTTAATTATATCTGTAGCAGCAGGAGTTGTGCGCGTAGGGCTCCAGTTGGTACTCACCGCCCAGCTTGCGCCAGTAGCGCCTATCCAGGTGTAAGTGGTTTGTGCAAGTGTGGCAGTTGAAAAAAACAGAACAACGAATAGGAGTAATGGATTAAAATTCATAATATACAATTGCGATTTTTAGGGGAAGGTCAGCGAATATCCCTCTAAAAAGTATTTAATTCAACTATTTAGCGACATATATTTTTTAACCAAACGCAGGTTGGCAAAGGGTTCCAGCAAAATTGCCGCTCGGTGTATGCTATATAGTTCAGCGATGTATGGCTTACTGTACGTAAAAAGCTATGCTTGTAGCAATAAACATACGCTCATATAGTGAATTTACCGTTCTGGTAGATCATCACTCCATCTGCCCAAATTTCTCCACCGTTTTTCATATCAGTTATCATATCCCAATGCACTGTGGAGTGGTTTTGGCCGCCACACTGCTTGTAGCTTTGACCAACGGCCATGTGTATGCTGCCGCCTATTTTTTCGTCAAACAAAATATTGCGCGTGGTGCGTTGTATGTTGTAGTTGGTGCCTATGGCCACTTCGCCAAATCTACGGGCGCCCTCTATAGCAAATACTTTGTCTAACACATCTTTGCCCTGCTCTGCATCCCATGAAATTATTTCGCCATCTTTTACTTGTAATGAAATGCCCCGCACATCTTTACCCATGTATATGGTAGGATAACTGAAATACACTTTGCCGTTTACCGTATCTTCTACCGGAGCGCTAAATACCTCTCCACTCGGCATGTTGGCACGGCCATCGCTGTTGATCCAGGTGCGGCCTTTTACCGAAAAGGTTACATCTATGTTGGGTCCTTTGTAATGAACCTTATCGCATTTATTCAGATAGTCCACATACACCTGCTGTGTTTTGCGCACTTCCAACCATTTCTCCACCGGGTTTTCTTCCAATAAAAAACAAGATTGATACACAAACTGCTCATACTCTTCCAAACTCATTTCTGCATTTTCGGCTCCTGCTGCTGTGGGGAACTGACACAAGCACCTGCGCATAGCTCCTGTACCGGTACGCTCAAAATAGATGCGGTTGATTTCCTGATTGGCTTGCTGTACAATTTTAAATTTTTCTATATCTGATGGTTCTTTTTCTCCATCGCTTTTTTCAAACGGTGCGCGAATGTTCAGGTAGCAATCAAAGTTTTCCATGATATACTTACGCATGGGGTTTACCCAGCTCAGTTGGTCAGCATTGCCGTATTCTAACGCTAAATCAGACACTCCATCCAGTTCTACGTTAAGCACAGGTATGCCTCCAGCTTTGTACACCTCTTTTACCACCTCGCGCAATAAACTTTCCGCCAGATAAGTGCTGTTGATATACACTTTATCAAGGGGCTTTACCGCTAAGCAATAGTTGACTAATATTTGCGCATACTTAGTATGGATAGCTGTACTCATTTTGACGAAATTGTAGGGCGAAAATAAAATTGTACGTGGCGAAATGGTTTGTTACATTAGTGATACTTTCCTTAAAAGAGCTCACCATGAAAAACCTACTAATCATACTCCTCTGCTGCACTGCACTGATAGAAGCGACAGGGTGCAGAGAAAAAACAACCAAAGAAATCTGCAATAACGGGTTAGATGATGATAACGATGGATTTACAGACCTGAACGATAACGATTGTACAGAGCTTGGTAGCGAATGCCTGAATGGAAACGATGATGACGGAGACGGTTTTACAGATTCTGCTGATTTGGACTGCACCGAAACCGGCTCAGAATGCAGCAATGGCGTAGATGATGACCAGGATGGCTTTACTGATTGTAACGATGTGAATTGCACTGGTGAACCCGGATGCTGAATACTTAGATTCTATTTAGCAAATACTGCATTTTTTGCTCAAAACCAAAATTCGGTTAGGTTTGACGCATATTCCAAAACGCTTCAACTTACACTGATTTATGGCTGAAAAAGCAACCATCACCCTCGGAGAAAAAAGTATTGAACTGCCCGTAATTACCGGCACCGAAAACGAAAAAGCGATAGACATCAGCAAACTGCGCGGGCAAACCGGCATTGTAACCTTTGATGAAGGATACAAAAACACCGGCTGCACAGTAAGCAACATTACTTTTTTGGATGGTGAGCAAGGCATTTTGCGCTACCGCGGATATTCTATTGAGGACTTGGCCGAGAAAGCCACTTTTACCGAAGTATCGTACTTGCTGCTTTATGGCGAACTGCCTACTGCCACTCAGTTGAAAGACTTTGAAGGCCAACTTACCCAACACACCTTGGTACACGAAAACCTGATGAAGGTTTTTGAAGTATTCCCTACCGGTTCGCACCCCATGGGCCAGTTGATGACACTCATTTCTGCACTCTCCTCTTTCTATCCGGAGTCATTAAACCCCAACAAAAGCCCTGAGCAGCTCAACCTTACCATTATCCGCTTGTTGGCCAAAATGCCTACCATCTGTGCTATGATTCAGAAAAAAGGTAAAGGCCATCCGGTACTCTATCCGCAAAACCGATTTGACTATGTGTCAAATTTCTTGTATATGACTTTTGGCAACGTTACCGATGAATACAAGCCAGACCCTGTGGTGGTAGATGCCATGAACAAGCTATTGATACTACATGCCGACCACGAGCAAAACTGCTCTACTTCTACAGTGCGCATTGTTGGTTCATCACATGCCAACTTGTATGCATCTATAGGTGCCGGTGTAGCCGCCCTTTGGGGCCCGCGACACGGTGGTGCCAATCAGGAGGTGTTAGAAATGCTGGAACACATCCGCGATATTGATAAAGGCGATGTGAAAAAAGTAGTAGCTGAAGCAAAAGATAAAAAACGCTTGCTGTTTGGCTTTGGACACCGCGTGTACAAAAATTTTGACCCGCGTGCCAAAATCATTAAAGTGGCTTGCGATAATGTATTGGCTAAACTCGGAGTAAA
Organism: Chitinophagales bacterium; assembly: GCA_016787045.1. Lineage (GTDB taxonomy): Bacteria > Bacteroidota > Bacteroidia > Chitinophagales > LD1 > Bog-950. Next base: position 121,635 of record JAEUVA010000038.1, read on the forward strand.
CGACCCGCTCTTGGCTATTGCTAAAGAGTTGGAAGAAGCCGCCCTAACCGACCCGTATTTTGTAGAAAGAAAACTATACCCGAACGTGGACTTCTACTCGGGTATCATATACAAAGCGCTGGGCTTCCCTACGCCTATGTTTACCGTACTTTTTGCGTTGGGTCGCTTACCCGGCTGGATTTCGCAGTGGAAAGAACTCCGCGAAAAGAACGAAGACATTGGTCGCCCTCGTCAAATCTACAACGGCTATACTCACCGTCCGTTTGTATCTATCAAAAACCGTAAGTAGTTTTAGCTGAGCGCTTATGCTTCAGCTATGCTACCAACAAAAATACCCCGAGGCCGGCTGCGATGAAGCCGGACGCGGGTGCCTGGCCGGTGCGGTATTTGCTGCTGCGGTTATTCTCCCAAAAAATTTTAAGAGTGAACTACTTAACGACTCTAAAAAGCTGAACGAGAAACAGCGCAACGAACTGCGCACCATCATAGAGCAAGAGGCCGTGGCCTTTGCCGTAGCTCAGGTTGACGAAAAACAAATTGATGAAATCAATATCCTCAATGCATCGCTACTGGCCATGCACAAGGCATTAGACCAATTGCAACAGCCCTTTGGTTTTATAGCCGTGGACGGCAACCGGTTCAAACCCTATAAAGAAATACCGCACCGCACCATTGTGCAAGGCGATGGTAAATACATGAACATAGCCGCGGCATCCATTTTAGCCAAAACCTACCGCGATGAATACATGCTGCAATTGCATGAAGAGTTTCCGCTATACCACTGGAACAAAAACAAGGGCTACGCCACAGCCGACCATCGCACGGCCATGCGCGAACACGGACAATGCAAGTACCATCGCAAAAGTTTTGTATTGAAAGAAATGCAGTTGGGGTTGTGGTGATAGCAACCATATTTTTCTTTACAAATTTCTGTTCTAAACAGAAATTTGTAAAGAATTTTTTGAGCCCACCTTTTCCGTAAAATCAAATTGCCCCGGCATTTTTCCAACTTGCTACTTCTATGCCGTTGCTACGCTTTTGGCCTTCTTCTCCGCCATAAATCACAATACCCCGTTTGACGCCTGTCAGCTTCTGCCAAAACTTTAAACCCTTAAAAAAATCGTCTGTTACAGTAGCGCCAGATTTGATTTCTATCGGCAATAACTTGCCGCCATTATCTATTACTACATCTATTTCGTTGCCGGTGTTATCGCGCCAGTAGTAAAGGTTGTTGCGCAATCCTTGGTTAAAGCGGTTTTTGAGCAACTCGTTGATGATGAAGTTTTCAAACAAAGGTCCTTTGTACATATTAAACGTGAGGTCTTTGGCGGCTGTTATGCCCAACAGCGAACAGGCCAAACCGGTATCATAAAAATAAAGTTTGGGAGTACGCACCACCCGCTTGTTAAAGTTGCTGTGGTGCGGCTTGAGCAGATAGATAACATAGCTGCTCTGCAACAATCCCAGCCAGGCCTGCACGGTGTTTACGTTTACCCCTGCCTCTATAGCCAAGCTACTCATATTGAGTTGCTGCCCCACCCTACCGGCACACAACAACAGCAGCTTTTCAAATGCCGCTAAGTTTTCTATGGATTTTATCTGCCGGATATCGCGCTCTATGTAGGTGCGGATGTAGGAAGGAAACCAAGTATCCGGCTTTGATTTTCGGGTAGCTATTTCCGGATAACCGCCATTAAAAATGTAGTTGTTCGCTTTATCGGCATATCCGTTGCGCGCAATGCTGTTGATTTCGCTCCTGCTAAACGGCAACAAATCTATATAGCCAATGCGTCCGGCTAAGGTTTGGGTAATGTTTTCCTGCAGGGCAAAGTTGTTGGAGCCCGTAAGGATAAACCGACCGCGCTTGTCAGAGGCATCAATCACTTCTTGTAAATACGAAAACACCTCGGGCACGCGCTGCACTTCGTCAAACAAAGCTCCTTTAGAGTATGTATCTAAAAAGCCCTGCGGGTCGTTGTTAAAAAACTGCCTTACCGATGGAGTTTCAAAAGATACATAGGGCTTATCGGGAAAAATCTGCTTGACTAAGGTACTCTTGCCGCTTTGGCGTGGACCCACCACGGCTATAGACCTAAATTGTTTGGCTAACTTATGGAGATGTTTGCCGGCTTCGCGAATAACCATAGCATTAAATTATGCCGCAAAGGTGCAATTAAATCTTTACAAATTTCTGTTTAGAACAGAAATTTGTAAAGATTTTGACGCTACTCTTTCAACACCTTCACCAATACATCCCCTGCTTTTACCAAATAAATTCCGCTCATCCACGCAGATGTATTTATAGTAATTTGTTTAACGGCTGAATTTTGCGCAGCAACCATCCGGCCATACACATCAAAAACCTCTACCATATTATCTCCGTTGCTGTTAGCCAATTCTACCTTTAATACTTCTGTAAACGGATTAGGATAAACATTCATGTTTACTTCTTCCACATCTTCCATGCCTGATATTAAGGCCGAATCGCATACCACCTGCTGATACAAAAAATCGCGCACCACACGAATAGTGCTATCCATGTAAGTAGATGCCGGTGGTAGGAGCGGAATGGGCAATACAAACGGCACATGACCCGCACCCTGAAAAAGATATATACTTTGCGGTAAACCAATCTGCTGGCAACGGTTGCGAATATCGCCACTGCCAAACAAACTGGCCTCAACACTTACTGCTGCCTGTGCACTGTCATAGAAGCAAGGCACTAAATCATCGGCTGTGCCATGTACGCCACACAGCACTGGGTCGTTTGGCATTATCCAAACCGTATCGGCTATGGCACCGCAAAGGTTAATCACTCCTTTTACTTTGGTGCTGTAGCCGGGGTTTCCGCTGTTGCCCTCCGGGCCACCCAAAGCCATAACAGCCGGAAAAGCAAACGGTGGAGCGGGCTTAGAAAGCGTATCCAATTTGCCATACGCATAATTCAAAGCAATGAACCCACCGGCACTTACTCCGCCAATAAATATCTGAGTAGTGTCTATCCGGTATTTATTGATGGTAGAAGCATCTTTATAGAAAAACCGCACGGCTGCTTTCATGTCTTGCACTCCACGTATGAGCGCTTTAAACTGATTAGTGTCGCTATCGTTGCCATCTTCAAAACCGAGTCGGTAATCAATGGTAGCCGTCACATAGCCACGCTTGGCAAAATCATCACACAGTTGCAAAATATCGGGGCTTTCTTTTAGCCCTGCCGTAAAACTTCCGCCAAAGGCCAGTACAATCAGCGGCCTGCGCTGAAAGGGGTCGTTTTTGGGCTGATAGATATTCATCTTCAAATCCTGGTAGCTGCTGTCAAACTTCATGGCATTGCCATACAACACATTGGTTTGGCTTTCTACCTGAAATATTTTGTTGTAATAGCGGCCATTGCTGCATTGGGCTGATAAAAATTGGAGGGTGAATACAGCAAAGGCAAGGAGTAGGGGTTTTTGCATAGCTGATTTTTTTCAGTGATGGAAGGTAAACATTTGCCCCAAGTAATGTGTATCTTTGCGGCTCAGAATTGTTAACGGATATGAAGCCCTACCAAACCCTGCTGTATTACAAGTACACTACCATTGCCAACCCCGAGGAGTTTGCGCAGCACCATTTAGATTTTTGCGAGCGGCTGGGTATAGTGGGCAGAATAATTGTAGCCGCAGAGGGGCTGAACGGCACCATTTCGGGCACCGTGGTACAATGCAAAAAGTACATGGAGCATGTGCTGAGCAACCCGATTTTTGAAGGCATAGAATTTAAGATAGATGAAGTGGATGCCCCAAGTTTTGAGCGCCTGTATGTGCGCGTAAAACCCGAAATTGTACACAGTAGCTTGCGTGGCATCCGCAATGTGGACCCTAACCAAACTACCGGTATTCATTTAAAACCACATGAGGTATTAGAAATGCTGGATAAAGAAGATGTGGTGTTTTTAGATGTACGCTCAAACTACGAAAGCAACGTGGGTCATTTTAAAAACGCACTCAAGTTAGATATAGACAACTTTCGCGATTTTCCGGAGCAGCTAAAAGGCATTGAACACCTGAAAGATAAAAAAGTAGTAACCTACTGCACGGGTGGCATTAAGTGCGAAAAAGCCAGCGGTTACTTGTTGCAAAACGGTTTCAAAAATGTGTATCAGGTAGATGGTGGCATTGTAAAATACGCTAAAGAAACCGGAGGAAAGGACTTTGAAGGAAAGCTCTATGTGTTTGATAACCGCGTGGTGGTAGATGTAAACACCGTGAACCCCAACATTGTATCGGTTTGTAAAATATGTGGCACTACAAGCGCACGCATGGTCAACTGTGCCAATGCCGAGTGCAACGAGCATTTTGTATTGTGCGAAAGCTGCGGAGAAAAAATGGAGGGCTGTTGCTCCGATGCTTGTATGCAATCACCGGCCAAGCGGGTGTATGACGGCACGGGCTACTACCAGCGCGAGAGTAGTACAGCCGCGCAGGGTTGTATTTAATGCAGATATCCTTTTCTTGAACTATCCTATTATCATATTAAATGATGTGTACATCCAAGCATGCAGATACTACATCGGGCATTACATAACCCTCATAGCTGGGGGTAACCTGCTCTGTGCTGCCTGTGTAGCCGGTGCTGTTGGGTTCTTCTTCCATAGAGCGTTACGGTAGGGTTCTAAGCGTATCGGGTAGTGGTTGGTCTAATAGTATGCGGCTTGTTCTTGGGTCATCACATACATACTCCACAATAAATACTCTGTTTAGGCAGTCAACGTTTTCAATTGCGGCCTTTTGCTTATCTTTTTTACACCTACGTAGAAAATCAGAATCATCTCTGGACGAATCTTTCACGTAATGCTTTCCTTTAGCATCATATACAAACGTGTAATATATGTGTCCTCCTATATTGTAAATATTAATAATAATTCCAAGTGTTGTACATCGGTTTTGCTTAATTCTTTTATCGTGGTGATATAAATATGTTTCCAGCAATAACAACGGGGTCAGCAATATGATGCCACCTACAACTACTTTGGTAATAGGACTACTCCAATTCATATAATCCAATAGTAACTGTTGTGCCAATTATAGTAGTAGTTTTTAACAAAGCGGCTACCACTTCATGCTCAGTTCTACCCAAGCCACTTCCAAATAATCTCATGCCATACTTGGAGATAATCATGGATACTACTATGTTTAAAATCTCCCCTTTTACTCTGTTGTTTTTGTCTAATACCGCTACGCCCTCTTTACTGGTTACATCAATAAATGCTTTAAAAATTTCTTTTACCAGTTCAACGTAAAACTCACCTGCCGGTGTTGTTTTAATGGGAATAGTATCTATCAACAAATCAAAATAATCGGGACTAAAGGGTTCCCCTTTGATTCTTGCTGTTATCAGTTGGTTTAGAAATTGATACACTACATTAAACAACGCCCTGCCGGCCGGGCCACCTGCGGCTAAGGTGGCTAACGAAAGAAACATAAATTCCTGTAGTTTTTGATACTTCTCTCCAAACACACCCGTTGCAGCCGCTATGTTTTTCATCCGTTGTATCTTCTGTGCAGATGTTTCGTAGCCCGCTGGGGTAAATGGCTCCCACTGCTCGGTAATCTTGTTGTAATAGTGAATTTTTTCGTCAAGTGTTTTTTCTACATAGGTTTGAGTGCCGTTAGCATTTTGTACAAGGTAAAAATCAGAATTGGTTTGCTCGTGATACACCTGAAAGTAATGACCCTTTAGCGAGTTGCCATCGCGCCAAGATGTAAAAGGTACAGTGGGGAAATAACTTGGCGGTGTAGCGTTCCAAGTACTTGAGCTGATAGTGCCAATTTGCCACAAGTTACCAATGCGTGTTTGTGTGGCCTTGCTTCGGAGCACGCGGTTGTTGCGGTCTCTGCGCTTGAGTACGTTATCATCTACCGGTTTTATTTCGGGCTTGGGTAAAG
>JAEUVA010000006.1 GCA_016787045.1 Chitinophagales bacterium
AACTCCATTTCCGAAACTTACTACCACGCTTGTTTTGCCTTGTGATGAAAGTTGCTCTACAATTTTTACGGCTTCGTTGTCTATGGTTTGCGTTTCTTGTATAAAATCTAATTTACCCACATAAATTGTTTCGTCTTCACACACCAAACATTTTGCTGTTGCGCCTTTTCCCATAATGCTTTTAAAACCTTCGGTTTTGTGTGGTTCAAATCCTTCTTTCTTGCTTGCATCAACAATTGCTTGTGCTAATGGGTGTTCGCTAAAAATTTCTGCTCCTGCGGTGCAAGCCAATAGTTCTTCACGGCTTGTTCCGTGCAATGGAAAAATATCTGACACGATTGGATTTCCGAAAGTGATGGTTCGTGTTTTATCTAATGCAATTGCTTTGATTGATGCAAGGGCTTCAATATATTTCCCACCTTTTACCAATGCTCCTTTTGCAGATGCGTTTCCAATGGCTGCGTAAATGGCAACTGGTGTAGATATAACCAATGCACACGGACAAGCAATTACTAAAAGTGTAATGGCTTGCTGCAACCAAAGGTTAAAATCTAAATTCAAAACGAAAACGGGAACAACAAACAGCAAAATAGAAAGTGCAAGCATTACGGGTGTGTAATACTTAGCGAATTGCTGAATAAATTTTTGTGTTTCACTTTTGTTTGCCGTTGCTTCAAAAGTGAGGCGAATGATTTTAGAGAATGTTGTATCAACAGAGAGTTTTGTTGTTTCCATTTCTATAAAGCCATTTTTGTTGAGTGTTCCTGCAAACACATTGTCGCCTTGTCGTTTGTCTTTTGCAATTGGTTCGCCTGTGATGGCTGCTTCATCTACCATCGTTTCGCCTGAAATAATTTTGCCATCAAGCGGTATCATTTCGCCTGCTTTAATTTGAATGATTGAGCCAACCGCAATTTTATCAATGGGAACATTTTGGTTTTGCGATTTTACAAAAGCGGTTTTAGGTGCTTTGCTTACTAATTCATCTAATGCTGATTTTGAATTTTCTATCCCAATATCTTCCAACCGTTCGCCCAAAACATATAACACAACCAAAACAGCGGCTTCGGGAAATTCCTTTAAGTAGAATGCACCTATTACTGCTATAAGCATAAGCAAATTGATATTGCTGAACTGAACCTTGAAAATAGCTTTTACCCCGCTCCACAAAACATTATAGCCAATTCCCAGAATGAAAGCAGCGAATACAAAAGGTGCATACGGCATTGGTATATGTATGCCGATGATGGATAAAACTTCCAAAACAACCACTATTGTGATTGCCAAAAGAAGAAAGAGAAATTTTTTATCGTTTAATGGTAGTTTCATTGTTAGAATTATTTTGTATAACGATTAATAAATCTTCTGGTATTTCCATTGGTTGCAGTGGCGGAACATTTGCTCCGCCTGTATTTCCAACGGGAATATTCCCAACAAAAGATTTTACTCCACCTACTAAAAGGCGGGGAATTTGTCCGATAATTTCTTTTGGATTTTTAGTTTTGATGCCGAACACTAACATTTTCCAATGCACAAAAGAATGTGCAAATGGATAAGGTTGTCCAATTATGTGTGCCCGTTCTAAGTGTTGCCAACTTTGCTGAAATTTATCTTCATTAAATAATTGCTTAGCCTTTTTTAACTCGTCTTTGTAAAATGGATAAAGCGATTTTGGAATTTTTAAATTTAGTTTCATTGTTGTGCTGTTATTTTGTAATCTAAAAATAGGTACTTATTCCAAAACTAAATCCGCCCGTTTTACTTGGGGGATTTCCTAAAATGTCTTTTTGTTGTTGGTATTTGTAGTTTAAACGAAATACTGTTTGTGAAGTAGGGCGAAAACTTAAGGCAGGCATAATACTCCATATATCTTCACCTATATTGGTTAAGGTTACATTAAATTTTCCTACATTCCAATCAACGTATTCTGCACGAAGTGCAATATTTATAACAGCATCTTTCCAACCTAAAATAGTTCTCTTAATGATGGGTTGTACAATATCTATAAAACCGCCTTGTTGCTTATTGCCATATTGTTGAGTGTATGTAGATGGCACTTGTACATTTACCCAAGCCCATTCAGCAGTAATATAAGTGTTTGCTTTTGGAATAGTGGTGTTAAAATCAACAGCAAATACATCTAATCTTCTTTTATCATCAATCACAATGCCATCGTCTTGCCATTTGTTATAAATACCACCCATGTAGGATAATCCTATTTCGCCAATTTTGTTATTTCTTGCTGCAATTTTTCCAGTAAATAGAGGAGTGCCACTTGCCGTTTCTTCAAAGCGTGCTGAATTTTGTTTGGCTGCTGGCAAAAATGTTTTATTTTCATTATTGTCAATTATTGAATTATCAAAACCACTTGATAAATAGAACTCATAGCCAAACATCCAATTTTTACTGTAAGTTTTTCCATATAAGCCAAACCCTACATTACTCCAAGTAGCAGGAAGCATTTGGGTTGCTGAAATAGGACGGTCGGTAAATTCCCATTTCGGGCCATCGTGATTTTGGTTGAAAGCACCAATGGGGTTTAATATCATACCCCCTCGCAAATTAAGTAATGGGTGAAACTCTACATCTACGGCTGCAAACTCAATCCCGATTTCTTTTTCTGCTGGTTCAAATTCTATTTCGCTCAAAAATTTTATACGCTTACCAATGGTTGAGGCAACAAACAACGTTAATCTGCGAAACTGAAATTGGTGTCCATCGCTTACTCCATCTGTACCTAAATGTTGCCAATTGGCTTCTACATAACCGCCAAGTGAAACGGGCATTTTATTAACTCCTATAAATGGACGATTATAAACAGCATCCATGTTTAAAGCATTTTTTACTGTGTCTTTAGGTTGTATTTTTAAAAGTGAAGGATCTATTTGTGCATTAACTTTTAAAAAAAGGCAGCATGATATAAGCACGATTACTATTGATTTATTCATACAGCTTTTAGTGAAATTTTAAGTTGATTATTTTCAATTATTATAGGGAATGAACGAAGGTTTTGATTGGCAGGGCTATTGGTTACTTCACCTTTGTTGTTAAATTCACTGCCGTGTGCAGGGCATTGTAGTTTATCGCCAAATACTTGCAATTCTGCACCTTGATGGGTGCATTGCATCCATAACGCAGTGTATTGATTGGCATCATGGCGATATACACAGATAGGAAATTTGAGTGTATCGTTATTTACTACAACATACTTTTTGTAGTGTATTTCGTTTCCTGCTTTGGTCTCAAAATCGGAGAGGGCAACTAATAAATTACTGTCGCTTATTGCACCTGTTATTGTTTTTGAAACACCACAACTTTGTAAAAATGCAACAATAGCACCGCCACCAATACAAGCCATTCCACAAGATTTTATAAATGTCTTTCTATCCATTTTATTGAGGTTATAAAGATTTTAGAAATTTGATTAAAGCATTTTTATTTTCTTGCGATAACTGATTAAAATTATTTTTGCTTTGCAATGCTTCGCCTGAATGAAGTTGAATGGCTTCTTCAATAGATTTTGCCCTACCATCATGCATTAAAAAATATTCTCCTCCTTGCGATTTTGGAGATAAGCCTAAACCCCATAATGGTGGTGTTCGCCATTCGTAAGTCATAGCCGAACCTTCTGTATAACCATCATCTAATCCGCTTCCCATATCGTGTAAAAGCAAATCGGTGTAGGGGAAAAATATTTTGTTGCTTAATGGAGCAATGTTTGAAACCCCTGTTTTGAGCATCGGTGTATGACAGCTTGAACATTGAATTTGGGTAAATAAATTTTTACCTTTTATCACTTCCGCATCATTGCTATTTCGCTGAATGGGAACTTTTAATGTTTGTAAATAAAAGACAACATTGTGTATAGTTTGGTCGCTTATTTCGGGGTCTATATTGTTGCCACTATACACATCTTTTGGGTTGAACGTGGATGTTATACCAATATCTTGATTGTAGGCATTTACTGTTTGATGCAATAAATTATAAGCCGAAGCCTTTTTACCAAAACGGTGAATGTATTTGCCACCTTGAGGAATAGCACTGGTAAATGGCTGAATAAAAGAAGGTAAATAATTATAATTAGGAACACCAGAAATGCCATCACCATTAGCATCTGTTGGGTCTGCCATTGCCAAAATATCAGCATCACTTACCAATTCTAAAAAACCCAAACCTGTGTTAGCAGGTGGTGTGAATTTTGAGAATGTTGCACCTTGTGGCAATTGCTCTGGAGTGAAGCCAGGCAATGCTCTGTTTTGCAATTGCGGCCCACCTAAATGTAAAAATTGATTACCCGTAGTATCAATTTGCCCAAATCGAGTAAGTGTTGTAAAGGGAGTTCCTTTACCATCACCTGCATGGCAACTACCACAACTTGTGGCAACAAAAACAGAACCCAAGCCCGTTTGACTGGTAAAAATTTCATCATTGAACGCTACATCACCTGCTAAAAATTGCCGATTTTGGTCGAAAGATAGCCCCTCAACGGGGCCATCTAATATTTCACCTTCGTCAGGAGCAACTGGTTCAAACTTTGAACAAGATTGACTAAGTGCAACCGCAAAAATTATATAAAGAACTATCAAAAATTTTGTTTTCATCTTGCGAAAATAATAATAATTTAGTCTAACCTAAAAATTAAAATAGGATAGTCTAACTTTAATGTCCATGTGCTTCACCTTTGTTATTTATTTTAGCCAAAATAAAAAACGCACCGCTCACTACTACTTTGCTATTGGCAGGAATTTCCTTTAGCAAAGTAATTTCGCTGTAACCTATATCTGTTGTGCCTTTGCGAATAGGAATTTTTTCAAAGGTTGTTCCTTCTTCGGTGTGTTCGGGTTCCTCCTTTTCGCTGTGTTCGTGTCCGTGTTCATCGTGTTTATGCTCAGCAGTTTCGGTTTCGCTGTGGTGTTCTTCTTCCTTGTGAGCATCGGTAACAATAAAAATATAGTCTTGCCCTTCGTGGTTTACAATGGCATTTGTTGGCACTGCATCAACAGTAGCGTTTTCTAAACTTACCAATGCTGTAATACTCATTCCGTCAATTAAGCCTTGTTTGTTACCTTTTACCATTGCGTGAACGGCAACGGCTTTGGTGTTGGGTTCAAATGTGTTGCTGATGGCGTAAATATCGGCATCGTATTCTTTACCCGGATTGTTGGTAAGGGTAAAATGTATGGTTTGTCCGACTTTTAGTTTTTGTAAATCTTTTTCATACACATACAAATCCAAATGCAGTTGGCTGTTGTCCACTATTTCGGCTATGGGATTATTGGCATCTACATAGCTGCCAATGTTAACCATTACATTGCTGATTGCCCCGCTGATTGGGCTTGTGATACTAACGGCAGACTGAATATTATCTGAAGTAAGCGTTTCGGTATTAATGCCGATTAGCTCTAATTGCTTTTTCAAACTTGCTCGTCTTGCTTTTAATGTTTTAAGTTCTGCTTCGGCTGATTGCAGATTTTTTAGTGCTGTTGCGTTGCCTTGTTGCAATTCTTTTTGTCGGTTAAATTCTAATTGGGCTAATTCTGCTTTTGATGAAACACTCAAAAATTCCTCTTGCAAAGTGATGAATGAATTATTGGTAATGGTGGCAATTATCTGTCCTTTACTAACTGTATTGCCTGTTTGCACTAAAATGGTTTTGATAACTCCGCCCAACGAT
>JAEUVA010000015.1 GCA_016787045.1 Chitinophagales bacterium
GCAACTGCGCAAACCGTACAAATTACCTGCTCTGTCTTCGGCAACACGGTCAGGGCTTGCGATACAGCGGTGTACGTATTTTCAGTAACCAACTTTAATAAAGCATTCACCATTACCAACATCTTTTCGGGCGCTGTTACAAGTGCCCAACTAAGTGCTACCGGCAGCAACTTTTCATTGAGCGGGAATAACATTGTGGTCAATAGTTTTAGTGGTGCTGCGCAAACCTGTACGCTCAAAGTATATGTAGCTTGCAATGCAATCCCCAACTCCGGTAGTAGCAACTCGTTCAATGACACCGTAGGCATCAGTGGTTGGAGCAGCGGCAACTACAATATCAATGGTACTCCCAACAACACCTCCAAAATAGTCAACGCAACGTTTGTTTATCCGAACTTAGACAACAGCAACACCTCTACTGCAAATGTGATTGTTAGTCCATGTAAGCCGGACACTCTGCGATTAAGTTACACCAACGGTGGGTTAAGCAAGTTTAAAGGAGTAGTACGGTTTTACAATCCGGTGTGTACTGGGTTCAGCGTTTCAACTATGCGGGTATTCCGAAGGGTGGGCAGCAACAGCACTGTAGTAGCCACACTGAGTAATCCATACAACAACAGTACTTACCGAGATGTTTATTTTACGAACGATACTATTGGCAATTTAGAACAAGTAGAAGTAGAATATGTCATTGGCATGTCTTGTACCAATGGCTGTATCAACTCTGCCACCGGAGTATTTCCGCTCACCTTTAATTGTGCTGCACAATGTGCCCATGATGCACAAATCAAATGGGGATGCGATACCAATCAACTCTGTAAAACCACATTAAAACCAATCGTCATCCATCCGGTCATAGACAGCTTACCCAAGTTGCGACTTACCCGCATCACCCCATCACCGGCTGCCAATCTTGGCAGTGTGGTGGGCGTATGGGATGCCAAGTGTAGCGGAGAAGATACCGAGTGGAAGTTTTTAGTAGAAAATACCGGAGCCGGTTCTTGCGCCATTGCCCGCAATGTCGTACTGAGCTTGTTCAACAATGCTTTAGATACCAACAACAATACCTATACCCGCATCGTTCCCGGCAGCATCCATATTCTGCAAGATAGCGTAGGTGGCGTGGCATTAACATTACCCGCCATTCCGTCCAGTGTAGTATTAGATACCGTTACGGTGGCCAATCCTTACACGGTGTTCAACGCATCTGACCTCATTGAGTCCGATTGCTTTTCCAACAGCACAGGCATCATTACAAATTATGTGGTGCGCATCCCCGAGCTAATGCCCGGCCAGCGTTTGGTGCTGCGCTTTATCACCCGCAGGTGTTGCGCTTCGGTTAGTCCGTTCAATACACCTATCGTGTACAATCGGTGGCAACTCAGCTTAACGGCCAAAAACTATTGCGGCACCGGAAACAACTTAGCAGTAAACGATAGTGCGCATACATTGGGTACCGATAGCTTGTATGAGCCGTTTGTTTATCAAAACAACTCTCCCGTAAAAAATGCCATCAGCAACAATTTTTTAGAAAACAGCAGCGACCTCTTACTCACGCAAACTTTACATGCCCCTACCTTTGTGCTCATGGGAGGCAAAGGTAGCTGTGGCCCTTACATCAACTTTGAAATAGCCAACCGGGAGTTCCCTACCGATAAACTCAATGTGTATCATGGCGATACGGAGTTATTTACCCATTGCTCCGGACCGGTAACGCAAAGTGTTGCCTATGGTGGCTTTGCAGGGGCTATGCCTCGGGGGCTTTTCACTGTGCAAATACCGGTACCCTCCGGTATTGATTACGATGCGAACACACCCGCCCCGCTCTTTAAAGGCACTTTGAGCAACGGCAGCATAGTCAACTGGACTCCGCAAAGTTGGAACCCCACCGCCAACCCGCCAGAAGCGGTTTTTGACATCGCACAAGTAGCCAATATCTTAGGAGCCAATTTTACCACGCACGATTTTCGGGTGTTTTTTCTACGTTCCATTTTCATCTTCCCCCTTCGTGCATGTTGCCCCACTTCTACCAACCATGCCGATTTTGCGGTCAATACATTCTTCACTCCCCGCATCAGTTGCGATAGCACCACCACCAACTGCCAATGCCGCATTCCCCTCAGCAGTGTACCGGTAAGTGTACAATTGCTTTGTCCCGGATGCGTTACTCCCGGCATGGCTTTAGGCAGTTATACCCTGCGCAGAAACACTTTTGGCTATACCGACTCTAATGACGATCGTATTGCCGATGGCAGTTCCCCAACCACCATCAATCCCAATACTTACCCGCAAGCGTCCCTCCTCAATACAGGTGCCAGTTTAGCAGGAGATGAAATCATTGCCGAAGCCGATGGCTGGTTTCAGGAAGGTGACGATGGCACCGGTTTCTCTTATGCCTCTTGGCAAAACTACTGGAGTCAGTTTAGTACGGATACGGTACTCACCCACCTCTACTTAGAGCAAGAAGCAGCGCATGGCGCTACCGCAGGGCTGCAAGTCAATGGCACTTCTACCGTAGTTATGCTCCGCGATACGGGCAATGGCAACTGGGTGCAAATTGGCGATACCGTTCATTTTGCCAACGATACGGCACACTGGCAAATTCTAAATGCCGCCAATGGCAAAAAACTACTCACCTGCCATGTTACGGCAAATGAGTTTCACAGTACCGCAGTGTTTAAAGAAAACGACCGCTTTGTGTGGCGTATCCCCTACCGGGTTTGCAAAAACACAACAGGCGATACCGCTACCACCTTACAGGTCAGCGCACTGCTATATCTCACGCTGGGGGCTGTAAGTATGCCACACGGTTACTATGCCGGTGTACCCGAAGTCGGTGCCGTATATGAAACAGCCATCGATACACTCAGCCCCATCCCCACCCCCCATGCGCAATTTGTCCCGCCTTCTAACAATGTACTTTTCTTTTGCCAAGGCAATGGATGGCTGCACAATGTGTATCCTGTAGTACAAGAAACCGAGGAAAACTGGGAAACCAAAAACCAATGCGAAAACATCGGCTGGCTCATTTTCAAAGAAAAAATAGCCGGTGCTTATCCCAATCTTTTCCGCTTTGAAGTTCGTACCCTGCCCGATGTACAAACTTTAGCCAATGGCCCGGCCATGTCCGCTGCTCCTTTTGCTAACATACCCGTGGCCTATCGCGTTAAATTACCCAATGGCTTTGGCTACGACCAAAACTTGCCCACCGGCAGCCCGGCATTCCTTACCTCTATACACACTCGCGCTCCGGGTTGGGTCAATCCGCTAAACCCCGATATACTGCAAAGCGTAGTTTACCCGGCTGCCAGCAACAGCCCCATTGTTTATCCGGCCATTCACCCTACCGATTCGCAGCGTACGTACTACATCAACTTGAGCCAAACGCAATATACCGTGCCAACCGTTAGCGGCATTGGCGGCAACTACACCACCACCCCGCCACCGCCTGACCAAGATGGACCATTCCCGCAGCAAATCACCGTGAATGGCAAAAAGGGCCTGCTCCTTGGCGATGAAGAGTTTTACCAAGCCGCCTTGTTCAAGCTGCGGGCTATTTGTAGCAGCAGCGATACACTGGCCAACATTGGCAAAATGTTCCCTTCCGACAACTACATCATTGCCAAACAAATAGACAGTTGCTCCGGTGCGGGCAACGGCAGTTGGGGGCTTACTCAACCGACTGCTGCTATACAAATACCCATCCCCAATCCCAATATCACCGCTTCTCTGGGGAATAGCTCTTCACAAACTCCCAACATCGATGGGTTCTATGCCGACCTGCCTTTTAAAGTGGTAGTGCCTCCCAATGCAGTAGAAAATGTTATTATCTACATTGACCTGCCACCAACGGCAGTAGTCCAACCCGTTTGCCTCAGTACCGGTGCGGGCTGCACAGGCACCGTTTATCCACCCAATACCACTACCAACGGCTGGCTGCGTTACAGCATCGGTGCCAAGCCAAACGGCACTTTCCCCTTTTGGCTTCGCGTACAAACCCTTGGCTGCGATAGCGGCATCGTCAAATTCAATGCACACATCAGTTGGGATTGTGATGGCGAACCACTAAATTTACCACCATTGCCTACCATGTGCAGCACACCCGATACCTTATCTTTTTCTTACCTGCGCCCGCAGGTGCAAACCACGGCTACCGCTACCGGCAACCCTACCACATTTAACGGTTGCTCGCCCACTACCTATAAGGCCTGCTTAACCAGCACCAAGTTAGGCGGAGTGGGCCATATCTCTGCTACCGTAAATTTTGGCACTGCTGCACACCTGCTCAGCACCGTTACAGCCGATTCACTAAAAGTAAACGGCACCACATTACCGCTGGCGCACACCACAAATACCACTTCCTTGCTATATAACCTCACCACCAACAGTGGCCATAACATCAGCCAGTTTACCCCACCGGCTTCCCTGCTCCATAACGATGGGCTAAACAATAACGATGGCGAACTCTGCCTCTATTTCAACATTCA
>JAEUVA010000051.1 GCA_016787045.1 Chitinophagales bacterium
GCAAAAACAGCCGATTCGGCTCCGCCTAAATTTAATCGCCCGTTTTTGCCTTTGCGCTACTTCGTTATATTTGAATATAACGGAATGGGTAGCGCAACAGTGAGGTAACAAAAATAACAGCGCATATCCTCTCACGTTAGCTGCCATTTTATGACGACCGTGCAAACATCAACGACACTGCTTCTAATCGGACTTTTAAGTTTCGGTAGTTGCAACGGACAGACCAAATCCGAAGTTGGGAAAGTTGTGCAATTCAAAGACGACTTTTTATCTAAGAAGGGAATGTATAAATCTGATACTCTTCAAATTTCTACAGCTATGCTGACAAGAGAAAGGTATCCTTATGTTAGATGCATCACGACTTATCCTAAAGACCAGAAAGTAAAGCATGTTGAATACTATTACAACGACACAAAAATTTTAGAGAGTAACATTTCCTACAAACTTCCAAGCGAAGATTTGACAGGAATTACAAAACACTACAATACAAATGGACAACTTGAATATATCCAAGACCATGATAAAGGGACATGGGAGGTCGTAAAATTTGATAACTTTCCATATTACCAAACCCTAGTCAAAAGGAAAAAGTATGTTGACAGTTTAATAATTGCTAATTATGGACAACGCTTTTTCGACAACTATGTGGTTTGGTCTCCAGAAGGTTCAGCTTTTTATAATGGGAAGGGTGCCGGAGCTACTTGGTATGACTATCAAGAATGGGAGCCTAAAGAATTTTTACTTCGTTACTCAATCAAACTTTCGGAGGACGAAATTTATGATGAGCAGTTTGAAATCCATTTAGACTCTGCTGGCAAAACATTTTTCCCATTTAATTATGATGACAACAAAGGATTTGAAAAGATAAATACTAAAAACGGCTTTGTATTGACAAAACAGATTTCCATTGACAAAGCAAAACAGCTTGGTTTAGTTGAGAACGACACAACAAAGGCCTTTACATTTTTAAGCTGGCAATTTAACGAGGACAAAAAATTAGAATTGTTCAACGGACACTTTACCTACAAGGTGGCTATAAACACTAAGACAATTAAACATGAGCCAAAAGGTGGACGAAACAGAATTGAATATAAATTTGACGTTTATGTTTTCAATCCTTGGACAGGACAGTTTATAGAGAAACAAAAAATGAAATCTTACCGAGAGTGGGAAAAACTTTCCGGACAGACAACAGGACTAATGCCCGACAAATGACAAAAAGAAAAACGGCAGCTAACAT
>JAEUVA010000027.1 GCA_016787045.1 Chitinophagales bacterium
AAGATATTACGACAATTGAATGCAATCAGCCATTGGCAAACGAATGTGAAATAAGTATCACAGATAACAGAGGCAGTGTTGTTCAACAAATGCAGGTAAACTTCACCGACAAAAAAATAGCAATCAGTACAGAAAAGTTTAGCTCCGGGCTTTACCTCATACGCATCACTACATCAACCGGGCTTTTATCTGTTCACAAGCTAAATGTTATTCACTAATGCTAAAGCCACTTACAATCACTACTACCTTATTACTATGTCACTTATTCACCCTTTGCCAAAAAGAGGATTATGTCTGGCTACAAGGTTACAATAGTGAATACGGTTTTGATACTGCCACCAATAAATGGTTGGGCATCACTAAATTTGACTTTAATCATCAGCCCATGCAAATGAGCTACGACAGCTTGGGCATGTACTTCAACCGAACCAATGTCAGCTATTGCAATGCCGATGGCAATCTGCTGTTTTACAGCAACGGCATACATGTACGCAATGGGATAGATGCGGTGATTGAAAATGCCGACAGCTTAAACTGGGGGCCATACCTGTATTTAGTGTACCCTTACCTAATTAAGAGAGGGTATTTAACTACACAAGGCATCTTAGCTCTACCCGACCCTGCCAACAAAGACCAGTACTACATCATCAATACCTATTTAGATAGCTCTGCTACATGGATTGTAGTAGTTGACGAAGTCCGCTACCACGTATTAAACATGGCTGCCAATGCCGGGTTAGGGACAATGGTAGAAAAAAACAAAACCATTTTAAACAGCATCCTTGCATGGGAAATGGCTTGTGTACGACACGGCAATGGGCGCGATTGGTGGATTGTTGTAAGAAAGTGGGACAGCAATTGTTACCATAGGATTCTTATCAGCACAGATGGCCCAAAAGAGCTACCTGAATTGTATTGTGGAGGATTAGAATTATATGGGGGCGAAATTGGCGCATTTGCCACTTCTCCTGATGGCAGTAGAATTGCCCATTTATCTAATTTCAATGGCGTTAATCTATTTGATTTTGACCGCTGCAATGGGGTGTTAAGCAACCCCGTAAATATCCCTGTTTACAATGCCGATACTAGTTGGGCGCCCGGTGGGGCGGCTTTTTCGCCCAATGGGCGGTTTTTGTATATCAGCTTAACCCGATTGGTGCTTCAATACGACCTCCAAGCCCCCGACATAGCCGCCAGTGTGGACACCGTAGCGGTTTATGATGGCCACCAAGCTCCTTTTGGCAGCTATTTTTACACCATGCAGTTAGGGCCAGATGGTAAAATTTATGAGAGCTGTGGTAATGGAGAAACCGTTTACCACGTTATCAACTACCCCGATAAAAAAGGCGATAGCTGCGGTTTTGTACAGCATGGTATTGATTTGCCAAGCTATTGTCTTGGCGTCCCCAACTTCCCCAACTACCGCTTGGGTACGCTGCCCGGCTCCTCATGTGATACATTGGGTACAAGTATCTCGCAACTCGCAACCCGCAACCCGCAACTCACCATTTTCCCCAACCCCGCCACCGAGTTCGTAGTCATAGATTACGCCACCACAGCAGATTGGAGCAAAGGCGAGCTGCGCTTGTTTATTTACGATACCAAAGGCGCAGTAATACACGAGCAGCCCTTGCCCATGTACAGCGGCTTCCAAAAAATCACCTGCACCCAATGGCCCAGCGGAGTTTACCAAGCCACCATCAAACGCAGAGAAACAACCATAGCCACAGGCAGAGTAGTAAAGCAATAATGAATATGACATTACCTATGTTTTGTACAAGTAACACGCTATTTACCCACCCTGCTGTTGTTGGTGATAACACCCAACAATGGCTCGGCTGGCATATCGCAGGAACACCAACAGGGGCAAAAGATATTACGACAATTGAATGCAATCAGCCATTGGCAAACGAATGTG
>JAEUVA010000028.1 GCA_016787045.1 Chitinophagales bacterium
CAAGTAACACGCTATTTACCCACCCTGCTGTTGTTGGTGATAACACCCAACAATGGCTCGGCTGGCATATCGCAGGAACACCAACAGGGGCAAAAGATATTACGACAATTGAATGCAATCAGCCATTGGCAAACGAATGTGAAATAAGTATCACAGATAACAAAGGCAGTACTGTTCACAACATGCCGGTAAACTTTACTGAAAAAAGCGTAACCATAAGTACCGAAAAGCTGAGTTCAGGTTTGTACTTTGTACGTATCACATCACCAACCGGAATTTTATTTGTTCATAAACTCAATGTTGTACAATGATGCCTATGCAAAAACTCTTTTTTATTTTTTTGTTGTTTTGCTGTCATACGTCATTGAGTCAGAAAGAGGACTATCGTTGGCTTTCCGGATATGAAAGCGAGTTTGGTTATGATAGCGTTTGGGGGGGGTACTTTGGCATTAGCCATTTAGATTTTAATCAAACCCCCCGCAGTATTACCTACGACAGCTTGGGCATATACTTCAATTGCACCAATGTCAGCTATTGCAATGCCGATGGCAACTTACTGTTCTACAGCAACGGCATACACGTACGCAACGGCTTGGATGCTAAAATTGAGAATGCCGATAGCTTAAACTGGGGGCCATACCTGTATTTGGTGTACCCTTACCTAATTAAGAGAGGGTATTTGACTACACAAGGTATTTTAGCATTACCCGACCCTGCCAACAAAGACCAATACTATATTATCAACACTTACTTAGATAGTTCTGCCACATGGATAGTAGTGGTAGACGAGGTACGGTATCATTTGTTAAACATGGCCGCCAATGCCGGGTTAGGAACCATGGTAGAAAAAAACAAAACCATTTTAAACAGCATCCTTGCATGGGAAATGGCAGCTATTCGCCACGGCAATGGGCGCGATTGGTGGATAATAGTTAGGGAACAAGGAGCTAATTGCTATCATTTACTTCTACTGGATCATACAGGGATTAAGGAACTTCCGAATCTTTATTGCGGTGGCACAGATATGTATAGAGGAGATGTAGGCGCGTTTGCGACATCACCTGAGGGGAGCAGAGTAGCACACCTTACAAGCTTCAACGGTGTCAACCTGTTTGATTTTGACCGGTGTAGTGGCGAACTGAGCAACCCCATAAATCTACCCATATATAATGCCGATACCGGTTGGGCACCCGGTGGGGCGGCATTTTCACCCAATGGCCGCTTCTTGTATATCAGCTTAACTCGCTTGGTACTTCAGTACGACCTTCAAGCCCCCGACATTGCCGCCAGTGTGGACACCGTAGCCGTTTACGATGGTTTTCAAGCACCCTTTGGCAGCTACTTGTACACCATGCAGCTTGGCCCAGATGGCAAAATTTATGAAAGTTGTGGCAACAGCGAAACCGTTTACCACGTTATTAACCAACCCGATAAAAAGGGAGATAGTTGTGAGTTTGTACAACATGGCATACAACTCCCAAGCCCAAGTTTAGGCGTCCCCAACTTCCCCAACTACCGCTTGGGAGCCCTGCCCGGCTCACCGTGCGATACACTCAGCACCGGTCTTTCCTCCTCCCCTTCGGGGAGGATAGAGGTGGGGCTGTACCCTAATCCGGCAAGCGAGTATCTAGTAATTGACTATGCAGGTGTAGATTGGAGCAAAGGCGAGTTGCAATTGTTTATTTACGATACCAAAGGCGCAGTAATCCACCAGCAACCCCTACCCATGTACAGCGGCTTCCAAAAAATTACGTGCACCCAATGGCCCAGCGGAGTTTACCAAGCCACCATCAAACGCGGAGAAACAACCATAGCCACAGGCAAGGTGGTTAAGCAATAATAAATATCATGTTCCCCATGTTTTGTTCAAGTAACACGCTATTTACCCACCCTGCTGTTGTTGGTGATAACACCCAACAATGGCTCGGCTGGCATATCGCAGGAACACCAACAGGGGCAAAAGATATTACGACAATTGAATGCAATCAGCCATTGGCAAACGAATGTG
>JAEUVA010000026.1 GCA_016787045.1 Chitinophagales bacterium
AAGATATTACGACAATTGAATGCAATCAGCCATTGGCAAACGAATGTGAAATAAGTATCACAGATAACAGAGGCAGTGTTGTTCAACAAATGCAGGTAAACTTCACCGACAAAAAAATAGCAATCAGTACAGAAAAGTTTAACTCCGGGCTTTACCTCCTACGCATCACTACATCAACCGGGCTTTTATCTGTTCACAAGCTAAATGTTATCCACTAATGCTAAAGCCACTTACAATCACTACTACCTTATTACTATGTCACTTATTCACCCTTTGCCAAAAAGAGGATTATGTCTGGCTACAAGGTTACAATAGTGAATACGGTTTTGACACTGCCACCAATAAATGGTTGGGCATCACTAAATTTGACTTTAATCATCAGCCCATGCAAATGAGCTACGACAGCTTGGGCATATACTTCAATCGCACCAATGTCAGCTATTGCAATGCCGATGGCAACTTACTGTTCTACAGCAACGGCATACACGTACGCAACGGCTTGGATGCTAAAATTGAGAATGCCGATAGCTTAAACTGGGGGCCCTATATTTATTTGCAAAACCCTACGGTGATGAAAAGGGGCTATTCTCCCCCACAAGCAATTTTGGCACTATCCAATCCCTCTCAACCAAACCAATACTTTATCATCAACACTTACTTAGATACTTCATCCGTTTTTGGTTTAGTAGTAGATGCTGTCAAGTATCATATTCTAGATATGAACTCCAATGCCGGTTTAGGCAGAATGGTAGAGAAGAACAAAACTGTTGTTAGCAGCATGATAGCTATGGAAATAGCCGCTACACGCCACGGCAATGGCCGCGATTGGTGGATTATCGCCCGGCAGCAGGGTGCAAATTGCTATCATCGGTTGCTTTTAGACAACACAGGAATCAAAGAGATTCCAGATTTGTACTGCGGGGGTACTGATACGTACATAGGCGATGTAGGCGCATTTGCAATATCCCCCGATGGCAGTAAAGTAGCCCACTCCACAGGTTACAATGGGGTTAATTTATTTGACTTTAATAGATGCAATGGTGAGTTGAGCAACCCAGTAAACCTAGCTGTAAACAATTCCGATTCAAGCTGGTTTCCAGCGGGTGCGGCCTTTTCACCTAATGGTCGTTTTCTGTATGTCAGTTTATTGCGGCATGTTATACAGTACGACCTTCAAGCCCCCGACATAGCCGCCAGTGTAGATACCGTAGCGGTGTACGATGGCCACCAAGCTCCCTTTGCAAGCTTATTCTTCACCATGCAGTTAGGGCCAGATGGTAAGATTTATGAGAGTTGTGGCAACAGCGAAACCGTTTACCACGTTATTAACCAACCCGATAAAAAAGGCGATAGCTGCGAGTTTATACAACATGGCATTGATTTACCCAGCTATTGCCTTGGAGTCCCCCACTTCCCCAACTACCGCCTCGGTGCGCTGCCCGGCTCACCGTGTGATACACTGAGTGTAGGGACGAGAGACGAGGGGCGAGAGCCGAGGGCAATACAAGTGTATCCTAATCCGGCAAGTGAGTATGTGGTAATAGATTATGCCGGAGTGGATTGGGGCAAAGGTGCACTACACTTGTATATTTATGATGCCAAAGGTGCCGTAGTGCATGAGCAGCCGCTGCCGATGTACAGCGGCTTCCAAAAAATTACCTGCACCCAATGGCTAAGCGGAGTTTACCAAGCCACCGTTAAGCGTGGAGAGGCAACCATTGCAACCGGCAGAGTAGTCAAGCAATAAACCCACATTTGTATTTCCTTGCCCCTACGCTTGTCGTAGGAGGGCATCTGTGCAACTCTGCGGCTCAATTGCATTCTCAATGCCACCTATTGTCAATAAACCACTTTGCAGCCAACCGGCAAACACCATCCAATTCAACTACACCGCCCCACTTATACAAGCAAATGTAACCACACCCAATAATCCCAATACTTTCACCGGCTGTACCTCCACCACCTACAACGCTTGTATAAAAAGTACCCTGTTAGGCGGCATTGGCAGGCCCATACACTGTACTGCAAACATCTAAGGCACTACCCGGTATCTACCGCTACAGTATAACCGATAACACCGGGCGTACCATCATTCAAAATATTGCTACCTTTGAGGGGCAACAGTGTACCATACCTACTGGCTCCCTACCCCCCGGTATGTATGTGTTTCATCTGTCACACAACGGTATGCCGGTATTCTCTACTAAATTAAGCATAGCACCATGAGAAAAAGGTTTGTAGGTACCTTGATACTGTTTCTAACCATAGTAGTTAATGCTTGGTGTCAAAAAAATGATTATGTGTGGCTACAAGGATACAGAAGCGAAATTGGCTATGATTCAATTCAGCAAGTATGGTACGGCATCACTTTTATGGATTTTAACCAACAGCCCGTAGCTAAGTATTACGATAGCTTGGGCATAAGTTTAGACCAAACAAACACCAGTTTTAGCAGTGATGACGGTAACTTACTGTTTTATTCTAATTGTGTTGATGTCTACAATTCATTACACAATATTATTGAAAATGGGGATAGTATTAATTGGGGGGGGGTAATTACTCAGGTTAACCCCGGTATTGCTGTTTATGGTTACAGGCACGAGCAAGGCATGTATGCTTTTGCAAGCCCATCTGGTCACAACCAGTATTTCTTAGTAAATATATTCCCGGATACAATAAGTGGCGAGATAGCAAGATATGACAAGTTAAAGTATCACTTAATTGACATGAATGCTAATGCAGGTTTAGGAAAAGTAATACAACGTGATGTTAACATTGATCTTAACACTTTTGATAACAGATTGAGTTCTGAAATGGCCGCCATACGCCATGGCAATGGGCGCGATTGGTGGCTTATCTTACAATACCAAACTACAAATTGTTATCATGTAGTGTTGTTAGACCCTACAGGGTTCCATGTGATACCCTATGACCAAAACTGTGGGGGATCTATGCAACCATATAAAAACATTGGCAAATTTGCCACTACTCCTGATGGCAACAAAGTAGTGTATGCCAACACCTCCACTGGCATCACCATTTTCAATTTTGATCGTTGCAGTGGCTCACTTACTCAACCTTACACCATAGCTGCCGATTCCGGTTTTTATGTAGAAGGTGCTTGTATATCGCCCAACAACCGTTTTTTGTACATCTCCGGTGGCTACTCTGCCTACCAGTACGATCTATGGGCTACCGATATTGCCGCCAGCCGCCAAACCATAGCCGTGTACGATGGCCACCTCAGCCCCTTCCCCAGTTTGTTTGGTAACATGCAATTGGCTCCTGATGGTAGAATATATGTGGACTGTGGAAATGGCAGTAATGTGTACCACGTTATCAATACACCGGATAAACCGGGCGATAGCTGCCAGTTTTTGCAACACAGTTTCCCTTTAATCTCATATACCAGTGGCGTCCCCAACTTCCCCAACTACCGCCTCGGTGCGCTGCCCGGCTCCCCCTGCGATACATTAGGTACAAGTATCTCACAACTCACAACTCACAACCCGCAACTCACCATTTATCCCAACCCCGCCACCGAGTTTGTAGTCATAGATTACGCCACCGCAGCAGATTGGAGCAAAGGCGAGTTGCAATTGTTTATTTACGATACCAAAGGCGCAGTAATACACGAGCAACCATTACCCATGTACAGCGGCTTCCAAAAAATCGCTTGCGCCCAATGGCCCAGCGGAGTATATCAAGCCACCATTAAGCGCGGAGAAACAACCATTGCCACAGGCAGAGTAGTAAAGCAATAATTATGTTCCCATGTTTTGTGCAAGTAATACGCTATTTACCCATGCTTCTGTTGTTGGTGAAAACACCGAACAACGGCTTGGCTGGCATATCGTTACATTATGGGGAAGACCAACAAGGGCGAAAGAAGTTGGCCAACAAGAGAGATTCGTTTACTGAGGACTATGCCATTAGGTTGCAGAATGTATCCTTAGAATGTACTGATGCGCTTAGGATTATCAGTAGTAGAGACAGCAAGAATACCTTTGTTTATGCTGACCCTCCGTACTATAACAGTGATATGGGGCACTATGACGGATATACAATAAGTGATTTTGAAGCCCTTTTAAAACTGCTTTCAAATATGGAGGGCAAATTCATGCTGAGTAGCTACCCATCGCCTATATTGGCCGATTACACGACAAAAAAGGGCTGGAATACCCATCAGTACGAAATGTCTATAGCTGTAACCGGCTTGAGCAGCAAGCCAAAGCGCAAAAAGGTGGAGGTTATTACGACCAACTATTGATTTTTATACTTTTAGTTTTCAAAATTTATCCTTTTAGTTTTGCCGTTTGTAATAATAAATATCATGTTCCCCATATTTTGTTCAAGTAACACGCTATTTCCCCATGCTTCTGTTGTTGGTGAAAACACCCAACAACGTCTCGGCTGGCATATCGCAGGAACACCAACAGGGGCTAAAGATTCTATTAACGAAGCCATTGCCGCAGTTATTGAAAGTGGAGGACGCACCGCTACACAAGTTGCTGTAAATATTGCTAACGCTACGAACAGCAGTTTACAAGTTTCAGAGCAAGTTGAATCTAATTTGAAGCTGATTAACGATGTATATCTC
>JAEUVA010000034.1 GCA_016787045.1 Chitinophagales bacterium
GAGATATACATCGTTAATCAGCTTCAAATTAGATTCAACTTGCTCTGAAACTTGTAAACTGCTGTTCGTAGCGTTAGCAATATTTACAGCAACTTGTGTAGCGGTGCGTCCTCCACTTTCAATAACTGCGGCAATGGCTTCATTAATAGAATTTTTAGCCCCTGTTGGTGTTCCTGCGATATGCCAGCCGAGACGTTGTTGGGTGTTTTCACCAACAACAGAAGCATGGGGAAATAGCGTGTTACTTGAACAAAATATGGGGAACATGATATTTATTATTGCTTTACTACCCTGCCTGTGGCTATTGTTGTTTCTCTGCGTTTGATGGTGGCTTGGTAAACTCCGCTGGGCCATTGGGTGCACGTAATTTTTTGGAAGCCGCTGTACATGGGCAATGGTTGCTCGTGTATTACTGCGCCTTTGGTATCGTAAATAAACAAGTGCAACTCGCCTTTGCTCCAATCTGCTGCGGTGGCGTAATCTATGACTACAAACTCGGTGGCGGGGTTGGGGAAAATGGTGAGTTGCGGGTTGCGAGTTGCGAGTTGTGAGATACTTGTACCCAATGTATCGCAGGGGGAGCCGGGCAATGCACCCAAGCGGTAGTTGGGGAAGTTGGGGACGCCTAAACTTGGGCTGGGTAGTTGGATACCGTGTTGTACAAACTCGCAGCTATCGCCTTTTTTATCGGGTTGGTTAATAACGTGGTAAACGGTTTCACCGCCTCCGCAACTTTCATAAATCTTTCCATCGGGGCCAAGTTGCATAGTGTGAAAGAAGCTGCCGAAGGGTGCCTGAAAGCCATCGTAAATAGCTACGGTATCTACACTGGCGGCTATATCTGCGGCTTGTAAATCATATTGCAAAACGTACTTTGTAATACCAATATAAAGGAAACGATTGTTAGGAGAAATTGCTGCGCCATTGGCTCCCCACCCTGAATCAATTAAGAATGGAATAGGAATAGATACAGGGTTTATTAGATCTCCATTGCAACGGTCAAAGTCAAAAATATTGATGCCATAGCCAATATTGAAGTGGGCTAATTTGCTGCCATCAGGCGATACCGCAAATGAACCTACCTCAAAAGGTACAGATGTACCACTGCAATACTTGGGCAAGACATTGATTCCATTTGGTGCAAGCAAAAGGCGATAGTAGCAATTGCTGCTAACTTCGCGGGCAAGCACCCACCAATCACGGCCATTACCGTGTTTAATAGCAGCCATTTCCCATGATGAAAGACTGCCATTCAACGCCACTTTATCGCGCTCAATCATTTGCCCATGCCCTGTATTGGCATTCATGTTCAACAAGTGGTAACGAATTTGTGGTATGTCAAGTATAAAGCCACTGTTGTTTGAGTCAACAAGAGTATTCAAAATGTAATACTCATTAGTTGTAGTAGGCGATGGCAGCACAAAGATACCCTGCGTGGTTCGATACCCGCCTTTTGAGATGCTTTGGTCAAAGTTGGTTATCAGCCATCCCCAGTTTAAGCTATCAGCATTTTCAATAATCTCGTCTAAACTGTTGCGAACCTGTATGCCATTGGTATAGAACAATAAA
The DNA here is from genome assembly GCA_016787045.1 of Chitinophagales bacterium. GTDB lineage: Bacteria > Bacteroidota > Bacteroidia > Chitinophagales > LD1 > Bog-950. The sequence continues at coordinate 1,570 of JAEUVA010000034.1, forward strand.
TTGCCATCGGAGTTGCAATAGCTGGTGTTTGTTTTACTAAAGTTGATGCCTAAACTGTCGTAAGTTACAACCATTGGTGATTGGTTGAAGTTAAATTGAGAAATACCAAACAAATGTTGCCAACCACTATCATAACCCGCATCACTTTGGTACCCTTGTAGCCATATATAGTCCTCTTTTTGGGCGTAGATGCAGGTAGCTAATAAACATATTAAGCATATTGCAATTACTCGTAACTGGTTTCTATAAGAACTCATGCTTATTTGCTGATATTTAGTTTGTCGATAAATGCTGTGCTGCCATTTTGAGTCAAGCGCAGTAGATATGTACCGCTGCTTAGCTTATCAGAGTCTATTCGCAATCGCTTATTACTAAACGTTACATTTTTAGTTAATAATTCGCGGCCACTGTAGTCGGTAATCTGCAATTGCCATTCGCCATTTGCTACTTGGTTGCAATTTAGGTATGTATAATCAGCAGCAGGGTTGGGGTTGAGTTTAAAACTCATTACCTGTTGGCTAAGGTTGGGCTTCTGCTTGGCAGGTTCTTTTTTGTAATAGATGCCTGCCGCTGCGCATAACTCTTGGTCATTATACAACGTATCTTTAACGCCTGCGTACATGCCGCGAGCCCGATAGGTGGCTTCGCCACCTACTAAAGGGCAGGTGAAGGCGATGGATTCAACGGCACTTATTTGTGGAGGTGTAAAGTGTAGGTACATGGAACTACATAGATACATAGAAAATAATTATTGCTTGACACTACCTGTGGCTTTTGTGGCTGATTAGGGAACGGGGAATGCAAGTAATGACCACTAAGTACACTGAGGTCATTAAGGTGCAAGAGCCGCCTTGTGGTGTGGCTGTAGCGGGTGTTGGTTTGGTGGGTGGGACACCCACCAATAGGAAAATGACCGCTAAGTACAGTAAGGTCATTAAGGTGCAGGAGCCGCTTGGGAGGGCGGCTCTTTGGTATGTACGCGAGTGGGGGCAAAATAAATGCAACTGAGAATACTACCCATGCAAGAATTGAAAAGAAGCCAGCAAACCATGCTAAGCAAAATCTATCGGCCGATAGAAATATTTTGTAAATTTGCCCTATGGCGACAGATAAGAAAAATAATAATCCATTAGCGGAAGTTTTTGGCTTCCCAATTATTAATGAGACGGCCAAAGCAAAACGTTACCGTGAAAAGAAGCTGTGCCCATTTAACAACAAGGTTCCAAATTGCACAAAGGACAAGGCGAACGACCCATTAGGAGTTTGCAGTGTGTTTCATAATGAAAATCCTGTAATTACTTGCCCGACAAGATTTCGGGAAGAATGGTTGATAATAGAAAATGCTGCAAAATTTGCTTTTGACGAAAAAACTAAGTGGACTTCACTTTCTGAAATTAAACTACTTGACAAGAACGGGCAATCGGCTGGAAACATAGACTTTGTCTTAGTTGCTTACAATGATAAGGGACAACTTATAGACTTTGCTTCTCTTGAAGTTCAAGGTGTTTACATATCTGGCAATCTTCGTAATCCGTTTGATAGTTACATAAACAAACCGACAAGCAAATTCTCTTGGACAACTGGATACAACTCACCAAAGCCGGACTATCTTTCTTCTTCAAGAAAGCGACTAATCCCACAAATGCTTTACAAAGGCGGGATTTTCCAAACTTGGAAGAAGAAACAAACAGTTGCCTTACAAAAATCTTTCTTTGACACTTTACCAAAGCTACCTACAGTCAGTAAAGAGAAAGCGGACATTGCTTGGTTTTTATATGACTTAGTTCTTGATAAGGAAACCAAGCAATACAACTTGACTTTGGTTGAAACAGTTTATACAGAATTTGAAGCCGCATTATTTAGGGTTACAACTCCTGAACCTGGAAAACTTGAAGATTTTATCAATATTCTTCAAGATAGGCTTGATGAAAGATTAGAAGGCAATTCGCCTGACACACCAAGTTTAACCGATATAATCAGCAGTTAAAATGGGTGAACAATTAACGATATTTGAAAAAGCAGCAGTTAAAAAGCAGCAAACGCAAGTTGTCAATGTTGCATCTGTTCCGCAAAGAAGTCCTTTTCGTTATCCGGGTGGAAAGACTTGGCTAATACCGACTGTTAGAGAATGGCTTCGTCAAAACAACAACAAAAAGAGTTTAATTGAACCATTTGCTGGCGGTGGTATTGTTAGCTTAACAGCCGCATTTGAAAATCTTGCCGACCATATAACAATGGTTGAGTTAGACGAAGAAGTTGCAGCAGTTTGGGAAATAATCCTTAACGGCAAAAATGAATGGCTTGCTGACAGAATTTTAAACTTTGAACTATCACACGAAAACGTAAACAAGGAACTTAGTAATCCAAATAAAGAAATTAAAGACATTGCTTTCTGCACCATTCTTAAAAATAGAGTTTTTCACGGTGGTATTATTGCCAAAGGTTCTGGAATGCTCAAAAACGGGGAGAATGGAAAAGGCATTGCTTCGAGATGGTATGCAAAAACGCTTGCCGACAGAATTAGAGCAATAAATTTCATCAAACATAAAATTCAATTCCTTCAGACAGACGCTTTCAAAGTAATTGAGCAAAATAGCGACAATAAAAACGCTTATTTTTTCATAGACCCACCTTACACTATCGCAGGCAAACGGCTTTACACATATTTCGATATAGACCACGAACAACTGTTTTACTTGACATCTAAAATTCAAGGAAAGTTTATGTTGACTTATGACGACACAGAAGAAATCAGAGCATTTGCAGACAAATACCATTTAGCATACCGAACAATACCAATGAAAACGACACATCATTTGGAGAAAAACGAGATAATAATTTCCGACAACTTCGACTGGTGGACAAGAACAACTGGTACTAACAGCGGTTTGGTATAGATTGATTTTACGGAGTTCAAAGCAGTTGTTTCCACCTTTTAGCCATATCTTGTTGCAATACCTGAGTGATGAGTTGATAAAGCTCTGCGTGCTGAGTTTGGAAATCTACAGGGGCTTCGAAAAAACTTTCTACGCAGCAGGCCCAAAATTCTTGTGTGTTGGCAAAGGCATAGGTTCTAAAATAGGAGGTTGGTTCACCAGCTAAGGCACTCAATTGTAGCTGATGTGCGGCTAATTGATTTTCTATGTTTTGCATAAAGCTATTGTCTAACCCGTGCATGTAGCTCCAGAGGTTGTGTGCGAGTTCGTGCAGCCCCACGTTTAGTTTATCGGTAGGGTTAAAGTACCCTTGCTGAAAATGGTGCCACGAAAGCATGATTTGGCCACGGCCCATGCTTAGACCTTTTACTTGTGCATTAACTCTTTCTGAATAAAAAGTATCGGGGTACAGGTGCACTTCGCGCAACATAGGCAGCATGTAGTTGTTAAACCCAAAGGTGAGTTGGGTGAGTGATGCAGATAGCAGTACTTGCATTTCGCGGGTAATATGTAAACCATTGCGACCGGTAATTTTTTTGGTGATGAGAATACGGTGCAGGCGTTGCAGAAAAATTTGTTGCTCGCGATGGCTGAGCATTTGGTAATACGCAAACCGCTGAAGCGGCACCGGGTAATAGCTAAAATGCTGGCGATAAACGAGCCGGTGATAAAGGTTTGCCGATTGATTAGTAAACCATTTGAAACCAAATACAAGCACTCGCATAGCTATGAAAAACAGCATAGCGGCAATAAAAAAATACAGAAACTCCACTGCTCAATTTTTTGTCAATATAAATACGTTGTGCATAAAAGCTGCATGAGGATGCGTGAGTGCAAATTATTTTAGCCCGATGCAATATTTAGAGGAATTAAATGACGCGCAACGCGAAGCAGTGGTGAATAGCGATGGGCCAACGATGATTGTGGCCGGCCCCGGCTCGGGCAAAACGCGGGTGCTTACTTACCGTATTGCGCACTTGATTAACCAGGGGGCAGACCCTTTTGGCATATTGGCGCTTACGTTTACCAACAAGGCCGCTGAGAGCATGCGGCAGCGGATAGAAAAAATTTCGGGCAACCATGCGCGGAATTTGTATATGGGTACTTTTCACTCGGTGTTTGCGCGAATACTGCGCGTGGAAGCCGTTAAGATTGGGTACCCTGCGAACTTTACGATTTATGATACGGACGATTCTAAATCGGTGATTAAGGCCATTATTAAAGAGCAGAATTTAGACGATAAGATTTACAAGCCCAACCAAGTGCAGTGGCGAATATCGGCTGCGAAAAATGCCCTGATTACCCCGGAGATGTATGCCGCAGACCCGGAAATGATTACCGAGGATACGAACCAACGCAGACCACAAACGGCAAAAATATATAAACTGTACTGCGACCGTTGCTTTAAGAGTGGCGCTATGGACTTTGATGACTTGCTGTTGAACATCCACTTGATACTGGAGAAGTTTCCGGAAGTGCTATACAAGTATCAGCACAAGTTTAAATATGTATTGATTGATGAGTTTCAGGATACCAATTTTTTGCAATACTCTATTGTGCGGAAGATTGCGGATGTTTTTCAAAACATCACGGTAGTGGGTGATGATGCGCAAAGTATTTATGCTTTTCGCGGAGCTACGATTGATAATATTTTGAATTTTGAAAAAGATTTTCCGGACTTGAAGGTGTATAAGTTAGAGCAAAACTACCGCAGTACACAAAACATAGTGAAGGCGGCCAATGAATTGATACACCGCAATAAAAATCAACTTAAAAAGGAAATATGGACGCAAAACGGCAAAGGAGAGCCCATACAAATAGTACGCACACCCAGCGATAATGACGAAGGCCGATGGGTGGCAGACAGCATTATGGAACTGCGGATGCGGGAGCATTTTCGCAATAGCGATTTTGCGATTTTGTATAGAACCAATGCGCAGAGCCGCGCATTTGAAGAAGCCCTGCGCAGGCAAAACATACCGTACCGGATTTATGGCGGCATGAGTTTTTATCAGCGCAAAGAGATTAAGGATTTGCTGGCTTACCTCAAGCTGACGGTGAACAATAACGATGAGGAAGCATTGAAACGGGTTATCAATTATCCGGCCCGTGGTATTGGGCAAACTACTATGGATAAAATTGTAATAACGGCCACTAACGAAAACAAAAGTTTGTGGGATGTTATTGAAAACATTAAAGAGTACAATGTACCCACCCGTACGCAAACGGCTATTGAAGAATTTGTGCTGATGATTAAAAGTTTTAGCGCACAAATGCTGAAACTAAATGCCTACGACTTGGCTGTACACATTGGCAAAATGACTAAACTGATTGCTGAGCTATATAGCGATAAAACAGTAGAGGGTGTAAGCCGTTTTGAGAACATACAAGAGTTGCTGAACTCTATTAAAGAATTTACTGAAGAAGATGAGGTGATAGGCGATGAGGTATTGACAACCGATAAAGGGCTGGGGTCGTTTTTGCAAAATGTAACCCTGCTAACCGGTGACGAAAAAGAAGCACAAAATGCCGATGCCGTAAAAATGATGACTATACATGCGGCCAAGGGCTTAGAGTTTGGAGCAGTGTATGTGGTGGGTATGGAAGAGAATCTTTTCCCGGGCACGCAATCGCTGTACAGTGTAGAAGATTTGGAGGAAGAGCGCAGGTTGTTTTATGTAGCTATTACCCGTGCAGAAAAAAAATTGTTTTTGACCTACGCCAATACCCGCTATAAATTTGGCCAGCTTAACTACTGTGACCCCAGCCGTTTTTTGAGTGAGGTACCAAATGAACTCACCACACAAGTGGGCGATACGCGCAAAGTGGTACCTACAACTCCACAGGGTTTTCAGCGCAGCAGCTTTGCCTCACAGTTTGCCAGTAAGGTAAATACCAACGCCCCAACTGTTACTTCTACACCGGCTCATGATGGGCCTTTTGTAGCCGATGATGTAAGCGGCTTGCAAACCGGTATGGAGGTGATGCATGAAAAATTTGGCGAAGGTAAAGTAGTGGCTATTGATGGTATTGGTGCCAATAAAATTGCAGCTATACAATTTGCCGGTTTGGGGATTAAGAAAATAATGCTCAAGTTTGCCAAACTCAAGATACTCCACAGCGGAGTGTAATGCCGGGCATTAGCCACCCTCCTGCTAATTTGCTTATCATTAAATCAAACACCGCTGTTTTACCGAATGGCTTACCCATTCATATTATTAACTATTTAAAACAACAGCATGGAATATAACTCCGTACGACCGAAATTAGTATTGAAAGAATATGGCCGCCACGTACAAAGCATAGTAGAAAACTGCCTGGCCGAAAAAGACCCTGAGCGCAGAAACCAGTTTGCCAAGGAGATAATAGAATTGATGGGGCAACTGAACCCACACCTGCGCAATGTAGATGATTTTAAACACAAGTTATGGGATCACCTTTTTATTATGAGTGATTATCAGTTGCAGGTAGATTCTCCATATCCGATTAAAAAGCGCGAGGAAATAGAAAAGAAACCCGAGCGCCTGCCTTACCCGCAAAGCAGAATACGCTACAAACACTATGGCAAGAATGTAGAAAAATTAGTGGAAAAGTGTGTGGCTACCGAAGACCCTGAAAAGCAAGCTGCTTTTACGCAATGTATAGGCAACTTTATGAAACTGGTTTATCAAAACTGGAGCAAAGAAGAAGTGAATGACCTGACGATTAAAAACGATGTGCGGTTAATTTCTAAAGGGCAATTGGAAATTACCGAAGACCAGGATATTGGCTCGCTGGCACGTGCCAATAAATTTAAACCCAGCAACAATAACAACATGATGGGTGGAAATGGCAACCGCAACAAAAACAAACATCGCAATAACCGCAACAAAAATTTTAAAAAACGCAGATAGTACCTACAACAAAAAAGCCACCTCATCGGTGGCTTTTTTGTTTGGCGAGAAGATTATTAAAGTATTATGTCTTTGACCTTAACATCTTGTTTTAATTTTTTCACTATAAAAGTGTCTTTATCCAATATGTTGCGAACCGCGCCATATTTTAAAAAGCGCTGACGGATAAATGTTTTGAGACTTTCGTTGTTGATTTTAGCATAGTAAGCAGCTATATCGGTTATGTTCTTGAAAATCTGCTCTTTGATGCTTTTGTAATAGTCTTCTTGCATTTTTTGGTCAGATGCAGAGGGAGTGCTCTTACCGGTTAAGCTATCTATATTGAGCGTTACATAAGGCGCATTCTTTTTTAAGTCGTCCATGTTTTCTGCTATGTCGCGCAATGGGTTGAGTGCTTTTTCGTTATCGGTAATCATTTTAGAAGCAGCTGCATCATTTACGTTAGCAAACAATCCTTTGGCTTCTTCTAAGCGGAAGTTGATGAGTGCATCATACGCGCGGCACTTGTCGCCCAAATTCATGTTTCCGGCTTTATCGTATAGCTTTGAAGCCAATAGATAGCTGCCTTTGTTCATGATTTTGGCGGCTAATTTTTCTAACGCATCTTCATCTTTTTTATCGCTGAGGGCATCGCCTAAGCGCATAATAAGGTTATCGGCCTCTTCAGCACGGTTTTCGGCATACAGGTAATCGGCATATTTCTGAATGCCCTCTTCATTGGCTCCGGCAATGTATGCTTCAATAGCTTTACCAAATTCGTGGCGGTTGTAGTAAATATCACCGGCTTTTTTGTAGCCATCGGCACTTTTCATTTTCAAATAAATTTCGGCTGCTTTGGCTTCGTTATCGCCACCTTTTCCAAAGTACTCTTGGGCTATTTGTTCAATTTTTACTTTGGCATCTCCTATCAGATAGTAGTCAAGTGCTTTGGTGTAAAAATCAAATCCTTTTTCATAGAACTTGTCGCCAATGGCGCGGGCGCCCTCTTTGGTGGCTTCGGCCTTGGCATAGTAGTCCATGGCTTTTTTAAGGTTCTTGGCTTCGTTTTTAGCATCTTCTCCGGCAAAAGCATCTTCAACGTATGCCTCAGCAATTTTTTTCATCCCCTCTTTTTTCTCGGGCTTGGCGCAGCGGCTGTAGTTGTTAGAGGCGTTGGTATAGTCTTTCTTTTCTAAGAATGCATCGCCTACAAGCGCAAACATTTCTTGTTTCATTCCGCCCTTTTGAAAACTCTCAATGGCCTTGTTGACTAATTCTTGGCGCTTGGCTGCATCGGTTTGCTGCATGGCTTTGGCTAAGATTTCTTTGCCTTTGTCAATATCTTTGTTTTGGGCGATGGCTGCGAACACGCTACAGCATAGTAAAAGAGCTGTAATTCCTCGGCTAATGGACTTTATCATAACTTAACTGTTTATTGGTTTGAGAATTAAATATAGAACAAGTTGCATTTGCGCAAACAAATTCGTACCAAACACTCTATTTTTTTTAAACGTTGCGTTAAAAAGTAAAAAAATACATTAGCCGGATGAGTGTGAGCATACTAATAGCCCTGGCATTGGCACCGGCCATTTTTTTGTTGATTGTTATTTACGGAAAAGACAAATACGACCGAGAACCAAAGATGGTGCTTTTGAAAGCGTTTATACTGGGGGTCATTAGCGTGATTCCGGCAGGGCTGATAGAAACTTGGATAGAGCCCATGCTTGGTGGCATTGCCGGAGGAATAACCGGTGTGGCAATTACCGCATTTATAGGCGTGGGATTGGTAGAAGAGTTGTGTAAATATTTTATGATACGAATACACGCGTACCGGCATCCCGCTTTTAATGAGCCGTTTGATGGTATTGTGTATGCCAGTTTTGTAGGGCTGGGTTTTGCTGCTGCCGAAAATGTAATGTATGTTTTGCAAGGGGGCTTAAGTGTAGCGGTTATCCGCATGTTTACCGCTGTGCCCGCTCATTATGCATTTGCGGTGGTGATGGGTTACTATGTGGGCAAAGCAAAGTTTGATGCCGCCAACAGCACGCTGCATTTGATACGCGGTATTTTTTATGCGACTTTCTTGCATGGCGCATACGATTTTTTTGTGATGCAGCAAGATTATCCGGCATTGGGCATACTCACCGTTGGGGTATTGATAATGGCCTTGCGGATGTCGCGCAGGAGCATTGAAGAACTACATGCCGACTCTATGTTTCGGTTTCATGAGCGAGGAGGGGTATAGAAAAATCCCGCCCTCATTGCTGAAAGCGGGAGTAAAATCATCCCTGCTGCTACAGGGATTGTTTTGTTATGAAAAAATTACTGCTTCACAAAACTCTTCACGGCTGTTTTGCCGTTAGTGGTTGTTATGCGAATGAAGTAGGTGGCTTCAGCAAGAAAGTCTGTTGCGAGGTGCGAGGTGCGAGTTGCGAGGTTGGATTGAGTGATGATGATTCTGCCTGTAACATCTGCAACTTGTATGCTTTGAATTTCTTCATCGCTTTCAACATTCAATACACTTGAAGTTGGGTTTGGATAAATTACAGTTCTAAAATCTAAAATCTCACTTACAGTACTGATGGTTACATTCAACGCACTTGATGTGTTTGAACAACCATTGGCATCGGTAACTACCACTGCATAATTTCCACTTTGTGTAGCCGTGTAGTTTTGTGCTGTGGCATTGTTGATGTCATTTCCGCCAACTTGCCATTGATAACTTGCAAATGATTGTGTAGAAAGTACATTACCATTTTGCGTAACGGTAGGTTGAGGTAATGTATTTACGGTGAGTGTAAGATTCACAATGCTATCGCAACTTGCTGTAGTGAGTGTATCGGCATACACTCCGCTTTGGGTAAGCGTTTTACCATTGAACACAAAGCTCTCGCCCGCGCAAATGGTTTTTGAAATATTGCTCACAATAAAACTACCCACGGTTAAATTCAAAGTAACCGAGCTATCGCATCCTTGTGCCGATGCGCCTTGCAAGGTTTGTGTGTATGTGCCTGCGTTGGTAAGCATACTACCGTTAAAATTATAGCTGCCCCCTTGGCAAATACTTGCGTTTACGGTAGAAGCAATGGGCGCTAACACGGTTAAGTTTAACGTAACTGTACTATCACAACCTGCTGCATTCACCAATACATCAGTGTAAGTACCGCTTTGTGTGAGTGTGTTTCCTCCAAAGTTGTAAGAGCCGCCAGAACAAATGGTTTGCGCCATTTGCGATGAAGTGGCTTGTGCAATATTTACTGTTTTAGAAGCAGTGGCTGTGCAGTTAGCACCAATGCTCACCGTTACGGTGTAAGTAGTAGCCGCTGTAGGCGACACGGTGATACTGGCGTTTGTGCCTAATCCGTTTGCCCAAGTGTAGGTATTGCCACCATTGGCAGTGAGCGTTACGCTGCTGCCCGCACAAACTGTGCTAGGTCCGTTTATCACGGCAGTAGGTTGGCTTTGTACACTCACCGTTTGCGATGCAGTGGCAGTGCAGTTGCCTGTGCCTGTTACCGTTACGGTGTAAGTGGTTGTTGAACTTGGTGAAACGGTTACACTCGCACTGGTGCCCAGCGAATTGCTCCACGCATAGCTATTGCCACCACTTGCGGTTAAGGTAGCTTGCAAACCACTGCAAATTGTTGTTGGTCCGTTAATGCTTGCATTCACTGTGTTTACGGTTATCGTGGCATTAGCGATGGCAGTGCAGTTGTTGGCGTTGCTCACCGTTACGGTGTAGGTAGTAGTTTGTGTGGGTGAAACCGATTTAGTGGCTCCGCTGCCCAAGCTATTGCTCCAAGTGTAGCCGTTGCCTCCGCTGGCTGTTAGCGATTGCGATGCACCTGCACAAATAGATGCAGAGGAAGGATTGATGGTAGCTGTTGGGTTGGCGTTTACTGTTACTAAACGAGTAGCCGTTGCCGAGCAGTTAGCTGCATTGGTTACAGTAACTGTGTAAGTAGTGTTAGATGTTGGAGAAAATGTAGCTGCCGCGCTGCTACCGCCACTATTGCTCCATGCATAAAATGCTCCACCACTGGCAGTAAGAGTAGCGCTTGCACCTTCGCAAATTGCTACGGATGCCGGTGAAATGTTTGCCGTTGGATTGGCACTGGCAGTTACGCTGAGTGTTTGCGCGGTGGAACTTCCACAGGAATTATTTGCCGTAACAGAAATGGTTCCACTATTAGCATTTACTGTTGGTGAAATGGTATTGGTAGTTGAATTTCCTGTCCAGCCATTAGGCAATGTCCATGTATATGAACTTGCTCCATTTACTGCTGCAACGCTATATGTTTGCAAGCTGCCTTGGCACACGGTGGCATTACCGGAGATAGTGCCGGGTTGTGTGGGTACGTTCAGTACCGATACATTTAATGTTTGTGCAATACCCGCACCACACAAATTTGCACCGGCTACAGATATAACTCCGCCACTAGATCCGGCTATAGCCGATATACTGCTATTTGTTGAAGAGTCGTTCCAACCGGCAGGCAATGTCCAAACATAAGCATTTGCACCCGCTACCGGAGCTACAGAATATGTTTGCGATGAACCCACACATACGTTTGCATTTCCTGAAATAATACCAGGTTGAGGTGGTACCGTATTTACGGTTACGCTCAACGTCTGTGCCGTACTGCTCCCGCAGCTATTATTTGCTACCACAGAAACAATTCCACTATTTGTTCCTACTGTTACCGGAATAAATGTTGAGGTTGAAGTACCTGTCCAGCCATTCGGCAAAGTCCAGGTGTAAGATGAAGCTCCACTTACTGCTGCAATATTGTAAGTGATTGACACTCCTGCACATGGATGGGTCAACCCACTAATTGCTCCAGGTTGCCCTAATGCCGTGCCGCTGTTTACGGTTACACTTAAAGTGCGAGCTGTGCCCGTGCCGCAACTGTTGCTTGGTGTTACAGTAATGGTTTGTGTGCCGGCTGTGTTCCATGTTATGCTTACCGAGTTGCCACTGCCGCTCACGGTTCCTCCTGTGGCATTCCATGCGTAGGTTACACCATTTACATTGGTTACCGAATAGGTCTGTGTAGTACCAGCGCAAACTGTTGTGCTGCCGGTAATAACACTTGGTTGTGCAGGAGTATTATTCACGGTTACTGCAAAAGTTTGCGTAGCTGAACTTCCGCACGAGTTAACTGCAAAAACAGTAATGTTTCCACTTGCTGCTCCTGCTGTGGCGGTGATACTGTTGAGCACTGAATTTCCTATCCAACCTGCAGGTAATGTCCATGAGTATCCGCTTGCACCACTTACTAAGCTTATGCTATATGTCTGAGACGAACCTTCACAAACCGTTGAGTTGCCTGAAATAGCGCCTGGTTGTGCTGGCGCACTGGCAATGTTAATGTTTAACACTCTCGGTGTTCCGGTACCGCAAGTATTGCTGGGCGTAACAGTTATGGTTTGTGCACCAGCGGTGTTCCATGTAATGCTCACTGAGTTTCCGGTACCGCTTACCGTACCGCCCGTAACATTCCATGTATATGTTACTCCGCTTACATTAGTTACCGAATAGGTTTGAGTAACTCCTACACAGGAACTGTTTCCCCCTACAATTGTGCTTGGTTGTGCTGGTACTGTGTTTACAAACACACTCAGGTTGCGCGGAGCGCTCGCTCCGCAAGCATTGTTAGCTACTACCGATATGGTGCCATCTGCCGAACCTATGGTTGCATTGATGCTCGTGGTAGTTGATGTGCCGCTGTAACCGCTTGGCAATGTCCAAGTATAGCTGGTAGCTCCGCTTACTGCGGCTATTGAATACGTTTGTTGCGAACCCGCACATACTAAGTTGCTGCCGGTGATAGTGCCGGGTTGGACTGGGGCGCTACCAACCGAAACTGACAACGTGCGGGCTGTTCCCGTTCCGCAATTACTGCTTGGTGTAACGGTGATAGTTTGTATGCCTGCCGTGTTGAAATTGATGCTTACTGAGTTGCCGGAACCGGTAACCGTGCCTCCTGAAGCACTCCACGAATATGTTACTCCACTCACATTGGTTACTGAATAAGTGTAAGCGGTATTGACACACGGTGAAGTGCTGCCTGTGATGGTGCTTGGCTGCGCTGGTACATTATTGACTGTTACGTTTAATGTTTGTGCAGTGCCGCTGCCACAACTGTTATTGGCAACCACCGAAACGGTGCCACTGTTGCTTCCCACTGTTGTTGGTATGCTGGTGGAGGTGGAAGTTCCTGTCCAGCCATTTGGCAAAGTCCATGTGTAACTTGTGGCTCCACTTACCGCAGCTATGCTGTAGGTTTGCGAAGTGCCGGAGCATACCGTAGTTGCCCCGCTAATTGCACCCGGTTGCCCTAATGCCGTGCCGCTATTTACGGTTACACTCAAAGTACGCGCTGTGCCTGAACCACAGCTATTACTTGGTGTAACAGTGATGGTTTGAGTACCTGCTGTGTTCCATGTTATGCTTACAGAGTTGCCACTGCCACTTACTGTTCCGCCTGTGGCATTCCATGTATAAGTTACTCCGGCTACACTACTTACAGAGTATGTTTGTGTAGTACCACTACATACCGTTGTGCTACCGGTGATGGTAGAGGGCTGGCTTGGGGTATTGGTAACTACCACCGTAGCCGTTTGCGCTGTGCTGCTTCCGCAAGCGTTGTTGGCGGTTACTGAAATAGTTCCACCATTGGCTCCCACTGTAGGGCTGATACTATTAGCAGTTGAGGTGCCGCTCCATCCGCTGGGCAATGTCCAAGTGTAAGAAGTAGCGCCACTTACTGCGGCTATAGAATAGGTTTGTGAAGAACCTTGACAAACTGTTAATAGGCCACTAATCGTACCCGGTTGTGCAGGCACATCATTTACTGTTACGTTTAAGGTGCGCGCAGTGCCATTGCCGCAACTGTTGCTTGGTGTTACGGTAATGGTTTGTGCTCCGGCTGTATTCCATGTTATGTTTACTGAGTTTCCATTGCCGCTCACGGTGCCGCCCGGTGCATTCCATGCGTAAGTTACTCCGCTCACATTGGCTACCGAATAAGTTTGTGTAGCCCCTTTGCAAGCTGTGTTCCCTCCTGTAATGGTGCTGGGTTGTGCAGGTACTGTGTTTACAAACACACTCAGGTTGCGCGGTGCGCTCGCTCCGCAGGCATTGTTGGCTACTACCGATATGGTGCCATCTTGGGTGCCTACCGTTGCAATAATGCTGGTGGTTGAAGATGTTCCACTCCAGCCGCTGGGTAATGTCCATGTGTAGCTGGTGGCTCCGCTTACTGCGGCTATTGAATACGTTTGTTGCGAACCCGCACATACTAAGTTGCTGCCGGTGATAGTGCCGGGTTGTGGAGGGGTGTTAGTTACATTTATGCTTAGCGTTTGCGCGGTTGAACTTCCACATGCGTTATTGGCAGTAACCGTAATGTTGCCACCGCTCGCACCCACAGTAGGTGTTATACTGTTGGTAGTAGAAGTTCCACTCCAACCGCTGGGTAAAGTCCATGTATAACTTGTTGCTCCACTTACTGCAGCTATACTATAGGTTTGTGAAGAAGTTTGGCAAACTGTAGTGTTGCCGCTGATAGTGCCGGGTTGAGCGGGTGTAGGGCTAACGGTTACCGCCAGAGTTCTGGCCGTACCTGCGCCACAGTTATTATTTGCCACTACCGATATAGTGCCGCCATTAGCGCCTACTGTTGCCGGAATACTTGTAGAAGTGGAAGTTCCTGTCCAGCCGTTTGGTAAAGTCCAAGTGTAAGAATTAGCACCACTCACTGCTGCTATGCTGTAGGTTTGTGATGAACCTTGGCAAACTGTGGTAGCACCACTGATTACCCCCGGCTGAGCCGGCACGGGATTTACGGTAACAGCTATTGTTCTTGCCGGACCCGAGCCGCAGGCATTGTTTGCTACTACCGACAAGTTTCCTCCGCTCGCTCCTACGGTGGCCGGAATACTTGTAGAAGTTGAAGTGCCACTCCATCCGCTTGGCAATGTCCAGGTGTAAGATGTTGCGCCACTCACTGCGGCTATGGTATAAGTTTGCGAACTTCCCTGGCAAACCGTTCCCGCACCGGTGATGGCTCCCGGTTGAGCCGGCAAAGCAGTAGATGTAACAGACAGCGTTCTAACGGGGCTTGAGCCGCAAGCATTATTGGCTGTAACAGAAATAGTGCCCCCTGTTGTGCCCGCAGTTGCTGTGATGCTGTTGGTAGCAGAAGTGCCACTCCATCCACTCGGCAGTGTCCAGGTGTATGATGTAGCACCGGTTACTGCTGCTATGCTGTAAGTTTGCGATGATGATTGACACACCGAAGTGTTGCCCGTAATGGTACCGGGCTGTGCCGGTAGCGCGGTTACGGTAACTGCTAGCGTACGCACCGGGCTGCTGCCACAAGCGTTGTTTGCAGTAACCGAAACAGTACCGCCTGCTGCACCCACGGTAGCGGTAATACTCGTGGTTGCTGAAGTGCCGCTCCATCCATTTGGCAAGGTCCAGGTATAGCCCGTTGCGCCACTCACTGCAGCTATGCTATAGGTTTGCGAACTTCCCTGACAAGCTGTACCGGCTCCTGTAATTGGGCCGGGTTGTGCGGGTGCAATGCAATTCACAAATCGTACAATGAAGCCATCTACGGCTCCACCCACACTGGCTTGATGAATGGGTGTGCCTCCGCTGATGCTGCCATTAAGATTAGAGGCAGTTTCGCCCACCATATAGTAAGCTAAGCTGCCGTTTTCGTAAGCTACATCATTTAACACCGTGTTGGCTGCACACTGTCTAAAAATATTTCCTACCCGCGCACCGGCCTGTGTAAACGTAGCCAAATAAGGCGCACCGGAAGGGCAATAAGAATTGACGTTAAACAAAGCCGCAGTTGCATCGGCTAAGTTTATACTGTTGCCTCCAATCAGTAACTCACTTCCGGCAAACTGGATGCCGGTGGCTGTGGTACCTTCATCTCCATAAAAAGTACACCACTGACGAACGCCTGTGGCAAGTGTAAACTTACCTATAAAAGCAGATGTGTTTACTGCCGGAACCGTTTGAAAAGCACCCGAAGAAGCAATACCGCTGGTGCTGGTTATGGAAGGAGTAGTACCTACAAAATACAAGTAAGGAGTAGTACCACCTTGTAGCACACAGTCATTGACAATGTCATTCACGTTTGCGCTACCATAATAAGTGCCCCATGTTCTTGTACCATTTGAACTATTAAACACTGCAATGTACCCATCGGTTGCACCTGATATGGTGGTTTTAAATGCGCCCGTGCTGGCAATACCCGATGAAGACGCTGTCAAACCCACTACTGCAACATAACCAGCGGCAAAGTTTACGGCTAATCGTTTTGCTGTTTCTGCCCCTGTGCCACCATAGTAAGTTGCCCATACTTTTGAAGACCCTGTGTTTGCTACTTGCGACACAAATGCATCATATTGACCGGTAGCAGCTAAGGCAGTTTGGTGTGTGCCTGTGGTGGCAATACCCGAAGCTGACTGAGTTCTTCCATGCACAAAAACATCGGTATCAAATCCAATGCCCGTAATTTCATCATCCCCCGTTCCACCAAAGTAGGTACACCAAGTGCGCACACCAGCAGTGGTGAATCGGGCAATTAATCCATCGCCACTTCCATTGTTAGTGAGTTGAAAAACACCCGAAGTAGAAAGTCCTGTTGACATGGTTCTGCCACCCACAAAAATGCTGGTGCCACTATGTGCAATATCATTAAATTGGTCTGCTTGCGAACCACCCAAATAAGTAGCCCACTGCAACACTCCTCCTGCACTGATGCTTAATAGTATTCCATCATTATTGCCGGCAAGCGTGGTTTGATGGGCACCCGAAGTGGCAATGTTGTTGGTAGAATTAGAATATCCTGCATGATATAATCCGGTGGCAGAACAGGCATTGATTACATCTGTATTAGAGCCGCCATAGTATGTACCCCAACTAACAACTACTGGGTCTATGATGAGTGTTTTGCTTCTGTCAAAATTATTGGTGTGAAAAGAAATAACCGTGTTATTGCCTTCGGTGGCAGAGTAACTAACGGCTACTTCTTCGCCATTTTCAGCTAAGAATGATTTGGGAATAAACTCTTCTAAACTGCCATGTGCGAGTTTCAAAATCAGTTTATCATTTGTAATTTTAGTGCTTAACGCCCCTATGTACTTCAACTTTATTTTTGATGCATCGGCTCCGGGATGAACAATAAAATCATACTCAACAGATTTTCCGTTTACGTTGCTTGGTTTAAAAACCAGATCAATACCTTCATAAATGTTGCGATACAATACTTGCTTGTAATAGCGCACATTGGTTACGCCTTCTTCGGGTGTGCCGGTAGTGTAGAAATTGAAATATGTCGTTGATGGCTCTGATGCTTCAATTTTGGGATGAAGATTTGCGCCCACCAACTCTACATCTATACGATGGAAATGGCGCGTGCCATCTTCGTCTTGTTTGTATGCATCGTAGCTAAAGGAGTTGGTTTTGAGTTGCACGTTCAATCCATTCAGCGCCATCAAAAATTTCACTTCGGTGTTGGGCATTTCGTTTTGGTCAATGATTTGCCCCTTGTTTTGCATGAAAAATTTTTCGGAAGAAATTCCATTACCATTATTGATAAGAGATGTTTCCGTTTTTTGCGTGGCGGCAAAAAGTGTGGCGCTTAGCAGCAAAGCAACCAGCAGTGTGTTGGTGTGTTTCATAACATTTGATTTTACTGCTGCAAAAGAACCTTGGGCTATGCTTCTAAACCATTCAAAAAATTCGTAAAATTGAGTTCCTGAAAGCGCAATAGACAACATTAATCATTGGTTTTCAGCATTTTAATCTGAAACTTTGTAAATTTCTGACTGCATGAAAAACGATGATGCTTCGCACCCGTTAAAAGATATTATCCAATCGCTCAGTAGTTCTGAAAAGAGGTATGTAAAAATTGAATTGCAAGCCAAAAAAGCCGAGCAAAGCGCGCTGCTTACCAAACTGTTTGACTTGGTAGAAAAACAAGAAAACTATGACGATGCCAAAACCAAGCAGCAACTGAGCAAACAGTTTTCGTTCAGCAATTTTGCTGTGGTTAAAAACACGCTGTATGAAATTATTCTGGACTCTCTTCTCTCCTTTCATGCCGAAAACAATGTGGATGTGCTTTTGCAAAAGCAGCTTTCGTATGCAGAAATACTAAAACAAAAAAGCCAAGTAGAAGCTACTCAAAAACAATTGGACAAAGCAGCCACCTTAGCCCAAAAATACGAACGCTTTGGCATACTTGCTGACATTAAACAAAGACAAAGTTTAATGCAATTAGAATCGGGCGATATGAAAATAGTAGGTGAGTATTATGAAACAGGAAGTGAAGATGAACTACAAATTTCAGACTTCTTGCGTGAAATAAACACTGCTAAAAAATTAGCTGCTCAAACCATATTGTTAGCCAAAAAATTTGGTGGATTATCGCAAGCAGAAAGCAGCAACGAGCTAAAAAAAATTCGGGAACATCCTACACTTGCCGCAATTGAAAACCTGCAAACTTTTCATGGCAAAATGTATGCCCGCACTACTTTGGGCGTAATTACCAGTTTAGAAAAATCAATTCCTCACTCACTGGAAAACCGCCTGGCGCTGCACGAAATGTTTAAGCAGCATCCGCATTTTGTGCCCGATAAAATTCAACTGTACACCGGTAACCTCTACAATATTTGCGTTACTTTTCTTACACTTGAAAACATCAGCGATTGCGAAAAATTTTTGAACCTGTTGCAATCAGAAACCGAACGCCACAAACCAGCTTTTACAGAAGAAAACCGCGCTCTAACGCAATTGCGCATTTGCAATTTGCGCTTGCAACTTTGTGCACACACTGCAGATTACACAAGTGTAAAAAACATAGTAGATGAAGTGGCGGAAATTGAAAAGAAACACGGTAATAAAAAATTGGAAGAGTTTATTTTGTCTTCTTACACCTATGCCGCTATGCTGTTTTACTTAGGTGGAAATTACGATGCATCGTTGCAGTATGTTAACTTGCTATTAAATACCCGCGAAAAAGAATTGCGCAGAGATGTGATGCTCTACGCCAGGTTTTTAATCATTGCTCTGCACTACAAAATGGATAATCATGTGTTGATAGAATATGAGTTGAAAAACCTGCGCTATTTTCTGCAAAAAAATTTCAGCGATCAAGATTTGGGCAAACGCTTTGCCGATTTTTTTCACCTGCTGCTGCACGACAAAAATAAATTGCAAAAAAACCGCTCGCAATACCTTCCGCTATTTGCCCACACCGGCAACAAGCCAAACATTTATGAAAAAATGTTTGATGCTGTGGCAGAGAGTGTCGTTAGATAAAAAATCCCGCCCTCGTTGCCGAGGGGCGGGATTCATTATCATCCTAGGTGTTAGTAAGGATATGCTGTTATGCAAAGAACTACTGCTTCACAAAACTCTTCACTGCCGTTTTGCCGCTGGTGGTTTTGATGTGGATGAAGTAAGTGGCTTCAGCTAAAATGGAAGTAGCGAGTTGCAAGTTGCGAGTTGCGAGGTTGGATTGAGTGATGATGATTCTTCCCGTTACATCGGCAACTTGAATACTTTGAATTTCTTCCTCGCTTTCTATGTTTATCACATTTGTGGTTGGGTTTGGATAAATCACCGTTCTGAAACTGGCAATCTCCCCTATTCCAACTATTGTAACATTCAAGGCACTTGAAGTGTTTGAACATCCATTAGCATCGGTTACTAAAACGGTGTAGCTGCCGTTTTGTGTTGCTGTGTAGTTTTGTGCTGTTGCATTGTTGATGTTGCCGTTATTCAACTGCCATTGGTAGCTGCTGAATGATTGTGTACTCAATGTGTTGCCACTTTGTGTAATCGTTGGTTGCGGCAGTGCATTCACCGTTAATGTGAGTGTTACGATAGAATCGCAACCGCCTACGCTCACCAAAGTATCGAGGTATTGACCTGCCTGTGTAAGTTGCTGACCATTGAAGGTGTAGCTTTGCCCTTGGCAAATGGCTTGACTAACACTTCCGGTTACAAAACTGTTTACGGTTAAGTTCAGCATGATGAAACTATCGCAACCCAAGGTGGTTTGCAGGGTATCAAAATACTGACCTGCTTGTGTGAGTTGTTGCCCTTTGAAGGTGTATGATTGACCTGTGCAGATTCCTGCATTGATGGTGTTTTCTATCTTGCTTAATACTGTAAGATCAAGTGTAATCACAGAATCGCATCCTACACTGTTTGATTCAGTTCTGTTGTAACTACCGGATTGAGTAAGTGTTTGGTTACCAAAAACAAAACTCTCTCCAAAGCAAACTGTTGCAGCAAATGAACTTGCACTATTGAGTTTTATTGTAACCGTTTTGCTGGTGGTAGAAGAGCAGTTTCCGTTGCTCACAGTTACAGTGTAGGTGGTTGTTTGTGCAGGTGAAACTGTGATGGAAGCGTTGCTCCCTAATCCGTTTGCCCAAGCATAGCTATTGCCACCAGTAGCGGTGAGGGTAAAAGTATTGCCTTCACAAACAGAACTTACACCACTTATGCCTGCGGTAGGTGTGGTTTGCACACTAACTGTTTGCGATGCAGTAGCGGTGCAGTTGCCTGCGCCTGTTACCGTTACAGAATAAGTAGTGTTTGTGCTTGGCGAAACTGTTACACTCGCATTGGTGCCAAGTGAATTACTCCACACATAGCTGTTGCCACCGCTTGCTGTTAATGTTATATTCAACCCTGAGCATACCGTAGTTGGTCCGCTGATTTGGGCATTTACAGTGTTTACCGTTACTGCTACTACCAACGAGGTATCTGCTCCGCAAGAGTTGGAAACAATACAACGGTAATTTCCTGCATCTACTGCTACTGATGAAGCGATACTGTAAGTAGCTGTATTAGAACCATTGCCCGATAAATTTACTCCACCTTTCTGCCACTGGTAGGTGATGTTGTTTCCGGTAGCTGTTACAGAAACACTAAACGGCTGACCTCCGCATACTGCAACGGCAGATGGCTCTTGTGTAATATCCGGTGCAATACATGGTGCGGGTAAATTGATGCGGGCTGTGTAAACATCGTAGTTGACTGCATTATTAGTGAGTGCAGTTAAACCATCAAAATTGGTTTGTAAACTGTTGCCTGAACCTACCATATAAATGGTGTTACCAACCGCAAGCACATCGCTCGCATAATCATCCTGAAAGCCACCGGCACGCTGAAATTTATCCCAAGTTCCAGAGGTTTTGCTTAACCTGCCAATAAACATATCGTTGCCCCCGGCATTGGTGTAAGTGTTTCCGGCTACTGTAACTTGTGAGCCGGTCATATAACCACACACCACCGGCAGGTTTGCAGAATCAAGCGTAACGTTATTGAAAAATATTTGGGTGTTGGTGTTGTAGAAAAAAACCGTATCGGCTGCGGCATTGTATTTAATCAATGCACCGGTGGTAGTGCCCTGTGTGCAAGCCAAATAAATACGATTATCAGTTTTATCTACTGCCAATCCATTTACCACACCACCAAAAAAGCCCGTAACAACCGGATGATTAAACGCATTTATCCCCAATAAAATGGCACCGTTTGTGGCAGAAACTCTTGCTAAAAATGCTTTTTTGGAATTAGCGCTTGTAATGCCGCCAGAAACTGCTGTGCTGCCGAGTGGTCCTTGCAACGACATGTTGCTTACAGTACCTGTCCATTCACCGGTGGCTACCACATTTCCCTGTCCGTCAAACTCCAGATTGTTGCAGGTGGCCGGTCCTTGCACCGTTCCTAATGGTTTCACTCTTACTGCCCACTGGTAATTTCCCAAGCTGTCATACTTGGCAATGTATCCGTCATTGATGTCGGTAGTAAACTTATTAGAGAAACCATCGGCATCGGTGAGGAATGAATTTGCATTTTGATGACAGCGACCACCTATAAAAATAGTAGCTCCATCGGGCGATACGAGTACGGCATCGCCTGTATTTTGAGAGGTGGGTCCTGCAGAATAGGTCAAGCGATAAGCCCATGCCCAGTTGCCATCGCTTCGCATTTTGGCTATGAACATAGAGCGCGTTTGATCGCCTTGTATGGTTTTTGTGCCAAATGTAAGTGTGCCGTTAAAATAGCCGGTTACATAGGCATTGCCCTGCGCATCCACATCTAAAGATGTAAATGCACTTTCACCGGTTCCGGTCGGAACAATTGGCGGTGAATAAGTACCGTTGGTTTCATCTTGAATAGCAATCCATCCGCGGCTACCTACCACACCACTAAAAGAGTGTGCACCAAATGTAGCCGATGGAGAAGTAACCCACCCACAGGTGTAAATAAAACCGCCCGAACCTTTTTTAATGCTCACTCCAAAGTCAGCAGAAGTGCCGCCTGCTTTGCGTGCCCATGCCCAGTTTTGAGCGGTAGTTTGTAAAGTTGTAATCAGTACCGTAAGAAAAAGCAGAATGTACTTCATGTGTATGAATTTTGTTTGGCACAAAACTCATACGCGCAGTTCTTAAAACAGTACACGATTTCACGAAACCCCTGTTTTGGTTTCATGAACAGAATAAAAAAACCCGCCCTCGTTGCCGAGGTGCGGGATTAAACAAAACTCAACTCATCCTTTATTACTGCTTCGCAAAACTCTTTACTGCGGTTTTGCCGGTAGTGGTTTTGATGTGAATGAAATAAGTGGCTTCAGCTAAAATGGAAGTAGCGAGTTGCAAGTTGCGAGTTGATAGGTTATTCTCAGCAATGATGATTCTTCCGGTTACATCAGCAACTTCAATGGCTTGAATATCTTCACTGCAATCTATGTGCAACACATTTGAAGTTGGGTTCGGAAATATCACACTGCTGAAATCTGCAACCTCACTTAAGCTACTTACTGTAACATTTACTGCAGCCGATGTGTTGCTGCACCCATTGGCATCGGTTACTCTTACTGTGTAGCTGCCGTTTTGTGTGGCAGTGTAGTTTTGAGCAGTGGCTCCGTTAATGTCGTTGCCATTTAACCTCCACTGATAACTGCTGAATGTTTGGGTATTGAGCGTGTTAGCATTTTGGACAATAGTAGGTAGAGGTAAATCATATACGGGAACTACTACACTTGCCATTGCACCATAGCACCCTGATGCATCAGTTACTTTTACGGTATAAGTAGAGGAGAATGTCGGAGTAGCGGTTGCTGTTGCAGTGGTGGAGGTAATAGCCGGATTACCGTTACCTGCATCCCAGCTATAGTTGGCTACAGCGCCAGAAGGTGTGGCTGTTAGTGTTACCGGGTTTCCAACGCAAACACTCGTTGGAGATGCGCTAAGCGTTACGCCCAGTGTAACTGGTGAAGTTGTAGTAGGATCGGGTTCATTATACAGGCAAGTAACTTCTGCATCGGTTAACGCCTTGTTGTAAATATTAATATCGTCTATTGCACCTAAAAAGCCGTTGAAGCCATTTGACCGCAATCCGATAAGAAATGGAGTGTTTGAAGAAGAATTTGCATAAACGCCAGTGAATGTCTGGTTATATTTTAGCGCACCATTCACATATATTTTGTGTCGGTTATTATCATTTTTGTTGTAAGTAAACACAATATGATGCCACTGCCCGGTTGCATAGGATGTAGTGTCATAGTCACCGTTAGCGTTTACAACGCGAATGGCAACAAGGGTATTGGCGCTGTTTGTTAGTTCTAACAAAAACTGCTCCTTAAAGGGGTCGGAATTCCACCGAGCCAAAATGCACCGGTTTGATGTAAGACTATTGGCATCGGGTTTTACCCACACCGAAAAGCTAACGGCATCCATGTTGTTCAAATCAAAAAAATCGGGAGTTTGAGGAGAACTGGTGTTGTAATAATAAAACGCTGCGCTACCATTAAAGTAATAGGCATGATTGGCGTTGCCAAAACGGTCGGCAGTTGGTGTAGGATTTGAAAAACCAGTTAAGCCATCATACAATGAGTGGTCAATGTTTACTTCATTGTCTTTGCTTCCGAGGGTAAAATAAAATTTACCCACCAAGCCAAGATTAATTTGAGCTTGAGCAACAAAAACGATAGCCGAGAATAAAAGTGTAAATAGTTTTTTCATGTGTTAGAATTTTGTTTGGCTCAAAAAACAGCTACAAATTTCTTCCAACAACACACGATTTCACGAAGACCCTGTTTTGGTTTCATGAACGGAAGAAAACTACGCTTTTGAAAACTAAATGATTGACGACTTACCGCCTGCTATACGTATTTCAGCAAAGCTGTCTTCAAAATCTTTTTTGCGCTCTTTAGATACAGGTAAAGCAGTTTCATCTTCCATCAATATGAAGCTCTCCATTCTGTTGTACTTGCGCACATAGTTCAAATTCACCAAGTGCGAACGATGAATACGGAAAAAGTTTTTACGCTTAGTAAGCATTTCTTCAAAGAATTTAATCTTTCGGCTTACCAATAGTTTTGAACCATTGCTTAAACACACATTAGTATAGGCACCCTCTGCCTGAAGCAGCACAATTTCAGAAACCTCTACAAACAAAACCCCATCACTAACAGGTAAAGCAATGCGCGAAAATTCATCGGTTTGCAAGTTGCTTTGCAACAACTCCAAACGTTGCTTCATACTATGTGCAGAAAGTTTACCCCGTAGTTTTTCTACTGCGGTTTTCAGCTTTTCTACCTGCAAAGGTTTTAGCAAATAATCTACTGCCGAAAGCTCGAATGCCTTAACAGCATAATCGCTATAAGCCGTAACAAACACTATTTCAAAACTCACTTCATCAAAAAATTTCAACAACTCAAAGCCATTAAACTCCAGCATTTCAATATCCAAAAAAACCACATTGGGTTGATGCTCCTTTATGGCTAACACTGCTTTGGGAACATTTGAACATTGCGCTACTACTTTTACATTGTTTACTGAAGTTTCCAGCAATGTTTCCAAAGTACGTCTTGCATGTGCCTCATCATCCACTATTATCGCATTGATAATTTCTTCTTTCATACGTCAATAATATTATTAGCTGTTGAATTGAAAAATCTTCAAAATCACCTTTGTTCCTGAGGCAACATCAGCGACTGTCTTATCTTCAATTCTCATTTCAATTTTTATATGGTAATAATCACGGAGCAAACTTAATCGCTCTTCGGTGGCGCGTGTGGCAAACGACTGATGTTGTTTTCGTTTTTTGATTTCGGCTGAGGCGGCTCTGCCAATTCCATTGTCTTCAATTTCGCAAAGCAAATAGTCGGGCATTTTTGTAAATGATACAATCAGTTGCTTTTTGCCTTGTTGATGCAACAGTCCATGCTTTAGCGCATTTTCTACAAATGGCTGAATCACCATTGAAGGAATTTTCATCTCCTCGGGCTCTAAGTTTTCATCAATATTTAAGCTATAAACTAACTCACCTTCAAATCGTAGTGACTCCAATTCAAGGTAAAGCGAAAGCATTTCAATTTCAGCATCTAAGGTGATAAACTCATTGCCCGAGGCGTTTAAAACTTTACGGGTTAAATCGCTGAACTTGCCTAAATACAATTGCGCTTTTTCTGATTTTTGTTGTATCACCAAATCCTGAATAGAGCTGAGCGCATTAAACATAAAATGCGGATTCATTTGTGCCTTTAAAGTTGAAAGCTGTGAGTTTGCCAACTTCTTTTCCAAAGCATTTCTCTTTTTGAGTGCGCGAATTCGCAAATAGAAAACTGTTGAAAGCACGCTGCCGAAAAGTAAAAACGCCAACAGATAAAACCACCACTGCTGCCAATAGGGTTTCAGAATGGTTAGTTGCAAAGTTTCGGGTTTCATGCTTTCCACTCCGTCTTCGTTTATGGCCACAACTTCAAAAGTATAGTTGCCCGCAGGCAGCGATGGATAGCGCGCAAAGTTGCTGCTGCTGTTGGTTTCAATCCAATTGGTATCTAAACCCAACAAGCGATATTTAAAAGTAAACTCACCACGCGAACGAAATGCAATACCTCTGAAATCAATTTTTATATTATTGGATGAATATGCCAGTTCGTAATTGGCATGAAGTGTAGTGTCATGATTATTGATGTTGACATTGGTAATTGCCACAACCGGTGGAACCTTGTTTTCGGCAAGCATATTCAACGGCAGCGACACCAATCCTTTTGGCGTTGCCAGAAATATCTTGCCATCCATTATTTCAATGTCTGCAATTTCTAAAGACGGTAATCCATCAAAATGATTGAAGAGCGATGTTTGCTTTGATAGTGTGTTGTATCGGATTAAATGATGCTCGGCTGTCATCCAAAGTTCATCGGCTTTGCTTGCCAGCTTCCTTACATATCCATTGGTTATTCCAACCACCTCATTCAGCTTTTCTACTACTTGCTTTTGATTGAATGCAATAACACCCTGGCTCATGGTGCTTACCCAAACTTTCTTATCCTCAGTCAGCAAAATATCTGTGGCAAAAATTGGTTTCCTCTCAAGCCGCAGCTCTTCTGAATTTCCATTTTCATAAACAAACAAACCGTCTGAATAGCCCACCCACAAACGTTGCATTGACTCTTCATACTTGGCGCATCGCACTCTTTTCTTTCTGAAATTACTGATGCGATCTATCTCATTATTGCGGACAACAGCTATCGTTGCATCATTCACTGTTCCGGCAAAAAAATACTGTTTATCTATTCTAAAAAATGACTTGATGTTATCGCCATTTTTTAGAAATGATGTGCTGAGATTTTCCACGTTTACATTCCAAAAATTGTTTTGTGCCACATAAAGTTGTTGGGTTGTTGAATCAAAGTACAACTCCTGAATTTCAAAATGCGAATTGGGGAAAGCAATCGTTTTTAGCTCGCTTGTGCGCTGGTTATACTTGGATACTTTACCATTTTGGAAACCAATAAACAAATTGGAGTTGCCATCTTTAGTAAGTTGTCTAATTCGTGTATCAGGCAATTCAGAATTCTCAGCCGTGTGTATCCACACATTCAAACTTGGCACTATGAATATACCATCCTGCAAAGTGCTGAACCAATAGTTGCCTTCGGCATCAGCCACTACATCGCTGATGCTTTTACTTGAAAAAAACAATGTGCCGCCATACAAATCATTCAGATTCTCATCTAAGCATAATGCGCCATTACTGCTGCCTACCCAAATGTGTCCTGCATTATCCTTATGCAGCGCAAAAACTCTATCGAGCTTTGCGGGCAAATCTCTGAGCCATAGCAGAGAGTCATTGCTGAATTGCCAAATGGAATTTTTGTTTGCTCCATGTGCCAGCACCACTACTTTACCATCTACAACTTCAAAAAAAGATTGCTTGTATAAATCGCTGAATTGAGCAGGGCGATTTGACTTAATAATTGTTGACAGCTTACCGTTTTCAAAATATCCAATGCGCTCGCGTGCTGCATAATACACCCTACCATTGTTACATAAAACATCTGTGATAAAACTTAATTTACCATCTTGATTGGCAAGTGATAAAAATTGCTTTTTACTTTTTTTAAAAACATAAATTCCCGAATCGGATGAGATATAGAAATCACCATTTTCGTCAACTGTGTAAACAGGATAATTTGATTGTGCAATACTACGCTCAGAAGCATAGTGAAGTGAATCTCCATCCACATAAAAAAGCTGACCCGAAAAATTCTGGCACCAAACTTTTCCATCAACGTCAATCCTAATATTAGATACTGCTCTGCTATTTTGATTTGAATTTTTGAAACTTTTGAATTCGCTGCCATCGTAATTAAACAGCCCTGCACTTGTGCCTATCCACACTAATCTATTACTATCTTGAAGCAAGTAATATACTTCATTAGAAGGTAGCCCTGCTCTATCATCTATTTGATAATAATGTGGATGCTGAGCAAAAATTAAAGCTGCAGAGAGCAGTGATAAAAAGATTAGATATAGTCGCAACACAAAAGCAAAAAAAGAAAAAATCCCGCCCTCATTGCTGAAAGCGGGAGTAAACAAAACTCAGATACTTAACTACTGCTTCACAAAACTCTTCACCGCGGTTTTTCCGTTGGTGGTTTTGATATGAATGAAGTAGGTGGCTTCTGCTAGTATGTCGGTTGCCAGTTGCGAGTTGTGAGTTGCAAGATTAGTTTGAGTGATGATGATTCTGCCGGTAACATCTGCAATTTCAATTGATTGAATTTCTTCATCACATTCAACATTCAATACACTTGAAGTTGGGTTTGGATAAATTACCGTTCTGAAACTGGCAATCTCCCCTATTCCAACTATTGTAACATTCAAGGCACTTGAAGTGTTTGAACATCCATTAGCATCGGTTACCAAAACGGTGTAGCTGCCTTTTGTGTTGCTGTGTAGTTTTGTGAAATTGCTTGGCAAATCTTTATCATCACTAATACTGTAGAAGTAAGAATGCTGGCTTTCTACATCAACAAAAAAAATAAGAAAGAAGAACAACAGTGGCAGCTTTCGCACAAAAACGAAGGAAACAAAAAACCGCACCAATTACTTACTGTGGACCTAAAGCGTACAGTTAATAACAGCTTCAAAAAAAAATCCCCCGCCCGAATAAACGAACGAGGGACTAAACAAAACTCAACTCTCTAAATGAGTTTGATGCTATTGCTTGATAAACATTTTCTGTGCGTTTCCTTTAGCAGTTTTGGCATTGAGCATATATGTGCCTTCCGCCAAATCAGATACTCTAATCTTTGTAATTTCTCCGCTTACAAATATCACTTGCTCTCCGGCTACATTGTAAACCTCTACGCTTTCTACCAGTTCATCACAAACTATCACGAGTATTTCTGATGTAGGGTTAGGGTAAACATTGAAGTTCATTTCGGCAGATACATTTTCAATACCCACTACTGTTACACTAAGTGCTGCTGATGTGTTGCTGCACCCGTTCGCATCGGTTACTCGTACTGCATAGCTTCCGCTTTGTGTAGCAGTAAAGTTTTGTGTAGTTGCACCGCTAATATCGCTACCATTTAGTTGCCATTGGTAACTGTTGAATGTTTGTGTGCTCAAGGTATTTCCGCTTTGCGTAATGGTTGGGGCAGGTAAGGCATTTACGGTTATTGTAATATCATTTGATGTTTCGCTGCCGCACGCATTGCTTGCTGCCACTGTGTATGTTTTGGTACCTGGTGTAAGGTTGGTGGCCGTGTAGCTATTGCTGTTGGTGCCCACATTTGCATTGCCATCTTTCCACTGGTAGCTTAAGTTATCACCGGTAGCAGTTACGTTGAGCGTTACGCTTTCTCCGGCACATACACTGGTACTGCTGGCGGTTGGCTGCTGGGTAATTTGCAATGGCTGCTCAACACCAAGTGTAAGCGTTACGGTGCTGTCGCAACCGTTTATACTGATAAATACTTCATTATATGTACCGGCTGTGGTTAGCGTTTGGTTGCCAAAAGTATAAGCGCTGCCATCGCAGATACTTACATTAAACGAAGATGTCAATTCTGGCAATACAGTCAATTGCAGTGTTATTACACTATCGCAACCCGCGCTGTTTACTTCTATCTTGGTGTAGTTGCCGCTTTGGGTCAGTGTTTGGGCATCAAAAGTGTAGCTACCGCCAAAGCAAATGGTTTCGCTAAAGCTAAATGAAGTTGGTTGTTTTACCGCTACCGTTTGCGAAGCAGTGGCCGAGCAGTTAGCGCCTATGCTTACAGTTACAGTGTATGTAGTGTTTGTTGTTGGCGAAACGGTGATAGCTGAAACAGTTACGCTGTTACTCCATTCGTAGGTATTTCCTCCGTTGGCGGTTAATGTTACGCTGCTTCCTAAACAAACTTCTGTTGGGCCTGAAATACTTGCTGTTGGTGCAGATTGAACACTCACTGATTGTGATGCAGTAGCACTACAACCGTTGGCATCGGTTACTGTTACTGTGTAAGTAGTGTTTGCAGTTGGTGTGAATGTGGCTTGTGCATTAGTTCCACCTGAGTTACTCCAGGCATAAGATGTGCCTCCACTTGCAGTTAGCGTTGCTGATAATCCCGAGCAAATTGTTGTAGGTCCGTTGATGCTTGCGGTAACTGTGTTTACGGTAACTAATCTTGATGCTGTTGCCGAGCAGTTGTTTGCCGCAGTAACAGTAACCGTGTAGGTTGTGCTTGTTGTTGGAGCGAAGGTTGCTTGTGCGTTGCTGCCTC
The DNA here is from genome assembly GCA_016787045.1 of Chitinophagales bacterium. Lineage (GTDB taxonomy): Bacteria > Bacteroidota > Bacteroidia > Chitinophagales > LD1 > Bog-950. The sequence continues at coordinate 31,486 of JAEUVA010000034.1, forward strand.
CGCTATTACTCCACACATAAGTTCCACCACCGCTGGCAGTAAGTGCTTGCGATGCACCATTGCAGATACTTGCGGTTGCAGGTGTGATTGCCGCAGTAGGATTTGTATTTACAGTAACCAACCGTGAAGCTGTTGCCGAGCAGTTGTTTGCACTTGTAACAGTTACAGTGTAAGTAGTGCTTGTAGTTGGAGTAACTGTTTTTGCTGCTCCGCTTCCTAAGCTGTTGCTCCATGCGTAAGTGCCTCCGCCACTTGCTGTGAGGTTTGCACTTGCTCCTTCGCAAATAGTAACTGTGGCAGGGGTGATGGCTGCGGTTGGAGTTGCGTTTACAGTTATTGCAATGGGCAATCTTGTTGATTCACAACCGGTGCTTACAAATCTTACTACTGCATAATAAGTTGAATCTGCATTTAAAACAGGTGTGGTAAAACTTGTTCCGGTGAATATTGAAGTGCCGCCTGTGGCAACATTGTACCACACTATAGCGGCTGCGGCTGTAGTGCTTGCAGAAAGCGTAGTGGTTTGTCCGCTGCAACGGGTAAGGTTTGCAGTGGGTGTGGTGTTGGTTGGAGCATTTGGCACAACATTTACAGTGATGCCTATTTGAGTGCGTGTAGATGAACAATTGCCAACTTTACTTGCAACAAAATATGCAGCTCCGTTTTGCAACACAGGGGTTGTGTAACTATTGCCGGTTGCAAGTGGGCTTCCGCCTGTTGGGTCGGCAAACCATTCCAATGTGCCGCTTCCTGATGCCGTAAGCACGGTAGAATTACCTTGACACACACTCAAATTCGCGCTTGGTGTGGTATTGGTTGGTGCAGCAGGTGGAGCAACTACAGTAACCGCAATGGGCAATCTTGTTGCTGAAACACAGCCAGTAGTCAAGTTTTGCATATCCACATAAAAAGTGGCATTTGAACTCAAACTGCTTGTAGGTATGTTTATGGATGTGCCGCTTCCCAACAAGTTTGGTGTGGCGGTTCCTGTTGGAACGTTCCACCAATTCACTTGAAAACCTGCTCCGGGATTAACTACCGAAAGCGTGGTACCACTACCTTGGCATACCGTTAAATTTGCCGATGGAGTGTTGCTGGTTGGCACTGCCGGCAAAGGCAATACAGTAACAAGTATTGCTGTGCGGCTTGACAAACATCCATTGTTGTTTGACCTTACATAAAAAGTTGAATCTTGATTTAGCGAAGGTGTAATGAAAGTTGAACCGGTGCCTAATACAGTTCCTCCGGTGGCTACATTAAACCACTCTAAAATTCCTGTTCCCGATGCTGAAAGAAAAGCCGATTGCCCAACGCAAGTTTGTTGGTTTTGTGTAGTAGTGGTATTGGTTGGTGCAGATGGTGGTGTTGAAACATTAACAGTTAAAGTTAATGGAGGCAAAGAGCCACATCCATTTTCATAGGCAAACACTTCGTAAGAAGTGGCTTGACTCAAAGCATTCGTAGTGTATGTGCTCGAAGTGCTGATAGGTTGAGGAAACTGCCCCACTTCATACCATTCTAAAGCAAGTGGTGTGGAAGCAACACTTAACACAGTAGTGGCACCGCTGCAAATATTCAAATTGGCAGAAGGTGTTGTACTTGTTGGTGCAGCAGGACGTTTTTTTACTGTTATAGTAAAAGTTGTTCTTGCCGAAGTGCCGCAAGGCGTTGTGCGCTCGGCATAGTAATTTAATGTGTAAGATGCCGCTGGTGCAGGGTCGGCAAATGTAGGCGTGGTAAAGCTGTTGCCGGTGCCAAGCACCGAACCGCCCGTAGGCAAACTATACCAAGACACTGTTCCCGGACCGGCAGCTACCTGTAAAATTGTAAGGTTGTTGCCACCAACAATGTAACAGTAGTTTACGTTGCTGTTGGTAGCTGTAGGTGCCGGGTTGGTTACGGTTACTGCCACTGCTGTTCGTGCCGAAACACAAGAACCCGAGCTTGCCTGCACATAATAGGTGGTATTTGTGGTTAGCGCAGGAGTGGTAAAACTACCGCCTGTGCCTAATTGATTGCCGCCTGTCGGTGCGTCATGCCAAGTAAGGTTTGTGCCTGTTGCGGTAAGTGTGGTGGTGGCTCCGCAAACTATATTTTGATTAGCGGTTGTTGTGGTATTTACAGGTGAATTTGCCACCGTTACGTTTACGATAATTCCTAACCTGTTTGAGCAGTTTCCGGTTTGCGCATAGTAAGTAGTGTTAGCGTTCAACACCGGAGTTGTAAATGGCGCACCTGTTCCCACCACATTTCCGCCAGTTAAAGCATCATACCAGATAACATTTGTGGTAGTAGATAAACTAAGCGTGGTTGAATTGCCTGAGCATATATTCAAATTTGCAGATGGAGTGGTGCTGGATGGTGCATTACAAAACTCATAGAGTGTGGTAACTTCTTGTGCGGTTAACACACGGTTGTAAAAAAACAAATCATCTATTTGGTAATTGCCAAAGTATGTTCCAAATGGTGAGTAACCCAGTCTTGAAGTTGAAGGCGTGATGTTAAACAAACCAAAGTTAGCGGTGTTGGTAAGCGCACCGTTTACGTATAAAGCCAGTTGTGTTCCGCTGTATGTTACAGCAACATGTGTCCAATTGCCGGTGTAAGTAATGTTGTGGGTAATAGGAGCAATTGAACCTCCACTGCCGTTACCCGAAACTACCTGAATTTGACCGGCATCATACACAGCGCCAAAAAAATTGTTTGCCCCCCCATAGTTAAACAAAGAGTGGGTGCTGTTGGAATTGCTTTTGTACCAAAAACAAAATGAGCGAGGCGAAGCCGAAGCAGTGGGCAACGATGGAATACCCGCACTCGAAAAAGCATTGGCAGCAGCCGCCAGATTGTGTGCGCGATTAGAGTTACCGAATCGGTCGTTGGTATAATTAGCTGTTCCACCGGCTAAAGTATGCCCACCAGAGCCTGTAAGTGTATTGTCAAAGGAGTAATAGTGCAAGAGGCCGTTAGACGGTGCCTGAGCAAAACTAAATGCCGATACTGCACAAGCCAGAAGAAAAATAAAAAACTGTTTCATATAAATTTTGTTTGAGCGCAAAACTGTTCTTCGCTCATTCAAAATCTGCTTCCGCTTTACGAAATACTGTATCTGTTTTACGAAACTGGCTAATGGCGAACTTAATCTTCCACCACTGCAATCATCAACACTACGGTGGTGCCTGTAGGTTGCCCATCAGATGATACTTTGTCAACGTAGTGCACATTCACCGCTCCGGCATGACCATGGTTGAGCGCATTTAAGCGCTTTTCATTGGCTTGTGTAGCAAAAGATTGATGCTGCTTGTTCTTAATCTTGTTTAGTTCTTGCGAGCGCATTCTGCCGACACCATTATCATCAATCGTTACTTTCAAGAAATTATCTCTTAACTCAAACGAACACTTCAACCAACGTTCCCCTTTTTTATGGAGTAATCCATGCTTTACGGCATTTTCTATATATGGCTGAATTATCATAGATGGTATATGAATGTCGGTAGTGTTGATGTAGGGGGCAACCTCAATCAAAAAACTCATTGCATCATCAAAGCGTGTTTTTTCTAATTCCAGATAAAGTAAGATAGCGTCCACTTCTTCTTGCAGTGTTACAGAGTTCTTATTACTCATGTCTAATATGGTACGGGTGAGTTGCGAAAACTTACCGAGATATGAAGTGGCGTTTTGCTTATCGTTGAGATAAATAAATGATTGGATAGTGTTGAGCGCATTGAATATAAAATGCGGATTCATTTGTGCTTTTACAGAGGCCAAAATGCTTTCGCGCAATTTGTTTTCTAACTCAATTTTTTGTCGCTCTAAGGTGTTTTGCTGTTGTATCAGTTTTACACGATAGCTATAAAGTGCGTAGCCGGTACCTGCTACCGCTGCCATAGATAACAAGTAAAACCACCATGTTTTCCAAAATGGGGGTTTTATGCTAAAGTTCAGCTCTTGTATGTGTGAAAGCTGCCCCAAACTGTTCTCTGCTTTTAGCTGAATCGCATAATCTCCGGGCTCCAGTGAAATCAACTTCAATTCCCGCTGACCGCTTTCTGTTTGCTGCCAATCGCCATTGTTTACTTTGTAAAACACCTGCAAATCTTCGGCAGTACCATAATAAGGGATACTGTACTTTATCTCTATGTTGTTGTTATCGTGTGATAAGGCAGCATGCCTCATCAAAGATTGTTTCCCATCTGTAAATTTATCAATATGAAAAAGCAACTCGTGCTTATCGGTTTGTACCGCATCCAACGGTACCTGTACAATGCCTTGGTCGCTACCTATACACAATTGATTGCCGAATACACTAAAATCATTGATTTCAAAACTATTGTTCCACTCATAAGCTACAGGGGCAGAGTCCATATCGGTGAGCCGGTATAGTTTGGCTCCGGCAGAAAACCACACGGCATCTGTTGAAGGCCGGATGTTTTTTATGTTATTTTCTGCCAGCATAAATACTTTTGTTTTTAACGTGTTAGCTTGTACATCTATTTCAGAAATAGTGGTGCCAGACGTGCCGTAGATTTTACCTCTGAAAAATGCGATATCGTTTAGTTGCAGATGTTTACCATCCGGTTTTAGCTCCATGTATGTATTTGCTGTTACCCTGAGCAAACCCATTGTGGTTGCTGCATAGCATACCGAATCGGTACCGTCTGACACCATCGCCTTCACTCGCACATTTCCACCATTGATTACAAATGGATTGGCGATTGCCCAATGTCTACCCTCATACATCACTGCAGATTTATCTCCGGATATTACACCTTGGAGATACAGTAGTGAAAATCCACCTGTACGTCCGAGCAAAAATGAATTGTGCTGTAAAGGTAGTACTTTTTTAACTGCTAAGTTGACATACTCAGCCTGCTCATTTTTGTGCTGTAGTATAAAATTGTCTGCTGCTACTAGATTTACCTCCTTAGCGGTTTGTAGCATGCTAATAATCTGCTGCCTTTCTATTGTTTTATACACCAGCTTGAGTTGGTATTGGCCATTACGCTCATAAACTTCTCCCGCTACTGTCCCCACCTGTAGTTTTCCTGTTGCCGCTGAATAGCTGACACAACTTACGGGCTCAGCCAAAGGCCAAAGCGTACCTTCCCAAAAATCATACTTAAAAATACCATTATCTAAAGTAGTTACCCAAATTCTTCCTTCTATGTCCTCAAAAACATCTGACAAATTTTTATTTTGCAATAATGGCTGCGAGATATTTAACCGCTTCAATTGTTTGTCTAATACATACAAACCGCTATTGGTGCAAATAAATAACAAGGAGTCTCGCACTACTCTAACAGATTGTACAAACATGTTATTTAAAGGTACTGACATAGAAGCGTTTCCCGGAAACAACTCAAACACCTCAGCGTTGTTGATTTTCTTTGGAAACAATAAAATCCTACCCTGAAAGTCTGCCACAAAAAACACCGTTTGCTTTCCTACGTCCACAGACACCTTTTTCGCATGTATTCTTCCGAGTAAATCGTAGAGACTATCCCCATCAAATACCCACATTATTCCTTGGTACTTAAACACAGAAAAAATTTCACGTGGAAACGGTATAGTATCGGCACCACCAACTTTATGCATATACACAAAGTTTCTGCTGTATTGATAGCTAGTATCTTTGTTGTGGTAAATCACCGGAGCAAAGTTTCCGATCCGGGGCCAAGTTTTGTCTTGCAGCAAAGTATCGCCACTGATGTAATAGTGATTGTTAGAAAAAGTTTGACACCGGAGTAACCCTAAATCGTCTATCCGTAAATCGCTCACTCCGTTGAGGTCGGCATTAGAATAGTTTTTGTAGTGCAAGCCATCATACCGAATTAGTCCTTTATCTGTACCCAACCAAATGTAATGCTGCTTATCTTGTACAATGTTGTACACTGTATTGGCAGGCAACCCAGCTTGCTTAGATATACTGCGGTAAGCTGGTTGCTGCGCAATCAGTAGAATTACATTGGCAATAAAAGGTAGTACTAAAATCTTTTTCAACCGCCCAAACTTACATGATGAGTTACAATATGCGGCTCAATTTTGTAAAACAAATTGGCTATTTGGTAAAATAGCAGATGACTAGGAGTGAAATAAACAACAAAATCGCACTTGTGAAGGCCATAATAATTGACGATGAGAGCAAAGCCCGGTTGTTGCTCAGTGCTATGCTGCGCGAACATTGCCCTCAGGTAAATGTGGTAGCCACTTGCGAAGATTTGCCGTCTGGCATTAAAGCTATACGAAAAGAACAACCTGCATTAATTTTTTTAGACATAGAAATGCCCGGACACAGTGGGCTTGAATTACTTGATTTTTTTGCAGAGGACGAGATTAATTTTGATATCATATTTACTACAGCTTACAGTGAATATGCTATTCGTGCTTTTAAAATGAGCGCTATTGATTATCTGCTAAAACCCATACAACCTGCAGAGTTAATCAAGGCCGTGGAGCGCGCTGAAAAAAAACAAACACAGTTGCTCTCCTACCAAATGCTGAAAGAAAACCTTTCCGGCAAAACGAAAAAAATTGTGCTGAACCAAACCAAAGGAGTGGAGTTTTTTAACACTGCCGATGTACTTTTTATGAAAGGCGATGGCGCTTATACCGAGATATATAAGCGCGATGGCAGTAAAATTGTGGCTAGCAAAAATCTGAAACAGTTTGAAGAAATGCTGGACGACCAACCCCAGTTTATGCGCGCCCAAAAATCATATATCATCAACACCGAACACGTAAGTTCCCTCAGCAAAGTAGATGGTGGATTGCATGCTGTAATACAAGACCACAGCGTACCCGTATCGCCCGACAAGGCAAATCTGCTACTGGAAAAACTTCAATAAAAAATCCCCTCACGGATAAACCGAGAAGGGATAAAACAAAACTCAAAAACTCAATTCTGTTTCGGGCAATTGCTATGTGTAAATTATTGTTTCAAGAATCTTTCGCTCGCCACATTTCCATTGCTGGCTTTTAACTGAATAGTGTAAACGCCCTCTGAAAAATTGCCGACATTAAGTTGCATTTTACCTGTTGACAAGGTATTTATTTCCGCTACGGTTCTTCCGTGCATATCAAACACTTTGATGCTTGCAATTTCATCCCGGCTTTCAATATAAAGCACACCGCTTGTAGGGTTTGGGTAAATACTCATCTGTGTGTTGGCTATTTCTTCTAACCCAATACATAATTCCGCTACTATAATAGAGGAACTAACTGCCGTACATCCCACATTATCAGTAGCAGTTACTATGTACATTGTTGTACTGGATGGAGATGCAGTAATAGTTGAAGTAGTAGCTCCTGTGCTCCAGGCATAGCTTGCTGCACCGTTGGCAATAAGCGTAATACTTTCTCCGGCACAAATGGTATCTGTACTTACATTTAGGGTAAGTGGAATTGCCGGTGGATTAGGCACATTGATATTGCCCGATACTGTACAACCACCTTGTGAAACAGATATGGGCAACACAGCTCCGGCATTAACGGTGATAGTTACAGAATCGGCACTTGGTTTCACTAATCCTACTGCATCATACTCTACCCAATCAGTAGCTATGTCATTGGCAATAGCCCAACGCACTTGGTCAACAGTCATAACTGATGGCAGGTTCACCGCAAAAATAGTTGCTACCTCTGGGCCTGCTGCTGCTGTGCCGGTATATACTGTAGTCCAGTTTCCCGAAGGGTATTCACGCACATACACCGTATCAATGTACCCGGGGGCGTTTGTTTCGTAAATCAACAACTGGCTGGCGGTAACAGGTGTGGTATAGCCCACTACTAAAAACTCGCGTTGATTACCGTAATCGTCCGATGTCCAAGCGGTAACTATATCTCCATAATCCGGATAGGTGTTTGGCTCGCCAAGCAGTTGGTATGCTGACCAATTGCCGGGTGATGTGTTGTATTCTGTACTGAATGCAATTACGGTATCTGCCCAAGCAGTATCACCTCCAAAACTGTAATTGTTTCCACCTATCGTAAAATCTATAGCCGTGTTGGCGGTGAGTGTAATGGTGCCGTTGGTGGCATTGTTGCAAAGCAGAGTGGTAGAGGATATGGTGGGAAAAGTAACTTGCGGTTGTACTGTAAGCGAAGTATTCACAACACTATCGCAGCCAAAATAGTTGGTATAGTTACCACTTACGGTGTATGTGCTTGCTCCAACGGTATAGGACTCGCCAAAACAAATGACTACGGTATTATTCCGCACAGGCACATTCACATCATTTATCAATATCTCCACCGTACTATCGCAACCAAAATACTGTGTGTAATAGCCGCTGCTGTTGTAAACAATGCCATTGATGCTTACGGTACTATCAGGGCATATTGAATAGTAGCTATATGTAACAGGCGCAGCGAAAAGCGAAACAGCTATCTGTATAATGCTATCGCAATTGTAATTGATGGTGTAGTTTCCGGCTTGTGTATATATGGAGTCGTTGTAGGTTACCGTATCGCCATAGCAGATGGTAAAATTTTTATTGATAACAGGTGCGCTGTTATTAATCACAATAGTATCTTTTGCTACACATTCTTCGCTATCAAATGCCGTGGCAATAAAAGTGTAGTTACCAAAGTAACTCAACGCAGCACCGCATATCCACTCATTTTCCCCCTGTACAAACCAATTGCCGGTAGTGGGTGCAGTACCGCCTGTAATTACATAACTCAGGTTATTGAGTTGCGCTTGACACGCTACAGCCGGTGTATTTATAGATATGGAAAATCCGGCACATGGATTTACTCCATTATACTCATGCGAGCCAATGTCGGCCGTATTACTACGCGTGTAATTGCGCTGATCGGTAGCCGGTGCAGCACTAGCATCCGCAGCATCAATAGCAGGGCTGTTAGCAACTAATGCGTGAGTAAAGGTGTAATGGCCGTTATCGCTCAGTGTGGTATTTATCACACCCGATGCAGCTGCGCCATACACGTTTCCGGTGGTTACTCCGCCAATAGTTGCGCCCACGGTATCAGTAAAGATATTGTGGCCGTATGTAGAGGTAAAATTGCCAAACACGTTGTTCCCGATAAGTGCTGCAGAGTTACCTACAAAAATACAATTGCTGATATCACAAAAATTTCCGCCCTGTGTGCTTATAGCACCACCACGGCTCGCACTATTATTATTGTAAAAGGTAGAATTTCTCACCACCATTTTTCCTCCTTGATGGTTTTTTACCGCGCCACCACCACCGCTACCACTGGCACTCACGCTGGTATTGCCGCTAAAGGTGCAATTGACAATGCTCATAAAGCCACCATTGTTGAATGCTGCAGCACCACCTTCGCCTCCGGCATCTGTAGTAATGTTGCCGTCAAATGTACATCCGTACAAATACACAGAATCAAAATTGTTAAACACACCGCCTGCCTGATAAGAAGCGCTACCGTTGGTAAATCGGCAGTTATTCAAAATACTGGTGCCACCGCCATTGCTGCTCATCCATGCTGCTCCAAAAGAACTGTTTAACTGACTAACAAACGTAAGATTATTGAATGTAAAATGCTTGCCCACCAACGATTGCCCAAAGTTGAAATAGTAGCCGCTAAATCTTGCGCTATGATCTGCCGGTGCGTTTAGCACCAATGGCTCAAGAATAGTGGGCAGGTAATACTGCCCTCCGGTACAAAGATTAATAACATGTGGATTACTGTTGCTACTCGGAGTTGCATTGGCATCTGAAATAGCTGCGTCCAATTCTGCCTGATTACTTACCGTATAAGTATTGGCCCGCATACCTGCTGAGCAAAAACACAGCAGGAGCAAAAGCAGTTGTTTAGTAAAAGTTTGATTCATCATAATGTTTTGTTTTTTGATTGATGCATCAAATCTACCGGTACCGGCTACGCTAACCGCATTTATGTGACGAAATACAACTGTAGAGTGATAAGATGCAGCAGCTATTTCTTTAGCGGAAAAACCAACTTAAACTGAGTACCGGCATCGGATGTAACACTAAGCACACCACGCATTTGCCTGGAAAGCTCGCTAACAATACGCATACCCAATGAGGTTGAACTTTTAATATCGAAACCGTCTGGCAGACCCACTCCATTATCAGAATAGCAAAGCGAGCATTGACCATTCAATAAGTCGGTAATCACAATTCGAATTTGCCCCCCGGATTTGTTGATTTGAGCATACTTGATAGAGTTAGTAATCAGTTCATTCAAAATAACACCCAGCGGAATAGAATGATCCATACTTAATTTGAAATGTGGCGGATACGCACTGCATTGAAAATCTATATGCGTTGCATTAAAAACTTGTTTCAGATGTGTATAGAGCTGCTCGATATACTCTTCCAGATAAATGGCCGACAACGCTTCTTGCGAGTACAATTTTTGATGGATAAGTGAAATACTCTTTACCCGGTTGTGGCTTTCGCGGAGCGCAGCTATGGCCTTTTCATCGGTAAGTGTGTTGGCCTGCAAATTGAGCAGTGATGAAACGATTTGCAAATTGTTTTTTACCCGGTGATGAATCTCCAACATCAAGGTGTCTTTTTCTTGTGCCTGCCTGTCTATCAAGGCATTTTTCTCTTGCAACTCGCGGTTGGCGTGCTCTTGCTTTTTGTGTGCGCGGATTATCAACCAAAGCAGTATTATCAAAAGCAAAAGCACAACAGATGCAGCAGCTACTATAAGACGCAGCCACCGGTTCTCGCTTGCTTTTTCGTTAGTTTCATACTTCACTTCTAACTCGCGTTGTGCCAATTCTGCGCGTGCCTGCACATTGGCAATACTTTGCTGCCGGGTTTCATTAAAGATAGAATCGTTCCATCTATCCTGCTGTTGTTTAAACTCCAATGCTTTCTCCAACTGCTTTTTTTCTTTTGCCATATCGCTGAGCAGCCGGTATGCTTCGCAGATATATATCTTTGTTTCATACTTTGTAGCGTCTTGCAATAATCGGTAAACCAACAGTTCTGCTTCGCTCCATCGCTTTTGTTTGACCAATAATGCACACAAACTACTCAGCGGCCCCATGGCATTGATGGGCCGCTTTAGCGAATCTTGCACAGATAGGCCATCGCGCAAAAAAGATTCTGCCGTTTGGTACCGACCCAATTCTTCATAAATGTTTCCGGCACCTGTCATCACCACTGCATATTCATAGCCGCGCTGCGCACTTTGGCCGGCATAGTTGAGCGCGCTTTGCAACATCTTCTCCGTAGAGTCTCTTTTGTTCGCATGCATATACTCTGCAGCTAAATTGATAGCCACTAATCCTGCAAATGCAAAATTTTTCATTTGCAATGCTGCGTGTAATGCACGATGGTAATAGTGTAAGGTTTGCCTTCTATCACGACTAGCCGCAGCATACACAGTGGCAATGTTGTTGCAGGTAGATGCCGTTAGCTTGGTTTCTTTCCCTAGTTCTGCAACTCGCAACGCATCAAAATAGTACTGCAACGAGCGGTCGTAATCGCCCATATCCTGATAAAAACCGGCTATCAAAGCCAAGCAACTGGCTTGGTAGTAAGCACTTTTAGCTTTTATAGCAAATGCAATAGCTGTATCGTAGTGCGCTAATCCTTGTATGCGTTTATTGTGAATGATGTAAAGCAACGCTTTGCTCCGATACGCATCGGCTAACAACAAGGCAGAGCCACCGGATAGCTGTATCTCATCAATAATTAAGCGCTCTGCCTCGGCACTATCGGTAAACAAAAGTTTATACGCCAATGCACCACTAATGCGGGCTTTTGCGGTATCTGAGTTTGCAGCAATGAGTTGTACTCATAAATCCTCTACCGTTTGTGCATTAGAGGCACAAAACAGACAAAGCATAAAAACGGTAAGTATTTTACGGGCAGTCATTTCCTAAACGTATGCAACATGCAAAAACCCAGTTGTGGTAGTTTGTTTATGTGATGAAATGCAATTTGGTAGTGATGACATGTGAAGTGTATTCGGTATAGAAACTATGTAAAAACCTAACTCGCTTATTGCAGCCGCTTAATTTTATCAAAGAGTTCATCTTTAAAATTTCTACTAAGAGGTAAATTGTGTTTTGCCAGTTTGACTTCGGTATGGCTTAGCTCGTCTATTTTAGAGAGTTGTATAATGTAACTTTTGTGTATCTGCATAAACTGCCCTTGCGGTAGATTTATCATCATTTCGCGAAATGTGGAGCGAATGATATGCTTGGCGTTTTCTGTATAAATGAAAATGTAGTTGCCATCGCTCTCTAAAAACAGAATGTCTGCCAAACGTACTTTTACAAACCGAGTATCAGTTTTTACAAATATGCTATCCGTTAACGGCAAATTAGATTTATCGGTTTCCGCATTAACCGATGTGTTACCTGCAAAATTTGCAAGTGCTACTTCTATACTGGTAAACAAATCTTCTTGCTCAAATGGCTTTACCAAATAGCCGTTAGGTTTCAATGCAGCAGCTTGGGCAACTGTATTTTTATCGCTATGCGAAGTGATAAACACAAATGGCAATTTGTACTTCTCCAGCAATAACTTTCCTAAATCCAAACCGGTATTTGGCCCATTCAAATTGATATCTGCCAGCACTATATCTGGCAACTGTTCATCCAAAATTTTTACTGCTTCATCATAACTGTACGCTGCGGGCAATACTTGATAACCAATGCGGCTGAGCATATCAGCCATATCCATGGCTACCAACGATTCGTCTTCTACAATCAGTATTTTAACTTCCGTCATCACTGCAAGTAAATGAATGATTGCCGTAAATAAAAAATCCCCTGCTGCTTGCAGCAACAGGGGATCAAAACTCAAGACCAAACTTACTTATTCCTTTAAAAATCTTTTTACTACCACTCCTTGCGGTGAGGTGAACTTCACTTGATAAACACCGTTTGATAGTGTACTCACATCCATACTCTTTTTGCTCCATACATCATCACGCTTCACTACCCTTCCCTGCAAATCTATCAACTCAACACTTACTTGCTCGGTAGTGTTGGTTTGTAATGTAAGTTGACTTTGAGCCGGATTAGGGTAAATGCTAAACTCTAACTCAGAAACTATTGGAATAGAGATGGGAGATTGTTGTAAAGTGATTACTGCATCCGGATTTGCCGCTGCATCTTCGCGATTACCTGCAAAGTCAGTTGCAATAGAGAAAAACTTGTAAGTGCTTCCATAATTTCCTACAAAATATCCTGAATCTAACGGGGTGTGGTTAAAGAGAATGTATGTTGCAGTGTCATTTTCGGTATAGTAAATGTCATAATGTTTAACACCGGAATGCGCATCATTTCCAGTCCATGTAAGCAGTAGCAATGTGTCAGGGTAAGTTGCCGGAAGCGGATTTACATTGCTGCTTGGCTTAAGTTTATCTACGGTGTTCAACCAATAATCAGTAAAAATTGGTGCGTTTTCATCAAACACAATTTTTGCTCTATTGCTTACTTGTTGTAAATGCGGTCTGTTTGGTTTTGGCAATATACTAAACGAAACATACCCTTCCCCTTCGGGTGAGTTGGCATTTGGGTTCAAAAAACCATCATTGACATTTAACACTAACTCGCGCGTTTGCGGGTTATAGGAGTTAAATTTCCAGATTAAAGAATTGCTTGCAGAATCAAGTTTCGCTTCAAAACGAACAATGGTGTTTTTTGCCGGGCGCAAATCAATTTCCTGAGCGTATGAGTTTGTTGCATGCAATATCTGATATCGTATCGTGTCGAAACCAAATCCGGTAAACTGAAGCGTTGATACATCAAAGAATGAGGCGTCAAGGGTGTCGTAAATTTCAACTACCGAAGCCGGAGCAGTTGCAGTATCTATGTTTTCAAAATAGATGGTGTAATTCACCCTTTCTTGTCCGTAGAAGTAATTTTCGGGCTTGGTGCCCAATGGCCCTATTTTTATGTTAGGGTCTAAGGAAGAAACGTCTTTAATAAAAAATCTTTGGTTCGTAAATTCATCTAATGATTTCAAGCCACCGGTAAATCCTTTCTTTCCAAAAGCATCGCCACAAGAACCCGGTATGTTGAAGCCGCCAGGGAGCGGAATACTGGGGGTTTGTAATGCTGCCATGTTTGCAGCAGTTCCAAAAACCAGGTTTGTAATGTTTGCCGCAAGTTTATTTTCTAAAAAGTCTGATACACCAAAAACATCTTTTGCCTCGCAGGTTAGAATACCTGATATATCTGCCACCAAGTTGAAAACATCACTTACATATCTGTTTATCTCTCCTTTTTTGTTTCGCTTGCCTGCAACATCGCGCAATAAATTACCAATAGCACAGCCGGCACTAAGTGCATTGGTAACACAGCTTACACCGGGTATTTGACCCAATAAATCAAAAACACATGCAGCAGGGTCGGCTAAAAAGTCACATGAGGTGCGCAATCCTAACAGGTTAAGTTGTGTAGAGTCATACATGGGTTTTCCGGCAACGGCAAACAAGCCCTTATCGCCTAAGGTGGTGCCTTTGATGTAAAAATCAATTACTTCAGACGAGCCGGGGTATATAAAAGGAATAACGAATATGCCCAACCAAATCGAGTCGTTGGAAAGGGAGTCGTAAGCCATAATAAAATCATGTGTAAAATGGTCTTGCCTTTCAATGTTTGCTAATGAATCAGCTACCACTCTGTTTGAGAATCTGAGTATTTGATTGTCTTTGTGCAATGCAACATATACCGGCACGCCAAACTGAATTACATTACTTGGGTTGGTAACTATAACTTGGTAGGGATAAATGCGGTTTACCAATCTTCTTTCCAAACCTACTATTTGCACTTCTGGTAAAAAGATTCTTTCAGGTTCCATTTCTATCCCATTAAACAATGTGTCGGTAAATCCATTAGGACCATTCACTATTACATCATAAAAACCAAGTGGCTCATTTGACAGCATAAAATTTGCCTGAATGGTTCCACTATCTGATACTGCTACACTAATATCGTTCAACACAGTATTACCCCGTTTCAACTTTACTGTTACACCCACAGAATCGGCAAAAGGAAAACCGCCTTTAATGAATAAAATCTGCAATTGGTTGTTGGCAATTTGTTTGGGTGTAACACTTTGTATGCCTTTAAACAACAGCTTGATAGTATCCTTGCGCACAAAGCAATCAAACTTTGTGGTGAGAACTGCCGTATAGAACCCTTTAGAATAAACATGCGTTGGGTTTACTTGTGTGGTAGTGGAGGTGCCATCGCCAAAATCAATAGACACAAACTCACCGCTGCTGATGTTTGAACTGAAGAAAACACTATTCTGCTCGCGGATGAAAGTAAAGTTGGTTTTGGGGAGGGGTTGAGCAGTGTCATTAAAGCAAGTAAGGTACTGTCTATTTCGTGTTTGATTGAAGCATCCATAGCTAGCTCCTAAGTTTGGGTCATATTCATTTGAGCCATATGATACTCCGGTTATATAATATTTATTGCCAACTATGGTTGCGCAAACCGGGTGGCCCGAGCCGCCAAATCCACCCGTTAAAACACCAAAATTTTTTGCGTATAAAATATCTCCGGTGCTATTATCTAACTGCGCTAAATAACCGGAGTTTGCTGGCGGGAAAGTGAAGTTTCCGAAAGTAGTATTGCCCGAGTAGTTGCCCAGTAACATTACTTTGCCTGATGGATGCACCACAATATCAAACGCCTGCTCATCAAAGTTGCTTGAAAACTCTTTTACCCAAAGGGGCACTAAATCGGGCGATAACTTCGCCACAAATACATCTCTGCCGTTGGGTGAAATACTTAAGGTAAAACTGCCTACCTGAAGCAACTGAATGTCGTAAGTAGTGGCTACAAATACATTGCCTGCCAAATCGGTAGTGAGGCGCAGCGCAAATATGTAGTAGGAAGCCTGAGTAAGATAAGCCCCCTGTATAACATTACCCGCTGTATCAATTTTAAAAATCCCAACCTGATTGAGGTTGCCTGCCGAAGGCGCAACAACAGTTTTTCCGCCCATAGAAACTGTAGTGCCATTGATGTAACCAATAACGAAAATCGTGTCGTTATTGCTTACAGCCAAATCTGTTATATGAAAGTTTGATATGGCAGGAGTAATGCTCCAAAGCACATTGCCGGCTGTATCAGTTTTAGAAACAGTGCTATTGTAGCCCTGTGCCGCATATAAAAAGCCATCTTTAACTGCTGAAGGAGTTCCATAAGAAGTGCCACCGGGTAAATCTTTTGTTGATACAAAACTCAAATCGGTTTTTAAGCGCAATACCGCGCCTTGCGCCAGTGTAAGTAGCGTGTCAGTCTCCACCCCATTGGAAAGCAATGTTACCTGCATTCCAAAATAGTAAGAGGATATGGTCAGAAGAATTTCATTGCGAAGTTCATCATACATAATCACCTGAGGTTCGGGATTGCCATTGCCTGACCAGTTGGCAATATGGCGGTAGCTGATAACCTCTCCTTGAGGATTCCACTTGGTAATCAGAATATCGGGACGGTTAACATTGCCAACATGATACAGCGTATCAGTGCCTACAATGATTGGGTCGTTAAATACTGCCACCGTATAGATATTGCCTTGATTATCGGTGGTAACGCTTATTCCACCACTGCCACCGAATGATGTTGCGTTGATAAGCGGAGTAAACGAAACCCAATCAAATTTTTGGGCATTTAAACACATACACATCCATATTAATGACATAGCGACAACTAACTTTCTCATAATAAAATTTTGAGGTAAAGAAACCCATCTGCCGCCAAAAAAACCATCACTAATATTAGGGATGAACTACTACATGAGATGCTGAAGAAACCCAACACCAGCTTTGTTGCCATTAAGTGAAACTGTAAAAATCTTCTGCTTCTAAAAACGAATATTTCATCTGTAAGTGAGAAGCGGATAACACTAATCTTGCTCCGCCAAAATAACCGTCTGCGCACCAAAATATTTACCCAAAAATGGTATTTGCTCCAATAATGGCTGAAAGAAATAAATAATGCGTGCAGGAATTTCGGGGAAGAAAAAAGGAACAAAACCAATAAAACTGAGTGAGCGAATTTTCATACCGTGTTCTTTGCAGATATTTTGCAAAAAGTCGGAAGTAAACGATTGCTCCTCGTGCTGTACATGGTACTCGCTGTTTTTTTCAATCCACTTTAATATGGGATTATTACCATTGGGTTCTATAATCAATATTCTATCGCTAAGTAATTTTGCATATTTGATGGCATCGCTTTGAGTGGGCAAGTGATGAATAACCCCGCGAATAACAGCCACATCGTATTTTTCTTTTGGAAAAGTATCGGGATTCAATACATCGCCCACCAAAAACTTACATTGAGGATACTTTTTCGCAGCAAGATCTATGGCTTGTGCTGCCGGGTCAAAACCGGTGAAAGCAACTTGAGGCAAATTGGTTTTCAAATCTGCGGTGTATGTGCCATCACCACACCCAATATCAATCACCGATTTTACGTTAGATAACTGCGTAATTACTCGTACGGTTTCATCGGTAATTCGCTGATTGGAAACCACAGAAGAATAAGGTGCATTGCTGGTATAGCGATAGCCGCCATTTTCTGCCACATCAGCATTAAATTCACTTACATTTTTCTTGACGGTTGTTTGCATTCATTTTTGATTTAGAGAAAACTAACGAATATTACCAAGCACAAATAAAGTAGAAAAGATACGCATGGCAAGTATTGTGGATGACCGTGGTTTTAATCAAGGTTTTGAACTCGTAAAAAGCACAGAAGTGCGCATGCGCAGGCGTGCCGCATGGATGTTACAAGAGATGGATAAAACTGTGCCGGGGCAGGTGTTAGAAATTGGCTGTGGTACCGGTGAGGTGAGTTACTGGATGGCTCAACAATCACCACATCATGTTTTGGGTACCGATTTATGTGTGCCGTTTATAGAAAATGCCAAAAAAAAATTCTTGTTACCCAACCTCAGTTATGAGGTACTTGACTTCAACCAACCGGAGCAAGTGCAAGGCCGTACGTTTGATTACATTGTGGGCAATGGCATTTTGCATCACTTGTACTACCATTTAGATGACGCGTTGCGCACGCTGCACCAATTGCTCAAACCCAAAGGCAAAATTATTTTTATGGAGCCAAACATATACAACCCGTATTGCGCATTTATATTCAACTATGCGCGTAAGTGGGCTAACCTAGAGCCCGATGAAATGGCCTTCAGCAAATCATTTATTGAAAATAAATTGCATGTTACAGGGTTTAGTCAGGTAAATGTGCAATACAAAGATTTTTTGTTGCCCGGCATACCCGATTTTTTGATACAGCCATCTATTGCCGCTGGAGATGTATTAGAAAAAATGCCATTAGTAAAAATGGTGAGCCAGAGTTTGTTTATAGTGGCTACTAAATAAAATGAATCGGGAAAAAGTTTACGATTTACTGGAGCGCAAGTACCGCGAGTTTAACAACCGGTCTTTTATAGAAACTGACCCCATCTCTATCCCACATCGTTTTACTAAACAACAGGATATTGAAATTATTGGCTTTTGGATAGCTATGCTGGCCTGGGGCAACCGCAAATCCATTATTGCCTCAGGCAACAGATTGGTAGAACTGATGGACGGGGCTCCATACGATTTTGTGCTACATCATCAACCAAAAGACCTGAAACAATTTTTGGATTTCAAGCACCGCACGTTTAATGCTACTGATGCATTGTACTTCATTGAGTTTTTCAAACAGCATTACAAACAGCATGATAGTTTGGAAAACGCATTTTTGAAATCAGATTTTAGAGGTAAAAAACCAGATTCAAATACAGAACATGCTATTGCCATTTTTCATGAAAACTTTTTCTCCCTTCAAGATTTTCCACAACGTACGCGCAAACACATTGCTACCCCCGAAAGAAACTCTACCTGCAAGCGGCTAAACATGTTTTTGCGTTGGATGGTGCGCAAAGACAAAAGCGGAGTTGATTTCGGCATTTGGAAAAAGATAAAGACGGCTCAACTTTTAATTCCGCTGGATGTGCATGTGGACAGAACCGCCAGAAAACTAGGATTGATTAAACGCAAACAAACCGATTGGCAAACAGTATTGGAATTAACGGAAGCACTAAAACAGTATGACCCAAAAGACCCTGTGAAATACGACTATGCATTGTTTGGGTTAAGTGTGTTAGATAAAATGAAAATACATTAGCGTCCTATGGAGTTTCCTATATATCTGTTCATCTCTTTTGAAATTGATGAACGGCTCCTTCCCGTTACAAGCTGTGGGGAAGATAAGCTTCGCGCCTTCCGTCAGGTTTTGATACAGCGGATTGATGAACTCATTCATCGCGACTTGGAAAAATTAAAGTGGATACTCTACCGCATAGATGTAAACGAGAAAAAGTTGCACGAGATGCTCAAAAATTCTGAAACGGATGCAGCTACAATAATTGCAGATATGGTTATTCAACGCCAAATCGAAAAAGCCGAAAGCCGAAAGAAATTTGGAGAACAAGAAAATGATTGGAATTTTGATGTATGAGCAGAGCCAATAACCCTAACTTAAAATCGTGGGTAGAAGTAAAACCCGGCAGCGATTTCCCAATTCAGAATTTGCCGTTTGGCATGTTTATGACCAGCCAAATGACCTCGCGTGCAGGTGTGGCTATAGGCGAATATATTTTGGATTTAGCCGTGATAGCCGAAGCCGGATTGTTCGATGGAATTAAGTTCGACAAAAAAGATTTATCGCGGCCGCTCCTTAACTGGTTTATAGGCAGCGGCAAAAAAGTAACCACTGCTGTGCGCGAAAGGGTTTCAGATTTGCTGAATGCAGACAATGATGAACTACGCGATAATGCTGAATTGAAAGCTAAAGCATTGGTTAAGCAAAGTGAAGCACAAATGCTGATGCCGGTTCGCATTCCTAACTACACCGATTTTTACAGCAGTAAAGAACACGCTACCAACGTGGGTATTATGTTCCGCGACCCAGCAAATGCCTTGCTGCCCAATTGGAAACATTTACCCGTGGGCTATCATGGTCGTGCCTCTTCCATTGTAGTTTCAGGCACGCCCATTCACCGACCCAAAGGACAAACCAAAGCTGATGATGCTACTGCTCCATCTTTTGGGCCATCTAAGCTTTTAGATTTTGAGTTGGAGATGGCCTTCATTACCGGCAAGGACATCGAATTAGGCGAAAGCATTTCTACTGCCAAAGCCGAAGATTACATTTTCGGCATGGTATTGTTCAACGATTGGAGCGCCCGCGATATTCAAAAATGGGAATACGTTCCGCTAGGTCCTTTTCTCGCAAAAAATTTCGGCTCAACCATTTCGCCCTGGATTGTAACGCTCGAAGCCTTAGAACCGTTCCGCGTTGAAACGCCAATGCAAGAACCCGAAGTTCTTCCCTACTTAAAGTTTGAAGGCAAAAAGAATTTTGACATCAACTTAGAAGTGGAAATAATTCCTAAAAATGGAAAAGGCAAAGTGGTTTCGCGCAGCAATTTCAAATACATGTATTGGAACATGGCGCAGCAACTCGCGCACCACACGGTAAACGGCTGCAACATTTGTGTTGGCGATTTATATGCCAGCGGCACCATCAGCGGACCAACACCCGATAGTTACGGTTCTATGCTGGAAATTAGCTGGCAAGGCAAAAAGCCGATTCAAATGCCCGATGGAACTGAACGAAAATTCATTTTGGATAACGATACAGTTACTATGCGTGGATGGTGCGAGAAAGACGGAGTGCGTATTGGCTTTGGTGAATGTTCAGGTAAAATTTTACCTGCAATATGAAAGTCTATCTGCTCGCACTACTCTTCATAATAATGGGTGCAGGCGCACGAACTATGTTCGAGATTGCTTACCACGGAGCAGGCCGCGAACACGACTTTGCCCCTGCCGAGGATACAACTCGTCTCATTTTATTGGCGCTGTGGTATGTGGCTATGATGGTGGCAGATGTAATACTGCAAAACCACCGCGAAATTCGCCACCATAAAATTCTTGTAGGGTTGCTCACACTTGGAATATTCTCACCCACCATTTACATGTTTTTAACGCACTAATGACTTCCCTCATACATGAAGTGGATTTGCTTGCTTACATTCGTAGCGTGAAAAAAGCGGCAGTAGTATTTCTTACGGCTTTGTTTTTTATCAGTAACACCGAGTTTCATGAGTTGCTGAAAGTTCCTGTTTTAGTTGCTCACTATCTGGAGCACAAGTGTGAAACACCAGATTTAACATTGGCAGAATTCTTCACTAAACATTATAGCGGAAACAATACTAAGGATGAAGATTATGCCCGCGACTCACAACTTCCTTTTAAAACAGCCGAGCATTTATCGTCTTCCCTAACAGTGTTTTTATCTCACTTTGATGTTAAGTTGCCTGTTCCGTATTTCAATACTAATGCAGAACTTCCTTTCTACAGTACATCTTTCATCTCCTTTCAATTGCTTTCCAACATTTGGCAGCCGCCTAAGTTTTAAGGCCTAACTCTTTCTCATTTTATCGGCATACGTATATCCGCAGGGTGCGTGTGAAATATATCTACCTGTGGTCATTTCAAAATCTAATTTTATGAATACCGCACACTGGCATTTAATACTTAACCACTTCCCCATTATAGGAACATTGGGAGGAGTAGTGGTTCTTTTTTACGGCTTACTGAGAAAAAATAACGACACCAAAGTGTTGGGTGCTTTTCTTATTCTGGCTATGGCAATTATTTCAGTCATTGTAATGGAAACAGGCGAAGCTGCTGAAGAAGTGGTAGAGAAAATCCCCGGAATTAGCGAAGCTGCTATGGAAGCACATGAAGATGCTGCGAAAATCGCTAATGGTATACTAATAGCTTCCGGTGTTTTAGCAATCATCAGTTTGACGTTACACTTCTTTAAAAAGAATGCAGTAACCATCGCTATGAGCGCTACACTTCTACTCTCATCTGTTGCGTTTGGCTTTATGGGTTATACCGGATACCTCGGTGGTAAAATTCGCCATACCGAAATTACCCAGGGAGGTAGTTTCCCGAACTCAGAAAGCCCCCCGGCACAAACCACCAATAGCGAAGAAGAAGATGATTAACCGAACCACATGCCCCGCACTTTTATGGCGGGGCATGTTATTTTTGATTTCTATTATTGAACATGCTTTCTATCAACCCATCTGCACTTACACCTGCAAAATTGCACGAGTATTTACTCAGCGCCATTGCACCCCGCCCCATAGCTTTTGTTTCTACCATTGATAAAAACGGCACAGCCAATCTGGCTCCGTTTTCATTTTTCAATTGCTTTGGCTCCAATCCTCCTACACTTGTTTTTTCTCCTGCCCGAAGCGGAAGAACAGGGGCTACCAAACATACCCACGATAATGTTCTAGAAATAAAAGAATGTGTGGTGAACATCCCGCATTACGATATGCTGTATCAAATGAATTTGGCGGCACACATGTACGAAAAAGGCGTGAATGAGTTTTCAAAATCAGGATTAACTCCCGTTGCTTCGGTAGTAGTAAAACCACCGCGTGTGGGCGAGTGTTTTGTGCAGTTTGAATGCGAAGTGAAAGATGTAATAGAAACCGGACAAGGTGGTGGCGCAGGAAACTTAGTAGTGTGCGAAGTGAAGATGATTCACCTCAACGAAAAAGTGCTGAATGAGGAAGGCAGCATTGACCCGACTAAGATGAATTATATCGCCCGCATGGGCAAACAGTTTTGGGCGCGGGTGGGTGCAGAGAACATTATTTCAGTTCCCGGCTTTAAAATGGCAAACGAGTTAGGTGTGGGTTGGGATCTACTGCCACCAAGTATTACACACTCAAAATATCTTTCTGCCAACGATGTGGCCCAAGTGGCATCGCTACATACCTTTCCAACAAAAGAAGAACTAGACGAATTGATTAAAGCAGAATTTGTGCAGGAGATTATTGAAGCGCATAAAAATGATAAAGAAGCATTAACGAAGGCGATTCACCTTCGCGCAAAAATTGAAATTGAAAGAGGTAGCTTGCCACTGGCGTTTCAGTTGTTGATGATTGCAGATAAAATATAATTAAACACATGCCTTACATTCCCTTGTTTCTGATTAAGACCATGCTGCGCAGAGTAAAAAGGCGTGGTGATGTAACTAACCCCCAGCGCTCGCGCAGGGGCTTTGAAAAAATGGTTGGTAAATGGAACAAGCCACTCATGGGTTTTACCTACCAACAAGAAATAGCGGATGGTGTGGAAGGCGAGTGGGTTTTTCCGGATGGTTGTGATAAAACAAAAGTACTGTTGTACTTTCATGGTGGCGGGTATTTTGTAGGCAGTTATGTTACGCATCGCGCACTCGTATCACAAATTGCAAAAAATGCAGGTATATCCGCATTCAGCATTAATTATCGTTTGGCTCCTGAGCATCCGTACCCGGCTGCCATAGAAGATTGCGCCAAGGTGTATCAGTGGCTACAGCGCGAGAAAAAATTTAGCCCAAATCAAATTGCTTTTGGTGGCGATAGTGCAGGTGGTGGTTGCGTTGTAGGTACCCTCACTTATTTGCGCGACAACAATATGCCACTTCCGAAGTGTGCTATTGCATTATCTCCATGGTTAGACCACACGTTCAGCGGTGAATCATTTCCCACAAAAGATAAAATTGACCCCATGCTGGTAGCCGATGGTTTCCCTATTGTTCGCGATTACTACATGGCGGGCCAAGACCCAAAGGCACCTTACGCTTCGCCCATTTTTCATTCTTTGGCCGGCTTGCCTCCGGTGTATGTGCAAGTGGGCGAAGAAGAGTTGTTGCTTAGCGACTCCACCCGTTTTGCGGACAAAGCAAAAGCAGATGGTTCAGTTGTACAGTTAGAAATTTTTCCTAAAATGTTTCATGTGTTCAACTCGTTTTGGAGTGTTATACCAAAGGCAAGAGAAGCGAATAAAAAGCTGGGGGCGTTTTTAAAGCAACAACTTGCAGAGATTTAAAACTTCACCTCAACACCCAAATTCACTCCCGGGCTTGCCACAAATTTTTTCTCCACGGCCGTAAACCTTCCTTCCATAGTTGCTCTGATACTCCATGCTTTCGCTATCGGAATTTGTACGCCAATGTTGATGTAGCCACCCACATTTGGCACTACTCTCAGATGCTTCACTTCAAACGATTTTTCGCCTGCGGTGTATTCAATTTTACTGATGGCGGTGAAGCCGGTGCTAAGTCCGGCACCCGCAAATCCCTTCACATTATTTCCAAAACTGGCTTGCGGACCAACCTGCACACGCAAAAATCCGGTAGAAGAAGCAGCATAAAGTTGCTCCGTAAATTGTTGCGTGCTTGGTGGCTGCGAAGGCGAAGTGGGAATAACCAATCGTGCTACACGCACATCTGTTTCAGCCATAATTTTTTGCCAGCCGCCAACAATCTCTGCGCAAACACCCCAAGTGTGATTTACCGCACATCCAAAACCTAAACCCGCTTCTGCTGAAGGCATAATACGAATGCGAATAGCATCGCCTTTTGCAAAAGTTATTCCCTTGAAATCGGTATTTAACTCTGTTTGATGTTGCTGCACAAAATCGGCAGTATTCATATCGCTGAATAGTGGCATGGCTGCATTGTCTGTACTCCAACCTGTGCCACAAATAAATCCTCCACTCCAAACTGGTTTCTGTTTTGGGTCTGGTGTAACTTCTGCTTTTGGAGTTGATTTGTATTTGCCGCAAAAGAATTTGCCAAACACAAAAACTACTTGCTTGCCATTGGGCAATTGAACGGTGTATTGATTTCCCAGCAATGTTGCTTTCAAATCTTTTGAACCGAACATGGAAGAAATTTTTTGCTGCGCTTCTTCGGCTGTCAATTCATTCATTTCTTCTAATGGAATAACTGCATTTGGAAAAAATGAATGCACTTTTTGCATTGCATTTTTCATGCTGTTAAGTGCTGCAGCATTGGTTAACACCGATTGCATGGTGTAGTAATAATATTGTGCGGCAACGCACCACAATTCGTTCTGTGTTTTGATTACAAATGAGTTTCCACCCAACTTCATAAATGTGTCAAAAAAAACATTTACAGATGCCTCGGCAATGGAAACCAAATTCATAAAACTGCTCAGCCATGCTGCGCCTTTGAGCGGACCTCTCAAACCCTGCAACGCTTTCATCTTTGTGGGATTGTTCTTGATGACATCACCAAAGTTTCCAAGCAAATCGGAAGCAGTATAATTCTCTACCAGAAACTGCGCCAACTGTGCAACATCTTCACCCAAGGCGGCTTTCACGGCTCCATGCAAACTGAGTATATCATTGGTTTCGTAATACTGTTTAATCTGACTATTCAGAAAAGCAGCATCCTTTGCGCTCATAGCTCCTGACTGCGAAAGCATATTGGTAATTACATGGCAAAAACTTTGGTTCGTCAATTGCTCCATTTTTTTCTTTGACTCCGAATCATATTTCTGAAATTGAAACACCGCCATCTGCACCGCATTTATCTGAATCATGTGCATGAGTTTAAAATCTTCAAACATTTTTTTGAACTGCACAAAATCATTGTGAAGTTGTTGTGTGCTGTTGATGAGTATGTCGTTTGGTTGCCAGCGCGGATTCTCGCAGCAATCAAAAGTGGGCTGTGCAGCGCCTTGATAATTTGGAAACGTTAGGTTTCTGATTGAAGATGTTGCATTGCTGCTCACAGTTTGCAACCCTCCTGTGCTTACCCCTTCGCTGCGGGTGTCAAACGCTTGCCCTTTTTTATTGCAACCGGCTTTTTCTAACACCCCTTCCATCCAGCTAATTAGTTCCATGGCGCGTTGAGGATTGTCCTTTGCCTCTTCATATCTCTTTTTAAGGTTCATGTCTAACTCATCAAAACCTTTTTGCTTTAGGTTGCCAAAAGTTTTGTAAACGGCATCCATCATATCCACCATTTTGTTCAATTCTTCCTCCATGCGGTACACCTCATTTACCTCCAGCAGGTTCTGCACAATGATGTTGTATTTGGTATTGAGCGAACAAGGTGCGCAATCGTTTTCGGGCAAGTTTTTCCCCTGCAGTATGCAGTTGGATTGCTGCGCTGAAAGTGTTGCTGTAGCAATGAGTACAATCATGATTGCATTCATCCATTGGTTTGCAGTGCGTTTCATAACTATTGTTTTTGTTGGCACAAAGGTCTGCTGAATGGCACGCATGGGTTAATCAACTTTGATTCATTTTTAGGAGTCAAAAAATGGTGTTGAGGAACGAGTAATTCTATTTTGTATATTGGATACAAATGACAGTTTCAGAAGATATTTTTCAACTGATAAAATCGCTCTCGCAAACCGAGAAAACGTATTTCAAAAAGTTTGCGCAGTTGCATGTGCTGCATGAAGAGAATGTTTATCTGCGTTTGTTTGACGCCATTGATGCGCAGGAGAAGTATGATGAAAAGTTGCTGACAGAAATTTTTTCTAAGGGAAAATCTGCATCGCAGTTTTCAGTGCTCAAAAACTACCTCTACAGTTTAATTCTGAAATCACTCCGTAATTATCATGCAGAAGATACCGTTCGTGCGGAGCTGCGGCAACAGTTGCAGAACACTTCTCTTTTGTTTGAAAGAGGGCTACACACGCAGGCAGAAAAATTGCTGCGCAGATGCCGAAAAACGGCAGAGCAATGCGAATTGTTTCGGGAGCTGATTGAGATTTCGGCACTGGAGCAGGTCATACTTCTATTCGGTAAATCGTATGATGCTTCAACCATTAAAACAATGAATGCCGTGTTGGATGAACGCACCTTGTTATTGCAAAAAATGCAGAACACTTATGATTATGACCGCTTGGAGTATAACCTCACTCATTTGTTTCAATCCGGTAATAAAACAGACTTAGTCAAAGCCGGCAAGTTGATGAAAAACGAACTGCTGAAAAATGAGAAGCAGGCATTATGCGTGGTGTCGCGATTAAAATTTCATCACATTCACTCTACTTATTCCTACTACAGCCGAAAGCCAAAGGAGTGCATTGTTCACTTGCAGAAGGAATTACAAATTCTGGAAACACATCCGGAAATTATGCAACTGCGCATGCAAGATTATGTGCTGCTCACCAACAATGTGTTACTGCTGTTGCTAGAGATGAATGACTATAAAAAGTTTGATACCCGATTAACCCAGTTCAGGAAACAGTTGGCGCAACAAACCATTTCGGTGCGCTTGTGGGAACAGGCAGTACTGCATAATTGGATTATTGAAATGCAGTGGCATTATCATGTGTTTGATTACCCTAAATTTTGTGCAGTGGCTTATGAATTGCAAAAGACTATGAAGCAGCACAAAGCGGAATTGAAACTGAATGACCGATTGGTGTTTCTTGATTTGCAAACCCGCGCTGCCTTTCGGGCAAAAAAATTCAATGAAGCGCTTTCGCACTCAGTGGAGTTGCTCAATCATTCTGAAGCACCCCGAAAGTTTCAACAATACAACAGCGCCCGCTTCTTTAATCTGCTTATCCATTTTGAATTAGGGAATTACGATTTGTTGGATTATCAAATTCAGTCGTTTAACCGGCAGGTGATGAAAGCAGAAAAGAGCAATGCGCTATACAACGCTATCATTCCTTTCCTAAAAAAGTATCCATCTACCATTGATAAAAAACAGCGGCAGGCATTGGTTGAAAAAACAGCAAAAGAAGTTTCCGAATCCGGTTACTATGATTTTAAAGAATGGATTAGCTCAAAAACGTAATGCAACCAAAACCACATTCGTTTTATCTTCATCACACAATTAACTGCTCATGAAAATTTATTTACTTGTACTTTGTTTGTGTGTTATCGGCATTACTTCTTGCACCAAAGAATCTGCTGCCACCTACAAAATTGAATACGCTATCGGCTGCACCGATTGCATGGTAGCTTACACCGCCAATCAAAATGGCGATCAGGCATCGGAGTTTCACCAATCTACGGGTTGGTCGTACACTTTTAACGCCAAAAAAAATCAGGAAGTACTACTGATGGCCTACAATACTTCTTCTGCACCTCAAGGGGTAACCGCAACCATAAAGCTAAATGGTGCAGTGCTGAAAACCCGTACTACCTATTGCCCCATAAGTGGTGTTTCGTTTTGTGTAGATACCATCCGATAATCGCTCACCTAAGCGGTTTTATTATTTTCGCCCACTCAAAATTTGAAACATGAGTGAGCATCTGAGCGAACAAGAAATAGTACGAAGAGAAAAACTTAAAGAGTTTGAACGCCTGGGCATAGACCCCTACCCGGCTGCGTTGTTTGAAGTAAACTGCAATAGCAAACAAATTCTTTCGGAGTACAACGATGAACAAAAAAACTTTCAGGAAGTAAGTATTGCCGGCAGATTGATGGCTATACGGCTGATGGGCAAAGCTGCGTTTGCGGTAATTGAAGACCAGCACGGCAGAATTCAGCTCTACGTTTCGCGCAATGATTTGACCAATGGTGAAGACGCTACCCTATTTGATGAGGTAGTAAAAAAACTTTTGGACATTGGCGACTTTATTGGCGTAAAAGGTTTTGTATTCAAAACCAAAACAGGCGAAACCACCATACATGTAAAAGAGTTTAAATTTTTAGGCAAGTCGCTTCGGCCGCTACCCATTGTAAAAGAAACTAAAGACGAGCAAGGCAACATAACCGTGCACGATGCATTTACCGACCCCGAGTTGCGTTACCGCCAGCGATATGTGGACTTGGTAGTAAACTCCGGTGTGCGCGAAACATTTTTAAAGCGCACTAAAATGATTCAAACCATCCGCGACTTTTTGAACGAACATGGCGGTATAGAAGTAGATACTCCGGTGCTGCAAAACATTCCTGGCGGAGCAGCCGCTCGTCCGTTTGTTACTCACCATAATGCATTGGATGTACCGTTTTATTTGCGCATCGCCAATGAGCTTTACCTAAAAAGATTAATTGTTGGGGGCTTTGATTTTGTGTATGAGTTCAGTCGCAATTTCCGCAACGAAGGCATGGATCGAACACATAACCCTGAGTTTACAGTTTTGGAGTATTACGTGGCTTACAAAGATTATTTCTGGATGATGGATTTCACCGAAAAACTCTTTGAAAAAATTGCCCTTGCGCTACATGGCACTACCGAAGTAAAAGTGGGTGATAACATCATCAGTTTTAAAGCCCCGTTTAAACGCATTGGTATTCTGGAAGCTATACAAGAAGCTACCGGTGAAGATGCAGGCAGCATGAATGAAGAGCAACTTCGCTCGCTTTGCAAGAAACATCGCATTGAAGTAGAAAACTCTATGGGACACGGCAAGTTGATTGATGAGTTATTTAGCGAACTCTGCGAAAAGAAATTTGTACAACCTACTTTCATTATGGACTATCCGGTAGAGATGAGCCCACTCACTAAAAAGCACCGTAGCAAACCCGGTTTGGTAGAGCGCTTTGAGTTGATGATAAACGGTAAAGAATTAGCCAATGCATACAGTGAGTTGAATGACCCTATTGACCAACGCGCCCGTTTTGAAGAGCAAGTGAAACTGATGGAGCGTGGCGATGATGAAGCCATGTTTATTGACCACGACTTTTTGCGTGCACTGGAATACGGCATGCCCCCGGTATCGGGCATTGGTATAGGTATAGACCGACTGGCCATGCTCATGACCAACCAACCGAGTATTCAGGAAGTGTTGTTCTTTCCGCAAATGCGACCCGAAAAAGCAGAGTAAATATTTATCTGTAAATTTGCAACGTAAATCTCGTTTATATGCAGATAGAAATATCAAATGAAATGCTACAACAAGCGGGTATTGCGGAGCATGATCTAAAAATTGAAGTGGCAGTGCTATTGTTTGAGAAAAATGTCTTCTCGCTTGGCAAAGCGGCAGAATTTTGTGGATTGCACAAATTTGAAATGCAACATTTATTAGCAGAAAGGAATATCCCGCTACATTACACCCTAGAGATGCTGAATGAAGACTTAAAAACAATTGAAATTGGTTCATGAAAGTAGTGGTCAGCGACACTTCATGTATTAGCAATTTGTTAGTTGTTGGCCATATACATCTCCTTCAACAAACCTATCACCAAGTTATCATTCCACCGGCTGTATTCTTTGAATTGAGAGCGCTGGAAAAATTTGACATAGACCTTAATCCACTTTTAGATGCGGAATGGATTGAGGTTCGTGCTGCTGATGAAAAAATGATTCGTGCCATTGAATCATTCAACCTAGATGAAGGAGAAACCGAAGCCATTGCTCTGGCTCGCGAAATAAAAGCAGATATATTAATCATTGATGAGGCGAAGGGGCGAGAGGTAGCCAGAAAATTTGGATTACAAACCACCGGACTATTAGGGATACTCATTAAAGCCAAAAAAGATGGCATAATCTTTTCAGTTAAACCGATATTAGACAACCTGATTGCTGAAGCAAATTTCAGAATCAGTAAAGAACTATACGAACAAGTATTAAATATGATCAATGAGTAATAGAGCTAAAATCTTGTGTTCAGTTTTATTGTTGACATTACATCTTTTGTCAATTGCACAAACCACCAAAACATTTTCCGAAGACGATTGGAATAAGCTTTCGCCACAGCAAAAGGACTCTATCAACAAAGAAATTTTCAAAAAATTTGAGGCCGCCAAAAAAGCAGCCGAAAACGAAGATGAAATACGCGCTAATCAACAAATTGATGAGGCACTCAAAAACATATCAGGCACTACAACCCTGCGTATTGTTGGTTTTCCAAAATCACAGCTACGCGATGACATCAACAAACTCAAAAATCTAGAATCGTTTACCTGCGAAAAATGCAAGCAATTAGACTTGCAACAGTTGTTTGAGCAATTGGCTAATTTACCTCAGCTAACAACCCTCAATTTGCAAGATGGCGCACTAAAAGTATTGCCCAACAACATCAAAAAACTGAATGGGCTACAAGAACTAAACCTCAAAAACAACAACTTTACTACGCTGCCAGATTCATTTGTTTACCTCAAAAACTTACGAGTTCTAAATCTTGAACACAACAGCTATTTGTATGATGATGTAGTTTTTGAGCGATTGAAAACCATGAATGTAGAGGAGCTAACTTTCTCTTTCAGCGGATTGCTGGAACTAAATGCAAAAGTGGGTGATGTAAAAAGTTTAAAGCGATTAGACCTTTCCGTAAACGACATTCGTCAACTGCCCACTTCTTTTTCGCAGCTAAATAGTTTAGAGTATTTAAACCTGTCGCAAAACATTGCGCTCAACATGAGCAGTGTAGTAAGTACATTAAGTACCCTCACTAATTTACAAGAATTGATATTGCAGCAATGTTTGATTGAAAACCTGCCTGCTGACTTTGGAAAACTAACCTCTCTAAAAAAACTAAACCTAAAGGCCAACCGACTAACTGCTTTGCCCGTGTCATTCAGCTCATTAACTAACTTAGAAGAATTGGATCTTGGTTATTTTGAAATGGGTGTACGCATGAATAAAATCAGCGACCTTGGCCCGGGTTTCGGCAATCTTAAAAAACTGAAAGCACTCAATCTTGCCGGTAACCAACTAAGTAGTGTGCCTGAGTACTTTACTGCACTCAGTCAGTTAGAAACACTCAACATCAACTTAAACAAACTAACCGTGTTTCCGAATGCGATTACCAAAATCACCTCTCTCAAACACTTGGATTTGGGGATGAATAGCATCAACAGTGTTTCAAATGAGATTGGCAAACTATCTAACCTTGAATACCTGAATCTTGACAATAACTTTTTCAACAAAAAAGAAAGTAAAATAAAAACAATTCCTGCTGAAATTTGCAACCTAACTAAACTCAAAACGCTCTCTCTACGAGATAATGTAATAGAACAAATTCCTGATTGCATTGCTCAACTATCGCTGTTAGAAAAATTAGACCTGCGCGATAATCTGGTGGCTACGTTACCAACATCGTTTACACAACTAAAAAATCTGCAGTATTTAGATTTAAAAACGAATGAGTTTGAAAAACTTCCCGAAGGTTTTGAACAGCTTAAAAACCTCACTTATCTCAACTTGGCTATGAACCTGCGTTGGGCGTTTGAAACCGACAAGTTGAAGTTGTATCAAATGAAGCAACTTAAAGAAGTGGATATTAGTTTCAACAACATTTCTGAGAGCGCTACTACTACGCTAAGCAAAAACCTGCCCGGTTGCAAAGTGATAAACCAAGATTATTCCAACAAATCGCTCTTGGATAATCAAAAGAGAGTGCCGGGAGGTAAGTAGTTACTTTAATTTTTCATTATTCAAATGCCGGTTTGCATCGCGGGCATTTTTCTTGGCTAAGTTTTTATGCAAGGCATCTGTGAGATCCACACCGGTTTGGTTAGCTAAGCAAATGAGCACCCAAAGCACGTCCGCTAACTCATCGCTCAACTCTTTGTTCATATCACTTTCTTTAAAACTCTGTTCACCGTATTGGCGGGCAATGAGGCGTGCCACCTCACCTACTTCTTCGGTGAGTATGGCCATGTTGGTCAGTTCGCTAAAGTAGCGCACTCCGCGCTGCTTTATCCATTGGTCAACAGTTTGCTGGGCTTCTTGTATGGTCATATTTTTTTGATTTTTGAACACTAATAGCATGAATGACTTATACTAATACGGAGATATCTTACCAAATCACAGTAATAATTTATCTAAAGCGTGTTCACTAACACCAAATTGACTTTTCAGCGCATCAATCTTATCCAACACTTTAGCATCGGGCTTAGAAAACTTCTTCTTACAAATAGCAGTTAAGAGCAAATTTTTGGGGGTATGCTCTGTGCTCACAAATTCCATCAATTTGGTTTCATAGCCGTATGCTTGTAAATACAAAGCGCGTATAGTGTCAGTCAGCATTTCGGCCAACCGCTCTTCATGTATTCCATAGCTTGTAATCTCTGCTGTAATACCAACTGGATTCAATTGCTTGCGTAATTGCTTGTGACAGCACGGGGAGCATACAATTAACTTGCTATTTGATTTAATCCCAGCTGCTATGGCTAGGTCGGTGGCTACATCGCAGGCATGTAATGCAATTAATACATCCGAATCGGTTGCATAACTTGCCTGGATACTTCCGGCTTCAAATCGGAGCCCGCCATACCCGCATTTTGTGGCCAATGAGTTGCTTTTGCTCACCAGATCTTCACGCATTTCTACACCTATCATATTTACTTTTTTGTGCTGATGATTCTCTAAGTAATCATACAGTGCAAAAGTGAGATAGCCCTTACCGCTACCCATATCCACAATCTTTAGCTCATCCGTTTCTATCTCTTTGAGTAATGGCGTTATCAACTCTATGTATCGGTTTATTTGACGAAACTTGTGATACATATCTTTTTTTACAACTCCATCTTTACTCACTACACCCAACTCTTGCAGGTAAATGTTACCCATCGGGTCAATGAAGCTGGCCTTCTCTTTATTGTGCCTTGTTACCGCTTCTCTTTTAGGGGTTGCTACAGAAGACCATGTTGATTTTCCGTTACCAAACTGCTGAAAGTAAAACGTTTGTTCCACCGTCATTAAATCGGCATTGTAAAACATTTCGTTCATCAGTTTTTCAATTTCTGCAATTGCCTGATTGGGTAAATAATTTTTGGTTACATCTTTAGTTGGGTATCTGTACACAAAACTCCAATGCAGACCAGCATTCAACAGCACGGGCTTCACAAACACATTCCGTATATCGCCATCTGGCAAACGCGGTTTTGCTAATGTTAGTTTAACTAAACTTTCTACGCTGATACACTTCACCAACTCGTTCAGTAGAATATTATCTGCCATCTTACAATGATAAATAAGTTGGCGCCAATACGCTGTTTTTGTAACTGTGATGGGTTTTACTTGTTTCGTACCAATGCGATTTATATCATTACTGCTTCTCGCCATTGTTATTGCAGCTTTACCTCACCCCACCACTGCCAAAGATTACACAGCAGATGCTATGTTAGATGTGCTGGGCAAAAGCAAGTTTTCGAACGAACACAAACTCTTCAGCAACTTTTGGTTACTGGATAAAACCGGTGAAAATGGCTATGGCGGCATCAAACTCATATACAATCACCATACCGAAAACGTAGATACCATTTTAGTATGTGGCTTTTCGTGCATTGTTCATGATAAGCCATATAGCAAATGCACTTCACCTTTGCCATTTCAGATAAAACTGACAGACCCCTTGGATTCACTGGTGGCAAAATTTCACTCTGAGGCCAACATGTCCGGTCATGCCTTTTTGCTGCACAGCATTGGATACGATGCATTAGTACATTACACTACTAACGGAAAGATAGAATGGATAAAGTTTTTTAAGAATAACATATCGGCTCAAAACATAACTGCTCCTGCAGCACCTTTGCGCGAAGTGCCACAGGCACCGGTAAACGAAAAATTAGAGCAGGCGAGAAAACTGGTAGAACAAGAAAACTTTACCCACTCATCACCAAAGAAAGAAGCACCACCAGTTATCACACATCCAAAAGAAGTACCCGCGGCAGCCGTCAATAGAAAAATTGAGGATGCCAAGCGAAACATAGAGGCCACCGCATTTAAAACGGAAGAAAAAAAGGAGATTGTAGAAGTGTCTGCTCCAAATGTTTCTGTTTTCAAAAAATCGCTTTTAGATATTTTTAAGGCGTATAGCAGTTCTGGGTTCAAAAATGTGCAGGGAGATCCAAAGCCGGTAAGCAATTTTTGGAATTACAAATACACCTATGCTACTAAACTTAAAGTGCCCGGAGAAAAGTACTCTATGCTATACAGTTTTCCATTTCAAAATTCGCAGTTAGATTTTGTTTCCATTTTGAAAGAAGTAGATGCTTATGATTCATCAGTTGCCGATGTGTATCACCGGTTTGAAAAACAGTTAATGGCAGAATTCACCGCTGCCGATGGCTGGACATCGGTATGTTTACCCAACTCTGACAATAACAAGCTGAGCGATTTGGAGTTTAAGCACGAGCGCTACGGTTCTGTGATATTAGACTGCACAAAAAGCCCTAAAGGGCGCTATGTGGTTTTTTTGCGTTTTCTGTTTTTTTCCAATTAGAAAAAGCGGCTATTTTGCTGCGTAATTTCAATCCTTTGATCCGCAAAGTTTACAACCGTCTTTTCTCCAACCAAAAAGAGTTCACCTCTTTTATCAAGTCTGTTACCGGCATTACACCCTCTAACCTCCACATATACGAACAAGTTTTTAAACACCGCTCCAAGCATCTTGACCCAAAGGAAAACAATGAGCGTTTAGAATTACTGGGCGATGCCATTTTAGATGCAGTAGTATGCGATTTTTTGTATAAGAAATACCCATACAAAGAGGAGGGATTTATTACTGAATTGCGCTCTAAAATCGTTAACCGAAAAAGCTTAAACGAAGTGGGGCAACGGCTAGGGCTAATTGAGAAACTACAGTTCAACCGTAAGAGCATGAACGATGCTTCAAAAGATTTATCGGGCAATACATTTGAAGCATTGGTAGGTGCGGTGTATTTAGATGCGGGGTTTGAAAAAACTGCGCGCTTTATCAAAAAACGTATTTTACAAAACCTGATAGATGTGGATGAGTTGCAGGAAACAAATACAGATTACAAGAGCCAAATTTATCACTACATACAGCGCGAATCCAAAAGCATCAATTTTAAAGTAACCGAAGAAAAAACACGGAACCGCAAAGCGTATTTTGTGATTGACTTAGAAATTAGCGGCAAACCCGTAGCACGTGGCGAGGGTTTCAGCAAAAAAGCTGCCGAACAACATGCTGCCATGAAAGCACTAGAAGTACTGGGAGAGACAGCCGTTGCAGAGCAGTTGTAACATAACACCAAAAAAACTTCATAATCATGAAAGATGTTACTAAAGAATATACCAATGGAGAGGTAACCATTGTATGGCAAAACAAACTTTGCACGCACAGCGCTAATTGCGTGCGTGGCTTGCCGGGAGTTTTTAAACCCAAAGAGCAGCCCTGGATACAAACCGAAAACGCTACCACAGAGCAATTGGTAGAGCAAGTAAAAAAATGCCCTAGTGGTGCTTTGACCTACTTTATGAACATAAAGTAAAGTGCTGCTAATTTTAGTTGGTACCACAGTGTGTTTTTCTATTTTCACCGCTCTAAAATTTAAACCATGCCCTATTTCTTTACATCAGAATCGGTATCAGAAGGCCACCCGGATAAAGTAGCCGATCAGGTATCTGACAATTTAATTGATTATTTTTTAGCATACGACCCACAAAGCAAAGTTGCTTGCGAAACGCTGGTAACCACCGGACAGGTTGTACTGGCCGGTGAAGTAAAATCTAAGGCCTACTTAGATGTGCAAGAGATTGCCCGCGAAGTGATTCGTGAAATTGGCTACACCAAAGCTGAATACATGTTTGATGCCAACAGTTGCGGAATTCTCTCTGCTATTCACGAACAATCCAGCGACATCAATCAAGGTGTAGAGAGAAAAAAACCCGAAGAGCAAGGTGCCGGTGACCAAGGAATGATGTTCGGCTACGCCACCAAAGAAACCGATAACTACATGCCGCTGGCATTGGAAATTGCTCATTTATTACTTCGCGAGCTTTCGGCTATTCGCAGAGAAGGTAAAGTAATGAAGTACCTGCGCCCCGATGCCAAAAGCCAAGTAACTATTGAGTATGGCGATGACAACAAACCCGTTCGCATTGAAGCCATAGTAGTATCTACCCAGCATGATGATTTTGCAAAAGATGCGTTTATGCTTAAAAAGATTAAGGATGATGTAATCAGCATCCTCATTCCGCGTGTTAAGGCAAAACTGCCTAAGCGTGTACAAGCATTGTTTAACGATAAAATCAAGTACCACATTAACCCCACCGGTAAATTTGTGATTGGTGGGCCGCATGGCGATACCGGTCTTACAGGTCGCAAAATCATTGTAGATACCTACGGTGGTAAAGGCGCGCACGGTGGTGGTGCATTTAGCGGCAAAGACCCCAGCAAGGTAGATCGCTCGGCTGCTTACGCCACTCGCCACATTGCCAAGCACTTAGTAGCTGCCGGTGTGTGCGATGAAGCATTAGTACAAGTAGCATATGCTATTGGCGTAGCTAAACCCATGGGGCTTTTTGTAAACACTTACGGCACCGCCAAAGTAAAGTTGACTGACGGACAGATTGCGGATAAGATTTTGAAAATGCCGGAGTTTGATATGCGCCCTTACTTTATTGAAAAGCGCTTTAACCTACGTACCCCTATCTATAAAGAAACCGCCAGCTATGGCCACATGGGTCGCCCGAGCAAAGAGGTAGTAAAGGTGTTTAACAAAGGCAAGCAAAATGAGAAGAAGGTAAAAGTGAAACTTTTCCCTTGGGAAGAGTTGAATGCCGTTGCTCAAACTAAAAAAGTATTCGGAGTTTAGTCCGGCTTAATCATTAAACAACTTTTTAAACCTCGTTGGCCTCAAAACCTGCGAGGTTTTTTTACAAGTACTATTGAATCCTAAAAATGAAAAAAATTATTCCATACATTTTGTTACCACTAATCGCTATTGTGCTGATTGGTGTGGTGGCAGTAGTGTTTCGCCCCAGTTTGATTAACGATAAACAATCGGTAAAAGAAAAATTTGCTACTCCGAGTTCACATTTTTTGAACTGGCGTGGGGCAGAAATTCACTACACCGATGAAGGCGAAGGATTTCCGTTGCTGCTCATCCACGGGTTTGGCGGGCACCACCGTAATTTCAACAAAATTACAGAAGAATTAAAAAAAGAGTACCGCGTAATTCGGGTGGATTTACCGGGCTTTGGGCTGAGCGATTGCCCTGCAGTACATGAAAACAAACCAGAGTACGTACAGTTATATAAAGATTTTTTTAGCTTCTTTTTAGATACACTACATCTTGATTCTTTTTATGTGGCAGGCAATTCTATGGGGGGTATGATGGCCTGGAACCTGGCCGTAAACAGACCCGAGCAAGTAAAAAAGCTTGTTTTGTTAGCCAGTGCCGGTTACGATTTAGAAAAAACTGCCAAAGGTTTGTTTATCATCAAATTTAAATGGCTGGCCAAATTGATGGAAAAGGGGTTGCCTGATTTTATGAGTTGGGATGGTGCTAAACGCTGCTATGCAGATGAAACAAAAATCAATGCGGATGAAGTACTCAACAACAACATGATTACCAACCGTGAGGGAAATGTGAAACACATGCTCAGTATGGCGGGCGATTTACATTTTCCGGACACCGCATGGATACAACAAATAAAATGCCCTACGCTAATTATTTGGGGTATGCAAGATGAAATCATTACCGTAGAGCATGCCCAGCGTTTTAAGCGCGATATTCCAAACGCACAACTGCTCATTTTTGACACTTGTGGCCACGTACCTATGATTGAGCGTATGGAAGACACCAAGCAAGCCATGAGTCGCTTTTTTGCCGAGTGATTCAACCCTAAAGATTGATGTTTTTAGTACCGTAGAGAATATTTTGTTTAACTTTTTTATACTTTTATTAAACAAAATAAAAACTCGCTTGTTGTACCTGCATTATTTAACCTAAAAATCATAACAAGTATGAAAAAGCAGTTTGTCTTATTGTTAAGTTTATTTGTTCTGCCAGCATTGTTCACCCTTAACTCTTGCAAAAAAGAAGAAGAAGGCCCCACCAAAAATGTAGTGGAGATTGCTCAAAGCAATTCTGATTTCAGCATTTTGGTGCAAGCACTCACCCTCTCTGACCTTAGCACTAATTACGCTACTGTATTGAGCGGTAGTGGTCCGTTCACCGTATTTGCGCCAACAAATGCAGCATTCTCCGCTTTATTAACAGAGTTGGGGGTTGCTTCTTTAAATGACATACCTGCTGCTACATTAGAGGCCGTGCTCAAGTACCATGTGGTACCCGGAAAAGTGTTGTCATCATCACTCAGCAATGGTCAGGTAGTGAGTACCCTTAATGGAGCTACTTTCACTATCGGTTTAACCGGTGGTGCAAAAATAACCGACCAACAAGCTCGCGTAGCTAACATTACGGCCACCGACTTAGATGCTACCAATGGTGTAGTACACGTAATTGACAAAGTAATTTTACCATAAGGGGTTTTGGTAAATAGTAGCAAAGGCAGTTATCTCTCTGATAGCTGCCTTTTGCTTTTTTATACAAATACAAAACCGACTCTGCATAACACAGAGCCGGCTACAAAACTCAAGTATGAAAAAAAATTGAATTAGTACGAGTGAGTAACCATCACATTAAACCGTAGGTTGCTTTCAAAGTTGCTGCCGTCTTTGGTTTGTATCTGCCATACGGTACCAGTCCATTTTAAGATGTACTGCACGTTGCTTAGCGTGCTACCGTACACTGGGGTAAGCAGTACAATATCGTCCTCATCGTTTACCAATGTAGTTGGAATATTATATACACTTGAAGTGGTGCTCATCACCGGTGTACGGAAAGTCCACTTGCCGCTATAATCTACCACTTTGCCACTACCCACTTCGAGCGCGGTACCATTGGTACCTGTTGAACTTACTGATATGGCTTTGCTACCACTACCACTTGCAGAAAAACTGCCTACCGAGTTATTGCTGCCAATGCTATGCGCATAGATAGCCGAGCCGTTTTGTGATGAAGCGTTGATGGCGTTGCCCCCTACAGCCGTTGCCTCAATGGCATCTGTTCCACTACCGGTATGCAGATGGCGCACCACCAAAGCATCAGACATACTGTTACCGTTAGGCACCTGAATAAACATACCACTTTTCATGCTACCGGCAGGTGCCAACAATTCAGCTTTGTATTCTACACCTCCGGCAATGCTAGATGATGTACCTATTAATACTGTACCGCTATTACCATTGTATATATTGTTTCCGGAAGTAACCCATTGGCCACCACCCCCACCGCCTATGGTGGTTGGTTCCCATTGAGATGTTACAGCATTCCAGGCCAGTGACTGACCAGCTGTAGGAGCCGTGGCAGCAACCGCGCGGTTTTGAATTTTAGTAACTGTATTAGCACCCAAAGTACCGGTTACATCGCCTGCAAGTGTGGTTGAACCTGTAGCGGTGAGAGATACCCAGTTGCCATTTACCCTACCCTGAAAATCGGAACCGGTATATCGGATGCTTCCATCGGTGTTTAATGAAGTATTTCCAATCTGAATAGCCCCTGCAACTGTCAATTTCTGAGTTGCTGCACTGCCTATGCCCACGTTAGAATTTCCGTAGTAAAGAATGTCCCCGGTTCCGGCATCAGCACTCCACGGTAGTGTTACGCTATTGCCATTGCTTATGGATAACACTTGCCCGGAAAAATTAGAAGCTAAAGACAATGTTTGTGCATCGTTATCAGCAGCCGGTAACCAGGTAGTGCCGTTCCATTTTAAGGTTTGACCGTTTGTAGCACCTTGCTGTGCTATGCGCAACAAAGAAGCACTAGTACCGTTACCACTCAAGGTAGCATTGGTCTCCACTACTTGTGTGCCCCAGTTATCTGCTCCGCCACCGCCACCACTTGGTGTTTGCCAACTAGCCAATCCGTTCGCATCGCTGGTCAATACTTTACCTGCACCGGGGTTGCCTCCGGTTATTTTTACTTGTCCGTTTACTTCAAGTTTAGCAGAAGGGGTAGGTGTACCAATTCCTACATTACCCAAATCAGTAATCAAGGCGTACGCATTAGACGAAACACCACTTGCAAAAAGTGCAACACCGGAGTTAGAAACAAAAGAACCTCCCTTTCCATCAAAAGAAAAACCTGAAACACCTATACCTCCCGCTCCATTGCCAATTCCCTCCAATCCTACTCCATTATTACCTGAGGCATCACCGGAAACAGCAACTCCATTGCTAGCATCATTTTTAGATAAAACCGATTTGCTCCACCCACGGTTGGTTACAGAAAGTTGCGCTCCGGTAGTAACCGGATTTCCTCCAATGTTTACGGCACCGCTATCTACAAATATGGCTGTGGCTAACTTGTTAGCATTGTCAACTCTCAAAGCAAATCCTGAGGTTGAGCTAATTTTTGCTGCTGTGCCCTGGCCCGATTGTGCCATCAATCCGGTACAAGAAGCACAGTTACTTCTGGTAAAAGTGCCTATGCCATTGTTGCTGACAGATGCATCTACAAAAATACCACTACCGGCATTAGAGCCATTGTTGTAAAAGTGCGCTATGTAGTCACCACTAAGTGAACCGCCCACCAAAAATTTAGCCCCTGTGTAGGTATTGCTACCCACAATTACCCTTCCATTGTAGTTGGTTGGGCCTATGTCTCCGTTTATCATTTCCCAATATGCGTTTCCGCTTGGGCCGGTAGCTCCTGTTGGGCCTGTAGCACCTGTAGCTCCTCCACCACTTCCGGTTGCACCAGTGGCGCCTGTGGCCCCCGCTGAGCCAGTAGCGCCAGTAGCACCCGTTGCACCAGTATTACCTGTTGGGCCAGTTGAACCAGTAACTCCGGTTGCACCGCCACCGGTTGGTGTTTGCCAAGTGGCCAATCCATTGGCATCGCTAGTGAGTATTTTGCCTGCACCCGGGTTGCCTCCGGTGATTTTGACTTGCCCGGCTACATCTAACTTTGCAGCAGGTGTGGTGGTGCCAATTCCCACATCACCCGTTGATGAAATCCGAACACGCTCGTTAGCCGCGGTGTACATTCTGATATTTGCATTCTCTCTGTTCGCTATATTAAAATCTCTGCTTGCATCCGACACCCACATCCGTACGCCATCAGAAAAAAGCGTATCAGTAGCGGGTGTTGTAAATTGCAAACTCGCATCACCATTATAGTTATTAATATGCAAATGTGCCGTTGGTGCTTTTATGCCCACACCTACGTTACCGGTGTTTACATTAGTAATATGATTGGTGCCAGAATTCCGCCATTGCGAGGAGCTAAGTGCCGTTTGTGATACTCCTGCCACATTAGAATAGGGCACACTCAGCAACTGTGTAGCACCCATATCTAACCAAGTAGTACTGGTACCTGCCCGAAACTCTACCTGCAGAAAAAGCGACTGCGTCCAGTCCACATTAGCAAAGTTGTAGCTACCTGTAGGAGTACCTCCGCCCACAGCTACAGAAAACAAACCAAATTGATTGACCGGCACATCCAAATAAGTTTCTCTATAAACCATGGTACCGGTGGCGCTGCCACTGCGAAGTGTAAACCGTAAATCAACCAAGGTGCCGTTGCTCAGCGGATTGCCGGCAGCATCGCGGGCTATGGCTTGGTAGTTAAAGGTGTTTGGCACTTGCGATCTGGCAACATGAGTTGCCACAAATAATAGCAGCAGAACTATAAAAAACGCAACGGGTAGCCGAAGAATAGCTATCGTGCTTTCGCTTTTGGGGGATATACTTTTCATACTTTTGGGTTTTGTGGCACAAAGGTGCCCAAACACCAAAAGCATTTCAAAGGAAAATTTTTGAAAACTTAGGTTTCGGAAAAACTATATTGCGGGTATGGATGCGCTGCACGAACTCATTCACTCTCTTACACCAAACGAAAAGGGATACTTCAAAAAAAATGCCGGTGGTTCTGCCAACTATATCAAACTGTTTGATGCAATAGATGCTCAAGAATTGTATGATGAAGCTGCAATCAAGAAAAAATTTAAAGCAGAAAAATTCATCATTCAGTTCTCCGTAGCCAAAAATTATTTATACGAAGCCATCTTAAAAGCACTCAGCGCTTATTCTGCCGAGCAATATATAGAGCAAAAAGTGTTTGCCATTTTTTCGCAAACACAACTACTGACAGATAAAGGGCTATACCATCAGGCATTCAAATGGCTTAAAAAGGGAATTGACATTTGTGAAACCAACGAGCTGATTGGTTTGCGGTTTCAATTGCACTTGCTGGAGCGTAAACTGTATCTGCTGCAAGCTACCGATAAAGAAGCCGCCATGCCTGTGGTTGATTTGATACGTACAAGTGATTACATTACCAGAGCTATTACCGATTACACCCAACTGCTTGCCTTGCATTACCAGCAAATGGCTATTGCATATGAGTCAAGTACCATTAAAGGTGATCAGCAAAAAAAAACACACGAAGCCATATTTAAACAGGCACAGCAGGTTGTACCCACTACTCGCATGGCAGCTATGCTTCAAGCTGATGTGCGGATTAACTATTACTCATCAAAAGCCGACTACGAAAAATCGTATCACGAAATAGCTGATGCATTATCAAAAATTAAAACACATCCGTATTACAACAACCACGAGCAAATATCTACGGTTATCCTTTACGATTTGGCACTAACCGATGCACTGCGTACCGGCAAGCTCAAAGAGTTTGAAAAGCATTTAAGTGATTTTAAAAAATTAGAACTGAGCAGTGAACCGGTAAAAATTTCGGCCACGCTAAGCTATGCCCGCTTTGCATTAGTATATTTTGATATGAAGGCCGAGCGCAAAAAACTGATGGTGCTCACCGATGAAACACAAAAGCAGGTAAAAACATACGGAGCTAAAATCCGCAAGGACTTGCACCTTGGCGTTATCATTGCTTTCTGCTCGGCCATGCTGGAGTATGGCGAATACCAGCGCGCACTGGACTGGATAGCACTCTACCGCGAATACCCTAAGTTGGATCGCCACTACGATTTTCAGGCGTTTATCCTCATCTTTCAACTTATAGCCCACTACGAATTGGGCAATGCCGTATTTGTCAATAACATCTTGGAGAGCTTTCGCTACTTTCTGAAAAAGAACAAACAGCAAACTCCGTTTGAAGAAATCATTTTACTCAGCTTTAAGCATCTCTCACAAATTACCGATAAAGAGAAGCTGCAAGAAAAATTGGAGAAACACCTGACCGAATTGCGCAGCTATGCCGATCACTTTCCGGGCGCGGCCAACAATGTGGTACTGCCTATTTTTGCTGCTTTTTTGCAGTGCAAAACAGCCGGCAAAAAGTACCACGAGTTTTTGGGCAAGTAAAATACAATTACCATTCGCTATATGATAGTGAATGGTAATTCTTGTTTTCAACCACCTTTTTTCTTCACCTTGTACCCTATAGCTTGCAGTATGCCCATTACTTTATCTCGATGGTCACCTTGCAGGTGAATAATACCGTCTTTTACCGTACCTCCCACACCACATTTGTTTTTGAGGGTTTTGCCTAATGTTTCCAAATCAGCAGTTGAGCCGATAAAATTTTCCACTACCGTAGCTACTTTGCCGCCTTTAAATCTATCTAATACTAAGTAGAGCATTTGCTCTGCAGGTGGTGGTGTTTCCTGCTCATCTTTATCGTCTTGCGGCTTGTAGTTGGGGTTGGTAGAAAACACTAATTTGTCTTTCCAGTTTTCCATACATAAAAATTTATGCAACTATTTCTCCATTCAAATCAAATTCTTCTGCGCGATTGATTT
Organism: Chitinophagales bacterium; assembly: GCA_016787045.1. Lineage (GTDB taxonomy): Bacteria > Bacteroidota > Bacteroidia > Chitinophagales > LD1 > Bog-950. The sequence goes on from JAEUVA010000034.1 coordinate 75,759, forward strand.
TCACTTTTGCAAAATCGCCAATGCGGGTATAGTTGGTTTTGGCATCCACCAGCACTTCATTATCTACTTCAGGCGAGTCATATTCCGTACGGCCTATAAAGTAGCCCCCTTCTTTGCGGTCAAACAATACTTTGTAGGTGTTGCCTACTTTTTTTGCATTGAGTTCACCCGAAATACTTTCTTGCAATTCCATCAACTCTGCTGCACGTTCTTCTTTCAGTTCTTGCGGTATATCGTCCGGCACGTCATGTGCGCGGGTATTTTCTTCGTGTGAGTAGGTAAATACGCCCAACCGTTCAAAACGTATTTCGGTGATAAAGTTTTTGAGGTCTTCAAAATCTTGCTCTGTTTCTCCCGGATGGCCTACCAGCATGGTAGTGCGCAGGGCAATGTCCGGCACGCGTTTACGAATTTCAGCAATCAGTTTGCGTGTATCGGCATTGGTAATGTTTCTGCGCATGGCGGTAAGCATATTATCGCTGGCATGTTGCAACGGCATGTCTAAGTAGTTGCATACTTTCTCGTTTACGGCAATGGCATCAATAATTTCCATCGGAAACTGTGCCGGGTAAGCGTAGTGAAGCCGAATCCACTCTATGCCATCTACTTTGCTTAGTTCATGCAACAACTCAGGCAAGCGTCTTTTCTTGTAGATATCTAACCCGTAAAACGTAAGCTCTTGCGCTATGAGCATGAGCTCTTTTACTCCCATTGCGGCCAATTTTTTGGCTTCGCTCACTACCTCCTCTATACTGCGCGATACATGCTTACCACGCATGAGCGGTATGGCGCAAAACGAACAAGTGCGATTACAACCTTCCGAAATTTTGAGATAAGCATAGTGGAGTGGTGTGGTTAAAAAACGTTCGCCAATCAGCTCTTGCTTGTAATCCACTTTGAGTGTCTTGAGTAGCCGTGGCAACTCCATGGTACCAAAAAAGGCATCCACTTCGGGTATCTCGGTTTCTAAATTGTCTTTGTAGCGTTGGCTGAGGCAACCGGTTACGTATAGCTTTTCAATTTTGCCTTCGCTTTTGGCATCGGCATATTCCATAATGGTATTGATGGATTCTTCTTTGGCGCGGTCTATAAACCCGCAGGTATTTACAATCACAATGTTGCGTCCACGGCTCCACTTATCGTGTTGCACATCATAACCCCCGTGTTGCAGTTGCTTCATCATCACTTCACTATCCACCAGGTTTTTAGAGCAGCCAAGGGTGATAACAGATACTTTATCGTGTTTAATGCTTTTCGTTTTCATGTGGCAAAAATATTTATTGTTTGCGCTCGTGCGATTTGATGAGTGAATAATACCACAACACCCCAATAATGTAGAGCGCAACGGTAATAAAAATGATATTGCTATAGGCCACTCCCGCCTCGCGAAGCACCGAAAATATTTTGGCACTCACAAACCAGCAGCCACTCCAGATACTGGCATTCATAGCCGATATCATTTCGCGGTTACGCTCACCTACATAGTTCATGGTTAGTTCGCTGGTCATGGGCGCAGCCATGTTCATCAGCGGCTGGCGCAAAGTAAAAGTGATGATAGCTACCACTAAACCAACGCTGGTGTAATTGTACCATTCGGTGGTGGCCATAGTAAACAAAAATACTACCGCCAATGACTGTACTAACGTAATAGCTACCTGATAGCCAAACCTCCTCTTAATTTCCGGAATAAATAGCGAAGTAGATACCACCAAAACAAAGGCAGCCGTATTCATCAGCGAAAAATCGGGGGCTTCCATACCGTGTACATCATGAAAAAAAAGATTGATAACCGGTATAGTAAAGCCAGCCCCCAGCGCAATTAAAAAAGTGGGAATCACCGCCCGTACAATCAAGTGCCAATCATAATCGGCATGGATGTTTGCAATAGGAATTTTGGTTCCCATGTTTTCATGGGTTGGCAATTTTTTGATATACCACACCGCACCAAAGCCAAGTGCAGAGTATATAACCAGTAAAGATTCAGTATTGAAAAATGAGTGGATTTGCGGCAGCAGATAACTAAACAAACCCACAATGATAGTAGTAAAGTTGCCGGCCGAAAAAAATAAGGCAATGCTTTCTGTTTCATATTCCTTTTTACCATTCAGCAATATGTATGGCATTACTAATATTTGAATAAGCGAAAAGCTAACACCCCAAAGTGCCATCAACATGCGTATGAGTTCGGTATTGTGCGAATGAATGCCGAATATGAGTAGCAGCGCTACCATGGGCGATGCAATAGCACCGGCCAGCATAAACGGTTTTAGGCGTTTACCTTTTACAATTAATGCCAATGGTACCGAGCAGAGCAATACCGTGAGGTAACGGTTGCCAATCATGCTGGCTATTTCAAAATCTTTGAATCCATGCTCCAGCATCAGGTAGTTGAGCAGTAGGGTAAAGGCAGAGTTAATGAGGTTGATAAACACATCGGCCAGCATCAAATGAATGATGTGTTGCGGAATAGCAAAGTATTTAGACAGCAGCGTTTTCATAGACAAAAAAACCGGGCGCATAGTTAACAAATTGACCCGCTGCGGGCATTGCCGCTTAAAACTATATTTGCCCGCCTTAACAGAGGTTCATAGACTATGAAAAACTTATTTATAGCACTTGTTTCTTTTACCGTTTTAGCTTCTTTGGGTAGTTGCGCCAAGGCATTGCAGGGCATGTATGGCATGAAAAAGTACAAGGTACTTAACAAAGAGGAGATCACCGAAGCCGCTGCAAAAAACAAAATACCTGCCGATGCGGTGTTTATGTTAGACACTTCGTATGCCACCTACCTGATGCAATTTCGTCAACAGTTTACCTCATTTACGGTAGAAAATCACCTCCATCCCATCCAAGCGGCTTATTACGATAAGAATGGTGTACTGATGTCTTACCACAGCGGTGTTTATGCCGATGCCGGTCTGGCCAATTTTCGGTGGAACATCAAAGGTGCTTTTAAACAATTTCCACCCAGCACATGTGCACCGTTAGATACGATGATTGACTTTGAGCGCCACCTGAGTTTTGTGCGTACATTAGACAACCAGAAGTTAGACTACAGCAAGTACAACACCGCCAATGCCAATGTGATTATACATTGGACCCGATTTACTGGCAGACAATCAAAAAGATTGGTGCGCATTGTGCAAAAAAACGCAAAGCAAATTCGAAAAGGTGGGGTAAACTTCATTTACGTAAATACCGACAACCTCTACCAAAACGCCAAGCCCGACTATTGAGCCACAGCGTGTTGCTGCATAAGCAATTCAGAAAAAGCTAAGAGCTTTTCCTCTTCAAAATTATCGGCCAGTATTTGTATGCCTATGGGTAGGTTTTCACCGCCTTTTGCCAGCGGCAGCGATATGGCAGGTATGCCTACAAGGTTGGCTAACACGGTATAAATATCTGCCAAGTACATTTCTACCGGATTGCTGGTTTTTTCGCCAAATTGAAAAGCCGTAGAGGGAGCGGTGGGCATAATAATGAAATCATACTCTTTGAAAACAGCTCGCAATTGTTGAGTTAAGATTCTGCGTACTTTTTGAGCGCGAGAGTAGTAGGCATCGTAGTAGCCAGAGCTTAATACAAAGGTGCCGAGCATAATGCGGTTCTTCACTTCTTTACCAAAACCTTCGGTGCGCGATTTTTTGTAAACCGTTTCCATTTCGTTAGCGCCAGGTGAGCGGTAACCGTAGTGTACGCCATCAAAACGGGCCAAGTTGCTGCTGGCCTCTGCGGTGGTTAATACATAGTAGGTGGGAATCAAATACTCCAACAAATCAAAACTTACTTCTTCCACTGTATGGCCATCGGCCCTTAGTTGGTTGAGGAGATTTTCGGTGGCTTGCTTCACTTCGGGTTTTAGCCCATCGCTTTGCAACGTAGTATGAAAAATTGCAATGCGTGCTTTTTTGTTGAACTGTAGATTTTCCGCATAAGAATTTACCGGTTTGGAAGACGAAGTGGCATCATGCCTGTCTCTACCGGCAATCACTTGCATAATCAGTGCTGCATCTTCTACATGGTGTGTAAATGGCCCTATTTGATCAAATGAAGAGGCGTAAGCAATTAAACCATACCGCGATACCCGCCCATAGGTGGGTTTTAATCCTACTATTCCGCAAAAAGATGCGGGCTGGCGAATAGAACCACCGGTATCGCTACCCAGCGATGCGTGGCACAAGCCGGCTTGTACTACTACCGCGCTGCCTCCGGATGAGCCACCGGGTACTCTTGTGTTATCTTGAGCGTTGAGCACTTTGCCATAAGCAGAGTTTTCGTTGCTGCTGCCCATGGCAAATTCATCGCAATTAGTGCGACCAATAATGATGGCATCTTCGGCCAAAAGCCGCTCTACCACAGTGGCGTTGTAGATAGAAGTAAAACCATCCAAAATTTTTGAGCCGGCCGAAACCTTATGGCCGATGTAGCAGATGTTGTCTTTAATAGCAATTACACAACCAAACAGTTGACCCGTTTTTTCGCCACGCGCCAATTTTTCGTCTAACTGTTTGGCTCTTGCCATTGCCTCATCTGCAAATACTTCTAAGTAGGCATTGAGGTGCCGGTGTGCTTCAATACGCGCTATATAATCGGTAACTATTTTTTGGCAAGTAGTGGTGCCGTCTTTAATATTTTGCTGTACGGCTCTGATGGGCAGGTTCATATACAATCTCAACAGTTTGTTTTTGCTCCGCTAAATAGCAAAAACTACTTTTTTTCCTCTACCGGTTTAGAACCTTCTTTCATACCCTGCTCAATTTCTTGCTTGAGATTACTTTTGGCAGAGTTAAACTCTCGTACTCCCTGCCCAATGCCGCGCATCAATTCAGGTATTTTTTTACCGCCAAAAAGCAGCAGTACTACTACTACTATTACTATCACTTCGGGTGTTCCGAGGCCAAATACGGCATATTTTACTTCCATATCAGTAAGTTTTGAGGGTGCAAAGTTAACCTAAATCAGCATTTCGGCCGAAACAATTATTCCGTCTTCATCGGCATATACCCAATGGCCGGGTACAAAGTTGATGCCGGCAAACTCTACAGCAACCTCTGTTTGCCCTTCGTTGCGCTTTTCACTTTTGAGTGGCATGGTGTTGAGCGCCTTTACGCCAATAGACATTTCATTAATAGCAGCCGAATCGCGAATACACCCATTTACAATTACTCCGCTCCAACCATTTTTGATAGCTAAGTCGGCCAGCATATCGCCCAATAGCGCACAGCGCATTGAGCCGGCACCATCTACTACCAGCACACGGCCTTGCCCATCTGTTTCAAGCGCTTTGCGCACAAAGCTATTGTCTTCAAAACATTTTACAGTAGCAATGCGGCCAAAAAAACTGTGGTGAGTGCCAAAACTTTTAAAGCCAATTGGCTCGGCCACTTTTATTTTTTGCGGATGTGCATCGCACAAATCGGTTGTCTTCATTTTTTGCAGTTAAAAAGCCCGCAACATTACACAAATTGTGCAGTGTTGCGGGCTACGTGAAATTACTTTTAGAAACTATTGCAATTTAATCACCAACGGGTTAAATGGATCCGGGTTTAGCTCAAACTTAATGGAGGCCTTGCTTTTTTCTTCGCTCTCCATAGGTTGCAAGTAAATATCAGCATCTACGTACTTCACCGTTTTATCTACGTTTTTTACCACATAACGCTTGTAACCCGCAATCTTAAAAATTACGCGGATGGGCTCTCCCAACTCAGATTTATTGAGCGCCATGGCGTAGTTTCCCTTTTCGTCAATAGAGGCCTGCATCAGTTCATCACCAAACTTGTCAATATTAATTTTTGCATTTGTAATCGGCCTGCCGGTAGTGGCGTCAATAATTTTACCCGTCATCACCAATACATCGGCATTGGTTACCGCATGGTTCATCACCGCTTGCGGGGTTTCGGTGTTTGATAAATCTCCTGCTTTCGGGGCGTTTTGTGCGAAAGTTGTTTCGCTCACCAGGGCAAACAGGAAGCCCAGGCAAAGAGCAAATAGTGGTGTTGGTTTCATAGCCGACCTCCTTTGGTTTGTGCCATTTTTGTGTCTGAAAATGGCGTTGTGAAAAAATATGGTAGATTAAAAATCGTCAGGTACTTTCGGGCAACTTTCACACGGACTCAAAATCAGCGAAAATCAGTTGCCAGCGAAATTTCGCCACAAACTTACAAATTAGAAAACGATTAGACACACTAAACATTGTACGCCATTTGTTAAAAAAAGAAAAGATGATTTCGGCAGGTAAAAACCACTCCAACTTTTGGCTTCCGGCATCTGACAATTGCCATCCCTTGTATTTGTCCGCGTTATTTCTACATTTGCGTCCCTTTTTAAAAAAAGGGGTTAACTTTAAATTGCACGTGTTATGAAGATGACATTTCAGCCAAGCCGTAGAAAAAGAAAAAATAAGCACGGCTTTAGAGAAAGAATGAAAACCAAAAATGGAAGAAAAGTTTTGGCAAGAAGAAGAGGCAGAGGCCGCAAAAAACTCACCGTTTCTGACGAGAAACGCCTCAAGTAATATTGCCATTTCACAATTTTCTGTAGCTGAGTTGGCTGCGCTAAAAGACAAAAGTGCTTTTGGCTCATCTGAAAAACTCAAAAGCAGAAAATTGATAGACCAACTTTTTAACGAGGGTAAATCAGTTTCACGAAACGGATTTACCCTCGTTTATTTATTTGTACCTCTGGCTACGCAATTTCCGATACAAGCCGCCTTTTCAGTACCTAAACGAAACTACAAACACGCTACCGACCGCAACCGCATCAAACGGCTGATGCGCGAAGTGTGGCGCAAAAACAAATGGCCGCTTTATGAGCTATTGACACAGCAACAAAAGCAATTAGCCATCATGTGGGTGTGTAAAAGCAAAGAGTTGCCCGATTATTCTATCGCTGAAAAAACAATACTCCATCTGCTGGAAAAATTGAAATCTAAACTTGCATGATCCGTTGGCTGGCATTTGTTTTCATATTGCCCATTCGCATTTACCAGCGGCTGATTTCTCCGCTATTGCCGCCTACGTGTCGCTATACTCCAACTTGTAGTGAATACAGCATACAAGCATTGAAAAAGTACGGTATGTTTAAGGGAACATGGTTGGCCACCAAGCGCATTATGAGTTGCCACCCTTGGGGTGGGCATGGGTACGACCCGGTGCCTTAAACATTCAGCCATAAAACATGTTCTTTAACCCATGAATATTAAAACGGTGCTAATTGCCATTGCTTGCATTGCCACTCCACTTTTGATAGGCGGTGTATCCGGCATTTTTACCATAGAGGGAGTTAACGGTTGGTACACCACTTTACAAAAGCCATCTTTTAACCCACCTAACTGGCTTTTTGGCCCGGTGTGGACGCTGCTGTATGCCATGATGGGCTTGGCATTGTTTTTAATCATATACGCTACCACTACCCAATCTAAAACAACTGCCGTAGCGCTTTTTGCTTTTCAAATTGTGCTCAATTTTTTTTGGAGTATCATATTTTTTAAGTGGCAAAGCCCCGGCTATGCCTTAGCAGAAATAGCGGTACTTTGGATTTGTATACTGCTCACCATTATTTCTTTTTGGAGCATACACAAAACTGCCGCATTGCTTTTAGTACCTTACCTTATATGGGTAAGTTTTGCTGCTGTGCTAAATGTCTCCATCTGGTGGTTAAACCGTTAGTTGCTAAAATCTGCTAACCTGTTTTGTCAATTCACAACATATTCTGCAACCTCGCGTAATACATTATGTTCGTATTTAACAGGCGGTTGGGCTGTGCAATTGTATAAACTAAAGCATCCTAACTACTGCCCTTTACTTTGATGAATATGCAGAGCAGAAAAAAGACCATCCTCACCGCAACAGTAGCTGTTATAGCGTTTGTATCACTGGCGTTTACCCATGTCAGTTTTTTTGAGATTACAAAAAACTTGGATATATTTTCAACCTTGTACAAAGAGTTGAATACCTACTATGTGGATACCCTTAACGCAGATAAGTTAATGCAAGCGGGTGCGGTGGCCATGCTGGAAGATTTAGACCCATACACCGATTTTATACCCGAAGAAGACATGGACGAATACCGCATACAAACTACGGGTAAATATGGCGGTATAGGTGCCATCATCGGCACTCGGGGCGAGTGGGTAATGGTTACTGAACCCTACGAAGGATGCCCAGCAGCTAAGGCCGGTTTAAGGGCAGGCGATAAAATTATTGAGGTAAACGGCAAAAGCGCCAAAAACTACAAAACCGATGAAGTAAGCGCTATGCTCAAGGGCAAGCCTGGCACAAACGTAGATATAAAAATTAAGCGACTGCAAGCCGATGGCAGCGAAGCAGAGTTGATGGTAACCCTCACCCGCGAGGAAATAAAAATCAAAAACGTGCCCTACTACGGATTGGTAGATGAAAAAATTGGCTACATCCGGCTGAGCAACTTTACCGACCGTGCCGGTGCAGAGGTAAAACTGGCGCTGCAAAGCATGGAAGGCAAAGAAAAGCTCAAAGGAGTGATACTGGACTTGCGTGGCAACCCTGGCGGCTTGCTCAACGAGGCCATAAACGTAGCTAACGTGTTTGTGGATAGAAACATAGAAATAGTTTCTACCCGAGGCAAAATGAGCGAATGGAACAAAGCATTTTTTACCACTAACGATCCTACCGATACCAAACTACCTGTGGTGGTGTTAGCGGATGGCGGCTCTGCCTCTGCCAGCGAAATTGTTAGCGGTTCTCTGCAAGATTTAGATCGCGCTGTCATCATCGGTCAAAAAACTTATGGCAAGGGCTTGGTGCAGAGTACTCGTCCGCTACCGTTTGGTGCAAAACTGAAAATCACCACGGCAAAGTACTACATCCCATCGGGCCGTTGCATACAGGCCATAAATTATGCCGAGCGAAATGAAGACGGCAGCGTAAAACGCATTCCTGATTCTTTGAAAGTTGCCTTTAAAACCCGCAATGGCCGCACGGTGTATGATGGTGGCGGCATAGACCCTGATGTAGCTACCGATCCAGAGAAATTAGCCAACATTACCATTAGTTTAGTTACCAAGAGTTTGATGTTTGACTATGCCAACGAGTATCGGGCCAAGCACGAAAAAATTTCAAGTGCCAAATCTTTTGCATTGACCGATGCGCAGTACGAAGATTTTATGAAGTGGCTCAACAAAAAGGAATACGACTACACCACCCGCAGCGAAAAATTGCTAGAAGAACTAAAAACAGTAGCGGAAAAAGAAAACTACTATACCACAGTTGCAGATGACTTTGATGCCATGAAAAAAAGTATGACACACGACAAACAGAATGACTTGCTAAAAGAAAAACAGCAAATCAAAAGCATGTTAGAAGAAGAGATTTCTTCGCGCTACTACCTCAATACTGGCCGTATTGAAAACTCTATTGGCCACGATAATGAAATAAAGAAAGCCGTAGAAGTATTGCGCGATGAAAAACAGATGAAACAAATTTTGGCCAAGAAATAAGCATGCAAATCATGAATAGAAAAATAATCCTATTACTTACCCTGCCCGTAGTGCTTTTCATAGCAACAGCTGCTACAGATAAGTACTTTCAGTTATCTAAAAACATGGATGTTTTTGCTTCGCTTTACAAAGAAGTAAACACCTACTACGTAGATGATGTGGAGCCGAGCAAACTCATGCGCAATTGCATTGATGGCATGCTGAAAACTTTAGACCCTTTCACTAATTACTACTCACAATCGCAAATAGAAAACGCGCGCATACAGCAGGGTGGCAAGTTTGGAGGAATTGGCATTGAAATAGAGGTAATGAACAACTATCCGGTGGTAACAGCCGTTTGGAAAGACCAACCTGCTGATAAGGCAGGCGTAAAAACAGGAGATATCATTAAAAGTATTGATGGCTCTACTACTCAAGGCCGTAAGAAAGATGACATTGAAAAATTTCTGATTGGCGAACCTAAGAGCAGAGTGTTGTTGCAAATAGAGCGCAAAGCATCTTTGCTGGATACCAAGATGCTTAACCTCAACCTCTCTCGCGAAGAAATTCAGGAAACCAATGTACCGTTCTTTGGTATGGTATCACCAGAGGTGGGATGTATTAAGTTGAAGATATTTAACGAAAATGCTGGCCGTGATGTAAAAGATGCTTTTGACAGTTTAAAGCGCTCAAACCCCGATATGAAGGGTGTTATACTGGATTTGCGCGGCAATCCGGGTGGTTTGTTGGTTGAAGCGGTAAATATTGTAAATATCTTTATTGATAAAGATAAACTGGTAGTTACCACAAAGGGCAAAGTTGAGGAATGGAACAATACTTTTAAAACAAAAGCCGATGCTACTGATTTGAAAATACCGGTTGTGGTGCTCACCAGCTCTACCAGTGCTTCGGCATCCGAAATTGTAAGCGGCTCTCTGCAAGATTATGACCGAGCGGTGGTAGTAGGGCAAAAAACCTACGGCAAGGGCTTAGTACAAGTAACCAAACCACTTTCGTATAATACCATGCTAAAAGTTACTACAGCAAAATATTATATCCCGTCAGGCCGCTGCATACAGGCACTCAACTATGCCGAAAAAAATGAAGATGGTAGCGTTAAACGAATTCCTGATTCATTAAAAGTAGAGTTTAAAACACAGGCCGGCCGCAAGGTGTGGGACGGTGGAGGTGTGGATCCCGATGTGCTGATGCCTAAACCGGAGCATAGCAAAGTAGCTGATGAATTGTATGAGCAACACTTAGTTTTTGATTTTGTAACTGCTTACACTTTACAAAGAAACAACATTGAAGACCCGGCCACATTTAAACTTACCGACAAAGATTACAACGATTTTGTGGCATATATCAAGTCAAAAAACTTTACGTACAAAACCGATTCTGAAGTTAAACTGGATAAACTTAAAGAAGTAGCTACCGATGAAAAGTATTTTGATGCATTTAAAGGCAACTATGAAAGTTTGAAAAAGAAACTCGCTAACGATAAAGAGCAGGACTTAGTCAAATACAAGACCGAAATTGTTACGGTGTTAGAAAACGAAATTGTGGGGCGCTACTACTATGCTTACGGCAAAGTAAAAAAAAGCTATCAAAACGACCCGGAAGTGGCTAAAGCCATTGAACTGTTGAATAAGCCGGAGCAGATGAAGGAATTGCTAACTGCTAAGAAATAATACTACGGTAAATCCCCATCTTCCAACTTCAACCACGTTTTCGGAAAGTGAAGGTCTTTGTACCAAACAAGCTTCCACTCGCTGTTGTGGTATTCCAAAGCGGTCATATTTTCTACCCAGTCGCCACTGTTGAGGTAAAGCACCTTGCCGTTTTCGGTAGTAATCTCGCGAATGTCAGGCATATGTGAGTGGCCGTTGGCTACTACATGGTAACCGTTGTCAATAGCAATTTCGGCAGCGGTAGTTTCATAGTCGTGCAGTTTTTTTACCCCGCGCTTGGTAGCTCGCTTTATACTCTGCGAAAAAGAAGATTTGGGCTTGCCAAGCAATTCAAGAAAAAAATTGATGAATTTATTGATCAGTATCAGCAACTCGTAACCTGTAGTACCCAGTTTAGCTAACCACCGCGAACCCTGCATGCTGATGTCAAACACATCGCCATGAAAAAACCAATGCTTCTTACCATCTAACTCCAGCACCACTTTATCCTCCAAAGTTAGGTTGCCCAACAACAAACCGGAGTACCTGCGCAGCATTTCATCATGATTGCCGGTGAGCAGATACACCTTCACCCCTTCACTAATAAACCGAAAAATATGCTGCAATACTTTGGTATGGCTTTTTGGAAAATAGTATGTGCGAAACTGCCAGATATCAATCAAATCACCATTGATGATGAGAATTTCCGGCTCAATGCTCTCTAAATACCGGTTGAGTTCTTTGGCTTTGCAACCCACAAAACCAAGATGCACATCGCTAATGACACATACTTTAATTTTGCGCCTTTTGTTCATACTGCAAAAATAACAACCGCTATTAACGCTGTGTTAACACTACTCTTTAATTACACCCAAATCCTGCTTTGCAGCAGCCGAAACAGGGTTAATGCGTGCCAACTCACCATTGGGAAATTTTACTTGATAGTTACTCCATCCGCCAGTACCGGCACGGCTATCGGGTTTATAGTAATCGGTAGAAATAATTTGCGCTCCACTGCTGAAGGCCGCATTCATATCCGTATAATCATTATTGCGTGCCTGGGTTGTGCCGGCATCGCTACGAGTGCGCACAATGTACCCTTGCCCCACCCGTTGCTGAATCTGCGTATATTTTGAAACCGGGTCATTTAATATTACAAATGCCGCTTCGGGAGTTCCGGGACTCGCAAATACAAACATTGCTCTGTCTTGCAATGATGGATGCCCTGCTTTGTATAAACTTTCAGCAGCACCTTGCATAATGAAAATCACTTTACCCCTTGCTTTATATAGCTGTGGCCAATTACCGGCCAGTACGGCTTCTTCTAATGTGGTGTATGTGCCGCGTACATTGTCAGGGGTTAGCACACCTTGTAAATCGTTTCCGAAAACAGATTTTATCTCTTCGTCCATTTTGTTGCAGGCATCGGCATCGTATGCCACCTTTTTAGTCAGGTTGGGCAGCATGGTCAGTTGATCGGCCGGCACATCATCTTTGGTTTCTACGTTTACGAAAAGTGGCAAATGATTGGGGTGCGCCTTACTCCAATTGTGCAGGGCAGTCAATGCCGATTTAAACGTATTATGATTTGAATTAAAGTCAAAATCAACAATGTGTATGATTTTGAATCCGGGCTGATTGAGTTCATCTATGCCTGATGCTGTAGGTTTTGCAATAAGCGATAGGCCTTGACGGTGGTAGTAATGCCCACCTTGCGGATCGTTATTAATATCTAACTCAAAACCACGAACGCCATAATCATTCAGTTGAGTTTCTAATGGCTGATGTTCGTAGTCAATTTCTCCCGGCCCATAAGCGCTTGGCAGTACACCTAAAGAGTCTAAAGACATTAGCCATGCAAACAACTCCGGGTCGGTTTTAAGGTGATAACTGTTGTGGCTGGCAATTATTTGTATTTCGTTTATTTTTAAACTATCGGTAGGGCCATTATCGTACACTTTTTGTTTGTGTTCACGATCTCTCTCGCAAGACGAAACAAAGAAGAGCAACAAAAGAAGAACGGGGGCAAAACATTTCATTAACTTTAATTTTACATGAAGTTAATGAAAGCCGATAAAGCAACAAGTTTGGTTACTTTTTGTGGAGTTGCTGCTCCCAGACCCAAGCCGTGCGCATCATATCATCTAGCGAATATTGCGCTCGCCAGTTTAGTTTTTGCTGTGCCAGTTGATTATTGGCATAGATGGCTACCACATCGCCTTCCCTTCTGGCGCCTAATGTGTAGTTGAGTTTTTGACCACTCACTCGCTCAAAAGATTGTATGGCCTCCAACACACTTACACCATTTCCGGTACCCAGGTTAAAGGTTTCTACTTTTATAGTAGAAGCACCCGATTGCAGATACTGTATCGCCTTGGTGTGCGCATCGGCAATATCCATCACATGTACATAGTCGCGAATGCAAGAGCCATCGCGGGTGGGGTAATCTGTACCAAAAACCGTAAACTTTTCAAACTTACCAATAGCAGTGCCGGTAATGCGAGGTACAATAGCGGTTATCTGATCGGTATTTTCTTCACCCAAAAAACCACTGGTGTGTGCGCCAACCGGGTTAAAGTATCTTAGCAAAATAAACTTTGTGTCAGTTACTGTTGCGTTGGTCAGTATAATTTCTTCGCCCATTTGCTTGGTGTGCGCGTATGGCGACTCCGCTTTACCAAACGAGGTGCTTTCTGTTACCGGCAAATCGGTGGTATTGCCATACACTGAGCACGATGATGAAAACACAAATTGCTCCACTCCAAATTCATTACTTAACTCCAAAAGATTGAGCAGTGAAATAAGGTTGTTTTTATAATAAACCAGCGGGCGTTTCACGCTATCGGGCACCGATTTTAATGCCGCAAAATGGATAATACCACTTATGCTTTTCTCTTGTTCAAAAACTTTTGCAGTGGCGGCTTTATCGCATAAATCTACATTATAGTGAACAACGGGTTTGCCGGTTATCTTTTCAATACGAGCTAAAGATTCGGGTGTTGAGTTCAGAAAATTATCTATACACACTACCTCAAACCCATGCTGCATTAGATCAACAATGGTATGCGAGCCAATGTACCCTGCGCCACCGGTTACTAATACTTTTGCCATGCTTAGAAATTATACTGCCCGCTCTCAATCGTTTTCCGAATACCTTCTTCCAAAGCTGTCATGGGGCGTCCTAAGAGTTTTTTCATTTTGGCGATATCGGGCTTTCTGCGGGTCATATCACCTTCTTTGAGTGGAGGTAAGTGTACAATTTCTGACTTAGAGTTGGTGATGCCGATGATAATTTTAGCTAAGTCTAATACAGATATTTCGTAATCGCTCCCGATGTTTACCGTATCATTGACATGCAAATCTTCATACATGCATCGTGCACAGGCATCTACATTATCATCGCGGTAGCAAAAGGTGCGGGTTTGTGAACCATCGCCATAGACAGTAATGGGTTTATGATCTAATGCAGTTTTGATAAAGCGCGTCATCACAAAATCGCTGCTTTGCTTAGGCCCGTATGTATTGAAAAAACGGAATATGGTGTAGTCTAAATCATACTCCTGTTTGTAGCTTTTTAAAAACGCTTCGCCCACATTTTTTACTACTGCATAAGGTAAGCGAGAATTTAGCGGGGTGGTCATTTCGTTTTGCGGATGCTCAAACGGCTCTCCATAAACCTCTGACGAAGAAGAGAAGAAGATTCTTTTTACTCCGGTGTTTTTGCAGAGGTCTAAAATGTATTTAAACCCGTTTATATCATTGAGTACGGCTACGGGGTTTTCTAGGGTACGCATAACTCCTACTACTGCTGCGTAGTGAAAAACAAAATCTAATTGATAAGAAGTAAGTATAGCGGCAATGTCTCTATACGAGTTTACATCGCATTTAATAAACCTCCAGTTGTTGTATTGATTTTTTTCCGGTAATCTTTTAATGTTTCCGGTGGAGAGATTATCTACAATCAACACAAAGTTATCGGGGTTTTCTATCAGCTTGTCCACCATAGTGCTGCCCACAAAACCTGCGCCACCGGTTACCAGAATTCTGGTCTTAAATCCTTTCTCCATATATTAGTTTTTTATGAAATTAATTCCAGCAAATATTTTCCGTAGCCGCTTTTGAGCAGTGGCTCTGCTAACTGATGCAATTGTTGATTAGAAATAAATCCTTGCCGCCATGCTTCTTCTTCTATGCAACCTACTTTTAGGCCTTGCCGTTGCTCAATAACTTGTACAAACTGCGAGGCCTGCATCAGCGAATCAAACGTACCGGTATCTAACCAAGCTGTGCCGCGGTCTAAGATGCCTACATGCAAATTACCTTGCTCTAAATACACTTTGTTTACATCGGTAATTTCGTACTCGCCTCTTGGGCTTGGCTTAAGTGCTTTAGCAATTTCTATTACTTGATTATCGTAAAAATATAATCCGGGCACAGCGTAATTGCTTTTGGGTTGCTTGGGCTTTTCTTCAATAGAAATGGCTTTGCCGCTTGGGTCAAACTCTACTACACCGTAGCGCTCGGGGTCGCTTACGTGGTAGGCAAATACCACACCACCATTTGGACTGCTGTTAGATTTAAGCAATGTATCTAAACCCGTTCCATAAAAAATATTATCGCCAAGAATTAGTGCCGCCTTATCATTTCCAATAAATTTTTCGCCTAATACAAATGCCTGCGCGAGCCCGTTTGGCACTTCTTGCACTTGGTATGAAAACGAGCAACCGTATTTTTTTCCATCGCCCAACAAGCGCTCAAAATTGGGTAGATCGGTAGGCGTGGAAATAATCAAAATTTCATTGATACCCGCTTTCATTAATACCGATAGCGGATAATAAATCATGGGCTTATCGTAGATAGGCATGATTTGCTTGCTGATGGCGTAGGTGATGGGGTAGAGTCGCGTACCACTTCCTCCGGCCAATATAATTCCCTTCATAATTCTTTACTTGTTGTACGGCAAACCAACATAAAGTTTTAGCAATTGCAAATGCAGAAAACTATTCACTATCAAAAGCCAATAATGTGGCTATACATCAAAGCCCAATCGTTGACTCATGGCTGCAGAAAGTTTGGGCAGTTTATTTCGCTCTATCATAAAAGAGGTCAACTCGGCAAATTCTTTAAAAATATAGTGGCTATTGAGTGCCCCTTGCAGATAATCTTTACCTGTGCTTCCGCCTGTTCCCGTACGGGTACCTATCATGCGGTGTACCATGTTAATGTGCCGATAGCGCCAATTAGAGAGTGTATTATCTATCTCTAACAAGTTATTGATGAGTTGAAAAGGCAACTGCAGCAACGGATAATCGCGATACATTAAAATAAAAAGTGCTGCCCTGCGCGCGCGGGGTGATAGAACTGTTTCAGTAGTTTTTTCATTGCCCAAAAACAGCGTTTCAAACCGGTGGAGATTATTTTTTTCGGCAGGTAGTAAACTTGCATCATAAGCCACTTGATATGCTTTCCAAAATGGATGCTCTGTGTTGCTGTTCCATCCATCGGGCCATAAATTTTGTTCGTCAAAAAATGGCATACGCTCTAACCATTCATTCACCAAATCAATCAGCGGCTTTGTTTTTTCGGTGTCTTCAATAAACTTTTTGTCCTCGGGTTTTAGTTGGCTGGTGTAATACTCCTTGCCATGGCGTTGATTCATCCGCAGCCCTAAATATGCTTCCAACACTTTAAACTGTATGCTCTGAAAACCGGATGCCGGGCGTAAGCGGTTGCGAAAATCCAAGAAATCTAGCGGAGTCATGGTTTCCAAAATGTCAATCTTTTGTACTAATACATCCAATATGGTGATAACACGGTTGAGCCGGTGGTTGACGGTAAATAAGTCGGGTGAGTTATCGCTGATGTTGGGCTTGCTCATAATTTCCATTACCGAGCCCACCTCAAATAGTATTTGTTTAAACCATAGCTCGTAACTCTGATGAATAATAATAAACAACATCTCGTCATGCGCATGGTCACCCGCCTTATCGCTTTCTAAAGTTTGTGCGTTAAGTATTTTATCCAACTGTAAATACTCGCTGTAGTACACTCCGTTGCTCATGGCTTTTATTTTGGGGCGAATATGAAATACATTTTTGTATGGCTGGAGATGATTTTAGTTGGGAATCCGTTCTGTAGATTTCTGTTTTAAAAATGTAGGAAGAAACATTTGTTGGCTTTAATCTCTTCCCCATACGGTCACACATCTTTGCCTAACCGATGAAATATGGGTTGGTGCTTACCTTGTGGAAACGTGAATAACTGACGGGCTAGAAGATTTATCAAGCAAAGGGTTTTTCTATTTTCACCCCTCTATGGCCGACTACATTGTAAGTGCACGAAAGTACCGCCCCATGCGCTTTAGCGATATGCTGGGGCAAGAGCAGGTGGCTACTACATTAAAAAACGCCATCCGTACAGGCCATTTGGCACACTCCTTTTTGTTTTGCGGACCGCGCGGAGTAGGTAAGACTACCGCAGCGCGTATTTTAGCCAAAACCATCAACTGCGAAAATATAAGTGCCGATTATGAGGCCTGTGGTTCATGCGGCTCTTGCACCTCGTTTCAGCAAAATGCTTCGTTTAATATCCATGAGTTAGATGCCGCCTCCAACAATAGCGTAGATGATATGCGGGTAATTGTGGATCAGGTGCGTTTTCCGCCACAATCCGGCAAATACAAAATTTACATTATAGATGAGGTGCACATGCTCTCTACCAGTGCATTTAATGCATTTCTAAAAACGCTGGAAGAACCCCCTGCGCACTGTAAATTTATTTTGGCTACAACAGAAAAACACAAAATACTTCCAACCATTCTGTCTCGCTGTCAGATTTTTGATTTCCGCAGAATTGGCATAGAAACCATTGTTGGGCACCTTAAAAACATCTGCATAACCGAAGGCACCGCAGCCGAAGATGAGGCACTGCACATTATTGCGCAAAAGGCAGATGGCGGCATGCGCGATGCGCTAAGTATGTTTGACCGGCTCAGTAATTTTGGCGATGGAAACCTGACCTACGCATGGGTACTTGAAAACCTAAATGTGTTAGACTACGATTACTTTTTTAAAGTAACCGATGCATTGCTTGCAGAAGATGCAGCCAAAGCATTTGGGTGGTTAGATGAAATTTTGAAAAAAGGTTTTGAGGGCGATGATTTTGTGCTGGGGCTATGTGAGCATTTTCGCAACCTATTGTTTAGCAAAGACTCCGGCACTGTAAAATTGTTGGAAGTGAGTGATTCATTGCGGCAGAAGTATGCAGCTCAAGCATCTTTAGCAACACCAGATTTTTTAGTCAATTGTTTAAAGATTGGCAACGAGGCCGATATACAATACAAGCAAAGCAAAAACAAACGGCTTACGGTAGAAATAGCGCTCATTAAAATGTGCTATGTCAATGCAGTAGTTCAGCAGTCGGGTGCTGAGTCAAAAAAAAAACTGAGTAACTCAACCAACACTCAACAACCCGTTCAGCCAAATCTGCAGAAACCCGCTATACATACAGAAAGCAGTACTGCTACAGTTGTAAATGAACCGGCATTTAACCCGGAGAATAACGAAACACCGCCAAAGAAAGATACTACACCACCCGTGGTGGCTATTGCCAAAAGCAAAAAACTAATTACCGCCAGCACCCTTACACAACAAAGCGCTGACCCGGCAAAAGACGAGGCCAAAGAAAAGCTATACACTGGAGAGGTTTACATTCTTAACCAAGAAAATCTACTGCTGCTCTGGAGCAACTTTGCCAGCGAACTGCCCGAAGAGAGCGTAGGAATGAAGCGGCTGTTTAACACCTTCAAACCTGCGTTAAACGAAAAACTGGATATAGAACTAACCGTAAGCAGTGACCTGCAAAAAGCTCAATTTGATTCCTTACAAAATGCATTGGTACATTACATTGGGCAGCGTACTGGCGCCAGTGTTTCGTTAATAATTGTTGCCAATAAGCAAGATACAGGAGGTAAAAAACCATATTCGCCTCAAGAGAAATTAGACCGCTTGATTGAATTAAACCCAAACATTAAAACATTAGTTAAGCGATTTAACTTAGAAATAGATTAAACAAAAATTCAACCCTTTTTTACTATGAAAAAATTTCTTTTTGCAGTGGCATTAGCATTTTCAATTACAATAATGCAAGCTCAAGTGCGTGAGGGTGGCCAAACAGCACCGTCCAGCGGTTCAATAACCACACAAGACCCCAATACCCGACCCGCAAACCCCGATGGAAGGCCAGCCCCACAACGTGGTGGCCAACAAGTACCCACGGTATTGCCCGCACAACGGCCGCTAACCCCAGAGCAAACCGAGCAAATGCAAAAACAGCGCGAAGAGCGAATGAGAAAAATACAAGAGGAGCAGGCCAAAACCCAATCAGAACCTTCCAAGCCGCAAGTATCTTTAGAAACTGTACCTAACGATCCGTTTAACACACAGATATACACTTTGCCAAACGGACTAAAAGTTTTTTTAACCGTAAACAAAGATGCACCACGCATACAAACACTTTTTGCCATTAAAGCCGGCTCTAAGTTTGACCCGGCACAAACTACCGGTTTAGCGCATTACCTGGAGCACATGATGTTTAAGGGAACACCCAACATTGGCACCAAAGATTGGGAAAAAGAAAAAGTGCTGCTTGCCCAAATCTCTGACTTGTTTGAAAAACACAAAAACGAAAAAAGTGAAGATGCCAAAAAACAGATTTACGCAGAGATTGATAAACTCAGCTACGAGGCCTCTAAATATGCCATTCCGAATGAGTATGATAAAATGACTACCTCAATTGGTGCACAGGGCACCAATGCGTTTACCAGTACAGATATGACTGTTTATGTGAATGATATTCCCTCTAATGCTTTAGACAAGTTTTTGCAATTAGAAGCTGAACGTTTCCGCCATTGTGTACTCCGTATTTTCCATACTGAGTTAGAAACTGTTTACGAAGAATTTAACCGCAACCAAGATAACGACCGCAGGTGGAGTGATGAAGCCATTGACCGTGCTTTACTGCCTAACCACCCGTACGGCACACAAACTACTATTGGTTTAGGTGAGCATCTCAAAAATCCATCTATGGTAAACATTATGGATTACTTCAATACCTATTACCGCCCCAACAATGCCTCCATTATTATGAGTGGTGATTTGGATCCCGAAAAAACGTACCAGCTTATTTTGAAATATTTTGGCGACTGGCAAAGCCGCAGAATTTTACCTTTCAAAAAAGCGGACGCTCCTAAGTTATCTTCACCGGTTACTGAAAAATATGTAGGACCCATGCCCGAACATATCATGATGGGTTATCTGTTTAACGGTGCCAACAGCAAAGAAGCCATGATGGTTAAGCTGGTAGATATGATTTTAGCCAATGGTCAGGCAGGTTTGATTGATATTGATTTAGTACAGCAGCAAAAAGTATTGCGTGCGTACTCGTACGTTGACGAAAATACCGACTATGTGTTTCATAAATTTTACGCAGAACCCAAACAAGGGCAGTCTTTAAAAGAACTATCAAAACTAATATCAGCAGAAATAGAAAAAGTAAAAAGTGGCGATTTTGGTGATTGGGTGCTGCCAGCAGTTATTCAAAACCTGAAACTGAAACGAATGCAAGAAGCCGAGAAAAATGACTCTCGTGCCTATGCCATTATGGGCGCTTTTGTGCATGACATACCATGGTCACAGTGGGTGAATGAAATAGATGAGATGGCAAAGGTGACCAAAAAAGATATTATAGAATTTGCGAATACTCATTACAGCAACAACTATGCGGTATGTTTCAAAGAACTGGGCGAAGCAAAAGTGCACAAAGTGGAAAAGCCACAAATTACCGCAGTGGTAATGAACAAAGAAGATGTGTCTGATTTCAAGAAGAAGTGGGATGCTATTCCGCAACCATCCCTATCGCCAAAATTTATTGACTTCAATAAAGATATTCTGCACCAAAAAATTGGTCGTGGCACTATTCCGTTTGATTATATTAAGAACGATGTCAACAAAACATTTCAGTTGGTGTACATTTTTGACATGGGTACCGATAATATCCGTGAGTTAGGATTAGCCATCAACTTTTTAGAGTACTTGGGTACCGATAAATACACTGCCGAAGAGCTAACTTCTGAATTTTATAAGCTCGGCTTGAATTTTAGTGTAAGCCCCGGCCGCGACCGCGTAACCATTACGCTAAGCGGATTAGAGGAAAACTTAGTAGCCGGGGTAGAACTGCTGGAGCATTTGCTTGCCAACGCAAAACCTGACAAGGGTGTATATGCCGCCATGATAGACGATATATTGCAAAAGCGAGTAAATGCGAAAAAGAATAAAGGTGCAATACTCTCCTCTGGCTTAGTGAACTATGCCAAATACGGCAAATCAAATCCGTTTAACTACGTGATGACAGAGGATGAGATGCTTGCCATAAGCCCTGAAAAACTCACCAATTTACTTCAGTCGCTCACCACCTACAAACACAAAGTGTTTTACTATGGGCAAATAGATCCCACCTCTGTGGGTGCAGTGTTAGACAAGCTACACGCCAAAGCCCCTACCCTTAAGGATTATCCCGCAGCAAAGCAATATGCAGAGCAACCCACTACGCAAAGCAAAGTGCTTGTCTGCTATTATCCTATGAAACAAGCGGAAATTGTGCTGCTGGCTAAGGATGAAATTTTTAATAAGGAATTATACCCTTATGTTTTTATGTACAACGAGTACTATGGTTCAGGACTTAGCAGCATTATGTTTCAGGAAATACGTGAAAAAATGGCTCTGGCTTATGCCGTTAACAGCAGATTTGAGGTTCCGGCAAAAGCTAACGAGTCACACTATATTTCTAGTTACGTAGGCACCCAATCCGACAAACTAAAAACTGCTTTGGAGGAAATGAATAAACTACTGAATAACATGCCAGAAGTACCACAGCAATTTGAAGGTGCCCGCAGCAGCTTAATCAAAACCATGGAAAGCGACTGGGTTACCCGCAGCTATATGTATTGGGCTTATGACCGTGCACAAAAACGCGGATTAAATGAAGATGTAAGAAAAACAGTATATGAAAAAGCAAAAACTATTGCATTTAAAGACTTGAAATCATTTTTTGATAAGCATGTAAAAGGCAAAAAATACACCTACCTGGTTATTGGCAAAAAAGAAGACTTGGATATGAAAGCTCTTCAATCTCTTGGCGCAGTACAAGAGCTAAGTTTGCAAGAGTTATTTGGCTACTAATCGGTTAAATATTTAAGGCGCTATAGATTTACAGAGGAGAAACTGCAAATCTATAGCTCTTTTTTTAGCTCGCTTTTATCAATTGCGCATTTATGTCCTCTATCAGTTGAGGCCCTTTATAGATGAAACCCGTGTAGAGTTGCACTAAATCTGCTCCTGCACTAAACTTTTCCGCAGCATCAATTGCATTCATAATACCCCCCACACCAATAATGGTGCAATTAGCTTTTGCCACACCTTTAATTTGTGCGATAACTGATGTGCTTTTTTGAGTAATGGGTGTACCACTAAGTCCACCGGCACCAAAACGTTCAATCTCGGTGGGGGAATAACTCAACTCATCTCTGCTGATTGTTGTATTAGTAGCTACAATACCATTTATGCCGCTTTGCTGCACCACCTGCACTACTTCGCTTATCTGTTCAGGAGTAAGATCAGGTGCAATTTTGAGTAAAATGGGTTTGGTCACTGCTTTTTTATGGTTAATGTCTTGCAGTGCAGTAAGTATTTCGGTAAGTGATTCTTTGTCTTGCAAAGCACGCAGCCCGGGGGTATTGGGCGAACTCACATTCACCACAAAGTAGTCGGCAAAATCGAACAGGGTTTTAAAACAATATTCATAATCGCGTACAGCATCTTCGTTAGCCGTTGTTTTGTTTTTACCAATGTTGGCTCCCACTACAATGTTGGTCTTTCTGCGCTTTAATTTTTCTGCAGCTACCTCGGCACCTACATTATTAAAACCCATGCGATTAATAAGTGCTTCGTTTTTTGGTAAACGAAATAGCCGTGGCTTGTCATTACCCGGCTGTGGTTTGGGAGTTATGGTTCCAATTTCAACAAATCCAAAACCCAACAGGCCCATTTCGTCTATTACTTCCCCGTTTTTGTCTAAGCCGGCTGCCAAACCAACGGGGTTTCTGAATTCTATCCCCATCAAATTCTTCTTCAATGCCTGATGGTTGGCATGGCTAGCTGCAAACATCCGTAGCAAAAAAGGAAACTTACCGGCCAACTGTAACTGCTGTATAGTAAAATGGTGTGCAGTTTCTGCATCCATTTTAAACAACAGTTCTTTGACAAGTGGGTATAGGTTCATAGCAGTACTAACACATGTTAGTTAAATCAGTTATTGTATTCTGCGGTGGCCTACCCAAACAAAACGCTTATTTACATACTCGGGGTTGGTAAAGGAAGCATTACCGGCAGGGTTTCCGCCTGTTACGTGAAAATCGCTGAACGTGGCGTGCTGGTTTACCCAAATCATACCGGTTAGGTTGAGCGAGACCGGAGCAAACACACTTTCCAATTCTTCGGTTATGGTATTGGCCACTTGCTCATCGGTAGTGTAGGCGCTAAATGTAATGGCACCATGTTTTTCGGCCATGCTCTTGGCTAATTCTATAGATTGGTTGGTGTCTTTCGTTTTAATGATAAGTACAATGGGGCCAAACAACTCATTTTCATACACTCCTTTATCGTGTGCATCGGCCTCTAGCACAATGGGCGAACAAGTACGCGCCTCCGGAAACTCGGCATTGGCCACTGCTTTAGATTCCAGCAAAACGGTGCTGATGTCTTTCACCGACTCCACCCTTTTTACGGTAGCCGGATTTTGAATTGCACCCAGTGTACCCGGCCCCATCTGCGGATGATTAGCTATACCGGCAATGGCATCTACCAATGCTTTTTTCACTTCCTCGTAAGGAATCACCGTATCGCCTTGCTTGATACCGCCCTCGGGAATAAAAAAGTTTTGTGGGGCAGTGCACATTTGTCCGCTATAGAGCGACACTGCAAAAGAGAGGTTCTGCACTACAGGTTTTAAATCAGCCACCGAATCAAGAATTACAGAGTTAACACCTGCTTTTTCGGTAAACGTAACTTTACCGGGTATGCTCTCAATGTAATCGCCAAACGAGCTACCTCCGGTGTAATCAATCATTTTCACCAACGGATGTTCTGCCAATTGTTTTGTAATAAGATTGCTACTACTATCTACTGCTAGCTGACACACGTTGGCATCTATACCCTTTGCCTGCAAAGCTGCCTGAATTTCGGCTACCACTATGGCTATGGGATAAACAGATTTTGGGTGTGGCTTTACAATAACCGTGTTGCCGGTAACGAGCGATGCAAACAAGCCGGGCACAGAATTCCAGGTAGGGAAAGTGCTGCAACCAATACACAGCGCAATGCCTTTGGGTACGGGCTTAAATGTTTTCTGTAACACCACACTGGCTTTACCCATGGGTTTTTCCCATACTATGTTTGAAGGAAACCGGTTGAGTTCTTCGTAGCCCATAGCTAATGCTTCCAGTGCACGGTCGCTGGCATGCGGGCCACTGGCCTGAAAACTCATAATAAAACTTTGGCCGGTGGTATGTTGTGTGGCGTGTGCAATTTCAAAAAAACGAAGTTTAATTCTATCTAATGCATTTACCAATATTTCTGCTCGCTCATCTGCGTTGAGTTTTTTCCACTGTCCAAATGCGCGCCCGGCACGCACTATCAACGTTTCTACCTCAAAAGTAGGATAAGTTACCCCCAATGCTTTCCCGGTATAAGGAGATACTTCTTCGCCCACCCAAGCTACCGGATTTTGTTGCAGCAGGCCGCAGAACTGCTTGCCTAATTGTGTGTTGTATGCTTCTAACCCTTTGTTGGGGGCTTCTTCTCCGTATGCTTTGGGGTGTTCCGGATATTCTGCAAAAAAGGTGCGGGCGTGTATGGCCTTAATGGCTCTTTCAATAACTTCTTTGTAGTTAACGGCTGTAGCAGTGCTCATAGCGGTGTTTATTTTTGTTTGCTAATGGGTGGTGAAAATAGAAAAGTTGGCGTACTGCAAGTGCCTTCTCTACAAGAGGCATTAATAGTATTTGCCTTCAATATTCATCCTCCGGCCCATACCAAATGCTTTGGGTGATATGCGCAAAATTGGTGGTGCCTGAAATCGCTTCCACTCATTCGTGTTTACCATTTTAAACACCCGCGAAACTAATGCCGCATCATATCCGTCTGTTATCAATTCACGTGCACTTCTGCGCTTTTCAATATATTGAAAAAGAATTTTATCTAAAATCTCGTATTCGGGTAGTGAGTCAGTGTCTTTTTGGTTAGGTCGTAATTCTGCACTAGGTGCTTTGGTGATAATGTTTTGAGGGATAATCTCTCTATCTCTGTTGATGTAACGTGCCAACTCATACACCTGTGTTTTGTACACATCGCCTAATACCGCCAACCCGCCACACATATCGCCATACAATGTTCCATAGCCCACAGCTGCTTCACTTTTGTTTGTGGTATTTAGTAATATGTATCCAAACTTATTGCTAAAAGCCATCAATAACACTCCGCGTACTCTTGCCTGTATATTTTCTTCGGCTACACTAAAAGGCGTATCTTTAAAATGGGGCTGAAGAGTGGCCAAAAACTGCTGATAGTTTTCCTCTATCGGTACAATATGATATGCCGTATCTAAGTTTTTGCAAAGTGCCAAAGAGTCATCCACCGAATGATTGCTGGAAAAACCGGAAGGCATTAATAGCGATAGCACATTTTCTTTGCCTAATGCACTTGTGGCCAAATACAAAACGAGAGCAGAATCAATACCACCGCTTAGCCCGAGTATTGCTTTTTTGAACCCAAGCTTTGTAAAGTAATCGCAAATGCCCAGCACAAGTGCATCGTGTATTAATGCTATAGCCGGTGCACTTTCAGGTACTACACTTTTAGAAGCTACGTTCAAATCTACCACACTCAAATGCTCTTCGAAAAATGGCAGTTGTGCCACCACCTCTCCTTTTGCATTCATTACCATGCTTCCGCCATCAAAAATCAATTCGGTTTGAGCACCCACTTGATTGACATACACCATCGGAACATTGTAGCGCCTTACATTGGCTTGTATTACCTTAAGCCGTTGCTGGTGCTGCTCATAGCTAAATGGCGAGGCCGATAAATTCAAAATAATTTGCGGCTGTTGGTTGCGCACTTCATCTAATGGCGAAATAGTGTAGAGTGGATTGTGTGCATTTATATTATCGCTATCTGGTACCACATCCCAAATATCTTCGCAAATAGTAATAGCCAGTGTTTGTCCTTTGAATTGTACCGTTTCAAATTTTTTATTGGGTTCAAAATAGCGGTATTCGTCAAACACATCATAAGTAGGAAGCAGCGTTTTATCTGTAATGTGTTGCACTTTGCCTTCGTATAAAAAGAAGGCCGAGTTGAATAGATCTTTGCCCTCCGGTTTCGGATTTTTGCGAGGGACACCAACTAACGCAGCTACTTTGTGGGTGTGTGAAGCAATTTGCCCAATGGCTAATTCGCATTGAGCGATAAAGTCGTTAAACTCTAAAAAATCGCGAGCCGGATAGCCGCAGATACACAGTTCGCTAAAGACCACTATGTCGGCTTCCAGTTTTTCGGCCTGCCCTATGGCTGCAATAATTTTTTGGGTATTGGCTTCAAAATTACCAACGTGGTAATTGAGTTGGGCTAATGCAATTTTCATTGAAATACGTTTACCACCCTGAAAGGTGTTTTGAATACGTGCTAAAAACTACCTAAAACAATACTCCTACCCGCAAACTAAACATGCGCATCAGGTTGGGTTCTTTTTTAACGTCTCCATCTAAAATATTATTAATAAATCCGTTATGATAGATTAAGCCGGCAACCAACGATGTCTTATCGTCAAAAGCATATTCAAAACCAGCTCCTGCGCCAAGGCGAATGTCAAAAAAGTTAGAACGAAAATTACTAATGCTGCGAGTAACTTCATTTTTAGGCCTAAAGATATTTTCCTTTTCTACCAAAACCATATCTGTGCCGTTAGAGGCAAAAATAGAATCGCTAAATGTAGCACGGGCACTAACAGTAAATGCCAAGTTTAACCCTACCTGACCCCACACACAAAACTTGCTGCTTTTTATCTCGTTGGTTTTTAGCTTTAGGTAGGCCGGTATTTGTAAATAATGAAATCCGTATTTCTCATTAATATTTTTGAGCACATTTCCTGAGGTGTCTTTCCAAGCAAATACATCGCGGTTTTTGATGTTGCAACCATCAAAACTGCCCTCCAGCCCGGTGGCTAAACCATAATTTTTAGCAAACCAGTATTCAAAAACAAATCCGTAACCAATGCCAAAGCGGGGCTTGCCTTTGTCTAAGTCTTTACCTACCGGATTGCTCCACGCAATGCCCGGTGAGGCCATAAGCCCTATCCGAATACGATCGTTGATTGCATGAGTGTACATTGCAAGCAACAGCATTGCTGAAACCATGTAATACTTCTTTGCCGGAAAATGAATGGATAGTTTAGTTTGCAGCATGATTAAAAATCTTTTATCGGGTGTTGTTATTTTCTTGTTACTTACCCTGCTGGGGTGCAACGGCTGCAAACGTACTAAAAGTCGGCCAAAGCCCGATGTAAGTAATGTACAAGTTGATTTGCAATGGTTAGATTTTAGCAGCGACTTTGAAAAGTTTCCCCAACCATCTTTTGAACAATGGCGCACAAGTATGCGTACACGCTATGCAGATTTCTATGATTTCTACATTGCTGAAATGGTGATAGGGCCAAGGCCAGTGGGCGATACAGCGGATATAGAGCAGCAGGCCATTACAAGTTTTTTGGCTGATGCTTATGTGAACAAAATTGAAGCGGGCATAAAGCGCGAGTTTGCCGATACTAAAGATGTACAAGCAGATTTAACTCAGGCGTTTCTATACTTTAAACATTACTTCCCACAGTTTAAAGAGCCGCAGATTATTGCATTTAACTCCCTCTATCAGGCAGGTGTATCGCCATTTGGGCAAGATAAATTTGTGGTTGGCTTAGATATGTTTTTAGGCGCAAATAATCCCGATTACGATAGTGCAGGGGTATATGCCTACATCCGCCATAAAATGCGTAGAGAATACATTGCCCGCTTTACAATAGAAGCGCTCTACAACGACTATTTCTATACCGAGCAAGACAACCAAAACCTGATAGAGGCCATTACCGAGCGGGGTAAAGAGATATACTTTCTTTCTATGATACTGCCTGAAGCGCCCGATAGTTTGTTGCTTGGCTACACACAAGCTCAAACAGATTGGTGTTATAGCAGTGAGAAAAGTATTTGGCAGTTTATGAACGATAAAGATTTGCTCTATAAAAGTAATGCTATGGATAAAACACGCTATTTATCAGAAGGGCCAACCACCAGTGGTATGCCTGTTGATGCACCGGGTAATATTGGTAACTTTATCGGATGGCAAATCGTGAAAAAGTTTATGGAAAACAATGGCAATGAAATTTCGCTAAATGATTTGATATTGAAACATGATGCGGCATCTATTTTTGCCAAAGCCAAGTACAGACCCCAATAACCCTTAATATCAACAGCATGGAAATTACCAAAGGTCAAGAAATGTGGCACAGCAAGGTGTTCAGGTTTATGAACTCCACCGTGTGTTTAGTTTTAGCGTTTAGCATACTCACCTACACACAATGGTTTGTGATGGCATTTGTAGGTATGGTCTATAAATTCGATGCATTAATATACTACTATGGCATACGATTTATTTATCATGAGTGGAATAAAAAAACCGTTACCCTAATTTATGGTTCTGCCATACTTTATCCGTTGCTCTTTGGGTTAGCATGCTTATACATCTATGATAAATTACGAGACAAAAAGGTAGTGCTTAATCTATTTTTTCTATGGGGGTTTGTGTGTGGTACATCTGTATTTTGTGCGCAAGCCATTTCAGGTGCACTAGGTGCCGGAGAATATAATTCGCCCTTTTACAGCAATGTAGCAGTGTTGTTTGCTTGGTGGCATTTACCCCATTTTGCAAACTATGTACTTACATTACCTTTTTTAGCATTGTTGGGATATTTTGCAGTGAACTACGCCCGTCCGTTTATCATGTTCTCTTACTCTTACAGCAAAGTTAACAAGGTAGATAGACGCAGAAATTACTTTTTTGAAACCGCTATGTTGCCTTTTTTTCCGGGTGCTGTGCTTTGCATGTACATTTCTTTTCCGTGGAATGTATGGATACAAGGCGTGCAATTGGCCACTATGTTTGTTGGGCTATGCATATCATGGTATGCGCTATTTTACATAGAAGTGATGAAAGACGATGTACTGCGCTATAAGTCGCTTCAACAGCCGGCCTATGTACTAGGCATTGCAATGATTGCATTTGTTATATACCTCAAGTACACCTTTGGAGAAATGCACCTCGGCCTGGTGGACTAATGTATGCAGCTTTTACTACAAAAATTTTTGGGCAATAAAAAACTTCTTCAACCACTACGTTTTGCTGTAAGCATGGCAGTGGTGTACACGGCTTGGCGCATTTTTAAATATTTTGCCGAACACTATGATAACTTTTTGTGGGGTGGCTGGGAAAAATTTCAAAACCTGTTAGGCAATTTTATTGCTGCAAGCACAGTTACCATCTTACAATTCTTCGGCTACTCTATACATCATAATGGCCGTATGATTATGGTAGATGGCGCACGCCCCATTTTTGTAGCTGACTTGTGCTTGGGCATAGCACCATTAGTCATCTTTACGGGATTCATTTTGGTTTTTGGCAATCACCATAAAAACAAAATTTGGTTTATTCCGTTTGGCCTATCTTTAATATTACTTATTAACATACTTCGTATGCTGGCTTTAGTATTAGTATTAGTACACTACAATCAATATTTTGGCATGGCACACGATTATGTGTATGTAGTGATTACTTATGGGTTGATCTTTCTGTTGATAATGTGGTGGATGGAAAAACTGGCATTTACATCAACGAGCAACTCCAATACTGCTCAGTAGCTTAGCATCTGTGCTCCAGTCAATTTCGCCTACTTTTTTCAAGAGCACATCGCCCGATTTGTTAAGCAAATATGCCGTGGGTACAGTGTGAATGTTTATCTCACTCAATGGCCTTGCCAACTGCAAGATTTGTAATGTGGGATGTGTTTGTTGAAACTTACTTAGCCGTTCCGGCTGCTCATCGCTCACCAACCAAACAGATATATTTGTTTGGTTAGCCACTAACGTTTCCAACGAAGGCACTTCGCTGATACACGACCCACACCATGTACCAAAAAAACAAACCAATACGTAATCGGTAGTGGCGTTCGTTATGCTAACTGTTTGCCCGGATATGTTAGACAGTTGCAACTCCTGAAAATTGATTTCGGGTGCCACTCTGTACTTGTTGTATTGATAAACTACCGCGCCACCAATCGCAAACAGCACTAAGGCAAGTAAAAGGAATCTACGGGGTAGCATTAAAATTATTTTGATAGTCTGTCATACTGCTG
This sequence comes from Chitinophagales bacterium, assembly GCA_016787045.1. GTDB lineage: Bacteria > Bacteroidota > Bacteroidia > Chitinophagales > LD1 > Bog-950. The sequence goes on from JAEUVA010000034.1 coordinate 106,452, forward strand.
CGAATAACCTGATGTGCCTCTATGCGGCCATAAGTAGCGGCTATCTCTACCGGGTTTGTGGCGCTGCCGGGCATGCTTTTGTAAGTCAAAAAATAATGGCGCAACTTATTGAGTTGCTTTTTGCTGAGTTGATTCAAATCGGTAAGGTGACCATAAACAGCATCATCTTTCATAACGGCTATTATCTTATCATCTGCTTCGTGTTTATCTATCATCAAAAATCCGCCAATGGGTATGGCTTGAATCAAAATACCGCCTGTGGCAATGTGCTTTTCGCATAAAACTAAAATGTCCAAAGGGTCGCCATCGCCCTTCACATTCGCATAGCCGGTTTTTTGCATACATAGTTCGGCTATTTGTTTGTCGCAATATGTTTGTGGAACAAAACCATACAATGCCGGAACAGTTACCGAGTAGATTTGCGGTCTATCTACTTTAAGCCAGCCGCTGGCTTTGTCCACCTCATATTTTACCGTATCGGTAGGTACTATCTCAATAAATGCGGTTACCGTTTCAGGGCAACTTTCACCGGCACTTATGCCATGCCAAGGGTGATTTTTATATGCAAAAGGTCTCATTAAGTAATGATTGGATGAAATACTTGTTTAAGCTACCAACTTCCGCTTGCACCGCCACCACTAAATCCACCACCGCCAAAGCCACCAAAGCCGCCACCACCTCCTCCACTCCAGCTACCGCCAGAAGGTATGCCCATACCCCCACCCCAACTGGAGTATCCTCTGCGGCTATAGGTGCCGCCACCGGTGTTTCTGAAAATAGTTGGCAGTATGAAGAATACAATGAATATAATCAGGATAATAACCCAAAGAGGTATTTTATCTTCATCATCATCTGTGGCTTTGTACATGCCTTGCAGGCGCTGTATCATTTCATCGGTAGCCAAGTCAAATGCTTTGTAGTAATCGCGATTTTTGAAGTTGGGTACTATTTTGTTTTTGATGATTCTATCGCAGGTAACAGCGCCTAACTTTTCTTCCACACCATATCCCGTACGTATAGAAACTTTGCGCTCTTTTAGCGCCATCAAAATCAAAACACCATTGTGGTTTTGTTTGGTGCCAACACCCCACTTCTCGCCCAACTCGGCAGCATAACTACCTACTTCTGCCCCTTCTAAACTTTGTATGGTTACAATAGCAATTTGTGTAGAAGTACTGTCGCTGTAAGCAACTAATTTATTTTCTAACCGCTGCTCCTCACCGGCAGATAACACATTAGCAAAATCATTCACTAATCGTGGCGGGTTAGGGCGTTCCGGCAAATCTGCCAAAGCCAAACACCAAAAACAGAGCAATGCGGTGGCCAGTAACATGGCTTTGATGCTCCATATCTGAAAACTAAAATTGACCTTACCCCTCACTAATTTCATTGCTCAACTCATTTTTATCGTTGCTCTGGTAAGGGAAATACTGCTTTAAGTGCTCCCCGCATTGCTCTATAGCAAATGCAATGCCTTCAAAAAATTCTCCATTCTGGAAATATAGTTTCATAACCTCTTTAGTACCGTCCCAAAAATTTGCGGGTACAACTCGGTTAATCCCCTCATCTCCTAATATGGCGAACTTATGGTCTTCATGTGCCAGGTAAATAAGTACTCCGTTTCGGTTGGCAGTTTTATCCATTTTTAATTGAAAAAAAACAGCGGTGGCACGCTCTAAAACATCTGCTGCTTTGCAGTGCGGCTCAATGTGTAAACGTATCTCTCCCGAAGTATTTAGCTCCGCTTTTGTAATGGCGTTGACAATAGCCCGTGACTGCTCTTCGCTAAAAAACTTTTTAGTGCTAAACATTTTTGATTAGAACTTGACTGTTGGGGCTACTTCGGTGCCGGCATCGCTTTTGAAATATCCCTTTTCTGTAAAGCCAAACATTTTGGCAGTTATCAAAGCCGGAAAAGTGGCTATGCTGGAATTAAAATCTTGCACTAAGTCGTTAAACTTTTTGCGCTCAAAGGCAATTTTATCCTCGGTGCTGCTGAGTTCGGTGCGCAAATCGGCATATCCTTGTACGGCCTTTAAGTCTGGGTATTGCTCCATCACTAACAACAGCCGAGAGAGATTGGTTTGCGCTGCCTGAAACTTATCTATATCGGCCTGGCTGAGGTTACTGGGGTCTATTTTGGTTTGTGTGGCTTCGGCACGGGCTTTCACTATTTTCTCCAGTGTTTCCTGCTCGTACTTTCCTCCGGCTTTTACTGTTTCTACAATGTTGGGTATAAGGTCTGCTCTGCGCTGATAGGCGGTTTCTACATTAGCCCACTGCGCGGTTACCGCTTCACGTTTTTTTACCAAACTGTTGTAACTGCAACTGGAAAGCGAAGAGGCAAGAAAAAGAATAGCAAAGAGTTTAAGGAAGTTCTTCATGGTATTAGGTTTAGTGTTGTGAAAGTAAAAATAAATTGTACCGGCAATTTTAGTTTCGGCAGATTACATAGCTTTGACGAAACACAAAAACAGAAATTGTATGAGCCAAATGATTGAAGAGTTTAACTCCTACCGCTCACGAATGAATGAAGTGATACTTGCCAAAGACAATTTGGTGCTAAAACGCTTTTGGAGTTTAGATAACCAGGCATACGCAGATGGGGCACTTCCGGCTAAAACGAAAGAGTTTTTGGGATTGGTGGCCAGCATGGTATTGCGCTGTGATGATTGCATTAAGTACCATTTAGGTAAATGCCACGAGATTGGCGTAAGCACAGCAGAAGTTTATGAAGTGTTTGCCATTGCCAATTTAGTGGGTGGCTCCATAGTGATACCGCATACCCGAAGGGCTGCAGAGTTTTGGGAGGAGTTGCAGAAGGTATAGCGCTTCTGCTATTTTGGACAATATGGCTATAACGGTTGAAAGCAGAGGTTAATTTGTAGTGCAGTACAGTACCTTCGCTACGGCAGTGAAGTGGGTTTTGTATATTGAGTTGTACAATAAAAACCACCTTTTAACTGAATTATTGCGTATAAGTTAAGTACCGAAATATTCGAAGCATGAAACAACTCTTTACGTTCCTCATTACCATTTTTTGTATGAGTGCGGTCGTTCAAACCGTTCATGCTCAAAATTCTCCCCCGGTAGTTTTACCAGATACCGCTAGTACCGCAGAAGATGCTGCGGTAATCATTTGCCCTCCCATTTCTGATGCAGATGGAGATTCGTTGATAATAAACTGGTGCAGCGCACCTGCAAATGGAAGCGTAAATTTTGTGAGTGGAAATTGCATTATGTATGTGCCCTATCTCAACTATACCGGTGCCGATTCCGTTTGCCTACTTGTTTGCGACACACTCGGCCTGTGCGATTCTGCTGTCATTTTATTTGTGGTTACACCGGTCAATGATTCACCTATATTGGTGGACGACTATTTGGTGGGTTCAGAAAATACAGCTATAACCATTAATGTGTTAGCAAACGACAGCGACCCGGAGGGCAACGTAAGTGGATTACCAACAATAGTATCTCCGCCCGCAAATGGTACTGCTATTGTTAACAGTAGCGGCACCATTACCTATACTCCAAATACCGGATTTGTAGGTAGCGATACGTTTTTCTATGCCCTATGCGATGATGATGGCCTATGCGATACAGCAATGGTAATTGTGGCTATCAACAAAGTAAACCAACCCCCTGTAGCTAATAACGACTTCATCACCACAGTTGAGCCCAATCCAATAACCATAACGGTATTGGCTAATGATAGCGACCCTGAAGGGGAACTTAATGGATTACCGGCTGTGATTGTAACACCGGCAAATGGCAGTGCAAATGTTAACATGGATGGTACTATCACTTACACACCCGACAGCAGTTTTGCAGGCACCGATACATTTTACTATGTGATATGCGATGCCGGCAATCCGCCACTATGCGACACAGCAATGGTAGTGGTTACCGTATTGCAGGGGCCAAAAGCACCTACGCTTACGGTTGGTTCAATTGTTACTCCTCCAAATCAATCGGAAGTACATTGTTTTCCATTTACCACCGAAAGTGGAGTAGATAGCGTAGCTGCAACTATAACTTGCAACACCGTAAATGCCTCAATAGACAGTATATATGTGCAAAATGGAAATGTATGCGTGGTGTACACCCCTACACTCAACTTCTCCGGTACCGATACTTTTTGTATCACCTTATGTGATTTAAGCAATGGTTTATGTGTTACGCAAGCAGTACCAGTAACAGTAACCACTCCTAATGTACCCTGCTATTGGCTAAAAGGATTTTCACCCAATGGCGATGGACAAAACGATGCTTTTATCATTAACTGCAACGACCAGTACCCTGATGCAACCCTACAAGTATTTAACCGCTGGGGCGAATTAGTTTGGAAAAGCGATGGGCACTACAACAACAATTTTGTTGGTAAAAACGAGCAAGACAAAGAACTGCCCGATGGAACATACTACTATATCTATTCCTACAAAAATGGTGGCAGCAGCCAACAATCAGGATACATTCAAATAACCCGATAACATAGTATGCAATATATTTTCAATAAAATATCAGGTATGAAAAAGCACTTTGTTGCAGCAATGCTGTTGATGTGTGGCGGTGCGCTCTATGCCCAGCAAGATGCGCACTACAGTTTATACATGTTTAATGGACTGTACCTCAACCCTGCCTATGCCGGCAGCCACGAAGTGCTGGACCTGATGGCCATTTACCGCCACCAGTGGGCGGGTATAGACGGTGCGCCACGCACAGGCAATGGCAGCATACATGCCCCTTTACGTAGAAATCAGTACGCCTTGGGCTTAACCATTTCGGGCGATCGGCTTGGCTTAACCAGAAACTTCACCGCCACGGGGGCATTTGCTTTTCGCATACCGGTAAAAAAATCAAAGATTTCGCTGGGAATACAAGCCGGTGGCACCTACTACTCGCAACGCAATGGCGAAGCTATACCGGCTGAGCTACAGGCGCAAGGATACAGCGATGCCATTTACTCGGTAGATAGAAATGTGTTTATACCTAATGTTGGAGCGGGAATTTATGTTTACGGTAAGCGTTACTACATTGGCTTATCTGCTCCGCATTTGCTGCCTATGAAGTTAGATAAAGGGGCAGCAGTTTCACTTAGTAAAGATATAGCACGGCAATACAATCACTATATACTTACTGCGGGTTATGTGTTTGGCAAAAACACTTCCCCGGTTAAATTTCGCCCATCCTTCTTAATGAAATACGTGCAAGGATTGCCCAAAAATATTCCTGATTTTGATGGCAGCTTGGCATTGCTTTTTGTAGATAGGTTTTGGTTGGGAGCCACCTACAGAGTAGCTGCCGGTACCGATAACCGCACCGGCACAGCTGCTATCGTTTGGTTTGAAGCCCTGATTACTCACCGACTAAGAATCGGATATGGTTTTGATTATGCTTTGAGCGGCTTGAATAAATTTGCAAAGTACGGCAGCCACGATATTATGATTGGCTACGAATTCAATAACAAAAACAAACGCTACGTATCACCTCGTTACGTTAGTTATTTTTAATCAGAAACAAATCTCACCTGTGCGTATGAAGAATTTTATTTTCCTGTTAACCTTAGCGCTGCTAAGTGCCGGAGTTTCGGCACAAAAAAAGTCGTATCACACCAAGCAAGGCGATAAGGCATTCACCATGTTTAATTTCCATTCTGCTGTTGAATATTATCAGCGAGCACTTAAAAAAGGTAAGGATGACTCTACCTACCTGCAACAAAAAATTGCCGACAGTTATCGTTTACTGAACGACCCATTGAATTCAGAAATATGGTACCGCAAATTAGCCACTGCGCCAAAGCCAAATCCACTCAATAAATTTTGGTATGCTGAGGCACTAAGAGCCAATCAGAAATATGACGAGGCGAAAGTGCTTTATGAAGAATATAAAGCAGCTGTGCCCGGAGACCAAAACGTAGATGAAATTTTATCGGGATTAAGCAATGTAAAACAACTCTCCCGAGATTTGGGATTGTATAAACTTCAAACCCTGCAAATCAATTCTGCGGCTTCTGATTTTGGTCCGGCATTTTATCAACCGGGTGAAATATTTTTTACCTCTAACCGCAAAGGTAAACGCGATAACAATTTGACAGATAACTGGAGCGCCAATCACTTTTACCAGATATATGTAGCCGGCTCTGATAGTGGTGCAAATAGCATCAGCAAAGTAAAGTCGGTAACTGGTTGTAAACCCAACGGCAAGTTTCATGATGGGCCGGTAGCGTTCAATGCAGCTAAACGTGAACTCGTATTCACCCGTAGCAATTACAAAAACGCTACCTCAAAAACGGCTAAAGACAAAAAAACAGTGGCGTTAAAACTTTTCTCTATGCCTTATCCAATTAAAAAAGGGGAGAAAGTAGTGGAGTTGCCTTTTAATAACAATGAGTTTTCTAACGCGCATCCGGCATTTAGTGCCGATGGCAATACACTCTATTTTAGCAGCGACCGCCCCGGAGGTTTTGGCGGAACAGATATATATGTAGTTACCCGAGATAATAACGGAATGTGGAGCGAACCAAAAAATCTTGGTGGTGATATCAACTCCCGCTTTGACGAAAAATTCCCCTACCTCGCGAACGATGGTCAATTGTACTTTTCATCTAATGCGTTAGATGGTTTGGGTGGCTTAGATGTGTACAAAACTAAGTTCGTAAATGGCAAATGGTCACAGCCCGAAAACCTTGGCTTTCCCATAAACTCCAATGCCGATGATTTTACGTTTGTGATAGACAGTGCCAACCGCATGGGCTACTTTGCATCTAACCGCAGTGGTGGAGTTGGCGATGATGATATCTATGGCTTTACGTTTGATGAAACAAAGCTGGACTATGTAGTGAATGTGCTGGTAATAGATGCCGTAACCAAGCAACCTATACCCGAAGCTACGCTCGGTTTAGATTGTAAAACCGGTACTGCCGAAAATACACTAACCGATTATCGCGGTGAAAAAATATACACCATTAAGGGGGGCAAAAAATGTACGCTGGATGTTTTGAAAACCGGCTACAAACCAAACAGCGCAGAAATTTCATACAAAGACAAAGGGAAAGTAGTGATAGTGCCACTCACACCATCGGTAGTTAAACTAATAGTTAGTGTGCGTGAAAAAGAATCTAATGAGCCCCTGCGCGATGTTGCGGTTTCTATAATCCCAAAAGGGAAGGCCAATATGAACTACGGCACTGGCGACAATGGCCTGTTTGAAACCGTGATTCCCACCGGTGAATACACCATTAGCTCTCCCGATTTTGCATCTATCATTGATGCCTTCAGCGACAAAGATGCCGACCCTAACACCGGAATTGTACGCAAAGATTTTTTGATACCGCGCGAAGAATTGGTAGTAAACGTACCACTCACTGCCAACTGCTTTAGCGGAGTTGTTCGGGTAACTAATCTAAAAACCGGTGGTACCATGGAGGTACAACCCAACACTAATGGCGAAGTACGTTTAGATATTGCACAAAACAATCGCTACGCCATTGAACACAACGGACGGATAGATACCATCTCTACTATTGGGCTAAAACCGGGCTCGCAAATAGAAGGCCCTTGCAAATTTTATGTGGGCCAAACCTGGATTATCCGCAACATCTATTATGATTTAGATAAATGGTACATCCGCCCCGATGCGGCCAAGGAACTAAATAACTTGGTGCGCGTGATGCGCGAAAACCCAACTTTAGAAATTGAGTTAAGCTCACATACCGATTGCCGCCAAACCCAACGATATAACATGGTGCTATCTGCCCGTAGAGCAAAAAGTGCAGTAGAGTACATTGTAAAAAACAAAATCAGCAGCAAACGCATTATAGCTGCCGGATATGGCGAAACCATGATTGTAAATGGCTGTGTGTGTGAACCCACTAACGAAAGCCCTTGTAATAACGACCAACACCAGGCCAACCGCAGAACTGAGGTGAAGGTATTGAAGTACTAATCTTAAAGTTATAGTTCAAACGCAGAGAGCCACGGCTAATAGCCGTGGCTCTCTGCGTTTGAGAAAATGACAATTTGATGACAAAAGTTAGTTGCTACACACCAATCAATTGGTACCTTTACATAAAACAAATCAGCCATGAAACGAAATCTACTTGCCATACTACTCGGTGTTTTTGCTTTTAAAGTGTATGCACAAACACTAACCTTACGCGACCCTCAAATGTGGTGGAGCGCCCAAGGGCGAATTGATTCGGTTACTTTTTCGGTGAGGCCGGTAGGCGCATATATGGAGTGTGGGTTGTATATGAATCTCACTTGGGGTTCAAGTAGCTACAATGACAGTGTAGAGGTACAGTTCCCATTCAAACTACCCAAAGGAGCTATTGTAACAGATTCTTGGCTTTGGGTGGGCAATCAAATAGTGCAAGCCGAGTTGATGGATCGTGACAGGGCGCATTTGGTTTACGAAAGTATTGTACAACGCAGGCAAGACCCGTCTATTCTTTACAAAAATTCTGCCACCGATTATGAACTGAGAGTTTATCCGCTCCCCCCTAACCAGTACCGTAGAGTGAAAATTACCTACCTGCTGCCTGTACAATGGTCGTCCAATGTAGTTCAGATTCCGCTGCCGGTAGATTTGATGCGGGCATCAACAGTAAAACCCGAAATGAAAGTTTTCTTTTATACGGATAGCATTTTCAATACCCCTATGATTACCGGTGTTACCACACCACCGGTGTTTCAACCGGTACAGGGGCAAGCATTTTCATCAGCAACTATTACATCTGCACAAGTAAATACACAATCTCCTTTACTAATTGCTACTGCCAACATAGCCAATGGTGTATATTGCAGTACCTATGAATCTTCTGCCGGCAATGGGTATTTTCAAACAGCGGTTAATTTGAAAAATGCCTTAAACATTACTACCCATCGCAAAGTGGTTTGTGCAGTAGATTACGATGCGGGCAATACCAAGTTTACTAAAGCTGAGGTACTGGCAGAAGTAATGAATGGCTTATTGCAAAACTATAGCGAGACTGATTCCTTTAATCTAGTACTCAGCTCATCTGCCTCTACTATTGCCTCTACCACATGGTTGCCTTGCAACTCTACTAGCATTACCAATGCTTTTTCACCTTCTTTTACCAATTCGTTGCTTTCATACACTATGTTGCCCTCCACTATTTCTAAAGCAGTAGATTTTATTAATATGCATGGAGCCGATGGAGAGATAATAATATGGAGCAGCAGTACCGCGTACGGCTCACAAAGTTCTGGCAACAATCTTATTGCCACTATGATGAGTGCCATGTCGCCCAAGGTGTACAAAATACATTATGTTGACTTTATCAATAATTACGTGTACTACAACTACATTGGCAACAGCTCATACTTCGGCAATAGTTATTTTTCTAAATCAATAACTGCAATGACCGGTGGCGAATACAATGCCGTATATGAATTACCCGGCTTTTATGCGTACTACTCCAAGTTAGATGATTTAAAAACAGTGAGCAGTTCTTTTTATGAAAGTGTACAACCCAAAGCAAATTTTTTAGATGTAGTACCCATTGTAAACAACGGGCTGGCTTACGCCAAATTTAATTCGTACCAGCAAAGCACTGCTGCCACATTAACCAATACGTACTATCAGGTTGGGCGTTATATGGGCGGGTCTATTGATTCTATACAAATAACTTGTGTGTACAATGCGCAACCCATATCTGTAAAAATACCTGCATCAACCCATCAGTCTGATTACAATACTGCCAAAATGTGGGGCTCTGCATACTTAGATAATATTCAGTTTTCATCATCTATTACAAACAGTCAAAAACAAGAAGTACGCGACACCAGCAGAGCATACAGGGTTTTGAGCCGCTACACTGCATTTTTGGCACTGGAACCAAGCGATACGGTATCTGGCTGCGACACCTGCATAGACGAAAACAGCACGGGCAATAACACCACTGCGCTCTATGATTTTAATGCAGAGCAATCCATACAAGTTTATCCTAACCCGTTTTCAGACGCATTGCAAATAGTGGTAAACACGGCCACTCTTAATACAGAATCGCGCATCATTATCTACGATGTTACGGGGCGTATAGTAAATACACTTACTGTATTGCCGGGTTTAACAGAGCAAACCATAGTTTGGAATGGCGATAGTGAAGATGGTAATATGGTGGCAGGAGGTGTATATTTTATTGAGTGGAACTTTGGCAATGGCAAGGTAGTTAAGAAAGTATTGAAAAGGTAAGGCCACAGATTAAAGAACCACTTGAACGGTCAGATAACGAATAGTTTCCTGACCGTTTTTGTTTTTATATTCGGATAAAGAAACGGTTATGAAATTGCTCTACATACTCCTACTCATCTGCTTTGTTTATCCTGCTACGGCACAAGACTTTGCCACCTTAGATGATTTTGAAAAAGTAATGAAGCCAGGCACTATTCTAACTTACGATGTAACCGAAGACGGCAAGCAATACCAATGGAAAGTGAAGTTGGTAAAAGTAGGCAATGAACTCAGCTACACTTGGGAGACCACTACGCCATCTCTTCTAAAAGGCACTACAAGTGTTACTGCTAATGGCATGGCTAATGCTGATGCGCTAAGTAAATTATTGGCTACAGGCACTGCAACTTTAGATAAAGAAGTGGCGCTGCTCATCAGTAAAAAAATGTTTGATGAAGTTTCTACTACATCACAGTTAAGTTTACGGGTAAATGGCGCTGCTGATGCAGCCGCTGTTTTCAGCAACACGATTGCTGAACTCAGCTTTACCATCAACGATAAGCCGGCCGGTATACAAGGTTGGGAGTTAGAAGACAACGAAAAGAAATACAAACTATCTGTGATAGAATCGTATAAATACCCGTTGATATATAGTTTAGATGCGGGCGTATCGCTTCGCTTGGTTTCTATACAAACTCAATAAGCAATATGCGTAATGTGTGGGGTGAAATGCCGTTTGTGCGTTTTGCGCTCGCCATGATGGCCGGTGTGGGCTTAGAAATTTTGCTGGACTATTCAATGGGTTTTGCCGATACATTCTTCAGAGTGTTTTTATTGGCAGGGTTCAGTGCTGTTGCTTTACTGCTGTTGTTTGGCCGTTTGAAACCTCAGTACTTGTATAAGTGGCGAGTGTGGCAGGGTGCAGGTGTAAATTTGGCACTCGTCAGTTTTGCTTACTGCTGGACATGGATATACGCTGCAAAAAATCATCCCTCTCACTTTCAAAATGTATCCTATAACGATAGCTATGTTGTAGCAGTGATTCAAGAGCCACCTATAGCTAAAGAAAAAATCATTAGTACAGTAGCAGAGGTGAAAACTGTTTTTGGAAATGATACAATGATCAACACATCCGGCAAATTGCTCATCAATTTACCTAAAACAGAAACTACAAAACAGTTACAGTATGGTGATGAAGTAATTTTTCGTGGCGACATTCAAGAGTTTGAAGCACCCAAAAATCCGGAGGAGTTCAGTTTTAAACTCTACCAGAGTTTTCACAACATCTACCACAGAGTGTTTTTGCAAGACAATACTTGGCAACTCACCGGCAGAAATTTGGGTAATCCGGTTTTTACGGCAGTGTATGCTGTTCGCAATAACTTTCTAAAAAAGATTGAGCACTACGTAACCGAGCCCAACAACCTGGCTGTGGCCTCAGCTATTATGCTTGGTTACCGCGATTATATGAATGCCGATGTGGTGCGCGCCTATTCCGGATCGGGTGCGCTGCATGTGTTAAGTGTAAGCGGGCTGCATGTAGGCATCGTTTTTTTGATGCTCAATTTTATGTTGAAGTGGATGGATAAACGAGGGCGTAAAATACAAATTACCAAATCGGTACTCATTATTTTGCTGATTTGGTTTTATGCCCTGCTTACTGGTATGTGTCCATCGGTGCTTCGCTCTGCTACTATGTTTAGCATGTTGCAGGTAGGCATCTTGTTTAAGCGACATACCAATATCTACAATACACTTGCCGCAAGTATCGCACTATTGATGCTGTTTAACCCATTTATTATCACCGAAATTGGTTTTCGGTTAAGTTATGCAGCGGTGTTGGGCATCGTGTATCTGCACCCTATTATTTCTTCTCAACTTTTAATAGTAGATGTACGCAGAAGACCCAAAGCGCAGAACGTAAATGAAAAAATATTTAGCTTCATCCAATATGACTTATGTGGATTTATCCGGTACAAGGTTCCTGATTTTTTTTGGCAGATAACAGCCGTATCATTAGCTGCGCAGATAGCTACTTTCCCCATCGGGCTATACTACTTCCATCAGTTTCCGGTTATGTTTTTGGTATCTAACTGGCTGGTGATACCTATTAGCAACCTCATTCTTTTTTCTGGCACAGCGCTTTTCGCAGTGGCTGATATAATGTATTTGGGAGATGCTGTAGGTTGGTGTTTTAACGCTCTAATTACAGCAACTAATTTTCTAATATTCAAAGTAGATAGTTTGCCGTATGCGCTAATAGAAAGCATCAGCATTAGTATGATAGAGTTGGGGCTTATCTATTTACTTATTGCGCTGCTTTGCTTGTTGTACGAAACAAAAAGCGCAAAAGCATTGCTTGCATTTTTGGCTGTGGTATTGATTTTATCCTCCTTGTTTGTATTTGAAATTGTGCAAAGAGATAATCAAAGAATCTTTGCGGTATATCATGTGCCGCGGCAAAGCGCCATTGCCTTTATTGAAAAAAGCCGTTGCTCCACCCTGTTTGATGAGAAGCTGAAGAGCAATTACAGCGCAATGCTATTTCACATAAAGCATCACTGGTGGAGTTGTGGTGTTAAGCACCACACAGATACTCCTGCATTTGTGGATGTGCTTATTGGAAAATGGATCACCTTTAATGGCAAAAGCATATTGCTTATTGATTCTCCCCTGCCGGATTGGAAAAATTTCCCGACTCAGAAATTACAAGCAGACTATGTGGTGTTATCTCACAGTCCTAAATTATATATAAACAAACTATTAAACTATGTGGATACGCGCTTAGTCATTTTTGATACTTCTAACAAAGATTGGCGGGTGAAGTACTGGAAAACTGACTGCGAGAAACTAAACCTGAATTATTGGAACGTAGCAGATAAAGGTGCTTTTGTAGCAGATTTATAGCAAGTGTAGTGCACTACTTGCTTTCTGTTTTTACTATCACAAACACATCTTCATTATCTTTTTTCATGTAGTAGTGTTCACGGGCAAATTTTTCTTGAGTGGCAGGATTATTTTTGAGTTCGTTGAGCTCTTGTTGCGTTTTAGCGATGTTTTCGGTGTAGAAATTTTGCTTTTCGCGCAAGTCGTGCAGCTGCTTCCACTTGCGGTACTGGTTAACCATATTATTCTCATCCAGCAATAACATCCAACTGCCAAATAATAGCGTTGCTAGCAGATACGGACTTTTTATCCATGCCGGCACGCTTTGCCATTTTTTCTTTATCTCCTTAAAATTCATTTCATCAAATGTACAGGAAACCACCGGCTACTTCAAGCAACAGCTGCACACCTTTTACACAGCAGTATGGTAAAACAGACGCTATGGTTTTTGCAGAAACAACAACTCGTACCGCTGTAGTAATCTAACCTTTGGAAGGGCTAAGATCAAAGAAGCGATAAAAACAGGAAGCATTACTGATTTATACCGCACCAGATTGCCCAACACCGGAGTACTGATACCAATAAGTACAAAGTATAGCATGGCGGCAGCAAACAAAAGCAATGCAGTATTGTCTGGCACTTTTCGATACTTGATGCTAAGATAAGCCAGCCAGATACAATAAAACAAAAACACATGTGTTTCTGCGCTGCTAATGAGCATCATCAGGTTTTTACTTTCCCAAGGATAAGGCCTAGCTAAAACATTTCGCAACCCCAAAGGGGTAGCTACCAACAACTCGTGCAGATTGCTAACAGGATTTAGCTCAACCACACTGCCGGCATTAAAATAACGCGCCTCCTTAATGGTATGCTCTTGCTTGTTGGCCAATATTTGAAATGCATTTACAGAAGTGGTGTAAGAAACAAGGGTAACCAGTGTAACACACAGCACAACTATAGTCATGTATTTGATTGCCACAAACCGAAAACCACTTCTTGAAGCATATAGAACGAATGCAAAAGCAGCAGGAGCAATGCACATCAACACATAAAACTTTATTTGCACAATAAGCCATATTCCAAATACAACCTTTAATACGTTTTTCAGTGTGAATTGAAATACAAGAAGACCATTGAATAAGAGACCCATGCCCAACACTAAAAACGGTTCTTTTAGTACGGCAGAACTCCAACACAAAACCGAAGGCAAAAACAATGCTGGTAGAGCCAACAGCCAGTTTGTTGCCGGGTACTGCCGGTACAGTGCATTGTAAAACAACAGCCACCCGATGTATGCCAAAAAACACATCACCAAAATATGTACTACATAAAATTTGTTTGTAACCAACATCAGCAAAGCGTTAGCGCGAATCACCAATCGGTTTTCATTCACCGGTGCCTCATCAAAATGTCGGTTCCAGTTTTTCATCTTGTCTAAGTAGTATCGGTATTCGTCTTTTTCAAACTTATTACTTTGGTTAGTAGTCATTAAATCAAAAAAAATGCCAGGTGACTCTAGCGCTGCTTCGTGTAGCACCACGGCATCGTTGTAAAACTTGTGTACATCGTTTTGCTCCGTTTGTGTGTAGTAAAAGGTATAAACAAGCCACAAACCAATACCTGCCAAACATTTAGCGTTAAAGAGCGCTAAACTTACCCATCGCTTATATGCTAAGAACTGTAAGTTCTCAAAACGATAGATTAACCCATTGAAAAGAAACCAGTAAAATGCGGTGAATATGATGCTCACCACACAAGGTTAATAAATCAACTGCTAATACTTGCGTTTAGAGTTAAGAGTACGGCTATCCTGTGCGTAATACCTAATTGCTTAATGGCAAATATTTCACCTCGTTTCTCTCAAAAATTACTCTACGTTTGCCCACTTTTTAAAATATGATAGACAGAACTAAAGCGCCAGCAGTACAAACCATATCATCAATTACTTTGCCTGGCGTAGAGCAATTTGCGTTAGATAACGGGGTAAAAGTGTACGCCATCAATGCCGGAGAGCAGGAAGTGGCAAAGTTTGAGTTGCTCTACAATGCCGGCAAGTGGTACGAAGAAAAAAACTTAGTGAGCGACCTGGCCAACCGCATGCTGCGCGAGGGCACTACTCAACACACTGCGTTGCAAATAGCCGATACGTTTGATTTTTATGGCGCTAACGTCAACTATGGCACCGGTTTCGAAACCGGAGGAGCTACACTGTATTCGCTTACCAAGCAGTTGCCACAGGTGTTGCCACTTTTGGCCGAGGTTTTTACAGAACCCATTTTCCCTGAAACGGAGTTAGAAACCATTTCCCGCAACCGCAAACAGCGCTTGCAGGTAGATATGCAGAAAAATGAGTTTTTGGCCAACCGTCACTTTCTCAATGCTTTGTTTGGTCAGCAACATCCGTATGGGCGAGTGAGTGAACCGGAGCATTACGATGCCATTAGTACCCATGAACTATCCGGCTTTTTTGCTTCACACTATCATAGCAGCAACTTGCGCATCATCGTATCGGGTAAACTGAACGATGAAATTTTTTCGGCCATCAATAGCTGTTTCGGACAGTCAAAAGCAGGCGCAACGTTGCCAAACAAAACACATACTTCTTTACCTTCTTCACAACTTATACAGCACACCGAAAAGGCCGATTCGGTACAATCGGCAATTGTTATCGGCAATATCAGCATCAACAAAACGCACCCCGATTTTTTGAAACTCAGTGTACTAAATACCCTCTTTGGCGGCTACTTTGGCTCGCGGCTGATGAGTAATATAAGGGAAGAAAAGGGCTACACGTATGGCATATACTCCTCGTTTGTATCGTACCCACATGCGGGCTTTTTTGAAATAGCGGCCGAGGTTGGCAAAGATGTGCGCGATGCCACTTTGCAGGAAATAGAAAAAGAAATTAAGCTGCTTAGAACAGAATTGGTAGAAGAAGAAGAATTGCAAACCGTAAAAAACTATATGTGCGGAAAAATTTTGCGCAGCATAGACGGGCCACTCAAATTTTCGGAAACGCTAAAAGGATTGCTTATCTACAATCAAAATACAGATTATATCCATCAGGTACTGCAAGCTGTACGCGAAGTAACAGCCGAAGAGTTGCAGCAATTGGCCGTGCGGTACTTTGATTTTGACAAAATGTATAAAGTAACGGTAGGGTAATCTATGTTTATGGAGAGTTAATAGATGGCTCTTTTAACTACACTTGGAGGCCTAGAGCAATTTTTAATTTTTCAAAAAAAACGATTGTATTACACCGTCTGTTCAATATAAATTTGCAAAAAACACTACTATGAAATTTAAAATCATTCTTTGCTTAGCCGTCATCACAGGCAACCTTTCTTTTGCTCAATCTACCTTAATCCTTCAGCCGGATGCCACTGCCGGAAAAGATGCATTGATTAATAGTGCAACACCTACTACCAATTTTGGCACACACGAAGAGGTATCCACCTATTACTGGACCAATCAAGGGAACTGGACAACCGGAAGAAGTTTGCTTCAGTTTGACCTGAGTCAGCTACCGTCTAATGCCGTAATTACCAACGCTACTCTTTCTTTGTGGTGCAACACCACTACTATGAGTACCCAACAACTTCATTCTGGGGCTAACAATTCAACGCTGCGAAGAATAACCGGTGCATGGACAGAAGCGGGTGTAAACTGGAACAATCAACCCTCTACCACTTCTCAAAACCAAGTATCGCTGCCGGCATCAACATCTCAAACAGAAGACTATTTGAATATTGATGTAACTGCTTTGTATCAAGATATTTTTGGCAGTACCAACTATGGAGTAATGCTATCGTTAGATGTTGAAGACACCTATAAGTCTTTGGTCTTTGCTTCGAGCGATTACACCAATGCTGCTAAACGGCCAAAGCTGGTTATTACTTATGTTACCGATAACTGTGTAACCATACAACCCGATGCCGCATCTGGTAAAGATGCTTTAATAAACAGTGCAACACCCAGTACCAATTTTGCAACTCACGAAGAAGTTTCAACCTACTATTGGACCAACCAGGGCAACTGGACCACCGGACGCAGTTTAATGCAGTTTAATCTAAGTCAAGTGCCCTCTAATGCAATTATTACATCTGCTCAGCTTTCTTTATGGTGTAACACTACTACCCAAAGTACTACACAACTACACTCGGGGCAAAACGATTCGTACATACGCAGAATAACCGGTGCCTGGACAGAAAGCTCTGTAAACTGGAGCAACCAGCCGAGCACAACTGCTGTTAACCAAGTATCGCTGCCGGCTTCGTCTAGCCAAACACAGGATTATCTGAATATTGATGTTACTCCACTATACACGGATATTTGGAACGGAACCGACTACGGAATAATGTTGACACTAAACACCGAGGACACTTACAAATCTCTGGTGTTTGCCTCTAGCGATTACACCAATGCCGCCAAGCGACCTAAATTGGAAGTGTGCTACGAGTTTCCAAGCCAATTAGCAGAAAAGGAGGAAGTATCAGGGTTAAATGTTTATCCAAACCCTGTTAACGATTTGCTGAACATTACATGGTACGGCAACCAAAAGATAGAAAGCTTTAGCTTGCTTAACACATTAGGCCAAGAAGTTATTGCCATCAATAACCTGGTTGCCTCCGGAAGTCATTTTCAATTAAGTACTACAGGCCTGCCGGCCGGCAACTACTTTTTGAAAATTAAAACAGCTAACGAAGTACACACATCCATAGTGGTGGTGCAATAGAATTACAGTTTGTCGTTTACTATTTAAAGGGGAAAGTGCAACGAAACACTTTCCCCTTTAATCTTATCATTGCAGCCGCATTTATGAAGAGTACCCGAGCGCTTTTGGCTTTTGTTTTTGTTGCATTTGCAATGTGTTTTTGTGCTGCACAAAACATACTGCCCCCCGACCTGCAATGCGTAAAAAAAGACGCGGCTAATAATAACGTTACACTGGAGTGGACAAACATAGCAAACCCCTGCGGGCCATTTGTTAGCTACACCATTTATTACTCTACTTCGCTAAGCGGCCCCTACAACCAGTTAGCTGTTATTACTACTGCTGCGCAAACCAGTTATGTACACACCGGTGGTGCTTCGCTGGGGCAAACACTTTACTACTACATAGTGCCCGACTTTAACTGCCCCGGCTTCACCCCGCTAAACTCTGATACGGTGAGCACCGACCCTCCATTGCCACCACAAATTGTAAACGTAACGGTGGTCAACGGCCAATCGGTGATCAACTGGATACCCAGTACATCGCCACAAACCCATGGGTATGTGATTTACTACTACCTGCCCTCTAACCAAACTGCTATTGCTTTAGACACCGTTTTTGGCGGCTCATCCAATACCTATACCGATTTAGTTGGCGACCCTACCATAGAGCCATTGGAGTACACCATATCTGCGTTTGACAGTTGCTGGACCTTCAGTTCGTTTGTTACAAAATATCACAACACCATTTGGACAACGGCTAATTCTGTAGCTTGTAAAAATGAAATAAGTGTGGCCTGGAACAGCTACATTAACTGGCCGCAAGGCGTTAAAGAATATCAGATTTGGAGTAGTGTAAATGGCGCACCGTATCAGCAAGTGGGTAGTGTAGATACCACTAATTTGGTGTACAGCTACACCACCGGATTTAGCGATGGCGACTCAGTATGCGTGTATGTGCGCGCAGTGAGTGCAGCCGATACCAACATTACTTCCAGCAGTAATGTAACTTGCCTGATAGCTACGGTGGTAAAAACACCCGATTACAATTTTATTACTAATGCCACTGTAAATCTGCAAAACCAGATTGAGTTTACCTGGATGATTGATTCTACTGCTGCACTGATATACCAGCGAATAGACCGCAGTGTAAACAATAATTCATATACGCCCATCAACCAGTTTGCTACCACGCCCCCGGTGTATGAGTTCAACACTTACATAGATTCTTCGGGCGCTGTATTGCCCCAAAAAAACCCGTACTACTACCAAGTTACATTGTTTGATAGCTGCCAAAACTTGTATCCATCCCCCTTTGTAAAAACCATTTGCCTGAAAGGTGAATTGTACGATTACTACTTGGCCGATATGAAGTGGAACGATTTTGAGTTGGAACACGCTACACTACTTCGTCAACGCTTGTATCGCAATTCAGGTGCGGGGTATCAGGTAATACAAACACTAAACATTGGCGTAAACGAATACGCAGATACTTTAAAACAGTTTTTAAATGATAAGGATGGTATTTTTTGCTACCGCATAGAGCAAGAGTATGATTTGAATTTGCCTAACGGCTACCGCGATACGCTAAGTAGTTGGAGCAATGAGTTGTGCATAGTGCATCGGCCTATTATTTACATTCCCAATGCATTTGCCCCTTATGGCAAAAACAACATTTTTAAACCCACTATTATTTACGGCAACCCCAAGGCATACACCCTGCAAATTTACAACCGCTGGGGTGGTTTAGTGTTTACCAGCAACGACCCTGAAACCGGTTGGGATGGCACCGACCACGGCAAACCAGCCGATATGGGCGGCTATGCCTACCTTATACAATTTACTGCCGAAGATGGGGTGAAAGTAGAGCGCAAAGGTATGGTACTTTTAGTAAAATGATGGTGCGCCTGCCACTGCAACCCCGGCTTGGTGAATAACTCTATTTTTATTGCAGATATACAAGACCGGTTGAGTGTTTGGGGTAAAATACGCGGTTAGCCAATTGCTGCGTATTCTATGGCACTCCATTAAGCGGTCGCCCGACCGCTCAATTAATGGGCATGTGCTATGTAAACTCTGTTTTACCCACCTCACTTTTCAGGTTGGATAAACTATGCTCTGTTTTGCCTACCCGAAAATCCACGTTGGATAAATTCTATTCTGTTTATCCCACCTCACTTTTTAGGTTGGATAAACTATGCTATGTTTTGCCTACCTGAAAATCCACATTGGATAAACTCTATTCTGTTTATCCCACCTCACTTTTCAGGTTGGATAAACTATGCTATGTTTTGCCTACCTTAAAATCCACGTTGGATAAACTCTATTCTGTTTATCCCACCTCACTTTTCAGGTTGGATAAACTATGCTATGTTTTGCCTACCTGAAAATCCACGTTGGATAAATTCTATTCTGTTTATCCTACCTCACTTTTCAGGTTGGATAAAAATTCCTCTGCGCGGGCATCTCGGTTTTTGAGGTAGGCAATACATTCCTTCAGGTAGGCAACTTCTATAGCAATGGCGGCTAATAATTGCCCTAAAAGGGCTATTTCTTTCCGGGTTAGGTCAATTTAACAGGTATTTATAGTGAGAAACGTATCTGAGTAAAGCAAAAACTTTTATGTAATGACCACCTAAGATGGCAGATAAGGGCTGCATAGCCGGCAGAGCGGGCTACAAAAACCGAGCGGGTGCTTAGTGTATAAATACGATCAGGCAACCGCTTCTTGCTTCATCGCAATGCATACATTGGTCGCCCGACCGCGCAATGATATTCACCATGCGATACTGAGGAATATGGCTGTAAATATTTGAAACTGGCCTAAATCGGCAACACGTGCCACCGGCTTATGCAACGTATAGCGCATAGGCACTAATAAATCCAAACAATATTACTTGGGCTCAATTTGCAATGGCTGCAATTCTTTTTGCTCCATCTGTTTTTGATCACCGCTTTCTTTTTGCTTTTTGTTCTTCTTGCCCGGGGCTTCATCGGTGAGCGATATGCCGCTGCCGCCTGCTTTTTTGCCACCGTTTTTAAAGTCAAACAGCAATGAGAAACGAAGGGTATTATCCAACGGGTTGCGTTGAATGGTGGTAGGAATCAGGTATGCAAAGTTTAACCCTACAATGCTGTACTTAACGGTAAGGCCTGCAGTCAAAAACTGGCGGTTACCTTTGGTGCGGGGCTCGTAGAAGTAGCCAAAGCGTACGCCAAATTGCTTGTTGTACATGTACTCTGCACCAATGCCAAAGGTGAACTCTTTCAGCTCTTCCATAGCACGGCTGCTGGAGCTCCGCGTTACATTTCCGTCTTTATCTCGGTAGATATCGCCCGGGGCATCGCCAAAAGAGGTAAACATACCGGTAATGGGGCTTTTTTGGCGCCAGTCGGCAAAACCATCACCATCTTTATCGTAATCCGGATTTAGAATAGTATTGGTAGAATCTCCCGGAAACTCTGTACGGATATATTGTGGTTGTGGAGTAGGTACCAGCAAGCGGTTTATATCTGCATATACCCCTACGGCATTTTTTTGGTCAATATTTAAGGTGTATCCTAAACCAATGCCTAAGTTGGTGGGCAGGTAATCGGCATTTTTAGCATTGCGGGTGTAAGAAATTTTGTTGCCGATGTTGGAAATATTCATGCCTACCAGCAAGTCGTGCTTCATTTTGCCTTTGCCAAATTGTTTTTGGTACATCCACGATACATCGGCCGCACCGGCATATCCGGGGAAGGTAGGCACACCACCCACTCCAATATTGCTGAGGTTAGAGTAAATAAAGCGAAGTGTAGCAGCTATAGAAAAATTCTTTCCTAACCTGCGCGAGTAACCGGCATCAAAGCTAAATTCTTGCGGGCGGTATTGGCCAATCTCTTGCCCGTTGGCATCGGTAAACGTGATGTTGCCTAACGAAAAATACTTTAAGCCCACCTGCACGGTTTGTTTTTCTTTTACTTTGTAGTAACCGGTAAGCCCGCCCATGTATATATCATTCACCAATGCCTTTAACCATGGGGTAAACGATAGGGCAAAGCCAAAATCATTTTCCATAAAGGCCATTTTGGCAGGGTTCAAAAAATTGCCATTGATATCGGCCGGGGTGGCAATGCCCACATCGCCCATGCCGCCAGCGCGGGCATCGGGGTTAATACGAAGAAAGGGCACTGCGGTAGTTACCGTGTTGATTACCTGCCCATCTTTCAAGAAGGTGGTTTGTGAAAATCCTTCCACACTAATGAGCAACGCTGTGGCTGCTACAAATCCTGTTTTCAAAAAATTCATTGCGCGTTTATTGTTAATGTAGAGGTGATACTATAGGCGCCCGTTGCTTTAAAGGGGGCTAATCTATCGTAAAACCACTAACTTTTCAAACTTATGTGCGTTGTTGCCCTGCGAGTCGCGTACGGATACTTTGTACACATATACCCCCTTGCCAATGGGGTCGCCATAATCATCCTTTCCGTCCCATTCTATCTCGTTTACCCGGTAACCTTCGCTGTAAATATTTTGTTGGATGCTTTTTACCACCTTGCCCGATACGGTGTAAATCTGTACGCTCACATTAAGATCATCACAACATTTGTTGTGCTCAAACATAAACGAGGTGCGCGTAGTAAATGGATTGGGGTAGTTAAACACATGTTTCAGCGCCAATTTGGCATCGGTGGTTACAATAAACTCCGTGTACTCTTCGCTGCTGTTGTTTTGTATATCCCAGGCCTTTACTTTTAAACTGTGGCGGCCTTCGGTTAGTTTGCTAAACGGATACTTGATAGCCCCACGCTGATAATCATCTAACTCGCTTTCGTAATAATCGTTGAGTAGAATTTTGTTTTGAGTGGCATTGTCCAATACAGCGGTGAGGTCGTGGCCTATACCATTGCCTACCGTGTTGATGCCGCTCATATCTTCCAGTTTAACTAAAAGCATGGGAGAGGCGTTGGTCATGCCGCCAAACACAAACTTTTCATCATTCATAAATATTTTTAGCTGAGGGCCGTTGGCATCGGTAGCAAACGAATCGGCAGAGCCGCCCACCACAATATCATTTGAGTAACCGTTGGCATCCAGATTATTGCCGTTATCCGCATAGTAACTAATGCGCCCCTGGCCAAACTGGTAGTCAATATCTTTGGGCACAATAAACGTAAAGCTAAAGTCTCCGTTGGTTACACTTGCTTTGCCTTTAAACAGCGTATTGCGATACAGCTTAAATGGTTTGATGGGGCTGGTGGGGTCATTGCCTAAAGTATAGAGTGTAGATACTTTATCATATACCAACGGATAAACAGTACCATTGAAATTGCTGAGTTTGTTTCCGCCATCATCTCTTATTTCGCCCTTGATGGTTACTTTGGAGAGTGCCTTGAGGGTATCATGCGGCTGTGTAATTGGTGTATTATTTACATGAGTCGTTACCACATTGTATTTGGGGTAATTAAGTGTAAGAGCCGGGTCGCCCAAGAGCACAAATTTACGGGTGTTTTCAATGCTGGTATTTACATTATTTTTTGTGAGCGATGTAATTTCGCCAAGTGTATAGTTAACCCCGTTGGGCTGTTCAAACATGTAAGCAAATGCCTTGCTATTAAGCGCATCATTAGCATTAGAAAACACCAAACGCACGGTGGTTAACGAGGCAATTGCTCCACCCTTGCCGTTTACCACCAACCACTCACCGGCAGTGCGCTCCACGAGGTCAAAACGGCTAAACTCGCAAGTGGCGGTAATAAACAACGGGTGCTTTTTGTTTTCCAGCTTTACAATTTCGCTCATGTTAAATATGCGCTCTTCGGCCCAATTGGTTTCTCCACCATGGCCTACCCAGTTAAGAATAAGTGTGCCGGTGTTTAATCTGTTGAGTATAGCCGTATTCACATCCGGATATCTTGCCCCTGCTGCTGTAGATACTTGTTTGTAAGCATCTAAATAAATCTTGTCGTAATTGTATTCGGGATGTTGTGCGCGAATATTCTCGGCTAAAAAATCGGATGAGTTACGGTGCACATCGTTGTCTTCATCATCGGCCACAAAAGAGATAAAGTTGCGCCAGCTGTTATTATCTGCCACTTGCACACAGTTGGCATCGGCCACCGGGTTTTTATAGTTTTTTATTTTGTTCACTACCTCCCAAGCTTCTTGCTCGGTACCTACGGGCAAGCGGCCAATAGCAACATCTAACTTCTCTGCACCGTTGCCGATATCTCCTCCCTCGTTATCGTCTAACAAACCATAAAAATCATCGCTGGTGTATGAACTAAGCGGTGAGTCACTCTCCCGGCTTTCGTAGCAGGGGATAAACTCCTGATTGCCACTTACCCGGTTTTTGGGGTCGTAAGAGCCATCGCCCATCAGCAACAAAAAGCGGGGCATTAGTGAAGTATCTGTACCTGCACGCACATACAACATGCGCATCATATCGCGGATGGCCGAAATGTCTTTCCTGCCACTGCCGAACTCGTTGTAGATATGAGAAACTTTCACCACCTGTACACTTAATCCGGTTACATTTCTGTGGTAATTCGCTAAGTCATTGCTGGCATTTTCAAAGGCATCGTAGGTAACAATCACCATATCCGGCTCGCCCATGCCATGTAGGTTTTGGTTGCTCACCCGCTCTGTAAACTCCGGTGTAGGGAATGTTGCAGAAGCATTGAAGGCCACAAACTGCTTTAACTCATCGGTGGGTGTTACAAACTGAAACTGCGAGCCATTCAACGAGCCAAACATTTGTGTAATGGTGCTCGGATACGATACATCCCACACACGGATGTTGCTATTGGCATTACTTAAAGTAAACTGCGAAATCTTTCCGGCACCTACCGATGCTTTGCTTCTGAACTCCATTGTATTGCCGTTCATGCTCAAATTGCGCATGCACACGGCCTCCAAATAATCAATGTACCCAAATGTACCCGATGCTCCATTGAAACTGTACGTAAAATTGAGTTGATCGCCAGAAGCATTGTAAACCGCAGTACGCAGTGTTTTTTTAGAGGCATCGGGGTAATTATTGCCTACACCCACCCCACCTTCTGTGTGCGTAAAAAGTGTGGTGCCATTTACCGTTGTGGTAATGGTGGTACCAAACTTACTGGTACCGGCTGCTACAGATTTTATGCTTACCGGAACAGAAGTAACCAACCCGGGAAAGTTGAACGAAAACGATTTAGCATTATCAAAACTGCTCATCTTATCGCCCATCCAAATCTTTCCGCTTTTGAGTGGGTTTTCGGTTTCGTTTTCATAAAAAGCGTAATCGTCAAACGTATTGATAAACGTGTTGGCTGAGCCGGAGCCATCGCCCGTTTGTATGCGCTTGCCGGTACCGGCATCGGTAGTTAAAAAGTAATAGTTCTTATCGCTGTACAGATTTTTTTCATGCAAAAAGGTGGTGCCGTTGTAATACCACTTATCTGGCCCTTCGGCATAAAACAACAGATAGTCGCCATCGTCTATGCGATTGTTGCCGTTGTTATCTACCAATTGCGTGGGGTTTTCCAACAAATCATCGGGGCGGGCTACTGCATTTTCATCGGGCACCATACCGCCTCCGTTTCCGAAAATGGCCAGCTTGTTGGCAGATATGTTTGCCGGATTTAACCCTAATGTATTTTTCAAAAACGCATAGTCAATTTTGTACATGCCATTGCTGTTGACGGCTACTTTATACCAAGTGCCTGAGGCCAATACAGAATTAGCCGCATAAGAAACTGCTTCTCTTTTTTGCGCTAAGGGCTTCACTCCTATTTTAAGTGTAAACGATACTAATTTCTCCACTTGTCCGGATGCATTTTTTCGGAACGGCAAAATCTCTATATGAGCAAATGGCTTTTTGCGCTGTAGAGCCAACTGAGCGTTTACTTCCGCTTCACCATTCACCCACAAGTTGCTTTCGGTGTTTAATGTAACCGGGGCGTAAACCGCATTCAGCAACTGCGCACTCACATCGCCAGCCGAGTTGATGGCAATTTCTTCCACATACATGGGTAGCAAAGCTTTTTGCTCTATGTGCGTAGCATTAGTAAAAGTAACCTGCGAATACTTTTTTCCGGTGTAATCAAAAAAGTCTTTGGGCTTTTCCTGCCAATCTATTTGGCGGCTGTAGTTCTGTGCATTAACAATTAAAAACGGACTTAGCACAACAAGCAGAGCAATAGTGCGTTGGAGGAAAAATCGGTGGTAACCTTGATAAACCATTTGCATCATTATTTTTGGCGGCTTTTAAAAGCAGGGGGTAAACGAGGTGAAATATTGTTTATTGTGCAAACATCAGAAAAATTGACTTTGAATCCGAAATACTTCATAACAAGCAGTATTGCACTCTTGTTCTCCATTTTTGCCATTGCGCAAGATGTAGAGATGAGCCAATATTTCGTATCGCAGTTGCATACCAATCCGGCTATGGCGGGTATATCGTACGGGCCGAGGGTTACGGCTTCTTACCGCAACCAATGGAGTGCACTGGGCGATGGATTTAATGGCGGATTTACCACCTATATGGCGGGGTTTGATATGCAGATTGCGCCCATGCGCGGGGGCATAGGTATGTTGTTTGTGGGCGATCAGATTGCTAACAATCTGTACTCTACATACAAAGTATCGCTCATGTATTCGCAGCAAATAAAAATCAACCGCAAAATGGCGGTAAAATTGGGTTTGAGCGGCACTTACATTAACACCCGCATTAAATGGAACGAACTGCTCTGGAGCGATATGATAGACCCCTTTACCGGTTTTTTTAACAATGTAAATGTACCTAACCCTACAGGCGAAGTACCCCCCGGACACACCTCTATACACCAGGGCGATGTGGGAGCCGGTGCCTTGTTTTTTACAGAAAAACTGTATGTGGGCTTTGCGGTAAACAACATGACTATGCGCAAAAATTCGTTTAAAGGGGTAGATGAAGCCATGGTGCCCATGCGGTTTGCTACACACTTTGGCGGAGCATTTCCGCTAAGGCACAAAAAAGAAATGGCATACAATATTTGGCTATCGCCCAACGTTTTGTTTGTGAATCAGGGTAAGGCATTTCAGTTGCAGGCCACTTTTTTAACAGGTATCAGTTTTGCGTATTTTGGATTAGGTGCCCGCTATGATATTTACAATGCCGATGCAGTGATAGGTCACGTAGGGTTCAAAAAAGGGAAATTTAGAGTAGGATACAGCTATGATTACACCATTTCAAAATTAATTAACCGCACCGGTGGAACCCACGAACTTACCTTTACGTTTAACTGGACTGGCGATGACAACTCGCTTAACCCAAGAGCTATGAAAGGATACGTGCCGTGCCCGGATATTTTGAGATAAAACAAGCCCGTTTAACAATTCAGCTAATTTTTATGAAATGAACTTTTGCTTTTTTATTGAAAAATACTTTTTTAGCAACCTTTATTTAATCAAACCCGGAATAAACTAAACCAATCAAGCAATGAAGCTTAATCAATTGTATCCGCTTTTGGCCGTTCCGTTCGTTATCGGACTGGCATCATGCGGTAAAGAAAAATCATCTGTAACCGGCTGGAATTACAACGACAGCAAAAACGGTGGCTTTGAAGTAGTAAAATACCAAGGGCAAGAAACCGGCCCGGGTTTAGTTTACGTTCAGGGCGGTACTTTTGTAATGGGAAATACCGAGCAGGATGTAATGTACGAATTTCACAACGTACCGCGCAGAGCAACCGTATCTTCTTACTACATGGATGAAACCGAAATTGCTAATGTACACTACCGTGAGTACTTGTACTGGATGGTTCGTGTATTTGGTACCGATTTTCCGGATGTGGTTAAAAAAGCATTGCCCGATACCCTGGTATGGCGCGATGAGTTGGCTTACAACGAGCCGTATGTAGAGTATTACTTCCGCCACCCGGCTTATGATTTTTATCCGGTAGTGGGTGTAAACTGGCTGCAAGCTAACGACTTTGCCAAATGGCGCAGCGACCGTGTAAACGAGCGCATACTCATAAACAAAGGTGTATTGGCCGAAAATCCATCGCAAGTGGGTAGCGATAACTTTAACACCGAAGCGTATATGATTGGCCAGTACGAAGGTGCTGCCGGCAAACGCCCT
Organism: Chitinophagales bacterium; assembly: GCA_016787045.1. Taxonomy (GTDB): domain Bacteria; phylum Bacteroidota; class Bacteroidia; order Chitinophagales; family LD1; genus Bog-950. The sequence goes on from JAEUVA010000034.1 coordinate 134,333, forward strand.
ATGAAAGACCTGAACCCCAACGGCTCCGGCACCCGCCACGTACGTTTGGAAGATGGTATTACACTACCTAACTACCGCTTGCCCACCGAGGCCGAATGGGAATATGCAGCCCTTGGTTTAATTGGTAACCAACCCAATACTGCCGAAGAGCGCATTACCGATCGCAGAATTTATCCTTGGAATGGTACTTCTACCCGTTACCCTAAGAGTGGTATGTGGCAAGGTGAGTTCCTTGCTAACTTTAAGCGCGGACGTGGTGATAACATGGGTATCTCTGGCAAGTTGAATGATAACGCTGATATCACAGCTCCAGTAAAATCGTTTATGCCTAACGACTTTGGCTTGTACAACATGGCCGGTAACGTAAACGAATGGGTATTGGATGTTTACCGCCCAATGACCACTATAGATGGTAACGATTTCCGTACTTTCCGTGGCAACGTATTTCAAACAAAAGTACTGGATGCCGATGGCAATCCGGTTGAGAAAGACAGTTTGGGTCGCATACAATACCGCGATGTGACGCAAGAAGAAAGCGCCAACCGCAGAAACTACCGCAGAGGTGATGTGCGCAATTTTATTGATGGTGATGAGGTATCTGCAGTGGATTACAAATACGGTCAGTCATCATTGATAAATGAAGAAAGCCGTGTGTACAAAGGCGGAAGTTGGAAAGACCGCGCTTACTTCTTATCTCCAGGCACTCGCAGATACTTAGATCAGGCCTTAGCTACTGATGACCTTGGTTTCCGTTGTGCGATGGATCGCGTAGGTTCACCATCAGGTAACTACATGAAAGGCGGTAAGGGTGGCAATAACTTCCCTAAAGAGAAAGGAAAAAGAAAGATGAAAGGATAATATTTTTCAAATCTTGATAAATCAAAAGCCCCGCAGAATTGTGGGGCTTTTTTTATTGCGTTAATGTATTTTTGCATGTAACCAAAATCAGTTTTCATTACTTATGATTGGCAACCCTAACGGAAGGCGAATGCAGCACCCATGCATCAAGCGTACGCTTTTTCAGTAAACTGAAACTTGAAAAATTTTGTGGCATCTGGTTACGCACCTACGCATCGGCTTTGCTGTTGAGCATAGGCGACCATCGCGGTCGCTTCGTCTGCCACTTTTTACTCTTCTTTTGTGCGATTTTACATAGAAGATGCCCCCGCTGTTATGCACCTCACCGTACACATCTGCCGGTGCGGCAATATATACCCGTATGCGTGGCCCATTTACTGATTGGCGCACCGCTCGGTACAAGGTACCTCTATCGCGCAGCAGCTTGCGCCCGGCATTGCGGGGTGCTCCGGTTTTGCGGGGTGCCCACTTGCGGCCTTCCCAGCTTTCGTTGTCAAAGTTATCTTTCACAAAGTTTACGCCCAGGTTGGCAATTAGCGTTGGCAGCCGCTCTATCTGCTGCTTAATGGCGGCTATCTGCTGCTCTCTGCTGGGGCCTATTTTGCGTTTGGGCATTTCTAAATGATTATGTATATTCGCACCGGGTGAGGGTACTGCCTTCGCCCTTCGGGGGCGGTTTATCCGCCCCTTTGTTTTTTTAAAAAAGCGGCTATCTTTCGTTTAGCTGTGCCACTAATTACCTCGCTTCTCTGTATTTTTAAAACTTTTTGATTGAATAGATATATCACCTCAATCCGTTTGTTCCACTCCCAACCTTTATTTTTCCCAAAAGAGCTTTCTAAACCCAAAATAATATCTTTCAGTTTGAATGCGGGATTGATATGTATTGCCACACCGTTTGCCTCTTGTTTATTGGCTCGCTTCACTTGTGATTGTATGGATGTGCTTGTAAATTTATTGGGCGTTTTAAAATCGCAAACAATGTTGTTGATAGCCACTTCAGGATTTTTAACTCCATCAACAAAAGAATGAGGGAGTATTTTTACATTATAGCCCTCATCAACAAATATTTTTCCATACTCCTTGTTAAGCTCCACACCTTCCTTATCAGCATTGGTATGGACTAATAAGCGTTTTTTATTTCGTGTGTTCTTGTATTCTTCCTTGAATCCATTACGCATATCTTTTGGCATCAACCGCTCACTGGCTATAAACACTTTCTTTTTTTCTACGTTATCCTTGAGGGTATGGTAGTACGGATGTTTATCGGTAAATGCCTGACCAGCTATACCCACATTGTTTTGAAAAAAAGGTTTGTTGGGGGCAATTTTACGCCCGCTCAAATCGGTCTCCGCAGCTTCGTCCAGTTGGCGCACATCACAGCGGCAGCCCCAGTCGTTGGGTGGGTAGTATTGTTTCCAAAAATCATCGTCCCATCTGCGGATGATTCCATTTAAATCGCGGTGCGTTATTCGGGTGCGCACTACATGGAATGTAATATTTTCAGGGGTGGACTTCTACAGATACTTTGTTCATCTGCTAAAAATCTACCATAGGTTTGAAAAACGAATCTCTAATTCGTTGAATTTAGAATATCAAATATTCCTTTCATATCAGGTGTAAGCACAATATCTATTCTGCGGTTTTTGCTCCGGCCTTCGGGGGTGTCGTTGCTTTCTACCGGAAAAAACTCTCCGCGACCTGCCGGGGTTACCCGCTTGGCATCTACTTTATTCTCGCCAACCAATAGTTTAGTTACACTACTGGCGCGCATCACGCTCAAATCCCAATTGCTATTTATGGGGCCGCTGGTAGAAGTTACGTAAGGTTTATTATCGGTGTGGCCTTCTACCATAATCATAATATCTGCTTGTTTGTTAAGTACTTCAGCAATTTTTTTGAGTGCATCTTTACCGCGTGGCTCCACGGCATAACTGCCGGTAGCAAATAGCAGTTTATCACTCAACGCCACATACACTTTCCCGTCTTTTTCATATACAGTCAATTCACCGGCATCGCTGAAACCTTTGAGTGCTTCCAGCATTTTTTTCTTGAGTGCTTGCACGGCTTCATCTTTTTTGGCAATAAGGGTTTCTAAATCGCGCACTTTTTTATCACGCTCGTTTAGCTCTGATGCCAGTCGGTTCAGTTCTTCCGCTTTAGTCAATAGCTCTTTTTCTTTTTCGGCCAATTGTTTCATCAGTTTATCTTTTTCTGAAGCCGATGAGTTGCTGAGTGCCTCTAACTGTTGTTTTACTTTTTCGCAAAGGGCATCGCTTTCGTCTCTAAGCTTGTTAGCTTTCTTGAGTTTATCTTCTAATGACGCATTAGAGTTTTTCAACTTATCAATTTCGCTACTGAGCAGCGCAATCTGATTTTTTAAATCATCAATCGTGGCATTAGCTTCGCCCAGTTTGTCTTTGCAGTTATCGCGCTCGTTGCGCATCTTATCGGTAAGAGCTACTTGCTCGTCAAACTTTTTCTTAGACACCAAGCATGATGAAAGCGACAACAACCCAACAAATGCCAGCAAAGGCATATTCATTCTTTTCATAGAAAATATTTGTGCCAAAAGTACAGCAATGCGCAACGGCAGAGGGCTGTTATCCAACTATATAATTGTGGAAGTATGATTTATTGCACATTGTTGTTTTGATTGAACAAAACTATGGTTAGATTAGATACCCGAAAAAGCACTTAGCATGAAGAAAAGTTTACACTTAGCAGTATTGTTGTTGTTTTCTTTTGCGGCATCAGCTCAAAACAATGTGGGCATAGGCATTGCTACCCCTCACCCCAGCTCGTTACTAGATTTAACTGCCACAGATAAAGGGGTGTTGGTACCGCGAATGACTACCGTGCAGCGGACTGCTATTACCTCGCCAGCTAAGGGATTATTAGTTTACGATACCAATATAGATTGCTTCTTCTTTCACGATGGTGCTCAGTGGAATTCACTCTGTAATTCCGGTGCTACCGGCCCACAAGGCCCAACAGGGCCTCAGGGCATAACAGGAGCACAAGGGCCACAGGGTAATACCGGCCCGGCTGGTGCTACTGGTGGTGTTGGCCCTGCCGGTTCCACCGGAGTACAAGGCCCCACCGGCCCTGCCGGCTCCCCGGGAGCTACAGGTCCGCAAGGCACGCAGGGGAATGCCGGACCTACCGGTGCACAGGGTTTGCAAGGAGTAGCAGGAGCAAATGGAACCACCGGCCCACAAGGTAATACGGGTGCACAGGGCAATACCGGCCCACAAGGCCCCACCGGAGCACAAGGACCAACAGGCGCTACCGGCACACCGGGAGCCACAGGGCCTCAAGGTAATACAGGCGCAACTGGTGCACAAGGAAATACGGGAGCGGTTGGGGCTACCGGTGCCACAGGATCAGTCGGCAATACTGGGCCACAAGGAAACACCGGAGCCGCAGGTGCAACCGGCCCTCAAGGAGATACAGGCCCCACAGGGGCACAGGGAAACACAGGGGCGGTTGGTGCTACGGGAGCACAAGGTGTTACCGGACCAGTTGGTGCTACAGGTGCAGTAGGAGCAACCGGGCTACAAGGTAATGCGGGCAATACCGGAGCAACTGGCCCACAAGGTGATACCGGACCTACAGGCGCACAAGGCAATACAGGCCCTCAGGGAATTGCCGGGCCAACCGGGGCGGTTGGTGCTACGGGTAGTACAGGACCAACAGGGCCTAACTGGACACTGACTCCACCTGCTTTTAACAACACCGGTACGCTCACCGTAAATGGCACAGCGGGCTCCGGTGGGCCCCAATCTACCATAGGGCAGGCATGGTTGGTGGGTGGTAATACACTGGCTGCTACCGGAATTTTTGGAAGTACATCAAACAATAACGTAGATTTTTACACCAACAACGTGGTACGAGGCCGAATGAGCAATTTAGGGGAATGGTTTTGGGGAACTACCAACACTGCTCTTGCCGGTGATTTGGCCAATGCTGTAAGCAATGCTGCTTTCCCTTGGGCATTTAATGGTTACTCCTCTTTTAATGGGTCGGGGGTTTATGGTGCCATTCAGGCAGGTGGAACCGTTTTTGGGGCAGTGCAGGGTGAGTATGGTGGCACTAATGCTGCAGGTGCCGGTGTGAGAGGCATAGCATTTAATGGTCTATCTATAGGTGTGGCGGGTACAGAAACAAGCTTAGTGGGTTGGGCAGGGTATTTTAATGGTGATGTGGGTGTGGTGCTCCCGGGGGGGTATTTTACAGTTTCGGATCAGCGGCTAAAATCAAACGTAAAACCAATACCTTCTGCTCTTGAGCGGATTAAACTCATTGGCGGCTACGAATATGACATGAATCGTGAACAGTATCCGGACTATATTGCCAATCAGGCACATCAATACGGTTTTCTGGCACAAGAAGTAGAGAAAGTTTTTCCGGAGTTGGTGAAAGAAAAGTACATCTCCCCATCTGCCACAGAGCGCGGCAAAGCAAGTGACAAGCCGGCTGAAAAGTTTAAGGCAGTTAACTACAATGGTTTAATACCGGTTCTTGTAGAGGCCATCAAACAGCAACAAGAACAAATTGAAAAATTGCAACAGCAATTAGACCAGCAGAAGTAATAATCCGCTTCAATTACCCCAAGTTTTTTATTTAGCGCAGTGATGATGCGCTACATAAATAAGTTTATGCGAGAGTACCTGCGGACACGCATGGCTCGCATTGAGCGCATGAAAAAAAGTGCTCGCGATGAACAACTCCATGTATTGCAACAACTGCTAAATAAAGCATCTGCTACTCGGTTTGGTAAGCAGTATGGTTTTCAGCATTTGAAAAATTACACCCAATTCTCGCAAAGTGTTCCCATAAGTACATATGAAAAGTTACAACCATATTTTGAGTCCATTAAAAATGGGGAAAGCAATGTATTGTGGCCCGGCAAAGTGAACTATTTTGCCAAAAGCAGCGGCACTACAGACCGTAGTAAGTACATCCCTCTGACTACCGATGCTATTAATGATAATCACGTAAAAGGCGGTAAAGATTTAATGGCCAAGTACTACCATCGATTCCCCAATAGCAAAGTGTTTAGCGGAAAATCGTTTATAACTGGAGGCAGCTTGAGCGAACATTGGGGAAGCATAGGTGTAGGCGATGTAAGTGCTGTGCTCTTGCACCGAATGCCTGAGTGGCTGCAATACTTCCGCGAACCATCGCGCCAAATAGCCACCATGAACAATTGGGATGAAAAAGTAGAAGCCATTGCGCAACGCATTACCAACGAAAACATCACTACTCTATCTGGTGTACCTACTTGGATGATGGTGATTATGAAAAGGGTTTTAGAGATTAGCAAAAAGGATACGATAACAGAAGTATGGCCAAACATAGAACTCTTTGTACATGGAGGTATCGACTTTACTCCCTACAAGCACGGTTTTGAAACCATGGTAGGAAAACCAATCCAATACATAAACACCTATAACGCCAGCGAAGGATTTTTTGCTTTTCAAGATAGTGAAGAAGAAGGGATGTTACTACATACCGGATGTAATGTCTTCTATGAGTTTATTCCGTTTCATGAGTTTGATACAAACTCAGAAGGGCAAAACACAATAAGTATTGAGCACGTGGAGCTATACAAAAGATACGCATTGGTCATAAGTACAAATAGCGGCCTTTGGCGATATGCTATAGGCGATGTGGTGGAGTTTACCGCACTAAATCCCTACCGCATTAAAATTGCAGGACGCACCAAACAATGTATCAATACGTTTGGTGAGGAATTAATGGTACATAATACCGATGCCGCTATTGCACAAACATGCCACAAGTTATCTTGCAGTGTTACACATTACACCGTAGCACCTTTGTTTACAGGCAGTGGCTGTGGTTATCATCAATGGTTAATTGAGTTTGAAACAACGCCTGAAGACTTATTGCAATTTACTAGCTTACTGGATAGTAAACTCCGCCTGCTAAATTCTGATTATGATGCTAAGCGAACGGCTGACATTATCTTAAAACAACTACAGGTAGTAGCAGTCAAGAAAGATACATTCTATACCTGGCTAAAAGCAAAAGGCAAACTTGGAGGACAACATAAAGTACCACGGTTACAAAATGATACTGAGTTTATTACCAACCTGACAAAAATTAGCCAACAACTATAAGCGCATATTGCTAAATTTAAGTGCTGTTATGCAAGAAGAAAAACCAGCTGAACCACTCTATACCGACAATGATTTTGAGAACATTGTGGACATATCGCCTTATCCCATACTGATTCATAAAATGGGAGTAATGCGTTATGCCAATGAACTGTGTGTAGAAATGTTTGAACTGGAAACTGCTGAGCAGGTGATTGGCACTAATCTGCTACAATACATTCACCCGGATGATCGACAAATATTGATGGAGGCCATTGCAAAAGGAGCTACAGAAAAAGTACGTTACACTTTACTAAATGCCCGAATGGTAACAGCAAAAGGGCGTGTGGTAAATACACAAACCAAAAGTGCATCGTTACGTTTTAGAGGTGAAGATTGCCGTTTAGCTGTTGCTTATGAGTATGACCACCACACAAAAGTAGAAGAAGAGTTAAAAAACAAAAACCTCATATTAGAAAAAATTGCAGAAATACTGCCCGATAGTTTTATTGTAGTGGATAATAAAACCAGAGAAGTAATTTTTGAGAATAAATCTCTGCTGGATACTCTGGGCTACACTTCACAAGATTTAAACGGTTACGAGGATCAGTTTGATTTTATACAACATCTCATTCACAAAGAAGATCTCCGAAAACTGGTAGATGCGCGGAAAGATTTGTTTGATGAAAATAAAAGAGGCAGTTACGTAGCCACTGAGTATCGGGTAAAAGACAAAAGCGGAAAGTGGCGTTGGATACTTAGCCGCAGCACACTCTTCAGAAAATTAGACGGCAAGGGGCACCAGTTGAGCTTTGGCATAGCGCAAGACATTACTTTGCTCAAAGAATACGAGCAGCAGCTCACCGAACAAAAACAGTTGCTGGACAAAATAACAGCTACTATACCCAATCATATTTCTATATACGATATTGCTTCCAACAAATCGGTGTACTATAACGTAAAGTTAGCCCACATACTGGGCTACCCCGCTGATTATGAAAATGACAACCCGCTTGATCGTTTTCATCCGGATTACCTTCCCACTGCCATAGATAGCATTCGCAAAATTGCGGTGCTAAAAGAAGGTGAAATTTTTTCTACTGTTGGTGAATATCGAAATGCAGATGGTAGCAAACGAAAAATGCTAACCCGCGCCACTCCGTTTTTAATGAACGAAGACGGCTCTGTGAAACAGGCGCTAGTATCTATTACGGATTTGCAGGAATTGGAAAGCACCCAATTAAAATTAGAAGCCAGTGAAGAAAAACGAAAAGCGATTTTGTATGCACTACCCGACCTGCTTTTTCAAATAAATGCACAAGGTTTTGTTACTGACTTCTACCCAAACATAGACTCGCGCGACATCTTAGAGCGGATGCAGTTTATTGGGAAAAATGTGCGTGAAATTGTGCCTGAAGAAAATGCGCTGGATGTGTTAAAAATGATTGGTGAGGTGCTATCGACCGGTGAAATGAAAACCATGGAATATGTTCATGAAGGTACAGATGGCCCATTGCATTATGAATTTAGGGCTATACAAGTAAACAGTGCTGAGGTAATAATTGTGGTACGCGATGTTAACTCTTTACGAAGTGCACAAAATCAATTACAACAAAAACTGAACGAGATTTCTGAAAAAAATACACAGTTAGAAAAGTACATCACTTCTAACACCGAGTTAGAAAAATTTGCTTACATCGCCTCACATGACTTACGCGAACCCATTCGCAGTATAGTTGGGTTTACCCAACTTTTGCAGAAACGAAATCCAGATAATATAGATACCGATTCTAAAGAGTTTTTAGCCAACATTATCAGCAGCGCACAGCACATGAATAAATTGGTACATGGGCTATTAGATTTCTCGCGGGTAGAAAGCGCAGGGCGCAGGTTCGTTCCGATTAACCTCAACGATTTGCTCAAAAAAGTACTTAACGACTTAAAGGTAAGCATAGAAGAAAATGATGCTGTAATAGAAATAGCTGAACTGCCGGAAATTCGTGCAGATGAAATACAGATTCGCCAGTTGTTTCAAAACTTGATTTCCAATGCCATTAAATTCAGAAAAGAAGATGAAACGCCAGTGGTTAAAGTATCGGCCCTAAAAAAAGAGGACGAGTGGCTGTTTACCATTGCTGATAATGGTATTGGAATGGATATGAAATACAGCAAAAAAGTTTTCCAGATTTTCTCTCGTTTACACTCGTCCGAAAAATATCACGGAACCGGCATAGGACTAGCTGTTTGCAAAAAAATAGTAGAACGACATGGCGGTGATATTTGGATAGAATCTACCCCGGGCAATGGCGCTACTTTTTACTTTACAGTTTCCGGTTAACGGTAAACTCAATCAATTGTTGAATAGCCATTTTTGCTTCATTGTTTCCAAATACATCTAATATTTGCAACGATGAATTTTTGTATTCATTCATTTTTTGTGTGGCGTATTCCATCCCTCCGTTTTCGCGTACGGTTTGTATCACCCACCTCACCTTTTCGGTATCTTGATTATCATTTTTTACAATATTGATGATCTTGCGCTTTGTGAGGTAATCAACTTTGTTGAGTGTATAAATCAACGGCAATGTCATTTTCCGCTCTTTGATGTCAATGCCTCGTGGCTTACCTACTTCAGCTTCTTCGTAATCAAACAAATCGTCTTTTATCTGAAAAGCAATTCCAATATTCTCTCCCATCTGCCTAACCTGTTCAATCACTTTCTCATCTTTAGTAACCGTAGATGTACCACAAGCGCATGCTGACGCAATGAGCGAGGCAGTTTTACCTCTGATAATGTCAAAATAAACATCTTCTTTAATATCTAACCTGCGGGCTTTTTCTAATTGCAACAACTCGCCTTCGCTCATGGCTTGTATAGTGTTAGACAAAATATGCAAGAGTTGAAACTGGTTATTTTCTATAGAAAGCAACAATCCTTTAGACAACAAATAATCGCCAACTAATACAGCAATTTTATTTTTCCAAAGCGCATTAACCGAAAAAAAACCTCTCCGTTGGTAACTATCGTCCACCACATCATCGTGCACAAGGGTAGCAGTATGTAATATTTCTACAAGCGATGCTGCTGTGTATGTAGCTTCATTTATATCCCCACAAAGTTTAGCGGATAGAAAAACAAACATGGGCCGCATTTGCTTGCCCTTGCGAGTAACAATGTAATGCGTAATGCGGTCTAATAGCGGGGCATTGCTTTTCATGCTTTGCTTAAACCGTACCTCAAACTCATCTAACTCTTTGGCGATGGGTCGCCTGATGTCATTCAATTTCAACTCCATGTGCGGGAGCGAATGTAAGGGATAATACGAAGCCGCGAAGTCTGTTATGTTCGCCCGATGATTTCTGAAATTCGAACGTTTGCCTTACAGAGCATTCATCAACGGCAATTTTTATCAGATGTACATTGGCTACCCGATGGCAAGTCAAAGCCGGTGGTCATTTTCTGCCATGGTTTTAAAGGTTTTAAAGATTGGGGGGCATTTAACTTAGTGGCTAAAAGATTTGCAGAAAAAGGTACGGTGTTTGTAAAATTTAATTTTTCGCACAACGGAACAACGATTGACCAACCCAGTGAATTTGCTGACCTAGAAGCGTTTGGAAACAATAACATGAGCATTGAGTTAGATGATGCCGGTGTAGTGATAGATTGGATTTGCAGTAGTGAGTTTCCGGTGAATAATACTGAAGTGAACAAAGAACAAATTTACTTGCTTGGCCATAGCCGAGGGGGCGGCATTGCTATACTAAAAGCAAATGAAGATAACCGAGTAAAAAAAGTAGCGGTTTGGGGTAGTGTAAATGAATACGGCAAGTATTGGAAAAATGATGAAATGGCGCGCATCAAGCGCGATGGTGTAATTTATGTGCCAAATGCCAGAACCAACCAGCAGATGCCGGTATATTGGCAGTTGTACGAAAACTATTTTTCCAATCTACCTCGTTTGTTTGTGCCTGATGCAGTAAAAAATTTAGACATCCCTCTATTCATTGCCCATGGTACCGATGATGAAACAGTACCCGTAAGTAATGCCATAGACATGCACAGCTGGAACAAAAACTCAGAGCTGTTTCTGATAGAGCATGGCAATCATAATTTTGGCGCAAAGCATCCGTGGGTAGAACCCACGCTGCCCGAAGATTTAGAAGATGCTTGCGATGCTACTATAGATTTTTTCAAAACATCCTAGACAATAAGTTGTCTTACACTATAACATGAACAAAACAAGCATCCGAATTGGTGGCGTAACCGAGCACTTTAACCTACCTTGGAATATTGCAGTAGAAAATAATGTGTTTTTGCAGGCCGATATTGATTTAAAGTGGCAGTTTTTTCCGGGAGGTACCGGGGTAATGACCGAGGCACTGCGAAGCGGTGAGTTAGATATGGCTATCTTACTTACGGAGGGTTTTCTATCTGCAGCATCAAGAGGGTTGCCGGCAAAAATTGTAAAAGAGTATATCACCTCACCTTTGGGGTGGGGTATCTTTACAGGTAAAAATTCTGGCTTGGGGTCTGTATATTCCAGGGCGCAAAAAAAATATGCCATCAGTAAACTCGGCTCCGGCTCTCACCTAATGGCTATGATACATGCCGAGCAAAGAGGTGAAAAAATTAGCGAAAGTGCTCTGATAGAAGTACGAAGTATTGAAGGAGCGGTAGAGTCGCTCACGCATAACGAAACCAATGTGTTTTATTGGGAGAAATATACCACTAAGCCCTTTGTCAACAGTGGTCAGCTCAAAATGATTGGTGAGTTTAGTGCGCCCTGGAGTAGCTTTTTGATTGTAGCTACTAACGATGTGCTGCATACACAAAAAGAAAAAATACATGCTGTATTAGAGATCATCAATACTGAAAGTAAAAGATTTGCCTCCTCGGCCACTTCCGTTTCATTACTCATGAGCCGTTTTGCGATGAGCGAAAACGATGCTATAAACTGGCTAAACTCTACAATTTGGAGTGGCGACTACACCATTAGGCAGCAAGGTTTAGAAAACGCCAAGCAGGCATTAATAAAAATTGGCAACACCAATCACCAAATACACGTACGTAACTACTGCGCTAATTTTGTGGAGTTGATTTAAGCAGCCGGTGAGGTGCCTGTGGCAACTTCCTCTTTATCCGGAAAGAATTTTTCTTTGATGAAATAGTAAACTACCACAGCAGCAATAATCAGCCACAGTGAATAGCCAAACAAATAATCCCAAAACGGAATTTTATATGTGGGCATTGGAGTGGGTAAATACTTATCTGCCTGATATTGCAGTATCTCATTATCAGTAAGAGTCCAATACTCATCTTTACTTCCCTTTTCAATCAGTACATACCCATTGTCGGTGGTATAAATTCCTCCAATAAAAAAATGGTTGGTTACCCGATGAGCGAGCTGCATAGGTTTATTGTTGGGGCTGGTAAGACCCACATCTTGGATAACATAAATATTGTCATCTTCTCCAAACATCATGGCTGCGTTGGAAACACCTACAGATAACAAAACAAGAACGGTGATGAGCGTTAACTTCATAATTTTTTACTGGGTTTACTTGATGAATCTTATATAAGCGTTCTGAGTTTTGAGCAAGTATGTACCGGCTGATAAATCTGCCACATTCAATACAAACTGTTGTGTTTTTTTGCAAGCTATTGCTTTTACCAACTTTCCGGACATATCGTAAACCAAAACTTCATCAAACCAAAAATCTGCCTCAACATACAGTCGATCTTCAGCCGGGTTGGGATATACCAGCAGATTCAATGCGTCTAACGGCTGTAAGCCGGCACACACATCTACAAACAGATTGTCGGTGGCAGAACCCGTACAGTTGTTGGCATCTGTTACCGAATAAGTGATAACCACGTTACCGCTTAAACCTGTAGGATTAAAACTACCAGCACTTACTCCATTGCCGTTATACGTGCCACCACTTGGTGTTCCACCGGTCAATAAAACAGAAGCAGCATTAGCACATATAGTATCTGTAGCTAATACAAAAGATACATTAGGCAGTGGATTAACAGTAACGGTTATGCTGTTAGAAGACCCAACTGTACAACTTGAAGAAGGGTCGGTAACAGTTACACTATACGTACCTGCATCATTCACTGTAATTGTGGAAGTGGTAGCAATATTGCTCCACAAATAACTGCCGCCACCGCTTGTGCTGAGTTGGGTACTACCACCATCGCAAAATGTGGTATTTCCATTTGCATTTATAGATACGTTTGGTGCAAATACAACCACATTGTAATTACCGGTAGCCGTGCAGCCACTACTGTTTGTAACCGTAACCGAATAACTACCGGCTGTAGCAGCAGCAATACTTTGTGAGGTCTGGGTGGTGTTCCAAAAATAACTCAGAGCGGCAGGCACTTGTAGTTGTACGCTTCCGCCACCAATGCATAACTTGTCGGGGCCTATTGCGGCAATAGTTGCTGATGGCAGCGAGTTTACCGCTACTGAAATTGTATTGGTGGCTATAGAGCAAGTACCATCGCTTGCTGTTGCACTGTAGCTACCGGCAGTGTTTACGGTTATACTTGCCGCAGTTACTCCTGTGCTCCAGGTATAGCTGAGGCCGTACAAACCATTGAGTTGCACGCTTTGCCCCTGACACAATGCAGTAGAACTGGTTGCAACAATCAAGTTGTTATTGATGTTGCCAAAATCTACCAATAATGTAGAGTCTGCTATGCAGCCGTTTGAGGTAGTAACCGTAACTGTATAAACACCGTTAGTGTTTACTGTTTCGGTTTGGTTAGTGCCACCGCTGCTCCATTGATAGCTATACCCTGGCGATGCACTTAGCGTAGCACTATTGCCACATAAACTGTATGCTGTAATAGCTAACGAGGAGTCGGGTGATGGATTAACTGTAACAGTTACCGGGTTTGAAAAACCCGGGCATCCACTCACTGTAACACTTACATCAAATGTACCTGATGAAGAAACCGTGATACTCTGCGTAGTAGCTCCATTGCTCCATTGGTAAGTAGAAGATGCAGGAGCGGTAAGCGTAACCGCACTTCCGCTGCAAAAAGTTGTGGGCCCAGATGGGGCAATACTAAGGTTGCCCAATGGACCTATATGAATTGCTCTTGATACATTACTGGTGTCTACCGGAGTAGTAGAAACAACACGCAATCTGTAGTGGCTTCCGGTAGGCACACTAAAAGGAATGGTAATACTAATTGAATCATTGCCTAAGGCGGCTGTATTCTTTACCCCTATATTGATGGCGTTGGCAAAACTGCCGTTTGAGTCAGATAGCTGAACCACCATATTGTTGAATGCGGCAAACACTTTTGCTTTTCTGAAATATATATTGGTTGTTGCTCCTTGACAAAGTTGCAAGGGCGCATCTGTCAAATCTATAAACGAAGTTCGCAATGCTGCCAAATAAGTCCGCACGCTGGTTTGCACACCGGTAAAGCTGCCTCCCAAAAACACCCTGCGGGCATCATAATCATAACGCACTGTATTGATAGCTCCGTCTGTACCATTGCCAATGGTAAAATACGAACTGGCGTTACCGGATGTATCGGTAAAGGCAATGCGGTTAGAAGTTACGCCATTAAATTGAGTAAACGAGCCAACAGCAATCACGCCTTCATTCATCACAGCAATATCTTTTACAAAGCTATTATTGGCAGAAGCAGTATATGTAGCATCTAAGGTACCGTTGGCATTTAAGCGCGCTATTCTATTTTTGGAGGTACCATTGTAGGTGGTAAACTGCCCGCCTATGTACATCTTACCGCTGGCTAACAGCTCTATGCAATACACAATGTTGTTAGCTCCGGTACCCATAGTAAACGAGTTATCTATTGTACCGTCAGTATTGATGCGCACTAACCGGTTGACGGTTGTGCCGTTGTAGGTGGTAAATGCTCCTGATGCAAGCAGCTTATTACTCTTATCAACCACTAAATCCCACACGGTGTTGTTGCACCCGGTGCCTACCGCAAAGGTGTTATCAATTGCTCCGTTTGCTGTAAGCCGCACTATTCTATTAATGGTGGTACCATTGAAAGCAGTAAACTGCCCGCCCACATAAATTCTGCCGAGGGTATCTATAGCCAGAGCATCTACTGCGTTGTTAAAACCTGTACCCGGAGTAAAGGTGTTATCCAATGTACCATCCGCATTTAAGCGGGCTATGCGATTGATGGAAGTGCCATTGAAAGTGGTAAACTGCCCCGCAATAAGTATTTTATCGTTTGGTAACACTACCAATGCGGCTATTTGATTATTGGCACCTACTCCGGTAGCAAAGGTTAAATCTAAAGTACCATCTTCGTTGAGTCGGGCTATTCTTCCGCGCGTTACTTCGTTGAATTTGAAGTAACCACCACCCACAATCAGTTTGCCGCTGCTTTGCTTACCCACTACGTTGACCAAAGCGCTAAGGTTAGATTGCCTGTTAAATGTTTGATCTACTTTGCCATCTGCTTCTAACCGTACTAAGCGAACACGGGCAAATGAATCAGCAGTAGTAAACGTTCCGCCCACTACTATTTTACCATCCGTTTGCTGAAAAACTGTATTGCAACTTAGGTTAAGGCCAAGCCCCGGTTGAAAAGTAAGGTCGCGCGAACCATCGGTATTAATCCGCACAATACGGCTGATTGCAGTGCCGGCATAGTTGGTAAAATTTCCGGTTGCCAATATTTTGCCATCGGGCTGTATGGCCAGTTCATTGACATTGTTATTAAACCCTGTACCCACAATAAATGTAGCATCATAACTTCCATCTGAGTTTAGCCGCGCAATACCATTGCTGGGGTTGCCATCATAAGTATTAAAAAAACCTCCTATTAAAATTTTATTTCCCGTAGTGAGGTATGCAGATGTAATGATGTTATTTGTTCCTCCCAAAAGTGTATTAAAAGTGGTGTCGCGGGTACCATCGGCATGCAGGCGAACAATACGACCCACCGTATCGTTATTAAAAATAGTAAACTGACCGGCTACAATAATTTTTCCGTCCGATTGCACATCTACATCATATACATTGTTGTTGGCTCCAGCGCCTATGCTAAAGGTATTATCTAAAGTGCCATCGCTATTTAAACGAACAAAACCGCCTACCGGGTTACCATCAAACGTGGTAAAATTTCCGCCTACCAAAAACTTGCCGTTCGGTAAAATAAAAATCTCATATACCGAACTGCCAAAACCGCTGCCTGTATTAAATGTGGGGTCTAAACTTCCATCTACGTTTAATCGGGCAATGCGATTTTTAACCACTCCATCGTATTGAATAAAATCTCCACCTATTACCAACTTGCCATCGGGCTGGCGCGCCACCACATTTACGTGCTCATCGGCACCGGTGCCGGTGTTAAACGTACGGTCTATGCTACCATCGGCATAAACATGCGCAATACCACCTATGGGGTTGTTATTGGCATAAAAAAAACGCCCGGTTACTATCAATGTACTGTCTGGCAATACTAAGCCACCCGTGCATTTAAAATCATACCCCCTGGTATTGTAATAAGAGGTATCTAAAGCGCCTACCTGAGCGGTGGCTATATTGCCAATAACCGTAGTTGCAAAAAAGACAAACAATAGGCGATAGGTAAAAAATTGCATAGAGTAGAATTTGAAGTAGTTAATGTAAAAATAGTTGGATAAACATTGGAAGATGTATCCTTCACAAAAAAATTTATTTTGGTTGCATTATTTCATCCAATGAAGAAAATTGGTTTTTTGCTTTTAGGGTTGGTTTGTTCATTAACATCTGTTGCCGCAGAGCAATGTACGAATTGCGCGCCCATTCAGTTTAAACAAAACCTTGGGCAGTGGGATAAAAACATATTGTACAAATCGGAGCTGAAAAACGGAGCGGTTTTTATAGAGAAAAACCAAATCACCTTCAATTTGTTTGACGTACGCGATGTATTGCGCATCAAAGGCGACCACCACAAGCTAGAAAACTACCAGCCCACTATTGACTATACCATGCACTTTCATGCCCTGCGTTTTAGTTTTGAAAATGCTCTTAGCTCTTCTACTGTAACCGCTACCAATGCCTCCAAAGAATATTTCAATTATTTTTTAGGAAACGATAAAAACAAATGGGCCGGTGGTGTACGTGCATTCACCGAATTGAATACCGCCAATCTTTACAAGGGTATTAACCTAAAAGTAGTTTCCGAAAACGGGCACATGAAGTATGAATATGAAGTATCTGCGGGCATTTCACCATCTGCTATTCAGTTAAAAATAGATGGAGCTTCATCGTTAAGTATTGATGAACAACAAAACTTAGTGATTGGCACCAGCGTAGGCAACGTTACCGATACCAAGCCATACGCCTTTCAGTTTGTTCATGGTGAAAAGAAAGAAGTAGAGTGCCGCTTTGTGTTGGCAGGCAATGTGCTGGGATACACCTTTCCGAAGGGGTACGATAAAAACGAAAAACTATACATAGACCCCACCCTCATTTTTTCTACCTACAGCGGCTCTACTGCCGATAATTTTGGCTACTCTGCTACGTATGATAGCAAAGGAAATGCCTATGGTGCCGGTTCGGTGTTTGGTGTGGGCTATCCGGTTACGCTCGGTGCCTATCAAATGAATTATGTAGGCGGCCCTACAATTACTTTCAGCAATGGCGGCACATATCCTGGCGATGATATCGGTATTACAAAATACTCTGCCGATGGAACCCAACGAATCTACTCTACCTATCTGGGTGGTTTTGGGCAAGACCTGCCACATAGTTTGGTGGCAAATAGCAACGATGAGTTGTATGTGTTGGGCACCACCGGCTGTACCAATTACCCGGTTACAACCAATGCGTACGATACCTCTTACAATGGCGGAAACGACCCGGGCGTGTTTGATGGTATTGCTGCGCACTATAAAAATGGTAGCGATATAGTGGTTTCACGCTTTAGTGCAGATGGTACACAATTGCTGGCTTCTACATATGTAGGCGGCAGCGATAACGATGGCTTGAATTACAGAGCAGGACAATCTTATGCCACACCGGGCTTTACCCGCCACAATTATGCCGATGAAGTACGGGGCGAAATTGATATTGATAAAAACAATAACATATATGTGGCTTCGTGTACCCGGTCGCAAAACTTTCCGCGCACTGCTGGCACTTTTCAAAACTCATTTGGCGGTGGCTTAGATGCCTGTGTGTTTAAAATAGATGCCAACCTTACTACCATGATTTGGAGTACAACATTGGGGGGGGCTGAAGATGATGCTTCGTACAGCGTAGCCATAGATGGCGATGAAAATATTTTTGTGGCCGGTGGTACCCGCTCTACCGATTTTCCGGTTTCACCCAATACATTTCAGAGCGCATTTAGTGGTGGCGAAACCGATGGATTTATTGTACACATCAACAAAAATGGGCAAAGCATTATCAGCTCAACATATTTTGGTTATGGCGATTACGACCAAATTTATTTTGTAGATTTAGATAAAGCCAACAATGTATATGTACTGGGGCAGGCCGATAATGCGGGTAGCCAATACATTACCAACGCATTGTATAGCAAAAATAATGGCGGGCAATTCATCTCTAAGTTTAATGAAGCATTAGACTCTTTGATTTGGAGTACATCTTTTGGCAGAGGAATTGGGGTAACCGATATTTCACCAACAGCATTTTTGGTAGATGTATGCAACAGCATATACGCCTGTGGGTGGGGGAGCCAAGGGGTAAACAACATTGTAGGAGGCACCGGGGGTACTTTTGGCTTAGACGTAACCCCCAATGCTTTTAAACCCACTACCGATGGCCAAGATTTTTATTTGATGGTTTTAAAAGACGATGCCTCACAATTAGTGTATGCCACGTTTATGGGCGGAAACATCAGTGAAGAACACGTAGATGGCGGTACCAGCCGCTTTGACCGCAAAGGCATTGTATATCAAAGCGTTTGCGCGGGCTGTGGAAGTAATGATGATTTTCCCACCACACCCGGTGCTGTATCCAATACCAACAACTCAACCAATTGTAACAATGCTGTTTTCAAATTCAACTTAGACCTTCCTATTTGTTTGGCCGATTTTACTGCGGCCAATACTTGTGTAAATCTTCCGCTGTCTTTTAACAACCAGAGTAGCGGTACCGGTACACTCAACTACCAATGGCTGTTTGGCGATGGCGGGGTTTCTACAATTCAAAACCCTTTGCACACATATGCGCAATCTGGATTATATGATGTAATGCTTGTGGTGAGCGACCCCACCAGTTGCAATGGCAGCGATACTGTTGTAAAAAAGATTTTAGTGATTGGTGGAAATGCCCCATCTACTTTACCTGACATTACAGTTTGTAGTTCGCAAGCCGTACAAATTGGCATTCCACCAAGTAGCGACTATACCATTAGCTACCTATGGTCGCCTTCTGCAACTTTAAGCAGCGCTACTATTTCAAATCCGTTTGCCAACCCACAGCAAACTACCACTTACACGCTATTAGTTTCTAATGGCATTTGTGTAGATACCATACGGCAAAAGGTAATTGTGTTTAGCGATGCGCTTACACTTAGTGGCGATAATGTACTTTGCCCCGGAGATACATTACAATTATCTGTTACCAATACACAACCCGGACAAACGCTCACTTATGCTTGGCAACCGGCCAATCAAATAATATCGGGGGCCAATACGGCTACGCCTTTAGTCAGCCCCAATCAAAACACTACCTATAGTGTTTCCGTTATCAATCAGTTGGGTTGTACATTTACCGGCAGTATTCAAATCACTATTACGTCTGCTCTGCCGGGAGTTAATGCTTTTGCTGTGCCAGACACCATTTTTCCGGGTGATACTACTCAACTCAACCTCACTTTAAGCGGTAGCGTATCCACCATTGTTTGGCAACAAGATGCCACACTTAGCGCAACAGATGTTGCTAATCCTATTGCTTATCCAAATGATACAAGAAACTATTTTGTTGAAGTGACCGATACCAACGGCTGCAGCAAACGCGATACGGTAACTGTGTATGTAAAAAAGAAACCTTGTGAAGAAGCAAACATTTATATCCCCAATGCCTTTTCGCCAAATGGCGATGGCAAAAACGATGTGCTGTATGTGCGCGGCAACAATATTCTAAAGTTGTATTTTGCAGTTTACGACCGCTGGGGGCAATTGGTGTTTGAAACCCGCGATGTAAACAAAGGTTGGGATGGTACTTTTAAAGGAAAAAAAATAGACCCGGCTGTGTTTGGCTATTATGCAGAGGGAGAATGCCCGAATGCCGAAAAGTATTTTAAGAAAGGAAACGTTACACTACTGCGATGAGGGATTTCAAATACCAAATATCAAATATTAAACACCAAAGCGTAATGGCCTTGTGTGCAATGATGTTGCTTTGTGGCCTCACGCACGCACAGGATATTCACTTTTCGCAATTCAATTTTTCTCCGCTTAACCAAAATCCAGCTAACACAAATTTGTTTGATGGCGATTATCGTTTTGTAGCCAACTATAAAAACCAGTGGCCAAGTGTGCCGGTGCGTTTCAACACATTTTCTGTTTCTGCCGAAATGAATTTTGCTACACTAAGTAACAACGATAGGATAGGTGGCGGGTTGCTTTTTTATTTTGACCGAGCCGGTGACTCAAAGTTTCAGGCGCTCAATACTTCTTTTGCTTTTTCGTACATCAAATCTTTAGATAAAAACCTACATCACTTTTTGAGTGGTGGGTTTCAACTGGGTTTAATGCACCGCTCGTTTAGTTTCGATAAACTGTATTTCGATAACCAATGGAATGGCGATGTGTATGACCCCACCATTGCCATTGACGAATCGTTTGCGCGCACCCGCTATTCTTTTTTTGACATGGGCACCGGGCTTGCATACAATTGGCGAAAAAATGACCGGACAAATATCACCGTTGGTTTTTCGGCTATGCACCTTACGCAGCCCAATCAAAGTTTTTACAACAGCAAGAGCGTAAAACTCAATCCACGTTTTACTGCTCATACACGTGCGCAAGTAAAAGTGGCCAGGCGTTTGGATGTAGTGCCGGAGATAATGTTTCAGACACAAGATGTAAAACACGAAACGGTATATGGTGCGCACACCAAATACTATTTGCCCGTTGGTGGAGCACATACCATAGCACTAAACACTGGGTTGTATGGAAGAAGTGCAGAAGCAGGGTGGTTATTTGCCGGCATGGATTACGACAATTTGCAGGTGAATTTGAGTTACGATGTCAACTTCTCTAAACTACGCGCGGCAAGCCGCTACAATGGTGGCTTTGAGGTAAGCGTGATTTACATTTTAGCCAAAGTGAAAAAAATAAATGGCCCCCTTTGCCCTACATTTTTGTAAATGAAACTTATACACTATTCCACTCATTTTTTTTGTGCAACCAGTCTAAGCAAAAAAGTTATTTTTCTGGTGGTTGTCTGGTTTTGCACCACCTTCTCGTTTGGTCAAACTGTTTCGCAATTGCAAAAAGCGGGCGACAAAAAAATTAGCGAAGGTGACTATTATGCTGCAACTCAGTACTACGAAAAGGCCGTACAAAAAGATGCTGATAATTTGACCATGCAGTATAAGTTGGCCGAAGCGTATCGCATGTATAACGACTATGCCAACGCTGCAGCTACGTACAGGGTAGTGTACAAAACCGATAAGAAAAACGAATTCCCGCTGGCAGCTTACTGGTTAGGCACTATGCTCCGCTACGTTTGCGACTGCAAATCTGACGAGGCAGTGGGCATACTCAAAAAGTTTAGAGGCAAGTACCGCAAAAACGATTTCTACTCCTCATCAGCTCTTCAACAAATAGAATCTGCCGTATGGGTAGCCGATAACAAAAAGCCCATAGACTCCATAAAGATTGAACACCTTGGCAAAGAAATCAATACCGAAAAATCAGAATTTAATGCCATGCATGTGTATCCTGATAAATTACAATTTTCTGCTCTGCGAAATATTGGCGAGGAGAAAAACGAAAAAAACTTAGTGCGCATATTCAACCAACCGCCTGCTTTATCTGCCATATATACCCCTAATGGCGCAAATCCGGATTCACATATTGGTAATGGCAATTATTCTACAGATGGTTTGCAGTTCTTTTTTACGCAATGCGATAACAATCCGGCCACCAACAACCGCTGCGATATTTATGTAACCCGCTTCGAAAACTACAAATGGACTACCACTGAAAAACTCCCATCAACTGTAAATGACCCAAACGCCACTAACACACATCCGGCCTGCGGGTTTGATGCTAATGGTAACGAAGTACTCTTTTTTACTTCCAATAGAAATGGCGGCAGCGGTGGCATGGACATTTGGGTGAGTAAAAAAAATGCAGATGGAAGTTACACCAGTGCTATTAATCTGGGAAACAACATCAACACAAAAGGCAATGAGATAACTCCATTTTATGATGCTGCAAGCAAAAAACTTTTTTTTAGCAGCGATTGGCACTACGGCTATGGTGGCTACGATATTTTTGAAACCAATGGCGAATACACCAATTGGTCTAAACCAAAAAATTTATTGCAACCTATCAATAGCGCACAAAATGATTTGTATTACTCAATGGCTACAGACAATAGCCGTGCTTACATTACAAGCAATCGCAAGGGTTCTTACTTTATTAAATCTGAAACTTGCTGCAATGATATTTATGCTTACAACATGCATAAAAAACTAAATATAGCAGACACCACTTCAAAAATAGAAGCCAAAATTGACTCCACCTCAATGGAGTTAGAAGTAAAAAAAGTATCGCCTGTTGTTTTCTTTAATGATAAACTAAAGCAAATGAAACAACTACTACCGGTTGTGCTTTACTTTCATAACGATGAACCCGATGCGCGCACCACCAGCGATACTACCAATTTAGACTATCGGCAAACCTACGAAGCATACAGCGCCTTGCGCAACGAATACATTAGAGAATATACTAAAGGAATATCCAAAGCACCTAATACCACTGCAGAAAAAGAAATTGCTGATTGGTTTGAGCAAAAAGTGGATAAGGGGTATTATGACCTTGTGGCATTTGCATCGCAAACGCTGCAGGTATTGGAAGCCGGTGAAAAATTGGACATTACCATTAAGGCCTATTGCTCGCCACTCAATTACAATGCTTACAACATACATTTAGGCAACCGCAGAGCTGCTTCGCTCAACAATTTCTTTTACCACTACAGAGATGGCGCACTACTTCCGTACATTCAGCAAGGAAAATTCAGCATCAAAAACGAATCGCTGGGTGAGGAAACCGCATCAAAAAATATTAGCGACAGCAGAGAAGACAAAAAAAATTCGGTGTATAGCCCCAATGCAGCAATTGAAAGACGAGTAGAGATAATTAGTGTAGAAGTAAAATAGCGCACGCTTCACAAAATTCAATTGAATTGGCGCAGTAGATTATATTTACCGCGTGCAGAAAAATTCAGACGAAAATTCATATCCGCGAAGAGAAAAAAAATCTTCTGCAGAAGGCAGCAGCCCACGTAAACGCAAGCCACTGAGCGAAGGCAAAAGTTTTTCTAAAAAAAGTGAGCCATCAACCACGAGATCGCGTGGTGGTTACAAAAAGAGTGAATCGGAGTCGTTTTCAGATAAACCTACAAACTTTAAGAAGCGAGAATCTGGCACCTTCTCCAGCAAACCTATAGCTGGATTTAAAGCAAAAACAGACAAGCCGTTTGCTGAAAAAACAGGGGGCTACAAAAAAAGAGAAACCGGTAGTTATACCGATAAGCCACGAGATGGATTTAAGAAGAGAGACCAATCCTCTTTTTCAGAAAAGCCAAGCAGATACAAAAAAAGAGAGAACGACACCTCTGCTGAAATACCACGAAAAAATTTTAAGAAAAAAGATACTGCTCAGTACACCGATAAACCACGCACCGGATTTGGTAAAAGAGATTCAGAGTCGTTTACAAGCAGCACCCGTAAAGAATTTAAAACCGGAGAACGCAAATCATACAGCGACAGGCCATCTAAGGGTAAAACCCCGTACGCTAAAAGTTACGCCAACAAGCCGCATCCGTTCGAAAAGTTTGACCGTAGAAAAAAACAAACAGACGAATCTGAAACACGCCCGCGTACCAAAACTTATACCAGCAAAAAAGACAGAGAGGATAAAAACAATGTATTTTCTGTAGATGAAAAGCAGAGCAATGAATTTCGCCTCAACAAATATATAGCGCATGCAGGTATTGCCTCGCGCAGAGCAGCAGATGAATTGATCCGCGAAGGACGTGTAAAAGTAAATGGACAAGTGGTAACCGAAATGGGCTTTAAAGTTAAACCTACTGATGATGTGCAGTTTGACGGCCAACCATTAAGTTTAGAAAAGAAGTACTACTTACTCTTTAATAAACCTAAAGACTGCATCACCACAGTTACAGACGAGCACGGCCGCAAAACCGTAATGGATATTATTCGACCGGCTTATGCACAAATGAAATCGCTTACCCGTATCCGGCTATACCCCGTAGGCAGGTTAGATAGAAATACCACCGGAATATTATTGATAACTAATGATGGAGAGCTAGCACAGCAACTCACACACCCGAGCAGCGAGGTAAAAAAAGTTTACCAGGTTTTGCTAGACAAAAAACTTC
Source organism: Chitinophagales bacterium (assembly GCA_016787045.1). GTDB lineage: Bacteria > Bacteroidota > Bacteroidia > Chitinophagales > LD1 > Bog-950. The sequence goes on from JAEUVA010000034.1 coordinate 158,917, forward strand.
GTAAAGACGATTTTGATAAAATAGCCGAAGGTGGTGTTGTGCTGGAAGATGGCATAGCCGAAGTAGATGAAATTGCCTACCCAAACCCCGATAACCGTGCTGAAGTTGGTGTTGAAATACACACCGGTAAAAACCGTTTTGTAAGAAGGTTGTTTGAGGCGCTCGGGTACGAGGTATTAAAACTAGACCGGGTGTTTTTTGCCGGGCTTACCAAGAAAGAATTGCCCCGTGGCCGCTGGCGTTTTCTAAACGAAGAAGAAGTACGCAATCTTAAGCATTTCAGAGATTCATAATTTTTTTGGCGTGTTACATACTTTCCTGCAAATCAGCTTCGTTTAATCTGATACTATTCCGAATTCATGTCGCGCGAAATCAACTACCTCAGCAAATCTGTACTCTTAATGTTTGTATTAGCCGGTGTGTTTTTGCTTATCGGTAAAATACCCGAATTCAGCATCGGTATGTTAGATTACAAAAAAGTGAGTTTTGTAAGCGATTTGTTTGAAGAGAAAAAAGCTGAGGATACTACTGCTACACCTGCTCCATTAACTATGGCACCGGCTACAGATACATGTGCATCGGGATTGGTATGCGTTAAAGACTATAGTAAAGACACATTTGGATTAGATGTTTTTTTTCATGCCCTCGATTCGGCTGCTCATAAACAGGTTCGTATTGCTTGGTTTGGCGATTCATTTGTTGAGGGCGATATTTGTTTAGAACATCTGCGCGACACTTTGCAAGCAACATTTGGCGGATCGGGTGTGGGCTATGTACCCATTACCAGCGAGGTAGCGGGGTTTAGGCAAACCGTAATTCATCAGTATAGTAACTGGAATCATTGCGCCATAGTAGGAGAGAGAGACAAAACTATGAATATTGGTTTTGGTGGTAGTGTGGCTGTGCCCCGTTCACAAGCATCAGTTACCTATAAAGCAGTAAAACGTCAGCGGCTCAACAAATTTGAAAATGCCTTTCTATTTGTCAGAAATGTAAATGAAATTTCAATATATCTAAATGACTCGGCTACACCAATACCGGCCGCAAATAAAATACAGAAAGTGCGCTTGGCTAAAAATCTAAGCGAAGTAAAGCTGACCGTGGCTGCTGCAGATAGTAGCGAATTTTATGGTGTAAGTTTTGAAAGTAGTGCAGGGGTTCTATTAGATAATTATGCCATGCGAGGAAATTCAGGTACCGGGCTTGGTTACGTAAAAGAAGAGATGTACCGGCAAATGAATGCGCTGCACCATCCGGATTTGATTGTGCTACAATACGGATTAAATGTAGCTAGCCCGAAATCAAAAAACTATGACTGGTACACCAAACTTTTTTCAAATACCATAGAACTGATAAAGCGTAGTTTTCCGAATAGTTGTATTCTGATTGTGAGTTGCCCCGACAGAGGCGAAAAATTTGATGGAGAATATCAAACTATGCGTGGGGTAAAAGAATTGGTTGCAGCACAAGAAACTCTTGCGGCCAAGCATCAGGTTTGTTTTTGGAACTTATTTGAGGCCATGGGAGGCGACTCTACTATGGTAAAATGGGCAGGCATGAAAAAATATCCTTTTGCCAATAAAGACTACACACACTTAACATTTTATGGCGGTAAAGAAGTATCTAACATCTTTATGAGTACACTGCTTTTTGAAAAAGAGAAATACGACAAGCGAAAACCCGTTGCCGCAGCTAAACCAGAGAATAAATCTTTATGAAATTTCGTTTTGCCATACTTTTTTACATCATCTCATTATCTGCGTTTGCACATGCTGACACGCTAACGTTTCAAGTCAATTATCCCACATTTGTTCATCCTAACCGCAACGATATTGTTAATGAAAGTGCTTTGCACTCTTTTTTTGAACGACTGTTAAACCTAAAGTCTGGCGAAAACAACAAAGTAAATATTTTACATATCGGTGATTCGCACATTCAGCCAGACTACATCACCGCAGTGATGCGCACTAATCTGCAAAAGGCATTTGGCAATGCCGGACGTGGCTTGATTATTCCTATTAAAGTAGCTAACAGCAATGAGGCATTCAACTACAAAACAAGCTCTAACCTGCCTTGGAACCGAAAGCGATTGGTGTATACCAACGATAGCAGTTTTGTGTACGGTATTGGCGGCCACACCATTCGCACTGATAATGACAGTGCTTACATCAAAATTAATACCTTCAACTACGCGCCATTAAACTACGCGTTTACAAAATTTTCTGTTTTTCATTTATCAGATTCCACGGCATTTACCATGTTGCTGACCGATACAGCCGATACATTTTTAGAGTTACTTAAAACCGAAGTGGAAATTCCGAATTTCTCTACGGCTGTACTTCCCTCTGAAACAAATGAAGTTACACTACGCTTACTTAAGGCAGATACACTTCAAAAGCAAGCAACTATCTTTGGTTTTTTGGCTGAAAACGATAGTGCAGGCGTACTAGTACATGCTGTAGGTGTTAATGGTGCCGAGGCATTTCAGTTTGTACAAGCAAAACATTTTGCCGAACAAGCCAAAGTATTATCTCCTGACTTAATCATAGTTTCACTAGGCACCAACGAAGCTCAAAGAAGACCTTTTGACAGAGCCCTTACCGAAGCGCGTTTAGATTCGCTAATACAAATACTGCGTACAACAAAGCCCGGCACAGCCATACTACTCACTACCCCACCCGATTCATACTATAGTAGAAAATACTACAATCCTTCCATAGCAAGTATGCATGAGATAATTGTGACTTATGCCAGCAATAATAACCTCGCAGTTTGGGATCTGTTTTCAATGGCTGGCGGATACAAAAGTTGCTATCAATGGAAAAAATATGGGTACATGCGGAGAGACGGAGTACACTTTACCCGCGCGGGCTATGAGCTACAAGGGTCATTACTATACCAGGCATTTGTAAATGCATTTAACCAGTATGCAACTTCCCGATCTAAATAGTGTTGTGCAACTTCTTAGCTACAAGCCGGAGCAACCGCTACTGTTTAACAGCGGGTTATTCTTTTGGTTGTTTTTGATTTTTGTTTCTGGCTTTTATCTAATACATCGCCACCAGATATTCAAAGTACTGTACGTGCTTACCTTCTCGCTGTACTTTTACTACCTCAGCAGTGGCTGGTATTTTTTGCTGCTAATATTGTGTACTGTAGTTGACTATCTGATTGCCAAAGGCATTTACAACACTGCAAACACTCATCATAAAAAACTCCTCCTCATATTTAGTTTGCTCTATAACCTTGGCACTTTAGCATATTTTAAATACACTAACTTTTTCTTTGAAATATATACCGGCATATCCGGTGGCGCATTTGAGCCATACCATATTTTTTTGCCTGTAGGCGTATCGTTTTTTACATTTCAATCACTCAGCTATACAATAGATGTTTACCGCAAAGAGCTCGCTCCGGCAAAAAATATTTTAGAGTACGCATTCTTTGTTTCCTTTTTCCCTCAATTGGTTGCCGGCCCAATTGTACGTGCTAAAGATTTTTTATCGCAAATTAATAAACCTGTATTTGTATCTGCCGAAATGTTTGGGCGCGGTGTTCTGCTAATTTGCACGGGACTCATAAAAAAAGCCGTTATCAGCGATTACATCAGCACAAATTTTGTTGACCGCATTTTTGATAACCCAACACTTTATACAGGTTTAGAAAATTTATTTGGTGTGTATGGCTATGCGCTGCAAATTTATTGCGATTTCAGCGGGTATAGCGACATGGCTATCGGCATTGCTCTATTGCTTGGTTATGAATTGTGTATCAACTTCAATTCGCCCTATCAAAGCACAAGCATCACCGAGTTTTGGAGAAGGTGGCACATTTCATTAAGCACATGGCTTAGAGATTATCTATATATTTCTTTGGGTGGTAACCGACATGGTAAATGGCGTACTTACATCAACCAGTTCATCACCATGCTTCTTGGCGGTTTATGGCATGGTGCCGCTATGAAGTTTGTTATATGGGGCATGTTGCATGGCATAGCATTAGGTTTTGATAAATTTAGAATGGAGTTATCAAAAAACAAGAAGCAAAATTTTGGCAACACAGTTTTGGGTGGCATTATCACTTTCCACTTTGTTTGTTTTTGCTGGATATTTTTTAGAGCTGACGACATGATGCATGTACAGCAAATGTTAAGTCAGATATTTATACATTTTAATATTGGCATATTGCCGGAATTTTTAAGCGGATATAAAGCTGTTCTTTCTATGCTTGCTGCTGGTTATTTGCTTCATCTTACACCTATCCACGTTAAAACTAAAATCAAAAATATTGTCATTCAATCTCCTTTTGTATGGAAGGTAGCGCTACTAATTATTTCTATACTGCTGGTGGGTCAGTTTAAATCTGCTGAATTACAGCCATTTATTTACTTTCAGTTCTGATTTAGCCAAAATACTTTCATACGGCATGCTCTTTGTACCTAATCGTACATATGATATATTCTTTACCATTGCATAATTCTTATTTCCGTTTAGCAGCGCTGCTATGGATGCTGCTTGTTGTACAATTAGCTACTGCACAAAACGGGCGCAAAGAGCGAATGCAAATGTTTTACGACTCTATACACGCTTATGAAATTGCGGAGCCGAAAACTGTTTTAGCCATTGCCATAGTAGAAACTGGCTGGATGGAGTGCCAAAAGTGCCATTTCAAAAAAAATAACTTGTTTGGATTTCGCACTGGCAAAGGGTATATGCACTTCGATAATTTATCTGCTTGCTTAGCATATAAAAAAGAATGGCAAGAAAGGTTCTACACCCCATGGAAAACCAAACACCCCAATGGCACATACTATCAATTCCTCACGCATAAGCAATATGCAGCCAATATGAGTAGCTACCTTAAAAACATAAAGTGGATTGAAAAATGGATAGATAAAAATCTGGTTGCTAATTTTGGCACTCAACTCAAAATCAATGTTTCTGAAAAAGATACTACCGAATAGTCTGTTGTGTAACACAGCACTTACACATTCATTTCGTAACCTCTCCTTTCTTGCTTTTGGCATTTTGTTTTCCCTGAGCACAGTTGCTCAACCAGCTGATGCGGAGAATGGCTTAGTGAAATGGATGAAGCTGGAGGACGCTATGCGTGCGTATGAACAACAACCTAAACCGCTCATCGTAGATTTTTATACGGACTGGTGCGGTTGGTGCAAACACATGATAAAGACCACCTATAGTAACCCCGGCTTAGCTGCTTACATCAATCAAAATTTCTACCCCGTAAAATTTGATGCCGAAGGCAAAGACACCATCACTTACTTGGGTCAAAAGTATGGCCCTCTTGGTGTTGGGCAACGCACCACTCATGCTCTAGCCGCCAAATTGTTGCAAAACAAAATGGTGTACCCCACCACGCTTTTTCTGAACAATCTGGACAAGCAGAAAAATGATTTTACGCTCAGCTTGCTAGCTTCAGGTTATTTAGATGAAAAGAAGATAGAGCCGTTACTCGTTTTTAGTTTAGAAAATGTGTTTCGCAATTCTACGTACGATGAGTTCAATGAAAACTTTCAGAAAGCATTTTTTGATTCGTTAAGCAAAGTAAAATTTGAAAAACTGAAGTGGGCAAACCCTAAAGAAACTTTTGAAAAAAAGACTCCGGATACCAAAAAAACAATTGTGTTTATCAATACCGATTGGTGCAATAGTTGCAAAGTAATGAAGCGCACAACTTTTATCCACGATTCCTCTGCTGCCTACATCAATAGCAAGTATCAGTTAGTCGATTTTAACCCCGAAATAACTGATGTAATTTCTTTTAAAGGCAACACCTTCTCTAACCCTCAAAATCCGCAGTTTCCGTTTCATCAACTTGCCCAAGCTATTACCCGAAACAATTTTGTATTGCCTACACTTGCCATCTTAGACGAAGAGATGAATCTGATTGACGCCATCCCTTATTACATCAATCCATCATTTATCAATGATATCTGCCGGTTTTATGGCGATAATATTTACAAACAAAAAAACTGGGCTGATTACATGAGCCAAAAAGCTGTTCAAAAATGAAATACTTTCTTATTGTTGTTTGCATGCTATCTACCGGGCTGTTGCATTCGCAAACCGATGATCAGCCCGCGCCTACCGGCCCAAATAGCAACTCAGTAGTGTATTTGCGTACAGACACCAATGAGGTAAAGCGAGTGCAACTTTATACAATAGATGATTTAAGAAAAGCTGAACAAGAGTACAAAGAAGGACAAACGCTAACTATTGTGGGTGGATGCCTGATGGGCACCTCGCCTGTGTTTTTTGTACCCGGCCTGTACACCACTATTGTAGGTGCCGGCTTTGAAAATAAGGGGGCTGTGATTGCCGGTGCTACATTGATGTGCTTTGGCGTTTTGGAGTTCGTAGCAGGCATTCCTCTTTTAGCTGTTGGTGTGCCGCGCATGCATAATGCTGATGAAGATATTGAACGCATTCAGAAAAATTTACAGCTACGGGGCATGATAAAATCAAATGGAGAAATTGGTTTAGCATTGCGGTTTTAAACCAATGGTTATGAAGTACGCTTTGGGATTTACGCTGTTATTCCACTTACACCTGCCCACCTATGCACAAGTTGATTCTGCTGGTGTTGTTACACCCAGCAAATACACCCGTGCGGATAGTGTTTTTTTGGCTAAGCTAAACAGTAATGGAAACATTATGATTGCTGCCGGAGTAGGGCTAACAGGAATTGGTGGTTACCTTATTTATCAGGGCAATAAAATTTACAACAGTAAAGCAGCTCCCGGCAGCTCCACTCCTGCACAAGATGAAAGCCGAAACAAAAGACAAGGAACAATTTATTTGGCAGCAGGAGGTGCCGCTATAGCGGGTGGTATTGTGCTTGCTGCTTTTGGCATTCGAAATAAAGTGGAGTTTAAAAACCGCAAAAAAATGATGCACTTACAAAGCGGACTTTTAGACAGCGGCCAGCTTGGTGCGTTACTTACATTCTAAATAAAAATATTACATGAAAGTTATCTCCTACAACGTAAACGGCATTCGCAGTGCATTAACTAAGGGTTTTGCAGATTGGTTAAAGGTGGAAAATCCGGATGTGATTTGCTTGCAAGAAATTAAAGTAGCCCGTGCAGATTTTGACCCTACCCCGTTTACAGATTTGGGTTATCACACCAATATTTTCCCTGCCGAAAAAAAGGGGTACAGTGGTGTAGCTATATTTTCAAAACAAAAACCGGATACCGTAACAGAGGGCACAGGCAATGCTAAATATGATTTTGAAGGCAGAAACATCCGCATTGATTTAGGCGACTTGAGCATCATGAGTGCATACTTCCCAAGCGGTACCACCGGTGATGAGCGACAAGCTGTAAAAATGGAATACTTAGATTTTATGTATGACTATCTTCATACCCTACAAAAATCGCGAAGTAAATTACTGGTTGCCGGTGACTACAACATTTGCCACCGCGAAATAGACATTCACAACCCAAAAGACAATGCCGATACCAGCGGCTTTAAACCTGAAGAACGCGCCTGGATGGAAAAATATTTCAACTCCGGTTTTATAGATACGTTTAGGTATTTCAATACACAACCACACGAATACAGTTGGTGGAGTTTTAGAGCTAATGCTCGTAACAACAATAAGGGTTGGCGTATTGATTACATAGCCGCAACTCAAAATCTAAAACAAAACTTAATAGCATCGCGCATGCTACAACAAGTGAAGCATAGCGACCATTGCCCTGTAGTGTGCGAACTAAAATTGTAATCTGTTTAGCGGAGAATAGTTATGCTACCTTTGAAAGTTTTGAGCACTGTACCGTCCAGCATGGTTACTTTCATTACATATACCAATACTTGCGGGTCTAAGGTTGCGCCTTTGTAAGTACCATCCCACTTAAAGTAAGGGTCTGCAACAGCATCAAAAACTTTTTCGCCCCAACGGTCAAAAATCATTAAGTCAAACTTTTTGATGGCTGCAAGATTTCCGTACAACTGGAAGATGTCGTTGTTGCCATCACCGTTTGGCGTAAAGGCGTTAGGTGTAAATATCTCGTGATTTACAATTACAGTAACCGATACAGTGTCTTGTGCTATGCAGCCGTTCACATCGGTAGCTACCACGGTATATGTAGTAGAGTGCCCCGGTTGAATAGTTACATCTGTACATGTTGCACAAGGGAACCCAAAGTTGGGTGTCCATTGATATGTGGTCTGCGGGCTACCGGTTGACACAGCACTTAAGTCCACATACTCACCAAGTATAATAGTGCCCCCACCACTTGCAGTTACACTAAACTGATTGGTGTTGATGATGGTAAACGAGGTATCAAACTTACAACCGTTAGCATCAGTTACTTGCACATAATATGTACCGGTACCTACGTTAGTCAAATCTTCGTTGGTAGAACCATTACTCCATTGATAAGTGTATGGTGCTGTACCTTGTGTGATAGTCAAATCCACTCCCCCTAAATCTTGTGCACAAACCAAGTTATCTGTTTCACCTACACCAAGCATAGGTGGCAATGTATTGATGAATGCATTGGCGTTTGCAGTACATCCTTTACTATCAGTTACGGTTAGTTGATAACTGCCTGCTGCTACATTGCTCAAATCTTTTGTGGTGGCGTTATTGCTCCACATATAGGTATAATTTGGTGTACCTCCAGTAATAGTTGCTTGCACCGCCCCGGTTGAGGCACCAAAGCAAGCTATATTGGTTACTTGTATTCCTACACCCAATAACGATGGCTCGCTTACAGAAACTGTGTTTTGTGAAGCCGTACAGCCATTCGCATCTGTTACGGTAAGTGAATAACTTCCAGCACTTAAATTTTGAACAAATGCAGTGCTTGCACCATTACTCCAATTGTAAATGTAAGAAGGTGTTCCTCCAATAATACTAACTTGAATAGAGCCATCAGCACCTCCAAAACAAGAAGGCATAGTAGAGGTAGTATTTATTGCCATTGCTGCAGGTTGGTTAAGCACAGTAGATGCGCTAGTCAAGCATCCATTAGCATCAGTTACTGCAACAGCATAAGTGCCCGCAATAGCATTGGCAATATCTTCTGTATTGATACTAGAATTGCTGTTCCAAACAAAAGTATAGTTAGGCGTACCACCGTTTACCGTCAAATCAACTAAACCATTTGCTGCTCCATTACAGCTGGGGTCTTGCTTGGCAATAACTGCTTGTAGTGGTTGTGGCTGAGTTATAGCCCATGAAGATGAAAGTGAACAGTTGTTAGCATCGGTAGCTGTGATAGTGTAAGTGGCCGGAGAAAGATTATTGATGTCTTCTGTAACAGCATTATTGCTCCAGTTGAAAACATAAGGTGTAACACCACCGCTGGTGAGCACATCTATACTACCGTTATTCATTCCACTGCAAGTTACATCTGTTTTAATGCCATTAATGCTCAACTGTACTGGTTGGGTAACTGCGGTACTTGCAATTTGCTGGCAACCCTGGCTATCGGTAACGGTTAATGAATAATTAGCTGCGGACACGTTGTTGATTTGTGATTGAGTGCTTCCGGTATTCCAACTGTATGAATAAGCGGTGGTGCCTCCGGTAACTATAGATGTTATAGTACCATTTGTGCCTCCAAAACAACTCACATTTGTTGTGCTAAGTGTTACATTAAGTGCAGTTGGTTCAGTAATTACTACCGGTTGGCTTACAGCACATGAGTTTACATCATTCACCGTTAACTGATAAGTGCCGGCACTTAGGTTAGTTCTATCTTCTGTATTTACGCCATCGCTCCATATAAATGTGAATGGTATTGTGCCTCCTTGGATGGTTATATCAATAGAGCCATTGCTACCACCAAAACAACTTACGTTGGTGTGTGTGTTAGTAACCACTACTATTGAGTTGGGTTGTGTTATAGTGAGGTTAGCATTTGCTACACAATTATTCGCATCGCGAATAATCACAAAGTAATTTCCGGCAGGTATATTATTTAAATCTTCTGTTGTAGCTTGATTGTTCCATTGGAAGGTATAGCCGGGAGTAGAGCCACTAACAGTAAGGTTAATGTTACCATCGTTACCACCATTACAGCTTACGTTGTTGTACTGCAACGAAACATTAAAGGCAGATGGCTCAATCACTAATATGGTTTGTGATGCGGTACAGTTATTGGCATCGGTTACAGTTATAGTATAGTTGCCGGCAGCTATACCAGATAAATCTTGTGCGTTGCTTCCGTTTGTCCAATTGTAGGTATAGTTGCCTGTACCGCCTGTGGGAGTAATGTCAATAGCTCCGGTTAAGTTACCGTTGCAAACCACATTTGTGTGTGTTTCGGTAATTGTAATGGCTGTTGGCTGCCCTACGGTTACAGAAGAACTTGCAGTACAAAGATTAGCATCCTCTACTGTTACTGTGTAAACTCCTGCCGGCACATTTGCCAAGTTTTGATTGGTAAAAGAGTTGCTCCAAATGTAAGTGTAGCCGGTTGTTCCACCACTTACAATAGAAGTAATACTTCCAGAATTTGCACCGTTGCACAAGGCATCTGTTTTGGTTAGTGATACACCAAGAGGTGCAGATGGTTGCGTAATGGTTACCGCTATTGAAGCCGTACAGTTGTTGGCATCGGTTACGGTTACCGAATAACTGCCTGCCGTTAAGCTGGTACGGTTGGCTGTAGTAGCTCCACCATTCCACAAGTAAGTGTATGGTGTAGTACCTCCGGTGGTTGCTGTTGTTATCCCTCCATTGCTGCCACCAAAGCAAGATACCGGAACCACTGTAGGCGCTGTAATAGTTAATGCTCCTGCCGGCTGTGTAACCGTGGTGGTGGCTACTGCGGTACAACTGTTAGCATCGGTTACAGTTAGTGTATATGTGCCAGCAATCAATGTGCCGCGATTGGCAGTAG
>JAEUVA010000044.1 GCA_016787045.1 Chitinophagales bacterium
CCATTGGTTTTGGTAGTTAGCGCTCTCATACATCAACTGGCCTGCTGCGTTGTAAACAGCAATAGCCGTATTTGCGGGCAGGTTGGGTATTACTAAATACGGGTGGCTGCCCGATTTGATAATGGTAGGGATGTTGAGTTGGTTAGGGTAGCAGGTATAGGTTTTTACCACCACGGTATCACTGCGCTCTAAGCAGGTGAGCCGGCTTACGGTATCTACCACATCTACTATAAACAATGCCTCATCGGCTGTGGTGCTTACGGTGGGGTGGTGGTGGTGTACATCACTGATGTACGCATTAGGGTCTGTACTGCGCCAAGTGTATAACAGTTCGTTTACTTTTTGTGCACTACCGAGTTGGGTAGTGCTGTCTCTACAAATGGTGCGGTTGGGGCCAGCATCTCCCATTTGATAGATGGGACTTGCTCCAAGCCGAAAGTTAGGAAAGTTGGGCATGCCTCCGGCATACTTGGGCAAGGTAATGCCATCGGACTGAAACTGGCATTTTACACCCGCTGAATCGGGGTGGTGAATGACTGCAATTTGATTAGAGTTAAATACTTGGTAACGACTTATATACAATTTGCCATTGGGGGCTAATTGCATGACTGCATAAATTGAATCACTGGCAGCTAACAACACCTCGCTACCTTGTATATTTGTAGCTTGCAAGTCGTATTGATAAACTTCTGAGGCAGCATTGGCATACAAATATCTACCCGATGGCGAAAACGCAACGCTAAATGCAAAAGTTGCAGAGTCAAACATAGAGCTTGGTGCGGAGTGTGCCGAGCTATATGCAAAAATAGAATCGGGGTTGCTAAACTCCCCCGTGCAGCGATTAAAATCCATTAGCGATACCCAACTATACTCGCGACCGCTGGCAAACTTGGTACCATCTTGACTAAAAACAGATGTGCCGCCAAACCGCAAATGCCAAAAGCCGCTGCCAATGGTCTGGCTCCCTTGATATGAAATTCCTGAATCCGTAAGCATAAACTTGTGATAAATAGGGTCTACGTAACCGTTTTTGATCACCCACCAATCTCTGCCATTGGCGTGTCGGCAAGCTGCCAACTGCCCTGCGGCTAATTCGTTGCCTTGCATAAGCACTTTGTTCTTTACTACCACGCTTCCTAATCCGCTGTTGGCTTTCATATCTACTGTTGAGTAATACAATGTACAATATCTATCTCTAATGTAATTTCCGCATGTATCATCTAAAGTATGATGAAAAATGTAGTAAACAGAAGGGTTACCCGGTTGAGGTAGTATCAGTACGCATTGAATTATTGGGTTTAGCCCCTTCCATTCGGTTACGGTGAACCATGTGGGATTTAGTCCACTGCCGTTTTGCATCACCTCACCGTTCTTATCAAACACATAGTACCCGTTGGTAAAAAACTGTAAGTTTCCGGCACTATCGCTTATACTTGCACCACCCTGAACAAACGTTCGGTGATAAAATTTTTGTACGGGCAAGGTGTCTTGCATCACAGTGCCGTTGGCATTGAACGTAATATTGCTTACCGGTGAATTGCCCATTACCCAATTAGCATCGTGCCGCTGTGGGTGTGCAATTGCGGGTAACAAAAACACCAACACGGCCACCCCAAGGGTAGCTATGCTGGTGTTGAGTAAATAAAGAGTATGCTCAATGCTTAACCACCACTTTGGTTTGGTAAACATGCTCGCTGTTTTGAGTTACTCGCAATAAATAAATGCCATCGGGCAGTTCGGTGGTATTTACATACACTATGCTGCTGCCTTCTTCGGCAATGGTTTGCTGCCGCATCAGGCGGCCATCGGTGGCTTGTAACTGTACCTGTATGCCGCCATCTATGGGCTGCTCATAAAATACATATAAACCCTCGCTGGCGGGGTTGGGTTGTACTTTCCAAACCGGTGAGGTATTGGCGCTCTTTTCAGCCGCTTGCTGCTCGGCTTTATAGCTATTGCTAAGGCAGAGCGAAAGGTCGTCAAAATCGGCCTCTCGGTCTATGAGCAAGTAGTAGGCCCTGGCTTTATATACCGCCTTGCCGCCTACGAGGGGGCAGGTGTAGGCCGATTTCATAGCATAGGCGTTAACGTTTTTCATTCGTTAAAATTATACATTATATCCAAACGATCTGTCATTAGTTTGTAAAACACATGCATCAGATACATTCTAAACAACCGCCATTTATTTATGTCTAAAGCCGTTTGCATTCTTAGATAAGCGGAAGATGATTTTTTGGATGCGGGCTGAAGCCCGCGGGCTGTGCTAATCTACCACCACTACTTTGCCTCTTTGCTCGGTGCCGTTGCTCATGCGGGTGTGCAGTGCATATACCCCTGCGGCTATGTTGCCTGCGTGCCATTGGTTTTGGTAGTTAGCGCTCTCATACA
>JAEUVA010000021.1 GCA_016787045.1 Chitinophagales bacterium
TCCACAGGGACCAGCCGGCAATGATGGAGTAACAGGCCCTACAGGTCCTACGGGAGCTGATGGTGCTACAGGTGCCGGAGGTGGAGCCACAGGCCCTACAGGTGCAGATGGCGCTACCGGTCCACAAGGAGCCACAGGCGCACAAGGTGCTACAGGCAATGATGGAGCCACTGGCCCGCAAGGCGCCACAGGTGCACAGGGTGCTACAGGTAATGACGGTGCTACCGGCCCACAAGGCCCGGCAGGCAATGACGGAGCTACCGGTCCACAAGGAGCCACAGGTGCACAAGGTGCAACAGGTAATGATGGTGCTACTGGTCCACAGGGACCAGCCGGCAATGATGGAGCCACAGGCCCTACAGGTGCAGATGGAGCTACCGGCCCACAAGGCCCAGCAGGCAATGACGGAGCTACCGGTCCACAAGGAGCCACAGGCGTACAAGGTGCAACAGGTAATGACGGTGCTACTGGTCCACAGGGACCAGCCGGCAATGATGGAGTAACAGGCCCTACAGGTCCTACGGGAGCTGATGGTGCTACAGGTGCCGGAGGTGGAGCCACAGGCCCTACAGGTGCAGATGGCGCTACCGGCCCACAAGGCCCGGCAGGCAATGACGGAGCTACCGGTCCACAAGGAGCCACAGGTGCACAAGGTGCAACAGGTAATGATGGCGCTACTGGTCCACAGGGACCAGCCGGCAATGATGGAGCCACAGGCCCTACAGGTGCAGATGGCGCTACCGGTCCACAAGGAGCCACTGGCGCACAAGGTGCTACAGGCAATGATGGAGCCACTGGCCCGCAAGGTGCCACAGGTGCACAAGGAGCAACAGGTAATGACGGTGCTACCGGTCCACAAGGAGCCACAGGCGCACAAGGAGCTACAGGTAATGACGGTGCTACCGGCCCACAAGGAGCCACAGGCGCACAAGGTGCCACAGGCAATGATGGCGCTACAGGACCGCAAGGTGCCACAGGCGCACAAGGAGCTACAGGTAATGATGGAGCTACCGGCCCGCAAGGAGCCACAGGTGCACAAGGAGCAACAGGTAATGACGGTGCTACCGGTCCGCAGGGAGCCACAGGCGCACAAGGTGCAACAGGTAATGACGGTGCTACCGGTCCGCAGGGAGCCACAGGTGCACAAGGAGCTACAGGCAATGACGGAGCTACCGGTCCGCAGGGAGCCACAGGTGCACAAGGAGCTACGGGTAATGATGGCGCTACAGGTCCGCAAGGAGCCACAGGCGCACAAGGAGCTACAGGCAATGATGGCGCTACCGGCCCGCAAGGAGCTACAGGCGCACAAGGAGCTACAGGCAATGATGGCGCTACCGGTCCGCAAGGAGCTACAGGCGCACAAGGAGCTACAGGTAATGACGGAGCTACAGGCGCTACAGGCGCAGTTGGTGCTACCGGTTCTACCGGAGCAACTGGCTCAACAGGTGCTACCGGCAACGATGGAGCCACAGGCGCAACAGGCGCAGTTGGCGCTACCGGTTCTACCGGAGCGACTGGTTCAACGGGAGCTACCGGCAACGATGGAGCCACAGGCGCTAGTGGTGCAGTTGGTGCTACCGGTTCTACCGGAGCGACTGGTTCAACGGGAGCTACCGGCAATGACGGAGCTACGGGTGCTACAGGCGCAGTTGGTGCCACAGGTTCTACAGGCGCGACTGGTTCAACGGGTGCTACAGGAAACGATGGAGCTACAGGCGCACAAGGTGCTACAGGCAATGATGGAGCCACTGGCTCGCAAGGCGCCACAGGTGCACAGGGTGCTACAGGTAATGATGGTGCTACGGGTCCACAAGGCGCCACAGGCGCACAAGGTGCTACAGGCAATGATGGAGCCACTGGTCCGCAAGGCGCCACAGGTGCACAGGGTGCTACAGGCAATGATGGAGCTACGGGTGCTACAGGCGCAGTTGGCGCTACCGGTTCTACCGGAGCGACTGGTTCAACGGGAGCTACCGGCAATGATGGAGCCACAGGCGCTACAGGTGCAGTTGGTGCTACGGGTTCTACCGGGGCAACTGGTTCAACGGGAGCTACCGGCAATGATGGAGCCACAGGCGCTACAGGCGCAGTTGGCGCTACCGGTTCTACCGGAGCAACTGGTTCAACGGGAGCTACCGGCAATGATGGAGCTACGGGTGCTACAGGCGCAGTTGGCGCTACCGGTTCTACCGGAGCGACTGGTTCAACGGGAGCTACCGGCAATGACGGAGCTACGGGTGCTACAGGCGCAGTTGGAGCTACGGGTTCTACCGGAGCGACTGGTTCAACAGGTGCTACCGGTCCAACCGGCCCAACAGGATTAGCAACTTACAACGTGGTTGGTACTACTAATGTGGATATAACTAATGCCCCTTTGGCTGGTGCTGGCGTTTGGGCAGACATGCCTCAAATGACACTTACGTTTACCCCAATAAATAGTAAGGTTTATGTGAAGTTTTCTGCAAGATGTACGTATTCAAACACTAACTATGACGAACATAGAATGAGTTACAAAATTGTAAACGTAACAGCTGGTTCGGATGTAGTAGAGTTTCACTCGTTTGGTAACTACACTTTCAATGCCACAGAACCTACTAGCATTGTGTATCCGGTTACAGTAACCCCAGGGGTGTCCACCACAATTAAAGTACAGTGGATGGGCGAATCAGCAAGTACACCGTTGGTTAGTTTCTTTAACCACCCAGCTACTTATACTTATCAGTACCGCTCATTGACTATTACAGACACCCCATAAAATTCAGTTTTATGAAACATACTTCACTATTGTTTACGCTGCTTATACTGGCAGCGCAAGCCTCCTTTTCGCAAGGCGAAACACAAAACACAGGTGTTGGCTTGTATTGGAAACTGCTTGGCAATGCCAATACCGATACTTCTCTACATTTTGTAGGAACCCCTGATAATAGGGCACTCACATTTAGAACGAATAATGTCAGAAGGATGACAGTTAGCAGTACCGGTAATGTAGGTATTGGTACTATTAACCCGGCATATAAATTAGACATAGTTGCTCCGGGAAATACAATAGGACTACGGCTTCTGAGTGGCAATAACGCTGAACTTACATATATTTCATTAGGCAGAACCAATGAATATGCGCAAATTGGAGCATGTACTGCGGGCAGTTTCTTCTTAGACGCTCAAGCCGGAGATATGGCAATTAAAAATTTTAATACCGGAAAAATTTTGTTTGGCGCATCTTTCAGTGCTAATGCTCACATGTCTATCATTACGAACGGCAACGTTGGCATTAACACAGTAGCGCCTTCGCAAAGATTGCATGTGGCCGGAGCAACAACCGGTGTAAGGTTTGAAGGGCTAGGCACCGGAGGTTCTTTTATTACTACACCAAGCGCAACAACAGATAGATTACTTTTTGCAGATGCAACAGGTATATTACGGTCTATCAATAACGGTACTGCCAATCAGGTAGTAAGTATTAATGCTAGTGGAGTGCCCACATGGGCCAATGGTAATTTTTGGAGTTTAAGCGGTAATACATTGACGGGTACTGAACTTATTGGTTCTACCAATGCCCAAGCAGTTCGTTTTTTCTGTAACAACACAGAGCGAATGAGAATAAACCCAACGGATGGGGAGGTGGTGGTAGGCGCAGTTGCTTCTCCTTATGCTGGCGATATGTTTGCCGGAGTATCTACAGCAGCTTTACCATTTGTGATAAATGGATATACACAACACGGAGGAAGTGGCTGCTGGGGCGAAACCTTAGCCGCCAGTGCATCCGGCTTTTCTTCTGTACAGGGGGTTTATAGTGGTAGTGGGACAGGTTATGGCGTATTAGGAAATTTTAATGGAACAAGCACCTCTGTTACAAGAGCTGGTGTTTTTGGAGTATTGAGCCAACCCACCACATCCAATTATGGTGCAGGGGTGTATGGGTACTCTTCTATAGGATCAGGTAATGGGCATATGGGTGTATTGGGTGGTTACAATGGAGCTTCATTTGGAATAGGAGTTTATGGGTTAGGTTTTGGAGGCGGATACATAACCGGTAATTTTGATATAGCTGTAGTGGGTTGGAGAGCCAACAATGGAAACTATAGTGGATACTTTAACGGGAACCACACTATAGCCAATGGTGCAAAAGCAGCAAGCGTGGGCACCACACAAGGCAATCAGCTTTTATATTGCATGGAAAGCCCCGAAGTTTGGTTTGAAGATTTTGGCAGCAGCCAATTAGAAGGTGGTAGAAAAACAATTCATCTTGATCCGTTATTCTTAGAAACTATTGTAGTGGACAAAGACCACCCTATGCATGTATATATTCAAATGGAAGGAGAATCAGATAATGTGTATGTGATAAAAGATAAAGCATTCTTTACCGTAGTAGAGCGCAACAATGGTCAAAGTAATGCCCCGTTTAGCTGGCGCTTGGTAGCCAAGCGGGTTCACTTTCAAGATTACCGCTTTGGTAATGACCCTGTATGGGGTCCTGGCGATACCCGCCAATACATGGAGTACTCGGTGCCTCCAAAAATTGATTACAACGAAAACGTAGTATTACAGGCGGCTAAACGTGCAGCAGGTCAAAAAGCACCACTGCCTCCGGGGTTTGTTAGTTGGCAGCAAATTCAAAAAGAAATGAATGAGCGAAACAAATACAATACCCGCGAAGAACAGCCCATGCCGGTTTACCAGCCCGCAAACTCAACACCAGACAATGATGCAGGTAGTAATAAACAATCTACACCACCGGCCAATATTAAAATTGGACACACCGGAGGTAGCTTACCTCAACAAATGAGTGGCCAACCGCAATCACATAAGCAAGAATAGAACTGAAAAATAGTTGAAAAAAAGCGGGGCAGCCACCCCAATTTGGCTGCACCCGCACAACTATGGAACCCACATTTGAGCAATCCTGCGGCTACCGGCCGTGGGTTTTACCGGTTTGCCGCTTAACTCTTTCTGCGCAATTTTTGCGCTTTCGTTGGTGTAATCTTTTTGATCTATGATTGTCATTAACCACACATATAAATCAATAAACATGTCATTTTCAGAATGGGACACAGTTTGAATGGCCTTCTCGGTTTTTGCACGTATGGCTGCCTCATCAGAACTACGCAATGCAGTGCTTAATAGTTTAATAATTTGTGAGTTGACGTCTTTTTCTTTTTTTACAGAGGGCACATAAGTGCGCTTGAAACTTTCTATCTGGTTGGTTACATACTGTATGTTGCCCAACTGATAATGCAGGAGGATGTGCACGACTTTCAATTTGTCTAAGTAGAAAGCAGACACATGCTTATGCTTACGGTAAAAAGCCAGCGCATTGGCTATCCAATCTAAGGCCGTAAGCAACTGACCATCTTTAATCAGAGCAGCAATAAAATAGTAATACAACTTGTGCTTAATGCTTACCGGAAATTTATGGGTAGTATCTAAAAATTCGCTCTGTAGTTCTCTCAGCTCCGTAAAGTCATTAAACACTAAGGTGCGGATGAGTTTTATCTCCAACAAATGACCTATGGTATCGGTATGGTGGTCATCTATGTGTTTAAACCGGTTGATGATATGGTCAATTACTCCGGCCAATTGCTGGCGCTGCCCGGCATTAGCCAGCGATGTAACAATATTGGTATAGATAAAAGATAACTCACGACCATCTTTCAGTAAATGCGGTTTGCTTTCGAGTAATGACACAATGTTCATGTTGTGCCTCAGCATCCCTTCATAATCGTTAATCAAGTAAGCGTACAAATCCAAAATGCCCTCTTTAATTATCCGCAGCCGAACACTGTTGTTCAGCAGCTTATCTTTCATGGCTTTGTGGTTAATCAGTTGCTCTACCTCCTTGGTATGGTAAGGGCTGAGCTCTTTATCTTGATGCTTAAGTTTGATTACATACAGTTTATGCTGAATCTCCGAAAGATTCATGTGTATCATATTAGAATAAACCGTATCGTGAAACTCTTGCCAAAACTTATCTTCCAGCGCAAGCTCATTAAATCCAAACTTAAATTCAAAGTGCATAACCTGTATGAGGGTATCAAACAGTTCGTACCGGGTACACAGTTTCTTTAACGATTCCAGTTCTTTATGAATATGGCCGGAGAGCCCCTTGTTGCTCATTAAGTGCAGCCGCTGCATTTGCGATAGCGCCTCACCCACAGGTGTGCGGATGAGGTGATATGGTGCCATGGCCTGTGTTAACTCTTGCCACAGATAATCTTTGATTGCCGAAATTTTGCGCGAGCAACCGTTTTTTTTGAGTATGCGAATCAACTCCTGCTCGTTGTACTCGTGCTGCTTGCAAATAGCATCGAACAAAATGACGTAGTACGAGTTTTTGTTGGAGTTCTGTTTAAAGTAACCCCGCTCGTGTGCGGTCATAGACTGGATGAAGTCAAATAATTTGTCGGTCTTTTTAATCATGTCAGGGAGAGCAAATGTATAATATTGTATATAGTACTGTTTTGAGCAAAATGTACTAAAATATTATTTTAAATTGTTGAAAATCAGCTTATTATCACTATTGTTTACTGCTGTGGCTTATGGATAAAAGTTTAAAATTTCTTGTGTGTGCCTGGTGAGTAATTGACCTAATGTAGGGTTTCATGCTTGAGTTTTGTTGGGTACTCTTGCAACTCTAATGCCAAAGAAAGAACAGAATTTTAGTGCCTAAATGTTCCAATGAATTGTATTATATAATTGAAAATTAGGTAGTTACAAATCATATTTTAATTCTTGAAGTGGATTTTTCAGCACATTTTTTCCTAAAAAAGGGTTTTGTGGCGCTGTACCATTGCCGGTATGAAAAACCCACTAAAAGACCTTCACCGTTCGGCTCAAGTCATTGAAAATCTGCAAACTATACTATTAGTAGATGATAGTTTTGAAAACAACTACCTGACCAAGTACATTTTGAAGCTGGAAGGGATCAATGCCATCGTACAAGAGGTAAACAATGGTAAGCAGGCGTTAGATTACATCCGCGTTTATGGCTTTCCCGATGTGATATTTTTGGACATTTGCATGCCACAAATGGATGGCTTTGAGTTTTTATTGGCTCTAAAAGCCATGCATGTACCGGTGCAGTCCAAAATTTTCATTTTGTCTAGCTCTATCTATGAGTGGGAAATAGAAAAATTTGTAGAAACCGGTTTGGTGGCCGATTATTTTGAAAAGCCATTTGAGTCATCGTACATACCGGTAATGCTGCAAAAAATAGCTGCCAAAAACTAATAGGTATCAATCAAAAGTTTGCCCAGGGTTGTTAGACATTTCTAACATTTTTTGAAAATCGGCATCCTTCAAATCATTATAGTAGTAGTAAGCCGGGTTTACTGCATTTCCGTTTTTCAATACTTCATAATGCAAATGCGGGCCGGTGGATTTACCGGTGCTGCCGGAGTAGCCAATTACCTCTCCACGAACTACTTTTTGACCCGGGCGTACTTTAAAGCGTGATAGGTGAGCATAGCGCGTTTTGTAGCCATAGCCGTGGTTTACAATTATCTCGTTACCATAGCCCTGATAAGAATAGTTCACCGTTTCTACCACCCCGTCACCGGTCACATGCACTTCGGTGCCTACGTGGCAGGTAAAATCCATCCCCTCATGAAACTTAGTGATTTTGTACACCGGGTCTATCCGCCACCCAAAGCCGGATGCCATGCGCTCTAAGCTTTTGTTGAGAATGGGCTGCACAGAGGGGATAGAACTCAACATTTTTTGTTTGTTCTGCATCATGCCGGCTATCTCGTCATAGCTTTTTGACTGAATAACCATTTGCTTTTTGAGCCGATCTACTTTTTGCGCCACGTCCTTGATTATCTCGCCATTGTCATAGTTATCTAAGTACCGGTATTTGGATACTCCACCACTACCTGCCTCCCATACATCCTTATTTATTGGCTCTGCCTCAAACATCACACGGTAAATGTTTCCATCCCTGTAATGCAATCCGTTGAGTACTTCGCTTAGCCGGCCCACTTCTTCATTGAGCAGCGAATATTGGCTGCGCAATTGGTTGAGTTCTGCTTTGAGTTGCTTTTCTTTAGGGGTATCAAAAAAGTTGTAGTAGATAGTAGAAATAGCCAACGAAAAAACGAGCGCAGCAGCCAAGAAGCCGATGGTACGCAAAATGCGGGTACCCCAACCTACCACGGCTTTTTCAAAGCTGAGGGTCTGGGTATTAAATACGTACTTTTCGTTTTTCTTAAAAAGGGCCATGGTCAAAAAACGGTCAAACCATCGGCTGACCGTGTGCTCGGTTTTTTTATTTTCGTCCGCCCGAAAATAGAACCATTTTTCAGAAGGGAAAACGCATGATGACTTCTAACGAAATACGACAAGCATTTTTAGATTTTTTTGAAAGCAAAGGCCACAAAATTGTGCCCAGCGCACCCATTGTGGTGAAAAACGACCCCACGCTCATGTTCATCAACAGCGGCATGGCTCCGTTTAAGAATATCTTTTTGGGCAACGAACCCATCAAATATCCACGCATTGCCGACACACAAAAATGCCTGCGTGTAAGCGGAAAGCACAACGATTTGGAAGAAGTGGGTGTGGACACCTATCACCACACCATGTTTGAAATGCTCGGCAACTGGAGTTTTGGCGATTACTTTAAAAAAGAAGCCATTGAATGGAGTTGGGAGTTGCTGACTAAGGTTTACGGTTTGCCGAAAGACCGCTTGTATGCTACCGTGTTTGAAGGCGATGCAAAAGAAAATTTGACCTTTGATGATGAGGCAAACAACGAATGGAAAAAATGGATTGCAGAAGACCGTATTCTGAAAGGAAATAAGAAAGACAACTTTTGGGAAATGGGCGATACCGGCCCTTGTGGGCCATGCTCCGAAATTCATATTGACTTAAGAAGCGAGGATGAACGCAAAGCTATTGACGGCAAAACTTTGGTGAATGCCGGACATCCGCAAGTGATTGAAATATGGAATAATGTGTTCATGGAGTTTGAGCGCAAAGCCGATGGCAGTCTGGTGAAACTCGCAAAACAACATGTGGACACCGGCATGGGCTTTGAGCGGTTATGCGTGGCGGTGCAAGGCAAAAAGAGCAATTACGACACCGATATTTTTCAGCCCATTATTCAGCAGTTAGCAGCAAAAAGCGGAACTACTTACAAGTTTACAGCACCTCAGCTTTCTGCCGATGGAAAAGTGATAGGCACGCTTACCGAAGACCAAAAGAAAGATATTGCCCTGCGCGTGGTAGCCGACCACATTCGCACCATTGCTTTCACCATTGCAGATGGGCAATTGCCAAGCAACAACGGTGCGGGTTATGTAATCAGAAGAATACTGCGCAGAGCGGTTCGTTATGGTTATTCCTACTTAGGATTAGAGCAGCCATTTATGAGTGAGCTCGTACCTTTGTTATCTAATCAATTCGAAAATGTTTTCCCAGAGTTGAAAGCACAGGAAAGTTTTGTGATGAATGTGATTAAAGAAGAAGAAACTGCTTTCCTTAGAACGCTTGCGAATGGGATAAAAAGAATAGAGACACTTAGTGGTATTGATGGCAAAACTGCCTTTGAACTCTTTGATACTTATGGCTTTCCACTTGACCTAACCAAACTGATTGCAGCCGAAAAAGGATGGAGGGTTGATGAAGAAGGTTTCAACAAAGAAATGGCTGCTCAAAAACAACGCGGCAAAGCCGATGCCACCAAAGAGCAAAGCGACTGGACGCTGGTGGGCGAAGACGGCAAAAGTGATTTCATTGGCTACGACTTTACGGAAGCACAGGTAAATGTAGTGAAGTACCGCAGTGTGAAGCAAAAGGACAAAGAGTTGTTTCAGTTGGTGTTGGATAAAACGCCCTTCTATGCCGAAAGTGGCGGGCAGGTGGGCGACATCGGCTACTTAGATTTTGGTGGCGAAAAAGTAGAAGTGCTCGACACCAAAAAAGAGAATGATTTGATTGTACATTGGGTGAAGAAGTTGCCCACTAAACCCGAAGCAACAGCACAAGCCAAAGTAAACGAAACCAAGCGCAACGATACCAAGAAAAACCACTCGGCTACACACTTGTTGCAATCTGCTTTGCGCGAAGTGCTGGGTACACACGTGCAACAAAAAGGTTCATTGGTAAATGCTGATTATCTGCGTTTTGATTTTTCGCATTTCAGCAAAATGACCGATGAAGAAGTTGCCAAAGTGGAGCAAATAGTGAATGAAAAAATCATGCAGAACATTGCTTTAGATGAAAGACGCAACGTGCCGATTGCCGATGCGGAAAAGTTGGGCGCAACCATGCTGTTTGGTGAAAAGTATGGCGAGTTTGTGCGCGTAATCACCTTCGATGAAAAATTCAGCCGCGAGTTGTGTGGAGGTACGCATGTAAAATCAACAGGCGAGATTGGTTTGTTCAAAATCACTTCAGAAGGCTCGGTGGCTGCGGGCGTGCGCAGGATTGAAGCCGTTACCGGAAAGAAAGCGATTCAATTGGCAAATGATGCAATTAGCAAATTAGCAGATGTAACTGTTGCGTTAAACAACTCCAAAGATGTGTTGAAATCAATTGAGAATTTGAGAATAGAGAATGAAGAATTAAAGAAGCAATTACAACAATTTGAAGACCGCGCCATCGCAGAATTAAAGAAGGCAACTTTAGCTTCTATTGAAAAGGTTGGCAACATTCTGTTTTATGCAACTACAAATGTGGATGTAAATTCTGTGGATGCTTTGCGCAAGTTAGGCATTCAAATCACCAACGATTTACAGGAGAATTTTGTGTTGCTGCTTTCTACAGAAATCAACGGAAAGCGTCCGGTGCATTTGCGCATTGCGCCATCGCTCAACATCAACGGCAATCAATTGCTCAAAGAGTTAGCACCCAACATTAAAGGTGGTGGTCCGGCAGATTTTGTGCAGGCAAGTGCGGGTAGTGTGGATGAAGTGAGTGCGTTGGTTGGCATTCTTAAACAAAAATTCTCTTGAGATGACCGAAGATAAATATAGCAAATACGAAGTAGTAGTGGGGCTTGAAGTGCACGCACAACTTTCAACGCACAGCAAAATGTACTGTGCCGACTCTACGGAGTTTGGCGCATCACCCAACACGCAAGTAAGTCCGCTCTCACTTGGTCTTCCGGGTACACTGCCTGTGGTGAACGAAATGGCTATTGAATACGCAGTAAAAATTGGGTTAGCTACTCGCTCAGATATTCGCTACGAAAATCAATTTGCCCGAAAAAATTATTTCTATGCCGATTTGCCCAAAGGGTACCAAATTACGCAAGACAAAACACCTATCTGTACCAATGGAACTATTGAGTTTGAAGTAAACGGAGAGAAAAAAAGTGTGCGATTAACCCGCATTCACTTAGAAGAAGATGCCGGTAAGTCTATTCACGATATTGACCCCTATTTTACGCTCGTAGATTTGAATCGTGCAGGCACACCGCTCATAGAAATTGTGAGCGAGCCGGACATTCGCAGTGGCGAAGAAGCCATGGAATATTTGTACGAAGTGCAAAAATTGCTGCGCTATTTGGATATTTCTGATGCTAATATGGAAGAAGGAAACATGCGCTGTGATGCTAATATATCGGTACGGCTAAAAGGCACATCTGCATATAATCCACGCAGCGAAGTAAAGAACATGAACAGCGCCCGTAATGTGAAGCGCGCTATAGAGTTTGAGTTTAAGCGACAAGTAGATTTAATGGATGCCGGTGAGAAACTTACACAAGAAACCCGCGGCTTTGATGCTGTTAAAGGAAATACTCTTACCCAACGCAGCAAAGAGCATGCGCATGATTATCGCTACTTCCCTGAACCCGATTTGCCACCCGTTTTTGTTACCGAAGAATACATCGCGAAAGTTCAAAAAGACATGCCAAAATTGGCGGCAGAACTAAAGCAAGAGTACATGCAGCAGTACGGTTTGCCGGAGTATGATGCAAGATTATTGAGTGAAGATAAATTCACTTCTGCGTATTTTACTGGGCTACTGAGTTGTACTAAAAATTTCAAGGCAGCTTCCAACTGGATGTTGGGGCCCGTTAAGAATTATTTAAATGAAAACGGACTCGCCATTCAGCAGTTTGAAGTACTGCCCTCTACTATCGCATCACTCATTGCACTGATTGATGAAGGCAAAACCAACTTTAGTGTGGCTTCTACAAAAATATTTCCAGCAGTAGCTCAAAGCGGAAAAGAACCACTCGCTGTTGCTCAAGAACTTAACCTGTTGCAAAGCAGCGATGAAGGGTTAATCAAAGAACTGGCGGAGGCAGTGATTGCTAAATATCCTGAAAAAGTGGTGGAGTACCGCAGCGGTAAAAAAGGATTGTTAGGTTTGTTTGTAGGTGAAGTAATGAAACTAAGCAAAGGCAAAGCAGACCCTAAACTCACCAACCAAATTTTAAACGACCTCTTACAATAAATTTTCACAAATACATCACATGAATAAATTGATTTTCACATTGAGCTTACTTGTAATTTGTTTCGCTTGCAACAGCAACCCCGAAAACAACAAATACACCATACAAGGCACTGTAAAAAACTATGGCGTAAAATCTATTAAGTTAGAGAAACTGACTTTGAAAGAAGTAATAACTATAGATTCATCTGCTATTGATGAGGCCGGGAATTTTAAAATGGAAGGCGTAAGCGAAAACGGATTTTACCGCCTCACCTTAGACGCGCAAGTGTTTTGGATCATATTTCTAGAACCCACTAAATATCAAGTGGCCATTGACATGAAAGCAGAAGAACCACTCAAAGTTACCGGCTCTGCCGATAATGATGAGCTACAGGCCGCTATCAAAAAAATTAATGAGCAGCAGCAACAAATACAAACTGCCCGCTATGGGTTAATGATGGCTCAGCAATACGGAGGCATTACACAAGACTCGGCCAGCAAACTAATGGCCACTATTAATGCTACCGGTCGCGAAATGGAGGCCACTTGTTTAAACAATGCGAAGTCAGCTAAGAATCCGTTGTTAGCTATGTTTTACATTACTAATACTCCCATGCAAAATTTTGCGAAAGAAAATCTAGAGGTGATTCAACGCATGGAAAAAGAAATACCCAACTCAACTTACACTAAAGAGTTTCGCGCTGTTTACAATGAGTACGAAGCGCAAAGCAAGGCCTCTGCCGGAGTGGGTACAGTAAACATTGGTGACATGGCTCCCGAAATTGATTTGCCAAGCCCGGATGGAGCAAACATCAAACTATCATCGCTCAAAGGCAAAGTGGTGTTGATTGATTTTTGGGCATCATGGTGCGGACCATGCCGGGTAGAAATGCCGAATGTGGTAGCTGCCTACAATAAGTACAAAGGCAAGGGATTTGCCGTGTACAGCGTGTCTTTAGATAAAACAAAAGAGGCATGGGTTAATTCTATTAAGGCGCTGAACATGCCTTGGCCATATCATGTAAGCGATTTAAAGTTTTGGCAATGCGAGGCAGCGTTAAAGTACGGAGTTCAAGGAATACCAGCTACATTTCTATTGGATAAAACCGGTAAGGTTATAGAAACCAACCTGCGTGGCGAGGCACTAGATAAAAAGTTAGCAGAGTTGCTGCCTTAACTTACTTTTATGCTGTGAGCCGTTTTATACTTTTCGCAGCGTATATCGTTTTGTCAGTTTCTGCACTGGCGCAGAAAACAGATACCACAGGTTTTGAGGGCTTCAAAGCAGTGAAATTGGCTGCGCATCAGAATCTTGTAAAAACTTCGCTATTCCCGTTTTTAGTGGGTCAGATACCTTGGTGTGGAGAGGCACGGTTTACGTATGAAAGAATGATTACACATAATCAATCATTTTTAGCCGGTTTTTCTTACAATTATCCAAACCCGATTTTGTTGTTGAGTTCTTTAGTCTATAATACTTCGTTTAAGCAATACAGTTTGCGCGGAGCGAGGGGCATGTTGGGCTACAGAATTTACCCATTCAAAAAATCTACTGCCCCCGAAGGATTTTTTACCGGAGTTTACCTTTCGTACAACTTTGTGAAGGTGAAAGAGCGCAACGGAAATGGAGATTATTTTTCGTTTAACTACACCAATGCCAGTGCAGTTGCCGGCTACCAGATGTACTTGGGCGAAAACTTTTATGGGGAAGCGTTTGGCGGTATTGGCTATCGCTACAATTTTATCAGAGCGTACGATGCCTCTACCGGTCAGAGCAGTGCGCAAGAATATTACTTACTCAGAGGGCTCAAAAATGTAAAGTTTGTATTGCAGGTAAATGTGGCTTATGCTTTTTAAAGCCCGGATGCTACACGGTGCGCATTAGCCATCAGCGAAAAAGTAATGCCTTTGCCTGGTAAGTAATTAAAGCCCGACCCATCGGCTACATATACATTTTTTGTTTCACCTAATTTGCCATCGGGTAAAAGGGTATAGCGCTGATTTTTTGCCGAGAAAGGTAGCGTGCCACCATAGTGAATACTGGCACCATGCCCCGGTGCAATTTTTTTGAGCACAAAACAGTTGAGTTGTCTTAATGCCCAGCTAAATTTTTTCTCTGTATCCGTTAGCTGCGCTTGTTCCTCTTTATTTAAAGTGTAGTGAGCATGCAACTCATCCCCGGTGGTTTGATTGTAGTTTTTTTGTAGTTGCACCCACTTTCCACTGCTCGGTTTTTCGGGGTGAAACAAACCGATGATGGTAAATGCCGGCATCATATATTGTAAAAAACGATAAGCAGATTTTACATCTAAAGGAGATTCTTTAAGTAAGTGAAAAAGCATCATAGAACGATAGCTGTAGCAAGAGCCCATGGGTACGTCCATATTGTTGCCATGCTTATCGTAAAACATAGAGAGTTGAGCAAAACCAATTTTTCGTTTATCTGTATCTTTTCCAAGCAATCCGGGTTGAATGCCCGCCAGGTAACTGTATGGGTTAGACAGCAAAGGCAGTTGATTTTCATAATCATCAAACGAACGCAAAACGATGCGGGAAGTACCCAGTACACCTGAGGCGAGAACCAATTTCTTAGCAACAAATCTTTTTGATTCCGTAGTATCTAAAGTAAGCGAGTGTACGGTTACTGTATCTGCATCTTCTGCAAACCTCACCGCACATAAATTGCCTATAAATGAAAAGTTGCTATGAGTTTTGAGTTGATCAATTGTTAACCACGGCCGGTATGCGCTCTTGTCGTTATCGCTGTAGAAATCCATATCGCGATACTGATATGGCAAGCGATTATCTTTTGGCTGTGTAAGCAATGCTAAGCTTGGGCGACCTACAAAAAAACCGTGCCTTTTTAAATGTTCTTTTTTCTTTAAGTAATTGTTTTGCAAATTTTCACCGTTGCTATCCATGTCAATACTGGGCTGCAGTGTGCTTAGGGTAGCAGCGGTGTAGGGCGTGGCATCGTCTTGCGCTCCGGATACTCCAATTCTTTTGGCTACTACTTCATAAGCATTTTGCATTTCAGATGAGGGCAAACCACAGGCATCCAATTCGTTTTTGCTAAACATGCAACAACCTAAGCCCCATCCATTTCCTAATCCACCGTAGGCCAATGATTCTAAAGGAATGAATGAGTTAGATACCACCGGCAAAAACTGTCGGACAAAAGCTGTCATGAATTTACGGGGGGGCGTAAGGTGCTCACCCGTGATTATTTTACCAAACGGTACGCCTTCAAAATTATCGCCTAAAAAAAACCGATGCTGCTCTTGCTCTTCTTTGCGGATCTGTAAAAAATCTTTGGGGGGAATTATTCTTTTGTATCGCTCATCTTTCACTCCGCCATCTATCATCAGTACTTTTAACCCGCGCTCTACCAACGTTTGCGCTGCCATGGCGCCAGAGCATCCCGAACCTACTACTATCGCATCCCACACTATATCATCCATAGTAATATTTTTCCGGCAAAGGCACGGCATCCGCTACCAATTCCATTAAAAAATAGTTTAATTAAATCAGAAACACCAAAAACCTGTGGCTGAAACAGGAGTAAGTACTCGGGTTGGGTTTCTAAAATAGCAAAGGCAAGAATTAATCTTTTCCGCCATTCATTATCGCGTTCAAAAATTCCGGTAGCTGCATCAAACAATCCAATCAGCAAAGGGTACCTGAGGCACAGATGTACCATTTTTATGGTGCGGGGATCAAACTCTAAATCTCTTCGGGTAATTGCAGCAAGAAACAATACAGATACTTTGGGT
Organism: Chitinophagales bacterium; assembly: GCA_016787045.1. Lineage (GTDB taxonomy): Bacteria > Bacteroidota > Bacteroidia > Chitinophagales > LD1 > Bog-950. Next base: position 16,155 of record JAEUVA010000021.1, read on the forward strand.
GTAGCAGAGTGGCCAATCAGATAGCGGGTGTATAGTTCAATCTCTGTTTGCAGATCTGCATCATTCACTTTCATCACTACTTCAGTTTTTGCTCCATGCGTTGTTGCAGCAATGCATGTTCCTGTGCCAGAGTTTTGTTTTGCTGCTGTAGTTTAGAAACTGTAACTGACAAATGCAGCAAGTAAACCAGCAAGGCAAAAATGGCGCCCATAAAAACCAGGTTGGGCGGAGCATATACACCCATCAGCCGAGCCATAGTTTCTAACCCATCGCGCCAAAACGAAAAGAATAGGATAATACCGGTACAAATAATCCAGATAAAAGCATACTCCTCGCGAAGGCGGCCACGGTGTATCAGATAAGCTACCTGGAGCAAAAACAAAATGCTGGTAAAAATGGCGATAATCTGTATGCGTGCCATAGCTGCTATTTTCGGAGATATGAAAAAATAATGGCCAGTGTTACTTTAAACATATAATAGACTGAGCCAAATGAGCGGATGGATGATTCTCCTCCCATCCGCTCGCTCATGTGTACGGGTATCTCACCAAACTTCAAATCGTTTTTTGAAAGAAGGATAATGGCTTCCGGCTCAGGATACTCATCCGGGTAATATTTGTAAAAAAGAGCCAATGTTTTCCGGTTAAACATTCGCATGCCCGATGTAGCATCTTTTACTGTTTTGCCGGTTAGCAATTTAAGCAACCATTCAAAATACGATATGCCCACTCTGCGCATAAATGTGCTTTGAAAACCTTCTTTGGTAATAAATCGCGAGCCGATGGCTACATCCCAACCGTTTTGATGAATAGCGTTTAGTAACAAAGGAATTTGTACGGGTGGATGTTGCCCATCACCATCTATTTGCACCGCAAAATCAAACCCATTTAGTAATGCGTATTTAAAGCCGGTTTGTACGGCACCGCCAATACCTAAGTTAATGGGCAAGTTCAGTGCTATGCAGTCTAACTCGGCTATTATCTCGCGGGTTTTATCTATGGAGCAGTCGTTAACAACTACCGGAGTCATAGCAACACCGGTTTCTTTGCTCACGCGGTTTACTTCGGCTACAACGGTGGCAATGCTCGCCTCCTCGTTGTAGGCCGGTATTACCACAGCAATTTTTTGTTGACTGCTCATGTAAGCAAGTATAAAAGAACTTGTTGATTTATTCAGTACTGTTGTTAAGTAGCCAGGGCGATAGCTATCCTCTGGCTTTTATCATTTGCTTATCGTGCTTCACGTTATCCAATTCTATTTTACTGATTACTTCATGCATAATTTCCGTAGTGCCAGCACCCACGCTCATTAGCCGGATATCGCGGAGTGAGCGGGCAATGCCGTAGTCTTCCATGTATCCCCAGCCGCCATGTATTTGCAGGGCTTCGTTAATCACATAAAACGCTTCTTCACACACATACGCTTTAGCAATAGATATGATGCGATAGGCAGCAGGACCTTGTTCAATAAACTCTTGTACAGCCCGGTAAGAGAGCGACCGGCACGCTTCTACAGTAATCGCCATCTTGGCAATTTTGTGGCGTAGCACCTGAAACTTGGCAATAGGCCGACCAAAGGCCTGGCGCTCGTGCATGTACCGTTTTGCTTTTTCGGTGGCATGTGCTGCACTGGCTGTACCGGTAATAGCAGCTATCAACCGTTCTTCCTGAAAATTACTCATAATATAATAAAAACCCATATTTTTTTGACCCAATAAAGCGGTTTTGGGAACTATGCAGTTTTCAAAATACAGTTGTCCGGTATCAGAAGAGTGCATGCCCAACTTGTTGTGTACCGGTGTAGCGCTAAAGCCGGTAGTTTTAGTATCAAACAAAAGCAGCGAAAGATTGTGCCCCTCACCGGTGCGTACAGCCAGTACTATAAAATCGGCCATGGTGCCATTGGTGATAAACATTTTTGAACCGTTCACAATAAAGTGGTCGCCTTTATCTTCGGCAGTGGTGGTAATGCCGCCTACATCACTACCGGCACCGGGTTCAGTAATGCCAAGAGCAGCAATTTTTTCGCCTTTGAGAGCCGGTACCAAATAGGTTTGTTTTTGTTCTTCGGTACCTATGGCATTGATTACCGGCAGTGGAAGATAGGTGTGTGCGTATAAACTCATCGCCAACCCGCCAATGTTTGCTTGCGAAAGTTCTTCGCTAACGGTTACAGCTGCCCACATATCCATGCCGCTGCCACCGTATTGTTCCGGGAAGGAAACACCAAAAAATCCGCGTTCGCCCATTTTGCGAAACACCTCGCGCTCGCAAATTTTTTTGGCCTCCCACTCGGCCACGTGGGGTTTTATTTCGGTATCTACAAATTGCCGAAATGATTCGCGCAATAATTCATGTTCTGAAGTGAAAGGTGATGCCATACGGATGTTTATTTTTGTTTATGCAGGGTATTCAAAATAATTGCGATCTGTTTCATAAAGCCGAATTTGTAAATCGTATTTTGAGTCAATTCTTTTGCGAAGCAAACTATATATCACAACAACAATATTCTCACCTGTGGGGTTCAAATCTTTAAACTCCGGGCAATCTAAGTTGAGGTTGCGGTGGTCAAAGCGCTCCATCACTTCTTCATCAGTTATCATTTTTAGTTCGGCAATATCTATCACATAGCCGGTGGATGGATCAATTTCTCCTGTCACCTTTACATCTAAACGGTAGTTGTGCCCATGGTAGTTTTCGTTGGCGCACAAGCCAAAACAATTTTTGTTCTGCTCGTTTGTCCAGTCCTTTCGGTATAGCCGGTGGGCAGCGTTAAAAGTAACTTTGCGGAATACCGCTACGCGGTGATTTTTCATTAGTGGTAAATGTATAAAGTTTAAGTTTTGAGTTATCTCATTCTAACTTTACTATAGTTAGCCGGTATTAAATACATATTTACTTACTGCCTGCTAGTATGGCATCTACCACAGCCGGGTCTAGCAAAGTGGTAGTGTCTCCAAGGTTGGAAGTATCTCTCTCAGCCACTTTGCGAAGTATTCTGCGCATAATTTTTCCGCTGCGGGTTTTGGGTAGTCCGGGCACTACTTGAATTTTGTCTGGCTTTGCAAAGCTGCCAATTTTTTGGGCTACCACCTCGCGCACTTCTGCCACTAATTTTTCTACATCCGATATTTTTTCGGTGCATATAACAAAAGCATAAAGCGCTTGTCCTTTAACATCATGCGGATAACCTACTACAGCACTCTCTATCACCAATGGGTGTTCGTCAATGGCGTTTTCTACCTCACCGGTGCCTATCCGATGGCCCGAAACATTTATCACATCATCTACCCGCCCCGTGATGCGATAGTACCCATCATCATCGCGCCTACAGCCATCACCGGTAAAATACAAATTAGAATATGTGCTAAAGTATGTTTGGCGAAAACGCTCATGGTTGCCGTACACCGTGCGGGCCATGCCCGGCCACGGGAATTTTATGCACAAGTTGCCCGCTACATTGTTTCCCTGTATTTCGTTTCCGCTCTCGTCCACTAACACCGGTTGTACACCCGGTAGTGGGAGAGTGGCAAATGCAGGTTTTAGCGGTGTTACAGTAGCAATGGGTGAAATAAGAATACCACCCGTTTCGGTTTGCCACCAAGTATCTACAATGTCGCATTTGTTTTTTCCTACATGGGTGTGATACCAATGCCAGGCCTCTTCGTTGATAGGTTCGCCTACACTACCGAGCACTCGGAGCGAAGTCAACTTTTTGTTTTCAAAAATTTTAATTCCATAAGTTTCTAATGAACGAATAGCCGTAGGTGCAGTGTAAAGAATATTGACTTGGTGTTTATCTACAATATCCCAAAACCGGCCATGATCGGGGTAAGTGGGTATGCCTTCAAACATTACTGTGGTAGCACCATTGAGCAATGCACCATACAACAAATAACTATGGCCGGTTACCCAACCCACATCGGCAGTACAAAAAAACACTTCGCCATTTTGGTAGTTGAATACATTTAAAAACGTAAAAGCAGTATAAACCATATATCCAGCTGTAGTGTGTAGCAAACCTTTGGGCTTACCTGTGCTGCCGGATGTATAAAGAATGAAAAGCGGATCTTCAGCATTCATTGGTTCCGGTAAAAAATTGTTGCTGCAATTTTTAGTGATTTCGTGCCACCATACATCTCGCTGTGGCTGCATGGTTATTTGTTCGCTACGATGATTAAACACCACACAATGTTTAATGGTAGGGGCTTGGGTCAGCGCTTCATCTACAATTTTTTTGAGTTCTACTTTTTTCTCGCCTCTGTAAAAAGCATCGGCTGTGATGATGAACGAACAGCCCGAATCATTTATCCTATCAGCTACTGAAGCAGATGAGAATCCGGCAAACACTACTGAATGTACGGCCCCCATTCTTGCACAAGCTAGCATGGCAATGGCGGCTTCGGGTATCATGGGTAAATAAATGCACACTCTATCGCCTTTGCGCACACCAATTTTTGATAATGCGTTGCAAAATTGGTTTACACTATGCAGCAATTCGCGGTAAGAAATTTTTTGAGATGCTTCATTGGGGTTATTGGGTTCCCAAATTATTGAAATAGCATCGGGCGATGTTTCAGTATGCCGATCTAAACAGTTTTGAGTGATGTTAGACACTGCACCTTCAAACCACTTTACACTAGGTTCAGTAAAGTTCCATTGTAGTACAGAATCCCACTTTTTTTGCCACTCAAAGTTATCAGCTACAGCTGCCCAAAATTTTTCCGGCTCAGCCGTACTTAGTAGATACGCTGATTTGTATTCTTCCCATGTTTTTATCTGCTGCATATACAAATGTTTTTTTGTGAATCAGACCTCAAAACAGTGCCCTTAGCTCTGCCCGACCGGTATGTATGGGTTTAAGTGTTTCTTTGGCTCCCTTTTCAAAGCCGGTCATTCGACCATCGTACCCAATAGTAAGTTGAATATTTTGAGTCAAATTTTGTGCAAAGTTTACTTGCCATACTAAGTTGTTTCCGTTGCGTAATCCTTCCAGCATAGCATACTCCAATTGAGGGTTACTGTATTTTTTATCATTATATAACACGGTAGCGTAAGTAATACTGCCATCAATGGTGCTTTTGTTTTGCCGATTATAGCGCACCAACAACGAAACTTTGTGTACTTGCGCAGTTTGCTTGCCCACAGTGTCGGTGGGGTTGGCTTTTAGAGAAAAATCATACTTGAGATCAAAGCGCAGATAGTTTTTGAGTTGATAGCTGAATGTGCTATTGATGTCATTGTAATGAAAGCGATACTGCAAGTTTTGATAAAAATCAGACACATTGGCTTTGGTACCGTTGATGTATAGAAGTTGCGTGTTGAAAGATTGAAACACATTCCACCGCACTAAAATGCTTTGCGATTGCGCAAAGCGATTTTCTATTCCGGTGGTCAATAATGTTCGGGTTCGGTTGTAGTTGAAATCTACTTGTGCACCGTATTTTGCCTCTAAGCGATTAAAGTAAAGTGAGTTCCTGCTGCTGATAGCTGTGGAAACTAATTGCTCATCGTTATCACGTAGCGGAATAGGGTTAAAGTACTCTCTTATGTTTTTGTTGCGAAGCACAAATGTTTTTTTACTCAGTTGAATACTGGCTAGCATGCTAAACATAGAGATAAATTTTTTGAAGCCCGTAGCAGTTCGCCAAATAGCAGCCGGATTAATGTTGATGACTTGATTTAACTGATTAGTGTTGACCGATACAAACTCAGGAGTTACTACAAACACGCGCACGTAGCTTGCCGTGTCGTTAAAGTTTTTGATGCCAAACTCATTGACGTCTTTTACACCGTTGGTGTTTATATCGCCCAGCCAGATGTAATCGCCAGCGTTAGTAGGCGAAAGTTGATAAACCAATTGTGTTTTTTGTTGGCGACCGGTACCTATTTCGTAAAGTGTGGTAGAGCGAATAAAACCATTTAATATGCTCAGATTGTAGTCTATGCGTCCTAAATAATAGTGCTCTGGTATAGTGCTGGTTATAGAGTCGGTTTCTTTGGCATATCGGTAAGTAAGGGTGTAGTTAAGTGTTTGATTTTTGATGGTGTTTACACGGCCCATAAAGTTAAATGTATGTGCCTGAAAATGCGGCTTGTCAAAACCTCTGTTTAGTGCATGGTGCTCAGCGCGCATCACGTATTCAATGCCAAACTGATTAACGGAGGAATCGGCTGTTTGAAAGTACAGTTTGTAGTTTTGCCAAAGGAAGCTATTGGCATTTAATGTGTCAGCATCTTTGTTTTGAAGCATGTTTACTTCATGATCATACATTACGCCCATTCTCCATCCTGTTTTTCTTGAGAGCAGAAAAGTGAAATCACTTTTGGGCCTAAAATAGTTGGTCCTATTGTTTGTGGATGTTGAACGCAAATAACTATTGCTGAACACCAACGTGAAAATTCCTTTTGAGAAGTTTCCATTCAAAGCATTTTCAAAACCACTATAAACCGAATCGCGAAGAAATGATTTGAAGCGGTAGCTTACATTACCCAACCCCCGCCAACGGTATTGTAAGTGGGCCACTGATAAGTGTTCGTTATTTTGTGTGTTGGTATTGCTAATGTTCCAATCGCGGTTAAACTCTATGTTGCGGTACCTTTCTATTGTATTAAATCTGTTTTGAAGAAACTCATAATTGACATCTATAATTAATTGTTGTAATGGGTTATTAGCTGTATCTGATTTGGTGTTCACGCTACCCCGGTAGTTTATACGAGCGGCCACTCCGGCATTATCGCCATCATCTTTTTTAGAGTACATGTTCACATCTGTATTGCTCACCGCCATCTCTGCCGCTACCGTGTGCTGTGTCGAAATGTTGTACTCTCCACCCAGCGTGTACAGTTGTTGATATTTTGGAGTTACTAAAAACATAACCGGCTCATAGCTGCCGCGTAGTGTAAGTGTGAGGTTTACAGAATCAATAGCCGGTGCAATCCATTGGTAAACCCTGCCGTTTGCAGTTGATGTAACGGGAACATAATTGCCTTTGCCTTCACCCACAAAAGCAAAAGTTGCGGCATACATTGCATCAGTTGGATTGGTAGAGTAAACAAGTACAGAATCAAAAGTAAATGGAAATATTACAGTATCGCGCAAAGCGTATAAGATGCGATTGGCATCGTAAGCAACGCTGTCTATGCCTTGATAAAACGCATTTTGAACACTATCGCCAATGGTTGTCAAAAAGGTTTTTTTTGCTGCATTGAGTGTTTGTTGCACGTTTTGCCCTTTGCTATCTTGTTCGCTGTATAAACTAAAGTGAACATTGCCTTTAGGTGCTACAAAACTGCTATGTGCAAATGCTGTACTTCGCAAATAGTTCTGCTCAGAGTATTCAAATTCTACATACACCCTCAGATCTTTTGTAATTATTCTGCGCGGCATAAACGTTATCTCCCCTAAATTGTAATCAATTACATAATCCCGATCAGCACCCCTTTCCATCTTTTGGCCATTCACAAATACTTCTTCTGTATTTGCTAAAATGATTAAGAAGGTTTCTCCATTGGTACCCACCAGTTTATACGGTCCTTGATTACCATCACTTACACTCAAAAAGTTACGCGCAAATTTTCCTCTGGAAATACCACCTGCAACCGCAGTATTTAAAATGCCTTTTTTCTTGATGTCAATACCACTGCTGTAACTTCCACCTCGGTATTTTTTGGAAAAACGCATAAAATATTCTCGCTCAGGGTTAAACAAATCAAAATCACCGACAATAATTTTGTGTTGGTCTTTGCGGAGTTGAATAAATATCTTATCAAATTCCTGTATTTGTTGGGTATTGCCCTCGGGCTGTATGGGTATATTGTTGTCTGTTATAGCCGCTGTTATTTCTAAATCGCGGGTAACCATGCCGCTGAGTTGCATATTAAATACAGAGTTGAGTACCACACTTTGGTTACTGCCAAACGAAATACCTCGCGAAAAACTACCGTTGTAATCCAAACTCCCAAAATCAATAAAGTTTCTGGCGGTCTCCTCCGGCTTGTAGGTAAATGGTTTTACCAAAAAGTTTTCTGAACCGGCTTTGTAAGCCGCAAAATCTTTATGTGTGCCAGCTGCTGTAAGCGCAAATGGAAATACTCTGTAGAGTATTTTAATGCTATCTGCATTTGGTTTTTGTTTCCATATCAGTTGAGAAGAAAAGTGATGTAAAGAATAAGTGCTGCTATCAACAATCTCTCCACTATTATTTCTAACTGTAACAGAAGTGGGAACAATGCTGAGGGAATCTAAAATCAGTGTATCGGTTTGCAGCGGATAGGTAGCATAGCGTACACCATTAAAAAACTGCGCATAACTTTCTGCTGAAGTAATCAGCAGTAGCGCAGTTAGCGCAAGCCACCCGCGAAAAATATTTGATACAGTGCTGTTAGCAATCATGAAGACGACCGGCAAAATACAGTTTGCGCCACGATTGTAATAATGCCAAACCGGTTGTTTTATTGTTTGTTATCTAGTTCCAGGTTGTTTGGAGCAGCGGGTTCAGTATTTTCCAAAGTTGTGTTATCTTGTTTTTTACGCTTCTTTTTGATTTGAAACAGCTCACGTGGTTTGTCAAACTCTTTGCGGAAAGAGATACCAACGCCTGTACGATTATTGTTTCTAGAGTTGTAGTAATCGTAGTTGGTACGGTTAAAGGCCTTAGCCCTCCAGGTACCATCTGGTGTAAACAAGTACTCTACCTGAAAATCTCCAGTAGGGATAACGGCACGTGCACCGGTATTTTGCCCGTTGTTGCCCTGTGTTACGTTATTGTTTCCAATATCTAAGTTGCCACCGGCATTAATCACTAAGCGGTTGTTGAGCAGGCGTTGTTGCAGAGCCAGTTGAATTTCTCTGCGAGTATCGTATGTATTAGTGGGGTTGTTAATGTTTACGTTGTTTGCCTGGTCGTATTGTTTATATCCCAAATTGATGTTGAGGTTTTGGAGTGCTTTTACATCTGTAGCGCTTAGTAAACTATTCAGGTAATTGGTCAATTGTGTAGAGAGTAGTTCGCCAACCGTGTTAGCAGCAGTGCCGCCTACATAGTTACCAGAGCCGCTATTGCCGCCACCGCTTTGCGATAAAAATGTTTGCGGTAAAAAGCGGTTCATAACCAATAACCCAAACACCTGTTTGTTTAAATCATTTTCGTAGAGTTTCAATTGTGCTAATCGTTGATCAACATAGCTTTTTATTGTTGGGTCAGGGTCAATGGCCTTAATGTCAAAACCAATGTTTGGACGCTCTAATGCACCGCGTAAGTTAAGTAGCAACCGAACTGGAATACGATTTTGCGATGCTGCCAGCAACTGATTTTGCGAGCTGCTGCCTTGTTGCGAGTTGCTACCGCTGGTAACTAAATCTTCAATGAGGTCGGTGGTAGAAGTGCGTACTTGATATACTGCATCTACATTCAAATTAGCTTTGTAAATATCTCCATTAAAACTGATACTACCGCCTTTGCTGATGTCAAATCTTTTATTGATAATATTTTGTAATGTAAAAAGATAATTCCCCCTATCAATTTCATACAATCCGTACATGCTGATGTTACCTCCTCGTGGTATTTCTACTTTTAGATTGCCGCTTCCATAGCTGGTTAGTATATCGCCAGCTACAGGGTCAAGAATAATATCCATCCGGGCATCAGGGGTTACATCTACATCTAGCGAGAAGTTAACCCCATTTACCTTGAGAGGAGCGATTTTGGTTGTAGTAACCGTATCTTTACTTACAAATTTGTAAAACGTGTATTTGTTGGTTTCGTAGCTGCTGGTGATTGGCAGGCGGCAATAAGTCCCCAATTTTGTAGTAGCACTTGCCTTGATATTGATAAGATTAAATGGCCCTAAGAACCGCACACTGCCGGCACCGTATGCCTCGCCATAAAAGTATGGACTCAGTTTTTCTGTCGTATTCAAAAACTGCCCGTTGTTGGTTTCCACCACTAAATCAATGTTAAACTTTTTGAAGCTTTCATGGTTGATGCGCCCGGTGGCTACCAGCATGCTATCGCGCACATCAAAGACTACGGCATTGCCAAAATCAAAACCGTGTTCATCTAACCGCACACGGTGGTTGCGGATGTGGTACGTGGTATTTAGAAACGATACCGTAACCGTGTCGTTAATTAGCCACACATCGCCTTTTAGTATTGGTTTTTTCAGCGGTCCCTCTAGTGTGGCTTTTGCACGGGCATAGCCACGACAGTCTTTTACATATTTGTCAAAAAACTTATAGTTTAAAAAGTTTAAACCCACTCGTGGAGCATCTAACTCTACTTTTATTGTGGGCACTTCGCCCAAAGTCACATAGCCATTTAGCTCAATGTTATTTTGGTAATACCATACCGGGTTAGCGCTTTTTACAGAACCCCGTAGCAGTATTTTTTTGCCGCTATCATCTAGCTTGCTTTCTATGTTTACATCGCCTACCAGCTCTTTGCCCAGCCGTAACTCATCCACTACAAAATCGGCAAACAGCCGCGGCTTATAGAACACATCTTCTACCTCAATTTTACCGTTCACATTGCCTTGTATATCGCGTACCTTTTCTGTAAAAATGCCAGTAAAATCAGCAATGCTGGTATTGTCTAAAATTATTTTTACTGAGGTAGAAGTATCATTTTTTAGATAACTGCTGATGTACACCCGTTGTTCTTCGCTGCGAAACACCAAACCGTGCGATGAAATTTTTTTACCATTGATGAGAACGAAATTTCCTTTATCAAACGTCCAATGATAGTTGCCCAGCTTAACATCACTGGGCTCTACCCGCACCAACGCCTGGTTGATTTGTGGAGTAATAAGTGAAGTGAGATTAGCGTAGTTAAAGTGTGTTTTGTCGGCAATAGTTACATCTAAACGGATGTCTTTATTGTCTAGAGTACGAGCAGCAATAGCCAACGTGTCTAACCATAAACTGTCTTTGCTATATAGATTGTCTGTTTTTACTTCTAAGTCAAAAAAACCTTCTGCTGAGTTGGCATTGATGTCGGTTTTCCGAAGTTTAAAATCTCCGAAGGCCAATTCAGGTATAAATCCTTTTACATCTAATTGTTGTTGTAAACTATTAAAACTGACCTGAATACGTGTATTGCGAATTGTTTTGAATTGCGGATGAATGACTCGCGTTAAGCTACCCGGCTCAAAGATTTGTACATCAGCAGTAAAATTTTGCCGGTAAACTATGGTATCTTCCGGCTGACGAGTAAAAGTTTTTTTAGTAAAAGCAACCAGTGCTTTTGGCAACTCTGCAATGGTAAAGTTGCCGGTTATTCTTGCATTAGCTACATCACTTTCTATCACTATAATCTTTTCTTCATCGCTAATTAGTTTAGCATCAATTTCAGCTTTTTTGATAAATGAACTGAATGAATCGCGCCTGAGGGTAACGTTGGTCAACAACAAGTTTCCGGTGATATCATCAATATTCTTACCCGTAAAATCAGCTTCTACTTTTCCGGCAATAAACAAGTTTGATTTTCCGAAATTCAGTTCTTGTGGCTTTATGCTGTCAATGATGGCTTCAAAATTCAGTACCGGTAATGCTTGCGATAAATCGGCCTTCCCTGAAAAAGTCATTGCTAATGAACGGTCGTTTATTTTGAGGTTACCGCTAAACGATTTTTTTATCACATTACCATCAATTTTAATGTTTTCATACAAGTGATTGCGAAAGGTGAACTGCGAGATAGTGCCATAAATGGTGTCGTTTAAACTCTCTAAGGTAATGCCACGCCCTTTGATAGTGGTATTGAGCGACACGGTACCAAAGTTGATTTCATCACCAAAAAATTTGCCGAGATGAAAACTATTTAGAGCTAACTCACCGGAGTAAGCTGTTTTGTTTGTTTTCTTGTTGTACGAAAAATTCATTTTCGTAGTTGCTGAGCCAATACTGCTTACCAGTTTTCCTTGCGAGTAGATGTCTGTCAAAAAGCCATCTAAGGTGCCGGTATAGTAAATTAACCCTAACGAACCCACATTTGCAGGAATTTTAATTTTAGGGGCAAAGCGCTGAATGTCGGCTATAGTTGTAGCTAACCTTTCGATACGTAAGTTGAGTGATGTTTCAAAGATATCGGGTAAGCCACGGGTGCTAAAGTCTCCTTTAAACTGGGTATTTTGCCCGGTGCGTATGTTGATGTTTTTTCCCCGCAGGTTGCTCACACTTCCACGGATGTCGCCATCTAAGTAAAGAGTGTTATGCTCTATGGTACTTAGTTTGTGTAAAAAATAATTGAGGTCGCGCAGCGATAACTTAGAGTCAGTAAGCCGTGCATCCAATTTGACTTTATGCAAAAAATCTTTGAAGTCATAAAAATCAGTATATGAAAAACTCAGGTAGTTTTTGATTTCACTGTTATCTGTTTTAAGCAATAGGTCAGATAGGGTAACATCGTTTACGCTCACTCTGGCCTGAGCGGTAAGTTGTTGCAGCCGAAAACCGCTTTGTTCTATAGCACTAAGCCGGCTAATGTGGGCAGAAATGGTGTCGTCCACAATACATCCATCTTCGGCTACAAGTTGTATGTCGTTAATTTTTAATCTGCGCAAATCTACTCCATGGCCAAGCGCAGTATCTACATTATAGTCATGCATGGCAAATTTGCTATTGGTAAGCTCTAGTGTTTCCCAAGTAACCTGCACCAGGTCTTTCAAAAAATGAAATGGCTTGAGAGAGTCATCCGGTTGTTTGATGCGGGGCAGTAAATCTGCATGCACATCAGCACCATCAATTACCACTCTTTTTATGGCAATTAGCCCATGCTCTAACGCAAAATCATTGAGCGAAACATCTAAAGTGGGTACAGACACTTGCAAATCAAGATGGGCTTTGTAGTCTGTATATCGCACACTGGTATTTAGCAGCGATAAACGGCTGAGATCTAACTGCCATGCTATAGGTGTAGATGATTTTGGAGCAGATGCCGGTGCTTTATCGCCCGAAAACTTTTTGAGTATATCGCCAATGTTGGTGTGGGTGCCCGTGCTATCGCGTTCTATGCGTACTGTACCTTCAGTCAACTTAATTTTACTGACCTTCAACTCCTTTTTAAAAAGCGAAAAAGTTTTGAAATCAATACTCAATTCTTTGGCATAAATCAGCGTATCTCCATTGAGGTCCTCCATGTAAAAGTTGACTAACTCTGCCTTGGTTACAAAAGCAATGCGTACTTTTTCTATGCTCACCCGCGAGCCGGTTTTGGAAGAAAGGTAATCGGTAGCTCTTTGTGCCAGCCATGTTTGTACACTCGGGTAGCGGATGGCTATAAAAAATGCCACCAACAGTACTGTGAGTACCAGCGTAAACCACAAAAAGAATTTCAATACTTTTTTTCTCAACCGTTTTGATTTGTGCTTCGCCCGTTTTCCGTTCTATATTTGCCCTTGTGAGCGTAACCATACTTGCCATTGAATCATCTTGCGATGACACTTCGGCTGCCATTATCAAAGATGCCAAAATACTTGCCAATCTTACGGCTACACAGGCCATTCATCAACAATGGGGCGGTGTAGTTCCTGAATTAGCTTCACGCGCGCACCAACAAAATATTGTGCCGGTAGTAGATGCGGCTTTCAAAAAAGCAAACATTTTGCCCGAAGAATTAAGCGCAGTGGCGTTTACCCGGGGGCCTGGTTTAATAGGTTCTCTCCTCGTAGGGGTAAGTTTTGCCAAGGCGTACGCGCTTGCGCGTAACCTGCCATTGATAGAGGTGAATCACATGCAGGCGCATGTGTTGGCGCACTTTATTGATAACCATCCGCAGTTTCCTTTTTTGTGTTTGACCGTTTCTGGCGGGCATACCCAATTAGTGTTGGTTAAGAATTTTTTAGAAATGGAAGTGGTGGGCGAAACCTTAGACGATGCTGCGGGGGAGGCGTTTGACAAAACAGCTAAACTACTCGCCTTGCCCTATCCGGGCGGACCGCTGATGGATAAGTACGCACAGTTGGGCAATGCTGAGCGATTTTTATTTCCTGAACCTCAGGTTGCTGATTTTAATTTTTCGTTTAGCGGTTTAAAAACATCGGTGCTGTACTTTTTGCAAAGAGAAGTAAAGAGAAATCCACTTTTTGCTGCCGAAAATATGAATGATTTGTGTGCCGGCATTCAAAAAACCATTGTAGATATATTAGTGAAAAAAACAATCAAAGCTGCCACACATTTTGGAGTAAATGAAATTGCATTAGCCGGTGGAGTATCAGCCAACAGTGAATTGCGCCAGCGTTTTGAGCAAGCCGGTAAAGACCGCGGCTGGAAAACACACATCCCCGCATTTGAATATTGCACAGATAATGCTGCTATGATTGCCATTGCAGCGCACTATAAGTTTTTGAGAAACGAGTTTTGTACTCAGCAGGCAGAGCCGCTGGCGCGATACGAGATATAAAAGAGCAACTATGCTTTGATGTCGCTATTATCTTCTTTAGCCAAGAAGAAAAAAGATAAACCTACAGTTAAAAGCAATACACCTACCACCAGTGGAACCAAGTGCCCGGTTTGAAACATACTTTGGTGCAACTTAGGGTCGTTGTAGCTAAGCGCCCAAGAGGTGTTGGCCATTACAAACGAAAAATAGAGGGTTAAAAGACCGCCTACTATGGTGGTGATGCCGGCTATTACTTTGCTCATGTGTTGTGGTTTAAAATTCGGTGGCGAATGTATGAAAGTATGCGAAATGCGAAAAAATGAACTTACTCAACCACTAATTTTTTCTGCACAGTTTGCCCGCTGGCCGATAGCTGAACAATGTACAACCCTTTTGACCATGCCGTGGTGCCAATGATTTGTATGCTATTGCGCTCTACTTGGGTTTCGTAAACCAAGCGCCCCTGTAAGTCATATATGTGGCATTGGGTATTTGGTGCTATGTCGCTTAGCTGAATGTAAACCACATCGCTCGCGGGGTTCGGGTAAATTTGTATGTTGGTTGGCGATAATGTACCGGCCAAATCAGTAGGTAAAAAGCGTGCACTATCGCGGTAAATAATCTTGGTTACAAATTCAAAAGTTTGAATTTGACCGAAAAAGCCCGCTTGTGTAAAAATTTGCAACAGTGGCTCTTTTTCATTTTTGCCAATCCATTTGTACTCGCGCACAATGTCGTTTTGTACAGCAAATCCGAAACTGAGCGAATCGATATGGAGGGAATCTACACCACGAATCTCGGTACGCACCCGCACTACATCAAAAGTGCCAAAGGGGGTGGTTAATTTGCCCCAGCCATCGGCCTCGTTTACCCTTTTTTGTTTGTGCGTGTAAGAACCTAATTGCGGAATTTTGACCGTATATGCCGAGTTGGCACTATCCGTGTTGCCAAACTCTATCGGAAAATGGTAAAGCGTATCCGGTTTTGAAAAAGGCACCGAAGTAGCAATTCCCGAAATTTTCATGCCCATACCTTTTTGGCGGTAGTGGTTGTTGCTTTTGAGGAAAAAACTGTAGGGCTCTGTAAAAATAGTATTGATGATAGGGATGCTGGTCAAAAGGTTATCTTGCTTCAAAGCAATGTTAGATTGATACGGATTGATGGGCAAATTGGAAAAAGTGAACGCATAAAACGGATGCGTAAAAGTAGGGTTGCGAAAAGAATCTACATACTGGCTTTGCCACTCCAGTTCGCTAAAATTCCAAGTATAATTTGCACCTGTGGTTTTGTAATCTAACAGCGGATTCCACACGGCTACGCTCATGCGTGCCGTATCACCTGCATTGGCAAAATCATTGGCTACAATGCTGATTTGTGCCTCTGTTGAAAAGCTGTATAGCACAAAAAATGCTAGTAAAAGTTTTTTCACGCTGCAAAAATTTTGATGCGCAAGAAAATCATTATTTTGTGATTACAACAGTGAGTTTAGTCAATAAATAAAGCGCACCCTAGGTAGTGCGCTTTTTTTATTTTGACTTGAATTGCTACAAGCCAAGCATTATCCGCTCAATGGGTACGGCAGAGCGGGTTCGTACTTGGCCAACCCAACGGCCAATACGTGCATCAATCACATATTCTCCAACTAACTGGTTGCAGTTAGCCGATACGTACACCCCTCCGCCTGTAGATACGCCTTGATCGCACCGGGTTAATGTGTTATCTGCATTTACTTTGCTGATGGTAACAGTGGCACCGTTTACAGTACTGGTAGGCGTTGAAATGTCGTACACCACAATAGAAACGGTACCGGGAGCAGTAGTTAAACTATCACTGCTAACTGGTGTGCCATCTGTGGGAATTCGTTTTGCAGTTATAGCAGAATCCATATCAAACTTGTATGAACTCAGTTCCTTCAACTGCTTGGAGTTGTCAACATATTTGAATCCTAAAAATCCAGCAGTAATCGTTAGTGCTAATACCAACGGTTTTAAAAATTTTTCCATGTTAATTGAATTTTTTCAGGGTTTAAGAATGACGCACAAGGTAAATTTCTGATTTGATACAAAGAAATTTATTTTTCACCCACCCATGACCCCATTAAAAAGAGCTTCCGCTAGCACTCAAACTATAGATGCTGCCGTTGTACGAGCTAGAGAACTAGCTCAAAAAAACTTGCGCCAAGCATTAGCTATTGCCAGCAAAGCAGCAAGCAAATCTCGCGAAATCGGTTATATGAAAGGAGAAGCAGATGCGCTGCGGGCAATAGGTGTTATCTATACATCCAACGGAAAGATGCCGAAGGCACTTGACGCGTACGAGAAAGCATTGCAGCTATACCAAAAGGCAGATAATCTGCAAGGCGAGGCCATGGTGTATAACAATATGGGGATAATCTACTACCGGCTTTCAAAATTTGTGGACGCCACAGAGTATTATTTTCATTCACTCAAATTAAAAGAGCAATTGGGCGATAAGGTTGGATCGGTATCTACATTGACTAACATTGGTTCTGTTTATCAAAAGCAGTCAAATTACTCAGCCGCAGTAAATTTTTACCGAAGAGCTATTCGTGTATCACGCAGCATAAAAAACTCCAATATGGAGGCCGTTAACTATCAAAACATTGCTGAAGTTTACATTGAGCAAAAAAAACTTTCAAAAGCAAAGCGCATACTTAAACAAGCGCTACAGTATTTTGAAAACTCAGGCGAGCATCTTTCTGCTGTATCGGCTTACATCAATCTGGGTGTAGTGTATAAAGAGGAAAAAAACTACGAAGCAGCAATAGAAACGTACCACAAGGCGCTGGCCATTTCCTTGAAACAGAGACTCTCTTTTGAAACAGCTGTTTGTTGGATGAACATAGGAGAGGCGTACCTAGCACAGAAAAACTTTGCTGAGGCAGAAAAGCATCTTCTAAAAGCACTCATCAGTGCAAAAAATCAAATGTCAAACGAAACGCTGCATACTATCTTTGACAACTTGTCTGAAGTAAGCAGACGCAAAAATGACTACAAAAATGCCTACAACTATTTGCGCAAATACCTCAATGTTTTTGTTGCTAACCAAAAGGCCAAGCGCAGCAACCAAATCAGCGAAATGCACATGCAGTATGAGGTAGAAAAGCGGGAGAAAGAAGCCGAAATCTTTCGGCTTAAAAATGTAGAGCTAAAGGGCGCGCTGCAAAAATTAGATGCCGAGAAAAAACAATCTGAAAAATTGCTGCGCAACATTTTACCTGCTGATGTGGCGGAGGACCTAAAAACCAAAGGAAGTTCGCCCGTAAAATTGTTTAAGGATGCCACCGTCATGTTTATTGACTTCAAAAACTTTACGCTTCATGCACAACTCATGAAGCCCGAAGAAATAGTGGAAAAACTCTCATTTTATTTTACCGGGTTTGAGGAGATAATAGCCAAATATAAAATTGAAAAGATTAAGACTATTGGCGATGCCTTTATGTGCGTGTGCGGTGTGCCAAAGCCCGTTAGCAACCATGCCCTAAAAATGGTGCAGGCGGCTGTTGAGATTTCGGTATTTGTTGAGCGCAATTTTGCTCCTAATCCGGCAGATAGGTTTGAAATACGGGTGGGTATTCACAGCGGACCGGTGATTGGCGGTATTATCGGAACCCAAAAATTAGCATACGATATTTGGGGCGATACCGTAAACACCGCAGCCCGTATGGAGCAAAACAGCGAGCCGGGGAAAATCAACATTTCTGAGGCCACTAAACGCCTGCTTAAAAACAAGTTTGATACCGCTTATCGCGGAAAAGTTTCGGCCAAGAACAAAGGCGAGATTGATATGTTTTTTGTATTGCCTTAGGTGCAGAATGTGTAAAACATACGTTGCCGGTGCTTTAATATTCGGCACAAGGGTATAATTTAGCCGCGCTTTTAACAAAACGATATGACCAACTCTGCCATATTCAAAAGTTCTGTAGGTAAAAAAGCCCTGATGGGGGTTACCGGACTTTTTCTCATTACCTTTTTAGTCATCCACTGCTCCATCAACGCCATGATATTTTTAAACGATGGTGGCGAAACCTTCAAAAAATGGGGAAGCTTTATGGGTACCAATCCCATTATCCGCACCATGGAAATTGTGCTGGTAGCCGGTTTCCTAGTACACATAGTGGATGGCTTGCTGCTTTGGAAGCAAAACCGCGATGCACGGCCGGTGAAATATGCCATGAACAGCGCCAACGCCAACTCTACTTGGTACAGCCGCAGTATGGGTCTGTTGGGTACATTGTTGCTGATATTTTTAGTCATCCACACAGCTCATTTTTGGATTCCCAACCGTATGCAGCAGGGGTTAACGCACTGGCACAACGAGATTGACCTCTACGGAAAAATGCTCGAAGTATTTCAAAACCCTGTAATAGTAGCTATCTACATTTTTGGATGTGTTTCTCTGTTTTGGCATTTGCTGCATGGTTTCAAAAGTGCTTTTCAGAGTTTGGGCTTAAACCACACCAAATACAACAGTGCTATTGGTTGGGCCGGTACCGCATTCAGCATAGTGGTGCCTGCCATTTTTGCTTTAATGCCCGTGAGTATCTATCTGGGTTGGATAAAATAATTAGTTCATACATACACGCAAGCTATGTCAACTTTAAATTCAAAAATTCCCCCGGGGCCACTGGCCGAAAAGTGGAGTTACTACAAAGAGCACGCTAAATTGGTAAACCCCGCCAACAAGCGTAAACTTGAAGTGATTGTGGTGGGCACCGGATTGGCCGGTGCATCTGCGGCTGCAACATTAGCAGAGCTGGGTTATCAAGTAAAAGCATTTTGCTTTCAGGATTCTCCGCGCAGAGCGCACTCTATTGCTGCACAAGGGGGAATTAATGCTGCCAAGAACTACAAAAACGATGGTGACTCGGTGTATCGCCTTTTCTACGATACCATCAAAGGAGGCGACTTTCGTGCCCGCGAAGGCAACGTGTACCGCTTGGCTGATGTATCGCGCAATATTATTGACCAATGTGTGGCACAAGGCGTACCCTTTGCCCGTGATTATGGCGGGTTGTTAGATAACCGCTCATTTGGCGGTGCGCAGGTATCGCGCACGTTTTACGCCCGTGGTCAAACTGGTCAACAGTTGTTGCTTGGTGCTTACGGTGCTCTGGAAAGACAAGTAGGTTTGGGTAATGTAAAAATGTATTCCCGCCACGAAATGCTGGAGCTGGTAAAAATAGATGGTAAAGCCCGTGGTATTATCGCCAAAAACTTAGTAACCGGTGAGTTAGAAAGACACTTTGGCCATGCTGTATTGCTCTGCACCGGTGGATATGGCAATGTATTTTTCCTATCCACCAATGCTATGGGCAGTAACGTTACAGCCGCCTGGAAAGCCCACAAACAAGGCGCTTACTTTGGCAACCCTTGCTACACCCAAATTCACCCCACCTGCATACCGGTAACCGGAGATTACCAATCTAAGTTGACACTGATGAGCGAATCGCTCCGCAACGATGGCCGTGTATGGGTGCCCAAAACAAAAGAAGATGCCAAAGCCATTCGCGAAGGCAAGAAAAAACCGGAAGACATTAAGGAGGAGGATAGAGACTATTACTTAGAAAGAAAGTACCCCTCTTTTGGTAACCTTTGCCCACGCGATATTGCCAGCCGCGCAGCCAAAGAGGCCTGCGATGATGGCCGTGGAATTGTGCCATCGGGCTTTGGTGTGTTTTTAGATTTTGGAGATGCCATCAAACGCCTTGGTGTTGAAGTGGTAAAAGCCCGTTATGGCGAGTTGTTCCCGATGTATCAAAACATCACCAACGAAGACCCCCTCAAAACGCCTATGAAAATTTACCCGGCAGTACACTACACCATGGGTGGCCTGTGGGTAGATTATGAATTAATGACCTCCATACCCGGTTGTTATGCTTTAGGCGAAGCTAACTTTAGCGACCACGGTGCCAACCGCCTTGGCGCTTCTGCCTTGATGCAGGGCTTGGCCGATGGTTATTTTGTAATACCATACACCATTGGAAATTACTTGTCTTCGGAAATTTTCACTAAGTCTATTCCTACCGATCATCCTGCTTTTGCAGAGGCAGAAAATGCGGTGAAAGAGAGAACACAAAAACTCCTCTCTATCAAAGGCAAAAGAACAGTAGATGATTTTCACAAAGCGCTGGGCAAAATTATGTGGGAGTACTGCGGCATGGCGCGTACCGCTGAGGGTCTAACCAAAGCCCGCAAAATGATTCAGGATTTACGCAAAGAGTTTTGGAGCGATGTAAATGTACCCGGCACTATCAACGAGTTTAACCCCGAATTAGATAAAGCGGGCCGGGTGGCCGATTTTATTGAACTCGGAGAACTGATGGTGGTAGATGCGCTCAACCGCAACGAAAGCTGTGGCGGACACTTCCGTGTAGAGTATCAAGACCAAGGCGAAGCCAAGCGCGATGATGAAAACTACCGCTATGTAGCTGCTTGGGAATTTAAGGGCGTAGATGCCGATCCGGTGCTTCACAAAGAAGATTTGGTTTATGAAAACATTCAATTGCAGGTTCGTTCATACAAGTAAATTCTGAACAATATGAAATTCAATTTAAAAGTTTGGCGACAAAAAAATGCCAAGGACCAAGGCAAGTTAGTGGACTACACCATTGACAACATCAATGCCGATATGAGTTTTTTGGAAATGGTAGATGTGCTCAACGATGAACTGGTGCGCAAGGGAGAAGACCCCATTGCCTTTGACCACGATTGTCGCGAGGGCATATGCGGTATGTGCAGTATGTACATTAGCGGCCGTGCGCACGGCCCGCAACATGCAGCAACTACTTGCCAGTTGTATATGCGCTCATTTAAAGATGGAGATACTATTTATGTGGAACCATGGAGAGCCAAGGCATTTCCGGTAATTAAAGATTTGGTGACCGACCGCTCTGCCTTTGATCGCATTATTGCTGCCGGTGGGTTTGTATCGGTAAATACCGGGCAGGCACAAGATGCCAATGCGCTGCCTGTAGAAAAAGCCGATGCCGAAAAAGCCATGGATGCTGCCGCTTGTATTGGTTGTGGTGCTTGTGTGGCGGCCTGTCCCAATGGCGCTGCTATGTTATTTGTATCGGCTAAAATCTCTCAGTTGGCTTTGTTTCCGCAGGGGCAGCCCGAGCGTAATACTCGCGCTATTAACATGGTGAACCAAATGGATGAGGAGGGCTTTGGCAACTGTACTAACATAGGCGCTTGCGAGGCCGAGTGCCCCAAAGAAATTAAACTGACCAACATAGCCCGCATGAACCGCGATTATTTGGCTGCCTCTTTGATTAGTGAATAAGCATTATTTTTGTAACCAATTTTAAACCATAATCATGAACAAAATAGTTGTAGTTTTCGCTTTGGCATTTGCTGTAAACATGGCATCGTATGCTGGTGGCGATGACAAGAAAAGCAAGAAAAATAAAACCAACACCACTGTTACTTCTCACAAGTGTAGCGAAGAATGTAAAAAAAGCGGCAAGTGCAGTACAGAAGGCAAGGCCTGCGGACACACCCAAGAGCAAGGCAATGCCGGTAACAAGGGTTCTTGCTG
The DNA here is from genome assembly GCA_016787045.1 of Chitinophagales bacterium. Taxonomy (GTDB): domain Bacteria; phylum Bacteroidota; class Bacteroidia; order Chitinophagales; family LD1; genus Bog-950. The sequence goes on from JAEUVA010000021.1 coordinate 38,092, forward strand.
CCAATCTAAAAAAGAGGGCACTACCGGTGGTGGTTGCTCTGGCCACGGTCATTAGTCCCAAGTATTTTTTTTAAAGAAAGTTACACGTGCGATATTCAAAATGAAAAAGCCCCTCCGTTTCCGAAGGGGCTTTGTTCAACCCTAAAACCCAAGTTCTGCCTAAGCAGAATGTTTATGCAATTTTTACTTCAAAAGCTGTGCCTTCTTTGGCTTCTTCGCGTTTTGGAAGGGTAATGTGGAGGATGCCATTTTCGTAATTGCCCGCTATTTTAGAGGCATCTACGGTTTTGGGCAGTGTAAAACTGCGGCTAAACGAATTGAAGTTAAACTCCTTTCGGGTGTACTTTTCTTCGTTCACCTCTGTCTCGTTTTTTGTAGCTGCTGAGATGGTGAGCAGGTTGCCTTCTACCTTTACATTTAACTCCTCTTTTTTGAAGCCCGGAGCCGCTACTTCAATCTGGTAGGCCTCTTTGGTATCTTTAATGTTGACCAAAGCAGGTGTTTTAAAAAACTCGCGGTTGGTAAAGGTCGGAAACTCGTTTTCAAAAAAGTTGTCCATAATGCTTGAAAAACGAGGGAAAGCCACGCGGCCATTTTCTGGTTTTACTGATAAGAGTGTCATAGTTTGTTTATTTTTTAGTGATAAAATTTGACTTTTCACCTTATTCAAACCAAATGCCAGTACAAAATAGTGCCATTATGTCTAATTATACACAATATAGCAAGACAAAATGTCTATTTTAATGAGATTTATTCATGTTTTGGCGGCATACAACAAGTCAAGCATGTTTACCCGGCAGATAGAGTAATTCTTTTAATAAATCGTTTTATGTATGAATATTCATTTATTAAAAGCTAAAAATGCACTTAATGTATTATTTATCGTTCTAAAAAATATGTAAATATTATTTACATTTGTATGAAATATTAATCGTAAAATCTATAAATTTGCATTATGAGTGAAGATTCAGACATCTATTTATACAGTGATAAATCATTAATGCAGCAAATAGGCCGCTATGTAAAGCAGCAACGCATTCAAAAAGGGCTTACCCAAACCGAGTTGGCTGCTCAAGCTGCTATGAGCCGCTCTACACTAAGTTTAATGGAGCGTGGCGAAAATATTGTGTTGCTCAACCTTATCAAAGTGCTGCGGGTGTTAGATGTGTTGCATGTGTTCCATACGTTTAAAACACCTACTATCATTAGTCCGTTTGTATTGGCAGAGGCGGAGCGTAAGCAGCGCAAGCGGGTGCGCAACAAAAACAGTACAGATGCTTCCACTAATCTTGATTTAGGATGGTAACCACCGCATACATAAAACTTTGGGGCAAGGTAGTTGGCGCTGCTGCGTGGAATGAGCAGCAGGGGCTGGCAAGTTTTGAGTATGCTGCCGATTTTGACCCCGCCATGTGGCCGGTATCACCCATCAAAATGCCGATGCAGCAGGTGTATATGTTTCCGGAGTTGAAGGGTAATCCTACCTTTCAAGGTCTGCCAGGGTTATTGGCCGACTGCCTGCCCGATAAGTATGGCAATGACCTAATTAATGCCTGGTTGGCGCAAAACGGGCGGCCCGAAAACTCGCTCAATCCCGTGGAGTTGCTGTGTTTTATTGGTGCGCGGGGTATGGGGGCACTGGAGTTTGAGCCCACTGTGGCTCCGTTGGCTTCGTCAGCGGGTTTAGAGTTGGAAAGTTTAATTGCTTACACGCAGCAGCTACTCAGCCGCAAAGAAAAAATAGGGGTACATACCAATGCCGCTATGCGCGATGTAATGATAGAGGTATTAAAAATGGGCACCTCTGCCGGTGGAGCAAGGCCCAAAGCTATTATTGCTTACAATGAAAAAACGGGTCATATCCGCTCTGGGCAAACACTGCCCGGCAAGGGCTATGGGCACTGGCTAATTAAGTTTGACGGGGTGCTGGATACGCAGTTTGGGGCTACACACGGCTACGGAAGGGTAGAGATGGCCTACTACAAAATGGCCATTGACTTCGGCATAGAGATGATGGAGAGTCGCCTGGTAGAAGAAAACGACCGTGCTCACTTTATGACCAAGCGTTTTGATCGCATCAATGACAATGAAAAACTACACCTGCAAACTTTTTGCGGCTTGCAGCATTATGATTACACCCGCATTACCAGTTACAGTTACGAGCAGTTGTTTCAAACCATGCGTCAACTCAAACTCACGTATGCCGAGGCCGAGCAAATGTACAAACGCATGGTGTTTAATGTGCTGACCCGCAACTGCGATGACCACACAAAAAACTTTTCGTTTTTAATGGATAAATCCGGCAAGTGGAAATTGGCTCCGGCTTATGATTTGTGTCACGCTTATCGCCCAGATAGCTATTGGGTAAACCAGCATTGCCTGAGCATTAACGGCAAGCGCAGCGAAATTATCCGCAAAGACCTGTTGGCAGTTGCAGAGCAAAATTCTATCCGAAAACCGGCACAGGTTATTGAAGAATGTTTGGATGTAGTTAATCGTTGGCCGGAGTATGCCAAACGATATAGTGTAGAAACAAAACTCATGAAGGCCATTGACCAAACATTAGTAAAGGGGATTTAAATCACCGGTTGGCGATGCAAAAATTTATTCATTTGCTCTCTCAAAAGTTAATATACACATGAATGCAGTTTTGAAAAAATTAGGCGTCCCCATCTCGGGGAGTGGAGTGAGTACCGGTACAAAATGGTTTAATACCAATGGCGAAAAAATAGAGAGCTATTCACCGGTAGATGGAAAAAAAATAGGAAGTGTTACATCTGCTACTCAAAAGGATTTTGCGCAGGTAATGGCTACTGCGCAAAAGGCGTTTGTGGAATGGAGGAATGTACCCGCCCCCAAGCGCGGTGAAATAGTGCGGCAGATAGGAGAGGAGTTGCGCCTGTATAAAAAAGAGTTAGGTACATTGGTGAGTTATGAAATGGGCAAGAGCTTGCAAGAGGGCTTAGGCGAAGTGCAAGAGATGATAGACATTGCCGATTTTGCAGTTGGGTTATCTCGCCAGTTGTATGGGTTAACCATGCACAGCGAGCGGCCCCAGCACCGCATGTACGAACAGTGGCATCCACTGGGAGTGGTAGGCATTATTTCAGCTTTCAACTTTCCGGTGGCGGTGTGGAGTTGGAACAGCATGCTGGCTTGGGTGTGTGGCGATGTATGTGTATGGAAACCCTCAGAAAAAACACCGCTCTGCTCCATTGCCTGCCAAAACATAGTAGCAAAAGTTTTTAAGCGTAATGGCTTGCCCGAAGGCATTTCGTGTGTGGTAAATGGCGATTACAAAGTGGGCGAATGGTTGAGCAGCGATACCCGTGTGCCTTTGGTAAGTGCCACTGGCAGTACTCGCATGGGCAAAGCCGTAGGTGCAGCTGTAGGTGCACGTTTGGGTAGAAGTTTGTTGGAACTTGGAGGTAACAATGCCATCATTCTAACGCCCGATGCAGACCTGGATATAGCCCTGATGGCAGTAGTATTTGGTGCTGTAGGCACAGCCGGGCAGCGCTGTACCACTACCCGCAGGTTAATCATTCACAAAAGCAAATATGTCGAGGTAAAAAATAGATTAAAGAAAGCATACGCTCAATTAAAAATTGGCAATCCGCTAAATGAAAAAAATCATGTGGGGCCACTGATTGATAAGCAAGCGGTGCAACTCTATGAAAATGCTATTGCCGATGCAAAAAAGCAAGGCGCAAAAATTTGGGTGGAAGGCGGTGTGCTGAAAGGGAAAGAGTATGCAAGCGGCTGTTATGTAAAGCCGTGCATCATAGAAGCAAAAAATGATTTAGCAATTGTGCAGCACGAAACCTTTGCACCAATATTATATATCACTTCTTACGACACAATAGAAGAAGCAATTGCACTGCAAAACGGAGTGGTACAGGGGTTAAGCTCAGCCATTATGACCACCAACATGCGCGAGGCAGAGCAGTTTCTCTCTGTCAATGGCAGCGATTGTGGTATTGCCAATGTAAACATTGGTACTTCGGGTGCAGAAATAGGCGGTGCTTTTGGCGGAGAAAAAGAAACCGGAGGAGGGCGCGAAAGCGGAAGCGATAGCTGGAAGGCCTACATGCGCAGGCAAACCAACACGATCAACTACGGCTCTAAGTTGCCGTTAGCACAGGGAATAAAGTTTGATCTGTAGTACGCAAGTAAAGTTAATCTACCCAAAACTTAATTAATGAACTTTGATCCGCAGTTGATAAAAGGCACAAGTACATACCGGTTTTTAAATTAATAAGGTCTATTATCTGGTTTTTGGTTACGTATTGCTCCAATATCAATCGGCCTTCAATATTGTATACACCCAATGTGCCTGTAAATTCGTTGGTTACTATTTGCTTTGGTTGGCTAAGGAATATCGGAATATTTTTATTCTTATTTTCACCTAAACTCGCTGTGGTACAATGGCTTGCCTTTACCATTACCGGAAAACTATAGCGGCCAATCAAGATGCCGTTGCGATACTCGTTTACAAAAAAGGGGACGAGATATGTTCCAACTACCTGTACGTAACACTCCAACTCACCTGCAGAGGGTGAAAAAAAAGAACTATTATATCCAAATGGCTTTGTAGGATAAAAACCATTTGGCCAAATTACTGTATCTGCACCTATCAAATCATTAGCATATACCATTGGAGATTGATTACTGCCTGCGCAATACATATTTTGTAAGTCGTACGCTAAGCTATCTGCATCTGCATCAGTGGCTGATATTGCTATGGTATCTTTTTGATAAATGTTTATACCAAACAATGGTTTAGTGGTGATGGTAGGAGAATGTTGGTTTTTTGGAACTAATGTGGCTGTAATTAACATGCCGTATCCATCTGGAGTGTAAATGTTAAATGCATCGGGTGTACAACATCTACCCCAAGCCAATATATAGCTGGAGGTGTCGTCTGCTACGGTAAAAACTTGCGAATATTTTGCCGCCTCATAACAATTGTTTATTAGTGGCAGGCAATTGTAAAAATCATCAACTCCGGCATCAGTAACTATCGGTGGGGTATTGATGGTTATTATGCCCTCTAATTGCGTAAATGACGAATTGAAGATACCTACCTCTATTTGCGATACAGCAGACGTTGTTGTGATGTCAAATGGAGTGGAACTACTGCAATCTCTATACAACGTCAGATTTAATGTATAGGTAGTATCATTCATTTTGGTGTATGATATAAAGCCACCTACTAAGTGGTCAGCTTTGCCAGTAATGTACAGAACACAGTAAGTCAATATCAAAATAGCATTTTTCATTGCTTAAAAATACACATCTGTATGTAGCAGGCAATGCCCATTTTTAAAAATTACATTCTAATGACAATTAATATTTATTTAATGTATTTTTGGTATGGTACTAAGCAAATATTTAGTCATTTCATCGGATATCCCCAGGTGTGTTACCATCCTCACCATAGTGGATGAAAACGGTGAAACTTTGATTCCGAGCGCAGCAAGTTTGGTGGTAGTGTCAGCGGCATTTTCTACTTCAAAAATCACAATATTAGTTTCGGTGGGCAGTATGGTTTTTACCCAACTGCATTTTTCCAATGCAGTGGCAATGGTTTTGGCTCTGCGGTGGTCATCGGCTAATCGCTGTATGTTATTTTCTAATGCATATATGCAGGCGGCTGCCAGTATGCCGCTTTGGCGCATACCGCCACCCATTACCTTACGTATTTTTCTAGATTTTTTGATGAATGCCGCATTGCCTAACAGTACACTGCCTACCGGTGCGCCTAAACCTTTGCTTAAACAAACTGAAATGCTGTGAAAAAAGCCGTGCGTATCCATAGGGGTTTTATCTAATGCAACTAAGGCATTAAAAATGCGAGCACCATCTAAATGAAAAATCAGATTTTTGCTTTTGCAGAAATCGCTCAGCAATTTCATTTCTTCTATGCTGTATATACTGCCACCGCCTTTGTTTACGGTATTTTCTATGGCCACCAGGCGCGTGTTTGGGTACCAATCAAAATCCGGAAGAATTAGCTCTTCTACTTGTGGCACTGTCATTTTTCCTCTCTCTCCGCTGGTAAGACGCACAGAAACACCGCTGTGAAAAGCCCACCCACCCGTTTCGTAATTGTAGATGTGTGAGAGTTTATCGCAGATAATCTCATCTAGGGGTTGGGTGTGCGCTTTAATTGCAATTTGATTGGCCATGGTGCCACTCGGGCAAAAGAGTCCAGTTTCAAATCCAAACATTTCTGCCAGCATTTGCTCCAGTTTTTTCACTGTAGGGTCTTCAGAAAAAACATCATCGCCCAAAGGCGCGCTCAGCATGGCCTCGAGCATGGCAGGGGTGGGTTGGGTTACGGTATCGCTGCGCAAGTCCACTATCATAGTCCACTTATTATACTTTTAATAAATCCAACCAATAGCATTGGCTTAAGCACCAATGGAAAAACAAAGCCAAACACAGCACCGGTAAAGTGAGCTGTATGGCCAATGTTATCGCCTCCACGCTGTGCCATATACGCGCTGTACAGCAAGTAAATTGGCCCAAAAACAAAAGCCGGAATTCCGATGGGAATAAACATCAGGTAAATTTTACTCCATGGGGCAAACAAGATGCTGGCAAAAATAACCGCTGCCACTCCGCCCGAAGCACCCAAGCTACGATAGCGGTAATCATCTCGCTTGGTAAACAAATTATATGCATCGGCAATTGCCACAGCGCCAAAGTACATGACAATGTACAAGGTGTGGCCAAACCCCCAAAACAAACTGTCAAACACATCTTCTACCAATACGCCAAAACTGTATAGGGCCAACATGTTAAAAATGAGGTGTGTCCAATCGGCATGAATAAAACTGCAAGATACTAAGCGGTGCCATTCGTTTTTTCGCCACACTTCATACGGATAAAATATTAGTTGCTCTATCCACCGTGGGTTACTGAAAGCCATAATAGATATGGCGCTGGTGATGATCACCAAAAACAGGGTAATGCTCATGCAGCGAATGTACACAGCCACTTCACAATTCCTGCAAAAGCAAGCAAAGGATTTGCTGGCATTCTTATTTTCGCCACAATGGCTGCCAATACCTCCGCACAGTTTGACGAGCAGATAAAACACTGCCGCAATATTTTTGAAAAGAAAACTACTGATTACGGCACCTCTTGGAGGGTGCTGCGACCTAAGTCGCTCACTGACCAGTTGTTTATTAAAGCGCAGCGCATACAAACCATTGAAGAAGCTGCCCATAAAATGGTGGACGAAGACGAGCGCAGCGAGTTTATTGGGTTGGTAAACTATGCGGTTATTGGGCTCATACAGCTAAAGTTAAAAGATGATAACCGATTAGAAATATCGGCCAACGAGGCCTTACAATTGTACGATTTTGAAGTGGCAGAAATCAAGCAGTTGATGCTAGCAAAAAACCACGACTATGGTGAGGCCTGGCGCGATATGCGGGTGAGCTCATTTACCGATTTGATTTTAATGAAGTTGTTGCGCATAAAGCAGATTGAAGACAATTCGGGAAAAACGCTTATCAGCGAAGGGATAGATGCCGGATACAGAGATATTGTGAACTATGCCATTTTTGCATTGATTAAACTTGGAGAGAACACGGACAGATAAATTCTAACTACTAAATTCTAAAATTTTAAAATGACGGTTTATAGTATTTTTACATACGTTGGAATAGCAGCTTTATTGCTCACTGCATTACGCTTTTGGATTGCTCGCCCCCAAAACTGGCTCATTTGCTATCTGCAAAATTTTATTGGTGCATTGTTTATTTTTTCCGGATTTGTAAAGGCCGTAGATCCCTTGGGTACCTCCTACAAAATGCACGAGTATTTTGAGGCCTTTGCTCAAGAAGGTTTTCGCCCAATGTGGGAATACTTAGCTACTTGGAGTACCCCTATGAGCATACTGATGATAGCTGCCGAGTTATTTTTTGGCTTTACATTGCTTATTGGTTGGTTGCCGCGCTTTTCCGTAACTATAGTTTGGTGGCTTACTTTGTTTTTTACCATCCTCACCGGCTACACCTATCTCTCCGGTTATTGCATTACCACATTGTTTGTGGCACTATCTACAGCCGCAGTGGTTATGCTTGCCGCAGTGCCACTCATTTCTAAAGTGAACATTAAAAATTTGACCCTATTGGCCGGTTTACTCTTTGTTGCTGCACTTTTCTTTTGGTTTAAAAGCGAATCTTTTGGTTGCGCATTTACCGAAACAAAAATGAAAGTAACCGACTGCGGTTGCTTTGGCGATTTTATTAAACTGAAACCCTGGGAGACTTTTTACAAAGATGTGTTCTTAGATGTGCTGATTCTGATTTTGGTATTGGGATACAAAGATATTACCTCTGTTTTCTCTAAAGCCAAAGTAACCTTTGCGATGACAGGTGCAGCATTGTTTTCTTCTATAGTATGTTTGTATCACGTTTACTGGAACGAACCAAGCATAGACTTTAGGCCCTACAAAGTGGGCAACAACATTGCGGAGCTGCGCAAGGAAGTGAAACCGGCAGTTATTGAAATGACATTTGTGTACAAAAACAAAAAAACGGGAGAACAAAAAGCATATACCATGAATGAGCTCACCTCGCTCAATTATGACGAGGTAGAATTTGTAGAGCGCAAAGACGTGGTGAAAGACCCCGGCATCCCGGCTAAAATTTCTAACCTTTTTATTGAAGATAACGAAGGGCAAAATATAACTGATGCAATACTCTCTGAGCCGAGATACACCTTTTTAGTTGTTTCACCAAACATTGGCAAAACAAATGAGGAAGCATTTAAAGCACTGAATGCTATAGCTGAAGCTGCTACTAAATCAGGAGCTAAGTTTTATGCCGTGGTTCGCAATGAAGGAAACATGGAACAGTTTAAGAAAAAAGTAAACGCAACATATCCGTTTTACCATGCCGATGAAACACCACTCAAAACCATGATTCGCTCAAACCCCGGTTTATTACTTTTGAAAGAAGGTGTAGTAGTGAACAAGTGGCATTACAGGCATTTACCAACTGTGGAGGAATTGAAGAAAACATACTTTACCAGTAAATAGCCACCAATTACATTGGAACTGATTAAATACATAGCTACCCGTTTACTCTCCGGCATTACGGTAATGGTAGGAGTGGTGTTGGTCATTTTCTTTTTGTTCAATATTATGCCCGTAAACTCAGCACGGCTTACTTTAGGGCAAAGGGCAGATGTAGCTTCCGTACAAGCCATTGAAAAAGAGTTTCGGCTCAACCTATCAGCACCACAACGCTTGTTGCTTTATTTTAATGATTTAATGCCTGTTTCATTTCACTGGTTGAATGATGCTGATGCACCTTCGCATCTTAATCCGGATGAGGTAAAGTTTATTAAACTATTTACTGTAGGCGAAGTTTCAGTAGTAGTTAAACAACCTTACTTGGGAAAGTCATTCCAAAACCGCAGACCGGTGAGTACATTGATAGCCGAAAAACTATTTCCAACTTTTATGTTGGCCGTATCGGCTATGGTTATTGCATCTATCCTGGGAGTTGTACTGGGTACATTTGCAGCGGTAAAACAATACACTGCGTGGGATAATATCATATTAGTTATTTCTACATTAGGTATTTCGCAGCCCGCGCAAATATCCGGGCTAATTATTGCCATGATATTTGGTTACTATTTTGCCGATTATACCGGGCTTGGAGTATCGGGTTCGCTCACCACATTAGATATTGATGGAGAAGTGATAGTTTGGAAAAATTTAATACTTCCCGCGCTCGCATTGGGTATTCGTCCCATATCTATCATTACCCAACTTACCCGCAGTAGCATGTTAGATGCATTGAGCCAAGACTACATCCGCACGGCAAAAGCCAAGGGACTAAGCCGCTATCAGGTAATTTTTAAGCACGCGCTTCGTAATGCTATGAATCCGGTGGTAACCTCTATCTCGGGTTGGTTAGCTGCTTTGCTTACGGGTGCCTTTTTGATTGAAAGCGTATTTACTTATGACGGGTTAGGTACGCTAACTATCAATGCACTAAAAATGTTTGACTTTCCGGTGGTGATGGGAGCTGTACTATTTGTGGCGTTTGTTTTTGTGGTCATGAATATTTTTACGGATGTTTTATACTCTTTGCTTGACCCGCGCGTTACAGTAAAAGCATAAACCATGTGGCGCGCTTTATTCTATCTTTCTTCATTACTGTTTGTTTTTTGTTGTCCGGTTAAATCTGTTGCTTCAACTGCTGACACCGTAACCATCAATGGTACAGTGTATGATTTGTTTACCGCTCGTGCCTTGCCGGGAGTAAGTGTCATTAATACTAGGTGGGGACAAACCACCGCTACTGATGGCTTGGGTAGGTTTGTGATAAAAGCACTGCATGATGATACGCTGTTTTTGTTTTATCCATCCTACCGCACTACTAAGTTCTCGGTTGCAGATTCTATACTCAAAAAAGAGTTTGTGTTGCAAATTGGCATAGAGCCGCTCAATACCGGACTTAACCAAGCTGTTATTATCAAAGCTCCAAAAACGCTAGAGCAAATTGAAAAGGAAAGGAAAGAACTGGGTAAAACTCCTAAAGAGTTAGATAAGCCCATCATTGAACCCTTCAGCAGCCCCATCAGTGCTTTGTACGATTTGTTTTCACAGCGGGCACAAGAGCGAGAAAAGCTGAAGAAACAAATGATAGAAGATGACCGCAGAAAAATTTTTAGAGAGTTGCTGGATTACTATAACGAAAACAATCTGATTGATTTGCCTGAAGAATACTACGAGGACTTTACCAATTACAGCAAGCTAAGTATAGATTTTCTAAAGACCAGCAGCGATTACGAAATCACTAAAACAGTGGTTGAGCTGTTTAATAAATATGCGCGGTTAAACGGTATTGTGAAGTAGCTACCTTACTAGCTCTCCTTGCAAGCGCATCAACTCTGTTTCGGCAACTTTTGCAGCGTATCGGGCATTTACTAATCGTGTTTGCGCATTGATGTAACTCCACTGTGCTTCGCGCAGTTCTATAGCAGTAGATTGAGCTAGTTTGAAACGCTCCATAGCTATTTTTTGATTCTCATCGGCCAGCAAAATATTTTCTTGCTCTAATATTAACTGTTCTTGTGCCATGGCAAAATCTGATAATGCTTTGTATTGGGATAGCTTAGTTTGAAAGCGAACTTTATCTGCATTAAACTGGGCTGACTGAATCTGTATGGCTGCTACTTTGTTTTGGCGGATGGTATTCAGCCCATTGAACAATGGTACACTAAGCGTGAAGCCGGCATTCAATCCATTAGTTTGGTTCACCAAAAAGAATCCGGCTGAGTTGTTGGAGCGGTTGTAATTGTACCCCACATTCCCGATAAGTGTAGGGAAATATTGCGAAAATGCTTCCCGCTTCAATTGCTTGGCAACGTCAATGTTTTTGTTAGCCACCAGTATCTGCAAATTTTTTTGTTCCAGATCGGCAGATACATTTTTCAGCAAAAAGGGGATAGAATCTGTTACCGCAAAATCAGTTTCTGCAGCTTGTGAGAGAAGAGTATTTAAATCAGCTTTGCGTTGTGCAATTATTTTTTTTTGCAAAAGCAGGTTACTTTTTTGTTCATTCAAATCAACCTTAGCTTGCAGTAAATCAGTTTTGCCCGATGTGCCTACCTGAAAACGGGCTTCAGCTAATTTTACGCGCTCCTCGGAAATTTTGATGGCCTCTTCAATAGCGTGTAATTGTTGTTGTGCTCTTACTGCATCGTAGTAAGCATTCATCACATTGGCAACTACAGTTTGCATTTCATCTTTTAATTGAAGCAGGCCAATTTCTTCTAATTTGTTTAGCCGCGATTTAATGGCAAACATTCGCAAGCCATCAAACAGCGTCCAGTTGAGAGCAACACCGGCACTCAGGTTATTGCCGGTAACGCCTGTGGTGTTGATTTCGTTGCCGTTAGAGAATTTTTGATTGAGATTATTGAGCGTAAAGTTATCGCTTAACGTTCCGTTGATGCGCGGTAGCATACCTGCATTGCCAACGCTGTTGTTGCGCGATGCAATTTCGGCTTCGTTTTTAGCCAACAAAATATCGTAGTTGTTTTTTAGTGCACGTTCAATGGCTTGCTCTATAGTAAGTATTTGTGCAAACGGTGATTGAAAAACCAGCATTGCGGTAACGAATGACAAGCATCGGAAAAAGAAAGTATGACTTAGCGGTGGAAACCAGCGTATGGTGTAGGGCTTCGGTTCGTTGATCGCTAACTGATGTTTAAGAAAAATCATTCTCCTACTTTTTATTTCTACTCAAATACGAATACATGGCCGGTATTACAAACAAGGTAAGTAATAGCGAAAACAATATGCCGCCAATGATTACAATGCCCAATGGAATACGGCTTTGAGCACCTGCTCCTAAAGCAAATGCAATAGGCACAGCTCCCAGGGCTGTAGCAAAACTGGTCATTAAGATAGGGCGCAAACGAAGTGCCGATGCTTCAATTACCGCAGCCATTTTTTCTTCACCAGCTTTTCGTTTTTGATTGGCAAACTCTACTATCAAAATGCCGTTTTTAGTTACCAAGCCAATGAGCATGATAATGCCGATTTGTGAGAATATATTGAGTGTTTGATTGAACATCCATAAACTCAATAATGCACCGGCAAAAGCCAATGGCACGGTAAACATGATAATGAGCGGGTCTATAAAACTCTCAAACTGTGCGGCAAGTATCAAAAATATAAGTACTAAAGCTAAAGCTAACGCAAAGGAGGTGTTGGAGGAGCTTTCGGAGTAATCGCGAGCAGCACCGTACAGCGATGTATTGAAACTCTCGTCTAGTACTTTTGCAGCAATCTCATTCATGGCGGCTACCCCATCGCCAATTGTTTTGCCGGGGGCAAGTCCGGCAGAAACCGTAGCGCTTTTGTAACGGTTAAAATGATACAACTGAGGCGGGCTGCTTAGCTCGGTTAACTTTACTAAGTTATCTAACTGTATGTTCGCACCTTTGCTGTTACGCACATAAAACGATTTAAGATCTACCGGCTCATCGCGGTTATCTCTATCTACTTGGCCAATGACTTGATATTGCTTACCATTCATGATAAAGTACCCTAATCTGCGTCCACTAAGCGCCAATTGCAAAACTTGAGATATATCTAACACGCTTACCCCAAGTTCGTTGGCTTTTAGGCGGTCAATTTCAATTTGTAGTTCGGGTTTATTGAATTTTAAGTTGACATCTACGCCTTGAAAAGTGGGGTGTTTGTTGGCCTCTTCCAAAAACAAAGGCAATTTTTCTTTAATCTTATTGAAGTCTAAATTTTGAACCACAAACTGCACCGGTAACCCAAAACGAGCTGCACCACCGGTGGATATAGTTTGATCTTGGATAGGAAACGCCTTTCCTTCGCTAAATTTGCCCAGGTTCTTAGTTACATATTGTACAATTTCTTGCTGTGAGCGTTGGCGTTCCTCCGGTTCAGTTAGCCGAACACGCACAAAACCACTATTCACTGCACCACTTCCTGCAAATCCCGGAGCAGTTACACTGAGTACAATTTTATTTTCCGGTACGGAGTCCATCATAAAATTGACAATACGACCAATGTATCTGTCCATGTATTCGTAACTGGTGCCCTCTGGTGCTGAAACCGATAATCTGAAAACGCTGCGATCTTCTAATGGTGCCAACTCACTTTGCAGGTTTTTGCTAATGATAAAAATGAGCAATATACACACTGCCAAAATAGGGAAGGCCAACCACCTGCGTTTCATGAAAGAACTCAACACTTCTCTGTAGCCATTATCTAATGATTCATAAAAGGGTTCAGACTTTTCGTAAAACCAACTGCGCTTATGCTCTTTGCGCTGTAGCAGTACATTTAGAACCGGAGTGAGTGTAAGCGAAACAAAAGCGGAAATTAACACTGCCCCAGCCACTACTATGCCGAATTCACGAAACAAGCTACCCACAAATCCTTGCAGGAAAATGATGGGAAGAAACACTACAGCGAGTGTGATGCTGGTTGCTATTACGGCAAAAAAAATTTCATCGCTACCCTCGCGGGCTGCGCGGTATTTGTCCATACCGGCTTCTATCTTTTTGAAGATATTTTCTGTTACCACTATGCCATCATCTACCACTAAACCTGTAGCTAGTACAATAGCCAATAAGGTAAGTACATTTATCGTGAAGCCAGCCATATACATAATAAAGAAGGTGGCAATGAGCGATACCGGAATATCTATCAAAGGCCTGATGGCTATTAGCCAATCACGAAAAAACAAATAGATAATAATAACAACTAATACAAAAGCAATGGCTAAGGTCTCTGCCACTTCTACAATAGAGCGTTTAATAAAAATAGTTTGGTCTAAGGCGATGTCCAACTTTATATCATCGGGTACATCTTTTTTAATTTGCTCATATCGCTTGTAAAACTCATTGGCAATCTCTACATAGTTGCTGCCCGGCTGTGGAGTGATAGCCAACGCCACCATGGGCACGCCACGTTCTTTTAAAACGGTTTCTTCATTTTCAGGCCCTAGTACAACATTGGCCACATCGCGTAGGAGCACAATCTGATTATTGCCAGATTTTAACACCAAGTTTTCAAAGTCGCTCTCCGTAGTCAGGCGGCCAAATGTTTTTACAGTAAGCTCAGTATTGTTGCCATACACTTTACCTGCCGGTAGTTCTACGTTTTCTCTGTTAAGGGCATTTTGTATGTCAGAAAAAGTTAATTGATATGCAGCAAGTTTTGCGGGGTCTATCCACAAGCGCATCGCGAATTTTTTTTCGCCCCATATTTGTACGTTACTAACTCCCGGTATAGTTTGTAGTTTTTCTAAAAGCACATTGGTAGCATAATCGCAAACTTCTAACTGATTGCGCGAGTCGCTGCGAACGGTCATAGAAATAATTGCATCGCTGTTGGCATCGCTTTTTGTAACCACAGGCGGTGCATCTATATCTTGCGGTAGTTGACGAACGGCTTGCGAAACTTTGTCGCGTACATCGTTAGCCGCGGCTTCCAAATTGCTACCTATGTTAAACTCTACAGTAACAATACTTGAGCCCTGGTTGCTAGAAGAAGAAATAGTACGGATACCCTCTATACCGTTGATGGCTTTTTCTAAGGGCTCTGTAATTTGTGATTCTATGACATCTGCATTGGCACCGGTATAGTTGGTACGTACTGTAATTACCGGTGGATCTATACTGGGGTATTCACGAATGCCTAAATATTTAAAGCCAATAGCTCCAAACAACACAATGATGATGTTCATGACTATGGCCAGCACCGGGCGCGATAAACTTAATCCGGGTAAACTCATACTTATCTTGGAACGCAGATTTGGCAGATAGTCAAGATAGATTTGGATGTATTTATCAATACGTATCCTGATAATCTTTTATATCTGCGTTCTATTTAATTTATTCAATCAATTTAATAACCTTTAGACCCATGCCGGGTTTCACACTCATCAATGCACTGGCAATAATTGTATCACCTTCACTAATTCCGTCAGTAATTTGTATTTGTGATTGGCTACGTACGCCAGTTTGCACAATCCTAAAATCGGCTTTACCGCCATTCACTACAATCACTTTTTTATTGCGCGCTTCGGGTATAATACATTGTGTAGGAATCATCAGTGCATTGTCTATACTTTTTAACCCCACATCTACTTTAGCAAAGGTGCCGGGCAGTAATTCAGCGGTGTGGTTCTGTACCAGCGCACGAATTTTAATACTGCGGGTGGCCTCGTCTATGCGGGGTTCCGTAGCGTATATTTTTCCGGTATGCGGTTCATTGCTGCCATCGGTTGTAAACTTTACAATATCTCCTTTTCTTAAAGCAGATGAATATTTTTCGGGAATAGTAAAATCAATTTTGAGTGGGTTGATTTGCTGTAAAGTGGCAACTGAGGTTGCCGGAGTTATGTAGGCGCCTTCGCTCACATTCCGTAAGCCCACTATGCCATTAAACGGGGCACGAATTTCTGTTTTGGAGATATTGGCCTGTATTAATTCAATATCTGCTTTAATGTTGTTGAGTTGTATCAACGCGTTGTCGTATTCCTGCTGACCAATGCCGTTTACGGATAAAAGTTGTTTTAAACGTTGCTCAGTTTTTTCAGCAGTTTCGCGTTGCAAGAGTAGTTTTTTGAACTGCGCCTGTAGGTCAGCATCATATAGTTTTACAAGCAGTGTACCTTTGGTTACAGCAGTTCCTTCGCTCAGGTTGAGCAGCGTAATTTTTCCGGAAACTTCTGCGTGTAGCTCAACTTCTTCATTGGATAATAATGTACCTGATGCGGTTACTCCGTTTTCTAAACTTTTGGCTTGAACCAAAAAGCCAGCAACCGGCATTTCTTGCGGTGGCCCACCAGTAGGGCCTGTGGGGGCTTGTTCTTTTGGGTACAAAACTTTGTTGTAAACTATAATGCCAACTATCAGCAATAATACAACCATCAAGAACACGGTAAACTTGGACATGAAAAAATTTTGCGAAGCGATAATGCGGAAAAATAGTTGTAGATACAACTGTTTAGGGTGGCTTAACCCTTGTTAACAAATGATAAACCGAATCACTTTCATGAAGAAGCTATCTGAGTTTGAGGAGGTTTTTGATTGCTGCAATTTCAGTTTTCAGCACCTTGTTCTCTTCACTAAGCTCTTGTACCGCTTTTACCAGTGGTACCACAAATTCAGCATATGTGAGGGAGTACAATTTGTCTGGTGAGTGGGGGATATGTAAGCCACTGAAATTATAGTTGCAGTTTTTAGCCGCTTGCTCCACTTCTTGCGCAATAAAACCCGTCATCCGCTTTTTCTCTATGTCGTATTTGCCCTCCCATTGTAACGTATCGGAAGTGCCATATACCATTTTGTTTTGTTGGTGTATATCAAACTGATAGCTTACCGGGCGCAGTAGATTGATAAATTGCAAACCTGGAATATCTGCTTTTACATCACGCTTGATACGGGCATCACTAAAACTGCTCCAACCTACTTGCCCGCCAATATAAAATACACTCGTATTGCCAATTTCAATGGTGTTAGAATTTGTGCCAACCCAGCCGGCTAAGTATCCGAAACTTGAAAAGTTGGAGGGGTTGAAACCAAATGCCCCACCGGCCTGCCTGCCTACAGCCGTATTGTTCAACCCGGTTTGGTTGTTATACAATGCCTGATATCCCACCCCAACATTGCCTTGGCCTGTTGTGTTTTGGTACACCGCATACCCCCCTACTCCCGTATTGCCAGCGCCAGTTGTGTTTAAGTGCATAGCTTGATTACCTATTGAGGAGTTATCAGCGCCAGAGGTATTACTATACATAGCGTAGTAGCCAATACCTACATTACCCAACCCATTTATGTTTTGATACATGGTATTTCTGCCAATGGCTACATTGGCCCAGCCGTTTTGGTTGCTAAACATTACCTCGTTGCCAATAGCTACATTTTCAAATCCGGTATTGTTGTTGAAAAGACACATATAACCCAAAGCCGCGTTTCTGCTACCCGATGTATTGGAGTACAATGTGTTTACTCCGCAAGCAGTATTGAAATTTCCGTTTGAGTTAGCGTACAGCGCTTGTGTGCCTAATGCGGTGTTTTCGTTGCCGGTAGTATTTGAGCCCAAACTTTGATGCCCAATGGCCGTATTGTAATTGCCGGTAGTGTTGTATAGCATAGAAAAATGCCCCATGGCATTATTCCAATTACCGGTGGTGTTTAGCCCCAAAGCAGAGTATCCTACACCTACGTTAGATTCTCCACTGTTGTTTTGCAATACATAGCTGCCCACAGCAACATTGCCATTAGCTGCGGTGTTATTGCGCAAAGCATGAAAACCTACGGCTGTGTTGTTAGCACCTGAGGTATTGGCCCGAAGTGTATTTGTGCCAATGGCCGTGTTGTAAAATCCATCGGTATTGCTAGACATTGATTTGTACCCCATAGAAGTATTAGCATTACCCGTAACTATCATTTCGCCACTTCTGTAGCCCAAAAATGTATTGAACAAGAAGGAGTCGATTAACCCGGCATGCGTGTTGTTGATTTTAAATTTTAGCGAAACATTATCGGTTGTACCAATAAAATGCTGTGTGGCATCAGTACCTGAGTTTCCTTTAATTTTCCAATAAGGAGTCACCGGATTATGTGATTCAACTTGCGCCCATATTGTGGAAGCATGTAATGTGTGTACACTAAGTAAAAGAAGATAAATACGTTTCATACAAGCGTAAAAAAGGAGCAATCAGTACGTTAAGCCAAGCAAAAATTTGGTTTATATCGGGTAGCAGCCGATTATTGAAGCATGAGAATTGCCCCGGTTTTTGATTTGGTTAAAACACTTACAGATGGCGAATTGAAGCTTTTGAAAAAAAGAGCACATGACACAGACGCTGCTTACTTAGACTTGTTGCGCATTTTTAAAAATGCCGGTACAAACAACGAAGCAGTTTTTAAAAAGCAATTTGCCGCAAAACACCCCGGGATTAATTACACCGAAACTAAGTCGTACCTGTACAAGTTTTTGCTAAGGGTGCTTACAGAAATTCATCATGAGCAAAATGTGTTTACCCGCATCAACTTTCAGTTTGTAACAGCCGATGTGCTGTTTCAGCGCGGGTTAGCTGAAGAAGCATACTCCATATACAAGCATTGTAAAACGCTGGCAGATGAAGAGAGCTTTTTTTTGTTGGGTGCCGTAGCGCTCAAGCGGATGCAGAATGTGCTTTTTAAGTTGGCCAAATCAGATAGGGAGTATGCCTTACTTGATTCGCTATCGGTACAAGAAACAGAGGCCATAGAAAAAGACCGCGAGGCCTCTGTTTGCATGCATCAGTATATCCGTTTTGTACAATTGATTGAAAAGTACGGAGGCCCCACCTCGCAGGAAGTTTTGCAAAAGTTTGAAGCCGTAGCAGAGCATCCGGTAATAAAAAACTATGCGCACCTGCGGTCGAAACAGGCGCGATTAATCTCGTTTGATTTACTGTCTAATTACTACCGCTTTACCGGTCAAAGGGATGCATTTACAGCACTATCTGTTAAAGAACTTAAGCACTATACTTCATCTTTAATCAAAGATTCGTATTACGCTTATCGGTACATTTTTGTGTTGCATAACCTCATTAACGCATTGCCGGAAAGTGCGGCTAAAAGAAAGTACCAAAAGTTATTGCAGAATGCACCCACGCCAAACGCAAATACAGCCGACTACAAGCGGTTGTTTTTGTTGCATGCCTCTCTGTCTCAATTAGCCGGCCTAAGTGCTACCGACTATGATAAGGTATTAACCGCTACAACTACAGAGCTGAGCAAAAGCTGGTTACAACAAAAACCTAAAGAGCGTTTAGATTTGGTGATACACCTGGTGAGCAACCTGGTTCACCGAAGAGTATTTGATAAGGCATACGATGTTTTGTTGCCGGAACTAAACAATAAGCAACTGGAAAAAACTCTTCCTGCCCAATATATCGGATTGCGATTTTTTTTCCTGTTGATATTGTATGAGCAAAAAAGATTTGACCAAATGGAATCACCGTTGCGGGGGCTTAATTATGCACTGAATAAAAACTCAGTGAAAAATATGGTGGCGTTTGCATTGGCTAATTTGTTTATGCAGTTACAGAAGAACAAAAACAAGGCACAACTCAAAAGGGCATTTCAGCGAGTAAACCATGCGGTGGCCCAATCTCCGAATTTTACCAGCCAGTTGTACGGCATAAACACCATTGTAGAGTCGGCATGGTTTCAGCAGTTGAATAAGCCGAGCACATACTAATTTTGCTTTATGGCAATTTGCCATTCGCTTCTAATCAATCGCAATGATTTTTCGCCCGCTACCACCATATCTTTGTTCGATAATATGGCATAAATTTTTCCTGCATTATCACTCGCAACACTTTCTACGGCATTGCTGCTAATTGGCGAGTTTGAGGTGTTGAATAACTGCACTTTGTAGCCGTTCATACAAATCAAACCTTGATTAGAAGTTCCCACCCATAACAAACCGGTTTTATCGCTGGCAATAGCAGTGAAAGTAGTACGCGGCAAATTGGTGTTTTCGGAGGTGTAGGCAATGTATGTGTAACCATCAAAACGAAAAATGCCTTTGGTAGTGGTAGCATAAACATTTCCGGAGTTGGTCATGCACATATCGGTAACCCGGTTAGCGGGCAGTACAGAATTGGACTCGGTGATGTGTGTTACTTTCTGATTTTTTTTGTTGATGCAATAGATACCATCAGCTGTGCCCAGCCAAATTGTAGTTTGGGTTTCTACTTGTGCAGTAATTGCATGGTTACCGATCAACTGTTGAAAGTTGACATCTTGTGATTGGACAAACAAAAACGGGAAAAACAGATATTTTATTACCGCTACAAATTTGAATGCCGCTTTAAAAACGGGTGATTGCATCAGGGGGTAGAATTGCTTTTTCATGGTGCTGTTGTTTTTCCTTTGTTTACTGCAAAGGTGCACCTGTAGTTGCGCAGTTTTGCTCACCCAATCGGGGGAATGTGTGCCAAAAACTTAAACTGGCTATAAAGTGTAACAGTACCTTCCGGTGTAGTTTTTTGTAAACAATGTGAGCAGTCAATTGTCTGTATTAATATTGACCAACGCTATGGATACATTACTCCAAAAAGTACAATCTCGGTTTCCTTATGTTACAGCCGAAAAATTGGCCGATATACTGGCTATGGGAGAAGTGGTGGTGGTTCAACCCGGAGAAATTTTATTTAAAGAAGGCGTAAACAACGCCCGTGCCGCTATTGTACTAGAGGGCATATTGCGCAATTACACCTACAACTCAAAAGGCGAAGAAATTACTACCCTATTGGTAGATGAACTACGAGCAGCGGCACCGTACTCTAATATTTTTTTAAACAAACCGGCCACCGAAACTACCGAAGCCGTGGAGCAAAGTTTGGTGTTCTTGTTTGTTTTTCCGGAGGTTCAACAAAAAATGGAACAAGATTTAGTGCTGTTGCGGCTCTACAAAGATTTAGTGCAAGACGCATTGATTAACTCTATACAACGCATAGAAGATTTTACCCGACTCAACCCGGTGCAGCGCTACGAGCGGCTTTTGCAAGATCGGCCTACACTATTGGATAGAGTACCACTCAAATTTTTGGCCTCTTACCTCGGCATTACCGCAGTTTCGCTTTCCCGCATACGTAAGCGCATCAGCAAAAGCAGAAATTAACTTTTGTAAAGTGTTGCCGGTGGGTCATCACTTAGGTTTGTGCAGCAAACCTATTCTCAATGTACTATAACGCATTTTTAGTTTTTAGTTTTTGGATAGCCACACTATCAGCTTTTTCTCAAGCAGAAACCAATAACCCTGTATTGCCATTTTGGACCGTAAAGGGCAATAGCGGCACTACACCGGGCACTAATTTTATAGGCACTACCGATGCGAAAAAATTGATTTTTAAAGTCAACAATCAGCAAGCCGGTTTGATTGATTACACTTCCCCTTACAATACCACTTTGGGCTATCAGGCATTGGTGGCTAACACTACCGGCTACAGCAATGCTGCCTTCGGATATTTGGCATTAGCCGCCAATACTACCGGTTATGACAACATGGCTATTGGAGACAGTACCTTGTCTTCAAACACCACTGGATACCACAATGTTGCTTTGGGTACCTTAGCTCTCTACTCTAATACTACCGGAGTTGGCAACACCGCTATTGGTTATGCCGCCCTGCAAGATAACTCAGGTTCAACCTCCAGCTTAAATACAGCCGTGGGCGACTATTCTTTAACCAACAATACAACAGGTTTTTTCAATACTATGGTAGGTGGACTCTCTGGCTATAGAAACACCACCGCCAGGTATAACACCGGAATAGGATATAGGGCTTCTTACACCAATTTAACGGGCGAAGGGAATGTAGCTATTGGCCACTACGCGCTTAACTCCAACCTTGTGGGTAGAAATGTAGCTATTGGTACAGAGGCCTTGGCAGATGCCCAACTCTCCTCACAAAACGTGGCAATAGGATATTTTGCCCTCCATAATTTATCCGGCTTTCCGGCAAACACCGTATCAGGTAACGTAGCCGTAGGGGCTTATTCACTGTATTCCGCCAATTATGCAGTGGCCACCTATCCCATACACAATACAGCCATAGGCGACAGCTCCTTGCGGCTGAATACCTTTGGTTGGGGAAATACTGCCTTAGGGAAAAACGCCCTTTTGTTTAACACCGGAGGCACAAAAAATACCGCTATTGGTTACAATGCCGATGTAAGCAACTCTTTCCTTACCAATGCCACGGCCATTGGCTACAATGCCAAAGTAAACCAGAGCAACGCTATTGTATTGGGCGCTACAGGCACAGACCAAGTAACCGTAGGCATTGGCACTACTACGCCCACCTATCCGCTAACCGTCATTAGCACGGTAAACGGAACATTTGGCCCTTATGGCTACTTAACTACTACAGGCGCAGCCACATTTGCCGGAAGCAATTCTATACCGGTTTCTATTTGGGCATCGGGCAGAGTACTGGCTACAGAGTTTGATGCATATAGCGATGCACGCATAAAAAACATTATCAATATTTCGGATGGTGTAGTTGATTTAAACACTATAGCCCAAATTCAGATAACCAACTATCAATACATAGATACCATTAGTAAAGGAAACAGAGTGTCTAAGAAGGTAATAGCGCAGCAAGTAGAAGGAGTGTACCCCAGTGCAGTATCAAAAATTACGGACGTTATACCGGATATTTATCAGCTAGCAGAGATGCACAACGGAAAGGTGAAGTTGAAAAATAATTTGCAACCGGGCGAAAAAGTAAAACTGATTTTTGCCGATCAATCTCAAGTATATACTGTGCTTAGTGCCAATGAAAAAGAGTTTGAAGTAAATGAGGAAAAGGAAGGAAGCGTATTTGTTTTTGGAAGAGAAGTAAACGACTTTAGGGTAGTTGATTACGAAGCATTAGCCATGCTCAACATCTCAGCCACACAGCAACTGCTAAAAATGATTATACAGCAACAAAAAGATATTGAAAAAATGCGCGCGCAATGGAGCGCTCTTCAAAATGAAGTGGAAGAAATAAAGCAGCAACTTTTGCTCAAAAGTGCAAATACGGATTAAAGATTGTGACTTGCTTACTTCAAGCAGTTTTTTTGCAATTGACAACTACACACTAATCGTAGTAACAGTGCCTTGTGCAGTTGAAAAAACATCAAACCTTGCCTCTACTTCTTCGGCACGGTAGCGCATGTTTTTTATGCCATTGCCGTTTTTGCTTTTGTAGTTGTTTACATCAAAACCCTTGCCATCATCTTTGATGATTAGTGTTACTCCGGTAGCTGTTTTCTTTACTTCTACATACAGGTTTTTTGCTTCGCTGTACTTTACGCTGTTGTACACGGTTTCTTTAAAAATCAAGAAAATATTTTTGCGTTGCTCCATGGTTAGTTTCACTTCTTCTGCCTGTTTTTCCGCATTAAAATGAAGTTGCATGGCAGATGGTGCCACCAAGTCAGCAGCAAACACCCGCATACGCTCCATCAAAAATTTTGCCGTGTCGTTTTTGGGGTTCACGCTCCACACAATATCGCTCATGCTCTCTACCATTTCGCGGCTGTTGCTGCCAATTTTTTGCAACATTTTTTGTGCCCCTGTGCTGTTGTTTTGCTCCAATTGTTGTTTAGCTGCTTCGCTTAAAAACGAAATGCTACCCAGTGTACTGCCTATATCATCGTGCAAATCGCGGGCTATTTTGTTGCGGATAGATTGCAGTTTCATCAGTTGATTAATGCGGTATTTGTAGAAAGCAAAAGCACCGGCAGCAATGGCGGTAGCCACCAATAAATAAAACCACCAGGTATAGTAAAACGGTGTGGCAATTTTAAACTCAGCTAAGATGGTATCGCCACCAAACTGGCCCGATGGATTGGTTACCCGCACCCATAGTTTAAACTTTCCCCATGGAAGGTTGGTGTATTTTATTTCTCCGTCATCGCTGTTTTTCCAATCAGCTTCAAGCCCCTCTAATTTGTACTGAAACCTTACTGTTTGCGGAAAGGTGTACTGTATGGCACTTACCGAAAAATCAATAAACCTTTCGTTGGCCTTTAACTTTACTAAACCTTCTGTTGCTTGGGTCAAAAAACTTTTGTCAAATACTTTCATTTCGGCCAAATACAACGGAGGATAAGTAGTGTCAAATTTTACGGCATCGGGCTTAAAAGTAAACACGCGGTTACCCGCTGCAAAGCTAACTTCATGTTTGGTTTCGTTTGAAAACTGTGGCGATAAGTTGGTGTTAGCGCTGCCATCGTTTACATCTAAATGGAAAAACTTTTTTGCCTTTAAATCAAACACCTCTAACCCATTGCGGGTTACTATCCATAGTCGCTGCCTTTTATCGGCATGTATGCCAAAAAACATGAGTGATGAGGCCGAGTTGGTGGGTTGATAGAGCGTAAATTTTTTTCCATCAAACTCACACAATCCCCTGCCGGATATACTCATCCAAATGTGATTATTCTTATCGCACCAAAGCCCCATAATATCATTGCCGGGTATAGATAGTGGGTTGGCTGGGTCATTTACATACCCTTCAAACTCATTTTTTTCTAATGGAGTATTTTTTTTGCGCATATATAGCCCGCCCGATGTAGCCACCCACAGGTTTCCTTTTTTATCCAAAATCACTTTTCGTGCCAAGGAGTTTCCTAAACTCTTGGGCAGCTCTTTGAAGTAGTAGTAGGGATAATAAGTGTAATCTACCTCGCTATAAAAGCCAATGCCGTAGCCCAATACGGCCATCCAAAACCCCGGCTCGCCATTTACGGTATCGCGAATAATATCTTTGACCTGAAAAACAGTTTCGCTATAAAAATCGCGGTGGGTGCCCACTTCATCTACAATACATTCTTTAATTTTTGATGAGCCGTATTGCCATTCATAAAATCCAATTTCTGTGCCCAGCAAGTACTTGTCATTTTGTAAGTGAAGCAAAAAATCGGGGTTTGCATTAAAGTTGCGGTTGGTAAACTTGATGCGGTCAAAGCTAAACTGTATTTCATCGCTCAAAAACATGCCTAAAGAGGTATTAACGGCAACACTGCCATCGTTAAACCGATGTGTGCGTAAGATAGTGAGGTCGGTTTGCGCATCGGTAAATTCGGCTTCTGAAAACAGCCATGCCCTTGGGTCATATCTTGCTAAACCGGCCGATGTGCCTACCCATAAAATACCGCGCGAATCTTTGTGCATGCTCAGTATCTTATTGCTGGGCAGCGAACTTTGCTTGCCTACTTTGCGGGTAAACTGTACTGCTTCACCGGTATTTTTATTTACTCTGAATAATCCTGAACCGCGAGAACCCGCCAGCATGTATAGCGAGTTGTAATCGGCTACGCACATCAGCAAATCATTATCGGTTTCCAATTTTTTTTGCTCGGCCAAGGGCTGATTATCTTGAACGAACAAGCCGGGATTCCAACCGGCCATCCAAATTTTTGAACCGGTAACAAAAAATTGTTGCACACTGCCCGAAATAGAGTTACTGCCTGTGTAGCGAGTTATCTTGCCGGTAGTTTTATCGGCACAAAACAACATACCGCTGTGCAGTAAACTAAAATATACTTTGCCATCGCGCTCGTAAAAATGGTGTACCCAGGTCAAAAAGCCGGCTGGTCGCGTCAGGGCTTTTTCGGGTTTCATCTCTTCGTCATTAAACCGCCAGTAGGTAAACTGTAGTGTTTTTTTGTTTAAAAAAATGCAGGAGTACATCTCGGCACCTATGGCCAGGTAGTTTTCATCCCAATCATACAAGCAATTGAGCCGGTTGGTGGCTATGGTGGTGGTATCTTTGGGCGAGTGCCTGAACTGTGTAAACTTTTTGTTGTCTGGTGCTTTGGCATCGTAGCGGCTGAGTCCGCCATCTTTGGTAGCTATCCATATAATGCCGCTGCTATCTTGCAAAACTGCGGAAATCACATTGCCCGAAATAGAGTTAGAATCTTGCGGATGGTTTCTGAAAACCTCAAACTTTCGGCCATCAAACCGATTGAGTCCATCGCGCGTGCCTACCCACAAAAAATGGTCGCGGTCTTCGTATATGCACGAAATTTCATTGCTGGAAAGTCCGTTTTTGGTAGTGAGAGTTTCAAAGAAAAACTGTTGCGCCTGCAAAATATGCAGCGAAAAACTAATGCATATCCACAACAGCCATAAACGCAACTTCATTATATGAATGTATAAAAGATTCTATTTCTAATTGTTAGGCAAATGGTAGAAAGGGTGGGGTGTACAAATAAATTGACCTGCATTTGGCGGTTTCAAAACATTGCCTACTATTGCATCGTTATCGCACAAGCGCGGCAGTATTGTATAGTCAAGTAAGCCACGCTGCAATCCCAAAAATACTGAATGACATTTTTTCTCACCTCATACGTGATTAGCCATTAACAAGCATACTACTGTGTCTTCTCTATCTCCGAAATTTTTACTCACTAAATAAAATTACCCATGTACACATTTCAGCAACTCAATGAAATGATTTTACCCGAACTCAAAGACATTGCCGCACAACTCAAAGTGAAAGGTGCAGACAAGTTAGAAAAAGAAGACCTTATTCTCAAGATAATAGATGTGCAAGCCCAAAACCCGGAACTGCAAGCCACCGTTGGCGAAGAAGACAAACCGAAAGAAAAACAAAAGCGCCCGCGCACCCGCAAACCCATTGATGCTTCAGTAAAAGCAAAAAGAGAAGAGCAGGAAGAGGGTACGGTTGAAGAAGAGAAAAAAGAGGTAGAAGAAGTACAACAGGAAGTGCAAACGCAACAACCCCGCCAACAGCAACAAAATTTTGTAGTTGAAGAAAACAACAGTGGCAACCAACAAGATAACAGCAACGGCAACGAGCAAGAGGGTGGCGATACCCCCAATGAATTTGTGCAACAAAAGCGCCAGGAAGAGCGCAACAAAAATATTTTTAGTGTAGAAGCCGATGCTACTATAGAAGCTGAAGGTGTGTTAGAAATGATGCCCGATGGATACGGTTTTTTACGCTCATCTGACTACAGCTACCTCTCCTCACCCGATGATGTGTATGTATCGCCATCGCAGATAAAACTCTTTGGATTAAAAACCGGTGACACTGTGCGCGGCTGGGTACGCCCGCCCAAGCAAGGCGAAAAGTACTTTGCTCTCTTAAAGGTAGATACCATGAACGGCCGCCTGCCCGAAGAAATTCGCGACCGCGTATCGTTTGATTACCTCACTCCGCTTTTTCCGGAAGAGAAACTAAACCTCTTTACCAAGCCCACCGATATTACTACCCGCGTTATTGATTTGTTTACCCCCATAGGCAAGGGCCAGCGGGGTATGATTGTAGCGCAGCCCAAAACCGGTAAAACCACTATACTCAAAGAAATAGCCAACGCCATAGCCACCAATCACCCGGAGGTATATTTGATTGTATTGCTGGTAGATGAAAGACCTGAGGAAGTAACCGATATGGAGCGTAGTGTGCGTGCTGAGGTGATTGCCTCTACATTTGACGAGCCGGCTGAAAAACACGTAAAGGTTTCGAGCGTGGTATTGCAAAAAGCCAAGCGGTTGGTAGAGTGCGGGCACGATGTGGTGATATTATTAGATTCTATCACCCGTTTAGCGCGTGCTTACAACACGGTATCGCCATCATCGGGCAAAGTATTGTCGGGTGGTGTAGAGGCCAACGCCATGCAAAAACCAAAACAGTTTTTTGGTGCTGCGCGAAATATTGAAAATGGCGGCTCGCTCACCATTATCGCCACGGCATTGATTGACACCGGTTCTAAAATGGATGAAGTAATTTTTGAAGAGTTTAAAGGTACCGGCAACATGGAATTGCAGCTGGATCGCAAACTCTCTAACCGCAGAATTTACCCGGCCATCAACATAGTGGACTCCAGTACCCGCAGAGATGAACTGCTATTGGGCAAAGAAGTAGTACAGCGCATGTACATTCTTCGCAACCACATAGCCGATATGACGGCCGAAGAAGCCATGAACTTTTTGATGCAGCAAATGAAAGGCACCAAGAGCAACGAAGAGTTTTTAGTTTCTATGAACTCGTAGCTTAACTGTACGTTTCATTACTAGTAAAGCAAGTTTTGCAGTTCCGGCATTTTATCCCTCTAAAGAGGGGAGTGAGCATGGTTGCAGCGCAGCAGGCCTGTCCCGAACTTGCTTGGGGGGTATGTACACCGCAGGGTATCACGAAGCAGAATCAAACAAGCGAAGGTTGGACTTTGCAGGGTACGGGTACGAAGAATAGTTATACGTTTATTGTTTTCACTGCCTTACCAGTTTGCCGCTGCGCACTATCTGCCCTTCGTTTAGCAGTGCCCAAAAGTAAATGCCGCTGCTCCATGCCGAGCAATTAATTTCTGTGTACGAATGATTGATTTTGGTTTGCACCACTACTTGCCCCAATTGGTTGGTAATTACTAAGCTGCTTTTTGCAAGAGGCAAATGCTCTGTGGTAACTACAAATGACTCGGTAGCCGGGTTAGGGTAAACCTTTACGGTTATGGCCGGCTCAAAGTATTCTATCTCTGCATAAAACTTGCTCTCACAAGCTGTATCGCTAAAGCAGCCGTTGCTGTCTATGGTCATTACAAAGGCCCGCTGCCAGCTTTCGCCTAGTATTACATCACCAATACTATCGGTGCTGCCGCACAACACATAGCCGCCATTGGGTAGGGTGTCTATGCCGGTAATATACATATAATTGAAGGGGGGCATGGTACCTGCAGGCGCTGCGGTGTATGTGGCCTCCCACACTTTGTTGCCGTTAAAATCTAATTTATGCACCCAACCCTTGCTGGTATTATCGCGTGTACCCACAAATACATAGCCGCCTTTTGCGCGCATACCGTACCAAATATCAGTGATGTAGTTGCCTCCGTAATAGGATTGATAGGGTTTACTCCAAACTACATGATAATTGGAATCTAACTTGGTAACAGAATAAATAGGCGTTTCGTAGCCGGTTTGAGAGTTAACAACAATACAGGTTTTATCAATAGGGTTGTAGTCCATGAGCCGGCAGAGGCCGGTACCCAGAGAAGGTAAAATGGTATCAAACACCAATTGGCCGTTTGGGCTTATCTTCATGATGTGGGGCATGTACCAACCATTTGCTCCTACAACAAAAGAAAGGATAACACAACTGTCGGATGTCCAACGAATACCTCGTTCATGAATATATTTTCCTCCGCTTTCCCATAAAAAATCCCAGATTTTATTGAGTGCTGTATCGTATTTTGATACCAATAAGTTACTGTATGTCAAAGACTCATTGACCGTTACCCCCAGCGCATACAGCCCATCGTTTCCATCGTAGGTTAAGTAGTCATATCCTTCTACGGTGTCTGAGTCATAAACTACTTTTAACAAACCGCCCGTTTCGGTATTGTACTTGTACATTACAGCACCGTAATTTTCATTGGTATCGTTTTGGAATCCGGATAGATATATGTTTTTATTGATATAAATTAACGGAGCTGGTTGTGATGGTAGGTAAACGGTATCTTCTGCCAAAAACAGAAACGGATTAACCAATCCAAATTCTCCATTCGGCTTACACTCACCAATAAAGAGTTTACCGGTCTCCCACATTGCCGTGGTACGGATATAAGTGCCCCAAAAATAGCAACTGCTATCTACATAACCCACGCCAAGTGCAAGCCCGTAGGGTATAGAGTCAAAACTCACTCTGCTGTGAAAATTGCTTTGCGCATTGGCAGTACCAACAATAAATGCCATAAGTAGATAAACAACAACTATTCGCATAGCTCTAATGTTGAATAGTAAACTTGCTGTAAGATAGGTTGCCGTAACTGTCCTTGCAACGGAGCATATAAATACCATTTGGCCATTGTGCAACGTTTATTGCTTGTTGTACAGTGGCTCCGCTGGTAGTGGTTTGGTAAACTGTTTTGCCCGATGCATCAGCTATACTTATATGCAAAGCAGAGTTACCTTCTAATACATAGCTCAATGTTAGCTCTGTGTTAGCCGGATTAGGGTTCAAACTCAATGTGGCGTGGTTTACTGTGCGCATCTGCCTCCACTTATTCGGGGCTTCGGTTTTTCCGCTCCATAAATCTTCGGTAGGTATATAGGGTTCTAAAAACGTATCGGTGGCTAACGCCAGTGCCGCTTTGGCGTAACAAGAGCCGAGGCCACCGACATTATATAGATTCCAAAGCTCTTGAATCTGGCCCGGTGCGGCCTCTTTCCAGTTTTTGCCGCTTGCCTGTAACTCTTGCAATAAAACTATGTAGTTTTTAAGCCCTGTTTGTTTTAAGGTTTCTGCTGTGTTTTTAGCATCGTTTAACTGGCCCCATTGCATTTGTGCAAAAAGCCGGTAGCCCTTCATGCTCTCGGTTTGGGCTACGTAGAGCATGGCCTCAGCACTGTCCGCTTGGCCATTTGCCGCATATTGGTAGGCCCATTGCAGCAGAGTTTGTTCTATTGCCAGTTCTTTTTCGGAAATGGCAGCCAGTTTTTGGTCTTCGGGCGAGAGCTTGTTTTGCTCGGCCTCCATTTCAGAAATATCAGTAGCAGTGTAGGGCAATTGGCGGGTGAGCAGCAAATCTACCACCGTATCGCTCAGCCCCGAGTTTTTGATAATAAGCGCTTTGAGGTTTTCCAGCCCGTATTCGGCAAACTGGTTATCAATAGCTTTATTCAGCACTTCTTCACTAATGGCTTCCTTAGCAATAAGGTTGGCATATACGGCCTCTATGCTAAAGGCGTTGGCTTGCTCCAAATCTTGCTTTAGGGCTTGTTTGTTGCCACCGTCTATGCTTTGGCCCAAGGCGGTAATCTCAGCATTTAAGTTGGCCAGTGTAGCCGGTTGGTAGCCATATTGCTGTTCGTCTTCTTGCTTATAGGCGGGTTGGTAGTCCAGTGGGTCTATTGCGGTGGGGCAAATGGCATCATGATCAGACGCAGATACATTCACATTTTGTTTGGTAATAGGCGGGCTTAGCTGAATCCTTGCCGGATTGTAAAACGATGTATTGGTAGGGTAATAATAGTGGAAAGGAGAGGTAAGTGTATTGCGCGCTAATTGTAAAGACGGTACTGTTGAACTTTGTTCGTAAAATCTGTTGTTAGCGGGGCTTTGGGGGTTGGATTGTATGTTACCACCCTGGTAGTATCTTATTGAACCATTTGTTGTATTTCCATTTACTACATTTTCAGCCACCCAAATATCAAAAACTCTTGAAGTGTTTAGTGTATTACATCTAAACTGTAAACCGCTTCCACCCGTGGAACCCGTTCCGTTTTGTCCTACTGCGGTCATAGCATAGCGCACATTTGCAGCGGAGTTCCTTCTTATAATGTCGCTATTGG
The DNA here is from genome assembly GCA_016787045.1 of Chitinophagales bacterium. Taxonomy (GTDB): domain Bacteria; phylum Bacteroidota; class Bacteroidia; order Chitinophagales; family LD1; genus Bog-950. The sequence continues at coordinate 69,490 of JAEUVA010000021.1, forward strand.
TATGGTTGTTGTTTACCAATATGCCATAAGTAAGTGCTGTAGCGCTTAAACCGGCAGCGTTGAGTGTATTTTCTTGTATTTTGTATAAGGTAGAACCCTGTACATATATGCCATAGCTCTTCGCATCACCGGTAGTGAGTAAAGGTATGGTAAAACTGTTTTCGGTTATTCTGCTAAAAGCAGTTCCCTGCATATATATCCCATACTTATTGCTATTAAAATCTGCCTTATTGATTTTTGTACCCACAAAACTACCCGGAGCATAGCTCATTGGGCTGCTGATTTGAATGTTTATACCGTAGGTGAGGTTGTTGAATATATTTTTTTTGTACGGTGGTAGTCCGCTGGTTATCGCTACAAACTCGGCATCTAAAGCCAAAATACCATAACCGCGATTGGGCTGCGGATAAGAAGCAGTGCTTGTACTGTTGGCAAACGTATTGCCCTCAATGCTTACACCGCGCACGCCCCAAATACCAATGTGGTGGTACAAGCCCACAGTGATGTTATCAAAATTACAATTGTACACTTTGGTTTTGCTGTATCCATTGGGGTTACCCGGATCGGCCGGGGGGTTAAATTTGGCATAAACTATGGAACTTACGTTGTTCGTAAAATAACTGGCATTGGCAATAATTTGGCCACCGCTAAAGCTGAGGTCGTAGTTGCTGCCTCCGGTATTTTTACCGGCTACTATTCCTTTGTTCATATATTCTATAGTAGAGTTGGAGGTGATGATACACACTCCCTGATCGCCTATAGTTAAACCACCTTCCAGCGAGTCAATGCGAACTTGTCGTTTGGTGTTGTTTCCCCATACCTCAATGCCGTGCCATAGTTCACCGCATGAGTTGGTGATTTTTGAGCCGTTTACCACTAATTTTGCTTGTGGCTCTACAGTAATTCTACAACCCTTACACATGTTTACCGTAGCTCCGGTAATAGACAAGGTATTGCCGCTTTTTATCGTAATATTTCCCCCAATATCATAATAGCTGTTTCCCCAAGTAGTGTTTTGTGTAATGTTTAGCGTTTGTGAGCTATGTGGGTTGTAGGTACTAAGGTCTAAGTAAAATACACCTCTGCCATAGGTGGCAATGTACAAACGGTTGGTGCAATAGTTCACTTCCATTTTGGTTACCGTAGTGCGTGGCAGGTTGGCATCCACTTCTACCCACGAACTAAGGTTGGCATTTTTGTAAAATACTCTACCGTTTTGCGTACAACAAAACAGGGCATCGTTGCTGCCATCTACATAAACCACAGACTCTATGGGATATTGGGGTAATCCGGCATCGTCATTGTACCAGTTTTGGCCGCCATCGGTAGTTTTTAGTAACCGGTAGCGGTACGTTTCATTACAAAAGTTAGTGTATTGAGGCAGTGTCATGTACTTTTCATTGTATGATACAGATACCCACATTTTATTGGGGTTAGATGAACTGACCGCCACCGATGATACCGGATAGTGGTTTTTACAATCGTTAAACTTAACTACTGGTAGTGCCGGACATAGGTATTGATAATCTTGATAACAGTTTCCGTTACAAGGTATTTGGTTACTACAATTGTAGTCGTAGGCGCTTAGCGAGTAGTTGTTTAAATTGTATTTTCTGAGCAGAGCTGTGTTCCAAAACCCACCTACAAAGGTAGTGATGAATAGTGCGTTAGGATTTGATTTCGGGATGTTGAAATTTTTAACTGAATGTACCCATGGGTCTGAAACAGTTATAAAGTCGTCATAATACCGTGAATGCTGGATATTGTTAGAGAAGTATATTTTCTTATCACCGTTTTTTCTACTAACAAACGTGTTATGTTGTTGTGGTAAGGGGTGCTGATATATCTGCTCTACAGTTGGGTTACACCCTGTTTGTACGAATGAAGGTGAATTATTCGCAACATCAATTTCATATAATTGATAGTTGAGCGAGCAGTAAAACTTATTGGGGTCTGATAAGTCCCACCATGCCGGAGGATAACCATCAGCGCCAATCGGTACTTGCACCCAGTTAGTGCCATTGTACCAATCAAAACCATTATCCTGATAGCCGGTAGCCAAGTGGTATTTTTTTAATGGGGAGGTAGATAAATCATAGCAAGTGCTCACAGACAATCCATAGTTGCATTCGGTAACTGTATTGGCGGCAACGGTGTATTTGTATATGCCCCCATCTGTTCCTATCAGTGCAAATGTTCCATCGGGCGAAAACTTTAGCTCTCGTATATCGGCATGTGCTATATTGTTATAGCCCGTTAAATCTCCCCAAGTGTTTCCTTTGTTGGTTGATACGCGCGCCTCTGTTCTGCCGGTGATGAGCAGATTAGGATTATTGAGAGGGCAATCCAATTTACAAAAATCAATAGCAAAAACATCGTATATAAACCCTTGATTAAGCAAACCTGTTGTGTTGCAAGTGGCCCAATTTTGCCCGTTGTGATAGTAAACCCGATAGAAAAAATTGTTTTTTGAACCGGTGGAACTGTAAATGGTTGATGCAGTGCAAAAGATATTGTCAGTTCCGCTGTTATTTACCACTTTAATGTTGCAATTACGGGTGAGCAAACTGACAGATGGGAAACCACTTGTTTGAGAAAGAGGGGCGTTTGTGTTAAAATCCGAAATGGGCATTGGCGCAAACCCTCCCGGTGCCCCACCGTTTAGTGATTGATACACTTCTAATCCGGATGCATAAACTGTATTGGGGTTGTTTGGGCTAAAGGCAACCGTCCATATGCCGGGAGTTTCTGTGGCATCATAACTGGTGCTGTAATCCGGCTCCGGCTCATTTTCAGTTAGTACCAACTGCCATGTAGTTCCTCCATTTGTGGTACGATACAAGCCCTCCGATGTAGCTACAAAAAGAATATTTGCATTGGTTGGATGAGCGGCTATCTGGGTGGTAAGCTTTTGCTTACTGTATGTAAATCCACCATTCAGCGTATTAAACGAACCCACAGAGGTAAATGTGTTTCCTAAGTTGTTTGATTTGTATATACCGCAACTGGGTATCCACGGGTAGTGGCGGTTGTTAGAGCCGGTAGCAATGTAAATGGTTGTTTGCCCATTGATGTAGCTAATCTCTATATCGTTTACACTGTTTACCTCTAAATGCTGTACGGCATCAACATTCGTCCAATTAGCTCCCCCGTCTGTTGATTTCCACAAACCACCGTAAACCGAGCCTGCAAAAATGAGATTGGTGGCAGGATAGTTGGGATGAAATTCTATACAATGAATTTGCCCGGTACCCTTATACTTGTGAGCATTGGCATTGTACCCCCCCCCCCCCACAGGCCCAAGCGGAATGAATTGTGCATATGCAACGGTTAAGTTAGTGAGTGTAATCAGCCAACCAAATACAAGCGGTAGTACTCTTTTCATAGGTCTTGTTGTTTAGTGTTTGTAAAATAAAAGATTCCTTTTGGTATGAGCAAAGTTTTATATGGTTTAATTCATTATACACATTGGCCATCCACAATTTACGTGAACATTATTAGTTAACTCTACTTTGCAGTGGTTATCTTTGCCCACCAAAATAATGGTTGAACTATTTCGCCATTACATAGTTGAATAATTAACCCAACAACATGGCCATAAAAATAACCGATGCGTGTATCAACTGTGGTGCCTGCGAGCCCGAGTGCCCCAATGGAGCTATCTATCCCAATGGCGATAAATGGAACATTGCCGATAAAACGAATGTGAGTGGTTCATTTGTATTGGCCGATGGTAGCGTGATAGACGCCAATTCCACACAACCCGCCATCAGCAACGATTACTACTACATTGTAAGCGATAAGTGTACCGAGTGCAAAGGTTTTTTTGATGAGCCGCAATGTGCCTCGGTATGCCCGGTAGATTGCTGCATTGCCGATGAAATGATAGTAGAAACTGAAGAACAACTTTTAGCCAAAAAAGAAAAACTGCATTTGTAGTATTGCGGAGTAAAGAATGAGTAACGAGCACAATTCGCACAGCGAAAAACAGATTGAAATACAAGATACCGATAGTGTAGTGGTGCGCTTTAGTGGCGATTCGGGTGATGGCATGCAACTTACCGGCATGCAGTTTACCGATACTACTGCCTTGATGGGTAAAGACATTTCTACCTTTCCGGAGTTTCCGGCAGAGATACGTGCCCCAGCCGGCACGGTGGCCGGTGTATCGGGCTTTCAGATACACTTTGGCAGCAAAGAAATTTTTACCCCCGGTGATGCCTACGATGTGCTGGTGGCCATGAATGCCGCTGCGCTAAAAACTGATTTGAAACGGGTGCGCAAAGGCGGCACTATTATTTTAAACACAGCGGGTTTTGATACCAAAAATCTGAAACTGGCACATTACCCCGATGGGGCAAACCCCTTAGAGGATGGCACCTTAGATGAATTTAAAGTTTACAAAATTGATATTACCCGCCTGACCAAAGAGGCCCTTAAAGACACCGGGCTGGGCATGAAAGAAATAGACCGCTGCAAAAACATGTTTGTACTAGGCCTCTTATTTTGGATGTTTGATAAAAGCATGGAGTACACCATAACTTCCCTGCAAGAAAAATTCAGTAAGAAACCCGATCTGCTTCAGGCCAATATCACCGCCTTAAAAAGCGGTTGGAATTATGGCGATACTACCGAAGTTTTTACCACCCGCTATCATATTGCCAAAGCCACACTGCCCCCCGGCACCTACCGCAATATATCGGGTAATCAGGCACTGGCTATTGGTGCTATTGCTGCTGCCGAAAAAGCCGGGCTGCAACTTTTTTTGGGCTCTTACCCCATTACTCCGGCATCAGACATCTTACACGAATTATCAAAGTATAAAGCCAATGGAGTAAAGACCTTTCAGGCCGAAGACGAGATAGCGGCCATCTGCGCGGCTATTGGTGCGGCATACACCGGTGCATTGGGTATGACCACCACCAGCGGCCCGGGCATGTCGCTCAAAACCGAAGCCATTGGTTTGGCTACCATGTTAGAATTGCCACTGCTAATTGTAGATATACAACGCGGAGGCCCCTCTACCGGCTTGCCCACCAAAACCGAGCAGGCCGATTTGCTGATGGCCATGTTTGGCCGCCATGGCGAGGCACCGCTGCCCGTTATAGCAGCCGCTACACCGGCCGATTGTTTTGATGCGGTGTACGAAGCCATTAAGATTTCTGTTGAGCACATGGTGCCGGTTATCTTTTTGAGCGATGGATACATTGCTAATGGTTCTGAGCCGTGGCGTTTTCCTACACCGGATCAACTCATCCCCATTACTCCTCCATTTTCTACTGCACACAATAACACAACAGGAAATTTTTTACCCTATAAACGCGATGAAAAAGGGGTGCGCCCCTGGGTAATACCCGGCACACCCGGCTTAGAACACCGCATAGGTGGTTTAGAAAAGCAGCACGAAACCGGCAATGTATCGTATGATGCGCAAAACCACGAGCTGATGATAAAGCTGCGGGCAGAAAAGGTGCAGAAGATTGCGGATGCCATTCCACTCATCAAACCCGATAGCGGAAATGACCACGGTAAGTTATGTGTACTCGGCTGGGGTTCCACTTATGGGGCTATTAAAAGTTCACTGATAGAATTGCGCGAAGAAGGAGTAGAGGTTTCGCACATTCATCTGCGGCACTTAAATCCATTCCCCAAAAACTTAGGTGAGATGCTCAAGCGCTTTGACAAAATACTAATACCCGAAATCAACAGCGGGCAACTCATACAGCTTATCCGCAGTAAGTTTTTGATAGATGCCATTGGCTTTAACAAAGTACAGGGCTTGCCGTTTACCGTTCAGGAGTTAACTCAAAAAATCAGAAATTTGTATCACTCATGAAAACGTTCCCAACACTTACAGAAGTCATCCCTTTGGCCGGCTATCGCTTGCTCGTAAAGTATACCGATGGGGTGAATGGAGAGGTGGACCTGAGCACACTCAAAGGGAAAGGAGTTTTTAGTTTTTGGAATGATGAAAACAATTTCAAGAAAGTACACATAGATGCTACTACCGGAGCAATAGCATGGAATGAATCTATAGATATTTGCCCCGATGCAGTTTATCTTCAACTAACGAATAAAAGTTTTTACGACTATGCCTCGCATTAGTGCATTTTATGGAATTCTGATATACATGTACTACAATGAGCATAACCCGCCCCATTTTCATGCACACTATGGCGAGAATAAAGCTGTGGTGGGCATTAATGACTTTGCGCTTTTAGAAGGCAGCTTACCCCCTAAAGCTTTTGCATTGGTAGTGGAATGGGCAGCTTTGCACCTACAAGAGCTGAGGCAGAATTGGGATAAAGCAGCAGCGCATGAGCAACTAATTAGTATCGCACCATTAATTTGATTTATGAGCACGATTACCGAAACAACTACCATAAAACTTACCGCCAAAGATTTTGCCAGCAACCAGGAAATAAAATGGTGCCCGGGCTGTGGCGATTACTCCATCCTCAAGCAGGTACAAACCATACTGCCCGAGTATGTTTCGCAAAAAGAAAACTTAGTGTTTATCTCCGGCATTGGTTGCTCATCGCGCTTTCCGTACTATATGGATACCTACGGCATGCACAGCATACACGGCCGCGCTACAGCTGTGGCTACGGGGGTTAAAGTGGCCAACCCAAATTTAGATGTATGGGTGATAGGTGGCGATGGCGACCTCATGAGTATTGGAGGCAACCACCTCATTCACCTGCTGCGCAGAAACCCCAACCTAAAGCTGGTGATGTTTAACAACGAAATTTATGGGCTTACCAAAGGGCAATATTCACCCACATCGCACAAGGGTTTAGTAACTAAATCTACACCGTTTGGCTCGGTGGACGAGCCGTTTAACCCCGCTGAGTTGGCGCTGGGGGCCAAGGCCTCTTTTTTTGCCCGCACCTTAGACCGCGACCCCAAGCATCAGCAGCAGATTTTTAGACGAGTGGCCGAGCACCACGGCACCGCTTTTGTAGAGGTGTATCAAAACTGCCCGGTGTTTAATGACGATACCTTTGCCCTGCTCACCGAAAAAGAAACTAAAAAGGAACACAGCATTTATGTAGAACACGGCAAGCCGCTCGTTTTTGGCCAAACCGAAAGCAAAGGCATAAGGTTAGATGGATTAAACCCTGTAGTGGTAGATTTAACTGCCGGAGTATCGGTGAGCGATTTGTGGATACATGACGAAACGGATAAAACCAAAGCATTCCTCTTAGCCCGCTTTGCGGATATAGAAAATATGCCCCGCCCCTTTGGGGTGTTTTATCAAGAAAACCGCGCCTGCTTTGATGAAGAAGTGGTGGAGCAAATCAACCGCACCAAAGACCAAAAAGGCAAACTCCCCCTCCACAAAATACTAAGTGGCGATAAGACCTGGGAGATTGTGTAATAGAGCTGGTAAGATTTGCGCACTGCACTGAGGGGTCGCCCGACCCCGTTTTGTAGCAGATAAATAGGTCGGGTGACCGCTGCAAGCAGCTTGCTTTACCTGTTGATAACCCATCGGCACAGCCGAAGCTATTATACCAACAAGGGCGTTATATATGCGATTTTAGCGGACCTCGCAACTAGACAGAAGAAAGAAATTTCCATAACATTGTTTCACTTTAGGGCAACTTTTGTATATTTGCCCCGTGGAGAAAAATCAAAAACATAGAAAAATTACGTTTTACAAAGACTACTTCCAAGACTTCTTTGACAAACAATCTAAAAAGGTTAAAGCCAAAATTGTTTGGACTTTTGACTTAGTTGAAGACTTGCCGAGAGTTCCAGAAACATATCTGAAACACATTGAGAACACCGATGGACTTTATGAAATTCGTGTTCAACTTGGGAATGACATTTTTCGCATTTTCTGTTTTTTTGACCAAGGACAATTGGTTGTTTTAGCAAATGGTTTCAAAAAAGAAAACGCAAAAGACACCGAAAAAAGAAATTGAATTAGCACTTAAAATAAAAACAGAATATGAAAACGAAAAACAAGAACTTGACAACTCTAGAAGAGTTTAAAGAAAAAAATTACGGCAAACGCGGGACAAAAAAGCGTGACGAACTTGAAGCAGGTTATGAAAGTTTCAAAATGGGTGCGTTAATTCACAACACACGTATTGAAATGGGATTGACACAAGAACAACTTGCAGAAAAAGTTGGGACGACAAAATCATACATCTCTAAAATTGAAAACAACATTAAAGAAGCTCGTATTTCGACACTTCAAAAAATTGTTGAACTTGGTTTTGGTGGACACTTAGAATTATCAATAAAAATATAGTGACAACTTGACTGTGGAAAGAAAAACCGCATATAACAGCGGTTTGGCGAAATGCTGGGTGAAGTGGTTAAGCGAAGTATTGTGCTTCTTTCATACATTTGTAGTGGTTTGAAAGTGTGGTGCTTCTAAGTCCCGCACTTCAGCCAAGCCGCCAAACGAAAAGTGTAATAGGTCTTTCTTCTACTCCTTCACTATTTGCTGCGTACTCACTCCATTGGCGGTGCTTACCGTAACTATATACACTCCTTTGGCCAGTATGCCCAGGTCAAGCACCTTGATATAGCCCTTAGCCAACTGACTTTCGTGTTGCTTGTACAGTACGCG
>JAEUVA010000041.1 GCA_016787045.1 Chitinophagales bacterium
TTGCCCACTGCTGTCCAATTTCACCACCCAGCAGTCGTACCCGCCATATACAGTGTCGGTTTTATCGCCATCTAAGTATGCCCACGATTCGCCACCCAGCAGGTAGCCCCCGTCTTGTGTTGCCAGTACGCAGGTCATAAAGTCGGTGCCGCTAGTGCCAATAGTTTTATCCCACTGTAAGTTACCCATGCTGTCTATCTTCACTACCCAAAAATCTTCATCCGCTCCGTGGTTGTTTTCGCTTTTGTCGCCCCCGGCATTGCCAACGCTCCATCCCCCCAATATATAGCCCCCATCTAAGGTAGTGGCCAAGGCCCACAGGTGGTCGCTGCCGGTAGAACCAAACCGCCTGTCCCACAGTTTGTTGCCCTGCTCGTCTATCCGCACGACCCAGTAATCATAGCCACCACGACTTGGCTGGCTTTTGTCGCCTGTCATGCCAGAGGCAGATTGCCCGGCTATCAAATAACCACCTCCCCGGGCATTAACTGCCCTATTTGCAAAATCATGTCCACCACCTCCATAGCGTTTATCCCATTCCTTTTCCCCATTTTTATTTAGTTTCACTATCCAAAAATCTAATCCTCCCCTGCTCGTATCACTTATGTCGTATCCTTGGGTAGAAAAACTGTTACCGGAAAGTAAAAACCCGCCATCAGCTGTTTCATGCAAGGCAATACATTCATCATTCCCCCGCCCTCCATATCTATAGTCCCATAGCTTAGAAAAAGAGTTTTGAGCAGTAATATCAGAACATATCATAGTGGCCAATAGTATATTCATTATGGTTCTCATAGTTCAGTATTTAATAAGTTTCGCCTTTGTTGGTCTTCCCCGTTGCGTAACGAAACGCCAGCCAAGCCGTTGTTGGGTGTTATCACCAACAACAGAAGCCGAGCCAATAAGTAAACTAAGTGTTTTATTCTTCACTTTTCAAGCAATATACTCATTCCACTACTAACTTACTTCTTGCCACTTTGCCTTGCTTTTCAGCTACTACTACATACATGCCCGGTGCAAAGGAAGAAACATCAACACTCATTTCAGTCGCTTCCATCTTGTTTTGTAAAAGCAAGCTACCTGCCACATCGTATATTTTTATCTCTCCACTCAGCATTTCATTTTCAATATGTATCTGCACACGCCCACTTGCCGGGTTCGGCCACACCTGTATTTTGTTTTTTATTCCCCCTTCGGGGGTTAGGGGGCTGCTTAGTATGCAATTCTCCACCTCACACCCATTACTATCCAACTTCAAAAACCAACCCACCTGCGGGGGCGTAGCTCCGCTTTTTTGGCATTGGCCAACAGCTATCAAACCACCACCAGGTAAAATGTCTATATCACTTAAGAAGTTAAGTGTCTGCGACTCGTTTATGCCTCGGTAGTTTCTCTCCCAAATCACATTCCCATCTACATCTAACTTTACTACATATCCATTGAGTGCTGTATCGGTGCCGTAATAGGTTAAGTGCCCCGCTGCAACAAAGCTACCATCGGGCAACTCCTCTATGTCAGTAATTCCTGTATAAATACTCAGGTCGTTGCCCCCTCGTATAAAAGTCCATTGTTTATTAAAGTTGCTATCCATTTTAACGATAGTGGCATTGTATGAAACAGAGGAAAACCCCGATTGATAATTTTTCTTCTGCGCCCCGTATATAAACCCGCCATCTTGGGTTTGGCGCAGGCCCTCGGCCACATAAGTGCTATCGTTAGGGTCGAACCATTGCCGCACAAACTGCCCGCCTGTATCCACTTCAAGCAGCCATGTGTTGGATTTTTGTGGTGTTTGATTGTTGTTATTCCTAAATGCGCCTACTAGTAAATTGCCATTTTGCAAAACAGTAACTGACTTGGCATAGTCAAAAATCAACTGGTTGTAAAATTTTATCCATTCTTGCTGAAGGTTACTGTTGACTTTTAGTAAAAAAGCATCTGTGTTGGCAGTTACTTTGTTTGATCTTCCTCCTACTATGTAATAGCCACCATCAATTGATTCTACAATACCGTATGCCTGAAATCCACCAGTTTGATTTGGGTAGAATATTCTGTTTGTGTATATGCTGTCTAACGCCAAACTATATAGACCCACCAAAATACTCGCTAAAGAATCGTTACAGTACCCTGTAAATACTATTTCACTTTGGGTATTCATCAACAATGTATTCCAAAACAAACCGTAATCTGCATTTATTGAATCTCCTATAGGTTTGTAATGACTAAACTGAATTTGGCTATCAACTTTCCCTACTATACCCTTCGCAGTGTTGTTTGGCACACCGGTTACAACTCCTAACACAATAAATGTATCCGCATCGGCAATTACACCACTAAATAGCATCGTTGGTCTATCTTGAAAGAAGGTTTTGTTAGCAACTGTTTGCTGTGCAGTAGTTACAAAAAACAAAGCACAGCAAACAGTTGCTAACATCAACTGTTTGCTGTGCAGTAGTATTATTAAAGAGATGTGCTTCATTTTAGTATCACGAATTTGCTCTTCAATAAATCCGCCTCATCAGTAACAATTCTTGCCAAATAAACCCCATTAGTATAGTGGCTCACATTAACTATTTCTTTTCCCTGCTCACCAATAAGTGGCTTTGTTTCATACAAAACACCAAGCATATCAGTAATAAACAACTTGCTGTTGTCGCTTATAGCTTTGTATTCTATTGTTACAGTGCTGTTGGCTGGATTCGGATACAACTTAATCGTAGGATGCATTTTGGCTGTTTTCGTTTCAGTGGCCTCTGCTACATTTATATCGTCATCGCCTTTCTTGTTATACTGCTGCTCTGGCAAGTAGGCGGGTGTAAAATACAAACTATCATAAAAGAAGTTCAATGCATTACGCGCCATATTAGCTCCGCGTTTGTGTTCATCAGTGGTAGCTAATTGTTTTAGTGTTGCTAAATTACTTCCACTTAACCGCATTATGCTACTATCTGTCTGCATCCATCCCGCATAAGCAGTCGCATAATCTTTAAAATTCTTAAACGCTGCACTATCTATTTTCTCTATAAGTGTATCGTAATGTGCCAGCATCGTAGCTATGGTATCATACTTGCTTTCGTGCAGGTAGGTATTTACTTTTTCTCTTCGTGCCCATACGCCATCGCTGCCCCCTGACCTCCCGACTTGTCGGGACATGCTCCGATGGGGGAACCGCTCTGCACTACCCGTGTTTGGTAAGTCTGTATTCATAAACAAAATTATGGTTACTAATAAAATCATTCTATTATCAATTTCCTGCTCAAAATTCTTTCGCCTTTTTGAGCAGTTACAAAAAAGGGGTACATTACAGCATCGGCAGAGCCGAAGCTATAATACCAACAAGGGCGAAAATGTAGTTCTTCTACTCCTCCTTCACTATTTGCTGCG
>JAEUVA010000011.1 GCA_016787045.1 Chitinophagales bacterium
GGTGGCCGGTGCGCCCGGTGTTTTGAACACCATGAAGCCCTGGAACGGGGCTAACTGATCGCCATTATTGAGGGGCTGGTACGTGCCGCTATATGGGCCGCTGGGTACATATACGCTGCCTACTGCACCAAAGCCCGCCTGGGCCGTATAGGTGTAGCCGCTTGGGTAGGGGTTGGCCAGTAAGTGCCAGCCGCTGTTGAAGGTGTAGCTGCCGCTGCTTTGCAGCGTGGGCAGGTTGTAGTTGCTGTTTCCTAAGCCCGTTTGGGCATAGCTGCCGGCTAAGTTGGGCGCGCCCGTTACTTCTATCACGTTGCCGCCTGTTTGGTAGGTGCTGTAGCCGCGACCGCTTTCGTTGGCGGTACCGCTGTTCATCACGTTCCAGCCCTGCAAGATACAGGTTGTAGGGTTGCTCTCGTCCCAACGGAATACGTTGCCATAAGGGGAGTTAGTGGCGCTCTGTGTTTCGTCACAAGTTGGTTGCGGTATTACATAGCCGTTATCGATTCCTGCGCCTATTTGGCCTAAGTTGGCCGCTACCGGTAAGCCCATCTGGTGTTGTACATTACCCGATCCGCTAATGTACCGCTGGGCGGTGATTGGGCCGGTGAGGGTGCCGGTGTTGCCGCCAAAGTTGTTGATGATGGCGCAGTGGGTAGGCGAAGTGCTGAGTAAACGAAGTATTCCCCCGGTGAGGGTATTGAGGGTGCCCAGTTTCAGCACTGCATCGGTATAGATATCGGTGGTGCCATCGGCCAGGTCAACTCCGTTGGTGTTGTTGATCAGCAGGCGGTTAAATACAGTATTGAAGCTGATGGTTTGCTGCGCGCTGCCTTGCATCACTACTACCCCATCGCCAAAGGTGGCAGATGGCGTTAATGTGCCTCCGCTCCAATCGCCACATACGTTTAACACTCGGTTGGCGGTTATGGTTATGCTGGCATCATTATCTACCGTAATGTTGCCTACGCTGGCATCAGTGCCATTGATGATAGGAAACTGGTTGCCGGTGGGCAATGTGGGAATCGTTACATCGCTGGCACACGAATTTGGTACTCCGCTGGGTGTCCAGTTGCCGGGCGTAAACCAGTCTTGTGATACAGTGCCGTTCCATACATAAGAACATGGCTGCACCACCACATTTGTAGAAGCCGTACGCGTACAACCAGCGGGGTAGGTAACAGTTAGATTATAGGTGCCTGCATTAGCAGATGTGGCACTTGGTATACTTGGATCATCGGCAGCATTGCCGGGAGCAAAAGGTGCCGGAGCCGTGGCGCTAAATCCATTGGGGCCAGACCAGCTAAATGTAGCACCATTACTGAAACGTAATCGCCAAGATGTTAGCTGTCCGGTATTAGCGCCTGTGTTCATATCATACACTTGTAAGGTCCATACTCCATCAGCACCACCGGTAAAGTTGGTAAATGCCTGGTCTGGCAGGTATCCGGCCACATTAGTAAACGGAGCAGTGGCTGCCGTAATGTTAGTAGCCGATGTGCTGTTGAATATGGTGTTGTTGTAGGCATTGGCTGTAGCCCCACCTAAGCCGGTGGCCATGCGCACACGGCTTCCTGAAGGAGAAACCAAGTATATGCGTAACTCCGAGGAAACCGGGTGATTTATACTTACCGTTAAGTCTGTTAAATCCTGAGCCCGCAAACCCATGCCGCTAAAGTTGATTGTATTGCGCGAAACCGGATTCCCTTCAATATTGTTGAATGTGGGGTTCGAGATGGCAAAACTACCGTTTTCCTGGTGCTGATAAGTTAAAGTGCCAGGAACGCTGTTGTTTAGCTGAATTGTTTGTCCATCACAGTAAGGGCCTGTGTTTGTAGCGGTGTAGTTTTGTACCGCCTCGCACATAGAGTAAAAGCGAATATTGTCTATTGCGGCTGGTGGCTGCACGCTACCAAGAGGGTCTGTATCGTTTAACCAACTAAAAATAAACCTTCGTGTTGTACCTGCATGTGCGGGGTTGATATAGAATGTAACCGTTTGAAAACTGCTTGAACCATTGTATAGCCCCAACCTGTTTGTGCTGCCTAAATCTGTACCGGCTACAGGCACCACAGAAGTTGGCGCGTTATACACCTGAAGATAATCAATAGGCAAGACGAAGCTGAACCCTAATGCTCTCCAGTCAAAAGTCATAATAGTTGGCGAGCCGACAGGTATAAAAATATCTTTATAGAAATGTACTATTGATGCCGATCCAGATGATGTGCTATATTGGTTAGAAGCTCCACCATTGTTAGAAATATACATTGACTTGCTACCACCATTGTTAACAGCAGTGCCTTGTACCCAAATGTTTCGTTGAGCACCGTTTACCACTGTCCAGTCGCTGCAATATTCAAAGTCTTGTGTATATGGCACTGTATTGTTGGCTGTGGGTGTTGCTCCGGTGGTAAACGACCAAATGGTGGTACATCCGGTAGCGCTTCCAAACGCATTGCTGGGCACTACTTGCCAGTAATAAGTGGTGTTGGGCAATAAACCTGTAGGGTTGTAAAAATGATAGGTAAATGGTTGCGTGGTGATTACAACACTTATGCCTCCGCCTCCAGACACACTGGTAGGTGTACTCACACCACCACCATCGGTACCCAAATACAGGGTGTAGCCACAAGCCGCAGCACCAGAGCCGGCAGCTTGCCATTGCAATGGGCCAATGTTGCAAATACCCGAGGAACCATTGGCCGGAGAAAGTAACGTAGCACAGTTAGGGGCAGAAGCCGGATTAGCAACCACCACCGTATAGTCCTCCGTTTCGCCATCGGTGTAAGTGCCGCAAGGGGTGGGGCTAGCATTGTAACGAGAAACTACCCGCATACGTGTGGTGCCTGTAAGCGCACTGCATGGCACAGTAATACTACCTGAAACAGCACTGTTTGTTACATTGGTAATACTGGACAAATCGTACTCCTCACCGGCATCGGTAAATACACCATTTTGGTTCCAGTCAATATAAACGGTCTGATAGTTAGTGAAATCGCCTCCTGTGTTTACATAAACAGATACGTTGTAAGCCACTCCCTTGGTAACCGTTGTGGAAATAGCCGTATAATCTGTGTAAGCCGGTATTGAGTTTACGCTGTTATCAATAGTATTAAAAATAACTCTGCGAATGCCGGATGTAGTTGAGCCGGACGATGTACAATAGGATATGGTATTGTTGGTTGTAAAAGTATTGAACCCACAGCCGGAAGCATCGCCAGAGGCATTGTATGGTACCACTTTCCAACCAATAGTTGTACTGGCCGGGAAAACGGGAGAAATATTGTAGCTGGTTATGTTTCCAACATCAACGTTATTGACAAGGTTATTATAGTTTGGAGAGTTGGTGCCAATAGTCAGTTTATAGCCGGTTGCACCGGTTACTGCGCTCCATGTAAGCGCCACATTTCTGTTTTGATTAGTAGCTGCATTAGCCGGTGTAAAGGTGCTTATACAACTGGGAGCCAAAGTAAACGAGCCGGTTAAGCCGGTGCTCATGTAGCATTTGCCGGTGTTGGTATATTCAAACACCGTAAAGTGGTAGGTTTGCCCGGCAGCGAGGCCGGTTACGTTTATAGATGTCCCTGCTCCATCATACACCACATAGTTGCCCGTACCTATTTGGCTGCCACTACCAAAAGCAGCATTGGCAGTGTAGGTAATTCCAGGAGTAGGTGCAGAGTTTACCGCACCAGCGGCACGGCAAAGTACAATTACACTGTACCCCGTACCGTTGCCCCGCACCCAGTTTGCTGTACCGCTGTTAGATGTAATGGAAGATGAGCTAAAGTTGGTAGCTGCATTTGTGGGTAAAACGCAATCCTGCACAGCTAAATAGCGACCTACAGAACCGGCTCCACCGTTATTGGTGCTATTGGTACCACCGCCACCGCCATCAATTCTAATTGTACTGCCTGGAGCGGCTCCTGTTATAGATGTGGAGTATTGTAACAGCACCGTACCACCTGCACCACCACCACCGGCTCCACCCTGACCAGTACCACCGGCATTTCCTCCAGCACCACCTCTCACATCAATCAGAGCAGCTACATCCACAGTAATTGAAGTTGCTGTTATCTGAATACCACCACCACCACCACCGCCACCAGCTCCGGCTCTTGTAGAAGTGAGCGCCCTACCTCCTCCACCTCCACCTCCGCTGCCACCAAGGATATTTGTGCCTCCCAGCACGGTGGTTAAGCCAACGTCTCCGTAGGGTGTAGCTGTATTGGTCATGCCACCTCCGTTACCTCCTGCAACTGCATAGCTACCACCACACCCTCCCTTGCCTGCTGCAGATACCGTGGAGGTTCCCGCTGTTCCTCCCCCGCTAGTTCCGGTGTAATCAACTCCTTTTGTTCCATTATTTCCAAGAGTTGTACCTATCCCGCCCGCACCACCTGCAGTACCTCCACCACCGCCTGCTACTCCAGCCGCTCCGGCAACATTACTTGTATTAGCCACCGATCCGCCAGCACCGCCAACTGCGCTTAGGGTGCCGTTGATAGTTGCAGCACCTGTACACCGGATAATTAGTGGGGCAGTGCCCGTTACGTTAACGGTAGAGCCGGCAGGTATGGTAAATGTGGTATAGTTGTGCGTGCCAGATAAAGTAGATACTCCCGGAGGGGCAGTATAGGCGCCCTCGGAACCATTGCCATAATTAAAAATTTGGGCATAAGTGGTGCTGTGTGCCAACACGAACAACAGCGAAGCCAACATCAGGGTATATTTGAGTTTTTTCATAATGCAAAAATGTATGTTGTTTTATAGAAGGGCACGAATGTAAGCCATACTCTCCCTCTTGCACTATCATATAAATTACTTTTTTTGTGCAAAAGTTAATACTCGGATTACCATGCCCAACCTCCAAAGCAATGATGATTTATACTACCTGATTCATCAGCTTACCCCTAAAGAGAAGGAGTACTTTCAAAAATCAATGGCCCGCACCAGGCAGAAAGAAAGCGCGTGGCTACAGTTGTTTGTTTTGTTGAGTAAACAGTCCAAGTACAACGAGCAGGCCGCCAAAGTCAAATTCAAAAATTACAAGGTGCTAAAGGTACAGTTAAAGGATATGATTGGTACCGCTATGGTGAATTACCACCGAAAGTTGCATCCACATGTAGAGGTGATGGATTTGTTGCAAAAGTCTCATTTTTTTGTTTCGAAAGGGATGTATGAAGAAGCCGGTAAATACGCCAGAAAAGCTACAGAGCAAGCAAAACGCATTGAAAACTTTGCGCTAACCGATTATGCACTGCGCAACGAATTTGAAATCTATGTAAAAACATTCAGCGACATTCATTCGCTTACTCAACTTATTGACCAACACAATACTGCTCACAACCAAAACATAGCCGGCCAACAAGAACTGAATGAGTTAGAGGCACTTCACATGCAGTGGTTTTTGAAGGGTAAAACCGGCAAATTTGATAAGGCAGAACTACCCCCACTCATCCACTTTTTACAACACAAAACCACGAAGGGTAAGTTAGCAGAAATCAAGCGGCTTGGATTGTTGGATTGGCTGCTTTACTTAAATGGCGATTACTCCAAATCTTATGAACTTACCAAACAGCAATTGTTATTGGCAGAAGATTTTAAAACCAATCATGACGGTTCATACTACTCTATCAATGCTTATGATAATCACCTGCTGAACTGTATAGATGTAAAAGAATTTGACGAGATGGTAGAAGTGGGTGAGCGCATGAAAGAAGCAGAAAAACTCAATGTGTTTCATGCCAAATTGGCTTTTGCATGGAGCACATTGCATGTTGGTTTAGGATTGTGTATCGCGGGCAGGTATGCTCGTGCTTACAAACTACTGAAATCAAACGAGGCCGAGCTACTAAAAATTTTTGGTTACAAGCATGATGCTCTTGGTAACAGGGCACTACGCGTTTACTATAACCTAAATCTGCTTGTGTTGCTCACCAACAACAAACTGACAGAAGCATGGGAGGCATACAACCTCTATTTTGCCGAACTCAAAAAACAAAAACCAAACATCTCTGTGCTATGTATTATCGGTCTGATGATACAGTATGAGTTGGGAAATTATTCGCTGCTCAAAAGCATGGTTGCTAAAACTCAAAAAATGTTCAGCAATCACAAGCTAACCGACAGAGCATCTGTAGTAATGCTTGGCTTTTTTAAAAATGTGCACGAAAAAAATCGAATAGAATCAGCCAAACACTGTTTGCTTCAATTTGAAGAACTGAACAAAGATGCCAACTACAAAAACGAGGGGGTGTATAAACTGCTTCGCTACGAGGATTGGCTTACTGCTATTGTCAAAAACCGTTCACTCAGTAAGGTGGTTCAAGAGCGCCACTCCGCAGAATTGCAATTGCTTTAGCCAACAACTAAACATATCGGTAATGCCATATCACACAAGTAGCAATAGTTGTGCATCAACATCGCCATTTGTATTAAACCAATTCGCTATTCGTGCTCCTCATCACCTTACGGCCGTAGAGTGCTGCACCGGCAGCCAGTAATATCACTCCGCCATCTATCGGTACGGCTCCTCCCGGGGGCGGGCCGCCATTTCCTTGTCCGCCACCACCTCCTCCCGGTTGGGCATTGGCGAGTATGGCGGTGCTTAGCAATAGTGCTGTAATAAATATTTGAAAGATTGGTTTCATGTCTATTTGTGTTGTGAGTTGTGAGTTGCCTGTTGTCTGCTTGTATCTATTTACCGATTTTGGGCTTTGTGTTTTTTGAAATTTGATCTTCACTTTTTATCTAATCAATACTTTGCCCGTTTTTGTCTGGTTGGCTTCTTTCACTTTTACTATTGCGTACCATTCATTATCGTTACCTAAGTCAATTTCTGTACGTTTGCTGGTAGTTATTACTTCTTTAATGCTTTGGCCCAACAGATTTGTAATGGTGATGGTGGCCGGTTGCTCGCTGCTACGCTCAATCACGGCTACATTGTTATAGCTGTAAATACGGATGTGATTGCTCAAAGCATGTATTAAACCCACAGGTTCTAATGTGTCTATTGGCTCTAACGTATCCACCGGTTCAATCACTTCTTTCATAAACACTACCGCGTATCGGCCTTCAGATGTTTCACCTCCATTGAGCGGTATTTGAATGCTGTTTCCGGCAGTACTAAGAGGTGTAAGGGTGTTCGCTTGGATGTCTTTGAGTTGAGCGGTCAAACCGGTGAGGTTTAGCTCCGTTGCATTTAATGCGTACAATCCGGTGTCTCTTGCCCATAGCACAAGAGGCAACTCTGTACTTTCGGTTAATTCGTCTATTACGTTAATGGCGTACTCTTTGCCCAACTGCTTGTAACTCATATATACCGTGCTGCCGGCCGGCATCTTGAGGGCATCTTGCGCGGCATCAAAACCCCAAGTGGCAGCGGCATCGGTATAAGCAACTATTTCATCGCTATTGCCATTGCCGCTTAGCTCTAAGCGCACTTCATTGCTTAGTGGTGCGCCTTTGTGGAATACCGTATTCGTTTCGGCTTCGCGTACCGTGTTGTTCATCACAAACGGTTGGTTGCCTGCTGCTGTTTTCTTGACAAAGAACCCTTGCATAGAGGCAATGTTTCTGGTGCCTCCATTGGTGCCTGTTACCCCATTGTAACTGCTGTAGTTGCCGCTGTATTCGCCTGTGGTGTTGAAGGCGTAGTACGAACCATCGGTACCGCTGTTGAGCGCTTTTACATCGTTCCAGTCAATAGGCGAGGGGTACGGATTGCCGATAAAATTCCATCCATCATCTGCCGGTGTTGCAGATACGGTATGCGTAATATTCACACTCTGTGCGCCATTTCTTGGGGTACCTTTTATGTCTATCACAAAAGGTGCTCCGTGATAGGTACGCAGAGAGAATCCTTGCATGGCACCCATAGCATTGTTTAAGCCGGTTTTGCTAATCCAACCGGTGTAGTAGTTGCCACTTGGGGTAGAGAGATTGTTATTGGCCGATTCGTTGTAAATCTGCACGTTGGGATAAGGGTTGTAGCTGTACCAACAGTTGACGTTGTTTTGCCCAAAAATCGGGAAGTCGTCTGCCAATTGCGATACGTTGGCCACCACCGGTGAACTGATGTTTCGGTAGCCGTCATTGGTGTTGCTGATGTAGCGCTCAACCGTAATGCTACCGCTATATGTGCCGGTGTAACCGGTGCTGAAATTATCTAAGTAGCCGGTGTTGTTGGCGTCAGATTTAAGCACAATGTTACCACTACCTGCGGCCAGATTTCCGCTCTTTAACTCTAGTGCCATCGCAATTTCTAAAGTAGTGGAAGCATTTTGCAGCTGCACACCGTTCACATTATCTATTAATACCTTATTGATTTGGGTTTTGCCGCCAATCCACTGCGGTGTGTTGCCATTAAACACCAACTTGCCGCTACCGTTTACCACCGCATTTGTTCCGGTGCCGCCCAACCAATCGCCACATACATTAAATGTGCTGTTGATGGTCAATTGAGCATTGGCATTGATAGTTACATCGCCCACGTTGATGGGTGCATTAACCACCGGATCATTTGCTGCATCGGGAATTACCACATCTGTGGCGCATCCGCTTGGTACCACGTTGGGTGTCCAGTTGAGTGGGTTGCTCCAATCATTACTCACAGCTCCGTTCCATACCACGTTTGGTGCCGAGCAGCCATCATCTATCAGGCCATCGCAATCGTCATCTATTCCGTTACCGCAAACTTCTACTGGTTGCGTAATCACAACCGTATCTTTTGCGCTGCCACATGTGCCGTTTGTTATAGTCCACACCAATCTATTTTGCCCTGCGCTCAAGTTACTTACACTCGAAACTTCAGAAGCTGTGTTGCCAAAGCTTGCTGTACCTGTGGCCACGCTCCAGGCGGCAGTTCCCCATTGGGCTGCCAAGGCGTTTAACGTTCCTGAGCCGCAAATAGTAGCATCTGGCCCTGCATAAACCAACGGTAGTGCATTTACGGTTACGGTAAAGGAGCCAGTGGTGGTGTTACCCGCTTTGTCTTTGGCCGTGTAGGTAACTGTGGTAGTGCCTGCACTAAAGAAACTGCCCGGTTGTTTATTGCTGTAGAAAGAATCTATCCCGCAGTTATCGCTCGCTACCGGTGCCGCCCATGTGATTGTGGCCGGGCAAATACCATTAGTAGCGTTATAGGTAATATTAGCCGGCATATTGCCAATAATTGGATAGGTAACATCTGGTATAGTAGTAATTGCGCTGCCACCAATACCTATGTTTCCTTCAGCGTCAATAACGGTAACGGTGTAGCTTCCACTGCTTGCGGTAATACCTGCACTACCACCACCATTGCTCCAAATGAAAGAATAAGGCGGTACTCCACCGCTTACACCGGCTGTTAATGAACCGTTTGCTGCACCTATACAGGTTTCAGGTGTAGCGGAGAGCGAAATGCTCAACGCTCCTAACTGTATGTATGCACTATTATCATCATACAAATACTCCCCCGGTGTGGTGTTTACAATGTACCCAAAGATAAATGTAGAGGCATCTGCCACCGTCCAGTTGAAGCTAAAGCTCACGCTATCGTTATTCGGGAAATTGCCGTTGTTGATAGCATATAACTGAATGGTATCGCCATTATCGTTTACATACTTGAACAATATGGTTGATGTAGCATCCTGATCGCCATCGTTGGCAATAGTCACGTTAAGCGTAATTACATCGCCTACTGCCGGGGTAGCATTGCTTGGTGTAATGTGCGTAAAACGAAGGTTGGGTGATTGGCCCACTATGATAGCACGGGTAGCTTCATTGTTGCTGCCTTCTATGCCCTCTGCAATTTCATTGTTGGCATCAATAATGGCGCGCAGAATGTGAACGCCCACAATAGGCGAACTCCATGTGTTGGGCATTTGAGTGGTCCAGTGGTCGCCTTGTGCCAATGTTTTATCGCGCGCAGAGTCCACGGCTATGTCATCTATCAGCAGTTTTATTTCCATGCTGTCGCCAATGTTCGAAGCGCCAATGTTATCGTATGAAATGGCAATGCTGATAGGTTGATTGGGCTCAGGGTTCAATAGCGAAGGAGCAATGTATTGGCTGAGAGTGCGGTAGTCAGGCAAATTGGTGCAGGTAAACGAAACCACAAACACATTGTTGGCTTCATTGCACTCTGCGTATTGCGCATCGTAATCGGCTGTCATGCGTACGGTGTAAGTACCCGTGGCAGGGCAGGCGAATGGCGTAGGCAATTGTGCCAACACCGGACAGCCGCAGCCATTGCTTAAATTGGTGTTGGTAGCAAAACCCAAATCGTTCCAGCCCGGAGCAAGACCCGGCCCGCTGATTTCAAATTTTGTTTTTACCAAACTGGCTTTGTATAAGCCACCCGAGCGCAACCAAACGCCCATATTGAAGGGCTGATTAAGTACCTGATTTTTTTCCCAAAAATCATTGCCAATCGTATATACGCAATCATTACCCAGCCAAAAGTCGTGACAGGCAGATACGGTAGTGTTATTATTGGTTTCGCTCCACTCACCGGTTACTGCATCCGTTGCATCGGCAGTTACTATCAGGTTTCCGCCCGGTGCGGCAGGTGTAGGAAAAGTAAGGTTAATGGTAGATGCCGCTCCTGCTGCTAAGTTTCCGCTAAAGACATGATCAATCACATTGCCCACTAAATTAAAACGAACAACAAACGGACCGTTTGCCGTTGCGTTTCCGCCATTGCGGATAACGGCAGTTACGCCAACAGTAGGTGAGCTAAGCGGGTCGTTAGGGGTGATGTTAAAACTGCTGCAACCATCTACGGTAAGGTCGGGTTTGTAAATACACGCGTTAGATGTGGTGTACACCGTAATGCTGTTGTTCGCTTCGTTACACTCGCCAATAAGGTTGGTAGTATCTACACTAAAAATAAGTTGATATGTTCCGGTTTGAGCAAAGCTGTGCGTATAGCTAAAAGACGTACCGTTTTGCGCAGCCAAATTCGGAATTTGCTGATGATACACTGCCTCAATATTTCCGCTATGCTTGATCACTAATCGGGCAAACGAAGTAGTACCTGTGGCATGGCCGCCAATGTTGGAAGTAGAGAAAGCAAAAACGGCTTGTTGGCATTGCTGGTAGCTGCTGGCCAGGTATTGCACCCCGGCTGTTAAATCGGCACAAGCCGGCAACACCGTAATACCTCTGCAAAACTGATTGTTTTCGTTGGTCTCTAAAACTCCATTTCCGGCATCAGCATTTAAGCAAAGTGAATAGTTACCTGCCGTAGGAAACGTTAGTGTGGGAAAGTTGAAATACTGTGTAGTGCCCGCATTAAACGGAGCCGAAGTAGTACTACTGCCCGATGGAGTAGTTGCACCGCTGCATGTCCACGTTGAGAGTGTATTTACGCCCACATTTCCGCAGCCCGAATTGGTGATTTGATACTGTACTCCGCCAATGCTTTGCCCGGCCACAATAGTTGCATTTGGCAAATTGAAATACGGGCTTAAGTCCGGCAAACAAGGTGGGGTGTTCAACGCAAACGGAGCAGTAGTATCTCCATCTAAAGTATAATCGGTTACAGTACCCTGTACCTGATAAACACCGGGGGTAACCGGTGCCAAAAAGCTCAGGTTGTAGTATCCTTGAGAATTGGTATAAGTGGCGTAAGTAGCTCCGGTAGATGGGATAAAGAAACTAACCGTAGCACCAGCCACGCTGGGGTCTTGCAAGGGCACAGCCGTATTGCGATACGTAGCCCGCCCACTAATGCCTAACCAATTATTGGCCACCGCATAGCTCGTTTGTGGGTTTACCTGAGCAGTCAGTTTTATATCGCCCGGCAAAATAAAGTTGCCGCATACAAACGGACGTATAGCTTGATTATCTAATTCATTGGGTTCATTGATTACGTTGGTGTAATCAACAATCACCTGCATGGGGTTCCAGCTTGGGGTGTTTGGTGTGGTAATGTTCCAGCAAACAGTGGTGGTGGAATGCGCAGCTAAAAAAGGTACGGTAACATCGCCATAATTCGCCAACGTGTCGTATTGGTTTTTGAGCTTCACCACAAAGTTTAAGGCCGGATAATCGCTCTCGTTGTGTATGGTGGCGCACACTTGCAATGGTGCAGATGTATCGGGGTGGTTATTGCTAAACGTAATATCGTTGGCAAAAATGAAAATATCTGCATCGTCCAGCACATCCGGCTCTGCAAACGGGCCAAAAGTAGTAGTGCAATTAGAGGCAGAGTTATCGTTAGCAATAATGCGTGTTTGATAATTTAAACCCACAGGCAAACCGGTGGCCACATAAAAATAAATTTTGCCATCTGTTACGTTCATGTCTGCCGGGTCGGCTTGTTGCATAATAAACAACCGGTCGTTAGCATCGGTAAAATTGCCGTTGCCTTCGTAATCCATAATTATGCGCGGATAGTTAGCTGCCGGTAGGTTACCATCAGCATCGGTGTATTTGACTTCAAACCTAAAATTGTTGTATGGCGATGCCATGAGCGGGTCAACAATGTGCGCTGTAAACCCGGCATTGCCGCTGTAGCTAAGCACCGGTGCGTGGCCGGTAGATGCCACCGTAGTGGTAGCCGTAGCGGTACAGCCCGCGCTGCTGGTAGCAGTTACGCTGTAAGCACCAAAATTGGCGGTTATAGAATTGGAAATAACAGGGTTTTGTAGCGATGAGCTAAAACTGTTTACACCACTCCAACTGTATGACTGCACATTGGTGCCGCTGGCATTCAGTTGAATGTTGTAGCCCACGCAATATGGGCCAGAGTTGTTGGCGGTAACTGTTGGTGTGGGGTTAGCAGTAACAGCAAAGCCGCTGGCTACCGATGAGCAACCGTTAGCAGCAGTTACACTCACGCTAACCGTGGCGGTAGATGTAACCACTATGCTTTGCGTAGTAGCACCGGTACTCCAATTGTAAGCACTCCCCGCATTGGCGGTAAGGGTTACGCTGCCCGGTGTACAAAATGTAGTAGGGCCACCGGGTGTAATAAAGGCAGAAGCCGTATTTACCACCACGTTAGTTGAAGCCGAAGCGCTGCAGCCGTTGGCAGCCGTAACGGTTACATTGTAAAGCCCCGCATCAGCTACTGTGGCCATGCGCCAAGGGCTCTGTGCAGTAGAAGCAAATCCGTTCGGGCCGCTCCAGTTGTAACTATTACCACCAGATGCATTGAACAGAATGTTTGTCCATTGACATACAGGGCTATTACTGCTTGCACTCGCAGTAGGTAGTGCATTTACGGTAATGTTTGTAGATGCCGTAGCTGTGCAACCCAATGCTGTAACAGTAACGGTATAAGTGCCGTCATGCGCAGCAGCATTTAAGCTACTAATTACCGGGTTTTGTGCTGACGAAGTGAACGAAGGCCCGCTCCAACTATAGGTGCTACCACCACCAGAGGTAAGCGTAACACTTCCGCCTTCACATACAGGATTTGAATGATTGGCCGTGGCGTTTGGAACAGGATTTACTATTACATTTTGTACGGCAGACGATGTGCATGAACTGGCATCGGTTACTGTTACCGAATAGCTGCCGCCAGCGGTCACATTTATGTTTTGTGTAGTAGCACCATTGCTCCAATTCCAATCGGTTCCGGAGCTAGCCGTTAAGTCCACATTACCGCCAGCGCAAAATGTGGTAGCTCCACTTGGTGTAATACTTGCAGGGCTGCCGTTTACCACTACAGTTGTAGTAGCGGTTGCTGTACAATTGTTCGCATCGGTACCTGTAACGATATACGCACCTGCATTGGCTAAGATAGCCGCTCTGGTAGGATTTTGTTGCAAGGAAGAAAACCCATTTACCCCGCTCCACGAATAGCTTACTGCACCACCCGCATTGAGTTGTATGGTACCTCCTAAGCAATATGGGCCTGTGTTAGCTGCAGTAACCGATGGCGTGGGGTTTACATTTACCAAACGAGAAGCCGATGCAGTACAATTATTAGCATCGGTTACTGTAACTGTGTATGTAGTGGCGGTAGCTGGCGAAACCAAAGTGCCCGCAGTATTTGCACCATTGCTCCAGCTATAACCAGAGCCACCGCTTGCTGTAAGTGTAGCAGAGCTGCCATTGCAAATGGTAACCGTTGCCGGAGAAACATTTGGTGTAGGATTGGTATGAACGGTAACCGTAATACTTGCCGGGGCATCGCACCCTACATTATCGGTTACGGTACAAAAATAGTTTCCGGAAGAGTTTACAGTAATGCTTTGTGTAGTAGCTCCTGTACTCCACAAAAACGCTTGAGAGCCGTTGGGCAAAGCCGTTAAATCTACGCTGCCACCTGCACAAAAAGTGGTAGGGCCGCTGGCTGATATACTTGGTGGAGGGCCGCCACCACCAATAGTAATAGTGATGATGTTAGATGTATAATTTACCCCATTGGTGGTCATTACCAGTTTGTAATCGCCACCTACATTGGCGGTATAAGTATGTGCCGTAGCCAGTGGGATGGCTACATTGTTTAAATACCATTGATAGCTGCAACCTGTACCCGTGTTAGTGCTAAGTATAGTGCTATCACCGGCACAAATAGCCGATGGGCCACTGGCCGAAATTTGTGGTGCCGGTTGATTGATAAAAAGCGTATCGTGCTCATATAAACTCCAGTTGCCGGCTGCGTCTTTTGTACGAATAAAAAGATAGTGTGTACCAGAATCTAAACATGCGATAGATAACCCGGTGGCATTTATAGTTACTGAATCTTCAGATGCAGTTACCGATAGCGGTGTGCCATTTCCTATTCCAGGGTCTTTATCATAAAAATACTCGGCTGCTGTAATGCTGTTTTTAACGTAGATAAATTTGCCTTCGTAGTGGCTCCATTTGCCATCGGTAGTTCGGGTGCGGATGTACAAATAATGGTTGCCGGCAGGCGTGCTTACGGGTAAGGTAATGCCGGTACTTACCGTTACTGAATCTAATCCTGCGGTAATAGAAATTGGCGTTGCCGAACCCATGCCCGGGTCGGTATCTAAAAAGTATTCGGCATAGTCAATAACGTTGCCACTATTTACATAAAATGGTTTCCCCTCATGTAAGCTCCAAGCACCTCCCTGTACTTTTGCCCGCACAAACAAATTGTGCCACCCACCACTCAGTAGTGGTATGGTTATTCCTCCGGTAAAAGTTGCTGAGTCTAACCCCGAAAGAGCAATTGGTGTGCCGTTGCCAATACCCGGGTCGGTATCAATAAACCATTCTGCTGCTTCGTATGTAGCTGAACTATTGACAAAAAATGGTTTGCCTTCGTACAAACTCCAATTGCCCCGGTTATCGCGGGTGCGGATAAATAAGTTATGGAATCCTCCGCTAAGCATAGGGATGGCAATGCCTCCGCTAAATGCAATTGAGTCTTCGCTTCCGGTTATGCTCAGCGCAGTACCATTGCCTACCCCGGGGTCTGTATCAATAAAATACTCGGCATATACTATACTGGTTTTTATCCAAAAAGTGCGCCCTTCAGATAAACTCCACTTTATTCCATCGGTGCGGGTGCGGATAAATAGCGTGTGCGCTCCTTCGCCCAAGCCCGTGATAGAAATATTTTCAGTAATAGAAACCGAATCGGCAGTGAGCGCAACGCTAATAGGTGTGCCGCTGCCAACACCCGGATCGGTATCAAAAAAATACTCAGCAGCATTGAAACTTGTTTGCGAGAAACCTGCTTGGCATAGTGCCATACAAACCAGAAATACATAAAACTGTAGTTTACGTAGCGATTTGTTTTTTATGTAACAAATGGTGGTTGCCATGTGGTGTCTTTTAAATTGAATGAATAAACCCACTACACGCAGAAACTAAGTGCACAGTGAGAACGGCTGCACACATAGTTCTGCGCTAAAACTTGATTTAGCGAACCTTAGATTTGAAATCAATATTGAGCGTGCCCCCCGGACTAACCGTAGGGTTGCTGATATTGAAAGAGGCAATGTATGGAATACGTGGTATGCCGTTTTGGTTATAGTCGCCTACACCACCATATACTCCCAGGTCTTTGCTATCGGTACCATAGTTTTTGGCTGGGCTGGTGGCTTGTAAGCTATAATCGTGCAAGTACGAAAAATTAGTGCCCGGCCCACCACCTGTAAAACTTACAAATTGCGGGTCTTGGTTGGTAAGGTTAGTACCATTTGGAAAATTGTTATTGCTGCACTGGTAAGAAATGTTGTTGCTGTAAGTAATTCCATTGCCGGTACCCGATGGGTTAGCACGGTAAAAAATATTGTTGTTTACATAGGCCGGATTCACGTAGTCAAAAGCATTGCCATTACGCAAAAAAACGTTGTTTTCAATGTAATGGTAACCATTGCTGCCATTCATGCCGTAAAGCTGGCCATTGAAAACATTGTTACGTATGCGATGGCCGCTTTGGCTACCTCCGCCATAAATATTATCAGTGGTATTTGTAAAAACACAACCATCCACTATCCAGTTGCTGCTGCTTGCATCATCCATCAATATGCGGTAAGTAATCTTACATAGCCGTATTTCAATATTGTGAATATTATTGGTTGTGGTGTTTATTTCGTAAACCTCCATACCTATTACCCTACTATTGCCACTTCCTACACCAAAGTTGATATAATCTGCAAACGAGCGCATTGGGGCTTGCTTTTGTGGATTGTGTCCGGTGCCTATAATGGTTAGCTGCTTGGTAACCGAAAACGTGCCATAATTGTAGGGCGAGCCGTGTACATAAATAGTATCACCGGCCACTGCGGCAGTCTGTGCAGCGGCAAAAGTGGTGTACTGACCGGGGCTGTTCGTGTTGTTGCTTAATGTGCGAATGGTGGCGTTTGCATTTACCGCAGCAAACAAGGCGATGAAAAGTAAAAACGTTGTTCTCATGTTTTTGAATTTTTGATGACAGCAAAGTACAATGTTTGCCGCACTATGTCAAAACCCAAAACGTCTTTATTCTTACCTTCTGTTAAATCATGCCTGAGCTGCAATTTGTTTTGCCAAGGCATCCATTTCCTCCTTACTCAATTGCAGTTTGGGATTGGTGAAGTTAATATCGTGCACACTTTGCAATGGAACTAAATGGATGTGTGCGTGTGGAACCTCTAAACCAATTACGGCTATGCCTATTCGCTTGCAAGGCACGCACTTTTCAATGGCCAGGGCCACTTTTTTAGCAAACACCATCATACCCGATAGCGTATGGTCATCTAAATCAAAAATATAGTCGGTTTCTTGCTTGGGGATAACCAACGTGTGTCCCTTGGCCAAGGGGTTAATGTCTAAAAAGGCAAAATAGTTTTCGTCCTCGGCAATTTTATAGCAAGGTATTTCACCGGAAATGATGCGGGAGAAGATTGTGGGCATGGTTTGATGTGGGAATTAGATGGTAAGTAATTGATAAGTTTACTGGTTGACGATTGACCAATGGTGTAAAATCCGTAATTCCAAAAATGGCCAATCTGTAAATCAAATACTGATATTCAGCACCTCAAACTCAATAGCTCCTCCCGGAGTTTGTGCAATTGCCTTTTCGCCTACTATCTTTCCCATAAGGGCTTTGCCTATAGGCGAGGTTACAGAGATTTTATTCTCTTTTAGATTGGCTTCTGCCTCACTTACCATAGTAAAGGTCATTTTCTTATTCACTTTTTTGTTCAGCACTTCTACTTTAGAAAGTATGCCCACCTTGCTGGCATCTAACTTGCTTTCGTCCATAATGCGGGCACTGGCCAGTTTGGTTTCCATTTCGGCAATCTTGGCTTCTAAGTGTCCTTGCTCTTCTTTGGCGGCATGGTATTCTGCGTTTTCGCTGAGGTCGCCTTTCTCTCGGGCTTCGGCAATAGCACGGGCAATCTCCGGACGCTTAACACTACGCAGATAGCGCAATTCTTCCTGCAGCTTTTCCATTCCTTCTTTGGTTACATAAAATATAGACATACAAATTGATTTTGGCGTTAAAAAAATATGCTGCCCAAGCAGCTTAAAATCAAAGACGCCCCACATGGTGTGGGACGTCTTTAAAAATTATTTACGAATGTAGAAACTAAAGCACAAAACGCAAACCCATGCTGTGTGTACCGTTGTACGTCTGTGTGGCACGGAAAGAGTAGTCAATACACAGCTTAGTGCCACTATCTTTTTTGAGTGGTGCATCAAAAGAAATGCCGGCAGCTAAACCGTTGTAAACTGTATAGCTGGTAGATTTTTTGAAGATGCCAGATTCTATGCGGTATGCAGCGCGCAACATCAACATTTCGCGCCAGCCAAACTCTAAGCCCAAGCCGTAATGATCGCTACCAAAAGCATTGGAGGTAAAGTTAGCAGTACCTGTAAGGCGGTAGTCCTGCTTAAATACGTTGGCAGAAACTTCTTTCTTTTTGCCCATCCAAAAATCGTACGCAAAACCAATGTTCAACTGTGTAGGCAATTCAAACTTATTGGCCTTGTTTTCGGCTGTAAGCACGTAACTTGTACTGCTGATAACGGCCACGTTGGTAGCCAAGGCATCGCCTCTAAATTTCATAGGCGTACCCACGTTGCGCAAAGAAACGCCAAAGTGCATATTGTCTTTAGGGCCGGTTACGTACTGTAAGCCCGCATCTACTGCAAACCCAAAAGCGGTAAGGTTACCAATGCCCTGATTAATCATGCGCATGGTAATACCACCATGAATACTGTTAGAAAACTGTTTGGCAAACGATACCCCAATATTCATAAAATTGGGTCTGTAGCTGCCTATTCCGCCTTCGGGGTTTTGTGTGGTAGTGCGTTCAATAGTACCCAATGTAAGCGCCTGTACGTGCAGTGCTATAGTGTTGGTTTCTTTGAACGTTTGCGCCACACCGGCATGGGCTATACCTACGCCAGAACCCTGCATCCACAAGGCGTATGAAGCGTACACTTCGGTTTTCTTTACCCTGGTTAAACCGGCTACGTTGATGCGCTCTGCCTCTAAACCATGCACCCGTGCTGAGTTCATGCCCCAAAAGCCGCTGGAGCGTGCCCACCCGTTCATGTTCAGCTCGTACGCGCCTGCCTCGCCTCTGCGGTCTGGGTTGCCGGCAAAAACCTGGGTTGCACAAAACCCGGTGGCTAAGATGGTTGCTAAAATTCTCTTCATACGCTTTATAGAATTACTGTTATCTATTTCAAAATAAACTTTAGAAGTTAGAGGTATCGGCAGGGCGCATAGCACCAAACCATTTGAGTGTGCGCTGGCCAATGCCGGGCGCATCTACGTGGAATAGGTAAATACCGCTGCCAATAGGAATTCCTTTATCGTTTTTCAAATCCCACTCTATGGCATTGGTCAGGTTCACATCATCGGCTTTGTTTCCATCGCTAATGTCTATCCGCGCATTGGTTTGTGGGTCATTACCGATAGAACGGGTCAATCTACGGATGATGGTACCGTCTAATGCATAGATGGTAATAGTACACACATTAGGCAGGTTAGTCACCTTCACCCGGTTGCTGTTTTGGTCTATCTCGTACTCAGAGTAAGCAAGGTATGGGTTGGGCACTACACGGATAATATCTAATGCGCTCTTAGCCACTTCTTTGTTGCTCTCGCTTGGCCCTAAACCACGAGTGCTAAACTGGTAGCGTGGTAATGAATCGGCAATAATATTGGTTCCTGAGGTTAACAACCGGTTGTATGGTTTTTCTACCCGCAATCCCACTTTAACTTCTGCCGGTGGTATGTAGGCAGCGCCATTACCATCAGCGGTAAACTTGTAGCCCGGGGTTAGGTATGGGATAGAAGTCCACATAATGCTCCGGTAAAGTTTATGTACAGAAGTATCGTTGGTAAACAGCGGGCTGCCACCTACTTTTGGATAGGCATCTAACAACAAGCGCTGTGCGGCTTTGCCTTCGTCATACTTACTATCCATTACATAGATAAAGTGCTTACCACCAAAGTAAGGCAATTGACCTACAATCTGGTTAGGGAAGAAAATAGGACTAAACTGCTTATCGGTAGGATTCCATAACATATCCGCACCATTTTGGTCAGGCCATTCGCTGGCCTCACCAAAGGCAATGTTTAGCCGCTCTCCGGTTTCTACATTAATCGCATATCCGGGGAAATACGAGCGGCCGGTATCGCTGTTTAGTGGATCAATAAACAAGTTAGGATCGTCCACCAAATTACCATTAGCATCCAT
This sequence comes from Chitinophagales bacterium, assembly GCA_016787045.1. Taxonomy (GTDB): domain Bacteria; phylum Bacteroidota; class Bacteroidia; order Chitinophagales; family LD1; genus Bog-950. The sequence continues at coordinate 20,112 of JAEUVA010000011.1, forward strand.
TACTTTTGAGATAGACATCCGGATTTGGCCTTTGCGAGCACCCTTGGCATTAGCGGCAAAATCTGCTCCTAAGTTTACGCTTTCGTCTTCTCCTGTTTCAAACACCACACAGCGGCTCCACTTGCTGCGGTCGGGTGTGATAATTACATCTACACTGGCCAAGCGGTCAAGCGTGTTTTGTGGAGGTACAGTACCGGTTATGGTGTTAGCGTAGTTTCTCCACTTAAACCCGGGGCCATACACATACGGTGGCGTAGTGCCGGTAGCGGCTTTGTTAGCATAGTTGGCCGCTAAGCAATATGGCGCCCAAGTACCATTGAGTACTTTATCAAATTTTTTATCCGGGTCAGTCAATATTGCATCGGTGGATGCCGGTGGTGTAGTACCGGTGTAGTACCACATATCGTCAAACACGTTCTGAAGTGGATTTCCGGTACCGCCTGCACCGGTTACAATAGTTGAACCGCTGCGGATCCAGTTGCGTACATCGTTGGTTCCCTGGTCGGCCACAAAACTCAACCAACGTTCTACAGAATTTTGATACTCAATAGTTGATTCTAATGGACCATAAATCTGACGAGCCGGAGAGTTGTTGGCAGCCAAATAGTTCCCCGGTAAACTGTATACCGGCAGTGGTGTTCCTAGTTTAATTGAGAAGCCATAGTCATCACGCACACCGTTTTTGATTACAGAGATGTGTTGCTCATACGGCCGGTCTAAAGTACGGTCAGAGTAAATAGTGTCGCCATTAATCAAGTCGCGCAGTATCCATGAGGTAGTGGTGCCAATGGTTGGCGACCCGCTGTTATCTATCAATTGCAATTCAAAGTCAGATTCTTTGATGGTTACCGGATCTACCACGCGGAAACCGATAGGGTCGCGCTTAGGCAGGTAGGTTAATGTGTCAGAGAAGGCATACGAACCCGACTTCACTATTTTTTCAATAGTTTCTGCATTTAGGGCTAAAATATTTCCTCCATTTCCTGTTCCTTCAATACGCTTAACGGTAGTGCCATCTCCCCAAGCGCTGTTGAGCACCGTGCCCTCGTTACGAGGATCGGGGTTGTGTGGTATGGCTGAGTACACTTTGAAGTTACCGCGACCCTGTATGTATGGAAACAATTGGTCTATGTTTGTTGGGTTTTTCTCGTCATACGGATAATAATTGTTGTGGGCGTATGCAATTGCGGTATAGTAGTAGGTCTTATGATTAACCAACTTGGTGTTGCTGCCGCTGGCAAACAAATCATCGGTTAACACAAAAGAGTTGGTTATTCCATTATCCTGACCATCTACCATTAACACGGGTACATTCATCCCCAATGTTTGGTCACGAATAATATTGATAACTTTAGAAATCCCATTTTTTACATCGCATTGTGCAACCAATCTCGCTTTGGTAGGGTCGTTGAGGTCGGTAGCAGATACCGTAGGGCTGAACACTTGATAAAGTTTGTATCCTTCAAAGGTATAAGTAGAGTCGCCTTGTCCGTTAAGGTACCCTTTAATAATTTGGGCAATACCTCCGTCCACCTGATCGTATCCTTCGCCTTCGTTGTTTGAACCTTTCTCGTTAATGAGGTTAACGATTAAGCGATTGTTTAGTTCCCGTATTTGTAAGGTTGGTGCTGCAGGGCCATCCACCAATTTGAAACAAGTATTGAATAGCGCCTGTGCTTTATCATCGGCCGGGCCTATGGTAGTGGCATAGTTAGGGCAGGTACCTACACCACCGGCAGGCCGTACAAATACTACACCTACGGTAACGTATTGTGATGCACCTGGGTTCAGGTTAAATGGGCCTGAGGTTTGCACCATCCTGCGGTCTCCGGGAGGTAATTGCGCTGATACTCCGGCATTACACTCACTCCAAGAATTAGGATCGGATGGGTTACCGGGAAAGCAAAACTTTGTGTTAGGGCCACCGCTGTTATATCCGGTACCACCCTCGGTAAAGGGTGTGCCATCTCTCCAAAAACCGGTCATGTAGTTGCGGTATTGGGGAGCATTATCAGGGTCACTAATAGCCGGTGAGTTTGTGTTTACAAAGTATACAAACGAGGAAAGACCTAACTGCTGCGGAATACTGTCATCTGTTAATGGTCCTTCAAAAAAGTCTATACCAATCATTGGCAGTTCGGAGCCATAACCTAATACGCCCTGACAGGTTTGATCTGTTGCATTGCGGTTATATACAATTCCTAAGCTGCGTGAGGTGTCACAACCGGTAGCATCGTCATTAAAACAGCCCAAATCGGGGTCGCTCCATTGCGATACGTATGTTTGAGAAAGTTTATTTGTAGACTTGTTTACAATTTCGTATTTGTAGAAAGTCATGTTGTTGACATCATCTGTGGTTTGAAATGCAAACGCCAGCGAGTTGATTTGCACACCAATAGCTTGCCCGTTGGTTTCGGAGTGTTGGTTGCCTACATCATTAATCACCCAAAAAGTCATTTGGTCAGCAAATGCCTCTGCATCGCCATAGCGGCATGGTATAACCGGATAATCGCCTTGTGTGGGGTCATATATTCCATCGTTATCTGCATCTTTAAATGGTGCCAGATTATCGTTAATGATAAACACCTCGCCTAACAAAGATGGGTCAGTTGCAATATGCGGGTTGCCTTTACCGGGCCATGCCAATACATCTTTAGGAATATCGGCAGAAGTAGTGGCTGAACCTTTGGCTAAAAAGGCGGTTTGTGCTTTTTCAATGTTAGCGCCAAACACATTAAAGAAACGGTCGTATTTATTACAAGTGGCTTTGTCTACTACACCGGCACTTGAAACCACTCCGGGCCAGTAGTCATCTCCACTTGCGCGGTAGCGCTGCCCGGCACATTTTAGGTTATTACCGGCATCTATGCCCGATATCCAAATGGCTCCGGCAAAAATGGCTGTTAAAGCACCTCCACTACCATCGCCTTTGGGTACTTCGTAGCGGGCTTCAGAGAGGTTCCACCACATATCGCCACCTGTTAAGATACGGGCACGCACGTTGTTTATCTCCAAATCAAACTGCGCAGAAGGGGTAATACAATCTCCTGCTTCATTTTTAAACGATGCCTTGTTAGGCACGGTAGTTTCTTTTTTGTTCACACTTTCCCGTGCATTCAACGCCACACACAGCAAACTTGCTGCTAACACAAGGTGGGCGTTTACGATAATCTTTTTCATAATACTGGTTTTAGTGAATTAATGTTTTCGGTTGGTTCTTAGGTTTATTTATGTTTAGAAGCTTAGTATGGCTCCTAAGTAAATACGTCTTGGCAGGGCATAGTTATCGCCCCGGTTAATGTAAGCAGCATACTGGTTTTGGTAAGCCACCGGGTTAAGTGCTGCGTTGATAGCCGCCAAACTGGATGGGTCGCTCAGGTAGCCATCATCATCAGGTGTACCGGTGTAGCGGAATACACTCACCACGTTTTTGGCATTCAACAGGTTTTGAATTTGCAGGTACACTTGCAGGTCAAGTGATCTGCGGTCGTCTTTACCTTCTTTCTTTTTGCCCAGCATAAACTCAAAGTTTTTCCAAACGCGCATGTTCATCCGGAAGTACCATGGCAAACGAGAGCCGTTGATAGACCCTTTGGTTAAAGGGCGGCCCGGAAGACCTTCTATGCCTTCTGGAGTAGCGGCTTGTTGTTCGGTGTATGGGGTGCCGGAACGAGCTGCAAACTGCAAGTTGATGCCGGAGTTGCTGAGTATCTGTTTGTTTTTGATCACCGGTCCGTTGTAATCGCGGCCGCCACCGTACTCATAGTTAAGGTTGAGGTTCATCAAGTGGCGAGAGTCGTAGTTCAGCGGGTTGATAGTGCGGAAGTTGGGCTGGTTAGAGTTGATGAGGTTGAGCTGAGAGCGGTCGTCAGAGCCGGTACCCTCGGCAAACTGCAAGGTATAGTTGGCTTTCATGCTAAAGTTGCCTGTTCTGCGCAAATCAAAATCAATAGATACCCCTTTGGTGGTACCAAAGTCTATGTTGGCATAGGTGGTGTAATCAATTGGGTATGCATTAATGATTTTGCGTATCTGCACCTGGTCGCGAAACTCGCGGTAAAATGCAGCAATGGTAACAGCCGAGGTGTTGCTCACTTTTTGTTTGAAGCCCAACTGGAAGTCAATGGTTCTTTCGGGTTTCAAATCGGGGTTGTTGAAAGTACCAATGTTATCTGCCCAGTACAAGTAGTCGGTGGGGTCAAAAATAGCGCGGCTTTGCGGGCGTTGGCTCAAAATGTCGTAGTGCGCAAAGAACAACGCACGGTCTGTTAAGTTAAAAGAGAACTGTAAGCGAGGCATAACGATAATCTTCGGCTTATAGTCTGTAAATGTTTGAGTGGGGTCAAACTTGTCCGGATCTTTAATCTCTGAATCAGGATTTTTTAAGAATGGCTGTATGTTACCGGTAGAGGACGCGCTGGCTACTGACTTACCGGTGGTTAACTCGTTACCAAAACGATCGTACCAAGTGCCGCCATTGCGGTAACCCACTACTTGTGTAGGTGACTTCGCATTATCTACATATACTTTGTAGCCACCGCCCATGTTGCCGGGGTGCGATACGGCATTGCCGTTGATAGCCGTTACTTCTGATACCGTGTTAACGGGATACAACGAGTACTCATCTTGCAATACCGGTTGGTTGGCATCAAAACGGTCTATGCGCACACCTACGTTAAAGGTCAGGTCTTTGAAATAGAAACGGTCAGAGATATATGCCGCTGTGTAAATTGGGCGGAAAGCCGGAATGGCTCTTTCCAACTCGCCATCTGCGCGTTTTTTGGTGTAAAAATCGTAGTATGATGGTTGCTTGCTGAGGCGGTTCCCATATTGGTCGTACCCTCGGTAGGTAACTAAGGCCGCACCATCTAACAAAAGCTCTTCGGGTGAAAACATGTTTAGATTTAACCGGTCGGGCGAAATGGCATCTACGTTCACAAAGTCGGTATTATCAATAGATAAGCCAAGCGACTCGCGGAGTTTTTTATCAAAGAAAGTTTGCTTATCGGCATTATACAAACGGTTAAACGTAATGGTATCATTCAAAAAGAAGTTGGCATTGGGGTCGGCTTTCAGTTGGTCGTACGTGTACTCTTTGCCATCTACAATAAATGTAGGGTTAGCCAAATCTAACGCATCTAAGTGCTGGTTGGCCAAAAGGCGTGCACGCTGCCAGAGACCGAGTGGTGATACTTGATATGATCTTTCTACCCGCTGCTCAAACTCTACCCCAAACTCAAAGGAGTGTTTGTTGCGGGTAGCTGCACCGGGTTTCAAAATGTCAAAAGCGCCCTCTAAACGTACGCGGTACTGGTCGTTATCACGGTCGCGGCCATAGCCGTTATACTGGCGACCGGTGTTGTACCATATACTGTAAGCAAGGTTAGAGCGCTGTCCGTTAATGAGCGCTTGGTTTGCTTGAATCTGGTTTAAATTGGCGGTAAACAAGTCGTTATCATCCGAAAATACTTCATAACCGCCTTCGCTATTTACACTGGCCCCTAACAACTCATAATACTGCTCTGTAAACCGTGTGCCGTATGGGTTTAGTGTGCCCGGAGTAAACACTACAGCGGTATCGGCATAAGCCACATGTTTCCAACCTTGGTAAATAGTGTTGTCTATACCAAACGTATCAAACGCATATACTTTTGATTGCTTGAGGTCAAACTTACCAATGTAGCCGTAGTTGAACGGATTTTGGCCATGCGACTCGTCTTCAAATGACCGAACATATTTTTCATAATCAAATTGCAACGAGTAGAAGGCATTTTGGAAGGCCGATGCTTTTTTCTTTTTCCCGTCTTTGGCATCATCGTCTTGCTTGCCTTGTATGTTGTGCGTAAAGCGACCAAACACCCTCCAGTTAAGCACATTGTAGTAAGGGTTGTTTTCTGCATTAAGCAGGGTGTATTTTTCAATCCAATCGTGGTAGTTGCGGTACACCAGTGAACCACCGGTGGCTAATGTGATATTGTCAACAGGGCGGATGTCAATACGACCGGTGGCGCGGTAGTTATTGTCCACGGTGTTGGGTTTTACCTTTTGCCTGTACATATCTTTGTATGTTAGGTTTTCGGCAGCTACATTAAAGCCCTTGCTGGTTTCTTTTTTAAGGAGCGGATATTGGCGGAGAGAGTCAAGTTTTTCTTGACGCACCTGCCATACTCCCACGGCAGAAGGGTCTTGGTCTTGCTGGCGGAGGTATTCAAACGCCAAAAAGAAGCCCATGTAGGTTCGGTTAGTTTTTTTGTTTTTCCAGATGGGGCCGGTAAAGTTACCGTTGATCAGGTTATAGCCGTAGGCATCCAAGTATTGAGAGGTTTGTACCTCCACACCTCCGTGAAAATCGCCCGATGGGCCTTTAGAGGTAATGTTTACGATACCCCCTGTAGCATCGCCATAGCGGGGTGGCACACCACCGGTAATCACTTGCAACTGCTCTATAGAGGTAGCAGGCAGTGTAGGTACACCGGTTACTTTTACCCCGTCTATATAGTATTCGGTACCTTCTTCACGGCCACCCTTAATGCTGATGCCACCGCCTTGGTCACTTTGAAAGGCACCGGCTGTGGTAGCCGCAATATCCGTAATGTTACGGGTGGGCATGTTGGCTATCTCCTCGGCTGTTACCACGTTTTGAGAAGAGGTTTTGCCCGGGTCTATAAGCGGCACCTTGTAGGCAATTACTTCTAACTCGCCTAATACTTGTGAAGATGGTTTGAGTTTAGCATTCTGAAAAGTGTTTTTGCCATCATACACCACAACGCCCTGTATAACCTGAGTGGCATAGCCCACATACGAAATTTGAATATTGTATTTGCCGGGTGTAAGGGGCTTGATGCTGTAGTTGCCATCAAAATCGGTGGCTGTACCGCGACCGGTAGAAATGCCCTTGGCATCTACTATCACCACACTGGCGCCTATAACGCCCTCACCGTTTTCATCTAATATTGTACCTGAAATTTCGCCATTTTGGGCGCGCAGGGCAAATGTGATGGCCAACAATCCGAACAGGGTAAACAGATTCTTCATACTCTATTGATATAGCGTTTAAACAAAAGCGGGCAAATGTAATTTTTTTCCGAAACGAATATAAAAGATGTTAAGCCGTACCTCCAAGAGCAACCCCTGATTATGACAGTATTATGACAATCTGATGACTATGTGATGACAAAAACGCGACTTTGAGCCATGTTTTTTCTATTTTGCCCACTCTAAAAAAACCTACCTCGCCATGAATAGCTACGGTAACATGCTTTTGATAGCCATGCCCATTTTCTTGCTGCTGATTATGGTTGAATTGTTTTGGCAAGTGGTGGTAAAAAAGGAACCACACAACGTAATAGATGCTATTAGCAGTTTGACTTCGGGCATGACCAATATCCTTAAATCTACCTTAGGCATCAGCTTGGTCATTATCTCTTACCCGTGGTTAGAAAAACACCTGAGCGTAGTGGAATGGACCCAAGGCAGTGTGTGGCCCTACCTTATCACCTTTGTGTTTATGGATTTTACCGGCTATTGGATACACCGGCTGCAACACCGGGTCAATTTTTTTTGGACCCACCATTTGGTGCACCACAGCAGCGAGGAGTTTAACCTGCCTTGCGCTCTGCGCCAGCAAATTTCGGTACTTACCAATATTTACAGCATTGCTATGCTGCCGCTGGCTGTAATTGGCATACCGCACGAAGTATTATTGCTTATTGGCCCCATACACCTGTTTAGCCAGTTTTGGTACCACACCCGCTTTATAGGACGCATGGGTTTTTTAGAACACATTTTGGTTACTCCGGCACATCACCGCGTGCACCACGCCATGAACGATATTTATATGGATAAAAACTATAGCCAGATTTTTATTGTGTGGGATAAGTGGTTTGGCACTTTTCAGGAAGAGTTGGATAGTGAACCGTGCGTGTATGGTATGCGCAGACCGGCACAAACGTGGAACCCTTACATTATCAATTTCAAACATTTTTGGCTGATGCTGACCGATGCCTGGCGAACCGGAAGTTGGAAAGACAAATTACGTATTTGGTTAATGCCTACCGGCTGGCGCCCGGCTGATGTGGCGCAAAAATTTCCGGCACCTACCATACACCAAATGAACGAATTGAAAAAATACCGCCCCCAATACAGCAGCGGTTTTCTCGGCTTTAGTTTGGTGCACATCACGGTCACATTTTTACTGTTGTGTTTTTTGTTTTTCCGCTTTGGCGAAATCAGCAACCAAGAAGCAATGGTTTATGGCCTGTTTTTATTTGCCAATATTTTTGGATTCACCTCGCTTTTAGACAAAAAGCCATACGGGTTGGTATCTATGCTATTGGCCTGTGGCGCGGTGGTGGGCTACAGCACTATTAAAGCCGATTGGTTTGGGTTAAATGAGTTTTTACGAGGTGGTGTAGCCGTTGTGGCCGCTTACTTTCTGCTCGTGGGCTTGCTATCGGTATGGTTTTATGTAAAAGAACTGAGCCGTGGAGAAAAAGAGTTGGTTCTTACATAACCCATTTAATACCTCCTGTAGCACCTATGCGTAAAGCGCCAATATTTTTTCCAAAAGCACCTCTGCAATTTTGCGTTTGCTCTCGTGGGTCCAGCCGGCAATGTGTGGGGTGATGACCACCCGTGGGTGATGAGCCAAAGTGTGGAGTTGCGCCTTTTCTTCTGCTTTGAGGGTTTCTAATTTTTCGTTTTCCAATACGTCTAACCCGGCTGCTATGATGCGGTGCTCCTCTAAGGCAGTAATCAAATCAGCGGTATTTACATTCTTCCCTCTTGCTGTATTGATGAGCCATATCGGTTTTTTGAATTGGCGCAAAAAATCGGTATTTACAATATGTGTGGTTTCGGCAGTCAATGGCAGATGAATGCTCAGCACATCGGCTTTTTCAAAAATAAGTGGCAGGTCGGCTTCTTGCACAAATTGGTTTCCAAAACCGGTTTTGTATTTATCATACGCCAGTATGCTTACATCAAAACCCAATAGTACTTTGGCAAATGCCTGAGCGGTGTTGCCATAACCAAGCAGCGCCACCGTTTTGCCGTGTAGCTCGGTGCCACGGTTGGGCTCGCGTATCCATTCACTATTTTTAACCTGTGTGTGCGAGCGGCTGATGTTATTGAGCACATTAAGCAGCAAACCCAATGCATGTTCGCCTACAGCTTGCCGGTTGCCTTCGGGGCTGTTGAAACAAATAATGTTTCGCTTGGCGGCTGCCTCTAAATCCATTACTTCTAAACCACTGCCGGCACGGCACACAAATTTGAGGTAAGGGGCTTTGCTAAACAGTTCTTCGCCCGCAAATACTTTGCTGTTAACCACTAATCCATCGTATTGATGAATTATTTCATGCACCTGCTGCTCGGTAATATCCGGCAGGTCATGTACGGTAAATCCGTTTTTTTCTAAGCCGGTTTTGAGCAGCGGATGAAGGTGATCGGTAAGGAGGATTTTTGGCACGCGGCAAATGTATGAATGAAGCACAAACCTTGCATTCGGTTAGGTAGCTATCTATTGCAGAACGCTATAAGAGATGATAGAAACCATGCCTTGGAGTAGCGTAGCTACCGGAAAAAACTCCTGCCCGCTTCCAGAACTCTGCGAACGCAACAGAAATACTTCCTGCCCGCTTCCAGAACTCTGCGAACGCAACAGAAATACTTCCTATCCGCTTCCAGAACTCTGCGAGCGTAACGGAAATACTTCCTACCCGCTTCCAGAACTCTGCGAACGCAACGGAAATACTTCCTACCAGCTTCCAGAACTCTGCGAGCGCAACGGAAATACTTCCTACCAGCTTCCAGAACTCTGCGAGCGCAACGGAAATACTTCCTGCCCGCTTCCAGAACTCTGCGAGCGTAACGGAAATACTTCCTACCAGCTTCCAGAACTCTGCGAGCGCAACAGAAATACTACCTACCCGCTTCCAGAACTCTGCGAGCGCAACAGAAATACTTCCTATCCGCTTCCAGAACTCTGCGAACGCAACGGAAATACTTCCTGCCCGCTTCCAGAACTCTGCGAGCGCAACGGAAAAATTCCCTCTAAATTGTACTATATCCGTTGGCGGTCAGCCAACGGTTGAGCAGCCAAATCACGAGCAGTGTTGCTACGATGGTAACCCCGTATATGGTGTACAGTTGGGTTTTTGTACGCTCTGCGTTGGGTTTAAAAATGAATGCCGAGTACCGGTTGGCAAATAGCAGCAACACTAACCCCACCAACATTAATGGTACCGAAAGTATAATGGCGGCTAACGAAAAATGAACTTCTTCAACGTGTTCTTTGATTTGCAAATACGGGCGGTAAAACCCGAGGTAAAAAAGCAAGCCACTGAGCGCTGTGGTCAGCAGGCCTGCCACCCGTGGGTGTTCCATTGCTTTTTGTTGCACCAGATTGTACTGTGCCATGGGTATGGGTTTATCTCAAAAACTTAAACTGCATGTGATCTCTTACTTTCAATAATACACATAACCCAACGAATCGTATAGTTGGCCGGTAGAATAATAGGTGGACCGGGGTTGTACTTTTCCTTCTGCATCCATTTTGTACTTGTAGATAAAGTGCGTGATGGTATCTCCTTTGTAGCTGCTCATTACATACCGTTTGAGCAGATTTTTACCGGCAAAAATATTGCATTTACAGAGTAGTGCATCTGCACTTACGGTATCCCACCTTTGCGGATAGTAGTCATAAGCATGTTTGTATTGCCACTTATTATTTTTTGCATTTTGCTTCCCGTATGTACTGTACAAAAGTGAACCTGTACTGTCATAAACAAACCGCTCTACGAACTTACCGCTTTGCACAAAAGCCGGTTGCTCGCGATGATTTTCTACAATGGTATCGTAATAAATGTTTGGGTATCGGTCCTTGTGCACTATTAAAACACGATTGGCCGCATAGCTGTAGTTCCATTCTTCGCCATACGGTTGTTTTACTGTGGCAAGCCGCCCCATTTCATCATAGAGGTATTCATCGCGGGTATCACTCAGGTGGTGAATGATTTGTTTTAGGCGGCCTTTGAGTAGCAGGTTTTCCGTAGTGCGAACAACCGTTGCACTACAGAGAAAAAACACGGCTAACATCCCTGCTGAACTCAAAATGCTATTACATGTATTTGAAGTTGAAAATACAGCCGCACATATACGTATTTTCTTAAGCATGTATCACTTGTAACGTTGTTTAGTTGTTTAGTTGAATAGTAACTCTAACTCGTAATTTTTAAAGTTCGCATCACCGGTTACAAGAGTTAACCCTTCTGTTTTTGCCTGTGCTATTAACAGCCGGTCAAATGGATCTCTATGGTGAAAGGGCAGTTGAATTAACGCTGTAGAATGAGCTCTTCTTATCGGTAGTTCCTTAAATCCCAACTCATCTATTTTAGCCAATAGTTGCGCAAGGGTACCGTTAAGTTGAAGTTTACCTAATGATAACTTGATGGCGATTTCCCACTCACTGACAACGCTTAAATACAATTCATTTTTCGTGTCTGTCAAAACATCTCTGACAGTGCCCGATAGTAACTCTTCATTGCTAATTGCCCACAATACGATATGTGTATCAACCAGATATTGCATTATTCGTATTCTTTCATGTCTTGCAGTGGAGCATCAAAATCCGGAGCAATCCATTTGATAAGCCCTTTCCCGATTCCTAACTTTCTGTTTTGAGAAGATGAAGCAGAGGCATCTTGCTTGGCTTTTTCAAGTAAAAAATCAATGTAATCAGATATTGAAGCAAGCATGGCCTCCGGCAGCTTTTCTATCTTTTTGATAATGAGATCGGTCTTCATACATAGAATGTGTGTAGCGAAGATAATGTATTAATTGCAATGACAATTAGTGCGAGGTAACCGCTCCCAAAAACCGAACCTGAGAACAAGAAGTTAGGCCCTTCCGAAAAACTTTGCCTATCGCAAATATTTAAACTGCTTACCCGGATAGTACGCCATAGGCCCAAGTTCTTCTTCAATACGCAGCAGTTGGTTGTACTTGGCTATGCGGTCGGTACGCGAGGCGCTGCCGGTTTTTATTTGCCCGCAGTTGAGCGCCACCGCCAAATCTGCAATGGTTACATCTTCAGTTTCGCCACTGCGGTGGCTCATAACTGAGGTATAGCCGCTGCGGTGCGCCAGGTTTACAGCGTTGATAGTTTCGGTAAGCGAGCCAATCTGATTTACTTTTACCAAAATAGAGTTAGCAGTTTTATCGCTAATGCCTTTTTGCAGGCGGGTTACGTTGGTTACAAACAAATCATCGCCCACAAGTTGTACTTTGTTGCCCAGTTTTTCGGAGAGCAGTTTCCAGCCCTTCCAGTCATCTTCGGCCATGCCGTCTTCAATAGAAACGATGGGATATTTTTTTACCCAGCTTTCCCAATATGCCACCATTTCTTCGCTCTTTAGTTTTTTGCCGCTGCTTTTGTGGAAGTGATATACCTTGGTTTTTTCATCATAAAACTCCGTACTGGCGGCATCCATAGCTATGTAAATATCTTTGCCCGGTTTATAGCCCGCTGCTTCTATAGCGGCAAGTACGGTTTCTATGGCTTCTTCGTTGCTGCCTATTTCGGGGGCAAAGCCGCCTTCATCGCCTACGTTGGTAGAGTATTTTTTCTTTTTGAGTACTTGCTTGAGGTGATGAAAAACTTCTACACCCATGCGCAATGCATCGCTAAACGTATCGGCACCGGTGGGCACAATCATGAATTCCTGAAAGTCAATTTTATTATCGGCATGTGCACCACCATTCAAAATGTTCATTAATGGCACAGGCAGCGTATTGGCATTTACCCCACCCACATACCGGTACAGCGGCATGCCCAGTTCATCAGCAGCGGCTTTGGATGCAGCAAGCGAAACCGCAAGAATAGCATTGGCGCCAAGTTTAGCTTTGTTAGGTGTGCCGTCTAATAGCACCATAATTTGGTCAATGGCGTTTTGCTCAAACACGCTCAGCCCTTCCAGTTCTTTGGCAATAATCGTGTTTACATTTTTCACCGCCTTGAGCACCCCTTTGCCCAAGTACTTTTTCTTATCGCCATCGCGCAGTTCCACAGCTTCGTGCTTGCCGGTGCTGGCACCACTGGGCACTATGGCGCGGCCAAGTGTGCCGTTGGTGGTAATTACATCTACTTCTACAGTGGGATTGCCTCTTGAATCAAGAACCTGACGAGCGTGTACTTTTTGGATTTGAGCCATGTGAAAAAGTGTTGTTGGTAGTTTTGAAGAATGGGCGCGAACATACATTAAAGCCATCAAAATTGGAGCAATTGTTGCTACTTAGCGGCATCAAAAAAATCTAAAAAGCAATTTATGCAGTGGAAAGGAAGAAGACAAAGCGATAACGTAGAAGACCTGCGCGGTAGCGGAGGTGGTGGCCGCAGAGGAATGGCACTGGGTGGAGTAGGTACCCTTGTAGTAATTTTGATTGCCCTGTTTATGGGTAAAAACCCGGGCGATTTATTACAGCTCATCGGTAACGCCCCCATGCAGCAAACTGAGGCGCCCAACCAACCCCAACCCGATGACGAGGCCGCAGCTTTTGTAAAAGTAGTACTGGCCGATTGCGAAGATGTATGGAACAAACTGTTTACCGAAGCCGGTATGCCATACAAAGAGCCCACACTGGTACTTTTTAGAAATGGAGTAGAAAGCGCCTGCGGCTCTGCCTCATCGGCCATGGGGCCGTTTTACTGCGGTGCCGATGAAAAAATATATATTGATTTATCGTTTTACGATGAGTTACAAAGCCGCTTTAAAGCCCCCGGTGATTTTGCCATGGCTTACGTAGTAGCGCACGAGGTGGGCCATCACATTCAAAACCTGCTGGGCATATCGGGCAAAGTACATGCCCAGCGGCAAAACCTAAGTGAGGCAGAGTACAACAAACTATCCGTTAAGTTGGAACTGCAAGCCGATTTTTTAGCCGGAGTGTGGGCACACCACGCGCAAAAAATGAAACAAGTACTGGAAACCGGTGATATTGAAGAAGCGCTCACAGCCGCCAATGCCATTGGCGATGATAAACTGCAAAAACAAGCGCAGGGCTATGTAGTGCCCGATGCCTTTACGCACGGCACCAGCGAGCAGCGTATGCGTTGGTTTAAGAAAGGTTACCAAACTGGCGATTTGAATCAGGGGGATACGTTTGCAGTAAGTGAAAGTAACATATAAAAAATTACCTTTAATCACTTATCAACCATTATGGAAGAAACCATTACAAAACTTAAACAGCTTCTTGAGGATCTTAACGAAATACCAATTTTGTTTACCGGTGCAGGTTTTAGCTACGGAGCCACTTTAAACAATGGGGATCCAATTCCATTGGGTAACAAGCTAAAAGAGGTAATAATTGACGATTTTATTAAAGCCACGGGTAAAATGAGGGAAGATTTGCTTGCTGCATCACTTAGTGCTGTATCAAGTTTCGCTCAAACACAGAATGGGATCGGGGCCTTCAATGACTTTATTTGTGATTTGCTTAAGCATGTTAAACCCACAAAAAGTCATGATAATTTGGTAAAGTATAACTGGCAGAAGATCTACACAACAAATGTTGATGATGTTTTGGAAACAATATACACGAAAGCCGAAAAACAATACATTGCTCATAATTCAAAACACGCAAACTATATCAAAGACAAAAGTCGTGTAGAGTACATTAAGCTACATGGCTGTGTACTTAACAAATCTGAAGGGTTTGTATTTAGTTCCGAGGACTATGTTAGTGCTATTAAAAGCGATGATTGGCGTTTTAGTTCCCTTAGAACAGATTTTGGACACTCCGCATTTATCTTTGTTGGATACAGTTTAGGAGATATCAATATTGACTATTTCATAACCATGTACAATCAGTCAAAAAATCCCAGTAACAAAAAAAAATTATTCTTTATAGACCCCTCTGATAATACTCTCCTAATTAGCAAGATAAATAGCATTGGTGGAATACATATTAAGTGGGACACAAATGAGTTTCTAAATTTTTTAGCTACGGATGTACGTGTTGCTTATCCTCAAGCGCAAAAGGTGCTCTCCAGCGCCCAATCTGTTGGCTTCATTAATATCAATACTCTGTTTGCAGGCATTGCTAAAGAAACAAGCCCATACAACAGTAAGTTGTATTGGGGTGAAGATGCATCATGGAAAGATATTTTTCATAATTGGGACTTCGCACTTCCTTCGTTGGAAAACGTGTTAGACACTTTTTTGGATAGCTGGGACAAGCCCAATAAAACAGTTGCTGTTTTTAGTATTTATGGCAAACCGTTTACTGGTAAGTCATCATTTATCAAACGAATTGGCGCATCATTGATTAGCAAGGGGTATGTGGTCTATGAGTTTGAGGGCTTAAATAACTTAGACATTAGCAGGTTCGTTGACTTAATATATTTGGAACACAAAAGAGGGGTGCGTGACATTGCTCTTTTAGTAGATCATGCCTCTCAATATTATTATCCAATAAGAGATTTGGCCAAGAGAGGTTTGCCGGACATCAATTTGCTAATTGTAACCAGTGAGCGAACACAAAAACACAAGAAGCAAAAAGCGCAACTATTAGATTGTTTTTTTCAAGAATTTGAAATCCCTGAAGATATTACCCGACCTTTTGCCATCAACATTTGGAATGCTCTAAACTCAAAGGGCTTGCTTGGAAGTTTGAAGGGCAAGTTATTAGACGATGCCGTTGATAAAATACTAAGCCATAGAAACTGCATCAATTTTCTTTGGTCTTTATTTCATGGTGAAAACTTCAGAACAAAGCTAATCAATGATGTTTCCCGAATTTTCTCCGGCAATACCTCTAACGAAAGAGATTTGCTTTTGTCCATGGTAATTCTTGAAGAATTAGGAATTGATCGCTTTCCAAGAGAGTTAGCAGGATTTATGTTTAAAACCAATGCGGATAACATTATACCTCAGATTGACGATTTCGTACGCGTTGACCACTCCGGCAACTTATCGCTTAGAATGAATTTCGTAAACGATGCAATTTTGGCATTAGTGACCAAGGAAGAAAAAAAGGAGTGCATCAAACAGATTTTGATTGACATCTCCGCGCATGTAATACCTGACGATCACTCTTATTGGAATGAACTGGATGCAGCATTGTCCAGAACGTGGATACTGAATAAGCAGCTTGGTATAGGGCTTGAGTTAGGTCTACAAATGTTACACAGCATACAGAGCTACCGAACGAACAACTACAACTATTGGTTACTATTGGGGTTAGCAGAAAAAAAATTAAATCGTTTTGATTTAGCGATCAACCACCTTCAACAAGCAAATTCACTAAAGGTGGGCAGGTATATGGTAGAACATGCATTGGCTTCTACTATACTAATGAAAGCTGTTAAAGATGGGGGTGTTACGAATGAAAGCGCTAAAGAGCTTTATAAGGTTGGCAAGAATGAAATGCTTGCCGTATTGAGGAAGCATAAAAGCTTAGATGTTCAATTAAGATGTATTGGTTCATTAGTGCAGTTATCCATTCAATTTTTTTCAAAGTATCCTCACTTTAAGCCAACAAAAGGTGAGTTAAAGGAGTTGGTTAGTATGACAGAGGCGTATAAAAAAACACCAGTGGAGGCATTTCAAAGGGTTCGCGCACTGCTGAAAAAATACCTTTCTGAGATAAACGAATCTCGTTTAATGCCCGTTGACTTGGCTGAGCTAAATTCCTTCCAAAGCTACGCAAATCAGGAAACCTACAGCTTTGATGATGAAGAGTAGTAATTCTACTTATCCAACCACACCTCTCTAAAGTTGCGGTACTCCATGCCGTTGTTGGGGCAGTTTTGCACGTAAGGTTGCAGCAATCTGCGGTTCATGCTGTGGGTAATCAGCAGCACGGGGGCATCATCCACAATCATTTGGTCAAGTTGCACGTACAGTTTATTGCGCTCGGCATCGTTAGTTGTATTCATGGCTTTTTCTAACAAGGCATCGTATGCCGCATTTTTGTAGCGGGTAGGGTTGCCATAAGAGGCCTGCTCCATGGTAGCCGGAACATTTTTGCCATAAAACAAACTCAAAAAGTTGATCGGATCCGGATAGTCGGCCACCCAGCCAAAGCGCCAGAAATTAACCTTGCCGGTTTCTACATTATTGGTGTGCTGCGCCCATACTACTTGGGTAATCTCCACTTCTATGTTCAAATTTTGTGTCAGCATTTTCTGGATGGCTTCGGCAATTTTTTCGTTGCGCCCGCCACCGCTGTTTATCTCTAAAGTTATTTTAGGAAACCCCTTGCCATTGGGGTAGCCGGCTTTAGCCAAATACTCTTTGGCTTTGGCGGCATCAAACGTATAGCCCTTTACTTGGGCATTATCGTAACCGGGCATGCCCAGCGGCACAAAACCATTCATGCAAGGTGTTCCTTCGCCCTTGGCGGTATAGTCGGCAATGGCTTTGCGGTCTATGGCATAGTTAAAGGCCAGCCGCACGTTTTTGTTGCTCATTAGTTTATCGGGCACCAAAAAGCCATAAAACTGAGTGCTTAGTTCGGGGGCTACTTGAAGTTGAAATTTTTTGTATTCGCCTTTCAACTGTTTATTCTCATCAATAATTTCGTCAATCATATCAAAGGGCAGGCGGTACTTGAGTTCCAAATCGCCTTTTTTGAAGGCCAGCATTTCGTTTTTTTCTTCTTTCATAAAACTTACCTTAATGCCGTCTAAGTAAGGCAGTTGATTGCCAAACTCATCTTTATCCCAATATTCTTCGTTGCGGGCGAGGATGATGGCCTCATCTTGTTTGAGCGCTTTGAGCACAAAGGGGCCGGTGCCTACGGCATGGTAGAGTATTTCTCCTTTGTATTTTTCTACGGCTTCTTTAGGAAACACAGCGGCAAAGGGCAGCGCTAATCGTTGCAGCAAATCTACCGTTGGCTTGCGCAAAGTAATTTGCAGTGTAGTGTCGTCCAGCGCCTTTACGCCCCATTTTTCCAACAGCAACTTGTCGTCTTGTTTTTTTTCGCGGGCGGTGTACAGTTCTTCGGCACCGGCTATCACATCTCTAAAAAAAGTAAAACCCTGATTTTTGGGGTCTGGTGTACAGAGTTGATTGAGCGAATACACAAAATCCTGCGCGGTCATTAGGCGGCCTTTGCCACCTTCAAAACAGGGGTCGTTGTGAAACTTAACTCCGCTATGTAAACGAAAAGTGTACTGTGTAGCATCTTCGCTCACCTCCCAGCTTTTGGCTAAGCAGGGTTCTATGGTCAGGTCTTTTTGATTAAACCGCACCAAGCCCTCATACACTTGGTTAGTGATGCGGTGGCCGGTAACTTCGGTAACACCCAGCGGGTAAATGCTTTTGAGAAACTCAGACTCATTATAGCGAAATACACCTCCATATTTTACGCCTCCTTTGGCTTCGCGTTTTGTAGTATTTTGGGTGTTGTTGTTTTTGCTATCGCCACAGCTTTGAAAAAGCAGGGAAAGAACGAGTGCTGCAAAAAGAGATAAGCGCATGGATGATTTATTTTTAGGTGCGCAAAGAAAAGATTTGGCGGGAGATAGCAAGCGGGTTTGATTCTGCATTATGTGTTTTAATTTGTTTTTCATCTTCACGCCATGGCAACTTCATATAGCTCCACACCCACCGGCCCATACAGCAAAACCATAGACCGCGCCTTTTTGGGCTTAGACATAATCATGGTCATATTGGTGTTGCTCAACCTCGGGCTGCTGGCCATACAACTCAATTTTGAAACCGAAACCGTGCGGAGCTTACTGCAAACCTACGTACCGCAAGTGTATGAGGCATACCTGCCCGTGTACAACAATTTTCTTTTTATTGACCTGTGTTTTGTGGCGGTGTTTATTGCCGAGCTTTTGTTTAGGTGGTCGGTAGCTATTTACCATGGCACATACGCTAAGTGGTTTTTTTATCCGTTTGCCCGCTGGTACGATGTGCTGGGCTGCATACCGCTGGGCTCGTTTAGAATACTGCGGGTGATTCGCATAGTAGCCATTATTGTGCGCTTGCAGCGGTTGGGGTTTATACAAGTGCGCAACTGGTATGCGTATAAATTATTTTCAAAATACGTAAACATACTGGCCGAAGAGGTAACCGACAAGGTGGTGATAAATGTGCTGCGCGGAGTGCAAGAAGAAGTGAAAGGCGGCATACCGGTAACCGGTAAAATAATTGAGCAGGTGATACTGCCGCGCAAAGAGGTGCTAGTGAACTACCTGGCGCACCGCGTACAAAAAGTTACCCGCGACCAATACGAGTTGCACAGCGATGAACTGCGCGAAACCATTCGTGAATCGGTTACTAAAGCCATCCAACAAAACCCCAACATCAAGCGCCTGGAGCAAATACCACTGATAGGCCCGGCAGCTAGCGATGCGCTGCAACAATCGGTGTACGACATTACGTTTCAAACCATCCATCAAATTTTTGAACGCCTGAGCACAGACGAAAGCCGCGTGCTCATTGAGCGCATTACCGATGCAACCATAGAAGCCATATTAGTACAAGAAGACGATGCACAACTGCAAAAAACGTTTACCGATATGGTGGTGCACGCCCTGGAGTTGGTGAAAGAAGAAGTAGCCGTGAAACAGTGGCAGAAGGAGTAGCCCCGGAAATGGCAAATGCCAAAAACAAACTTTTCTTTCACTCATTATCAATGAGTTGCAAAGGTGTAATGAAAAAATAGTGGCTCATTCCTTGTAATCCTTACCCATAAAACTACTTTTGCGCTCCCTTTTGAAAAACCAAGAGGGCACAAATTCTAAATTTTTAAACAATGCAAGCAAGAAGTTACAGCACCAAAACGGTTACCGAAGCCGAAGTAAAGCGCGAGTG
Organism: Chitinophagales bacterium; assembly: GCA_016787045.1. Lineage (GTDB taxonomy): Bacteria > Bacteroidota > Bacteroidia > Chitinophagales > LD1 > Bog-950. The sequence goes on from JAEUVA010000011.1 coordinate 39,941, forward strand.
GTATATCGTAGATGCCGAAGGCAAAACCCTCGGCCGCATGACCAGCGAGATTGCCTCTATACTACGCGGCAAGCACAAACCCACCTTTACTCCCAACCAAGATTGTGGCGATTACGTTATCGTTATCAACTCCGGCAAAGTACGCTTAACCGGCAAAAAACTGACCGATCGCTTTTTGGTACGCTACACCGGCTACCCGGGTGGTCAGCGCCTTACTGCGCCAAAAGAAGTATTGGAGAAAAACGCCAATAAACTGATAGAGCATGCCGTAAAAGGGATGTTGCCTAAAAGCTCTTTAGGTCGTAAAATGTTTACCAAGTTGTTTGTGTACGATGGAGCCGAGCATCCACACGCTGCACAAAAACCAAAATCTCTTAACTAAACACATTACCCTATACCATGGATAAATTAAAAGTAGGAAGAAGAAAAGCAGCCGTAGCTCGCGTAAGCATTAAAGCCGGCAGCGGAGAAATTACCGTAAACGGAAAGGACTACAAAGTGTACTTCCCGTTGCCGTACATGCAAAACAAAGTAGAGGCACCCCTCAAAACTGCCGAGAGCGAAGGCCGCTTTGATATTACCGTAAACGTGTTTGGTGGTGGCGTAAAAGGCCAATCTGAAGCCGTATCGTTGGCTATTGCCCGCGCATTAATTGCCGACAATGCCGAAAAACGCCCAGCGCTTAAAAAAGCAAAATTACTGCGCAGAGATGCTCGTGTAGTGGAGCGTAAAAAGACCGGTTTGCGCAAAGCGCGTAAGAGAGAGCAGTTCTCTAAACGTTAATCCTATTCTTATCATCCTAATCAACACATTACTGAAATGGAAAAAATAACACATAAAGCGCTCTTAGATGCACAGGTACACTTTGGTCACCTGCGCAGAAAGTGGAACCCCAAAATGTTGCCGTTCATTTTTGGCGAGCAAAAGGGCATACACATTATTGACCTTAACCGCACTGCCGATAAGTTAGAAGAGGCCGCCTCTGCAGCCCGTTCTATTGCCAAAAGCGGTCGCAAAATTTTATTTGTAGCCACCAAAAAGCAAGCTAAAGAAGTGGTAAAACAAGCGGCTACCCGTGTAGGAATGCCCTTTGTTACCGAGCGTTGGTTAGGTGGTATGCTCACTAACTTTACTACCATTCGCAAGAGCATCAAAAAAATGCAAAGCATTGAAAAAATGCTGGGCGATGGTACTCTGGAAAGCGTAACCAAAAAAGAGAAACTGGTACTTACCCGCGAGAAAGAAAAAATGGAAAAAGTACTGGGCGGTGTGGCCAACATGAACCGCGTACCTGCCGCTCTGTTTTTAGTGGACATTATCCACGAAAACATTGCTTTAAAAGAAGCGCAGCGCTTAAACATTAACACTTTTGGTATTGTGGATACCAACAGCGACCCTACAAAAGTAGATTTTGCCATACCCGGTAACGATGATGCCGCTACATCAATTGCTATTTTGACCAACTACATTGCCGATGCTATTGCCGAAGGATTGGCCGAGCGCGCTGCTTCTAACGAAGGTAACGACTTAGCAGAAGACGATGACAATGCAGACAACAATCAGTTTGATGGCGATGTAAACGAAGAAACAGGTGCCGATGGCGAGAACAAAGGCAAAGGCCCACGTAAACGCACCGGTGGAGGAGCAGGCCGCAGCAGAACCAGAACCGGAGGCGGAGGAGCACCTAAAAAAACAACGTAATCCTTTAGGTTTTCTACCCAAAAAACAACAGCAGCCAGGTTCATCAATAACTTGGCTGCTTCATTTAATCAAATTCAAATTAAATTCTTAAACCAATCATAACTTTAAAGAAATGACCATTACAGCAGCACAAGTAAACGAACTGAGAAACAAAACCGGAGCCGGTTTAATGGATTGTAAAAAAGCGCTCACCGAAGCCGGTGGCGATTTGGAAAAAGCCATTGATTTTTTGCGCAAAAAAGGTGCTAAAGTAGCCGAGCTACGTGCTGGCCGCGCAGCAGCCGAAGGCGTGGTAGTAGCCAAAACCAATAGCGAAAATAACAAAGGGGTAGTAGTGTATCTGAGCTGCGAAACCGACTTTGTAGCCAAAAATGAAGAGTTTGTAAAACTGGCCACTGCAATTGCTGATGCCGCTTTAGCTGCCGGCTCTAAAACTACCGAGGATGTACTGGCTCTTAGCTTAGGTACCGCCACTGTAAAAGATGCGGTACAAGAAAAGGTATCTGCTATTGGCGAGTTGATTGCCGTATCTGCATTTGCTGCCTTAGAGGGAGAAAGCTTAGTGGCCTACAACCACATGGGCAATAAAATAGGTGTATTAGTAGCCCTCAACAAAGGGTTAAACGATACTGTAGCTGCCATTGGAAGAGACGTAGCCATGCAAATTGCCGCCATGAACCCATTGGCAGTTGATGCTGCCGGTGTATCGCCCGAAGTATTAGCTCGCGAAAAATCTATTGCCCGCGAAAAGGCAGCCGCATCCGGCAAGCCAGAAAATATATTAGATAAAATTGCAGAAAGTGCCGTGAACTCTTATTTGAAAGAAAATACCCTGCTTACTCAGCCGTTTGTAAAAGATGGTAGCAAAACAGTAGCACAAGTATTAGGCGCAGCCGAAAGCGGATTAACTGTAGTTGCTTTCAGCCGTATAGAAAGAGGAGTAGCTGCATAAGCAACTTTTGATTAAAAATTTAGAAAGCCATCTGCTCAGCAGGTGGCTTTTTTGTTAGAAGTAAGCCCTGGGTTTATTAGGTTAAAATTTGATAAATCGTTTTTGGTCGTAAAGTATATTGGTGATTGTTGTGCCCGCAACCCCTATGAAGCACGTTATATTCTACCTGTGTATTTTCTGTTTTCCGCTTTTTGCAGCTGCAAAAAAAACAGTATCTATAGTAAGTGGCACAGTTACCGATAGCAAAACCCAAAAACCCATAGAGCTGGCCAACGTAGTGCTCCTCACTACCGACTCTGCATTTGTGGCCGGTACAGCCAGCAACCTTGATGGCAGCTTTGAGTTTAGCAAAGTTAACCCCGGTGCATATTTGATTAAAGTAAGCGCACTAACCTACGCCACCAAAATAACAGAGGTGACCGTAGCACTGGCAGATAGCATGCTCTTAACAATTGAACTGCTATCCGAAGAAAAATCACTACAAGAAGTAGCCGTTACCGCTAACCGAAAAGTATATACCAAAGAAGCCGGCAAAGCCACTTTTAATGTGGCGCAAAGCCCCACTCATCAGGTAGGTACAGCAGATAATGTGCTGCAAAATATGCCGGGTGTAACTGTAGATCAAGATGGCAACATAACCATACAAGGCAAGCAAGGGGTAATTGTGCTGGTAGATGGCAAAACCAACCCCATGGCCAATGCCAACCTCAGCGCCTTTTTGAAATCTATCCCTGCAAATGCTATAGAAAGCATAGAATTAATTACTAATCCTTCGGCAAAGTATCAGGCCGAAGGCAGGGCGGGCATCATTAACATTAAACTAAAAAAAGGGCGTGCCGATGGATTAAACGCCAGCATTACAGCCAACTATGGTACCATAGCCCGTACCAACAATAACGTAGTGCTCAACTACCGTAAAAATAAAGCTAATGTGTTTGGCACGTATGCTTTTAACTATGTAGAAAATGGTACCAAGTACATTGAAGACCGCGAGATTTACCTGCAAGATACCAGCTACTATCACATGAATAGCCCTTCTGACGATAAACGCCAAAACCATACCGTTAAAGGCGGCATAGATCTGTTTATCAATCCCAAAAACACACTCACCTACACCGGTAATTTTGCTTATACCAAAAACAAATCGCTCACCAACTCGCATTCGCTCACCGAAAATAAAGAACACTTACTGGCAAACGATTATCGCTCTAACGTCAACAACAGAGAACATTTCTACTCGGTAACTAATGACCTGGCTTACGATAAAATTTTTGACACCACCGAGCGCTCCCTCAAAATAAGTGCCACACATACTTACTTGACCGGCAACGAAACAAAACTGCTGGCCACTACTGCTACCGACCAATACGGAACTTACGACTCTACTGAAAGCATCAGCCGAAATACACATATAAAAAAATACATTAATAATTTGATTGCACAATTAGATTATGTACATCCGTTTAAGAAGTATGGTCAAAAAATTGAAACCGGATTTCGCAATGAGACCACGGTAAACAAAAATATGTTTGATGTGTACTCGCTACTTTATGGGCAACCATATTTAGACACACTGCTGAGCAATAATTTTGAGTACACCGAAAACATTAGCGCCATATACGGCACATGGAGTGCTTTATTCTTAGAAAAAATATCGGTGAGTGGCGGAGTACGGGCAGAGCATACTTTTATTCAATCTTCAAACAATGCGGTAAAAAGAAACTACATCAGTTTTTTCCCTTCGGTAGAGCTGGGGTATAGTATAAATGATGACCACAACCTTTCGCTGGCCTACTCGCGCAGAATAAATCGTCCCAGTTTTCAGCAAATCAACAATGCAGTTATCTATTTTGATAACTACACTACGTGGCAAGGTAACCCCTATTTGCGACCCAGTTTTTTTCATGAAATTTCAGTGAATTACAGTGCTATGTTCAAAAAGCACATTTTCAATATAGAAGTGGGTGGCAATTTTTCTAAAGATGAATACACAGAATCGTCACTGTTAGATACCATCAATAAACTGTCTCGCGGCAGCGTGATAAACGGCTCTGAAGGCAAACAAGTATTCTTAGAACTATACACCAAAATTGTACTCACCAAGTGGTGGGATTTTCAAACCAACCACAACCTTTCTTATCAGCATTATCAGTATTTAGCCGGGTATAACCGCTCTGCCGTAAGCGGAGTAAGCTACAATCTGTGGGGCAGCAATATGTTTCGCTTTTGGAAAAACATGACTATTGATATAAACGGATGGATGAATGTGGGTGGAGTATCTTTTCAGGGGCGTTCAAAATTGGTGGGCGTGCTCAATACTTCCGTACGCAAAAGTTTTTTGAAAAACAACAACCTCACCATAGCCATCAGTGCTCAGAATATTTTACAAACCATGAAGTGGCGATGGAATACCAGCAATACCAATATGGAGACTATTGGTTCCTGGCAGAGTTTCAACCGCACGGTTAACCTGAGCATTACATATGTGTTTGGAAATAAAAATGCGCTGCGCAGGCAAGATGATAAATCTAACTCCCGATTATCGGGAGGTGGTGGCAAACAGTAGAAATTGTTTGATTTAACGATAAAATCATTTTTGCTTATCGGCCATTAGCCATATACTCGCCACACTTGCCGCTGCTATGAAACCAATCATTTTTGCATTATTTTTTATTTACAACTATATATGCGGATTTGCACAAATTTTTGACAGCACACTAACCCCTTTGTTAGATAAATCAACTGCACCGTTTGCCTTTGGTGTGGCATCGGGCGACCCACACACCAATAGTGTAATACTTTGGACAAAACTCTATACTCAAGAACCGACCACCGAAGCTGTAAAATGGGAAATAGCTACCGATACCTTTTTGATACAACCGGTAAACAGCGGTGAGGTATTTCCCGAATGGCAGAGCGCTTACACTATAAAAATCAAAGCCACAGAGCTAAAACCCAATACTACATATTACTATCGCTTTAAATACAAAAACAGTTACTCCGCCATAGGCCGCACCAAAACCGCTCCCGAAAACGCAGACTTATTGAAATTGGCAGTTGTCAGTTGCAGCAATTACGAAGCGGGGCATTTTAATGCCTACCGCTTGGTGGCTCTGCAAAATGATATTGCTGCGGTGATACATTTGGGCGATTACATCTACGAAAGTGGCTCACTGCCTAACCCGGATAAGCCAAAGGTTCGCTACCATATACCGCCTCACGAAATTGTATCGTTGCGCGATTACCGCACACGGTATGCGCAGTACAGGTTAGATGCCGATTTGCAAGAGGCGCACCGCCTCCACCCGTTTATCACCACTTGGGACGATCACGAGTTTGCCAACAACTCTTACTCTGGTGGTGCGCAAAACCATCAAAGCAATGAAGGAAACTGGGAGGCCCGAAAGCAAGTAGCCAAACAAGCATACTTTGAATGGCTGCCTATTTTACCCGATACCGGAGAGCCACAGGTCATTCGCCAATTACAATTTGGAAATCTTGCTGACTTGTGGATGTTGGACACCCGCATAGAAGCGCGTGCCAAACAACTAACCAGTCCGTATGATGCCGAGCTAAAAAACCCGACACAAACTATTTTAGGAAAATCGCAAGCCGACTGGCTGATAGATGGATTAGTAAAGAGTACAGCCAAATGGAAAATTTTGGGTAATCAAGTAATGTTCTCTGATTTTAGCGCTAAACACATTAGCAAAAAATATCAACGCAACTTAGATGCCTGGGATGGCTACCCTGCCGACCGCAACCGAATAATGGACTCTTTGTATGCACACCAAATACAAAACATTGTAGTACTCACGGGAGATATACATAGCTCATGGGCTTTTGATTTAGCGCGCCAGCAGCGCAACAAAAAAACGTATCGCAAAACTCCCGACAATAAAATTATTGGTGCAGAAATGGTAGTTACCAGTATTACTTCTACCAATGCCGATGAGCGGGTTGGTAAGCCATTAGCCAAATTTGCCCAATCCATCATCAAAAATCGTGTGGCTAATCCGCATTTGCGCTATGTAAACATTATTGATCACGGCTATTTGCTATTGGAACTTACCCCGCAGTATGCTCGTGGTAGTTGGGTGTACACCCCTACAGTAAAATCTCCAAGCGCAGAAGTGGACAAAACAGTTAAGTGGCAAACACATTTTGATAATAACCGTTTACACCGCGTAAAGTAGCGGTTATTGTTGGTTTAGTGTTGTCTGCTGCTCACCAACAACTTTAAGGCTCTGAAAAAGTATATCAGTTTACGGAATCGTTTCCAAATGATAAATAACACCGCCTCCCTAAATAACATACTGATAATAGGAATAAGCAACAAGCTACATATTGCAATTATCCAAAACGGATAAGTCAACACCAGTTTGGCTAAAAACATGAGGCACAATGCGAAAGCTGCACCAACTATGAGCGAAATGCGGCTAAGTGCTTTGCGAAAAACAGCTACTATAGAATTGGTTTTGCGCATAACAGATACACCCGCCAACACCAATGAAACCACTACACCAATAGCTGTGAGCATGGTAATACTGCTTACAATAAACAGTGCTATAATTAGCTGGATAAATACAGCAGACCAGTCAATACCGGCAGCAGATGGAAACATGTCGGGGATGTGCATACTCTTACACACGCAAATGTTGTACCAACTGCACTAAACTCATCTTACATTAGTTTTAAGTTGTTGCAGCCCTTAGTAATCACAAGATATTCTTTTGGATTAAGTTTGTGCCATGAAGATAAAGTTCATTTGCCTGCTTTCGTTGTTCTTCACACAAACGGTTGTTGCCCAACAAGCCCCTAAAGTATTGGTAGTAACCGCCCATCCCGATGACGAAACCGGTGTGGCTGCGTTGGTTTACAAAGTTACACATGAGTTAAACGGCACGGTAGATCAATGCGTGATAACCAATGGTGAAGGTGGTTACAAGTACTCTACGCTGGGCAATACTTACTACGGTTTGGAACTTACCGATGAAAAAATAGGCCGCGAACACCTGCCGCGTATCCGTAAACAAGAGTTGATGAATGCCGGAAAAATTATTGGCACACGCAACATTTATTTTTTAGACCAAACCGATGCACACTATGGTTTAGATGAAAAAGAACCCTTAGACACCACCTGGAATGTGGGCTGGGTAACCACCCGGCTAAAAGATATTCTCACCAAAACAAAGTACGATTTTTTAATCTGCATGTTACCTGTTGCTGAAACACATGCTCACCACAAAGCGGCCACGTTGCTTTCGTTGCGCACGGTGCAAACATTGCCAGATAGCCAACGCCCAATAGTTTTGGGATATGGCGTAAGTTCAAAAACGGATACCACGCAGCAAAAATTTACTCAACTCAAAAACTACACTGAAACAAAAACCGTCTCAGACACCGCACTGTTTACCTTAGACAGAACGGCCTCATTTGGATATAAAAACAAGCTCAACTATAAAATGGTAGTAAACTGGGAGATTGCCGAACACAAATCGCAGGGCACCATGCAACTGGCCATTAACCAAGGCGATTTTGAAAAATACTGGCTCTTTGCGCTCAACCCTCCATCAGCAAAAACTACTTGTGAAAAGCTCTTTGAGCAACTGCGCAAAGTGCCGTACCCGGAGTTGAAGTACTAACAGCTTTCAAAAAAATTATTTATAAATTTTGACAGCGCAAATCCATTGCGTTGTGGTAGCTGATGTTTGCCTTATCAAAAACGCAAACGTATGTCTCTACCCACACCACAAGTATTTAACAGCCGCGAAATTTTTGTCAATGAAATTGTACTGCACGACCGTACCGATGCCTACCTTTTTGGCTTTGTACAGCAAAATGGAAACTACTGCGAAACGCAGTTTGTTATTGGTCGCAAACTATTGCACAAGTTGCTAATGCTCAATGGCAAAAATGGCGAGCAGATAGTGCATTATCTCAAACAAGCAGAGCTGCACCCGCACGCGGTGCCCATCAGCGCAGATTTGGTGGAACTGTTTGGCACCACCATACCACTACAAGCCGAAGCCATTCAACTACAAATTCCTTTTATGAAAAATGCCGATGGCGAATTGGAGCCGGTACAAAACAGCGAACTACTTTTTGTAGATGCCATTGCCGTATCAAAAAAATAACTGCGCAAAATGAGAACCACTACCTACAACAGTATTAAGCGCATGCCACAGCAAGTGGCCGCTTACCTTCAAACACTCAGCAACGAAGAATTGCTGGCCGCCTACACTCGTTCATTTCAATACAACATAAACTTACCTTACCTGTTGCGCCAACTCAAAACCGAGATACAACGCAGAAACATCAGCGAGCAGAACATAGCTGCCTAAATTTTTTGTTTTGGTTTTAGTAAGCCGTGCGAGGTTGGATGCGCACGGCTTTTTTCTATACACTACCATGTGACTCTTCAGTAGGAATGTTCGCGGGCTAAGTATTGTATAGGGTTTAAATTGCTTTAACTTTATAAAATGCTTAAGCATTGGTTTAGTTACATGGCAGTTGTAATTGCTACTGATGTGTTTGCGCAAGCAGAAACACAAAGTATGCAGCGCCCGTGGTGGACTAACGGCAACAACAATACAGTGCCGGCCACCAATTTTATTGGCACTACCAATACACAAGATTTTGTTATTCGCACCGATAACGTAGAGCGTGCGCGAGTGCTTTCCGGGGGCAATGTGGGTATAGGTGTTGCCGCGCCATCGCAGTTGCTGCACGTGGCCGGAAACTTTAGGTTAGACAATGCTTTTATGCCCGGTAATAATGCCGGCACTGCAGGGCAGATACTAACCTCAGGTGGGGCAGGTGGGGCACCTGTTTGGAAGTCATTTTCATCGTACGCATTAGTGGCAAACGATAATCTGCCCGATAACTTTGTGGGAAGCTGTGGTGTGTTTGGAACATTCTCTAATACTACATCCCAAGGTATTCCTGATGTTTCTACCATTAATGTATCAATTCCGGTTTCGGGGGTTACCGGCACTGTATGTAAAGTAACCGTTACCTTGAACATTAATCACACTTGGGATAGCGATTTAGATGTTTTTTTGATTGGCCCAGGTGGGCAAATAGCTGAACTAACAACCGATAATGGTGGATTGGGTGATAACTATACAGGCACAGTGTTTGACGATGCAGCCGCTACTTCTATTACAACCGGCACAGCTCCGTTTACCGGTACTTACCAACCCGAAACTCCACTCTCTGTTTTCAATGGTGTAAACCCCAATGGCAACTGGACTTTGCAGATAACGGATGATTTGAGTGGTGATGTGGGCACTTTTATCTCGGCCATCATTACTATTCATACAGCGGCATCAGGCACCTTTACTTTTGTAGGCGAAGTGGCCGTACCGATTGTGGCTAACGAAACCGTTGTGATTAACGCAAACTACAGTATAAAGACCAACAGCACTAGTGGCGTTGCTATTCGCGTTACCCGCGATGCAGTAACCGGAGCCGGCTCAGTAGGCACTGTAATTGGATATTGTGCAGATAACAACACAGCCGGAAACTATAGCGCTTGCGGTATAAGCGACCGAGATGCCGGTTTAGCTGCCGGAACTTATTATTACAAGTTGTGGGAGTTTGCTCCATCGTCTGTAGCGAGTACCCGCAATTACTCACTGGTAGTACACAAGCAAACCAACTAAGTTTAACATCTCAATGCTTTTTTATTTTCACCGGCATGAGCATGTTGAGTGAATTTTTGCGTACGCTAAAGCCCGATGAAATTGCGGTGGTTAAGCAAATGCATACCAGCAAACGAGAAAAGGAAGTGCTGCAACAAACTATTGCTCACCTGCCCGATAAAACATTTGATGATGAGCTGGTGCAAAACGAATTACAACTGACTAAATCTCACTTTGACAAGATAAACTCTGTGTTGTTAGACAAGTGCTACAATGCGCTTACCAATGGTACTAATCAAGCGGTGTTGTATCTGCTTTGGGAAAAAGGCCAAAAAACATTGCTATTGCACGAAGCCAAAGTACGCGAAAGAAAACTACTGAAGGGCAATGCAAAAAAGCTGGCAGAGTTTTACAAACTCATGTTTGACATTTGTGTACGCTTGCCTGTGCTCAACGGCAAAATTGTAATGGCCGAACAATACGGCAACAAGCATTTGCGCGCACTGGGCAAACCCACCACCGAAAAGCGCAGCGAAATTTGGCTACAGTACTTGTTTGCCACTATATTTTATTATTCAGCCAATGGCAAAATGAATGAGTATGGCCCATGGACTTTAGCTGAGTTAGAAAAGTGGAAGAAAAAATTGGCAGGAAAGGAGTATCCGGTGTGTCAGTTTTTTTATCATTTAAGTTGGGCTAGCTATTATGAATTTTACACTAGCAATTTTGAAAACCTGATGCAAAGTTTGCAGGCCTCTTTAACCGCACTACAACATTGCGAAGAGCGAGTAGGCGAAAACTACCGCATCTATGTAGAAACCAAAATGGCCAATGCGTATTGCCACGGGAGCATGTACGGCTTGGCCATGCAAACCTATAGCGCATGTTTCAAAAAATACGAGAAGGCCTTGCTTCGCAACCGCTACCATCCGCTCATGTACTCTGTAGTAGCTATTCTCAATAACCAATTAGATGAGGCAGAGCAAATGATGAATAACCATTTGAAGTTTTACTTAGAAAACACACCAAACGACACTTTTAATTTTGACATTGAGCGCATTTATGCTGTATTATACATGTATAAAAAAGAGTATGAAAAAGCGGCTCATTACCTTCAGCGCGGACAGCAATGGGACAAAACAAAATTTACATTTTTAGGAGATGTACTGCAACGCATAGTACAAAACATCTATTTCATTCTCATCAAAGATTATGAAATGGCGCACACGCTTCTGCGCACCAATAAACGCTTTTTGCAATCGAAGCCAGAGGACGAAATGACCCGTGAATACGGGCAAATGTTTGAAGTGATTGCTGATGTGCTTCGGCTAAAAACCGGCAAAGCAATGTCTAAAGCTTTTGCTGATAATTATACAGCAGCGCAAAAGGGTATTATGAAATTGTACAGTGGTTTGTTGGCCAATGAAGTGCCACTATAAGCACTATGTTTTGCCAAAAGTATATCTGATGCCCAAACCTACCGAGCCATATCCCCACCACCATCTAAATACATCAATGGCCGGCTTGTAGTCAATAGAAAAATTAACTGGCGCCTGACGAAGCGTGTATTCTATGCCAACGATGGGGTGCAGCGTAAGTCCAAATGCCGATTTATACTCTTTGTTGCCTCTTGCCCAATAAGGTCTTGCCTTGTAAAAGCCAACACCTAATCCTCCACCTCCATATAGTCTCAGGCCATCTACTTCTTTAATAGCTCCGTGATACTCGTATAACCCAACTATCTGCAAACCTCCATAATACCATTCGGCCAGAGCTTCTAGGGTGTGGTGTTTAGTAAAGTTGTGTTTGAAACTCGGAATGCCTACAGGGTAGCCCAACCGGCCGCCAATGGCGCTGCGATAGGGCTGAGCAATTAATTGAATGGCAAAAAATAATACCGGGATAATCACCAATGCTTTTCTCATTGCTTTGTATTTTGAATGATAAAATAATGAGTGCTATTGGGGGGATAAGCACAGCGCTATGTAAACACTCATAGCTATTGTTTTATGTTACAATGAGCGTATCCTGTTTTACAAAGCGCTTACATGACAAATATAGGGGGAACATGAAAAGAAAAAATCACCCGTTTAGGGGAATTACATGAACAAGTGATAATTGTTATGCTCGTGCTACAGAATGTTTCTCGCCTTTATTTCCAAATACTTGTTGATGACGTTGATGGTCAATGATTGTGGTGCGGTTAGCAAGGTAAGTATTCCGTTTTGTTGCAACCGTTTCTCAATAATCCGCTTTTCATGCATCATTTTCTCGGCTATTGTTTTCACATATATCCCCTCCATGCTTTCGGGTTTTTGCAGTGTCACTTTTTTAACTTCTGTGTTTTCAAAAAAAACAACCAACAAAAGGTGATACTTAGCAATGGCACGCAGATACGGCAACTGCCTTTCCATGCTGTAAGGTGTTTCAAAATTACTGTACAATACGACCAAACTTCGCTGCTTTAACCGCTGGCGAATTTGGGCATATAACTGCTCAAAGTCGCTCTCTAAGAAACGGGTTTTCTGTTTATATAAATTTTCTGATATGCGTTCCATTTGTGTACTGCCACGTGCTGCCGGCAAAAAAGTTTCAGCAGTGTTAGCAAACGTCAGTAATCCGGCTTTATCTTTTCGCAACAGAGCTGTGTTGCTCAGTACCAACGTAGAGTTGATAGCATAATCTAACAAGCTCATTTCTTCAAAAGGCATTTTCATACTTCTACCCATATCTATAGCACAGTAGAGTTGCTGGCTCTTTTCATCGGTGTAAGTATTCACCATCAGGTTGCTCTTGCGCGCGGTAGCTTTCCAGTTGACAGTGCGGTAGTCATCGCCCTGCACATACTCTTTTATCTGCTCAAACTCGGTGCTTTGGCCCAACCTGCGAATGCGCTTTACACCTGCTTCGCTTAGCCGGTTGCTTACTGCCAGCAACTCATACTTTCTCATTTGAATAAATGAAGGGTACACCGGTATTACCTCTTCGGCACCCAAAGCAAATTTACGCGTAACTAATCGCAGCACTCCGGTGGCCAATACCAATACCCTTCCAAAAACATACTCCCCCCGCTCTGTAGGTTTCAAAACGTATTCTAAAGTTATCTTGCTTTTTGCCTTAATACGGGTGGATAAACTAAACTTTCGCCATTGTAGCTGTGGGGGCACTTCGTCTATTACTTTGGTTTGCACCGGAAACAAATAGTTGTTATGCACATTAATTGTTATGCGATTTTCATCGCCATTGCTCAAGCGGCCGTGTGTGATGATGCGTTGTGCGGCTATGCCTTCGTTTTTGGCATACATCAACACCGTGTCAGCAAATACAGCAACAAGCAAGAGCATGAGCAATATACCGGGTACATCTATCAAAACCGGCCAGAAAAAGGAGAACACAAATAGCAGTGCAGTAGCAAACAGTATGGCATACACTGTCCAGTTAAGATAGAAAGAGAAATACCAGTGCTTTGCAGCACGCCAAATGCGAGCTAGCATGTATTAGCGAGGTATTTCGAGGGTTTGAATAATCTGTGTAATCACATCATCGGTAGTTACGCCTTCCATTTCTTTTTCGGGCGAAAGTATAATGCGGTGGCGAAGCACGGGTTTAGCTACAAACAGTATATCATCGGGTATCACAAAATCGCGACCATTCATGGCAGCAATTGCTTTAGATGCGTGAAGCAATGCCAAAGAGGCACGGGGCGAAGCCCCCAGATAGAGCGATTTATTGTTGCGGGTAGCACCCACCAGTTTTGCAATAAACTGTAAGAGTTTTCCCTCAATCAAAATATTGCTGATGATTTGCCGCAGTTGTGCAATTTGCTCTGCGCTTAGCACGGGCTGCACACTTTCAAGAGGTTTTTCGTTGCCTAGCTTATTAAATTTCTCCAAGATTTGTACTTCCTCGGTTTCGCTTGGATAGGGTACATTTATCTTAAACAAAAACCGGTCTAATTGCGCTTCGGGCAGGCGGTAAGTTCCTTCGTGCTCTACAGGGTTTTGAGTAGCAAGCACCATAAACGGAAAACTCATTTTGTACGTAGTGCCATCTACAGTTATCTGCCGCTCTTCCATTACTTCAAAAAGAGCAGATTGTGTTTTGGCTGGAGCGCGGTTGATTTCGTCAATCAGAACAATGTTGCTGAAAAGCGGGCCTTGCTTAAATTGAAACTCACCGAGCTTAGCATTAAATACAGGGGTTCCAATCACATCGCTCGGCATAAGGTCTGGTGTAAACTGTATGCGCGAAAAACCCGAGCGGATGCTGCGCGCCAAAAGTTTGGCTGTAAGTGTTTTGGCCACTCCCGGCACTCCCTCTATCAACACGTGTCCATCGGCCAGTAGGGATGCGGTGAGCAACTGCACCATTTCTTTTTGCCCCACCACAATTTTTGAAATTTCGCTATGCAGTATGTTTACTGCGCTGTTAAGCTGCGAAAGATCTGAGCGTTGCTGAAACTGAAATTCTTCCATAGTCATTTATTTTGATTGATGATAAAACTCTTCTAATTTTTCGTGAAATAGATGCAGCTCGGTGTCTGTTACTTCTTCTTTTGTTTTTAGTTGGCGCGCAAACAAGATGAGGAAATTTATTTTACTCTGGTCCATACCGCTACGTACGGTTAGTCGCTGCACTAAATCATCGTTGAGGTCAGAGGTTACCAACCGGAACCGTTGGCGAACATGTTCCAAAAAGTATATCGCCATTTTTCGCGCCAGATTAAGATTGTCCTTTTTCTCGTAGTAGAGTTTGCCAATCGTATTGACATAATCCAGCGATTCGTTTTTGGGCTTTTCTAGTATAGGGATTATACGCTGCACTCTTTTGGCGCTAAGCAGGGCATACAGAGCCATCATCAGCAATAGCACATATATAGCATATCTAAAAGATGGTATTTGCATCAGTATCCGAAATGGTGATGAATCATTGTCGGAATAGTTTTGGTTGTGCTTGGTCAGGTAATACTCATCCCAGATTACCTCGCTGTATTGCTGGTTAAGCATACTAAACACTTGCTCTGCGTATTGAATATTGTTTCTATACAACAAAAAATAGTTGGTAAAACAAAAGGGTTGTGTGTGCACAAACAGGTTGCCTTTACCCACGTTTAGCCGGATAAAATTGCAGCTCATTTTGGCATCGTACCCAAGTGGTTGCGCACATGCACTATCATAGTAAACAATAGTGGTTGAATACATTTTGCCGGGATACTCAAAAGTATCAGCAGTAAATGCCGGGTGGCTCAGGTACACTTTGCCGGAGTCGTACGTGGAGTAATTGAGCGATAAATCTATGTAGGAGTTACCACTGATGGTCATGTCTAACAGGGTGGTACAGTCGGCATCCCAACTAGCGGCTGAGATAAACACATCGTTGCCCTGCTCTGCAAAGTGCAGCAGATCTTTTAAGTCTTCCTCGGTGGTTAGATAATATTTTGAAACAATGATTAGTGCTTTCGGCTTAAATGAATCGGTGGTTAACTCAACGGCTGGTGCGTTGTTGATGGTAATAGTTGATTTAGGAAAAAGATCGTTCAAGCTCTCGAACAACACATAAGACCCATAAGGAATTTTGTCTGTTTTCCGCAGCGTAACACGTTCATCAAAAGCCCGGCTTCGGTTAAAAAACAAGAGGGCTGCCAATACCAACACCAGCAGCACGGCAAGGATGGCTGTTCCTTTATTGCTGCTCATGAAGTTTTGTTTTTGAATGGTTGAAAATGCTGCTCTATGCGGGCAAAATTTTCTGCGGTGATTTCAAAGTTACCGTACCACACATATTCAAAAGCTCTGGCTAATTGAAAAAAGTGGTGATAGTGCTCACTGCCCCACAACTCACGCACATACTCTGCATTGGTGGTGTGTTCGTTATAGTGAAGTATTTTTCTATCCGATAGATTTTTGAGCGAAATCAAAAACATGAGCCGTACAGCAAGCCGTAAATCATTTTCGCGGAGCGCCAGTTGCAATGCTGCCTGCATATCGGTTTTCATAAGGGCTACGTCTGTACTTTCTTCAGCGTCATTTTGCCCGGCAATTTCACCTTTGCCCACCAGCAGAGAAAAGTCTAACCCGGCAATCCAAAAAATGAGCAGCATGAAAATGAAAAGGGCTGCTATCCACAGGATTACCTTCATAATGGGCTCATTAAAGAGTTTCTCCATAGCCCGAAAAAATTCGTAGATAACCGATGTCTTTTCTTGTTGTTCCTCTTTTTTTTCTCTCCCTTTTTCTACATACCAAAAATCGCTGTCGTTTCTGAACTTATCTTTTGTGCTAGCACTAACCATGCGGGCGGCTGGTGTAAACGTGTCTTGCTCTTGTAGTGTGGTAAAAGAATATTGTTGCTCTGTATCCTCGTCCGAAAAACTTTCTTCGTCATACTCCTCCTCTTCTGTTACTGCTTCTTCTATATACTCCGCAGTGTCTGTATCATAATCATACTGAGCAATAGCACCAAAGCTGTATATTGAAAAAAGAAGGGCAATAAGTGTGCGAAGCATTTGCTACTCGGGTGTGGTGTTGGCGTTGGTTTGCTGGCGATGCACAATAAACGGATACACTCCGAAATAAAAAAAGATATATGCCGCAGAAATTAGCAGTATAACAATATTTAATATCAAAGGCATGTTGTAATAGCGAGTGATAAAGCCCTCGAAAAAACCGGCTACACAAAAAACAGGAATGAGCGCAAATACAATTTTTACGCCATCTCTGGCTGCATGGCGAAAGGACAGCAAGCGGGTGTAAGTGCCCGGAAACAAAAAGGCAATGCCCATAGCCAACCCCGCGCCTCCGGCAATTACGATAGCCGCTAACTCTAAGGTGCCATGAATCATCACCGCTAGTACGGCCTCTGCCCCTAAGCCATGGTGGTAAAACATATACTCAAACGCGCCCAACCGCAGGCCTTCTTGCATCAGGTTAAATGGGCCGTAGAGCGCAAGCCCACCCAAAAAGCCCGTATTGAAAATCATATCAATAAAAAACGGTATGCCCAAAAAGAGCGAACCGGCAAAGTAAATGAACGACACTTTGATGTTATTGAAAAAAATGCCGAGCCACATGAGCAGTTCATTACCCTCGGCATATACACCAAAGGGCTGGCCCTTAGCTATGTTTTCTTCGGTCATGGATACATAGCCATAACCAAGCACGTCAGTAATAAAACTTTTATCGGTGTGTGCGCTGTAAAAACCAATGGCGCAAAAAAGCGAAAAGGTGACAAACGAAAAGGCCATGGTGAACCGGCACCGGTACATGGCCAGCGGCAAATCGGTTTTGAAAAATCGGGCAATGCGGGAGGTGTCTTCTTTGCGGTTGCGGTAAATACTCAGATAAAAAGTAGCCGCTAAATGATTGAGATACTTAGTGGTGGCACTGCGCGGGTAAAAGGTGCGTGAGTACGAGAGGTCTTCAATGGCTTGCGTAAAATTAGAGGAGAGCTCATCCACATCATTGGTCTGTTGCACGCGGATTTTTTCCCAGCGGTCTTTATTTTTTTTGATGAAAAGGGCTTCGCGCATGTGATAAAAACTTGTTACGAATTTAGAAATAGGTGGTTGATTTGTTTATTCGCAAGATGCAAACAGAAAAAAAGATAAATGTAGCCCTAATTGGTTGTGGTTACTGGGGTAAAAATCTGGCCAGAATAATTAATGAACACCCCTTTACCCAACTTGTGGTAGTTTGTGACCAAGATGAGTGCAGGGCAAATTCAGTAGCCGCCAGCTATGGTGCTATTGCTTTTTCAACTGACTTCAAAATAACCATTACAAACTACAACATAGATGCTGTGGTAGTAGCATCTCCTGTTGGTACGCATTACGAAGTTGTAAAGTTTGCACTACATAACCGAAAACACGTACTGTGCGAAAAGGTCCTCTCTACATCATCTGCTCAGATAACAGAATTGATTGATGATGCAAAAACAAATAATTTATCGTTGCTGGTGGGGCATACTTTTCTTTACAATAGTGTTGTAAAATACATCAAACACGCGATTGATGAGAGTCATTTAGGAGATTTACTGCATCTTACGTTCAAACGGACCGGGCTTGGACCAATCCGGGAAGATGTGGATGTAATCACCGATTTGGCTACACATGATTTATCCATACTAACTTATTGGCTAGGTAAACCAGAATCAATAACAACAACAGCCCGGAGTTACCTGGTTAGCTCAAAGGCCGATATTGCTTTTGTGCAGTGTAGGTATCCGAACGGAATAATTGCAGACATACAGGTATCTTGGTTGAACCCAATAAAACAAAGGATGATAGAAGTTGTTGGGAGTAAACAAATGATGATATTTGATGACGTGAGTACAACTGAAAAACTAAAAATAATTCAAACCGGACGCGATTACCAATCGCAAGTAAAAGATTTCGGCAGTTTTCAATTATCAGTTAAGGATGGCGACATTATCATTCCACGCATATCTTACCCTGAACCATTATATGAGGAGTTTGATGATTTTGTGAATAGCATCAAGTCTGGGGTTCTCAATCACATGACACACTCGGTTGCGGTGAGTGTGGCAGAAAGTGTGGAAAGTCTGAAATAACCAATTTATTTGCTGTTGATGTCAAAGCCGATTATCAGCGTTATCACACCTGTTTTTAACGAGGAAGCCATCATCGTTGATGCAACAACAACGAATATCTGTACCCTAGAAAGGCACAATTTGCACTACGAGATAATTCTTGTTAACGATGGTAGCGTAGATAGAAGCGCTCAGCTGATCAATCAGCATTTTCAAAACACACCCAAAATTGTAATTCACCATCTTGACAAGAACATTGGTATGGGAGGGGCCGTTAGAAAGGGAATAGAAGTATCACAGGGCGAGTATATTATTTGTGTACCATCCGACAGTCCGCTTGATGAGGAGACGTTTGGCAGATTTATGAAACATCTTGACAAGGCAGATATTTTGGTCAGTTATAGGAAAGAACGTTTAGGATATAGCCCGAGGATGCTCATCAATAGCTGGGTTTTTCACAAATCAGTAAGCGTTTTGTTTAATATAAACCTTAAAGATTATAATTGGATTCACCTTTATCACAGAAAAATATTTGATGCAGGTGTGGTAACAATTGAAAGCAACGGACTGTTTATGCTTGCCGAAATATTGATTAAAGCCAAACGTGCCGGTTTTACTTTTTGTGAGTTTGAGGTGAATCAAAAGCAAAGATTGACAGGTATTGCAACAGCGACAAAATTATCGTCATTATTAATAACGCTTCGCGAAATGTTTTGGCTGTGGATGAAAATTTAGACAGGCATTTGTTCTTTTAGCAATTCTGGTTTCAACCTTTTTGCATTTTGCACCTCGACACTCTGATAATTTTTCCAAGATTCGCGGGCTGTTATTATATCAAATTTTGAGAGTTTAAATGGACTATTAATGACAGACTCATAATCTTTAGGATTTTCAGAAAGGCCAGTTGTTGTTTTTTTTCCTGATATTGCTTTTGAAAGTAATTTCAACGCTCCTTTTCTGTAAATCCAAAAGAATTTTAGAAAATCTAATAATCGCAGATTTGCTAAGAACACTATAACAAAGCCAAATATTTGAAGCCATTCCAACTTTGTTCGTGATATGTTCTCCAACTCCATTGAGCCATTTAATTGTTTCCTATACTCATCCCAATCAGTAGAAACAAGCTTTAATCCATTTTTGCCTTCCGCAGCCATTTTGGCCACTTCGGTGCCTGGATAAGGTACCATAGTTCCAAAAATGGGCTCTTTGGGATTAATAGAAATTCCCAACTTTATGGTTTCCCATATTGTTTTGTATGTCTCATTAGGTTGACCAAGTATGAAGAAAGACCCGGTTACTACATTGTGTTTATCTGCTAACCTAAATGCATCAATAATCATTTTTCTATTAGTGGCTTTTCCCATTCGTTTTAATGTTTCTCCATCGCCAGCTTCTACGCCCATCTCACATTTAGCAATGTTTGCCATCTTCATTTTTTTAAATAAATTATCATTCACAAAAGCAACGTGAGTTTGAATGTCCCAACTAACTCTCAGGCCAATTCCCCGCTCAATTATTCCATCTAATATTTTTTCAGCACGTACCATGTCAACACTAAAAAGTTCGTCACCAAAAGAAATCCTTTTAGCGCCATAATCAATTAGCCATTCCATTTCATCAAGTGTTTTTTCAACACCTCGTTTTCGAGCAACCTTTCCGTTGTGATTGAGACAAAAAATGCAAGCGAACGGACATCCCCGTTCACTTTGAATAAAATACTCTTTCGCAGGTGGCATTAAGTGCCATGCAGGCATGGGCAAATCATCTAGATCAAGTAATCTGTTTCGGGGACTTGTTTTATGTAAATCATTGCCTGACCTATATATAATACCTTTTACAGCGTCCATGTCTTTACCTATATTAAGAGCTATCAGTAACTCTGAAAGTGTTTGCTCTCCCTCACCAATTACACCTATATCAAAAGTAGGAAACTCATTCATGGTGAATTCGGGAATGGCTGTGATATGTGCCCCTCCGCAAATTGTAATGATGGTGGAATCATTCCTCTTTATAAGTCCTGCAAGGTATGCGGCAGGCTTTATTTCATTTGTAAAAGCTGTTAGCCCAACATAATCAGGTTGATGGTTCAAAATTCGCTGTAATGTTTCATCAAAATTTAACCTATCAAGTTTTGCATCAATGCAATGAACTTCAATATCGGGGTTTTTATGTACAACATAAGCAGCAAGACAAGCAAGGGCTGTTCGTGGAAAATCGGGTGCATCATACCATGGCTCCAAAACCGATAAAACGGGGGGATTTACTAGCAATATTTTTTTTTTGAAACTTTTATGTGTTACTTTCACGAGCGTTTTATTTTGTGTAAAATGTAAATATATAGTAGAAATATGGAAACCGGTAAGTTCAGGGTAGCATTGGTGAATGTTCCTCCGCTTGGTATAATTGAGCCATGGTATGATGCCCCTGAGTTTCCGAGAGGATCTTTAGCATGCTTAGCCGCATATCTTCGCAAACATTCAGATTTTGAAATATTAGTAGTCGATGCCAAGTTTGACAGACTCTCATTCAACCAAACTATAGAAAAAATTGTAAAGTTTGACCCGAATGTATGTGGCTTTACTGCCTTTACAAATGAAATAAAACCATGCGCTTATGTTGCTGCGAAGATAAAGCTTGCTCTTCCTAAAACAACAACTTTGGTTGGGGGGGCACATTTGACGGCTTTACCGGATAGAACACTGATGGAGTTCCCTTCATTTGATGCCGGCATAACAGGAGATGGAGAGATAACACTTCTTGAATTCTGTAATGCCGTGAAAAACAGTAATGATTTTGATGAAATTGAAGGTGTCATATTTAGAAAAAGTGGGCGTATTATCATTAATAAACCTCGAGCAAGAATCTTGGATTTAGATAGCTTACCTATGCCTGCTTGGGATTTGTTTCGGCCAGCGAATCACTATTGGATTCAAGCACAAAGAGGGTGTCCTTTTAAATGCCATTTTTGTATGAACCACAACGGGAGAGTGGCAAGAAAAAATAGTGTGGAGCGCACCATTGAAGAAATGGAGTTTTTAATAGATTCCTTCGAGCCAGAGTGGATTCGATTTGGAGATGAGTTGTTTACAGTTGATATGCAAAGAACCGCTGAATTGTTGGGTGCAATAGCAGAAAGGGGTATCGGCAGGAAGGTTAAATGGGACGTTCAAACACATGTTAAGTATGTTAGTAGAGATTTATTCAAGAGGTTTAAAGCAGCTAACGTAACACAAGTTGACATGGGTGTGGAAAGTGGTGATAATGATATTTTGAAACACATGGGTAAGGCCACTAACTTAGATTTAATTGCCAACGCATTTAAAATGGCGCACGAAGAAGGAGTAACTACTGGTTCTTTGCTTCTAATAGGTCAGCCAAATGAAACCAAAAAAACAATAAAAAAGACTATTGATTTGGCTGTAAAAATCAATTCAAATATCCCAATGTACGGTATAATGGTTCCCTTTCCCGGCACTGAAATTGCCAGAATGGCAGCAAAAGAAGAAGGTGGATACCGCAACCTTTCCACTAATTGGGATGAATACAGAAAACAAATTGGAGGGGCTGTTGAGTTTGCTGGTATAAAGCGAAACGAGATTGAGCTTTTGCAGTTTTGGGGGTATTTAAAGGTGTTTATTTGGAACTTCAGATTTTTTGACTTGTCTAAATTCATTTGGAAATACAGGACCGAGGGGTTTAATGTATTGAAAAAGGTTTTAATGCAAACAAATAGGCTAACAGACCTTTTTGAGAATATGCCCAAGGACTACGAGCAAATGTTGGCTTCGGATTACAAAGCATCATATAATGACATGATTTACTCAAAGGAGCAGTTTGATGTGATACAAAGCAATGAGATGAAAAGGGCGAATAAGTTGATGCCAAAATTGATAAAATCACAACAGCCCATTAAAGACACTGTATTATAAAGTACCGAAATGTTGAAAATGTTAGAGGTTGTACATTCAGAATAATTACAATGAGGATTTGTCTGATAAATTTACCTAATGATGAGCGGATTACAAGGAGATATATGTGCTCCTACGTATCGCCCACATCATTATTTCCCCCTTTAGAGCTACTCTCTTCCGCAGCTATAATTAGGGATGTATTGGGGTTTAAGGTTAAGTTACTTGATGCTATTGCTGAGCAATTATCTTTAGGTGATTTACTGGATCGCATTAAAGAATTTGAACCTGATTATATTCTAACTTTGATAGGGTTTGAGTGCTTTGATAGCGACATCAACTGTTTAAACCAAATAAAAAAGCATCATCAAAATTCAGAGATAATTGCGTTTGGCCACTATCCAACTATTTTTTGCCAAGAAATATTAAGTAAATCATCTGTCGACCATATACTTATTGGTGAACCAGAAGAAAATTTGGTTCGCTTCTTTGAGTGGAGATTATACGGTAAAGAAAGCAATGCTGGCGCCATCTCGGGTTTTGTTTCAAAAGAAGTGGTAACACAACATAATAGCATGGGCGCTAAGAGAATCCATGACATTAAAGAATTGCCCTCACCGGCTTATGATTTAATGAACGCCAAGCACTACTTTGAACCATTTATGCCTAGGCCGTTTGCAATGATTCAAAGCGCAAGAGGATGCCCTTACAAATGTAATTATTGCGTAAAAAGCTATGGTAGCCGATTAACCTTGAGAACTCCACAGCAAATTATTGATGAGTTAAAGTGGTTGGTTGAATTACACCAAATACGCTCTTTCAGGTTCATTGATGATACATTCACAGTAAATCATCATAGGGTTAAAGAAATTTGTCAGTTGCTAGCTGAAAGCAAACTCAATTTAAAGTGGAGCTGTTTAAGTAGGACCGATAATATAAAACCTGACCTACTACA
This sequence comes from Chitinophagales bacterium, assembly GCA_016787045.1. Lineage (GTDB taxonomy): Bacteria > Bacteroidota > Bacteroidia > Chitinophagales > LD1 > Bog-950. The sequence continues at coordinate 63,650 of JAEUVA010000011.1, forward strand.
CAGTATGAAGAAAGCGGGATGCCAACGGATTTATTTTGGGATTGAGAGTGGCAGCCAACGGATGCTTGATATTTACGAAAAGGATATAGATGTAAACGAAGCGCGTAGTGCACTTAAACTTACGCGGCAAATTGGCATCGAAACATCTGGTTTTTTCATGCTGGGTTTACCGGAGGAAACGGAAAATGACTTTCAAAAAACGGTTGAGTTCGCAATAACTAGTGACCTATCATTAGCTTCTGTAGGGGGAATTACTCTGTATCCAGGAACTCCGTTATATGAACGAAATAAAAACCAAATTGATTTTTCTCTATTCCCCTACATAAATAGATTTCACGACATTGAAGTAGAAAAAAGATATTTAAGGTGGGAGCGCGAATTTTACAATAAGTTCTTTTTTAGATCCGCTTATTTTAAGACCGTTGCCACAACATTTTTAACAAAACCAAACTGGTTTATTCAAACCGCTTTTGAATCACTTAAATATACTATCAGAGGAAGCAGTTTCATGCCGGGAATAAATCGCCAGCAAATGATGTTGGAAAAAACTACGACAGCTGTATCCTAAAAATGAAAGTATTGTGCAAATGATTGAGTTTGTATAAATTTTCGTATTTGATATTGATGTTGTAAAAGTAGTGCAGATAGTCGACAAGTAATTTTAAACGTTCTTCATCAGAAATAATCAAAACATTTTCGCTTTTATTAAAGATACTGAGATATCTACAACCATATTCATAGTAACCACAATTAGGAAACATGCGGCCTATTATCTGTTTCATGTCATTTGTATAACCCAGTTGGCCAAAATCAGCGCCAACTGTATGGAGTTTCATATTTGCAGGTTGAGTGAAACTATGTTTTGCATAAATTTCAAAACTTCCCGTAATAAGCTTAGCGTCAGGGTGCTTAGTATGAAGGTAATCAAACGCTTTTTGGTTTGCCGCTAAGATCAGTTTGTAATCTAAAATCCACTTTTTAAGTGTTGTATAGCTTAGTGTAATTGCCACAAGAAATATTAAAAATGAAAAAATCTTGCCATTAAAGTTTAACGACACCAACTGATGCTTAGCAATAAAAAACAGTCCAATAGCTGAAAGTGGAACTACAATTCTTGATTCGGTTTCAACTAGTGTAGACGGCAATATCAGATAACCGAGGGATAAAGAGAGAATTGAGATAGATTGAGTTTTATCTTTTGCAAACCCTTGCAACATAGTAACAATTAAAAAAGCAAGCCAAACCAATAATATCGCTGTGATGGCACTGAAGTTTTCCTTAAGTCCTGCAACAAACTTATTGTATGGAAGAAACAATCCCGATTCGGGGTTTATGATAGAACGCATAAATTTTGCGTTTATATGAACAGAATCTCCAATAAGCCAAGATATAGCAGCAAGGTATTTTATACTATCAGCTTTAGTTGTCATTGAGCCGAGGGGCACAACTTCACCCCCTAAAACTTTGTACTCCACCTCGGGTTCTATTTCTATCAAATAACTAGGATTATGCCACGCATCATACTTTACATAAGCCAACAATGCGATTGAAATGAATATAAAAATAATGTTATGTTTTGTTGTGATCTTTATTCGCCTTGTTGACACTAATTGCAGGACTATGAAAATTACTAAAACAGCTATCCCGCTCTCAATACGAGTAAAAATTGCCGCAGCAAATAATACTACGCCCACAACTATTGAATATGGATATTTAATGGTCGTGTATTGGTTTGCTAATAGTAATCCGGCAAATGCTAAAAGCAGAGAAGATCGAGTAAAGTTAAGCTGAACAATACATGGTACAATCACTACAACATAAAGAACAAAAAGCCACCCCCATACAATTAAAGGATTAGTTCTTAAAGTATTGACAGATGCGTTTACTATGACAGAGAAAGCTACAGCAACAAAAATGAAAAGAGCAATTGGATAACATGGGACATCAGGGTTAATCAAATACAATGCCTCATAAAGTTTATAAATCTTGTAATTCGCCAAAATTCCAAAGTTTCCGTAGTGTATACCATTGAGCATAGTACCATCCAAAAGGTTTGTGATAATAATTTCTGTGTATTCAAGGTAAGATCCACAAATAAGGGCTGCCAGTAAACATGCAAGAGCAGAAAAAATAAAATGTTTGAAAAACATATAACCTATACCCCCAACAGAGTTTTTACGCCCTTTATTTTGGCTTTTAGTTCATGTAAACTGGCTGTTTTTATAGCGCTTCGTAATATGTACTTTGGCCTGAAGTAAAATTTACGATATGCTTTCCGGTGAAGTTGTACAAGCTGTTTTTCGGTTAAATGCTCTATCCAATGGTCTACTCTAAAATCAGTGGTGGGGTTAAGAGAAAATGATTCCCAACGCCCTTTTTGGGCAAAACCCTTCGCAATTGCATCATCATGCACACGTGTGTGCGGGTATAGGTTCATAATGTTTATTTGGGCATAATCAGGGTCGAGTTCAATTAAAAATTCTATGTTTTCCATCACATCTTGCTCACTTTTTTCATGGGGCAACCCAATCATATAATTAGCAACTGTTTTAATACCTAACTCCCTGCACCAATTAAAAACCATTTTAACTTGATCAACTTTTGTTCCCTTTTTAAGCGTCTTCATTCCAAGGTCTGAACCAGTTTCCACGCCAAATGAAATCATTCGTAATCCATTTTTTTTGCTCCTCACTAAACTTTCAAAAGTCACTGCATTAACACGACCTCTAAAATCCCAAACAATGCTTAGCCCTCTTCGCTCTAAAGCATCGCAAAAATCCAGAATCTTTTGTGCCGTCATGTTAAATAAGTCATCATAGAAATGAAACTCTTTATAACCTTGCTCCAAACACATTTCAATTTCATCCATTACTAATTCAACATTTCTTTGCCTGTATTTTTTATATGGCACATCACAAAAAGTACATTTGTATGGGCAACCTCTGCTTGTAATGATAGTTGCCAGTTTGCCAGTTAATCCGATTACGCTGTTATAGTTGATGTGTTTAATGTATTCTCTGTTGGGTGGGGCTATGTCATCTACATCCTCTACATAGGCTGGCGCAACAATAACATGGTTCAGGAAACGGGGATCCTTAAATGTTTTCTCTTTAAGTACTTGAATAGAGTCGTTGGTGTAAACGCCTAAGATTTTTGTTATGTCTCCTTTGTTCTCAAGAGTTGATAGGAGTTCAGTGAATGCATACTCACCCTCTCCTACCACAATACAATCAAATTGCTTCAGTGCAGCGGCCTCAAAAGGGAAAGCTGTTGGGTGATGTCCTCCTAAACAGACAAATGAATTCGGATTGCACTCTTTAACTAACTCTGCTGTTTTTACAACATCTATTAGTGAAATGGTGAAACTGGTGATACCGACAATGTCAGGTTGCAGTTCTTGCAGATAGTTTATTATTTGGGGGAAATCGAGATGTTCACCAACGCAGTCCTTAAAAAAATATTCATGTTGCGGCAATTTTTTTTCTGCATAAGACAGAATGTAGAGAGCTCCTAATGGAGGAAAATAACCATAATCATCTGTTTCCACATACCCCTGACCGTTGTCATCCGGATATTCTTTGATGGTATTTTTTTGGGGTGGATTTATGATTAAAACTTTCATTTGATGATTTTATATTGCTAATGTAATCAATACAAATACTTTTTGGATACCTTAGATTTGCAATACTCATAAATGAATCAACGTATCATATTAATTAATGCCCCGAGTTTAGGGACAATTGAACACATGTATGATGAGCCGGATTTCGTTCGATTGTCATTGGCTGCATTGGCCGCCTATATACGTTTACAGGGCAACTATGATATTTTACTAATTGATGCAAAATTTGAGGGATTAACATTTGATACCGTTTTAAATAGAGCTAAAGATTTTAATCCTGACCTTGTTGGCTTTACTGCCTTTACAAATGAAATAAAACCCTGTGCATACTTAGCTGCCAGAATCAAAAACAGCATCCCAAATTGTAAAACTTTAGTTGGGGGTGCTCATTTTACGGCTTTACCCATTACAACTATGAAGCAGTTTCCAATGTTCGATTATGGTGTTTTTGGTGAAGGAGAGATTACATTCCATGAACTGCTTAATGCCTTAAAATACAAACTTAAGTTGGAGGAAATAAAAGGATTGGTTTATAGAGATATTGATGGTGTCATTAAAAAAAATCCTCCACGTGAGAGAGTGCTTGATTTGGATGAGCTTCCCATCCCTGCATGGGATTTGTATCCCAGAGCAAATACATATTGGATACAAACCATGAGAGGATGCCCTTTTGATTGTGTTTTTTGTATGAATCACAACGGGAGGGTTTCTAGGAAAAATTCGGTTGATAGAGTAATGAGAGAATTAGAATACATAGTCAATACATTTAGCCCAGAGTGGATAAGGCCGGGTGATGAGTTATTTACTGTTGACAAGGGACGAACTTCTATGCTTATGGACAAGATGATTGAAAATGGAATCCATAAGAGGTTTAAATGGGATGTACAAACACATGTAAGATATGTTGACTATGCCCTTTTGGTAAAAATGAAGCAAGCTGGAGTAACACAAATTGATATGGGAGTGGAATCAGGAAATGATGAAATACTGAAAGCTATGGGGAAAGGAACCAGATTAAATTATATATCAAAGGCGTTTGAGGAAGCTCGCAATGCCGGAGTAAGAACAGGATCATTGCTCATTTTGGGTCAACCAGATGAAACAAAGGAAACTATTGAGAACACTTTGCTGTTTGCTGCTGCTATTAATGCCGATGAACCAATGTTTAGCATAATGATTCCTTTCCCGGGAACTAAGGTGGCTAAGCTGGCGTCAAAAGGACTAAGTGGTTATAGGTTACTAACATATGATTGGGACATGTATCGCCAGCGCCTTGGTGGTGTAATGACTTTTGCTGGACTGAGCCCCAAACAAATTGACAGGTTGCTTTTTTTGTCCTACTTGCGTGTTATGTTTATGCGCAAGAGATACATAGATATTATAAAGCTAACAGTTAAATATTGGAAAAGCGCAAAAACACTATTGTATAAAAACTTGAAATTCAGTAATCCTGAAATTTTACTAACATACCCCAAGGACTACAAGCAAACTCTTGGCGATTGTGACACTTTGGTAGAAGCATCTTTGCTTGTTGAAGAGACCGATGCTTTTTCAAATTATCAAAAGGAGGAACTTCAGCGCGTTAAAACAATTCTGCCTAAATTACTCAGAGAGCAGAAAATGGCGCAGTAAAAAAGCGTACACTTTATACGGTTATGGAATACTTATTCGCTCAGCAATAAATATTGCTGAAGCACGGTTTCCCTTTTCATTGAAATGACAAATATCCATCCATTCATCGGGTTTAATTACACTGTTATCAAAGGGCAACCAAGTGGCACTATATTTTACACAAAGTTTTTTCATGATGGTGTCATTCACATCATTAAGGTGTTTATGCATTGGGCTTACAAGATAGTTGGGGTCGCCTGCTGGGTTTTGCGGGAATGGAAGAATGTAAATACTTGTCGAATCGGCAGTAATTTCTTGAAGAAGAGTGTTGAAGTTGTGTTCGAATGAATAGTAAAATCGATTTTTCAGCACTTCTTCTAATGGCTTTTTAAACCAAAAATATTTCTCGTTCTTAAATTCTCGTGCTAATATATAGTTGGTTTCTTCATATTGACTGATGTAATAATAGTTAATATAAACATGAATAGAACTTATAAAGTATGAATAAAAAATTGGTTTTGCAAATGGGTTAACTGTAGGTAATGCCAAAAAGTGATGATGATAATGCGCCATGTCGGGCGAATACTCAGAAACTAATAGATTATCTGCTGCATCATTACCGCCACTTTTAATAATGATTGCATCGGCTTTGAGGTATCTAATCTTAAACAGATAGTTCGGAATTTCTTCAAAGGTGGTAATACCTTCAATACCGGCATTTATAACCTCTATTCTACGATTAGGATATTTGTGCTTCAAAACTTTCTCCAAGAGAGCGGGGTAAGTGCTGTCCGGATGGTTTATGCCATAACCGTAAGTAGTAGACCCCCCTAAACAAACTATCCTGAACAGCGAATCCGGTTTTTCAACCGCAGGGGCTTTTCCGCGCCAACCAAATATGTTGTTTTGTTGTTCGCCATTTTGTAGTTTGAGAGGGTTGTGAATAAATCCAAATGGATGGTTAGGCAAATAGTTAGGTTGAATATTGGAATCTGTAGGGTAAATCAGATAATGTCTAATTTTTAAACCCATATTATGGTTTGGTGAAAACTTCCCTTCAAGAGTAAAATGTCGTAAGATGAAGTAACCTGTAAGCTCCAACAGAGCTACAATTAACAAAAAGACAATAAGCGAGAAAAAAAGTTTGACAGCTTTATGTTGCGCGTTAACCATCCAATTTTATTTCAGTATTTGGGCATGTCAAAAATGCGCTCTGTTCTGTAAAAACCTTCGCGCTTTGATGCCATTTGGTGATAGTCAGGAGGAGTCCACTTCCAAACGGGTGTATTATTTGAATCAATTTCCAGAACATACCCGTCTCCTTTTATTGTTTCACTATTAACTGTTATAAGTTTATTTCCATTAGGCAATGGCTGCACATGACCTTGTGTGATGCTGTATAGTGATTTTTCAGGTGTTCCTGTGTATTCCCACACAACTTCTCCGGTCAATGGGTTAAGCTCTCGAACAGCCGAGTAGTATTTGTCTCCATCTCGCACATTGTTTAAAAAAAACAAAATATTGCCATTAGGTTGCATGCGTGCACTGTGTTGACCAAGGTCGCTTTCGCGCTGATAAAACAGCCACAAAATTTCAAAACTTTGCCGCTCTATGATAGCCATAAAGTTTGTCATAAAATCGCTTATGAGTAGATTGCCCTTCTTAAAGCGAGTATCGGTTTTCTCGGCTTCATTTGGTGGAATGATTTGAACACTATTGATATGAAAATAGGCAGTGTCAAATAAAAACGCTCGCTCTGGCATATACTTTTTAAAAAACGCTCGGTTTCTTTTAATTATGCTATCCCGGCTTTCCGGCAGCCACTTAGATACTTGTTCCACCAAAGGTAAAAAACTTTTGCGATAAGCTATCTCCCCATTGCTAGGGTTTATGCCTACGATATATGGCATGCCCCAGTTGTTTTTTTTCCCTATATGCGCTGCTTCCATTCCCAAAGTAACTATGTTGTTATCTTCATCAACAAAGACCTCATGGTGAGCTGCCACGGGCGCTCGCCACAATATGCTGTCTCCCTCAAACATTGCAAACACATTGCTGTCTAAGATGCCCACATACCTCTGACTATCTATGGTAAGGCATAAATCGGCATTCCTTTGAAGTAATTTGTTGCCGTGCATGTCAACAAAATAATATCCTGTGATAACATTAATGCCATTCAAGCATTTTAAAGAGTCATAAAAAAACACTCCATTTGAATGGCTTAATTGAATAAATGGCTCGGTATTGCGTGGGTAACATCCTGAAAGGGCTGATAATACTAAAAACAACAAACCAATAAATGCTGTATAAGATTTACTCATTCCGCAAATATATTTTCATTACTGTTAACCATATTCATGGATCCGATTTTTTTTGTTGTTTGGAGGCTCTAACTGAAGTAGAGAATGAAATTTACTATTAGCATTCCTGCATATAACGATAGCCAATCATTGCAACAACTGGTAAACGAGGCAATTGCGCTTAAACACGCAAATGGGCTAGATTTTGATATTTTAATAATTGACGATGGTAGTGCAGACGATACATTGGCAGTCGCAAAAAAACTGAAATTAAATCATGCCGAAATTACACTTATTAGCCATGAAAGAAATTTGGGATTTGGCACTACACTAAAGGAGGTTTTTACTTTGCCCAAAACTGACTGGGTGCTTTTCTTGCCAGGCGACAACCAATTTCCTGTAAATAACTTAATGTTGTTTTTGCCGCTAACTTATAGTTACGATTACATAATTGGTTTCCGGCAGCTTCGTAAAGATTTGTTTCACAGAAAATTCTATTCATTTATATACAACTTTCTGCTTGGGTTATTATTCAATGTAAAACCTCAGGACGTTAATAGTATTGTTTTTTTTAATAAATCTGTACTGAGGGGAAGGGATTTTAAAAGCAAAAGTGCATTTATTCACGCTGAATTGTATTTGTTGATGCGAGAACAGGGGGGGCGTATTGCAGAAATTCCAATTGTACATCAAGAGCGGGCGTTTGGATTTGGTTCAGGAGGTAATATCAAAGTAATAATCAATACAGTTATCGATTTGATATTATATTGCTTCAGAAAATAGAAAGCAGATGTTTGTAAATATTGAGTCATGCAAAATTGTAGCTGATTTGCGAGGAGAGTTGATTGAGTTTTTGGGGGCTACTAATTTAGATGCTGCCGGATTGACTTTTGGAAATGTATATCTTGTAACACTAAGGGGTATAGGAACACAGCGGGGAAATCATTACCACAAGCTTTCACAAGAAATTTTTTGCTTGCTTCAGGGTTCAGCGAATTTTACTTTTAAGAATCAATTAACAGGGGAGTGTAAGGAATTTATATTGTCTGCTGACGGTAGTGAGTATTTTAAAATTTCTATTGATTGCAATGTGTTGCATACAATAACTGCCGCATCGGACTTCGTATTGGTAGCTTGTTTTAGTTCTGCTGTTTACAATCCGCAAAATGAAGACAAGTATTCAGAGTAAATTTATGTTTGCTGTTTCAATCGTTTTACTATTCCGTACAATACCTCATCCTGCGATTTACGTGCGGCTGCATCAATCACCGCACTTTCCTTGATTTCCTCTTTGAGTATTCGATTTTCAATTTCAAATTGAGCTATAGTTGTTGCATCAAAGTGAATTTCTTCAAAAGAATCTACATCATATCCGAGTTTTCTCAACATGCTTCCGCATACGGTTTGAAAGATGTTTAATTCATGTTGACTTAATTTTTTATGGTAATTTTTTGTATTTGTTTTATCGATGGGTTTGACAACATTCTGCCACATTTCTCCGGCTTGAGCGGTTTGTTGTGCTTCAATACTTTGGTAGTATTCCAGAAGGCTGTCTGTCCATGGTATGTGAAGCATGTTTAAGAGTGGTTGCAGGGAGGCTTGTGGGTTTTGTATAAAATTTTCGTAGTGTATTTGAAAGGTTCTATGCGGGGCGAACGCACGGGTGTGTTGAAGGGCAGCTTGTTGGTCGCGCAGCCATTGCTGGGCAATAAAGTAAATGTGTTTTTCGCCCACTACTGCTTTTTTGAACGAGGCGGCTACATCTCTGCCATCACGCACCAAGTAGATATAGATGGGGCGCAACCCTGCGGCTTCTATTTGAGGGATATAGTGGGTGTTGCCCATGCTTTTGCAGCACCAATAGTTAGCTTTTTTGTGGTTGGCTTTTAGCTCGTAAATGGTTTTGAATATTTCAATTAAAGTTGGGGTTGTGGATTGTTCAAAAATAGTTTGTGGGTTTAGGTCTATATTTTCCCAGGGCACAGGGTTGGTGGCTACAAAGGCGGCTACATCGGTACATAGCTGAAGAAAATTTTGCGCTTCCTGCAGGTTGCCATAACGCGGCAGCAGTGGGTAAAAGGTTTGCAAAATATGTGGTGGGTGGGGAGCTTCAATGTGTGGGCTTTGGTTGAGTATGAGGCGCAACAGGTTGGATCCTGAGCGCTGGGTGCCTATTACTAATATGGGCGATGCCTTTTGCGATTTCATATTTTATTGGTGCCAATAATAGTTTTTTAGGTGTTGATTTGTTTGATTTTTTGGTGGTATAAAGCAAAAAAATCCCACTGCAAATGTTTGCAGCAGGATTGAAATTAGTTTAGATATTGATTTTAGTTGGTTAAGTAAATGGTTGTTGTTATTCCGTTTTCGGTAACTGATGCTTCGTTGTCGCAGCGGCCGGTGCCGTAGTCAATTAACTTATAAGGCAGGCTTGGGCTTTGGATGAGTACGCTGCCTTGCACAAAGTATTCATCGCAACCAGCTTGGCTTTTGCGGATTAACGGGCTGGTGATGTTTTGCGTGAAGGTTAATCCACCTTGCGTTACACCGCTGCCGCTACCTTGGTATACTAATTGGTTATCGCGTGGATCGGCAGGATTAGGAACTACTTCTAAGGTATAGGCATGGTTGCCGGTTAGTTCTAATTCTTCGGCTTTAAGGTTGGTTACCATGTTTATGTTTAACGAAAATGTTTCGTTACCACTGCCGTTTTGACCTGTATTTTGGATTCTGTAGGTACCGCTGCTTACTTCAATGGAATTGAAAGTGAAGTTATCGAAAGAGAATTCAAAAAATTCTCCGGGCATTTCCAACCGTGGGTTATCAAAGGTGGCGGTGAATTTGCCAGCAATAAAATCGCTTGGGGGTTGGTGCAGCCGCTGCCAAAGACAACGGCAACGGTATAAATACCACCTGAGCTATCTATTGTTTCAACCATACATGCCATGGCAAGGCGGCCGGTTTTGTATCCACTTTCTCTGCCTTGCAAGGTATAGCCTACCAGCATGGAGTATAGTTCTACAGATTTGATTTGTTGTGCCGAAACGTTTTTATACACTTCTACTTTTGATTTAGAAGGCACCACGGTGTCTTCTACTTCTTTGCACGAGGGCATCAGCAACACGCAACAAGCCGCTGCAGCCATCTGACAGGTTTTGTTTTTTTGATTTTTCATAATTTTTATGGTTGAAGATGGTATTTATGGGTGTGGTGTAAGCAGGTTTCAAATGGTTTTTTTAGGGGGGCGGGGGTTTAACTAAAATGAAGCATACACACGAGTGTTTACGTGGCTTTTGCCATGATGGAAATATTTAAGTATCAGCTGTAGTGGTGGTAGTGTGTTATTTTTGGGGCTTGCCAAAAAAATAGAGCAAACCTTCTTTGGCTTGAGTGTCGGTGCATTTGGCGGTTTCTTCCAACACTCTTTTGATGTTGTCTTTTTCTAAGATGCTTTTTGACAGCGCTTGGTAATCTAATGCTTCGTTTAGTGCTTCAACAAACTGGTTAACTCGATCTTTTGATTGTAGCAGAGGGATGGGGTTTGTGCTTTGTTCAATGGCCTGTTGGCTAAGTTGATTGAATTGTTCTAAAAACTGATGGATGTTCAAGCCGGGTTCAATGGCAAGCTGGGTGGCATTATTTTTCCATCCTTGCACATTGGCGATGAAGGCGTGATAGCGGTCGCGGTTGGTTTGGTTGGGGTAGTTTTGGGGTTCGTTGGCTATTAAAAATTGTACTAATTTTTCTAATTCATTTGCCGGAAGGCTTTGTAAGGAGTGTACGTTAGGTAGGTAAACAATAGAGAAGTAGTAATTGCAATTGAGTTCGTTGCATTTTTGAACAAACGTGGGGATGTGGTACATGTTTGGGGGCATGGGGCAAAAGTTGATGGTGAGTTGGGTTTTGGTAGTGGCGCGGATGTCGGCAAAATATTGCAGGTTTTGCATCAGGGTTTCGTAGTGGGCGTTTTTGCGGATGCTTTCATATAGTTGTTTATCGAAGGCATCTATGCTCATGGTGATGATGAAATTGCCTTTGTGCAGCAAATCTTTGATGCGGCTGTTCATGACAGAGCCGTTGGTGATAATGTTGATTTTGCTGGCGGGGTTGAGGGTTACTCTTTTTTCCCAAATATCATAGTAGATTTTTATCATAAATGATTCGCCACCGCTAAAAGTGGTGCTGGTTAGGTGGGGTATAAATTCGGTGAGTTGGTCAATAAATTGTTGATCATAAATCATAGGCAAAGGGGGCAGGCCATCGCGGTTTTGGCGGATGGAGCTGCTGAGCACACCTCTGCACATCACACATTCAAGGTTGCAGTTGTTGTGTAGCTGAACCTCTAAATTGGTGGGTTAAATTTTTGTTTCAAAAGAGTCGAAACGAAGGGCATCAACGGCATGATAACTTTTGTGGCAAAGTGTTTTATAGCAGGTTTCGCAGCCAGATTGGTAGTTGTAGGCTGATAAGTTGTTGTTTAGTTGTTGGCGGTTGTTGCTAAACCATATTTCGTGCAGGGTTTGTTCGGGTATTTTCCATAAATAAAATCTTTGCTGTGGCAGCAGGGCATGATGTAGCCATCGGGGTATATAAACATGCTGTTGGCTGCGGCAAAGCAGGCACTATGGTGTTTGGCGGGTTGGCGCAGTTGATTGTATTCGGCAATGAGTGCCTGGCTTGGCTGAAGTGTTTCCATAACTTTTTATTGATATTGATGATATAGCTTTTCTATTTGTTTTTTGCTGAAATCAAATTTTTCGTAGGGCACGGTTTCTTTGCGCCAGCGGGTTTCATCGGGTTTAGAAATAAAATCGTAGGTGTAATAAAATTCTTCGGTTACATAATATTTTTCTATGAGTGAGGGGTCTATATCGGGGTTGCGGAAGTAGTAAACAAGTTGATAGTTTTTGTGCAGCACGGTCATAGTAATGGCGTGGCGAATTTCGGTGCCCATGTTCGGTGCGCTGGCGTGGATGCAGGCAGGGTCAAATACTAATACATCGCCTTTTTTTACGGGCACGGGGGTAGTGTGTTGGTACAGGGTTTCAATGTTGTTTTTAAACTGCCAGGGCACGCCCAGGCTGCGTTGGGTATTGCCCCATAGGTGGCTGCCGTTTACAAAGCTGATAATGCCGTTTTCTTCCGTTACATCGCAAAAGGGTATCCACACAAAAAGGCAGTAGTCGGTTTCTTCATCTATTACGGTGCTATCTTGGTGAATGAGCAGGTCGCTTTCACGGTGTGGGGGTTTTACCTGAAAAGCGCCACCGGTGTGGGTATCGGTTTTTTGCATATCAAACAGGCGCGGCAGCACAATGGGAGCTTGTTGGTTGATAACGTCTTGCACTTTTTTGCGGATTTCGGGGTTAAAGAGACGGCCGCTGTTCAGTAAGTTTTTATCCAATTCAAACCCTTTAAGTGATGATATCTCTTGAAAAGTGCGCATGAAGGCATCAATTTCAGGTTGTTGTACAACGTTTTCAATTTTTACCCAACCATTCTTGAGGTAGTGGGTCTGGTGGGTAGGGTTTAAAAAGAAAGAGTCTTCTCTTATCTGTTGGTATTTATTTTGTTTGAGAAGAGATTTGGGCTGTAGCCACTTTGTAATCCTACTGCGGATATTCATACTTCAGTTGTTTCTGTGGGTGAAGTTGCTAAAAAATGCTTGAAGTATATCGCGCAGTTAGGGTATTTATTGCTACGGTGTATTCAGATTAAATTCTAAAGTATAATCCGTAGATTTCTATCAGTATTTTAAGGGCGGGCCAACCTATCTTGGCCAATAAACCGATTGCATTGCCCAGCATTTTTGTATTCAATATTGCAACGGTTAAATTTGTTAATCACGATACTAATGTGCACCTTTCATAAGAAGAGTTACAAAAAATATTGCCCGCATATTTTGTTTATGCAATTGAGCCAATATGTTAGGCTGAAAGGTATTGTTAGTATAACCTCACAATAGACATAAACACAGCATTACTTGTCTACTTTTCGTTGAAAAAGCAATTGCCGTTCATTCCAAACTGCAAATGCTCCAAGTACAAGTTCCGGTATCAAATAGCCCAAATGCAGATAAACTCCTGCTAGTCCGAATTTTTGCTTTAACCCATCTGTTATATTAATTTGAAATACCTCTGCCAATGCCAATAGAGCCATAAAAATGCCATAATGCACCACGCCCACGTTAGAGGGAGCACTAGGCACCACAAAAATCACAATCATTAAACTACTGATAAGCCACGAGGCATAGAAACCCGTGAAAGGGTATGGCAAGTCAGCTGCTTGCAACGCAAAGTTATATTGAAAGATATTGGTAGTAAACAACAAGCCCGTGGCGGCAAAAAAGTAAAACAATAGGCCGGTGGCTTTCAGGTGTATCAAATGCTGTCGAAAGTGCAGCCAAAGCAACCAGAAAAATTGTCGTGCTCCACGGGCGGGTATCCATTTTATAAACCATTTTACCCAGCTGCGCCTTGGCCACAGCCACCACAAAGCAATATTAGCAACCACCACTGCCGCCATAATGGCAAGCAGCCCTACAAAAACGGGGTTGGTAATTTCAAACCGTTGCATGGGCAATATCAAAGCCACGGTTACAAAAAACACTTGCGCATCTAAGAATTTTTCGGCAATCATCATAGCCAACGCTCTGGTAAAGGGCACCTTGTTTTTGCGGCTAAAATGCCAGGCGCGAATACCTTCGCCCACATTGCCGGGCAATACACTGTTGTAAAAATTGCCAATTAAGCTGCTGCTCCATGGCTTAATCTCATTTGCCTGGGAAAGAGAGTTTATCCAAAACAGTTTGCACCGCTGGGCATGAACCCACACCGAAAAGGCAAAAACCCCCATGCCTGCCCCCAGCAGCAATGTGCTTGCAATAGTAGGTTTAAGTTGGTTGAATTGCAGCCCGCTGTGCTGTATGGTTAGCCAAAGTAAAACAACACTAACAGTAATCCCCGCAATGGTGCGCAGGTGTTTAAGCATGGCGGCTAATATGCTGCAAAAAAATATGTTAAGAGATAGCGAGTTGTAAATCACTTGTGGCCTTTATATTCGCCTAGTTTCAAAATGTAGTATGGCATTAAACAAATCAGGGTGGTTAGCTTTTTCGGTTCTGTGGTGTCTGGGTTATATTCTGTTTGGCTTTCACTTTGAAGATTACGAGGGTAACACCAACGGTTGGTATAATGGAAGCTTGTTGGGTTATATGGACTATCCACAATGGGTATTTAATGTTAATATAATATTGTTTCGCTGCTATTTATGGTTGGGTAGCCATTTCCATGGTGTTGGGTGGAGCAGCTTAGCTATGGCCGCATTTGCTACCATCAGCGGGGGCTGGCTGTGCCATGAAGTTTGGGTGACATTTCGCAACAAAAACTTTTCGGCTACAAACACTTTACTGCTTGTAACTGGTGTTGTGATGGTGTATATATTACCTAATATATTTATACTAAACATATTACGTAACCCACTATTTACCGGTGTAAATTCTTTATTGATATTGTTGCTGCGGCACCTACGGGGCAAGCCCTTTGCATCGGCAGGCACCATAGGCATAGCGCTGTTATGGATTTTTGCTGTGCTTACCCGAATAGAAACCACCATTTTTGCTCCGTTGGCCGTTGGTGGCTGGGTACTCATTAATGGATATGCAAAGCAGGTATGGTATACTTTTGTGCCATTTGTCACTTTCGGTTTCTTGCTCATTGGTTTTATGGCGTATGATTATACCACTTCTCCCCATTTGTGGAAACGCTTAGAGCCAACCACCGAAGATGATATTGGTTCACGCAATAACCTGATTGACCCCCGCACGCTGGCTTCACCACAAGATTCTATAAAATGGATAGCCCTGCGCAACCATATCTTTGCCGATACCCCCACCCTTACCTATAGCTTCATAAAAGGCGTAATTAAAGGCAACCCCCTGCCCACCGAAAGTAGGGCTTTCCGCTTTTTGATAAACAATGCTTTGAACCAAATTGAACAGCAAGCTAAACCATATCAACCCTGGCTGTGGTGGTTAATCATGGTGGTGGTGCTTACCAAGTTGGCAACACCAAGGCAGCCCGCAATATGGCTGAGGCTAATAGCCACTCTTTTTTTCTTTGCCTTGCTGCTGATAGCCATTGGCTATGGTGCAAAAATTCACGAGCGCATATTTTCATTTATACTGATGCTTACCGCTGCCCTAGTTTTGTTGGGCAACAGCCTTCAACTTGGTGCCTCGCGCTTAGGTAAATTGCTTTGGTTGATTACATATATGGCCACCTTGGTAAGCATACCTTATCTGGCCAAAAAGCGCCAACAGTTTACTACCAACGAAGCACTAAACATTAAAGTAATAGCCGAATTGGAAAAGATAGGGGATAATAAGGTGCTTGCATTAGACCCAATGGCGGCCATATACATGAATGTTCCACCCTTCAGGCCAGTGGAGATAAAAAGTCCACGCAAGCTACTTTTTTTTGATTCGGGTGTTTCCATCATGATAGAAGTAAATAGTGCCTATTTTGCCAAGCAATGTAATTGTGACCCGCTTAGTTTGTTATCCATTCTACAGTTTTTTGAAAAAGAAAAAAAGGATTGGATATGGGTAACCAGCCGCGAGCGTATAGCGCTTTATCGCAGTTATATGAAAATTATTTATGGCTATGAATTTGATATGCAGCGAATACCCGGCACCTACATTATACAAAACGTACAAGCACCTTGGGGCGAACTGGGGTATTACACCATGAAATGACGATTACGGCAAATCGGCCACCCGAACGGTGTGTGTATTATTTTGGGTAGCCACATCCCACAGCCTAATGGTGCCATCCATGCTGCCCGAAAGCAGTGTGGTGCCATCGGGGCTAAAATGTAAGGAAGAAAGAATACCTGTGTGCCCCCTCAAAACGCCAATTGGCTTACCGGTGGTGGTTTCCCATAGCCTTATGGTATGGTCGGCACTGCAACTGCCAATTAGTTTTTTATCGGGGCTAAAAAGAGCAACAAAAGTAACATCGGTGTGCCCGCGCATGGTATTGAGCAGGCGGCTTGTTTTTAAATCCCAAAGGCGCACAGTTTTATCGTTGCCTACGGTAACCACCCACTCGTTTTGCTGATCAATCACCACACAATACACAGGGCCTATGTGGCCTTTTAGTTCAGCCACCAAAGCACCCCCGTTTTGCACATCAAAAACCCGCGCCAATCCATCCTCGCAGGCAGTGGCAAGGTATTGGTCATTATCGCTATACCATACAAAATGCACCGCATTGGAGTGTTTAAAATTAAACAACACGCTATCTGTTTTCAAATCAAAAACTGTAGCAGCACTATCTCCCCCGCACGCGGCATATTGGTTGCCCCGATTATTAAAAATAGCCGTGTAAGTACCTTTGTTTAACTGATGATTCACCCGCCCCATTGCACAATCAGCCACATTAAATATGGCCACCGAGCTATCGTAGCTGCTCGAAATCATCCATCGGCTATCGGCACTAAAAAGCGTGGAGTGTGCAGGACCCTTATGAAAGCGGATGTTGCAGTGTTCTTGCAGGGTGTGGCGGTTGTAAATTTTCATTTGCCCATTGCCACATCCGGCACTAATCCATTGGTTATCGGGGCTGAAAAATGCCCCATACACGCCCTCTAAAGTCCAACGGCCGGGTGCAAACAGCAGCGTATCATTCAAAGGGTTATATACCGATTCGATGCTTTTTGAATGATTGTTATGATTTGGGTTACATGAATACAGTAATATTGCCAGCATAAAAGCCAAGCTGCTAACCAAAAAGTGTTTTACAAAATAGTATTCTTTCATCTTATTCTATTTTCTCTTGTTGCTTGCCACAAGATGCAGCGCAATAAAGGCGTATCACCCGTTGTTTTGCCCCGCGTGCAAGATACCATAATCAATGAATTTGCTTTTGTGCGTGTAGATAGTGGTGCGTTTACCTATGGCTTTGATAATCAAACAAGGAACCTGCCCTATGCCTATTTTATCATGAAATATGAAGTTACCTGCGCGCAGTACTATCAGTTTTTAAAAGCACAGTTACATAAGGGCGATGTTTGGATAGAAGGAAAATATGTAATGAAAAACCTGAAGGGCTACCTTGCGGTAAAAGACAGCGTAAGGTTCATAAAAATATTGGATGCCGCTATTTATAGAAGTGGCGACACGCTGGCTTTAAATCCCTTTTTTGCTCAACACCCCGTGACACAGGTCAACTGGTTTGGTTGCATGGAGTTTTGCCGATATTATGAACTGAACCTGCCCACCCGCCACGAGTGGGAGAAAGCCGCCAGGGGCAACACCGGTTGGGTTTTCCCCTGGGGAAATAATATAGACAGCAGCCGAGCCAATTATCGCGGCAGCAAGCATCCGTTTCAATTTGGCACCACCCCCGTTGGTTTTTTCAACGGGCAAAATTTTAAAGGCTTTCAAACCAACAACTCGCCAAGCCCTTATGGATGTTATGACATGGCAGGCAATGCTTACGAATATACGGTAGAGTACTGGTGCAAAGTAACCGGAGGCGGTGGGGGTTATCACTACCACACCGCTGGCATGGTAGCCGCTCCATTTCAAAATTGCTATGGCTTGCCCATTCCGGCTCATACCGGCATTTGCGACACAGCCGATGGGTTCAGGGCAGTATATAAACCTAATTTTCAGCCATGATAAAATTCAGCCCCTTTGTTTTGTTTGTTTTGTGGCTTGCCGGCTGCCGGCAAAATGCAGTTA
Source organism: Chitinophagales bacterium (assembly GCA_016787045.1). GTDB lineage: Bacteria > Bacteroidota > Bacteroidia > Chitinophagales > LD1 > Bog-950. The sequence continues at coordinate 81,930 of JAEUVA010000011.1, forward strand.
AAGTGGTTCAAAAAGGCGACATGGCTTGCTTTCACTACCACCTCAGTAAACCCAACGGCACCCGATTAGATGATAACCGATGCTTTGAACCCTGCGCTGAAGAAACACCTTCACCGTTTTGTGTGAAAGCTGGAGTGGGCTATTTGGTTCCCGCTTGGGATAATGCGCTCATAGGCATGAAAGCCGGTGAGTTTAAAACCATAAAAATATCGCCTAATGAAGGTTGGGGAACTGAGCATCTGCCCCCCGGCATGTTGCCTAACGATACGCTATTGCTTACCATAGAAATGATAAGTTTCAAGTAAGGTTTAAGCACTCAAAAACTGAAGTGTTTGACAGTTTCGTTGCAGCACATTTTTTATTTCTGCATCGTTTGCGCCCATCTGATTTTTAAGTACTGTAGCGTACACATCTCTAAAATCAAACTCCATTTCCACGCCTTGTTGGTTGTCAATTTCGCGGGGTATAACCGGTGTGGTGCCAACCAATGTTTGGTTTAAGTTTTTGCCGAAAACAAAAAGCGGAGCCGCACTGCCGTGGTCGGTTCCATTGGCGCTGTTGCTTTTTATCTGTCTGCCAAACTCTGAGTAGGTCATGCCCAAAACTTTATCTTCAATGTATAATGCCTTTAAATCGTTTTGGAAGGCATAAGTAGCTGTGGCAAGGGTGTTTAATAACTGAGCGTGCATGCCTTTCAACGGCTCGTTGCGCTCTGTTTGATACGCATGTGTATCAAACCCACCCAGGGTAAGCACATAAACCGATGTTTTTAAACCGCCTGATATAAGCCGCGCAACCGTTTTTAGCTGCGCAGCCAGTTCATTATCTTTGGGATATGCTGCCAAATTTCTGCCCTTTTTGGCTGCTTGGAGCACAGTTTTGGTATAGGCATTGGTTAACCGTGAGGTATCATTCAAAAATCGAAGCCCTTCTTCCAAAGCGTTGTTGGCTTGCTCATGAATTGGTTGCAAGGGTAAATCGGGTAAATTGGATAACTGCTGAAGGGCGTAACTGAAATTAGTGAATTTTCCTTGGCAGGTATCAGACACTACATTGCCAATGCTGATAGCCAAAGGGTCGGTAAACAAGTTGTTTGGATAGCCAACGGGATAAGTGGAATGAAAAGCATCTAAGAACCTGCCCACCCAACCGCTGCTCCACTGTTCGTTGGCAGGTGATGCGCTGTTCCAAATATCCATAGAGCGAAAATGTGAGCGGTTTTGATTGGGGTATCCCACATTTTGCACTATACACAATTTGCCCTGCTGCATCAATTCAGCAAAGGGTTGTAAAGCAGGATGCCACATTAAAACATCGTTTAAGGGTATCAATTTGTTTAACGGTGCAGTGATGTTAGCCCTGTGCTGCATCAGGTTATCATAACTTTGCACAGGCACGAGCGAACTAAGCCCATCGTTACCGCCAATCAACTGAATGAGCACTAATACCTTATTAGATGCAGCACCGGATATTACCCCTGCATTTACCGGCATTGCCCTTAGTGCATTGCCGGCAATATTTCCAACTGCTACGCCTGCGGCAATTTTTAAGCTATCTATAATAAATGTACTTCTGTCCATATATCAGGCTAAATGTATTTGAGGGGCAGTGAGCAGTATGCGCAACATTTGTTTCACGCCACGGGCATCTATACCACCTGTGGCAGCACTGCAGGCGGCTGTTGCCTGTGTCAACAAATCATCGGTAGGAGGGCTTTTAAAAAGATGTTTGCAACAAAATCGGGTTAATTCGTTTGCCGAGTTGCAATTGGCTGTTTTTAGCAGGGCCTCTATATCAACATCCACCTGCTCACCTTCTATAGTTAAGTTATCGGATGTGATAAATTCGGCAAATGCCATTCTGCCTTGCAATGTGGCAGCATTGATCCAGAGTTTGCTGAAATCGGGCTCCTGATAATAGGCCTTCCACCCCGCCACACTGGGTGGTTTTAGCATCTCCATACCCATGTTATTCATGAGTTGAAAAACCCTAAACCAAAAATTGTGATACGCCTTTAGTGGCTTGGGTAATTTCATCGGCAGAAAATTCAGCACGCCAAAAACAAACTCTGCCGGGCTTTTTATCCGCACGGAATGGGTGCTGGTTTCATAAAAATGCGCACTAGTTAAAAGCTTTTCTAACATTGGTTTTAGCTCATAGTTGTTGTTGCGCAACGTGGCTGCCAATGGCATAATGATGTTTTTTAATGTGTTTTCATCAATATGGTCAGCCACAAACCACCGGTATATTTTCTGTGTAAGGAAAATGGCTGTTTGCTCTTGTTCAAAAATGATATCAATCAAATCTTCAAACTCTTTGCTGCCATTGGGTTTTATTTTGCGATTGCTAAATCGGTGCGAAAGCTGCTTTGTAGTTTGGTCATGGTTTTGCTCTCTAAAGACTACCGAAACCTTTTCGTTAGAGTCTTGAGTAAACCATCCTTTGTCCGTCCAGCCGGTTAGTATTTTGGCGCATTGCTCTACATCTTTTTCTGTGTAAGTGGTGTAGTCGCCATCGGCAGCAAGCGGTCCTTTTCCTATGGTAAACAATTCCAGTAGCTCACGAGCAAAGTTTTCGTTGGGGGCGTGCACGGTGTTTTCAAAACCACTTAAAAAGCGAAGCATCGCTGGGTCAATAGTAATTTTCTTAACAATGTCTTTGCAATTTCCCCAAGCATTATCATGTAAAAACTTGATGTGTATGTATTCGTATTTGTGTTCAAATACATCAGACACACCAAAGTGATTAAGCCAGAATAGGAGCAATTTCATGCGTAGCGATGCGCCATGAGTGTGGTAGTTATCTAACAGCCAAGTGCGCAAACTCTTTTTCCGGTATTGCTCATAAAAAACATCTAATCGGTAAGGTGCATTTATCCATGTTTCTCCTAAAGCAACCGTACGGTCTTCAGCAAATTCATAATTGAGCGGTAACATTAAGTCTTCATCTTTGTATAGCAGTGAAAGGGCATCAAGGGGCATTTTTCCTATCAATAAATCCACCTGCTTTGCATTAAAACCCAAGGTTACAGCACCCAAAAGGGTAAGCGCATTTTTCTCCTCCAGCGTTTTATCAAAGGCGGGTAGCGCATCGGCAGTTTTGTTGCTTTGGCTTTTCGTTCTGCCGCAACTTTCGTGATACAGAAATGAGGATACCGCAGCAGAAATTAAAAAATCTCTCCTATCCATTGCGCTCAATTCATTTTTATGGAATCTATGTTATGCAAATTAAATAGGTTCTTGAATTGGGGAAGAGTTAAAAACCGATGTATTGCGGAAATTTGACTTTACAAGTTGGTGTTGTTGAATTATTTCTTCCCACTGGTTTTGCAGGATAAGCTCCTCATTCAAAACTGCTTTTTTTATCATATTTCCTGCAGTAGGACGCTTTTCACTGTTCTTTAAAAAATACGGGTTGCTCAGCACAAAGTCATCTTGCTGCTCATACACTTCAATGTCGCCCGCTTCATTTTTAAAGCAATTTATATAAGCAGCGATTTGAGGCATTACTCCACACACTACAGCCACTCTTTCTAATCCATTATCAAAAGGTGGCGAAAGGTGCAGCACCCGATTATCAAAAAACAGCGCTTGCCCTCTACTTACCGGAATCGGCACGGCATATTCGCTTGCCAAGTGGGCCACCCGGCTGAATTTTGAAGGAACAGAAACCGCCCTGTAGTATGAGGTGTAATGATGAGTATAAGGCACTATATGCAAACACCCGTTGGTTTCATTCACATCTTGCAAGGGTATCCATATGCTCAGGGGTGAATACCGCTCCTCATCCATGGCGGTTGTGTCCTGATGTAAATCAAACGCGCTGTTTTTGCCTGATGTTTTCACCACAAAGGCATTGATAAGCGTTCGGAATTGCTGCAAATAATTTTTTTTGAAAGTAAGCAACACTTCTTCTAAAAACTGATGTGTTTCGCGCTTGTACTGTTCATTTTGTGAGTAGATGCTCCAAAAGCTCCCTCCGTTATTAGCGTTGAAATGGTGATGCAATCGGTAAAAAGCATCTATTTTTTGAAGCGTGTTTTCATCGGCAAAATCAGCCACAAAATACCCATGGTTTAAAAGCATGTGGCGATGACTTTTCTCTTTGACAATAACATTTTCTGCAATAGGTGTTGCTTTCATGGCTTATTCAAATTTGCTGTAAATAAATGATGCGGGTAGCAGCGGGGTATGCGGCACTTCGTTTGGGGTTACGGTAAATAAAACCCATAGCAGTTCGCCTTCCCATGCACTGCTCATTGTTCCTGTGGGGCTGAAGCGCAGGGTGTGTGCCTCGCATTGGATATATAGTGGAGCTTGTTTGCCGGCAAAAGGGTTCAACGCTAAAAGTTTGGTAAGCTCCTTATCGTTTTCAAAAAGCAGTGTTAAAAAGCGGTTCGTCCAAACATTATTGCGTGTATAATAAGGGTTAAGTAAATTAAAATTATAGCCACCGGCATCTAACGATTCATAAAACAATAGATGGTCTAACCTCGGATAATATGGCGCAAAAAATTTGAGCGACTGGGTGTTTGCAGAGGGAACATACTTAAACCTATAAGTTTCCCAATGCTTACCATCTATACTTCCCAAAAGTCTCAACTCAATTCTAAACCGAGGAATAGATTTAAATACCCCGTAAGGATTACAAGCCCTGACATAAACAAATGGCTTAAATATGGCAGTAAAAACGCTAAATGGCATGGCTTCAAAACGCTTGTATAAAAAAACCTGATTGAAATGATTTTGATAGCCCGGTGGTTTAGGGTCAAACAGCGCAATGGTGTAAATCACCTGCATGACTAAAGGGATAGAGGCAACCGTCAAAAAAATATTTTGGTGAAACACATTTGGCAAACTGTTACCATTATTTGTTGTAGGAATAACAAGCTGTCGGCTGAAAATGCTATCAGGTAACAAAGGCAGTGCAACTACAATGGATAATATATTAAAGTAACCATAGTTGCCACAAAGCATAATCAGTACCGAGGTTGTTAGAAATGATAAGAAGGCAAGCACCCGCATTTTTTTGCCCCCCCAAACAAAAAATGGGAACACAAGCTGCGAAATCAGCAACCAAAACTCACCAACAGCATGTGTCCAATGCGGGAATTTCCAAAACACAAAAGCCAATGGAGTGGGCATAGGCTGAAAGGGGAAAAAGTTTTCAAAAAAAGTAAAGTCAGTCCATGTGCTCCCCGGAAAATAAAACTTCACCATCCCCATGCTAAACCAAAGCCGGAAATTCAAAAACAAAAAACCTACGTGAGCTATTCGGGGCACATACCCTTTTATCCATTTTCCCCAATGCAGCAACACCAACAAAAATCCTGCTTCAGCCAAAAAGAGGTCAATAATAATGACCAAAAAATCACCACCCACCACGCTTATGGAAACAAAACAAACCCATGAAAGCAGAGAGCCGAAAAAAGCAAACTTGTTGACCATCAATAACATGCCACCTGCCACTCCACCCGACACCAAAAGGTAAAGTATCCAATCGCTTGGATAAAGCCAAAATAAGCTCGGAAAACGCAAAAATGCCCCTAAGCCCTCCGTTGAATATGCCGATGACAATAATTGATGGGCAGGTTGCAAACCATTTGCTCCTATCAACCCCTTAATTTGAAAAAACAATGGAAAAATAGCGATGATGTAAACCAATCCAATTAATCGGGAAGTGAATTGGTAAACCTGTTGCGCACTACTTTTTGCTAACAACCATTGAGATAGTTTTTTAACAATTTGCAGAGCCATGAAGTTCCGATTGAAACGCTTCAACACTCATAGCGCTTTCGTTGTAGGGTAGTGTATCTATCAACTCAAGCCCTTGGGGTTTACTGCCAGGTAAATAATATTGCCAAAACAATCTATCCACCGCATATCTGCGCACCACTTTATTTTCTTGATCTATTTCACAGTAAATTGTTTGTGCTTCTTTGGGAGCAAGCATGGCGTGAAACACAAACCGCTCATTTGGTGTTTGATTAATTGAAGTTCCGTGAACAATTCTGTCATCAATTATCAATAACTCACCTGCTTTCACATCAATGGCTTTCAAAAAAGGAGAGGTGTAATCCTCAAACAAAGGTAGAAGAGGCCAACAGATATTGGTTGACCTGTATTTCATAAACTTCTTGTGACTTCTAGGTACTAGCAACATAGTTCCGTTTGCTATGTTAGTATCTTGTGCCGGACACCAAAACGAAACAGACGTAAACTGCGTTTCATCCACTACCGTTAAATTTTGGTGAGCTGCAACATACCCTTTAAATGAGGGCTTGATGAACACATTTGCTTGTATAAAATCGTAATCAACCAATAGTTCTTTTGCCGCTTCTTCAAAAAATTCCAAAACGATTTCAAACACTTTGGTACGATATGTTTTGTCAGTATCAAAAAAGGTACAATGGTAGTCCTGTGGGTGAATTAGATTTTTTTGATATGCCTCAAAACCATCGCTTGGTTTCAGCGCTTTTATCTTTTCTCGAAATTTATCTAATAATATAAGTGTAGTAAATGGAACTTTTGTATAACCAAGCTTATGGAACTCTAAGTTTAAATTATCGCTTTTAAAAATTTTCCTCATGGCTAAGCCCAAATATACAGCATATTTTCCTCAACTCCAGATGAAACAAACCCTCCGATGGTGATGCGGCTTTTGTCTCCCTTAACCACATTAACTCTGTGCCAAATATCCCCACCAGAAAACACAACTATACTGCCAACGGGAGGCGATATCAATTGCTCTTGCGGATTGCTGGCAAGTAATTCCTGGACATAATTGTTGGTATCACCTACCTTTTGAAATCTTGTTTCTGCTTCATTCCAACGATGGCTGAACAAGCATAACTCACCCCCTTCCTCTGGTTGTTGTAGGGTGATAAAAAAACTAAAGTCATTTTTTCTCAGAACTGTGTGCGACAACAACTCAAAAAAGCGTGGAAACTCATCAAAAAAAATATTCTCACAATGAATAGTAAGTTCTCCAAAATCCGGTTTTAGCTCTCTGAAGTTAAACGGCATGAAAGACCCTGTTTTATATTTGTCCACAGGGACCTCTATATTTTTCCGTACAAATAAACGCTCAAACAAATTTTTGCACTTCTGTTCAATATCCATCCCAAAGTTTTGTTCAAACTGCTTTCTGAACTCAAGTGCCTTTTTGTAGTAGTGTTCTTCTGTAAACTTTCCTTGCTCTATTCCTTGAGTAAATTGTGCAAAGCTTTCGGGATACGATAAAAAACCTTTATTGATAGTAATGATAGCATCAGCTTGTAAACTTCTAAACCCGCGAACTACTGCTCTTGCCTCTTCAGCACTTACAAAATCATTTAGCACAAACCCATCTATCTCTTGCCGCAAAAGAGCATTACCTAGTTCGTCAATAGCTTTAGCATTCGCATTTTCAGAAACTATTTTATAGGTGCTAACCCCATTCAAAGTATTCATATTACGCAACATGTGTGATGAAATTAAACAAAGCAACTAAAGGGGGCAGGTGATAAATAAAGTTAGACACTTTTTTTCCGGCTAAGTATACTAAAACCAACATCATAACTAATGAAAATGAGGAAAGCAAATGCCCTAAAAAATAACTTAAAATGAGCGCAACAACTATTATCCATTTTGTTTGATTAAGCCCCAAAACCACCGGCAATGTATTTACACCGTTCTTTGTATCACTTGCAATATCCCTCATGTCCCAATGAATTTCTCCAATGGTTGTCATCAGCAACAACCCACCAAATGATTTGAAGTAAAACAACACATCTGCGTTAGGAATGTTTGCATAACACTTGAGCATAAAAAAAATAGAAAGCGTCCAAATAATTACAGAGGAATATAGGTTTTTCACTAAAAAAAAATCTTTAAATCTTTTTTGCCCATAAAAAATCGGATAGGTGTACAGAAACGTAAATGGGAAAAGAAAGAGATAGGGCAAAAGAGGTAACTTATAAAAAGTGAAAATGAAGAATGGTATTGTTGATATCAAAATAGAAACGAGTATTAGATAGTTTTTTTGCGCAGTTGGCACCGCTTCTTCTTGTTGAGATAGTATATCCTTTTCGGCATCATAAGCCCTATCAAATAAATAAAGTGCATAATGCCAAAACGTAAATGCACACACCACCCCCCAATGAACATTTGCAGAGGTCTGATTTTTCCATGCAAACCAAACAAGGAAAAAATAAATGAAAGAAATGTGTACCCTATATCTGAGAATTACAAGGGCAAACTTTAATAACTTTAATGCCATTCTAAATGTGGTCTAAGAGGAAAATACTCATGGTCAGTATTCCACCTCGCATCTAATTCCCATTCATCTAATTCAATATTCAGTGTTAAACACCTGAAATTCTCATACAGCTTTCGTTGCCCGTTTCCGATTACCAACCCAATAAAGTAAACTCCTTTGTTAAAAAAGTGTGCAGGAATTTTGCATATAAATGTAGTACTGTTTTTATCAATCAATGTATGTTTTCTGTATGAAGGCGAATCGGCAAAAACTATTCCCTTAAAATCACTTACGTATAAAGTAACGTCCGTTGATAATAACTCGTCCTTGTCAAACTGAATTATAATGACCACCTCGTCCTTCATTTCTATTGATGGAAATGACAGTTTATTGTCTTTAAACTCTATTCTCACATTCCTAATCTGGTTGCTTAGATAACTGTTATTATCTTGTTTTTCAAGGGAGTTAACGTAATACCGACCAATAATCCTCTCGGAGCTTTCTATAACTCCTAGTTTCCCACTTTTAAGAATTGCGGCATAATTGGTGTATTCCCTTATTGATGACAAATCATGTGAAACAAGAATAAATGAGACACCTTCTTTTTTTAGTTTCAAGAGTTTTTCTTTTGCCTTATACTGAAACCCAATATCCCCAACAGAGGTAATCTCATCCATAATTATTAAGTCTGTATTTCTAAATACAATTGTGGCAAATGCAAGCCTTAAAAACATTCCGTTAGAGTAATTTTTTACAGGGAGGTCAATAAAATTCTCTAGCTCCGAAAAATCTATCACTGCATCAATATAATCGTTTAACCTTTTACCTCTTAAACTCTCCAGCTTACCTATTAATATTAAATTCTCGTAACCAGTTAGTTCTGGAATCATGTTGAAGCCAAGATCTAAGATTGCGTTTACCTTTCCACGCACAATTACCTTTCCTTTAGTTGGGCGAATAACTCCTGAAATTATTTTTAGCAGCGTGCTTTTGCCCGAACCGTTTGCGCCAATAACACCTAAGCTCTCGCCTTGCTTTAACTCAAAGCTAATATCTTTCAATACCTCATGAAAAACAGTTGGACTCTTACTAGAATGGTATGATTTATACAAATGTTCAACAACCAACATAACTACCTAATACTTGTAAAGTTAAATTTTTAGACACAAAATTGTATTATTAAATGAAACTCGCCCTTGCACAACTTTTAGTAGAAGGTACAGAGCCGGAGCGCAACTTTGAGCGTGCAGAACGGCTTATTGCTCGTGCCAAAAACGAAAACTGCGACATGGTGCTGCTGCCCGAAACCATTGATTTTGCCTGGACGCACCCCGATGCACTGCAACAAGCTAAACCTATTCCCGGTGAATACAGCAACTTATTTTGCGAATTGGCTAAGCGATACAACATTTGGCTCTGCGTGGGATTAACCGAAAAAACAGAAACGTGCAATTACAATACTGCATTGTTGATTGATAATAATGGAAACCTCATCGGCAAGCACCGAAAAATCAATTTACTTAATGTAGAGTTTCCTTATTATGAAGTAGGGCAAAAGTTAGAAGTGTTTGATACGCCTTTCGGAAAAATAGGGTTAAATATTTGTGCCGATAATTATTTAGATGCAGTTGACATAGGCCACTCGCTCGCCCGCATGGGAGCACAACTCATCTTAGCGCCTTCGTCATGGACGGTTGAACATTCTATTACCGAAGCCGAAGACCCTTACCGCGATAAATGGATTAAACCTTTGGGTGTAATTGCAAAAGCACACGGCATTGTAATAGCCAGTGCAACAAGCGTAGGATATATTGTGGGTGGTCCTTACGAGGGTAAAAAAATGGTGGGCTGCTCACTTTGTTTGGGTGAGAATGGAATTATTGCACAAGGCGCTTTCAATGAATTTGCTGGCGACTTAGCTATTGCCGAATTTGAAATGCCCACACGCAAAATAAAAGGAACAGAAATTGGTGCATCATTGCAGAAACAAGGTTTTAAGTTTTACAATTAGGTATGGCAGATTTTGTGGTTGTTAATGGAATAAAAAGAAACATAACTTACCAGCGTTGCACACGCTGCATTAGCGATAGCACCTGCCCCGGAATTACTTTTGATAACAATGGCGTTTGCAACTATTGCCACCTGCACGATAAGTGGGTGAAAATGTACCCCAACAATGAACGCGGACAAACCATTTGGAACAAACAGTTAGAGAAAATAAAACGCGATGGTATAGGCAAAAAATATGATTGCGTAGTTGGCATCAGTGGCGGCAGAGACAGCACTTATGTGCTTCATCTTATTGTTACCAAGTATAAATTACGTCCGCTTGCGGTTCATTTCAACGATGGATTTGATAACCCTGTGGGTGGTGAAAACATGATAAACGTTACGCGCAAATTGGGTGTGGAACTGCGCACCATTACCAGCGATTGGCGCGAGGCAAAAGATTTAAAAATTTCCTTTTTAAAAGCGAGTGTTCCAGAGCTGAACGAGGGAACCGATGTGGGCATTGCAGCAGCTTGTTATGGTGTGGCACAAAAAGAAAATATCAAGCACATCATATACGGGCAATCATTTCGTACCGAAGGCATTAAACCCATGAGTTGGGCATATATGGTAGGCGATTATGTGAATGATGTGCAACAAAAATTCGGCTCTGTGAAACTGCGCCCTTGGAAAGCCGATGACCCTAACTATCACTTGGGTTGGCGCGAACTTTTTTACTACAGCATCATCAAAGGCATCAAAGCATATTCACCGCTTTATTACGAAAAATACATTCGCAAAGAAGCCGAAGAAATTATCAAACGCGAGTACGATTGGGTTTATCCCGGAGCGCATTACTACGATGATTTGTATTGGTCGCTGATTACCTATGTGCATCGCGTAAAATTCAATATTGATTTTAGGTTGAATGCTTATAGCGCGCTAATTCGCGATGGGCAAATGGATAGAGATTGGGCAATTGAAGCAGTTAAAAAACCGTATGTGATGGAAGACCCGCGCATTATTGATTTGTGTTTGAAACGCTTGGCAATTTCGCGCGAGCAGTTTGATGAGTGGGTGGCATTGCCGCCAAAAACTTTCAGAGATTACAACACCGGATACTCAACCATGCAATTGTTGCGTCCTGCAATAAAATTGGTTACCAAAATGGGTTTCATGCCCGAAATTGTTTACGATAAATATTTTCTCTGTGGCGAATAACCAATACATTCTTGGAATCAACGGTGGTGTTCGCCCGGGCTATCAGGATATTTCTGCGGTGTTGATGCAGGATGGTAAAGTGATTGCTGCCATTGAGGAAGAGCGGCTCAACAGAGTAAAACATACAGCAGGACATTTGCCAATTCTATCGGTAAAAGAAGTTTTGAACATTGCGGACATTAGCATTGAAGGTGTTGTGGTAGTTGCGTTTCATGGCAGTACATGGCAGCAACACATCGAAACCGTGTTGCAAAGTCATTTTGAAAATTACTTTGGTTACTGCCCTCCAATCAAACGTTATCATCATCACGATTGTCATGCAGCAAGCACTTTTTACCCATCTGGTTTTGATGAAGCGTTGGTGATTACCGTAGATGGTTCTGGCGATGGCGTGAGCACACAAATTGCCGTTGGTAGAAAAGGTAAATTAGAAGTTGTGCACCGCTACGATCGGCCGCAAAGCTTGGGCATGTTTTATGCCATGTTTACTCAGTTTTGTGGTTTTACTCGCGATGCTGATGAATATAAATTGATGGGCTTAGCTGCTTATGGCAAGCCATATCAATTTGACTTAGATGATGTGCTGCGCGTGCGTGACTACAGCTATTATTTCAATGAAGATTACATGGTTGAAATAGTGCCGGGTCAACCAGCTCCTTCGCGTAACGAAATGCTTTTTAGTAAAAAGTTAGAGCAAATTTTACACACTAAACGAAGAACCGCAAAAGAAATTGACGAGGTGTATAAGCACTTAGCTGCTGCTGCACAAATTCAATTAGAAAAGGCACTTGTTGCTTTAGTAAAAAAGTATGTGGCCGAAACAGGCATTCGCAAAGTTTGTATGGCAGGTGGAGTAGCATTGAATTGCCTCGCTAATCAAAAAATTGAAGCGCTGGAAGAAGTAGAAGAACTGTTTGTGCAGCCCGCTTCCAGCGATGCCGGTATATCGCTCGGTGCTGCATATCTGGCAAGTGTTGATGCAGGAGTTTCAACTTTCGAAAAGCAAACGCATACATTTTTCGGCAACGAGTTTAAGGCAGCAGAAATTGCCGAAACATTAGAGCGTTGTAATTTGAATTTTACTGTTGAAGAAAATTTTGTTGAAGAAGCAGCCACACAATTAGCCAATAACAAAGTTATAGGTTGGTTTCAAGGCAAAATGGAATTTGGTCCACGCGCTCTGGGTAACAGAAGCATCTTGGCAAATCCGGCAGCGCCCAATATTCAGCAAACAGTTAATCACAAAATAAAATTTCGCGAAGGATTTCGGCCTTTTGGCGCAAGCGTTTTAGAGGAAGATTTCCATGAATTTTTTGAAGCCAAATGCAGCGATGCTCCCTACATGACCAAAGTGTTTTTTGTAAAAGAAAAATATCGCGAATTGCTCAAGGGGGTTACCCATGCTGATGGTACTTGCCGTGTACAAACAATTAATCGAAACCAAAATGCGCTTTACTATGATTTGATTTCTACCTTTAAAAACAAATCCGGTTTTGGCGTATTGCTCAATACAAGTTTTAACCTCAACCACGAGCCCATTGTGAACACACCGCGCGAGGCAGTAGCAAGTTTTTATGCGAGCGGTTTAGATGTGTTGTATTTAGGCAATTGCAGATTGAAAAAATAACTTCTTTTGATCCGGATGGCCACCAAGCAAAAAACAAAACAAAAACAAGAACCGTGGTTACACCGCTACCGGTACTGGATAGTTTTTGCGTTTGCCTTTCTACTGTACGCCAACACCATTCCCAACGATTATTGTATGGATGATGAGTTGGTTACTACTACCGACCCCAACTATCCGCACCGGCTTACTTCAAAAGGTATATCGGCCATTCCGCAAATATTTAAGGAACCCTACTATAAAGATGATCAGGGGTATGCATACGACTATCGCCCTATAGTTTTAGTCACCTTTGCAATTGAGCATAGTTTATTTGGCAATAACCCTCACGTAAGCCATTTGATTAATGTATTGCTCTATGCTTTACTGTGTGCTTTATTTTTGCGTGTTTTATCGGAATTGCTGAGAGATTACAATCCGCTTATTCCGTTTATCGCTACACTCATATATGCTGCGCACCCTATACACACTGAGGTGGTGGCGAGTATTAAAAACAGGGATGAGATTTTGGCCTTTATTTTTAGCATGGCATGGTTAATTGGGCTAACTAAATTTTTGCCTGAATATAGACCACGCTTATTTTGGCATTGGTGGGTACCCCCTTTACTTTTAGTATTAGCAATTCTTACTAAATCTACATCAATTGTATCGTTACCAATTTGTCTACTACTTGCAACAATGTATACAAATGTTTTAAAGCTAAACATTTTTGTTACTTCTATTTTTGTCGTCCTGCTTTTTTTTACCATACAAACATCAAATTATTCTTCGGCTACTGTTATAATCTATCTTATAGGTATTTGCGCTTTCATTTACTCATCCCACGCGATACAGTATTTTCACTTTAATCAGTTATTCTATCTAATAAAAAGCCGATTAAAGGAAGTTAAGGGAGCCTATCAAAATAATTTTATTAATACAAATACACCTGTTGTTAGTTTACAGTTGACATCACAACTGCTAATAACTACATTGATACTACTAATTGGCGGTGTATTAGTGGTGTTTAATTGTAGTATAGGAAGCACAATAATATACTGTTCCCTATTTCTTATTGGACCAATGCTGAGCCCCCAAAACTCCTCATATTGGTTTAAATGTTTGATATACTGGTGGCTAATATATTGGACCTATACAATGAACGTCAATCCAGACGTATATGGCTTCATCACTTTCGCCTTCATAGTATCGTTTGAAAACAAATTAAACTCAGTATGGTACAAGATTGGTGCTGTAGTAGGGGTATTTCTCCTTTTCCTACTGACAGATTCGTGGCCTCGTGCAGCCGCTTTAAATCTAATATTTATACTAAACTGGCAATACCCAAACCCTAAAATCAAAATATCAATTTCAGCAATTGTAGTATTTATATCCTTAGTAGCAAACATTGTTTCTATAGTATACGTTAGCAGCTTCACCATTAAAGAAACTATTGTTTTCTGCGTTAATACCATTTCTATTGCTTTACTGATTATATTTTATTTATATAAGAAAGATTCTAAGAATGTATTTATTTTACTTAACATCATTGTAATTCTTGTTAGTTTCACAACGGTTGTTCCAAAATTTTTATCTCCGTTTGACCTCCATCACAAAACGTTATCTGTGCTCAACGCCCCCCTCCCCACTATCCTTGATTCCGCTTCCACCGACCGCCCCATTCTTACCGTAGAATCGGTAACCGATGCACTATCGCCTATGGAAAACAAATTGGGCACTGCTGCACAGGTACTTACCAAATATGCTAAGTTGCTTGTTATTCCGTATCCAATGTCTTTTTACTACGGGTATAAAATCATTGAAAAAAAATCGGTATATGATGGGTTGAATATGGTGGTAATAGCCATATACGTATTGTTGGGTGTTGGGTCATTTATCATGTTACGATTTAATAAGATTGTGGGTCTTTCGGGTATGATTATCGTGATTGGCCTCTCTATTTATACCAATGTATTTGCTGCGGCCCCCGGCATGATGGCCGATCGCTTCCTTTTTGTGCCCTCACTTGGCTTTTGCATTTTACTTGCCTATGGCTTGATAAAGCTCTTTAAAATAGATGAAAAAAATACTACATACAATTTTGATTTAAACTTATTGCCAACCGGTTTAAAATACTCCGTTGCCGGATTGTTATTGGTTTACTCCGTTTTGACATTTGCCCGAAACACCGACTGGAAAGATCACCTTACTTTATTTGCTGCTGACATTGGTCACTTAGAAAATTCAGCTCAGGCAAACAACCTATACGCGGTTCACTTAATGAAAAATTCATATAAAGAAACCGACCCGCAAAAAGTGCAGAGCATGCGCCTGCTTGCCGAACAACACTTTAAGCAAGCCATCCATGTTTATCCGGAGTTTTTTAATGCTCAATATGACTTAGCACGTACGCAAAGCATACTCGCTAAAAACGAGGAGGCCGAACACAATTTTGTAGTAGCAGCAAAAATGAATCCTGATTTTCCAACTGCATGGCTTGGTGCAGCAGAAATAGCAATGAATAGTGGTCGTTACAGCAATGCTGTTGAGTACTTTAGTTATGTCCCAGAAAAATACAGGCGAGATGACGCCAATTATTACTTAAAGTTCAGTTACGCCCTCTATCTAAATAAACAAATAGATTCCTCTTTAGCGATCAATAAACAAGGAGCTACCCTCTTCCCACAGTACCCTGACTTTTATTTAGCTATCGGGCAAACATTTCTTTCCTTATCTCAATCTGATAGTGCCATTGTATATTACGAAAAGGCACTTACAATAAATCCAGCAAACACTCAGCTGCAACAAACAATTTTGCAACTAAGGGCCAACAAAAAGTAAGGTTGTTTACATTTGGGCATGTTAACTATCGTTTTAGTGCTTACCATTTTGTTTCAATTTGGGTTGGTTTGTTGGCTGTTGTTTAAAAAAACTACTGCTGATAATATCACCCAACCCAAAGCCACAAACACTCCGCAAACAGTTGGATCCTTCTACAACCAAACTACAGACAATTTTCTTGCTGTTTATGGCGAAATCATTCAAGCATTTCGTACTAATAATGTGGAGGATTATCTGAACTATACCATACAAAGTATGCAGCTCAAAGATGGCATGAAAGCCATCGATGCAGGTTGTGGTGTTTGCGGACCAGCTTGCCATTTTGCTACGGTGGTTAATGATTTAAAAATTGATGCAATAACTGTTTCGGAAGTTCAGTTTGAAAAAAGCAGAGCAAAAATTGATGAACGAAACTTGCAAAACCAAGTACATGTTCGTATTGGTGACTATCATAAACTCAATGAAATTTTTAAAAAAGAATCTGCCGACAGAGTTTATTTTTTAGAATCGTTTGGCCATAGCAATGACAAACGAAAAGTGATAAAAGCAGCGTATGATGTGTTGAAACCGGGAGGAAAAATTTACATCAAAGATTTGTTTTTGCGCGAGAGTGAAAATGAATGGGAGCAGCAACGCATCAATGCAATTGCTGAGCAGATAAATGCAGCTTACGAGTATCAAATTGCTGATTTACATGAGGTAGTTTCCGCTCTGCGGCAGAAAGGTTTTTTGATTGACTTTATTCGTCCGCCACAGGTGGAGCGCGACAAATTTGAACACCTCACTATTTCAAACGATTTTCAAAACTTATTCAACATCGGCAAAATTGAAAGTTGGGATGATTATATTTTCCCGATAGATTTTTATGAAATATTGGCAGCTAAGCCGGAGCACATTACATCCGAGGATATGCATTTGTACTTCATGAACAGGAAAGAAAAATGAAATCGCTGCTCCACAAGTTATCGTACGTAACCCGCGCTAGCGATTGGCGGCTCAGTTTTGTGCCTTTTATTATGGGTACTGTTTACGTGTACTTGGGGTGGTTTCAAATTCCATTTACTTCACAAACCGTATGGCTCACCTTTCTTTCCCTGGTTACTACCGTTGGGTTTTCTTCGCTTGGCTATTTCATCAACGAATATTTTGATAAAGCAAGCGATGCCAAAGCCGGTAAATTGAATAAGTTGGCTTATATGCCTAGCTCTGCACAATTTGGAATTTTTATTGGTTCGCTGCTGCTCACTTTTTTTCCGTGGATTTGGTTGCCAAGCACCTTTTTTTCGTGGTGTTTGATTACTACACAAGTTAGTTTGTTTTTGATGTATTCATTGCCATTTTCACGCTTCAAGGAGCACACCTATCTATCTTTGATTATTGATGCCAGTTATGCTTATGTAGTTCCACTGTGGCTTTCATTTTACACCTTTAGTTTAATAGCCGGGCAGCCGGGTAGCCCGTTGTGGTTTCATCTTTTTTCGGCTGCGGTGTTTTTTGTTGGTATTAGAAATATCGTTGTTCATCAGATTAAAGATGTATTCAGGGATGCACGGTTAGGATTGAATTTTTTGCCTTTAAGGTTAGGTGTTAATGCAACAAGAGTTGCCTTGCATACATTGCTCGTTTACGAATGCTTCTTTATGTTCTTGTTCATGGTGGCTTTTGTTTACGAAAAACCGCCTTTTATAATTCTTTTCTTTTTTTGTGCTGTCGGTTTCATGCTACAAGTGAATAGTATTTTTGTTGCTAAATCTGAGAATTGGAGAGAAGGTTTTTTTGCAAACAGAATTTATCAATATGCTTTTCCGTTGGGCGCGCTTACACTATTAAGCACAACTGATTTAAAATGGCTGATTATAGTTGTGCCCTTGCATCTACTGTTGCTTTTTCCACCAAGTTATGTTTCAGCCGCATCAGATTTTACATGCTACGTGTTTCATAAGTTGAAATCTGCCTTAGTGCATGTTGTTGTTACATATTTTCGCCATCTTTTAAGCATGGCTATCAATTATCCAATTTATCTGTTCTTTAAACTGATTGGGATTGATTTAATAAAAGAAAACAAAACAGCAGCAGATGTTTTGTTCGGAAGAAAGAAAAAATAATGTGCGGAATAGCCGGAATAATTGATTTTGAAAAAGGTGTTACCGATGCCGAAGTCCGTAGCATGACCGATGCCATCCGCCATCGCGGTCCGGATGATGAAGGGCTTTATATAAACTCAAGCAAAACAGTTGGACTTGGGCACAGGCGACTCTCATTTTTAGATTTAAGCGAGAAAGGACGACAACCGCTATGCAATGAAGACGGCTCTGTTTGGATAACTTTTAACGGGGAGATTTACAATTATCGTGAACTCAAAAAAGAGTTGGAACAATCCGGACACAAATTTAAATCAAACACCGATAGCGAAGTGCTGGTGCATGGATATGAGCAGTGGGGAGTAAAGCTCTTAGATAAACTATTAGGCATGTGGGCATTTGCCATCTGGGATGAAAAAAGCCAAACCCTCTTTGCTGCTCGCGACCGCTTTGGCATTAAACCCCTTTATTATGGAGAACAAAACGGAAGATTTGTTTTTGCTTCAGAGATAAAAGCAATTGCCACCATTGCGGATTACAAAAGAACGCTAAACAAAACAGCATTTGCCGACTATTTTAATTACCGCTATGTGCCAGCGCCAAATACCATTTGGAATGAAATAAAAAAACTACCTGCCGCTCATTATTTAGTTTTGAAAAATGGAAATTACTCAATACATGAATATTGGAAATTAGGCAGTAGCAATAAGCAAGAAAATCACAACCAACTTGTTGAAGAAGTAGATGAAATACTTTTTAATTCAGTGAAACTTCATGCAGTTAGCGATGTGCCGGTTGGTGCATTTTTGAGTGGCGGTTACGATAGTTCTGCAATTGCATACTATCTGCATCGAATGAAATACCCGCTGCAAACTTTCTCCATTGGATTTAATAACTGGGCGAATAGCGAACATAAATTTGCTGAGTTGGTTGCACAACAATTAGGCAGTAATCACACATCATATATTGTTGACGATGCTCACTTAGAGTTATTAGACCATTTGGCTTGGGTTTATGACGAACCTCTTGCTGATATTTCTACTTTGCCAACGTATATGGTTAGCAAAGTGGCTGCTCAACACGTAAAAGCAGTGATGAGTGGCGAAGGCAGTGATGAAATTTTTGTGGGCTATACTTGGCAAAGAGAGTTTGAAGCAAAATCAATATGGCAGCGCTTGAAGTACAATTTTGAGCGTCATCAAAATCCATATATCGTAGAATATTATGCCGAAGCTATGGACATGGGAAGATTTGATGCTGCTGAACAGAAAAAATTGTTGCATCCAAATTTACACCACCACATTAGCGAGAACAGCGATTGGTTTTACGCCAAAAATTTCGATAAAAATTTAAGCCCATTAAAATCTATTCAGCAAATGGATATGAAATGTTTCATGGGCGAGTTGGTGTTAACCAAAGTAGATAGAGCAAGCATGGCAAATAATATAGAAGTACGCGTTCCGTTTTTGAATCACCAACTGTTTGAGAAAATTTTCAGTTTGCAGGAAAATCAATATCATCAACCTCAACAAACAAAATCTCTTTTGTATGCGCAGCTAAAAAGTGTTTTTCCAAAAGAGATTTTGCAACGCAGAAAGCAAGGCTTCGTTGGTCCAGATGTGTATTATCAAAATATATATTGGTACAAAGCAATGCTCGAAAATTCACGTTTGGTTAAGGATGAATTGATAAATCAATTTGCAATAGATACTTACATTGCCAATGGTGAGAACTGGAAGCTTTGGAAAATTGTAGTAATGGAATTGTGGTATAGAAAATGGTGTTGATGAACAGGGAAAATATCTTTGTATTCGTAGTGTGTGGCGGTGTTGAACACATTGACGCTTTGCACTATTCTTTAAAAGCACTTCGTAGGGTTTCAAAACATCGTTTAATAGTTCTTACTGATTCTTTGCGCAATGAAATAGCTATTGAACATGATGATATAATTGATGTCGCAACTCCTGAAAAATACAATCATCATCAGGCGAGTATTTATCTTAAAACCGGCATTCATAAATTTCTTCCTAAAGGAAACTTGTATTGCTATCTCGACACAGATGTTATTGCACTAGATGAAAGTGCAGATGATATTTTTAATGAATATGCCGCGCCCATTACTTTTGCTCCTGATCATTGTGTGACAGATCAATTCAGCCCATCTGCTATGAAGTGCGGTTGTGCCGAAAAATTTGAATTTTGGGAAACCGAGTTAAAATTTTTATTTTCTAAATACAAAGATCTTTCGCGACAACCCGAAAACCTTGAAAAGAAAAGACGATTAGAAAAAAAGCTTGCCGACATTAAAAAGAATCCATTTTACTACAAATGGATTTCATTTCGATTTAACTTTTCGCGTAACATTTTCAAGTTAGATGACGACAACTTTTTGGATAAGCGAAAAAACCTTTGGATAGATAGAAACGGGCAGCCCATTTTGTACGAAAAAGATGTTCAAAGCGCTGTTGAAGCAATTGAAAGCACAACATTGTACAGATTAGACAAAATTGATGGCAAACGCTGGCTGCGTGAAGGATTAGATGTTTTTGATGCGCGCTGCAATCACTTGAAAGAGGCAATAAAAATGGAGTTTGATATTGATGTAATTACTACAAATTGGCAGCATTGGAATGGAGGGGTTTTTTTATTTGATGATAGCAGTGTCGGCTTTTTAGAAAGTTGGCATCAAAAAACAATTCAAACTTTTGAACTGACCCAATGGAAAACGCGCGATCAAGGAACATTGATTGCAACTGCATGGGAGTTTGGTTTGCAGCAACACAAAACTTTGCCTAAAAAATTTAATCTGATTGCTGACTACGGTCACAAAAAAATTCAACATTTGGGTAGCTTGACTTTTGAGTTTGGCGATATGGAAATTGTGAAGCCCGCTTTAATTCATATCTATCACCATTGGGCAGATTTGAAGTGGGAAGTGTGGAATGAGGTTGAAAGAACAACAGGAATTGCCACCGACCCTGATGCCTCAACCGTAAACGGGCTTTGGATTGGCAACAAACTCAGCAAAATTGAGTTACTTACTATTCATTCGTTTTTAAAATTTGGACACCGTTTTCGATTATGGTTATATGAGCCTTTAGAAACTAAACTTCCTGAAGGAGTATTGATTGGTGATGCACATCAAATTATTCCACGAGAAAACATTTTTCGATACAAGAATAAAAGCCAGTTTGGGCATGGCAAAGGAAGTGTGGCCGGGTTTAGCGATATTTTCAGATACAAATTATTATTTGACAAAGGGGGCTGGTGGGTTGATATGGATATTACTTGTTTGAAACCATTAGATTATGAAAAACCATACTTTTTTAGAAAACATCATAACCTAAATGTAGTGGGCAATGTAATGAAATGCCCTAAAGGAAGCGAGTTGATGAAACGTTGTTATGACGAAGCATTTGCTGAGGTAAATGAACACAACACAGATTGGCATAAGCCAATAGATATTTTAAACAAGCACATTGAAGCATTGAATTTGAAGGGTTACATCGTAAACGACATTAGCAATCAAGATAGATGGGACGATACGGGACGATTTATTTATGGTGCAACTGATGTTCCTAAAAATTGGAATTTTATTCATTGGCAAAATGAAGAATGGCGCAATCAAAACTTAGATAAAGAAAACTTTCCGCATCAGGGTAAATTGGCATCCCTGTTATCGCAATACGGATTGTTTGAACCACCAAAATCACGATGGCAAGAATGGATAAATGAGTGGCAGTTTTCTTTTTTTTATAGAAAAATTAAATGGGTATATTTCAGATTAACTTCGCAACGTTAAATGGAATTACATAAAAAGGTATTAGAGCAATATGCAGCCACAAGAAGCGGCACCTACAAGCAGGTGGTGTGTCACGCGCCATTTGTGAATTTAAATTTTGAGCAAAATGGAAATGTGCGCGCATGTTGCTACAACACAAAAGATATTTTGGGAAATTGGTCTCAACAAACCATTCGGGAAATATGGTTCAGCGAGTCTGCACAAAAATTGCGCAATCATATTCGCAACAACGATTTGGGCGGAGGTTGTACAGAATGTGGCACCATGATTATTGCCGGCAATAATCATGGTGTGCGAGCAAAATATTTTGATGAGTTTGCACCTAACAACCTTTCATCCCGCATTCATTATTTCAGAAATAAATTGAATGGACACATAAACTACCCGCGTGTGATGGAGTTTGAATTGAGCAACGAGTGCAACTTGGAGTGTGTCATGTGTAACGGATATTTCTCTTCCAGCATCAGAAAGAACAGAGAAAAACTGTCGCCAACCATTTCTCCATACAACGAAAGGTTTGTAGATGAATTAGATGAATTTATTCCTCACCTTACCGATGCAAAATTTTTAGGTGGTGAGCCATTTATGATTGAAATTTATTTGAAAATATGGGAGCGCATTTTAAAAATAAATCCTTCTGTTTGTATTCATATTACAACCAACGGAACATTTTTAAACAATCGAATTAAAGACCTTTTAGAAGGATTAAAAGCTGGTATTATTCTTTCTATAGACTCGGTAAATAAAGACACTTACGAGAAAATAAGAGTGAATGGAAAGTATGAGAAGGTAATGGAAAACATGAGTTATCTTCTTGATTATACTAAACGCAAGAAGACATTTATTTCAATGGCAGCCTGCCCCATTACATACAATTGGAAAGAATTGCCGCAGATGCTGGAATTCTGCATGGAGCGCAATATTGCTTTGTATTTTAATGCAGTTTTTTCTCCCGCTGAATTGTCGCTAAAAGAACAAAGTCTTGCCTATCAGCAAGAGGTAATCAGCCATCTTGAATCCTATAAATTACCGGAGCAAAAAGGCAACCCTCAATCGCCTGTAAACCTCAGCATAAATGCCTATCGCGACTTCGTGAATTTACTTAAAGGTTGGGTGGCCGAAAGCAAACTCAAATCAAAAAATACACCCACTAAAGAGTATTCGTTTGTAGAAACTAAATTCATAAAAAATGAAACAGCTAACTGGAATTTAGAGTTGTTGTTTGAAAAAATAAAAGCACTGGATGCTATTACCGAGCAAGGATATGTGGACAAGGAAGTTGCTTTTTTGAATGACATTGCCAACCTGTTTGTGGCAACACCACACGAGCATTTAGCTACAGTATTAAAGTATTACATACAACTGGGCAAACCAGATATTAGTGAACTTGAACAATTTAAGGCTACAGAAATAGCTACTCTAATAAACAATCATGCAGGCAGAGAAAATATTTTGGTACAAATGTCAAAAGCCTCACCCAAAGTGCTGTCGCAAAATTTAATTGCACTTGAGTTAGAGCAGATGAAGAAATTGCTTTCATCTCAATTTAATTGATTGCAATAAATTTTTTCGTAATCGTCTGCAAGCGTATTAGCAGCTTTGCTTTCAAATTCTTTTACCAAAATATCGGGAGGTGATTGATAAATAGAAAGATAAAATCCGGCAATTTCAGTACGACTTTTTAGCAATAAGCGAACATCCTCTAATTTTGAAAACAAGTTTTGCAGGCGATACTTTTTTTGATCTTCACCTTCATCAGACGATAGATAAACATGCTTTGTCAATTTTTCCTTAAGCAACTTTTCTGCTTTTGCTTCGTCAATATTTCCAACTTCAGTGGCATCTAATTTTTCTCTTTCAATGGCTTCCAGCCACCAGTTTTTAAACTGCACATCCACTAAGTTTTTATAGATACCAATGTTGTAGGCAGCGAGCGGTGCTTGGCGATCTTCTTTGCTAAAAACCGTATTAGAAAGTGTGGTGTAAATTTTCTCCAATTCTTCTACAGGCAGCGCCCAAATGCTCCACTCTACAGGGCGGTGGATGGTGTTGAACCAAATGTTTACGTTATGCTTATTTACAAACCGGATGAACTCCGGCATTTCGTGCCAATTGTTGCGCATAGGGTTTACCATGATGCAGAGCGTGCGCTTGTTTTCTTTACAGTATTGATGATAGAATTGAAAGTGTTCCATCAATCTATCAAAATGTGCATTCACTCTAATGGTTTCATAAATATTTGGTGTAAGCGAATCAATAGAAAGGTTGATGTGTATGTTTAATTTACCCAACCACTCTTTCACTTTGTAATTCAATACCGTGCCATTGGTAGCAATGGTGATTTTTAGTTTTGGATTTAGCTTCTCTACTTTTTCAAAAATCTTAAAAACAATACCAATCAAAAACGGCTCTCCGCCATTAAAGCGCAACTCTTTTAAGTGCGGAATAAATTCTTCTAACTGCTCTACAAATGCTTCGTCATAAGGGCTGCGAATAGGTGGAAGTTTCTCCCTGTTTTTGCGGATAGAAGACGAAAGTTCACCAATACACATCACACACTCCAAATTGCAGGTATTATTCAGCTCCAACTCTAACATGCTGGGGTAATCGGCCGGCTCATTCACATCATAAGCGCGAGCTAAAACAGAGGTATAGTTGCCGCCTTGAAGATTTTTCAAACACACATTGCATTTATCGGTGAGGTTGTATGCCAAAAGATTTTTGCGCAGCGACTGATACTTTTCGCCAAACCAAATTTCGCGAATAGATTTTTTGGGGTAGGCATCCGGTTCAATAAATGTGAGCCAGCAAGGTGCGCAATCGCCATGCACATTAAAATACATATTGCTGAATGGCGCGTGGCATATATGTGTAGCTTGCGGTTTACTGCGAGCAGCATTGTATGAAGTAATAGTTTCGCTCGGCAACTCGGGTCCAGAGGGGTTGTTGCGCAATTTGCCTACTGCTTTACTTACAATATTTAATAACAGATTCTTCACTCTTCTACTAATTTTATAAACGGCAATGATTCTCGCGCCATTTCTCTGAGTGATTTCACATCATTTTCCATCAAAGAGACGATTGTGGTTTCTAATTCTCCAAGTGCCATCATACTGTAAATGCGTCTTTTTTCTTCTTCATCGAAAACAGACAAAACCTCTGTCATTTTAGAAATTACCTCTTCAAAGTTGACATAACTTAAAGAAGGATTGTTACTTACAACAAATCGAAAGTGATCTTGTATTTCTTCCAACGTATAAACTTGTTTAATCACAACATCTTTTCGCTTATGAACTAACTCAGGGTCTTCATTTTTGATTAGCTCCGCTTCAAAACGATAATCTAAGTATCGCTTCTCTTCCGGGTTATCTATGTAAGTTTGAATGTATTTTTTGAAATCTTCAAAACATCGGTAATTGTGCCGTTCTTTTTGCGAAAGACGAGGCAAAGAAACTGTTCTCATATACGCTAACACCTCTTGCAATTGAGCAGTAGAAAACTCGGTGATGGAGAATTCAACCGGCCGCTCCAGGTAGCTTACAAAAATGAATGCATCCACTTCATTACACAGTTCAATCACACGCGGCAATTCTTTCCAATTATCTTTTTGCACAGTGAAACTGAGTGAAAGATACTTGCCTTTTCTGCGGCACACTTCACTAAACCTTCTGATGTTGTGCATCAGTTTATCGTGCTGAATATTTTTGCGAATGCCTTCTACAATATCTTTGTCCACCGCATCAATACTCACCGCCACATCAAAATCTAAATCATTGATGAGGGCTTCAATCTTACTGTTCCAATGGCTGCCGTTGGTAATGACAAACAGCGGCAGTTTCGGGTTCAGCTGCTTTATCAAATCCCAAATCCTGTAGTAGATAGAAATTAAAAATGGTTCGCCACCATAAAACTTTGCCTCTTTTAAATGCGGAATGTATTTAGCTAACTGCTCTAAAAATTTATCGTCATAAGGCATTGGTATTGGCGGCAACTTGTCGCGATTTTTGCGAATACTACTACTCACTTCACCCACACACATTTGGCATTCGAGGTTGCACTCATTGCTCAATTCAAATTCCATCACCTGCGGAAAAGTGGCTGCCGTGTTTTCATAGTATTTATCAAACACCAATGGTTTTAGGTTGCTGAACTTTCCTTTTTCAAAAAAGTAGCGGCAATGCTGGCAGCCATAGTCCAAATCATTGTTGCTCATGTGTGTGCGCAATTGCTGCGCTTCTTTGCTGTTCCAAATTTGGTCTATAGTTTGGTTGGGATATTGCCCTAATTGCACATCGCGGTTGTAGGAACAGGCAAACACTTTGCCCGAAAAAGAAAAAGTTAAACTGTTGAACGGCACATAGCAAAAAATCGGCTTGGCGCCCAGCGGGCGAAAGCTGTTGTATTTGCGGTATTGGTGCAAATCAAGCGCGTGGTAGCCGGCTGCTTTGGAGGCATCGTGGTTGCGCTTATCGCTAAGTCGGGTTTTGATGTGTTCAACTAAATTCATCTATAAAAAGTATAGCTTGGTTGATAACTCCGCTGTGTACATGTACTATGCGTTTAGGATAATTTTTTGTATAGATAACAACAATCACTACCATTATCAAACACTTTTACAAAACCGTATTCAGTAGGATGTATAAGGTACGGATGTACAACAAACCTTGTTTTGGCAAAATTGTATGCTGCCGGCAGATTTTTGATATACCTATCATGTCTATCTCTGTTGATCCAAAGATATGAGCTATCGGGTATTTGACTTAGATAAAAAGTGTTGTACGATTTTACATTTAGATGGTTGGCTCCATCAATAAAAACCGAAAAATTTCGGGCAGCATTTGGGTCTGTTAAAACCAGTTTAGGGTTATTTAAGTTGATAAATCGGAGGGTTTCTGCGCTTTTGTCAAATTGGTTTTCCATGCCGCCATCAACCCATTGGTTTACTCTTAGCAGGCCTATAGCCAATTGTGGCAATACGATTATAATTAACAACACGGGTGTATTTAACAGCATCGCTTTTTGTGGGCGGTTCAATATGATAAATAGTATACACACACTATAAACTGCTACTGGCAAAAATATACCCAGTACGTTTCCGCCAATTTTTATGTATTCAAAATATGATATGCATGACGATACCAGTACACCTGCTAGCATAACGCACCAAAATATTTTCGTTTTAAAATTCAGCACTGCATTGTAGTTGTTTTGTATGTTGAGGATATACAACAGTGCATTAAGCATCATTGGAATAAGGACCGGCATCCATATTCTATGAAAAAGGCCAATGGGATTCCATGGCCTAATTACCAAAGGCACAACAACCCACCAAATAACAATGGATAAAACAAAATATAGCTTTAACTGTGCCTGTATGGGATTTTTAGGGCGTTTGAATAAACCAGCTACGGCTAAAATGAAACTAATGCCAAATGTAAAGTCCAATAACATGAATTGAAACGGCTTAAGCGTAACCCTCAGCAGTAATGCATAAGTATTATCATAGCACAGAGAGGGGTCAACAAATTTGCTGTTTTCCACTATCGTATTTATTAAAAACAATGCGTTGCCGGTAAAAAAATGGTAGCCAAAGAGGGTTGCCACTGATAAAAAAGCAGCCGTTAAAAAAAACACCCCCCAAAAACATTTGATGTTTTTACTATATGTACAAGTTTGTATCTGATATACACAAAGTCCTAAAAGTACGGGCAAGAAAAACAAGGTCGTTTCTTTTGCAACAAACGAGGCAAAAAACAACATTGCAGCACATGCAGCAGTCAGCAATTTTCTTCCTTGCGTATGTGTAAAGTCGGAATGGGAAAAAATAATGAGCAATACTCCGCTGCTCAGCAAAAGATTATGCAATATATCTCCGGTGGTTAATGTGGCATTTTGAATGAGAAATGGTGAAGAAGCAAAAAACAATGCACCTAAAAGCGTAAAAAAATTACTGCCGGTTATTTTACTAATTAAAAAATACATAAATATGACTAAGCATAAAAACTGTAATAGGGTTACAACGGGAAGCCATTTTATACCGATACCCAACTTAATAGCTGCTGTTAGTGGCAGGGTAACCAAAAACCGAGTGGTGAATCCATCACTTTCTATTTTCCAGTTACCAGCGCTTTGTTCTACCGCTACTCTTGTGTACGATCCATCATCGTTTACTCCAACACCCTGTATATGTGGGGCTACCAAAAAAGCTACGGTAACCACTAAAATTACAACATGTATAATGTAGTTATCCGATAACCGGGTTCTGATACTCTCTGATAGACTCATTTGCTTTTTAAAATTGCCAACCAAGGTAGAAATTGTTTTTGCGCTTGCATTCACTTTGCTCATTTGCATCCAATCAAACAATTATCTTCGGGTTTCAAAATTCCAAAACATGAGTTGGTTAGAGGGTTTAAAAAAAATGGTGGGCAAGGGTGAAATACCCAAACGCGACCCCGATAAAACGGATTTTTGCTACTATCCATTTTTCCAAGTGCTGATGACTGCCGGAGGAAAATACATGCCATGCAGCAAACACGAAGCATTTATTACCCACCAAGGGCGGGTGCTTACATCCGATAAAGATTCTATTGAAGATGCCTGGAACAGCGACTACATGCGCGACTTGCGTGATTCATTTTTGAACAATGGAAAACATTTTGCGGGCTGTAATGAATGTTGGCGTGAACAAGCCATGGGCTTGCGCCCAATGCGTTATGATTCTTATGGCTACAACGTTTCTGAAAAGCAAGTGCAAAAACCCTTGATGCCCATGCGAGTGGAAATAAACGCCAGCAACATTTGCAACCTCCGCTGCCGTATTTGTATGCCCACTGCCAGCCATCGCTGGATACCTGAAGCCAAAAAATTGTACAACTGGAACGAAGAAACCCACTTCAATATGACTCCTCAAAACATTGAGGCCATAAAAAGCTGGGTGCCTAATTTTACGCAGATTGGTTTTTTTGGCGGTGAACCACTGATGAGTCATGAAAATATTGACTTGATGCGCCATTGTGTAGAAACAGGACACAGCAAACACATTTCTATTTTACTGAATACAAACGGAACTGTTTATAGCGATGAGATTGTGCAACTGTTTCTACAATTTCAAAAAGTGTTCATCAACTTTAGTATTGATGATATTGGCGAACGCTTTGAGTATCAACGCAGCGGTGCAAAATGGGATGAAGTTGTGCAGAATATGAAAAGCTACTTGAAACATGGTGGACACACCGATGCAGATGTTATTGAGGCAAAAATCTGTTGCAGTGTTACCAACATGAATATCTGGTATTTTCCAGAGTACTTTCAGTTCATGAACGAGCATTTTCCAGGTATGCCTGTTTACTGGAATTTGGTGTATGCACCCCACGAATTTTCGTTAGAAATTTTGCCCGATCAGGTGAAAGAAAAAATCCGCGAACGGTTACGCAACTATGTAAAAACAAGCTATCAGCCAACGCGAGAAAAAACCAAAACCGTTGAAGACCTGATTATCTTTTTAGAAAATAAAATTGATAAAGACTTCGGTAGCTTCTTTAAGAAAATTAAACAGCATGACGAATACCGTCAGGAAGATTTTGCAAAAGTTTTTCCGGAGTGGTGGGAGGTGATTAAGGAGTATGAAATGGTAGTGGAGGCATAACCCTGCGAAACCAAGTTATGCAAGAAAAAACCCGATACGACCTCTTGTTTGGCATGCTGTTGATAGCTGCAACAATGTTTACATTGCCCTGGCATCAGGGTTTTTTATTGGGCGATGATTACTTGGGTGCTGCGCACCAATTGCTAAATGGCAATTGGGATATTCACAACAATTTTTGGGCTAATAGGGTTGGCGCGTATCTGCCATATAGTGTTGGTATTTGGTTAGGTGGTTTTGGCTTGTGGCTAAACTTTATTACCACAGCCGAGTTCGTTGTTTTGTTGGGCTTCGTTTACTGGGTTTTGCGAAAGTTTAATCTGCCCTTAGCATTTGTTGTCTGTTGTTTTCTTGCATTCTGTTCTTTGCTGCACCAGTGTGCAGCTGTAACTCAAGGTGACATACTGACCACGTTTACTGCTAACGCAACTGTACTTCTCTATTTTTTGTTTGCAACCGGCAATAATGAACAACCCAAAAAACAGAAATGGTGGGGATTGGTTACATCTAGTTGCTTTTTTTACTCTTTACTGGTAAAAGAGAGCGTAGTTTTTTTTATGCCTGTTTTGCTTTGGTATTTTATTGCTGATGTAAGACAAAAAAAAGCGAAAGATTACTGGTTGTATTTTGGAGCTGGTTCTGCCGTTTTGGTTGGTTTGTTGATGTTAGCGTATTGGATTAAAACAGGAGACCCGCTTTATCGTTTACATATTGTTGAAGCACAACCCAGTTCAAGTGATTCTAATTATGCCGGACACAATAAGTGGCTCCTGTTCAGTCGCCTCACCTGGCAACCATTAAAGTTTCTAATAGAAAATTTTTCATTTGGCTGTTTCCTTTTTTTATCGCTTCCGCAGTTGATATTAGTCAAACGAGATTCGCCCTTTGAAGAGCGCTTTTTTGCCGTGTTTCAACTACTTGGTTTGAGTTTTTGGTGGGTTGGTTCTCAAGGGTTCAGTACATACAACCCGGTAGCTTTAGTACCCAGATTGTGGCTGCCATTAGTTATCCCAATGGCAATTAACAGCGCCTACTTTATTTTAAAGCTCTTGCGCCAAGAGGTGCCGGCCAATCAAAAAAATATACTTGCTTTTACGGTTCTGCTTCTACTTTTGGCTTCTGCCTGTTTTTTGTATAAAACCTATGTTGAATATACATCACTTGGAATTTCGCCTCCGAATATTTCTTCTTTATTGATGTGGTACACTGCTTATTCTATGTTTATTCTTCTGTCATTTTACGGAGATAAGCTATTAAGTATTTTGCCCAGATTCAGTGAAATGGCGTTTGTGTTTTTTGTTTTCCCGCTGTTTTCTGGTAGCGTGTTAGGGTTTGCAAACCTGCTTTCCGATAAGGTAACCGGTAAAAAAAACGGTTTTGAAACAGAGCGCGAAATGTTTGAATATGTGGTGTCTCTAAATCCGAAAAGAATAATTACGGATTATAGAGTAACTCACTTTTACTATGCCTATGTGATGGATATGGACAAACAACTTCCGGTTTTTGATTACAATACAATACCTATAGACTCTGTAAAGCCCGGAGATTTGTTGTTGCTCAATCCCGAACGCCAAGAGTGGTTTCAAAAAAACATTACCGTTACGCTCACCTACACAAAAGCCAACTACGACATTGCCCCTTACTCACTAACTCCTGAGCAATATGGATTTGAAAAGCTAAAGCAAAACGAGAGCAATATTCTTTATCGCTTTGCAGGTAATTGATTGGGATTTTGCAATTCCAATGCAATTGATTTTGCAATGACGGACGCAATTGCTTCATATCCATAGTCGGTCATGTGTACATGATCCCACCATACAAAACCTGTACTTGAGCAACTGTCTAAAAAATGCTGTGGTCTAACAGTTGCCACACCATATTGTTTCCCTATGCTTTCCATATTAGCATGATTGACCGCCAAACTATCATTGATATAGTCATTAGGTTCAGCCACCAACAAAGTTTTGATGTTCTCCTTTTTATTTAGCTGCAAAAACGCTTTGATATACTTTTTGAAAACGGTTGTGTCTTTATCATTATTTCCCAAATTGATGACACATAACTGTGGTCTAAATTGAAACCAACTTTCTGCATAGTGCTTGTACAGCACCTCACTTGTAGCCCCGCAGATTCCGGCATTAATCACTACAACGGAGGTGCCATTTGCGGTTTCGTGTATTTGCTTTTCAATTTGTGCTGGGTAGGTAAACCTATTACCGCTGGCCCCTGCACCCCACGCTTGCGATGAACCGATAATTAGAATTGCTGGTGTTGATTGTAATTTGGCGCGTGCGCTATCTAACCGATTGCTGACTGTAGTTTCTGAATCGAACGTTACCGTATTACCATGCCAGTTAATGTAGTCTGCATTGGTGATAAACCGATTTGATAGAAACTTGTAGTAAATGGCATAGCAAACAACAAAACCAATGAGAAAGGAAAAGACCAAAGAAAGAGCCCATTGATATTTTGTGCTGAATAAAACAGGAAGTAGTAGCAGCGAAAACAGAAGATAGTACAACGTCCATTTGTTAACCTCAAATGGGGAAGAAAAATTATCGCTGAACAATTTGGTGCCAAAAAAATCGCGCACAACAACATCATCTACATAAACCGGATACCTTCCACCCCGAAACCCTATTCGCAAATTACTTGGCAGAAACATTGTATTTGTAAAAACAACAGCTTTGTCTATGGCTAACGTAACTGTATCGTTACGAATAAATATCTCTGCGTTACTCCATTGCCAGTTTTCTTTACTTGGCTTGAATATGAAATCTCTTTTTTCTAGAAAACCTCCTCTGCTATCGGCAATAAACCAACAACAGGTATCGCTTTTCTTGTAATTAAAAAAAATACCCAGAGAGGTTGTATCTGTGTGATGCACGTACACAGCAAATGGCCCTTTCTGATAGTTTTGAAACTTGAATTGTAAGTTGCTTATCGGCAGTGTTTTTTGGCACAGTAGCTCTTGGTAACCAAACCATGCCGATATATTCAACATGTTGCGATGCAAAGCGTTTTTTGTAAACATGGTTGCAAAAACCCCATTTACGCCCTTTAGCTTTAGCTTGCGGCTTTCCCAGTTGCCATTTTTTTCAAGTGTATAAGCAGCATAGTTCACCGCTTCATTCAGCACATAACTTCCTGCGGCAACTAAAAAAAAGAATGCTAAAACCTTATACTTGTTTGCCATGAAAACAATTGAAAGAAAGCGACAAATGTATGATGAATGAATAACCAAGAAAACAGTACGCGTATAAAAAGACTATTCGTGTTCGGTTTGTGGATAGTTGGAGTTACCCTATTGCTGTTAGAGATTACTCTTCGTATAATGGGCCGGTACGAAACACTCTCTGAAAAAGTAGAAGGCCGTTACGCTAGTTTTTATCAGCCCTGCACAGATTTTTGGTTCTTAATAGACTCCTTAACCACCGAGTATACAGATACTAAATCTGAATTTTCGTTTACCTACAAAAAAAACGCTATTGGTTTGTTTACCAACGAGATTACACAAGTTAAGCCACCCGGTAAGAAAAGGATACTGGTGTTTGGCGACTCTTTTACACAAGGCATTGGTGCTCCACAAGACAGCTCGTGGCCAGCGGTACTACAAAAACTCTTTTATGATGATGGCTTAAGTTGCTACGAGGTTTACAATGCCGGTGTGGGAGGCAGCGACCCGTTTTTTGCCTATCAACTGTTTAAAGAAAAACTACTCCGATACCATTGGGATGAAGTACTGTTTGTAGTTAATGGTACAGATATCAATGAATATGTGGGTCGCGGTGGATTAGAGCGATTTAATGCTGATGGCACTACTTGTTTTCGCAAAGCGCCTTGGTTTGAGTTTTTGTATGCCCGCTTCCGTATAGTGCGTTGTGTACTGACCGAATTTTTTAATTACGACTACACCCTACATTCTAAAAAAGAGTCGCAACAGCTAATGAACGAGGGGGTTGAAAAAATTGCTCAAGTGATACAGTTAACCAAACGTCTTTGCGATAGCAATGACATTGCGTTTTGCGCTATCGTTCATCCGGGTGCTGCCGATTATTCGCACCCCACTCCTATTGAAGGCACTTTCCAGATTTTTGACATTGTTAAGCTCTTACAAGATAGCTTGGTTACGGTATTTGATTTGCGCAAGGGTTTTGAGCAGCACATTAACATGCAAAATTTTGAAGAGTATGCGTGGCCCATAGATGGCCATTTAAAAAGCAAGGGTTACGCACTTTTTGCAAAAATTGTTTGCGAAAAACATCGCACTACATTTGGTTGGAGTTGTGATAGTAGTGTAGTGGTGCATTAAAGTTTACCAAACCATTCCGGGTAGTTTTCTTTCAAGCCGCTCAGCACTCCTTTGGCCATTACCAAATATCCATTAGCGTTGTGGTGTCCGTCTTTTTCCCAGTAGTATGGGGCGGTGGTCTCTTGCGAAATTAATCCGATACTGTTTCTGTAGTAAGGCAGTAAGTCAAAATGCTTTACGTTAGAATTTTGTAGTAAAAGAGAGTCGAAAAAAGACATGTTGTATTGATACTGATTCAAAACCACTTCGCTTCGCTCCGGCTTTTTTATCAGCAAAACCGCAATTTGATTTTGCTTAGCAATGCTAAAAATCTCCACAAAGGTTTCATTCCATTTGAGTTCCAAATTTTTTAGCTCGTTGGGCATCTGCGCTTTACAGAAAAAGAAATCTTCATACCTAAAGCCCATAGCATTAAATAGGGGTCTTGCTAAATAACTTGTCCCATAAATAAACTCCCACCATGGGCCGTTTCTCGATTGCCAACCTGTAGCCGTATATCTTTCTAAGCCACCTCTCGATAAAAAATCTGCCATAAAATCACCGGTTCCGTAGCAGAGAATAATTAAGTTAGGATTAAATTTAATTCCTATTCTTTTTAACTGCGCAGGGTAAAAACCGGGGTCGTTACCACAAATTCCAATGTTTTGAATTTGAAAATTGTTTGCAACTAAGTTTCTTAAAAGTGCCGGATAAGAGCTGTCTTGAGGTGCTCCATCTCCTTCAGTAAAACTATCGCCATACGTCTGTATAAGAAGTTTATCGCTTTGTTTTAAAAAAGCATAATCACTAAGCCCTTCGCTGTTTACTTTTCGTGAATAATGGAATTCCGGTGAACTAAGATAGTGTTCCGAGTTTGGCGGGTATGTACGCGTAGAGTCCCCACCTTTTTGATTAAACACCGATTGATAAATACCCCCTCTATTTTCGGTGTAAGTTTTGGTAAATCCTGAAATTTGCAACACCAGTTCAGCAAAGCACAAAGTTGCTATTACTGTTGTGGCCAATAGCTGAAGGTTAACAAATCTTTGTTTGTTAACAGGAAGCTGCGTAGCTAAAATAACTAATGCCCAAACTATTAGGTAGGGCATGTAATGGGTGTGCCACTTAATAAACAACAGCCCTACTTTGGTGTACCAATACCATTCCCAAAAGATATAAAGAACTATTGCTGCAACCAGCAACAGCCATACGGGGATACTAATTTTATGCGTTAGTAGCTTGTTAAGCATTCTCAGTTTTCTGCAAGTAGTAATTGCTTTTGTGCTCTGCTAATGAGTGGTAGCAAATTGGTTTTTATGTTCTTTGCTAATTCGTTGGGCTCTGCCGTGTCTAAAGATTTGATGATTACCTTGGGGTTTTCGCGACAGGCGATTCCAATTACAATTTTTTCATCTACCTCTTGTTGAAGCAGTTTTGTAACGGCTGAAAGTTTGGCGTGATACAAACTTATTTTTCCAGCTACTTTTTCTTCGCTTAATCCTCCCACTTCAAACAATTCTCGCTTTAAGTTGTGAAACAGATTCTCGGTAATTTTTTCGATGGGCGCTTCATCGGCAATTACTTCCTGAATTGTTTTAAAGCTTATCAGCGAGATTTCGTTTTTTTCTATTTGGGTCAGGTTGTCATCAGAGTCAAAGCCGTCTTCAACGTTTTGAGATTTTACAATCGTGGTGGGAAGTTTCGCTTTTAGAACCCCCATGGTGTAGAGCCATTTTTTAATCTGGTTTTTCTCTACATAGGTGCCTTCTAATTTTTGCCACGATTCCATTAAGAAGCGCTTGTCTTTTGCAGTAAACGAGTTGAAATATTTCACGTAGTAAGGGTCGCCTATATGGAAGGTAAACTCTCCTTTGCGGTCTTTTCTGGTTTGCTCTAATACTTCGGCTAATTGAAGAAACCGCTCTTTGCGTTTTTCTAATGTGCTGGCAGGACCATTCCAATCCCAGGCGTTTCCGCTAAAATATTGAACCACACCCGGGCGATCGTGCTGATACTTTGCATTTGGTCCAAACGTATTTGCGGTAACATGGCTAAGGAGCTTGGGGTTTTTAACAAACCAGTTTAAGGTTTCGGCAAATTGTTCATCTGTCTCAGTGGGATAGCCGTAAATAATCCAAGTTTCGGTTTTGATGCCTTGCCCGGAAAATAATCTTGCGCAATTGTCGGCATCATTGTACCGCGATGATTTGCCCATTTCCTTTTGCACCTCTGTAGAAAAACTTTCTATGCCCAACGACACTCGATACATACCCGTTTTGCGCAGTTTTGCTACAAATGGCTCTGTGAGCAATCGCTCTACTCTTGTGCCATAGACATGCCACGGCATTTCTAACCCTTCGGCTATCACCAAATCGGCATACTCCTCCATCTGCCGCATGGTTTTAGAAGAAATGAGTGAATCATCATTAAAGATGTATTCTTTCATTCCATACTCCGTTACATTGCGCTTTAGTTCTTCAAACACATTTTTCCCACTTCTAGAACGCTGCGTGAGGTGATTCCATTTGTTTTCGCAATAGTTGCAATTCAAAATACACCCCCGCGAGAAAAGTAGCGGCAGTTTATTTTTCACCGGATAATCGTTTTTGCCAAAATCTTTAAAGTCAGGAAAGGGAAAATTATCTATCGGATAAAGAGGTGCAACACCCGTGTAACTCACGTTGCCCTTATCATCTTTCAACCACATTTGTTTTAGCTTAGATACCTCTCCGTGCTGTTCAATACATTTTACAAATTCTGCAAGCGCTACTTCGCCTTCGCCTTCTATGATGTAATCAGAAAACCGGAATGCGTATTTTATATACCGCATATTCTCGCGGGTAAGCCCCGGGCCGCCAGATATAATTGTGGCTTGTGGGCAGAGGCGCTTCACTTCTTCGGCAATGAGCAGTGTATTTTTAATGTTGCTCATCAAAATGGTAAAGCAAACAATGTCGGGTTTTTGATTGGCTATTTGTTTAGCCCAATTTTTGTACAGTTCCGGGTGTGCCGCAATGTATTCTTCGGCTGCCACATCGCCCATGGCCGAAACCATAATTGGGCGAAACTGCACAGAGAAGTCAATGCAAAATGCATCAATACCGTTGCTCGTCAAACTTGCTTTCAAAAAAGCAAGCGATAGTGGCGGTGTGGACGATTCCCAAACTGGTGCTAAAGACAGTACAACTTTCATTTTTTATATTACACTCGGTAATGATACAGAATCTGTTTAACAGTATGCACATTTCATTTTAAGAAAAAAATGTCGGCTAATCCGTTTCTGATTTCACCATAACCAGCGGTAGTTGGTTGGCACACAGCTCTTGCAGTTCGGTTACGCTTAGTTGTGAAATGGTTTTTATGCTTTCTGCGGCATTTGCTTCCAGTATCATGCCGTACAACTTGCCCAGTTCGTCTTCTGCAAAATTGCTGTGTACTGCATCTATTTTTTGCATCAGCGCATCATATGGTATGGGTACGTTTGCCGATTGTTTTTCGTAGTAATGGCGAAAGTGATTTTCTACCTGCTCTCTGCTGGCCAGCGCTTTGATGCGCACCAATGTTTTGCCTCGCAGCTTTTGCTTTTGGGCTTCGCTCAGGTTTTCCGGCAAATAAAAGTAGTCTTCGTACTGTGGCTCTTGTTCGTTGGCAATGTATTTTGACACATAGGTGAGAAAATCTCTCAGGCACTGCGCATTGTGGCGCAGCAAGGCATTGGTTTCAGGAAATATTTCTTTGGATAAGGTGCCGTGTATATGCTGTAGTTCGGGTTTGCTCATTTCTGAAATGGCATACTGTTTTGGACTGTCTAAATAACTGACGTAAACAGATACTTCTAACCCATTGCAAAACCGAATAAACTCGGGCAACTCTTGCCAGTTTTCTTGCTGTACCGTGAAACTAAGGGACATGGTTTTGCCTTTTTGTTTCAGCACCTTGTTGAATCGCCCGATGTTTTCCATCAGCTTTTCGTGTACTATATTTTTGCGGATTTTTTCTACTCGTTCTTTTTGGAGCGAGTCAATAGATATTGCTATATCTAAGTTGAGCGTGTGCAATAGCGATTCTATTTTGTTGTTCCAGTGGCTTCCGTTGGTTATCAAAAACAAGTTGCACTCAGGATTTACGGTGGCAATTTCATCCCATATTTTAAAATAAATAGGAATAAGAAACGGCTCTCCGCCATAAAATTTTGCCTCGCGCAAATTTTTGAAGTGCGGCTTAAGTTGCTGCACAAAAGTATCGTCATACGGATTGTGCAGTGGCGGTAGTTTATCCTGATTTTTGCGAATACTACTACTCACATTCCCGTTGCACATTTGGCACTCTAAGTTGCACTCGTTGCTGAGCTCAAACTCCATTACGCGCGGATAGTCGCCTGTGGTGTGCCGGTGATATTTATCGAACGATAGCGGACGCAGGTTGGTAAACTTACCTTTGTCAAAGTAAAATTTGCAGTGGTTGCAGCCATACTCCAAATCGTTATGGCGCATGTGTTCGCGCAGCTTTTGTGCGGGTGCGCCATTCCATATTTCGGCAATGGTGTTTTCGGGATAACGACCCAGCAGTATGTTTTTGTTGTAGTTGCATACATACACATTGCCAGTCATGGAGAAGGTCAAGCTGTTAAACGGTAAATAGCAAAAAATGGGTTTGGCTCCCCCGGGGCGATAGCGGTTGTAAGCGGTGTATTGAGCGGAATTGAGCGGCTGAAATGCGTTATCTTTTTCTCCTTTTGCCGAAAAAATTTTTTTTAGTGCTTGGAAAATATCCGTCATATACAAAGGTTAAAGTTAAAACAAAATTTGACGCTTGATTTTTTTCGTAACTGTATGGTTGTTCTTTATGCGCTTTGTATCTGAATAGTAAAATTTAAATTCTTTAGCCACATGAAATCCATACTAAGCCGCCACATTCAAATCAGCGTTAGGGTTTCGGTGGCGCAACTGCTGCTGGCTGTAGCGACCTTGCTATTTGCCACATACCTCGGCTGGGAGTTGTACTGGTTTCAAAAAATCGGACTCTATTTTATTAAATGGCATACGCACCTTGTTTTTACTGCGCTGCTTTTTGCGGCTTTGCTCTTTACTCCCATATATCTCTTTAGTTTTTTCAGGCAGGGTGATTCGCGAAAAAAAGCATGGAGTATTGCCATTTCTGTTTGGCTTGTTTTTTTGTTTTTGGAATTAGCGCTATTAGTTTTAGGATGGAACAAAACCTATAATGAAACCCGCTCCGGCTATTACCGCTCTCCGTTTGAACCCGAAGCCGAAAACACTTATCACATTTACCATCCTAACGACTCTTTAAAAGTAACCGCCCCTGAATTTTCGTATGTAGCACACTACAATTCCCTCGGATTTCCCGGTAAAGAATGGCCCACAGAAAAAAGCAACCGCAACCGCATCGTTACACTTGGCGATAGTTTTACCGAAGGCGATGGCGCACCCATGGACTCCACTTATCCTGCACAGCTTCAAAATATATTGGGCGATAGTTTTGAAATACTTAATGCCGGTGTGCGCGGCAGCGACCCGGTGTTTGGTGTAAAAATTTTTGAAGACCAAATCGCAGCTTACCAGCCCGATTTAGTGTTACAAACCATTTCCGAAAACGATGTGTTGTTTGATATGTGCATTCGTGGCGGCTACGAGCGCTTTTTGCCCGATAGCACAGTGCGCTTTGCCTCGCCACCCTGGTGGGAGCCCATCTACGCCATGAGCTATGTGAGCCGCATTTTTTTTCATGCTTTTGGGTTTGATATGAGCGAGCCCTGCGGCAATACCAAAAGCCCTGCTTTTGTTGCGCAGCAAAATGAACTCTTGAAAGATGTACTTAACCGCTTTGAAGCAACTGCTGCTGCTAATAACACACCGGTGCTTATTGTCTTTTTTCCCACCAAATTTGAAGTATTCCGCAACGCTTATGATTTTGATTATACCTCAGCAAAACAACATATTAATACGCTGCCGCATGTTAGCTTTGTTGACTTATTTGACTGCTACCGCTCTAAAATCAACAATAGCGGCAAGCCCAAACAAGATTTTTATTGGGTAATAGACGGCCACCACAACCCGCGCGGATATGGGCTAATGGCCAGCTGTGTAGCAGAAGCAATTTGGCACCAGCAAATTGATTTAAAATAAAGACCAGCTACATCTTATTTCTACCAACGGTTTGTAAAATCTGAAACATTGATTTTATTCGCCATCAACGAAACACACCACCGTGAAAACCATCCAATTTTCATCTAAACCCGCCAACATCTCTATTGTAGAGAAGTTTATAGACGATTTGCGGGCGGAGTACAACATTGGCGATGATGTGTACGGCAACATTCTTATTTCCTTAACCGAAGCAGCCAACAATGCCATTATCCATGGTAATAAGTGTGACGAGAGCAAAAATGTTTCTATTGACTACGGCATGGATGCCCGTGGCAAAAATCTTACTTTTATTGTCAAGGATCAAGGACCAGGTTTTGATTACGGCAACCTGCCCGATCCTACCGCTCCCGAAAACATTGAAAAAACACATGGTCGTGGTGTATTTCTTATGATGCAACTGGCCGATATGGTGGTGTTTAGCGACCGCGGCTCTACAGTAGAGATGAGTTTCCGTATCTAATCTCCCTCTCAAAACCTGTTCTTTTGCCCATCTTATGGGCTCTGGTCATAGCCGAAAGTAATAGTTGATCAACTTTTTCTTTTCAAGCGCACAGCCATTATTACATTCGCCACTATGCGATATACGTGTTTTGTTTTTTTTCTATTTATGTTATTTGTTTCACGAGGCCAAAATCCTGAAAAACCTCGGCTAATTGCCGGGCCGGTTATTGGCGCTATAACAGGTACAAATGCTAAAATATGGCTCTGCTACAAAGGCCATGGCGATAACATCATTACCCTGTACGATACCATTGACAAAACCTATCACTACGCTACACGGTTAGAAAAAATAAACGACAAAAAGGGGCACTTTGCCATGAACATGTCTTTTACCAACCTGTGCCCGGGGCATGTATATAAGGTACAATACAATACCGACCCCTTGCAGCCAAAACCAAAATCTATTTTCAAAACCCAGGAGGAAAACCCATTGGCCGATGTGCGTTTTCTGCTTGGCTCTTGCAACTATATGAGCCCTGGGTTTGCCCGTTTTGTTTTTCCGGGTGCGGGCATCAAAATTTTTAGCGCCATGAAACGAAAACGAAGCGATTTTATGCTTTGGTTGGGCGATAATATTTACTACATGTTTAAGGACTATAAGGGGTTCGACAACATGTTTACCCGCCAACTCAAAATCAGAAACAAGTTTTACTCGCTCAGCGATTTTATGAACGGTACAGCTAACTATAGCATTTGGGACGACCACGATTATGGTTGGAACGATGCCGATAAAAACTTTCCCTACAAAGAGGATGCGCTAAAAATCTTTAAAGGATTTTGGCCAAACGACTACACCACACAAGATACTTTTGCCGGCACCTACTTCACATTTAAATATGCCGATGCCGAGTTTTTTATGACCGACAACCGCTGGTACTTAGATGCCGAAGGCGATACTAACGGTGCATATTTAGGCGCACAACAATTGGGCTGGCTCAAAAAGA
Source organism: Chitinophagales bacterium (assembly GCA_016787045.1). Taxonomy (GTDB): domain Bacteria; phylum Bacteroidota; class Bacteroidia; order Chitinophagales; family LD1; genus Bog-950. The sequence continues at coordinate 123,253 of JAEUVA010000011.1, forward strand.
AACTGAGCGAAAGCAGCGCCAACTTCAAATTTATTTGTACCGGCTCGCAAGTACTTAGCGATGCCTGGTATGACGATTCGTACGCCAAATACCCGGTAGAGCGAAACAACTTGCTGGATTATGTTGCCGACAACAACATTGGCGGTGTTGTTTTTTTGACAGGCGACAAACATTTTACTGAACTCAGCAAACGCGATTGGAAGGGCTATCCGTTTTACGACTTCACCTGCTCGCCACTCACCAGCCCTATACTTCCCACAAAAAACCTCAAAGGATTTATCAATACGTACAGCATTGAAAGTACCGTTTTATATAAGAAAAACTTTGGACAAATAAGCATCAGCGGCTCTGGCGATGCGCGCATTTGCAAGCTGGAAATTTTTAGAAACAACGGAAAAAAAATGTGGGAATACACATTAAAAGCAAACGACATAAAAAAACAGTAAACCACAGATATGCCAAAGATAATACTCAACAAAACAGATACCCGCGCACCTAAAAAGTTAGGCAAAGAAGAAGTAAAGCAGCGCACACAAAAACTGCACTACCGCTTAGAAGAATTGCAAAATCTGCTGTATGCCGAAAGCAAACATGCACTGCTGGTGGTGCTTCAAGGCATGGATGCCTCCGGAAAAGATGGGGTGGTGAAAAATGTATTTGATGCTGTAAACCCAATGGGCTGCAGGGTGGTGCCATTTAAAAAGCCAACTGAGTTGGAAATGAAGCACGACTTCTTGTGGAGGGTACACCATCAGGTTCCAGAAAAAGGAATGATACATGTGTTTAACCGCTCGCACTATGAAGATGTGTTGATACAACGGGTACACAAATGGATAGATGAAAAAACCGTGAAGCAACGTTTTGCTCACATCAATAACTTTGAAAAGTTGTTGATAGAAAATGGTACAGTAGTACTCAAGTTTTACCTCCATGTTTCTAAAGAAGAGCAACTGCAACGGCTCCAAGAACGCATGAGCGATGAAACTAAAATGTGGAAATACAACGAAGGCGACATGAAAGAGCGCCAATACTGGAACCAGTATATGAAGGCCTACGAAGATGTGTTTGCAAACTGTAGTGCCGCTTCTCCCTGGTACATTATACCGGCCGACCAAAACTGGTACAAAGAATACCTCATTGCTCAAACTGTAGTAAGCGCCCTGGAAGCACTAAAAATGAAATATCCGGGTATGAAGAGCAGCTCATAGTTTGCTGCTTTTTACAAATCCTTTACATTCGGCTAAAATTTAACCCCCTAATGAACAAACTTTTACCCGCTTTTATCTTTGTTGTGTTGTTCTCTTTTTCGGCTTTTGCGCAGCAACCCCCATTGCTCAACAATTTTAGCTATACCCACACTCCGGGCATTCTCAACACCTGCCTTGATTACACCGCCAACGATACCGGTACTGTATTAGTTCAGTTTCAACTGTCTAAAGGTGATTTGGGCGATGTATATATTGACCAGTATTTTCAAGCCCCTGCTGACTCTAGTAACGGTTGCTTTTTTATTTATGGCGTTTATGCCTGTATCAAACATTACGTTACCGTAAACCTCAGCAACTCACACGCCTTTGGTCCGGTGGCCAACCCATTATTCGTATTCAACTCATCGTGTGCTGTTAGTTTAGATGATGTGGCACCCAACCAATACTCATTACTTATCCAAAACGAATCGGTAACTGTGTTTGCTGATGAAGTTCGCCCCAACACTCAATTTGCACTGTACGACTTGCAGGGGCGCTTATTGAAAACAGAAAAAATTACTGCTGCAAAACAGCTGATTTCACTACAAGGTTTTTCAGGGGGAATGTATGTGCTACAGGTAGTTGAAAACGGAATAAGCAGAGTAGCAGAAAAAATTGTTATCAGATAATATACCACTACTACATTCCCAAAAGATGCCCATTAACGGCATCTTTTTTTTTGAAAAAGAAAGCAGACCACTAACACATGCTAGCCAAAACATTTGCCAGCGCAGTTTACGGTGTAGATGCCGCCACCATTACCATAGAGGTTAATGTAGGTGGCGAAGGCAAGATGAACTACATTGTGGTAGGCCTGCCCGATAATGCCGTGCGCGAAGCCATACCGCGTATAGAAACAGCCGTAAAGCAAACTCGCTACCGCATGCCACGGGCAAGGGTAGTTTTTAATCTCTCCCCGGCAGATATTCGCAAAGAAGGTACGGGCTACGATTTACCCATGGCCATTGGCGTGTTAGCTTCTTCGGGGCAAATTTTGAATACCGATAAGCTGAAGGATTACATCATTATGGGCGAGCTATCGTTAGATGGAAGTTTGCTGCCCGTGCGTGGTGCGCTGCCCATTGCCATACAAGCGCGCAAAGAAAAATTTAAAGGCATTATTCTGCCCACCCAAAATGCCCGCGAGGCCGCCATTGTGAGCGACTTGCAAGTGATTGGTGCCGATAACCTGCGCGAAGTAGTTGAGTTTATTGATGGCAAAATTTGGATAGAGCCCACCTTTGTAGATACCCGTGAAGAGTTTGCCAACAATCAACAAAAAAACGAATATGATTTTGCCGATGTAAAAGGGCAAGAAAACATAAAGCGCTCGCTAGAAATTGCCGCTGCCGGTGGGCACAATGTAATTTTAATTGGCCCGCCCGGAGCCGGTAAAACTATGCTGGCCAAACGCATGCCCACCATTTTGCCTCCGCTTAGTTTGCATGAGGCCTTAGAAACTACCAAAATACATTCGGTGGCCGGTAAGCTGAGCAAAAATTCATCGCTTATTTATCAAAGACCCTTTCGCGCACCACACCATACCGTGAGCGATGTAGCGCTGGTGGGCGGAGGCAGCAACCCACAGCCGGGCGAAATATCCCTAGCGCATAATGGCGTTTTGTTTTTAGATGAACTGCCCGAGTTTAAACGTACCGTGCTGGAGGTAATGCGCCAACCCATGGAAGAAAGGCGCGTAACCATTTCGCGCTCTAAGCTTTCGGTTACTTATCCGGCTAGTTTTATGCTGGTGGCCAGCATGAACCCCTGCCCCTGCGGTTATTTTAATCACCCCGAAAAAGAGTGTGTGTGCGCACCGGGTGTGGTACAAAAATACCTCAATAAAATCTCGGGACCGCTTTTAGATCGCATTGACTTGCACGTGGAGGTGACCCCCGTATCGTTTAATGAACTAAGCAGCGAAAAGCGTACAGACAACAGTACTGCGATCCGCGAACGCGTATTGCGCGCTCGTGAAATTCAAGCCAAGCGATTTGAAAGCAAACCCGGCTTGTACAGTAATGCGCAGATGGAAGCACAATTGGTACAAGAAATCTGTAAGATAACGGATGCGGGTAAAAATCTGTTGAGCCGCGCTATGCAAAAACTGCAACTAAGCGCCCGCGCTTATGACCGCATCATAAAAGTAAGCCGCACCATTGCCGACCTGGCCGGCAGCGAAGAAATTAAGACCGAACACTTGGCAGAGGCCATACAGTTTAGAAGTTTGGATAGGGAAAATTGGGGGGCGTAGAGCGAATCGCTTACTCGTGTTGTATCAAAACTCGCTTGGTTGCGTTTACTTTCCCACTTGACACCTTTACAAAGTAGGTTCCGCTGTATAGCGTTTCGGCATCAAAGTAAGCAATGGTATTGCCCTTGATGAGCTGTGTTTGTTTCACCAACCTGCCTAGAGCATCAAACAGCTGAACATCCAAGTCATACTTTACCAAGTCGCCCACTTGCACAAGCACCAAATCGGTAGCGGGGTTAGGGTACACGGTAATTTTCAGGTGGTAAAATTCGGCTTCAGAAATAACCGTTGTGCTCGGTGTATATGTAGTAGTGGGTTCACTAATAGAGGCCACTTTTCTGTTGGCAAATACCCCATAAAAAGTAGGGCCTATTAAATACGGATAAACGGAGTTCCAGTTTTCATTCACCGTTGCGAAATAGCAGTATGTGCCGTTAGGATATTCTGGGGTAATGCAAAAGCGGCCGTTGTGTATATCTAAATAATCGGCTTGCCCGGTATGAGCTATCCACTCATAATCTTGTATGCACGAGCCAAGCGGATACGTGGTATTTATTGGTGGCCCTGCTGATACCGAAGCGCCATTAATGGTATTACGCACCGATATGTTGCGTAGCTGAAAGCCCGATTTCATGCGTACTACACCACCTGTGCCGTCAGCATTTTTGTACCCGTATGCACCATAAATGGGAAAACCATCGTATGCAAAGCCCAACAAAGGGGAGTGTTGTGTGCTATCAATCACATACAGCCCATTGGCATCGTACGGATTACACACATTAGAAATTACATTCAAGTCAAATTTGAAAGCAGAGGGGTTTTGATGATGATGATAGTTCGTTCCCGCAGGGTGGCCTTTGGCACAATCAAATCCGGCTCTTTCATATACAATGGCATCGCGTTGCCAAACCCCATCACCGGTGCCACCACCGGGCCCTCCGGCCCAGGCACTGGTAGAGGCCTTCCACGATACACCGTCTTTGGCATCAAATGCCGCTACACCATTAATAAACACGCCTATATTCCCCATAGGTGTGCCGGTAGGTGTGCCGGTATTTTGTGTGGGCGCTAATGGAAACTTGAAAATGGCATTTTGGTCACCCGCCTGATTGGGGTTCATATCCAAGTAAGGGCCTACGGTATAGGCGGGCATTCCTTTGGTAGCTACGTACACGTTATCATTAGTGTACTGTACGCTTTGGCAATTGACCAAAATATTGTTAGGTGTAACTACCACAGGACCCGTTTTGGGGTAGTATGTTCCGGTAACCGTAGTGTTTTGAAGCCATGATGTGATTGCTGGGCTGAGTTGCGCCTTAGTAAATGCAGTAACAAACAGCGTGACCACTATTAATGTAATTTTTTGCATCGGGTGGATGGTTGTGTGCTGCGTCCGACTTGCTATAGCGCTAAAGGTTTAATTGGTTCTGAACGCTTGTGTTTAGATGATTGCGTTTATTTAAACTATTTTACTCCTTTGGGGCCTGTTACTCATTTAAGCCCTTCGCCCGTTCAATGAAAACCGTTTGCCTTTCTGTGGCGTTTATTTTGTTGCTCGGTTTCTCTGTTTTGCCGCGCAAAAACAATGGGCAATTACAAATACAATTTCAGCATTTTTTAGATGCGCAAATCTTGCAATTAGACAGCGCTGTTTATCAAAATGCACTTGGGCAAGCATACAGCATTTCTAAATTCAAATACTACGTGGGCCACTTCCGGTTGAAAAATACGAGTGGAAAAACCTACCAACACTCCGGCTATTTTTTGATAGATGAAGAAGAGGCCAATTCCAAAATCATATCGCTCAATAACATACCACTTGGCGAATATTCCGAAATAAACTTTACACTCGGGGTAGATAGTATTCATAATTGCAGCGGTGCACAAAGCAGTGCATTAGACCCCCTACATGGCATGTTTTGGAGTTGGAGTTCTGGTTACATTTTTTTAAAATTAGAAGGGAAGTCACCGGCCTGTAATACGCCTTCCAATTTTTTTGAATACCACATTGGGGGATACAAAGCCGAGAGCAACTGCCTCCGGCATATTACATTGCCGTTTAAAAGCCCTCTTACCATTTCTGCCGATAAAAAACCTACCCTCAACATCTACACTGCGGTTGATGAAGTGCTCAAAAACCCCACGGCTATTGACTTTGCAAAACTTCCTACCGTTACCGACCACCAAAACGCCACTACCGTGGCTGATAACTATGCCGACATTTTTTCCATTGGTTCTAAAGTGTATGAAAAGTAGCCGGCTCGTTTTTATTGTTGCTGTACTGTTAGCTGTTTTAGCAGTAGCCCTCAGCTTCTCTACTGCCCCCAATGCCATCAGCAAAAAAGAGGTGGCACTGCGGCTACCCAAAAATTTTCCAAAGCCGTTTTACGATTTTAAATCCAACCCCATCACACCTGAAGGTTTTACCCTAGGTCGTGCGCTGTTTTATGACCCTATTTTATCGCAAGACAGCACTATAAGCTGTGCCTCGTGCCATCAACCTTTTGCCGCATTCGCACACATAGACCACAAGCTGAGCCACGGCATTGACAACCGCATAGGTACCCGCAATGTACCGGCTTTACAAAATCTGATTTGGAAAGATGATTTTATGTGGGATGGTGGCGTGAACCATTTGGAAGTACAGCCCATTAACCCCATTACCAGCAAAGACGAAATGAATGAAAGTTTGAAAAATGTGTTGACTAAACTACACCGCAGCCAGCATTACAAAGCGTATTTCAAATCGGCCTTTAAAGATTCCACCATTACCACTCAAAGATTGTTTAAGGCATTGGCGCAGTTTACGGGATTAATGGTTTCGGCCAATTCAAAATATGACCAGTACTTGCGTAAAGAAGTTCAGCTAACCGAAATGGAGCAAAAGGGCCTACTACTGTTTAATCAAAAATGCAACAGTTGCCACACCGCGCCATTGTTTACCAATAATGCTTTTGCAAACAATGGGCTGCCACCAGATACCGCACTAAATGATTTGGGGAGGGGAAAAATTACCGGTAAAAAAGAGGATGATTTCCTTTTTAAAATACCGAGTTTGCGCAATGTAGAAGTTACTTACCCCTATATGCACGATGGACGGTTTAGCAAGTTATCGCAAGTACTGAACCATTACAGCCACACCTCTGGCTCTGCTAATAATGAGCCGCTAAAAAATATCGGCACGCTAAGCGATGATGAAAAGGTAGAACTCACTGCATTTCTAAAAACACTCACCGATAAAACTTTTTTAACCGACAAAAGGTTTGTGATTATCCAAAGCCCGTCAGGTATGCGCTAAGTGGTTGTAGCAGTAGAGCGCCAATTTTTATTTTCACTCCATCAAACATATTTCATGCAAAAGACCTTATTATCTGTATTTGCATTTATTTTAATACAATCTTCCGCACAAGAAACCACTTTCAAAACCAATGGACCCGATGACTACCGAACCGGTAAACATGTGTTTACCAACGCTACCATTTATGTTAGCTACAACAAAAAAATAGATAATGCCACGCTCTGGATTGAAAACGGAAAGGTAGTAACCGTACTAGCGGCCAATCAGGATTTGGCACTGCCCGATGCCGGTGCCTGGATAAAGCACGACATGACCGGAAAATATATTTACCCTTCGTTCATTGATTTGTTTGCCGACTACGGCATGCCCGAAGTAAAAAAAGAAGCCCGCGACTGGAATCCGCAAATGGAAACCAATATCAAAGGCGCTTATGGCTGGAACCAAGCCATCCATACCGATTTTCATGCCGATAGAAATTTTACCACCAACGATAAATCGGCCGATGAATTCCGCAAACTCGGGTTTGGCGCTGTACTCACCCATCGCAAAGATGGCATAGCAAGAGGTACCGGTGCTGTAGTAACACTGCAAACTGCCGACAAAGAAAATTTTTTGCTGATAAAGCCCGGTGCTGCTGCATTTTACTCTTTCAGTAAAGGTACCAGTACACAAGACTATCCTTCATCGCTTATGGGCAGCATAGCTTTGCTTCGCCAAACGCACTATGATGCGCAATGGTATGCTGCCACTCGACCCATTACGGAGTACAACATCAACTTAGAAGAATGGAACAAACAGCAAAACATACCACAAATTTTTGATGCATCTGGCGATTGGCAACATATTTTGCGTGCCGATAAGGTAGGCGATGAGTTTAATGTTCAATACGTTGTTAAAGCAAGCGGTAACGAATATCAACGAACAGAAGAAGTCAAAAACACGAAAGCAAAGTTGATTGTGCCGCTCAACTTTCCAAAGCCATACGATGTAGAAGACCCCTACAAAGCTGGTTGGGTTTCTTTGGAAGACATGAAGCATTGGGAGCTGGCACCTACCAACTGTGCGGCATTAGCCAAAGCAGGAATTGATTTTGCGCTTACCCTTTCTGATTTAGAAAAGAAAGAGGAGTTTTTAAATGCACTACGCAAGGCCGTTAAATATGGTTTAGATTCTACGATTGCCCTAAAAGCGCTCACCTACAATCCGGCAGTGTTTGTAAACATATATGATAAAGTAGGTTCATTGGAAGAGGGAAAACTGGCCAATTTCTTTATCACTTCTAAACCCTTGTTTGACGATAAATGTGAAATCAACGAAAACTGGATACAAGGTAAACGTTATGAAATAAAAGCATTTGACCAAAAAGATATTCGGGGAGAATACCTGCTCACCATTGCTGCCAATACACCAATCGCTACGTTTACCCTAAAAATCAGCGGTGAGCAAAATTCGCCCAAAGCCCAAATCGTTATCAGCGATTCTGTGAAGTTAGATGTAAAGCTCAACTACAAAGACAATGATATAACACTTACTTTCTCCCCAGATAAAAACACCAAAGAAAAAATACGCTTGATCGGCACCATCAACCATGCACAAAAATCGTGGAACGGTAATGGCGAATATACCAATGGCGGGTGGGTGGCCTGGAGCGCAGTACAAACAAAACTCGCAGAGCCGGACACTACCAGTGCGAAAAAAGATACTGTGGACTACACCAAAAACATAGGCAAAGTGGTGTTCCCGTTTCTGGCTTATGGTAATGAGCAATTGCCCACACCAGAAAACTATCTGATTAAAAATGGTACGGTGTGGACTAACGAAAGCGAAGGAAATTTGCAAAATACCGATGTGCTGATTAGAGGAAGTAAAATTGCGGGCATTGGTAAAAATATCACCTGCGCTGATTGCAAAATCATTGATGCTACGGGCAAACATGTAACCAGCGGCATTATAGACGAACACAACCACATTGCCATATCGCAGGGTGTAAATGAGGGTACAGAGGCCAGTAGCGCAGAAGTACGTATTGGCGATGTAGTTAATTGCAAAGACATTAATATTTATCGGCAATTGGCTGGTGGAGTAGTGGCTGCACAATTGTTACACGGCTCCGCCAATCCTATTGGTGGCCAAAGTGCACTGGTAAAATTTAGATGGGGTTATTTGCCCGAGAAAATGAAAATTGAAGGAGCAGATGGCTTTATCAAATTTGCCCTGGGCGAAAACGTAAAACAAAGCAACTGGGGCGATAGAAGCACCGTACGCTACCCCCAAACGCGAATGGGAGTGGAACAGACCTATTACAATTATTTTACCAAGGCAAAAGAATACCAGCAAGCATGGGCGGCATTCAACGCAGCAAACACTTCTAAGAAAAAAAGTGGCGAGGCGGCCGTTGCCCCAAGGCGCGATGTGGAGTTAGATGCCTTATCAGAGATAATTAACCGTAAGCGTTTTATCACCTGCCACAGTTATGTGCAAAGTGAAATTAATATGTTGATGCACGTAGCCGATTCATTTGGCTTTAAGGTAAATACGTTTACACACATTTTAGAGGGGTATAAAGTTGCTGATAAAATGAAAGCCCATGGAGTAAGCGCCAGCACCTTTGCTGATTGGTGGGCTTACAAATATGAGGTGATAGATGCTATTCCGTATAACACTGCACTACTTACTAAAGCGGGGGTTTGTACTGCGGTAAACTCTGACGATGCCGAAATGGCTCGCAGGTTAAACCAAGAAGCAGCCAAAGCCGTGAAGTACGGTGGTCTGAGCGAAATGGAGGCATGGAAAACGGTTACACTTAATCCCGCCAAAATGCTGCACTTAGATAAACAAACCGGCTCCATCAAAACAGGCAAAGATGCCGATGTAGTGGTGTGGAGCGATAACCCACTATCCGTTTACGCCAAAGCCGAAAACACGTTTGTTGATGGTATTTTATTTTTTGACATGAAGCGTGATGAGATTAAGCGGACAGAAGTAAAAGCAGAGCGCGCACGACTCATTCAAAAAATGCTGGACGAGAAAAAGAATGGTGCTGCCACTCAAGAAGCCACTCCTAAACCACAGCAAATGTATAACTGTAGTGAAGGAGAGCATAATCATTGAAAAACGAAATTGTTGGATAAAACAATAAAATCAGTTGCATGAAAAACATATCAAAACGTATCCTGATAATCCTAATTATCTGCTTACCTTCATTCGCATTTGCGCAATCAGACGTACCGGCACCAGCCCCTGCACAAACAAAATCTGTATACTTGACACACGCCACCATACATGTGGGCAATGGCCAAGTATTACAAAACGCTACCATTGGTTTTGAAAAAGGGAAAATCATTTTCTTAGAAGAAAACCCCACGTTCAAAACAGATGAAACATTAGGCAAGATAATTGACTGTACCGGCAAGCACATTTACCCCGGCATTATTGCCCCCAATACAAAAATCGGATTAACGGAAATTGAATCTGTACGGGCTACTAATGATTACAACGAAGTGGGCAGCTACAATCCCAATGTACGCGCCATCATATCTTACAATACCGATAGCCGCGTTACCCCCACCATACGCAGCAACGGTGTGTTATACGCGCAAATTGCTCCGCAGGGAGGCAGCATATCGGGCACATCTGCCGTTGCGCAATTAGACGCTTGGAACTGGGAAGATGCCCTGGCAAAAGAAGATGGCATTTGGCTCAACTGGCCCAGTGTGCTAAGCGGTGGCGGATGGTGGGCAGAGCCATCGGCACCAAAAACCAACAAAGATTACGACAAACAAGTAACCGCTATCAAAGAATATTTTACCGAGGCAAAAAGCTATTGTGCGGTGGCGCAACATGCCAAAACCAACTTGCGCTTTGAGGCCATGCGGGGGCTATTTGATAAAACAAAAAAACTATATGTAAATGCCGGCCGAATCAAAGAAATGCAACACGCCATACAATTGGCCGAGGAAATGAATTTACAGTTGGTGTTAAGTGGTGCTGATGAAAGTTGGATGATTGCCGATGAGTTGGCCAAGAAAAAAGTGTCCGTTATCTTGGGTAAAACACATGACTTACCGGCAAGTACCGATGAAGACATTGATCAACCTTACAAAACACCCGCTGTTTTACAAAAAGCCGGAGTGCTATTTTGTCTTTCTATACCCGGTGGTTTTTGGCAAGAGCGCAACCTCATGTTTAATGCCGGCACTGCTGCGGCCTATGGGCTAAGTAAAGAAGAGGCGTTGAGTGCCATTACTTTAAACACGGCTAAAATTTTAGGCGTTGATGCGCAAATTGGCAGCTTAGAAAAGGGCAAAGCAGCATCCTTAATTGTATCTAGTGGCGATGTGCTAGATATGCGCACCTCTAATATTGAGTTCGCTTTTATTGATGGCCGGCAAATAGACCTCAATAACAAACAAAAAGAGCTCAACGAAAAGTATTTGAAGAAGTACGGACTTAACTGAGTCCTACTCTGTTTTGCTTACTACAAATCTTTTGTTTGCACGTCCGTTTGGCATTTTTATCTCAGCCGTGTAAACGCCCGTTGCCAAGTGATTAACCGGCAACACTACTTCAGTTGTATTATTAAAATTTTGTGCCACACAAATTCGTCCCGAAAAATCGCGGATGGTTATTTCTTCAATTTGCTCTGCTGCTATAATTGTCAAATACTCTTTTGCCGGATTGGGGTAAATTACAATATCATCTGCCCCGAGATTTGCCATGCCTACATATACCACTTGAATGACTAACGTATCAATAGCCACACATCCATTGCTATCCGTTAATATGTGTTTTACCGTATATGCTGCGCTTAGCTGCGGATAATTGTGTGTCGGATTTTTTTGCGTAGAACTATCGCCATCGCCAAAATACCATTGTGAGCCACCAATCGTATCGCTTGGTAAAAATTGATACTGTGTTGGTGTAACCGCATTGGCTTGAAAAGCAGCATTGGGTAAGGCGTATAACTCCACATTAATGGCGCTACTTCCCGTGCAATTGAATTTGTTACTAACGGTAACCGCATAATTGCCGGTTTGATTTACCGCAACCGTTGAAATGGTTTGGCTCGTACTCCATTGGTAGCTTTCAAAATTGCCGGGGGTAAGCAGAATGGGGTTTCCGGCACAAAGGGCAGTATCGCTACCCAACGAAACGCTCAACTGCAATGGTGGCGCAAGATTAAATTGTTGGTCTAACCACAACAATCTGTTTTCTAACCATTGCTTTAGCCGCTGCACTTCTGCGGTATATGATAGTGGAATTGGTGATGGTTGTGGCCATGTGGCGGTTCCCAAAATAGCCCACAAATTAAAGTTGCGCTGCTGGGCTGCGTTGATGTATGAAGCAGTAGAATCTATGTAAGCATATAGTGTGTCCAAATTTAATGTGTTGCTGCGCAAATAGTTCCACCGGCAGCGGGCGCGTTGATTAAACAATGAATCTTGCCGCAGCCGCTCCCACCAGGCAGGCACTGCAGAACCCGGGCAGGGGTAGTTGAAGTTGTAAGCCCATCCGGTATCAATAAATGCCTCACAATAATTGGCGTTGTAAAAGGCAATATCAAAATCCCATGCAGGGCCCATTTTTATTTTTCCGCCTTTACTGGCTTTATCTTTGTGTAAAAACGTACTTAGCCGGTAACCATCTACATTTTTGCTCACTTCGTTTAGAAACATGTAGTCCATAAACGTGCGCTCTCCGGCAAATCTTCTGAACCCGTTTTCTTCATCCTGAAAGTTGCTGCCAAACAAAGCAGTTTCAAAACTATCTATATAGTTTTTTATGTATGTTTTTTGTTGTGGTTGAATTACGTTGCTCTTAGGGTATTCATATTGATAAAAAATAGCATCGTTGGTAGGATTAGCCGGTAAAAAATTAGAGTTGAACCCATCGCCACCACTGCCGGTAAACTTGTCTATTTTTAAGATATACCCTCCTGTAAGCGCATCTCCTGTTGTATCGGCTGTGGTTAATTTAGCTATGTCCACCCGGTTGTTATCGCGCTTTATTTTTTCCATCAAAACATAAATGCCTTGATACTGGTGGTTGAGATACACCTCGCAATACTTGGTGCGCGGTGCATAGTGGCCGGTTTGGTTGGCAATGTGGTAAGCGAGCACATTGCGCATCAGCGATTTATCATAGTAGCTGGCGCTGAGAATCCAGTCACTCTGCGAGGGCATGCCCAACAATGGCGTGTCAATAGCTATGTTCAGCGGATTCCAGGTTTCAAATCCATACGATTTTTTAGGTGCCCAAGATGATGACGAGCCCCGCTGCTCTATACCGATGTTTCCCTGATAGGCGTAGGTTGTATCATTGGCACGATTGATTTGGTTAGCATTATCTATAATAAAAAAATCTGCTGCAATTTTAGGGTCATCGGGTATGCCCATACCGTGTGTATTTATTTTGATGATGGGTAAATTGCTGGTAATCGGATAATCGGGAATTGCCGGGTCGTTACCAAAACGGATACTCCAAGAAATTACGTTGCCCTGATCGGCACCCGGGTAAGTGTCTAAAATTTTTAGCCGCCAAATGCCATTTCCGTTTTTTCCATTATTAAACAAACCTATGTCTCCCATAGGTTTAAAGTTGCCGGTAAAAGGTGCAGTGCCGGACGAAATAGGAGTAGGATAATCTTTTTTAAATGAGGTGTTTGTAAAATTTTGCCCATTGCCACCAACTCCGCTAAACAGCAACACCTCCGTGCTATCGGGCGACACGAGCCATACGTCTAAATCTGCATCCCAGGTATGCGTGATGGTTAGTGTAATTTTTTCAAGCCCCCAAAAAGTATCTATGTTGGCTTGGTTTAACCCCGATACGGTTATTGGATAATAAGCCCAAGTCATATTATCGGGCACCAAGCCACCAGAACTGCTGTTGAAAATTTGTTGGGGTTGAGCAATAAGCCCTGCGGTCATCAGCAACAATGCCGCAACAAGAGATAGCGCTTTACGAAACATGTCGTAAAGGTTAAAAAAACTTTAACTTATTGTATCAAACCCGGTGTATGGGCGTAATGCGGTTGGAATTTGCACTCCGCTTTCTGTTTGATGGTTTTCCAATAAACCGGCTACAATGCGCGGCAAGGCCAGTGCGCTGCCATTGAGGGTATGCACCAAACGCGTTTTTTTGTTTTCGTCCTTAAAGCGCGTTTTCATGCGGTTGCTCTGAAAGGTTTCAAAGTTAGATACAGAGCTCACCTCTAACCAACGTTTTTGTGCGGTGCTGTACACCTCAAAATCGTACGTAAGTGCTGAGCCAAAACTCATATCGCCACCGCAAAGGCGCAAAATGCGGTAGGGCAACTCTAACAATTGCAACAAGCCCTCTACGTGTTTTACCATTTCTTCCAACACTTCGTAGCTCTTGTCGGGGTGGGCTATTTGTACAATCTCTACTTTCTCAAACTGATGTACGCGGTTTAAGCCACGCACGTCTTTGCCATAGCTGCCCGCCTCGCGCCTAAAGCACGGAGAGTAAGCTGCAAACTTGATTGGTAGTTTTTTCTCTTCTAAAATTTCATCGCGCACGATGTTGGTTACCGGCACTTCTGCTGTAGGTATCAGGTAAAAACCATCGGCTGTTACATGATACATCTGCCCTTCTTTATCTGGCAACTGGCCGGTGCCAAAGGCAGAATGTTCGTTGACCAAATGCGGGGGAATAATTTCGGTATAACCGGCTTCTATGGCTTTATCTAAAAAGAAGCTCACTAATGCGCGCTGCAACCTAGCGCCTTTGCCTTTATATACCGGAAATCCCGCTCCGGTAATTTTTACCCCCAACTCCAAATCAAACAAACCGTATTGTTCGGCAATTTCCCAGTGGGGTTTTGCGCCATTATGCAATTGTGGAATTTCCCCGTGCTGCTTCACCACTTCGTTGTCTTCGGCACTTTTGCCGGCAGGCACACTGCTGTGTGGCAGGTTGGGCAAGCGTACTAGCAAGTGCTTTTGCTCTTCTTCTACCTGTGCCAATTGCTGGTCTAATTGTTTTGATTCTTCTTTCAGCGCGGCTGTTTTGCTTTTCTTTTGCTCCGCTTCTTCTTTTTTTCCTTGTTTAAACAAATCGCCAATTTCTTTGGCCATTAGATTTTGCTGCGCCAAATTATCATCCAATTGTTTTTGAATATGTCTGCGTTTTTCATCGGCAGCCAGTATTTCATCCACCAAATTAAGCTCCGCAAAATTCTTTTTGGCTAATCGGGCTTTCACATCATCGGCATGACTGCGCAGGTAAGTAATTTCTAACATCTCTAAAAAATTTGAGCGGCAATGATAATGCATAGCCCGATGGGAACGAAAAAATAAACTTGCCCCTATTCTTTTTGCCCTACTTTGGTTTATCTAAGTTCGCGCCCTTATTGCATCCATCTAAACATTAAAAATGTCTATTTCTCAATTCAACTTCCCTACCACCATCCGCTTCGGAGCCGGTGTGGTGAAAGAACTTCCCGATTATTTAAAGAAAAACAACATCAGCCGTCCGCTGGTGGTCACTGACCCTAACGTGGCACAGCTTGGTTTCTTCAAAGCCATTGTAGAAGATTTAAAGGCGAAGGGGTTTGCTGCGGAAGTTTTCAGCAACATACACAAGAACCCTGTTAAAAGCGATGTGTATGCCGGAACAGATGCTTATGATGCACACAAAGCGGATTGCATTGTAGGAATAGGCGGAGGTGCAGGATTAGATGTGGCGCGCGCCATTCTTCTGCGCATTAACCACCGCGAAGATTTGTTTAAGTATGACGACCTGATTGGTGGCGATGTGTATGTAACGAATGATGTTCCGCACTTTGTAACCGTGCCCACCACCGCAGGCACCGGCAGCGAAGTGGGCCGCAGCGCCATTATTGCCGATGACGAAACGCATCAGAAAAAAATATTATTCTCTCCTAAGCTATTAGCAAAAATAGTATTTGCCGACCCTATGCTTACTATGGAGTTGCCTCCGTTTATTACCGCTGCTACCGGTATGGATGCACTCACGCACAACATGGAGGCGTTTTTGGCCAAAAACTACCACCCGATTTGCGATGGTATTGCGTTAGAGGGTATGCGCTTGATTTCGCTTTCGTTGGAAAAAGCCACCAAGAACCCTGATGTGGGAAGCCGTTCGCAAATGTTGTTGGGCAGCATGATGGGTGCCATCGCCTTTCAAAAGGGATTGGGCGTAGTACATTCGCTGGCCCATCCGCTTTCATCCTTATTAGACACCCATCACGGATTGGCCAATGCGGTAAACATTCCGTACGGCATGAAATTTAATGTGGCCGGTTTTGAAGACCGTTTCCGCAGAATGGCACGCACACTGGAGTTGAAAGATGAAAGCGGTGATGGCGTAGTAAATTATCTGTTTGAGTTGAACTCACGTATCGGCATTCCGCATAAGTTGCGCGAAGTAGGCGTGAGAGAAGAACATCTGGAAACACTGGCCGACCTAGCTTTTGCAGATTTTGCACATCCGAACAATCCAAAACCTGTAAGCCGTGCTGATTTTAGGGCGCTATATGGCGAAGCATTGTAAGTTTGGCAAAATTATTGCATGCTGCTGGCATTCAATCACCTAAAAAAAGTACTATGGGAAAATTTGTCATTAAAACCCGCACCAACGGAGAGTATCAATTTAACTTGCAAGCCGGCAATGGTCAAAATATTTTGGCCAGTGAGGGCTATACTACCAAAACCGCTTGCCTAAACGGCATTGAAAGCGTGAAGAAAAACAGCCCCGAAGATGCTCGCTACGAGCGCAAAACATCCAGCAACGGCAAATGGTATTTCAACCTAAAAGCCACCAACGGTCAGGTCATTGGCACCAGCGAAATGTACGAATCAGAAGCCGGCCGCGAAAACGGTATTGAGAGCGTAAAGAAAAACGCCCCAGATGCTACCGTTGAAGACACTACTGCTTAAATAGCCGGCAACATCCACAAAACAAAAAGCTGACTTCGGTCGGCTTTTTTGTTGGCGTATATCTGTTGCAAAATTTTAGTGGCTCATGTGCACATCGTGTTTAAATTTCGGCCATGAAAATAGGCCTCACCTTCACCGAGTCGCGTTGGGAAAATTATCCCCGATGGATAAAAGGCAATGACGACAATATTGAGATTGTTGAACTGCATTGGGAAAAACACGACAAAGATGAAGTGTGGGATTTGGTAGAAGATTGTGATGGCATAGTGCTAACCGGAGGGGTGGATATGCACCCGCGGTTTTATGAGAATGAGCGATTGGATTTTCCAAACGGAGACGGTCAGTTTAACGAAGTGCGCGATGAATTTGAGATGCATGTGTTTGAAACGGCTATGAATTTCAAGTTGCCAGTGCTGGCCATTTGCCGTGGCTTACAGTTAGTGAATGTGGCATTAGGCGGCAAACTGATGCAGGATTTAGAGGAAGGCGGCAACAAAGACCACCGCAGGCATGGCGAAGTGGATGGGGAGCATGAAATAAAACTAACCGATGAATCACTACTGGCACAAATTGCAGGTGTCAGTATCGGAAACGTAAACAGCGCCCATCATCAGGGCATTAGTGTACTAGCCGATGAATTGATGGCAAGCGCCTATTCGCCCGATAATGTAATTGAAGCAGCGGAGTGGCGCGATAAAACCGACAAGCCCTGGCTGCTTTGTGTGCAATGGCACCCGGAGAGAATGAGGGACAAAAACCACAGTCCGCTTTCAAAAAACATAAGAGAAACATTTTTACACCGAGTTCAGATTAACCATTAAATACATTAAGAGCATAGAGTTCTGAATTTCTTAATGAACTTGGTGCCCTTAATGGTCACAATCAAATTATGAAAATTATCAATCCGGCAACTGAGCAAGTAATTGCTAATGTTAAAGAAGACAACAAGGCATCATTAAAAAAGAAACTGGAAACACTACGTAAAGGCCAGCAGAAATGGAATGCTGTGTCATTGAAAAAACGCATTGCTATTCTTCAAAAGTTTGCTGACCTGTTGAAAGAAAATATGGAAGAATGTGCACGCGTGCTCACCAGCGAAGTGGGTAAACCGCTGCAACAAAGCCGCAACGAAGTAAACGGAGCGCGCAGCCGTATTGCATGGCTTACTTCTAATGCAGAGAAATATCTGAGCGATGAAGTAATGAGCGATGACGGCAACACCAAAGAGGTAATCACATACGAACCACTGGGTGTTGTATGCAACATCAGCGCATGGAATTATCCTTATCTGGTTGGTACGAATGTCTTTGTTCCGGCATTGCTGGCGGGAAATTCTGTGTTATACAAACCATCCGAGTTTTCTACGCTTACCGGTTTTCAAATTGAAACGTTTTTGAAAAAAGCCGGAGTGCCGGATGATGCTTTTCAGGTAGCTGTAGGCGCACGCGAGGTAGGCGCTGCATTACTAGACATGAATTTTGACGGCTACTTCTTTACCGGTTCTTATGCTACTGGTAAGTTTATTTATGAGAAGGTTGCTCCCAAAATGGTTCCGTGTGGCTTAGAACTTGGAGGCAAAGATCCTCTGTATGTAGCTGCTGATGTAAAAGATATTAAAACCATTGCAGCAGGCACTGCTGATGGAGCTTTCTATAACAACGGACAAAGTTGCTGTAGTGTTGAGCGCATTTATGTGCATGAGAAAGTTTACAACAAATATGTAGAGGAATTTGTAAAGGAAGTGAAGAGCTACAAAATAGGCGACCCCACTCAAGATGGTGTTTACATTGGTGCGCTTACCCGCGAAGCACAACTACGCGTGGTGGATGCTCAAGTGAAAGATGCAGTGAAGAAAGGTGCAAAGGTTTTAACCGGAGGTAAAAAGCTAACCGGTAAAGGAAACTTCTATGAGCCAACCGTTTTAGTAAACGTTAACCACAAAATGAAAGTAATGCGTGATGAAAGTTTTGGTCCTGTTATCGGCATTATGAAGGTAAAAAGCGATGAAGAAGCATTGCGACTGATGAACGATACCGAATACGGATTGACTGCCGCGGTTTATACTTCATCTAAAGCACGAGCCGAGAAAATTCTTGCGCAAACCAATGCTGGTAGCGGCTACTGGAACTGTTGCGACCGTGTAAGCCCTGCATTGCCGTGGAGCGGCAGAAAGCACTCGGGCTTTGGTTCTACACTTTCGCACATCGGCTTACGCGCATTTACGCAGCCGAAGGGTTTGCATTTGAGGGGGTAAGTTATGGCATGCCACAAAAGCACAATTTTATTCGCGCATTTGTAGCAACCTTCCTACCTAAAACGGCAAATCATCTGCCGGTTGATCGTTGTTATAGTCAGCAGAGTTGTAGCCCACCACAGCATCTCCGGCTGATGGCTGCTGTGCAGCAGTACTTCCTTCAACCGCAATTTTCCATGCTTTTACATCGGTGTACCAGCGGCCGTTATACTCGCGGCTGCTGATGTCAAAACTTACTTTGAGCTCGCTGCCAATCGCAATCTTTTCTATTTGTGTGCTTTGCTCATTCCAGGCACTGATGCACACTTTCTTGGGATACTTATCGCTGGTTTCTATCACAAAGTCGCATTTTTTCCACGGTCCGTTTTTGCCGGCTCCGGTTTGTGCCGGTAGTATCTGAATAAGTTTTCCGCTGATGTCCATCTGTCGTATTTTTTTTGCGAATGTAAACCAAGGTGCTCAATTTACGCTTACCTTGAACTAACTATTCTTACAGCCAGTGCGCATCCAACAAATAATTACCGACCGCGTTGTTATCCGCTGCTATCAAGCATCAGATGCGCAGCTCTTAAAAAATGCAATAGACGAAAGTTTGCCCGAACTGAAATTGTGGATGCCGTGGGCTATAGGTGAACCACAAACGCTGGAGCAAAAACAACTCTTGGTCAATCGGTTTGCTGAGGATTTTAAAAACGGTGTTGATTACAGTTTCGCTATTTTGAATTTAGCGCAAACCGAGTTGCTTGGCTCTACCGGATTGCATACCCGCTTAGAACCCACCGCCCGCGAAATTGGCTATTGGATACACAGCCGCCACACCGGCAAGGGTTTGGCCACACATGTGGTGCAGGCGCTTACACAAGTGGCTTTCTTGCATGAAAATATTCAGCGATTGGAAATTCGTTGTCACATGCAAAACATGGCCAGCCAAAGGGTGGCCATCAAAGCGGGATTTACACCCAAAAACAGTATAGATAATTTTAATGTGTATGAATGGACTGCTGCTGCTTATCGCAAATTTCCTCCACCATCAATGCCGTTAGTTATTTCGCAATAAGTATAAACTCGCTGCCCGGCTCATCATCGCCAAAGCCACCCATGATGGGCTCTGAGTCAAGCCCTTCTACAAAAGAAAATATACGACTCTTAGTCAAAATACCGGATATGCCGCCTTTGGTTCGCAGCGCTTCTAAAAAGCGGATAGCAAATGGGGAGTGCTCACCTTTGTAACCATCGGGCACTGTGTTTTTATTGCCCGATGAAATATAAACGCGCGTATGGTGCTCTAACTTTTTGTTGATGTAATTCTCTTGCGCATTGCCGGTTTTTTGCTCGTTTACTTTATATGATTTTTTGGAAACCTTCTCATCAAATGTACCGCCATAGCATACATCAAACACCACCAAAATTTGGCGGGAGGGTAAGTTGTTGATGATGCGCTGCAAGGCAGAATGTTGTATGTACGTTTTTCGGTAGGGGTCATTTTTAGTGGAGGCCGAATTTTTCATCACCAAAAAGCCATCGTTAAAAAACTGCTCGTCAAAATCACCATGGCCCGCAAAATAGATGAGCAACTGATCGGAAGAGTCCATTTGTTTGGAGTAGCTGCGGATGACACTATACACCGTATCCAGCAAAGGATTTTTTAGCAGCCGTACATCAAAGCCAAAGCTATTTTCCAACTCAGCGGCTATGGCTTCGGCATCTTTTACGGCATTGTTGAGGGGGGTCCATTCTTTGTACTCGTTGGTACCAATTACAAGTGCAAATTTTTTGCCGATGGCCAGCTTGCTTTTGTCTATTGCTGTATTAAAAACTGCGGCACCCCGCTGATTTTGTTTTTCTTCCTGGCGTGTAAAAAAATACTTCAGATCGTCCACCAGTTCTTTTTCAAAAAAGAAAGTGGTGTAGGGCTTTTGAGGCAGGTTACACGCGTGCTCCTGATGTATAACATCATATACAAATTTATTGCGGTTTGTTTTGTTGCCGAAAAGTTCAAAAATGTTGCGGGAGGAAGAGATGTTCCGCAAAAAATAACTGATGGGAGCGCCTTGTATGATTTGCGAATTGCAATTAAAGTAATCTAACCCGAATTTATCGGGCACTATAAACACGCGGTTTTTGCTGCTGATGGAGGCAATATCGGGCGAACTTTCTATTAAGCCCTTCACAAACATTTTACCAAAATCCTCACTGTTGCCTGCTTCGGAAACAAACAGTTGATGATTGGCTTGCACCAACTGCAACAACCCGCGCAACTGGCTCAACGAAATTGATTTCGATTTTACTTCTGCAGTGTCGCAAATATTTTGTAAGCCAAAAGGGACAAAGTAAATTTCTTTATCACCATTCGCGCCCGCAAGCATGTCGGTTCTTCCTGCAAAATTGAAAATGAAGTAATCTTCGGGTTTAGCTTTTTCAATCACTAAATTGAGGTAAGCAAGTATGCTGTCTTTGTTAGCACTTTGGTTAAGCAGCAGATAATGATTTATCTTTCCTTGTAATGTGCTAACCGATTGCTGTGTAAAAAAACTGTCCAACAATTTGGCATCGCTCAAGCAATTGTCAAACAACATGTTGTATGGACAGTTACGCGATTTATAGTCGTTTACACCTATGGAGATAATATAGGCATATCCATTTTTGTTGATGGAGGTATCTATACTGCCAGCAGTAATGCCTCCGGCACAGAGCGTAAACCAAGAAACAACAATTAGCAAACAAGTTATTAGCAGGCGTATGATCATAAAGCATCGGGGAAGTATTTCCATCTCCTAAATATAAAAATGCCCTTGCAATAGAGTACTCTCTATTACAAAGACATTTGTTAATTCTGTTTTGGTTGTGTTATGATGCTAACACTTACCCACCTTTAGCTCTTGCTGCCGAGCATCAGTATTTCGTTGGCCACGATTTCGGTGTGGTAGCGCTTGATGCCTTCTTTATCGGTATAACTGCGGTTGGTGAGCTTACCTTCTATGGCCACTTCGCTGCCTTTGTTCAGGTACTTCTCCGCTATACCTGCCAGCTTGCCCCACACTACTATGTTGTGCCAGTAGGTTTCGGTTACCTTTTCGCCTTTTTCGTTTTTGTAGGTTTCGTTGGTAGCCATGCTAAACTTTGCCAGCTTTTTGTTTTCGGCAATGGTTTTGATTTCGGGGGCTGCGCCCAAGTTGCCCATCAGGCGTACATTGTTTTTTAAGTTGCTCATGTTTTTGTGTTTTTAGAATGATTAAAAAATTTGACGGTGCAAACATGTGGCGGGCAGCAAACTTTAGTCGGATGATAAGCGCTTATAGTCGTTTAGTTTTCGTTTGTAGTCGTTTGTAAACGGATTTATTATTTTTATATCCACACAAAACTGCTGGGTTTAAAGCCATAAAATATGAATGAAAAATCTTGCCTTGCCTGTGGCGCTACCATTAAAGGCCGTGCCGATAAAAAATTTTGCGATGACCAATGCCGTAATGCGTACAACAACACCCAAAACAGCGATGCCAATAATTATGTGCGCAACATCAACAATACCCTGCGCAAAAACCGCAGAATATTGGAGCAACTCAATACCGATGAAAGCGGCAAAACCAAGGTAAGCAAAGCCAAGCTGCTGCTAGCCGGTTTTAGCTTTGAATATTTTACTAATGTATTACACACCAAAGCCGGTCGCACCTACTACTTTTGCTACGAGCACGGCTACCTGCCCATAGAAAACGATTGGTATATGCTGGTAGTGAGGGGCGAAGAGAAAAGATCGTAAAATGACCAACGAAGAACTCCGTCAACTTGCCGCCCAACTTCGCCAGCCATCCGGTGAGGACGGTTTGAAAACTGCCGAACTGATGCGTGATACCAACGCATCTATGATTAGGCATGCCATTAGTCAATTAGAATTAAAAAATAACGATTTCGTTTTAGAACTCGGCCACG
The DNA here is from genome assembly GCA_016787045.1 of Chitinophagales bacterium. Lineage (GTDB taxonomy): Bacteria > Bacteroidota > Bacteroidia > Chitinophagales > LD1 > Bog-950. The sequence continues at coordinate 146,156 of JAEUVA010000011.1, forward strand.
CTGCCGGAGCGCATGTGTCTTGGCTCTTTGATATGTGCCCGGGCATTCAATACACCGGTTTAGAAATCAGCCCGCTGATGCATGAAGAAGCAACAAAAAACAATTCAACACACATTCAAAACAATCGTGCTTCGTTTCATTTGTATGGTGGCTCCAATATTCCGTTTGAAGCAAATACATTCCACAAGATTTTTTCTGTCAACACTATTTACTTTTGGGATAATCCAATTGAAATGGCAGCGGAGCTGGCCAGAGTATTGCAACCCGGTGGTTTGCTTTGCATCACTTTTGGCGAAGAGGCATACATGAAGCACATGCCTTTTACGGCTTATGGTTTTACCCTTTACAACACACACCAAGTAACCGACTTGTTTGCTCTTGCTGGGCTAACTCTTATTCATTCGCCATCGGCCAACGAAGTTATCAAAAGCAAAACCGGTGAAGAGATAACCCGGCAGTACACCACAGCTGTATTTACAAAGTAGGGGTGTTTCCCCTTTCCACGCCCTGTTAGAAAATAGTGCTGTCGTGCGGTGAGCTACTTCTATTTTTACCACAAATTACACGACATGGCTTCTATTCAAGAATTAGAAAAAATTGCCAAGCAAGTACGCAGAGATATTGTGCGCATGGTTCATGCGGTTAACAGCGGTCACCCAGGTGGCTCGCTGGGCTGCACCGAATATTTTGTGGCCCTGTACTTTGAAGTGATGAAACACAATAAAAACTTCAACATGGATGCCGTAGGTGAAGATGTGTTTTTTCTGAGCAACGGGCACATCAGCCCGGTATGGTACAGCGTGTTGGCACATGCCGGATACTTTGATAAAAAAGAACTGAGCACTTTTCGTAAACTGAATACCCGCTTACAAGGCCACCCTACCACACACGAGCATCTGCCCGGTATCCGTGCTGCATCCGGTTCTTTGGGGCAGGGCATGAGTATGGCCATAGGCACTGCACTTACCAAAAAACTAAACAAAGATTCCTCTTTAGTTTACTCGCTGCATGGCGATGGCGAATTTCAGGAAGGCCAAATTTGGGAAGCACTTATGTTTGCTCCTCACAATAAAATTGACAACCTCATTTGCACTATAGATTACAACAATGCACAAATAGACGGCAGTTGTGATGAAGTACTCTCACACCGAAATCTGAAAAACAAAATTGAGGCCTTTGGCTGGGATGTACTGGAACTGAAAGAAGGCAACAATATGGCAGCCGTAGTAGCTGCGCTGAATGAAGCAAAATCAAGAACTGGAAAAGGCAAGCCGGTATTCATTATCATGAACACGCTAATGGGTTATGGAGTTGACTTTATGCAAGGCGGCCACAAGTGGCATGGAGTAGCACCAAACGATGCGCAGTTGGCGCAAGCACTTGCACAACTGGAAGAAACATTGGGTGATTATTAATTCTACAAAACACTCCGCTTAAAACGCAAACGTGTTTTTTCCGCCTTCGTCTTTGTACACATAATTTACCACGCGTGGCCATAGTGGCGCTACTAACTCTGTTTCCCATTGGTTGATTTCGTTGGTCAGTTGCTTCACCAACTCCGGATGTTTAGCCGCCACATTTATTCGCTCTGTGCTGTCGGTGGGCATGTGGTACAGTAGTTGTGTGCCATCGTATTCGTTGAGCATGAGTTTCCATTCGTCTTTACGTATGGCCTTGTTGAATTCGCTGCGCCACAGCAGTTTTTCGTGAGGCGGCTCACTGGTTTTTGCGGTAAGGTGCGGCAGCAAATTTGCCCCATCAAATGTGCGGTCGGCTGGCAGCTCTATGCCCATATACGCAGTAATGGTGGCAAACACATCGAAAGAAATAACCGGATGATGGACTACGGTGTTGGGTGCAATTTTTCCCTTCCAATTCATCAAAAACGGCACCCGCAACCCGCCTTCAAAGTTGGTGAGCTTCCCTCCACGGTACGGGGCATTGTCTGTAGTGCCGTTGTACACCGCCCCACCGTTATCGCTTAAAAAAACAATTAATGTGTTTTCGGCCAACCCGTTGCTCTCTACATATTTCATTACGCGGCCCACTTCATCATCCAGCTTTTTAATCATAGCAGCATAAGTGCGCTTAACGGGGTCGGCAATGTGTTTAAACTGTTCGTAATATGAATTGGGTGCTTGCAGCGGTGAGTGAGGGGCATTGTAGGGTAAGTACAAAAAGAAGGGTTTGTCTTTGCTGCGTTCCATAAAGGCGATGGCTTCGTTGGTGAGCACATCGGTCAAGTATTTATTTTCTTCCATGCGCTCACAACAATTACGCAAAATGGCGCAGTTGCCGGTGCGGCCTTCAGCTGTTTTCCATTGGTGCATATCCATGTAATCGGTACGTACCGGGGTGTGTGTAATGGCCGTATCCTTTTTTTCAGCATACATAGTAAACGCTTCGTAAAATCCGTACTGATAGTCAAACCCCCTATTACACGGCAGCGCAAAATCAGCAGCGCCTAGGTGCCACTTGCCGGTAATGCCGCAGGTATAGCCGTATTTTTTCAAAAGCTCAGCCATGGTAATTTCAGATGGCGGCAGCCCTTGGCGCAGGCGCTCTTCTACCTCCGGCACTTCTTTGGTTTTGATGGGTGATAGCGGCTTAAAGCGCGGCAGCATTCGGAAACCAAAATACTCCAGCATGTTTTTTAAGTACCGGTGGTTGGGTTGAAATTCGTGCCCGAATCGTTGCTGATAACGCCCGGTCAACAATCCTGCCCGCGATGGCGAACAAACCGGAGAAGAAATATACCCTTCAGTAAATGTAGCCCCTTCGCGCCCCAAGCGGTCTATGTTTGGCGTATTGATTTTGGTGTTTCCGTAAAGAGATATGTCTGTTTGGCCTAAATCATCGGCCAAAATGAGAATAATGTTTGGCCGATTGTACTTGCTATAATCCTCTATCGGTTCGCTGAGATATTGCTTTTTGCCTTCTATCAGTTTTTCATCAAAATATATTTTGAATTTATCGCTCTCAAATTTTCGCAGTAAAAAGCCGCTGCTTACAGCAACTACACTTAGCAGCACAACAATAGCTATCAATACATGTTTCCGTTTCATCATTGAGGTGGCGCAAGATAATCAACCGCACAAAAATTATGTGTTAACTTTCACTCGCTATGCAAACTTGCTACTACAGATTATGTATAACCGCATTATTGGTGGTTTGTTTGGTGTGGTCATTTGCCCAGCCCACTCAAGTATATAAGCCGTCTATTAACCGTGTGCTTTTTGTGCTGGATGTATCGGGCAGCATGAAAGAAAAATGGGGCGCAAAAACGAAATACGAAACGGCCTGCGAGTTGTTGTACAAGCTCATTGACTCTGTAGAGCAAAAAAATCCGAATGTAGAGTTTGCCGTTCGCGTACTCGGTTTTCAGTATAGCCGTACCGAAAAAAACTGCAAAGACTCTAAGTTACTTGTGCCTTTTTCTAAAAACAATGCTGCTAATATTCGCCTCGCGCTTAACAAAATTTCACCGCAGGGCATGACCCCCATTGCGTACTCGCTCCAGCAAGCCATTGGCGACTTTCCGGCAGATGGTAAAGCGCTAAACTCTATCATCATTATTACCGATGGCAACGAAAACTGCGAAGGCAACCCGTGTGCTGTGGCTCAGCAGTTGATTGATAAACGAATTTCTGTGCGGCCGTTTGTGGTGGGTTTAGATGTAGGCGAAAAATATACTGATAAATTAAAATGTATTGGCACTGTGTTAGACACAAAAACCGATTCTTCGTTTTACAACACCGTTGGAGTAATTATCCTCCAAACACTCAATACCACCACCACCCAAATTAACTTGTTGGATGCTGCCGGCCAACCAACTGTTACCAATTTACCGTTTACGCTGTACGACCACTACAGCAAAAAAATACTTTACAACTTTGTACACTCCCTCAACGAAAAAGGAAACCCCGATACGCTGTTTCTGGATCCGGTGGGTATTTACGATTTGGAACTGCACACTATCCCTCCGCTCAGAAAAAACGAAATTGAGTTAGTTGCAGGCAAGCACAATATAATAGCTTTAGATGTGCCGCTTGCTCTTTTTACTGCCGAAAGCCCGCTGAGTAACTTTGGCAATAATGATGCACAAGCTGTGGTGCGCAATGCAGCGGGCCAAATTTTACAAGTGCAGAATCTAAATATGGCCGAAAATTTTTTGAAACAAACCTATCGGGTGGAGGCCACCACTACTCCCGAGAGTTTTTTAGACACTACGTTTCTTGCCTTTACCGATAACCGATGGGCGGTTGCGCACTATGGCATACTTTCCTTTAATGCAGATAGAAGCTATTTAACCAGTATTTATCAAAACGAACAACTTGTGTTGCGTTTAGATGTAAAGCCGAAGGTATACAATCAAAAATTGCAGCCCGGCAAATACCGATTGGTGTATAAACCTACCGATAGCCGCGAGAGCAGCAGCACGCGTATTGTTAGGTTTGAAATAAAAGAAGCACAAACTACCAGCATAGAACTAAAACCATGATTCGCCAATCGCCATATTTTACCCTACTAACAATTGTTAGTTTATTTATGGCAATGGCTATGGCATCTCCTGTTTACGCACAAGAAAAAACCCGCATCCTTTTTTTGTTAGATGCTTCGCAAAGTATGCGCAACGAATGGAAGGGTGGCACCAAGTGGCAATCGGCCTGTGGTGCACTTTCAGAAATTGCCGATAGCATCAGCAAGTTGCCCAATGTAGAAATGGCTCTTCGGGTGTTTGGGCACATGTACCCTGAGCCGGACCGCAACTGCCGCGACACTCGGCTTGAGGTTGGTTTTGATACCGGTAATGCGGTGCGCATTATCAAGAAATTAGAGGAGATTCGTCCAAAAGGAATAACGCCATTGGTGTTGACTATAGAAAAAGCGGCAACCGATTTCGGAAGTTTTAATGGTAAGAAAGTGCTCCTCATCATTACCGATGGCGAGGATGCCTGCAACCGCGATATCTGCTCGGTACAAAAAGTGCTGGAAGAGAACAATGTTGTTCTTCGTCCATTCATTATTGGTATGAACTTGCAGCAAAATATTTTTCAATCTATGAGTTGCGTGGGCAAGCTCATCAACACCGCAAACCGTACAGAGTTTACCGAGGCGCTCAACAAATCTGTGCTCGAAGCCATTTCTAAAACCACACTACAAGTAAATCTTACTGATGTAAATGGCAAGCCCACCGAAACAGATGTGAACATGAGCTTCTATGACGTACTTGATAATTCATTAAAATATGATTTGTACCACACGCTCAATCACCGTGGGTTGCCCGATACGATGAGTATTGCTCCGGATTTTATTTACCGGATAGTGGTGCATACCATTCCACCGGTGCTCAAAGACAGTGTAGTGCTGAGGCGAAATACACATAATACAGTTACGGTACATGCTCCGCAAGGTGAGTTAAACATATCGCTGCAAAACAATGCGGCTACAAACAAAAGCAGCGAGCGCATCAAATGTTTAGTTTACCTAAATGGCAAAACACAAACGCTAAATGTGCAGCGCATTAACACTAAAGAAAAATACCTTACCGGTTTGTATGACATAGATATTCCGACACTACCTGTTACCGCTGTAAAAAACGTGCGCATTGAACAAAGCAAAACTACCGAAGTACAGGTGCCGGTGCCGGGCACACTCACCATCAACAAAACGTTTGATGCTTATGGAGCCATTTTCGCAGTACAAAACAATAGCATGGTAAAAATTTATGATTTACACATCAAAGAAAAACAAGAGACCATAGCCATACAGCCCGGCAAGTATCGGCTAGTGTACCGCTCCAAAAACGCCCGAACCATCCACACCACTGTGGACAAAGAGTTTGAAATACAAAGCGGTGGAAGTTTAAGTTTGAAGTTGTAAATTTGCCGCATGGATTTCCAGTTTATTGTTGATGAGAAGGGTCGCAAAAGTGCCGTGATTGTGCCTATAAAAGAATGGGAAAAGCGTGATGCTGCCTATCAACTTAACAAAAAACAAAAGACAAAGCACAGTAAGAAAAAAGTATCGGATGGGCGAACAAAAGAAGAAATATTAGATGGCATCAGCAGAGCCGTAGAAGAAGTTAAACTTATTCGCGCAGGGAAACTGAAAGCAAAGACACTTAAAGACGTGTTGGATGAGTTATAGTGTTATCGCCACCCCCGATTTTGTCAAAGAGTTAAAACCACTGGCAAAAAAGTACCCTTCTCTCAAAAATGAACTTTACGAACTTTCTGAATCATTATCCACTAATCCCAGACAGGGTGAATCTCTTGGTTTAGATTCATACAAAATACGTTTGGCTATTCAGTCCAAAGGCAAGGGCAAAAGTGGTGGTGGGCGCATTATCACACATGTAGTGGTAGAAGAAACTCGTGTGTACATTATCTCCATTTACGATAAGTCCTCTCAGTCATCTATCTCTAAAGACGAAATCAAACAACGCATAAAAGCAATCAAAAAATAATGGCACTTACCGACTATCCTTCCACCGGAAAAAAAGACACCCGCTCGGGTTTTGGCGCGGGCATTTTGCAACTGGGTCGCACCAACCCCAACGTAGTTGCGCTGTGTGCAGATTTAGCCGGCTCGCTCAAGTTAGATGATTTTATTAAAGAGTTTCCGGATAGATACATACAGTGCGGAGTAGCCGAAGCTAATATGATAGGCATAGCTGCAGGGATGACTATTGGCGGAAAAATTCCGTTTGCCACCACGTTTGCCAACTTTGCCACCGGGCGAGTGTACGACCAAATACGACAAAGCGTGGCCTACAGCGGCAAAAACGTGAAAATTGCCGCCTCACATGCCGGGCTAACGCTAGGCGAAGATGGTGCCACACACCAGATTTTAGAAGACATCGGGCTCATGCAAATGCTGCCGGGCATGGTGGTGATAAACCCCTGCGATTACAACCAAACTAAAGAAGCTACCATTGCGGCTGCTGAATATGTAGGTCCGGTATATCTCCGTTTTGGCCGCCCGGCCTGGCCCATTTTTATGCCCGAAGGAGGTTTCAAAATCGGCAAAGCCATTTTGATGAATGAAGGCAAAGACGTGAGCATTTTTGCCACCGGCCACTTGGTGTGGAAAGCCGTTGAAGCCGCCAAACAATTAGAAGCACAAGGGCTGTCTGTAGAACTCATCAACATACACACTATTAAACCGCTTGATGAAGAAGCTATTTTAAAGTCGGTGGCAAAAACCAAATGCGCAGTAGTGTGCGAAGAGCATAACATAATTGGCGGGCTGGGTTCATCTGTAGCTACTCTTCTCGCCAAACACGCACCCACTCCATTAGAGTTTGTAGCTGTAAACGACTCTTTTGGCGAGAGCGGAACCCCCGATCAGTTACTTACCAAGTATGGATTAGATACGGTTGACGTAGTAAATGCGGTGAGCAGAGCGGTGAAGCGGAAGTAGCACTCTAAACAAAAACGCTTTTACTGATTAATTTCCAGATTGGGCAAAAGTAGATTCGTCTTGTTTGATAAAATCTATACTTTTAGCCAAACCCATGGCTAAAAGAACTTTTTTTCTTTTTCTGTTATTAAGTATGTGTTTGGTATTGCCGGCACAACACTTTGTGGCCAATGGCTCCGTATTAAATGCCCGCTACTATAGTAAGGTACCGTACCGCGAACTGTTGAAAGGCAAAAAAAACTATGGCGCATGGATGATCGTATCGGGCAGAGCGGCCGCCTTGCCACCAATGGGCGAAACTCGTTTAAGATATAGCACCTCCTCCGGCAGTAACGAATACCAGTCGTCTGGTTGGATGTATGGTTTCACTTCAGGGTTAGAAGGTAAGTTTACGTTTCGTAAAATCTTTTTTGCCAAAGCATTGCTGGGCGGTATGTACCGCAGAGCTAGTTTTAAAGATTACACTTTTGAAGAGGCCCATTTTATGTTGTCTGTATCTGTGGGCTTCCCGCTGCTCAACCGGTTAGATTTAGATATTGGTTATACCGGCTTTTTTGGCGATGGTTTGCTGGTGAAAAAAGGGGTCTATGCCACAGGTGTTGATGTAAAAGACATTAATTGCCTGCATATTGGTCTAACTCACCATTTTTCAAACACCTTCTCTGTTTTTGCAAATGGATTGTTCGGTTTTAAATCCAATGCATTACACTTCAAGTCTGATAATGATGACTCGCCACCGATGGATGTAGATCTTGGCGCACTAAGCGGCTTGTATGTAGAGCCCTTTTCTCCGGGTAATATGCTGGAGGTAGGTTTGCGTTGGAATATATTTCAAACCCTAAATGTAGGCGAGATAAGCGAGTCAGTGATTTATGTAAAAACCACCAATAAAAAGATTCGGAGATGATGGGGCGTTGGTTATTTGTGGGTATGATTTTGTTGTGTGCGCTTACCGCTCGTTCACAAAAGTTTCGTAAGGGTATTAGTTTGGGGTACGGTATGAGCTATGCTCACACAAGAGAAAAAAATATTTACATAGACGAAAAAAAATTATCGGTTTTATATGCTAATGAATCAAAGAAGATTGAGCGAATGGTGGCGTATGGAAACGCGGGGGTGGGAGTTCCGTTGCTATTAGACTTGGGCTCTGTGCAACTGGGCATTGAGCCAAGCGTTTATTTCATACAATACGCCAAGAGCTACCGGAAAGCAAACTCAGAAGTAACCCAATCTGAAAAGTTTACTCAAGGCATGGTTGCCACGCCAGTTACACTACAGTACACGATGATGCCCAAACGCTACAAATCGCTTTATATTTCTGTAGGATATATGCCCACCTATGCTTTTGTAAAATCTACCGATCTTGATATTAGCTTACGCAAGCAAACCTTTACCAACATAGTAGATTCTTACCTGTATCTGGAAGGCGGTGTTTCTAACTGGTTTTTTAAAAAATACAAAGTGGGTAATGGCGACCGCACCTCGTTGTACTGTGCCTTTCGCTTAAATAATATCAATAAAAATACTATCTTATTTTTTGGCGTAAAAGTTTCTCTTATCCGGTAATGAAATATCTGTATCCGATCATATTGTTTGTTTTAAGTACCCTATTGCAGTCGTGCTTTAAAGACAACTCCATTTCGTATCCTTATGACCATTACCCAAACGTGATTCATGCCAGCACTACCGTAGATAGTTTTTCTTCGAAATATGCTCGGGTAAGCGTTAGTCTGGTACCGTTCATTTTTGATGCTTCATCCGAAAAGTTTCTGCCATATCTTGATTTCGATTCGCTGGTAGTTAGCCCCGGCAACAACTATACCGTCAAGCCATTAGGAATTACTAACAACACCTCTCCCCTGCCTCCCACCAATTTATCTCTGATGGTGTTGTTTGATTACTCTGCCGGATCGGGTAAATATTATGACCAACTTACGCCTCCTATTTTGCATTTGTATCAACAGTTGGGCGCTAATCAAGAGGTGGCTATTGCCATTAACTCCGGCACTCAAGATTCAACATTAAACATCGTTGGCGATGGATTTTACAGTAGCTATGCCGAAAAACAAATAGATGAATTTGTGAGTTCTGCCCCCCTGCTGGGTGGTGGCGAAAACCTGATAAAGGGAATAGACAGCGCACTGACTTACTTGGCTCAACAAGGAAAACATTCCAATAAACAATTGCTCATTATCAGCAACAAACCTTATCTACTTACCTCTTACACCGTGGTCAATGCACTTGTTCAAAAAGCCAACTCGTTGGGCGTAACCATCAACTTTAAAAATGTTGGATACGCCACCAATATAAACAACTGGTTTTTTGAGGTTAACAAACTGGCCAGCGCTACAGGTGGATTGTATACCACAAGCGATGCGGACGAACTGTTGGGGCACTCATTAAGCTTGCTTCGCCCCGATAGGCAAACTGTTACAGCTACATTTGAAATTATCAGAGCCCAATCGTATTACAACTCGGGGTACTATTATGCTAACGGTTTAGATATCTACTACAAGGCCTATAACACCCACGAATTAGAAGATTTTGTGCGATTTGTTTTTGAAATACCATGAGTAAACCAAACTTCACTTTCAGCGTTCCCGGCAAAACCATACTACTCATAGTATGGTTATTCTTGCTTTCTGATTTACACGCACAGCAACAGCTGGAGGTAACGGTACAAGGCGGCCATACCAGTTATATCCGCAAGATGTGTTTTAGCTCAGACGGTTCTTTATTAGCAAGTGCTGATGAATCCGGTAAGTTAACAGTATGGAATGTTTCTACCGGATCTCAGCTAAGCAACTCAGCAACCGGATTACGAATATTAAGCATGTTATTTGTTAATGATACAACTATAGCATATGCCGGTAAGGATCTGCTTCAGGAAATTATTCCGCAAAAGGAGGTTGTAAAGAAAGGGCTGTTTAACCGCACCAAAGAAGCCACCTTAGAAACACCTACTGATTTTATTCTATACAATATCTCTACTGGAGCCAGGCGCGAAACTGCTTCCATAGCAGATTTGATGCCACAATCAACCACCTACAGCCAAGACTTTAATCTTATCTACAAAGGCCAAATTGTATATACCCACAGGTACCATGACGAGGCATACACCGATTTTTTTGTTGATGCCGCGAACAACCGCATTTATACTAGTTGCTCGGATGGGCGCTACTATGTGATAAGCACCAGCGGAAAAAGAATTAAAAAATCGGGCAGATACCATGCCGGCCAAATGACAAGTATTGCTGTGTCGGCAAACACAAAGTATATTGCCTCTGCCGGGCAAGACAAAAAAATTGTGGTTTGGGATGGCAGCCGCCACGAGCCGCTAAAAGAGCTATTGCCCCGCGTAAATGCGATTACTGCACTCACCATAGTACCCGGCAAAAACGAAGTGATGTATGCCGATATCAACGGTCGCCTAAAACTGTTAAACCTGGCAGATTACAAACTACCGGTTTCCCTTATTTCTTCTAACAAAGTATTTATCGATAAGCTCGCAGCTTCCGGCAAATGGGGCATTGCCGCATCAGATATCAGCAACAAAATATCCTTTTACAAAAACAGTCAAATAGTAAACACCGTCACCCAGTTTCCCGGCATCAGCAAGCGAATTATTAAAAACAGCAATACATTTAAAGTAAACAGTAACAGGCATCTTTCGTTTAGCCCCGATTCTTTGGCACTATTGGCCAGTGGTGGGTTTTACAAAAACCGGCTTACGGTTTTCAACCTTCAAAAAAAGTACCGGTACTCCCCCATTACCGGGCCATACCGCTACAACATAGAGCGGCAAGAGCGCTCTGCATTTTTGACAGACAATACTTTTTTGAGCAGCGATGGCAAACAGTTTCTTAATTGGGAGTCTTCTAGAACCGGTACGTTTTTCAATGCCAGCGAGCCCAAAATACCTACTTGTCATAATCTGATGTATTATAGACCTGATACTTGCATTGCAGTATGTAAAAACGCCATATATTCTATTAGCAAAAATCAACTGTTACAGTACCATTTACTAACCGACAAGGTAAATGCCAGCGCTTACAGTTTGTTACAACACTATAAGTACAACCAATTTGTGGTGTCTAATGCCGGTACTTTACAGTTTGGCAACCGCACTTCCGGTAATTTTGTGTCTTCCGGCAACTCACATAGTGGCGACATTACCGGCATCTCCTATATTGATAATGGCTCTAAAGTAATTTCCGGGTCAGTAGATGGTACCCTTAAAATTTGGAACTCTACTACCGGTGAGTTGATATTAACCGTGTTGCCTATTGATGAAAGCGAACGCATGCTGATTACTCCAGATAACTACTATATGGCCCCTCGCGGGTTAACCAATGAAGTAGGGTTTAAGCTGGGCATGAATTATTACCCGGCAGAGCAGTTTGACTTGAAGTACAACCGGCCAGATATTGTACTTAGTCGGCTAAAAGGTGCTGACGACCACCTCATATCACTGCTGCATAACGCTTACAAAAAAAGATTACAACGGTTAGGGTTGACCGAAGAAGAGTTGTCTGCCGAGGCAAACGTTCCACAAGTAGAGATAAGCAACAAAAAAAGTGTGCCTCTAAGTACTAAAGAAAGCGTACTCAAGTTGGATATACGGGCATCTGATGCTTTGCACCCTCTCAAAAAAATTAATGTTTGGGTTAACAACGTTCCCATATTTGGCAAGTCGGGGGTGCCTGCAACCGGTAAGTCTTGGGGGAAAAACGGGGTGGCCATACCTCTCACCCCGGGCAATAACCTAATACAGGTGAGCTGTGTAAACAATGCCGGTGCAGAGTCGCTGCGCGATGCCGTATCGGTAACATACAGCGCATCCAAACAAACCTTACCCGATTTATTTATCGTTTCCATCTCGGTATCTGACTATGAAGACAAACGATGGAGCTTAAAATACCCTGTAAAAGATGGAAGAGATATGGTGGCTACTTTTACCGAAAATAAAAAACTGTTTGGGCAAATACATATAGACACGCTTTTTAATGCTTCGGCTACAACTAAAAATATTGAAGCCCTGAGACAAAAACTGCTACAGTCAAAAACAAACGATTACATCATCGTATTTTTATCTGGCCATGGGCTCTTGAGCAGCAACGGAGATTTTTATTTTGCTACCTGGGATTGTAACTTCAACCAACCCGAAAAAAACGGTTTGCCTTTTTTAAGCGTTGAAAATTTACTGGATAGCATCCCCGCTCGCAACAAGCTACTATTAATGGATGCCTGCCACTCTGGAGAATTAGATAAAACCGACTGGCAGAATCCTTCCGCAACAAAGCAACCCGATGATAAAAACATACAAGGGCTATTATTAAGCAGCGGAAAAAAAGGAGCAATAGTTGATAATGAAGAAAAGCCCGCATCTCTTCACGGACTCAACAACTCGTTTGAACTAATGAAAGACCTGTTTACCGATGTGAATAAAGGATCGGGCACTATAGTGATATCTGCGGCCGCAGGCAACAGCTTTGCATTAGAGGGTGACAAATGGAAAAATGGTGTGTTTACCTACAGTTTGTTAGAGGGCATAAAAACCCGTAAGGCCGACTTGAATGGAGACAAGCGGATAAATGTGGGAGAACTAAAAGAATATGTTTCTAACCGGGTTTACCAGATAACCGATGGCAAGCAAAAGCCCACCTCTCGCCAAGAAAACCTATACAACAATTTTGTTATCTGGAAATGATTCTCACTAATATATAATTTACAATATGTGTGCGTTGTAAATGATATGCTAATTATTGCTGTTTATCGTTAATCGGGTAATTTGGGTAGCCACTTCCAAATACAAGCGCAGAGATTAACTTCGCCACACTAAAAAATATTGACAATGGGTCGTGCATTTGAATACCGCAAAGAGAGGAAAATGAAACGCTGGGGCGCTATGGCTAAAGCGTTTACCAGAATTGGAAAAGATATTGCCATTGCTGTAAAATCTGCCGGACCCGACCCCGATACAAACGCCCGCCTGCGTGCCTGCATTGCCAACGCCAAGGCCGTAAACATGCCTAAGGACCGCGTAGAGAACGCCATTAAGCGCGCTGTATCTAAAGACACTGCAGACTACGAGGAGCTAACCTACGAGGGCTACGGGGCACATGGTGTAGCCATTGTTATAGATACCGCTACCGATAACCCCACCCGCACCATTGCCAACCTACGCGCCATTTGCAACAAAAACGGTGGCGCTATAGGCACCTCCGGCTCGGTGGAATACATGTTTAAGAAGAAGGCCTATTTTAAGTTTAGCAAAGGCAATTGGAATTTAGAAGAATTAGAATTAGAACTAATAGATGGAGGCCTCTCTGAACTCACCGAAGACGAAGGCACCATTACCGCCTATGCTGATTTTACCGACTTCGGAAACCTTGCTAAAACATTAGAAGCCAAGGGGATTGAAGTAGCAGAGAGTGGCTACGAAAAAATTCCGGATTTCTACAAAGAACTCAGCGATACCGAAGCCGAAGAGGTGATTAAGCTGATTGAGAAATTAGAGGACGATGACGATGTGCAGCAGGTGTTTCATAATATGAAGTAACCTTTATTATTGGCTGCTTTTAAAGTCCTTCACCATCCACTCCAAGGTCACCTTTACTTAGGAGCCGGATTTCTACACGGCAACACAACTTTTCAAATCTCTCTACGCGAAGACTTGTAAGAATTTGTATTCTTTTTCTTGTTCCACATTTAGCTTTCGCAATTTTCTGTCGTGGTGGAATTATTTTTTGTAAATCTGGAAATATTATTTATATATTTAACTATTCATCCACCAAAATACAAACCTATGAAACCAGCATTACTTAGCAGAGGGGGGGGGCAAGAGTTTAAAGATAATTCTCTATTTTTTCATTCTTGTACAGCTAAAAGTTAATCCGGTATTATCGCAGGCCTTGCCTAACTTGGGAAGCTTGGTCAATTTCGGGGTACTGTCCGGGGGCACCATAACCGCTACAGATACAATTCAAGCGCATGGTTATGTTGGCGGTGTATCACTTGTAGATACCAAGATACATGCAACTAATATTTACCAAGGTGGAGCTTTAGTAAGCACCGCTTTGGCTGATCTGAATACTGCAAAGAGTAATATGCTGGCAATGGGGGGAAACAACATAAACGGGCTGCTAAACGGGCAGGTGATTACCGAAGGAACATATTCCGTTACCGGTAATGCAAATTTGAATGATACCTTGTTTTTAGTTGGCAATCAAAGTTCGGTCATAGTATTCAATATTAGTGGTAACCTTACTGTGGGGGTCAATGCCAGAGTAGTGTGGCAAAGCGGCAGTATGGTAAATCCTGAGCAGATATATTGGAATGTGCAGGGTACTACTGCCATAAATTCATCCTGTTGGTTTAATGGCGTGGTGCTTGGCACACAAAACATAACCGTCAATGGCATATTCTACGGTAATGTAACTTTATTTTCATTACAGAATGTAACCTTTGATGGCCAACAATTTTTATATCACAATAGCCCTTATGTAATGGGTTTTGGCGTTACATCCGTATATAACATGTTGGGTAGCCGAAGCGCACCCTGCGAAGATAACTCTCCACTAATTTGTGGTGAAATTGTTAAGAGTGGTGGCTTTGAGGTATACGATGTGAATGTAGGTTGTCCGAAAGATATTGTCCTATCGGGTCAGTATTTCCCGGGCTGTAGTTGGGAAACAACTCCGTTTCCACAAGCGGTTCCAACCCCCGATTTGTTTAATACCTGTTCTGTTGGTACCGATGTGGCAGTGCCGTTAAACGGCTACGGTACACAGCAACCACAATCAGGTAGTGGTTATGCCGGCATTTTTTCTGGAGATAATGCGCCCGGTTCTTTTTACACAGAAGGTTTGACCCAGCCCTTAGCAAACTTGGTGGTGGGTAGGGTATATTATACTGAGGTGTTTGTTTGCTTAGCCGAGGCCTCAACATTGGCCAGCAGAATGGGATTTATGCTTACAGACGGAAGTGCTCAAAGTTATTTTACTTACCTTCATCCCACGCCTATTACAAGTAAAGCTGCATGGATTCCAATGCGTGCATGTTTTACGGCTACACCGGATCACAAAGAGATATGGATAACCAGAAATATTAACGGCAACACACCACCTGTGCCTGTGGCGTCTGGCCCGGGGCCTTATACATACAGTAATTTTTTCAATTTTAACTTTGCCTATTACTATGTTGATGGCGTTTCTGTAAAACCTTTGGCAGATGCCGGGTTGGGCAAAACTGTTTGCTCGTTGAATACAACTCTCGGTAACGGGTGTGACCCTCTTACAGGAGTTACTTATAGTTGGTCTAAGTCCTCCGGTCCGGGCACAGTTGGTTTTGCGCCATCAAATGCGATGAACACCACTGCTACATTTTCAACTGCCGGAACGTATGTGTTAACATTAACTGCATCATTTGGCGGATGCACCGCCACCCATGACGTAACGGTTACCGTTTCTTTGCCTCCCAATGCCGCCATAAGCCCATCAAATGCAACTATCTGTTCGGGCCAACAAGTTACACTCACGGCCATTGGTGGTACTACTTACAGCTGGAACAATGGGCTGGGATCCGGGGCAACAAAAACAGTATCTCCTTTATCAACCACTAACTACACTGTAACTGTAACCAATGCCGCCAACTGCTCCGCTACGGCAACGGCATCTGTTACTGTGAATAATGCTCCTTTTACCATCACAAAAACGGTCAGTAACGCTACGCCTATTACACAAAGCAATTTTACCTATACCATCACCCTTACTAATATCACCTCCAGCAGCATAGTTGTTTCATTAACAGATAATGTTCCAGCCAGTTTGCAAATCATATCTGCCCCCGGCCTGAACATAACAGGACAACAGTTAGCTAACGCAAATATTACAATAGCACCAAACGCCTCTGTTAATTTTGTGGTTACAGTAAAAAGTACTCTCACATTTGGCGGCAGTACACAGTGTAACTATAGCTCGCAAAGCGTAATAAATACAGCCACAGCATCACTTGTTGGCGGTAGTTGTTCTTTTTCGCTTTATTCAAGTGCCACAGTTACCGTGCTGAGTCACCGAGTAGTTGGAAGTGCAGTTAATATACCTACTGTTTCACAAGCCATTGCCCAAGGCATGCTGCTTCCAATGGGGGGGCCTACTAACTCCACCAACACAAGCCAAACCTTTACCATAGACGGCAACTTTATTGTGGATATGAATTATGATTTTGGTAACAGCGCTCAGTTTATCAATTCATATGCAAATTGCCGCCCCGGAGCACAAGTTACTGTAAATAGTAACTGCAAGTTATCAGGTTATAACCTACGTTTTCAACCTTGTACTCAACTTTGGAAAGGGATAGTGGTTACTGGTAGCTCGTGGTTTACGTCTGCGGGCGAATTGTTATTAAGGAATTCTACCGTCAACGGTGCTCAATACGGAGTGACGCTTTATGATGGATCTAAAATTGCGGTTTCAAATACAGAGTTTCGTGAATGCTTTGTTGGCGTTTATTTTCCTGATGTTTATTTACTAACTCCATCCGTAGTTTTTACCTCCCCTTTTGCCGGCAATATCTTTAACAGCTTCGGAAATATGCCAGCGGCATATTCAGGTATGGTGAATGCCACCAATCAACCCACCGTAGCTCAAATACCTACCACCAATCGCAGGACATGGGCAGGTATTCATGTGGGGAGATTATCCAACTTCACTTGTTCTGGCAATACGTCTGCTACTACCTTTAGTGGATTAGCCAACGGTATAGTAGCTAATGAATGTGCTCTTAATGTTACCGGCTCATTTTTTAATGATATTCTGCCGTATGGCTATAACTTCAATGGTTTACAAGGTAACGGCATACATTCCAAAGCCGCATTGGTGCAGCAGATCGGAGGAAATCCCTATGCCTCTGTCAGTTTATACCAAAGAGGAAATGGTTTTAATACCAATCCTTTTACTTGCTACAGTAGTTTTGGAAATTGCACTAATGGTATTGTTGCTGTTGGGGTAAACGTAGATATTGCACAAAACTGTTTTAGCTATACCAACGCGATTTCAGTAACCGGTGTAAAGCGAGGCAATATTCGCATTAACAACAATAACTTTCACACAACCAATAAAGCCATTCTGTTGTCTAACAACGACCCGGTTAACATTATGGATGTAGGCCCAAGTACGGTAGTACAGAATGGGGGCGTATCGGCTATAGACATACAAGAACAAAACAATGCTCCATTGACCAGCGCAGAAATTCACCACAATCGCATTCAGATGAATACCAACTTGTTTACCGGCCTTGCGCTGAACAGTTGCAGTGGGGTAAACAGTACTAACTACAACTATAAAGTTTACAACAACACGGTTATACTCAATACGCCAACCAGCAATTTGATGGGAGTTAGTTATCAAAACTGTCAGTTTGTAGAATCGTCACAAAACTTGGTGGCTGGCACTTCTGCCTCTACCCAAAGTTTTGTGGCCGGATACCCCACAGCTATTAACTACAGCACCTCTAGTATGCGGCTAAAGTGCGACTCCGTAGCCAATGTGTACAACGGAAAAAAAATTTACGGTACCTGCAATAATACCACTATCCGGGGCTGTGTAATGAACAACCATACCTACGGCTTTTACCAAACTAATGGCGGCACCATACCCCCACAGGGCAGCAGTACCGAGAGTTATGGAAACCGCTGGCGGGGTAGCTACATTACCAATTCTGCAAAAAATGAAAATGCAGCCCTCACTCTGATTTATGTAAAGGGTACATCTCTGCCATACTGGCCACATGCGTCAGGTATAACTACGCCTAATACGGGGTGGTTTACCTCATCCGTAGGAAATCCTTTTTTGTGCACTGGTATTTTTGGAGCAGGTTTTAAAAATGAAGAAGATGATGCCATACTCAATTCGTTAGACGAACAAATACTTGATGATAGTTTACGCTTTGAAGAGTTTAATGAACAACTTAAATGGCAAAACGAAATGGCTCTGTATGAAAAGTTGAAGGATAATCCGGAAGTGTTAGAGCAGAAAGCTACAGCAGAAGTGTTTTTGAGCAAAAACAGGTAGAAGCTATAGGCGAATTGAGCGCAGCCAATGAAGCCAAACTATACGACAACCTCGGTCGGGTAATATCAGAACAACTATTTATGCTCAGCAATAATCGTTATCGTTTAGGAACCGAAAAATTAAGTCAGGGATTATATTTTATACGTGTCAGTAAAAATTCAGAGTTTATATTCTCTGATAAGTTCACAATACATCGGTAATGAAAACCTACATTAAACTACTAAAGCGCAGTTGCGCTTTAGTAGGCCCTATCTTCTTTTTTTTAACAACCACAATTGCTCAGAAACAAGATTACGTTTGGCTATCGGGTTATAACTCTGCATATGTTGAGGACACCGGGTTGAACGCAAAATTTGGTGTCAATAAAATAGATTTTAACACAGAACCAGCCATTATTACCCGAGACAGCTTAGGCATGGGATTTAGATTTACGAATGTCAGTTATTCTAACGCTAACGGCAATTTATTATTCTATTCCAATGGCATATATATAGCTAATTCGTTAGATGAAAGAATTGAAAACAGCGATAGTATGAATGCGGGTTTTTGGCAATATGAATGGGACTTGAGTGCACAGGATATCGGGTACATAACATATAACGGAATTTTGGCTTTAGAAGATCCATCTTCTCCCGGAAGCTTTTATCTGATTCATAGTTTTATTGATACGGTAGATGCTAACCTCAACTTTGGCTGCACGCGCATTTACTCCACTTACCTTGATATGAACGCCAACGCAGGGCGTGGTAAAGTGTTAGCTAAAGACCAAACAATTTTAAGCGGACGCTTTGGTTATGAATTAAAGGCAACCCGTCATGCCAACGGCAGAGATTGGTGGCTATTGGTGCAAAAGCGAAGCACTAATTGTTATGAACGGATTCTTATAGATGATAAAGGCATTCATACCCTTGGCACCACCTGTGGTGGACAGTCCGTAAATGGTGCATCCGGGTCTGCATGTTTCTCACAGGATGGCAGCAAATATGTTTATGTGGGGATGTATGGAGGCATCAACTTGTTTGACTTTGACCGCTGTACGGGTGAGCTAAGTAATCCACAATACTTCCCGCTCACTATCTTTCAGGATTTAGGGGCTATCGGTATTGGTTCTGCTTTTTCTCCCAAGGGCAGATTTCTCTACGTAAATGCCACTATTCACTGTTACCAGTTCGATTTATGGGCTGCCGATGTTTGGACTTCCATAGATACAGTAGCAGTGTACGATGGCTTTGCCGCCCCTTTTGGCAGTGCTTTTCACACCATGCAAATTGCGCCTGATGGTAAAATTTACTCAAGCTGTGGCAATACAGAATGGGTTTACCATGTGATCGATAGCCCCGACCGAAAAGGCGACTCCTGTCTGTTCAAACAGCATGGAGTTGAGTTGCCTTCATATTCTGGAGGAGTGCCTAACTTTGTCAACTACCGGCTCGGTGCTTTGGCGGGTAGTCCTTGTGATACAATTGCAAGCCGACCCGGTAGTGGGCAAGAAAAAGACATCCGTGTGTACCCTAATCCAGCCACCGATTTTGTAACTGTAGATTACGGCTTCACCAACTGGAGTAAAGGCGAGATTTTTTTAGAGATAACCAATGGGCTTGGGCAAATAGTTTACCGCCAGAAGCCACCCATGTACAGCGGGCTTCAAAAGATAGAGGTTTCTCGGTTAGCAGCCGGAGTTTACCAGATTACTCTGCAGCGTAACGGTTTGGTGACGGCCAAAGAGCAGTTTAGTAAGTTGTAGGTGTACTTCGTAAATCCTTCACCATCCACTCCAAACTTACCTTTCCGTTCCATTCGTTTTGTTCTATGTGGTAAGACACATCAACGGAGCCCTGCTTTAATAGCTGGTATTTATCGGCCATGCCGAAACCAATGCCCGAGTATATTACGGTTGAGTTTTGGCGCAGTGAAAATTTGATGTGGGCTTCTTTCACCACTTTGCTCCATCCGGTATCTTGCAGGTTTTTAGTAACGAATGTGGGCTTCATATTGCCCGGCCCAAAGGGCGCCATATCGCACAGTATTTTGTAAAATGAAGGGGTGATGATTTCCGGCTCTATTACAGCATCTATTTCTAACTCGGGCACCAGGTGCTCTGGGGTAATGCGCTCGCTCACCACTCGCTCAAACGCTGTAGAAAAATTGCTAATCTTTTCTTTTTGCATAGTTAGCCCGGCAGCAAACTGATGGCCGCCAAACTGTATGAGGTGTTCGCGGCACGCATAAATGGCCTCGTACAGGTCAAAGTTTTTGACCGAGCGAGCCGAGCCGGTGAGTATGCCTTCTGCACTTTCGGTAAGTACAATAGTGGGGCGGTAGTAACTTTCGGTGAGCCGCGAGGCCACTATGCCCAGTACGCCTTTATGCCAATCGGGTTGAAAAACTACGGTGGTGTTTTGTTTCATCAATTGCTCATCGCGCTCAATCATGGCAAGTGCCTGTGCAGTAATATCGCGGTCTAAATCTTTGCGCTCGCCATTGAGTTTGTTGAGCTGAAAGGCCTGCTCTAATATATCGGCATCGTCTTCTTCGCCAATCAACAATTTTACGGCATGGCGGGCATCGTCCATACGGCCAGCCGCATTGATGCGGGGTGCCAGCACAAACACCACGTTGGTAATATCTAATTTTTTACGCAACTGAAACTGGGGCGTTTCGTTTCGCTCTAACTCTTCGGCTGTAGCCGGAATGGTTAAGCCGGAAACTTCCAATAGTTTTTTAAGCCCCTGTGAGGGGTTGGTGTTTATTTTATCTAACCCATGCTTGGCCAGTATGCGATTTTCTCCGGTAATAGGCACTATATCGGCACCAATGCTCAGGCAGAGTAAATCCAAATACTTGTAACATTTTTCTAATGGCCAATGTTGCTTTTGGCAAAAGGCCTGTATCAGTTTAAAGCCAATGCCACAGCCGCTGAGTTCTTTGTACGGATAGGGGCAATCGGTACGCTTGGGGTCTAAAACCGCCACTGCGTCTGGTAGAGTAGCATCGGGCAGGTGATGGTCGCCTATAATAAAATCTATCTGTTTTGAGTTGGCATAATCAACCTTATCGTGTGCTTTTATGCCACAATCTAAAGCAATAATGAGCGATACGCCATTCGCTGCGGCATAGTCTATACTTTTAAAAGATATGCCATACCCCTCAGCATAGCGATGGGGTATATAGTACTCTACATTGGGATAAAACTCTTTGAAGAATGAATACACCGTGGCTACTGCCGTAGTGCCGTCCACATCGTAATCGCCATAGATTAAAACTTTTTCCCCCTTGCTTATCGCTTGCTCAATTCGTGTAATGGCCTTATCCATGTCTTTCATCAAAAACGGATCGTGCAGTGCATTTAATTCGGGTCTGAAAAATGCTTTGGCTTGTTCGTAGGTTTCTATGCCTCGTTGTACAAGCAGTTGACACAACACCGGATGAATGCGCAACTGTTGTTGCAGGGCATCTACTTTGTTTTTATCAAGCGGTATTTCGCGCCAGCGCAATTGCATGCGGCAATGTTAGCGAACCACCGCAAATTTTTTGGTGGTGCCGGCTATTTGCAGGTAGTAAACTCCTTGCGGGAGGTTGGTAGTTTGAAGTTTGTGGTTTGTGGTTTGTGGTGCTACGCTCTCTATTAACTGGCCGTGTGCAGAGTAAATATGTAGCTGTATTTTTCCATCAAAAGCACTACTGTAAATGTTTAGTTCATCTTTTGTTGGGTTGGGATAAATACTAAACGCAATAGCCGGAGCAATGGAGGTTACATTATTAACTATCACGCTTTGACTTACAATGCAGCCCAAACTACTTTTTACATATATGGTGTAGGTGCCATCTGTAGGTACTGAGAAAATTGGAACAGATTGGTAGTTGATGCCATCTAACGAATACTGGAGCGTATCGTTGCCGGCAGCGGCCACTACGGTAATGCTCCCCGGATTTCCGCCAAAGGAGCCAACGGTATTTACCGAACTAATGATAATAGAATCCGGGTAGTGTAGCTCAGTAGTAGCGTATCTGCGGCAGTTGTTGCTATCGCGCACCATTACCCAATAGTAACCGGGTGCTTGGCTCACTAACTCTATGGCTTGTGTGCCGGTGTTCCACATAAAGGTATAATCATTTGGCGAGCCGGTGCTGGGCACTGCTGCCACGGCTCCGGTATTGGCACCGTAACAAACAATGGGCGATTGGTCTATGCTTACGCTAAAGTGGCAGGAGTCGCAGTTGTACCTGCGCAGGTTTTCAATGGCGCGGTACAGGTTTAGCTTGCCATTGGTACGGGTAATGTTGTTGAAGGTAGAAACCCACTCTGCGGCTTCTAAAATATACTGGCGTATAAGTAACGCTGCCGAATCGGGTTTTTCGTACACATAGTCTATCAAACTTTTGCAGGCGGCTGCATACATAGCCCCAACAGCACCCGCTACATGTGGGGTGGCCATGGAGGTGCCGTTCATGTTTTGATAAAGTATGGGCGATGGTACCGTAGAATAGATGCCTGTGCCCGGAGCACCTAAGTCCACGCCAATTTTGCCATAACCCGAGCCGGTGTTGCGAAAATCTGTGCGGGTAATATTGGTTACCCCTATCAGCCAGTTGCTGGGGCATTCGGTGGGGATGTCGTGCGCTACATCTATGTTGAGGTTTTTGTTGGGTGCGGCACCCGCGCTGATGATGCCCACCGCCCCCATACTATCGTACATAGCGCACCAAATGGGGTAATCGGCAGGGTTGCCTTCGTCTATACCAAACGATGAATTGGTAGATACCACAAACGCACCTTGTGTGCCGAAGGATGTGTTGTATAACCTGCGCATTTCGCGGGCGTACTCGTAAGCCGCCACTACTTTGGCTTCATCTGTACTGCCGTAATTGATGCCCATAATTTTGGCTCCCCAGCACACGCCTGCTACCCCCTTGCCATTATTGCCAATGGCAGCCGCAATACCGGCACAATGGGTAGAGTGGTACGCCCCAAAACTTTGCGAATTGATGTTGCCGCTGTTGCTGGGCACATCCCATCCGCTAATGTCATCTATATATCCGTTGCCATCGTCATCTATGCCGTTGCCGGGCACTTCTCCGCGGTTTACAAAGTAGTTAATGTCTTCATGCGTTAAATCAAACTTGCCATCTACAATGGCAATGACTATGGTATCGCCATTTACGGTAACGTTGTCGTGATTAATGCTCCATGCATCGGTAGCATCAATATCGGCACCGGGCAAGCCGCCTTGCTGGCCGGTGTTGTACATGCCCCATTGCTCGTTAAACTTAGTATCGTTGGGTATTAACTGCCGCTCTTGCACGCGGTGGTTAAATTGTGCCAGTTTGATGTGCGCGTTGCGTTTAAGCGCATACAAATACTCTTCGGCTTGTTGTGTGGTGTTGCGCTCTAAGAGCCAAATATTCATGCGCTTAGACAGGGGCTGAATGGTCGTTACCTCTTTTTCAAAAAATGGTTTCACCTCTGCTATATCATGCCCGGGTTGGAGCATAACGATGTATTGGTTCAAAATGCGCTTATCGTCTGTTTCCCATTGGGCGAATGCCTTTTGAATAAATAAGAGGATGGTTATTAAAATGAAAATAAATCTTTGAGTGGACATAGAATGATTGGCTGTTATGGCTGTATGATGATGATTGGATGTAGATGAGCTACTCGTTTAATATCTGGTCTGCTGTAATCAAAGGCGCCTCAATTTCTTGTGCTGTGCTAAATATGATTGAGTCGGCCAATTTGAGTTTATGTTTTTTGCAGTTTTCAATCGTTCTTTCTTTGATAGATGCACTCATTTCAATAATGATACATTCGTTTAACAGCGCTTGAGTGGCCTTTGTTTGTGCGGCAGTTAAATCCGGTTTAGATAAAATTTCTATTTCGTTGATAAATGAAACGTACCAGAGTTTATCTTTGATGAGATCGGCAATTGCTCGGTTGCCGTCTAACAAGTATATTAATACATTGGTATCAAGAAGCAGCATTATTCTTCTCTTCTTGATCGTTGGTACAAAACCGGATCTTCGGTTGCCTTTACTTTACCAAAAAACTTGCTCCAGTTTTGTTTTCTGGTAGCCAATTTTTTTCTTCGGAGTTTCTCTAACTCTTGCTCTACCTGTACCTTTGACTTGCTGTTGAGCACTAATACCATACCTGAAATTTTTCTAAAAGTAATCAATTTTTTTCCAACCACTCCGCTGCCATTTTGAGCACCGTATCGCCTTGCCATTGTTGTTCTATATTATCAAGACGCATAATGGCCTCTAAAAGTTCGTTTTGTTTTTCTCCGCGCATTTTGGCTTCGTGGTAGCTGAGGTCGCTAAAGGTAACCATGCTGTAATGGGTCATAAATTTTTCGGGGAATGCTTCCGCTATACGTCTTTCTATTTGGGTGCGCAGTTGAAAATCTTTTCGCCCGCTGAGATCGCGCATTTCTATATAGTTGTGCAGCGCTAAATCTAAAATGGCATCGGCATTGGGCTTGCGTTGTGTTTGAAATTGGTATAATGTTTTTTCCCAATCTTCATGATGTTGGTTGAGCAGGTCATCCAGCTCGTTTACATCTTCAAACCCGCAGTTCATGCCCTGGCCGTAAAACGGTACTATGGCGTGTGCGGCATCGCCTATCAAACAGGTGTTTTTGTATTTCCAGGGGTAGCAGCGGATGGTAACTAACGAGGAGGTGGGGTTTTTGAAAAACGTTTGGGCTAAATCGGGCATTAGCGCCAGCGCATCGGGGAAAAACTTTTGGAAAAATGCGGTTACCGATTTTTCATCTGTCAATTCAGCAAAAGAGTTTTCGCCTTCTAAGTTGTTAAACAACGTAAGGGTAAAGCTGCCATCGGTATTGGGCAGGGCAATGAGCATAAAACTGCCTCGCGGCCAAATGTGCAGCGCGTTTTTTTCCATCAGGTGCTCGCCATTGGGGCCGGGTGAAATGTGTAATTCTTTGTATCCGTACGGTTCGTGGTGCTGGTGAATGTTGAAGTTGGGAGTGGTTTGCATTTGGTAGCGCACCTGGCTATAGGCCCCATCGCTGCCAAAAATGATGTCCGATTTTTGTGTGGCTATATTTTTTGATTCGTTGTTTTCAAACTGCGCGGTGTTGGTGTCAAAATCGATGTGCGTGCAACGCTCATTAAAGTAAAAATCTACATTGGGGAACTTGTCGGCTTCTTCTACCATGATGCGGTTGAGGTCGCCCCGGCTGATGGAGTAAATGGCTTGCCCCTCTTTGCCATAGGGAGTGAGTTGGGTATTGCCCTGCACATCGTGTATCATGCGGCCATACATGGGTATGGCAATGTGCTCTACCTTTTCGTACAGCCCAATTTTTGATAATGCTTTGATACCGCGGTGGCTCAGCGCCAGGTTGATAGAGCGCCCGCCTATGTAGCCGGCTTTGCGCATATCGGGTCTGCGTTCATATACTTTTACGGTATGGCCGCGCCTGCTCATGTAGCAGGCGAGCATAGAGCCCACCAACCCGGCTCCTACTATGGTTATTTGTTTTGCCATGTGGCGAAAATGAAAAAAACGGATGGATGAAGGACATGATTAAATACCGGGAGCGCAGATTTTTAAGATGGAGCGGATGGTGTGTGGCCGATAAATGTCGTTACTATTTGTTCGCTATGATGGGCAGTAATTACATCAAAAACCATGAGCCAACAATTTAAAGTGCTTCAAGAGGGTTAATCGTTACATTTACCTTTTATGTAATCGGTATCTCTAATTAGCAGGAATGATTGTAATGGTAAATGCCCATCAAAAAGAGCAGAGCGTTGTGTTGCAAAAAATTGGGCTCTTAGTTTGGCTTTTCTCCTTGTTGTTGGTTTATGACGCCAATGCGCAGAACGACACTATTCCTGCCGGCAAAATCATTTATAAAAACGCTCATCATTTTATTCCTACATTTTCTATTCAAGTACTACCCAGAGGTATTTTGTACAACAGGCAAGGCAACTTTGATGCCTTGACAATAAAAGCACAATACAACATGGCCATTGATTATGGCTTTGATTACAACTATTCCATCAATCCAGTGTTTGGGGTTGGGGCTGGTTTTAGGGTAAAATACTTTAGTTATCACTACCGTTTTTCCTCGCCCGAAATTTTGCCGGAGTATGGTTGTTGTAGAGTGTCGCATTTTACATTATACAACGTCACTTTTGATGTGCCTTTACAGTTTGTTTTCCGCTATCCATTCAAAAACAATTATGCATTTCGGTTGGTAGCGGGCCCGAATTTTCGTTTTTTGATGCATATAGATGATAATACAATTTATCCCTTTAGCGAGCAGCAATTTTTCAATCTTACGTTTCATCCAACATCAATTAAGAAAGCATGGATGGTAGATGCTAATGCCGCATTTGGATTTGAAATGCAGACCAAAAAACATCACTTATTTTTTTTGCAGGGGGGTGTCAATTTTTCTTTTTTCAGAAGGGTGATCGGTAATTATCAGTTAATAAAAGGAGTAGATATTATTCAGCAGGGGATGTATCGCCAAAACCTAAGCCACATGGAGTTGAGGTTGGGTTATGTGTTTACGGGTGCACGCAAAAAATTGCGCATGGCCGGGTTGTTACCACCAAGTAAGGTTACTATCCTTTGGAGTAAATGAGTTTTAAGTAGTAGAAATACATGTAAAGCAGATGGTCCCGATTTGGTGGGAGTAAGTGTATCGGATTTACTTACTCTGATTTCTTTGTTTCTGGCGGGTGTCTTCACCCGCCAATAGGAAATGAAAGGGGATGGGCTTAAAGGATTGTGCTCAGGGAGCTTCATATTTATGCGTCAGCAGGGGGTCATTAGAGGAATAAAATATCCCTTTTACCTTCACTCGCATGAGTAAATTAGTACGCGGGCTTTCGCTGGCGCAATCGGTGGCGGTAAACACCATAGATATGGTGGGTATAGGGCCGTTTATCACCATTTCGTTTGTGATAGGGGCAATGGGCGGGCCGCAATGTATTATTGCCTGGCTGCTGGGTGCGCTGCTCAGCTTTGCCGATGGCGCGGTGTGGGCAGAGCTGGGTGCCAAGTGGAGCGAGGCGGGCGGCAGCTATCAGTTTTTGCAAAAACTTTATGGCAAAAAATGGGGGCGGCTGATGGCCTTTTTATATGTGTGGCAAACCAGCATACAAGCCCCATTGGTGGTGGCATCGGGCGCAATAGGGTTTGCACAGTATTTTACTTACCTGATACCTTTAGAGGCATGGCAGCAAAAAGCCATATCGGGCGGGCTGGTGGTGCTTATCACCTTTTTGCTCTACCGCAAAATTGGCGACATCGGCAACATATCGGTGTTTATGGGTATAGTAACCGGGGGCACCATTTTGTGGCTCATTGGCAGTGCTGTGGCGCACTTTGACCCGGCATTGGCCTTTACCTATCCGCCCGATGCGTTTGATTTTACCCCCGCCTTTTTTTGGGGGCTTGGGCAGGCGAGTATCAAAACGGTGTATTCGTATTTGGGTTACTATAACGTATGCCACCTGGGGGGAGAAATCAAAGAGCCGGAGCGCAACATACCGCGCAGTATTTTTATTTCTATAGCCATTATTGCGGTGTTGTATTTGCTCATGCAACTATCGGTGCTGGGTGTAATTCCGTGGCAAGAGGCAGCTAAGAGTGAGTTTATTGTGAGCACTTATTTTGAGCGCACCAACGGCCCTGTGGCGGCTGTAGTAGCTACGGCTTTGGTGTTGTTTATTGCCATCAGTTCGTTGTTTGCCGTGCTGCTGGGCTACTCAAGGGTGCCATACGCGGCTGCTGTAGATGGCAATTATTTTAAGGTGTTTGCCCGCCTGCATCCTACCAAAAATTTTCCGCATGTATCGCTATTGGCCTTGGCGGGTTTGGCCTTTGTGTTTAGCTTGTTGTTTAAAATGAAAGAGGTGATAACCGCCATTATAGTGATGCGCATTATGGTGCAGTTTTTGGGGCAGAGCGTGGGCATTATTGCCTTTCATATCCGGCACCCGCAAGAGCGCTTTCCGTACCGCATGTGGATGTATCCGCTGCCGGCACTCACCGGTATAGTGGTGTGGTTATTTATCTTTTTTTCGGCAGAGTGGGTGTATATGGCAGGGGCACTTGGGGTAATTGCACTGGGGGGTGTGGTGTACTTTATTAAGCAGCGATTGTCCGTGGCTAACACTCGTTAGTTTTTGTTTTTCCGCAGGCCGTTTTGTAACTCGTATTGCAGACCAAACTGTATGCACATGCCTATGCCATAGGGGCTGCCGGTTTTGGTTTTGCGCTGGTAGTAGTATTGCTTATTGCCAATACAGGTGCCTACACACACGTTTTTTACAGTCAATTGCCCGCTGCCGGTGGTGGTCATGCTGTGCGAGCGCAGGCCACGGTATGCTTTATCTGTGCTTTGCCGGTACTTTGTTTCATTAACCACGCCATGCCGCAATGCACTTTGAATACCGTAGGCAAACATGGCGGTGCAGGAGCTTTCTATCCAGTTATCGGGCTCGGTATGGCGCAAGGGCAACTGATACCAGTGGCCGGTAATGTCATCTTGCCGGTCGGGCAGGTTAACTATCATCTCTTTGAGGTAGCCGGCCATCTCTGTCCACAGGGGGTTTTCTTTGGGTATCACATCCAGTGCATCAGATAAAGTAACCACTATCCAGCCATTGCCGCGACCCCACATTTCGGTGCTTCTGCGCGTTTGTTTATCGGGCCAGTGCATTTGGCTGCAAAAGGTGCAGTGTATGCGGTTGTTGCTATCCCAGCCGTGTACCCACAGGCCGCTGTCGGGGTCGCTTAGTTTATCGTGGTGCAAGCGAAATTGCTTAGCAAACTCGTTCAAGTATTTTTCATCACCGGTGGCTTGGTACATACCCAACAAAAATTGGCCAATCATAAACACGGTATCGTCCCACAGCTCGGTAAACAGTTTGAGGTGCGAAACTCCACCCTCTTGGGTCCGCCTGATTTTTAGGTACTGCCGGTATATTCTTTCTGCTTTGGTTTTGTACTTCTCGTCTTTAGTAGTGCGATACAAAAACGCCAGCCCAAGTGCCGAGGCCACATCGTTAGGCGAGGTACCGTTGGCCACCGCCATGTTTTTTTTCATGGCCTTTTGTACATACTCCACATATTGGTTTTTAGAGGACTCCGGTGCCCACTCGTATTGTTTGACCATGGTGTTGAGCAACGCTGCGTGCGTCCATAGCCAACAGTATTTGTTGGGAGGTAAAAATTGAGCGCGCGCATACGCATCCAGCGAGTCCACCCAGGTTTGTGCCCGGGTGCAACTATTTACACTCAAAGAAGTAAGCAGTACGAGTAAAAACTTACGGAATAGCATGAGGGGTTATTGAGCAATTATATTTGGCCAATATTACATTAGTTGATGATGAGAAAAATGTTTCTTCCGTTCCTGCTCTTGTTTTCGCTGGTGAGCATAGCACAACAAAAGCGGGCCATAACGCTGCCCGAAATGGTTTTGGTGCAAGGCGGTACCTTTGATATGGGCAGCCATACCGGGGTAAAAAACGAAAGGCCGGTGCACCCTGTTACGGTAAAGAATTTTTACATGGGTGTGTATGAAGTAACCCAGAGTATGTGGCAGCAAGTAATGGGCTACAACCCCTCGTATTTTAAAAATTGCCCCAATTGCCCGGTAGAAGAGGCCACACCCAAGCAGGTAGATGAATTTATTGCCAAGTTAAATGAACTTACCGGCAAACACTACCGCTTGCCCACCGAGGCCGAGTGGGAGTATGCCGCCCGTGGCGGAAACCAAAGTAAGGGTTACCACTACCCCGGCAGCGATAGTTTGTTTGAGGTGGGCTGGGTGCGCGATAATGCCGATAAAAAAACACACGAGGTGGGGCTTAAAAAACCCAACGAACTTGGGTTGTACGATATGAGCGGCAACGTGTGGGAGCTGTGCATAGATTGGTGGAACCCCGCATACTACAAAAAGCGCGTAAGGGATAATCCGGCAAATCTCAAAAAAGCAATTTTTAGAGTCACCCGTGGCGGCTCGTGGCGCAGTGGCGAAGAGCGCTGCTACAATACGGCTCGCAACCGCAACGTGTACGATCACCACAAGCAAAACTGCGGGTTTAGGTTGGTGGTGGAGGCGACAGAATAACGTGTAATAAGAGCTGTACAGGGCATTGCACGCTTTAACCCCAATCCTTCAAAATAAAAATACTTCAAGTGTTTGTACGGAAAATATGTGTAGATGTCCTTACGGTGAATTAGGCGAATAAACTCAACAGTATCTCTATCTATTAAAATGCCGGCACGATATTCTCCGATGCGTATTCGGTAATGATTTTTGTAACCGCTAAGTTTTTTGAGCTGTTTATTGCTGTTGGTATCTGTAGCCGCCTCCACTTGCTCAATACACTCTGCTACTTTGAGTAACAACTTTTTGTCTTGAATTTTGTCGGTATCTTTCTCAAAAACTTTTATCAATCAATACCTTCATTTGCCCTTCAGCTTTTTGAGGTAATTGTTTGTGTTAACGTACTTGCCAGTACGTGCTTTTTTCATGGCATTGGCTAATGCGATATCTTCTAATCCATCATGATTTAATATCTTAGTGCTCAGGCCAATTTTTTTGGCTAACTCGGCCAAAATCTTGATATCCTTTTTATTGGGGCTTTGCAGTAGTAATGTTTCCATGTCGTAAATGTAGTTTTATGCACCGCACAAAACAAGCAAACCATCCTATAGAAATATTACTGCTATATTTCATGCAGCTCCTCGGCAGTATTTTGGCTGTGCTCCAGCACAATGTTTACTGAGGTGGCCGATGGGCTAAGCCGAGCATCATTAAGCAAATCTTTCATGCTCAGGATATCATTTAACTCAGCCAGTAAATGAGGGTTGTCTGCTAATTCGCGCTCTAAGCGGGCGGCTTGCTCCGGAGTGGTTTCTCCGTAGGCGTGTAACAGTAAAAGGTCTTGAGTAGAGATTTGTATCATGTGTTTAGTTTTAATATTTGGCTATAAAACGCTCACTACCGGGTTTATTGTGTGGCGGGCCACAAAAATTTGTGAAAATGTATGGCGGGGTAATACAAACCAGAGTTATACACAGCATTTGCGCGATAAGTAGCTAATGGTATTTTAGCCGCGCACTTAACTTTGACCACAAATTACAATAGAAGAAATGAAGTTTATCGTATCTACCACCGCGCTTCTGAAGAGTTTGCAAACCATTAATGGTGTAGTAAACACCAATTCGGTATTGCCTATTTTGGAAGACTTTTTGTTTGAGATAAAAGGCGGCACCCTTACTGTATTTGCCACCGACTTAGAAACCTCTATGAGCACCGAGCTAAAAGTAGAGAGCAAAGAAAACGGTAAAATTGCCATACCTGCGCGTATTTTGATGGATACGCTCAAAACCCTACCCGAGCAGCCGCTTACCTTTAAGGTAGATAACAAAACCTTTGGCATAGAAATTACTTCGGAAACAGGCCGCTAT
The DNA here is from genome assembly GCA_016787045.1 of Chitinophagales bacterium. Taxonomy (GTDB): domain Bacteria; phylum Bacteroidota; class Bacteroidia; order Chitinophagales; family LD1; genus Bog-950. The sequence goes on from JAEUVA010000011.1 coordinate 178,118, forward strand.
AAACTCACCGGAGAAAACCCGGAGGATTTCCCAAAAATACCACAGCCCGAATCGGTTACCGAAATCAATTTACCCGCATCTTCGTTAGGTCACGCCATAGCACAAACCCTTTTTGCTGTAAGTGGCGATGACCTCCGCCCGGCTATGACAGGTGTATTGTTTCAGCTATCGCCCGATGGAGTAACTTTTGTATCTACCGATGCTCACAAATTGGTAAAACTAACCCGCAAAGACGTAAAGGCCGCCAAAGCCGCACAGTTCATTGTGCCTAAAAAAGCATTGAACTTGCTCAAGAGCGCATTACCGGCCAGCGAAAGCGGTGTAAATGTTTCTTACAATAAGAGCAATGCCTTTTTTACGTTCGAAAACACCAAGCTGATTTGCCGGCTCATAGATGCCAACTATCCCGATTACAACGCAGTAATTCCGCAAAACAACCCCAACAAACTTTCTATCAACCGTTTGGAGTTTCAAAATGCTTTGCGCAGAATTTCTATCTATTCTAACAAAACCACTTACCAGGTAGTGCTGACCATAGCCGGCAGCGAGCTGAAGGTATCTGCACAGGATTTAGATTTCAGCAACGAAGCCAACGAGCAACTCACTTGCAGCTACGAAGGGGCAGATTTAGAAATTGCCTTCAACGCCCGCTTTTTGATTGAAATGTTGGGTGTATTAACTTCTAACGAAATTGAAATTGAACTCAGCACCCCTACCCGTGCCGGTGTACTCCGCCCGGTAGAAAAAGATGAAGACGAAGACCTGCTGATGTTGGTAATGCCGGTGATGATAAACGCGTAATTGTTTTTTCTCCTGCCACAGATGTAAATACTCGTGTTTGGTTAGTGCGCTATTGCTTTGCAAGGGCAGCAACCACAAATAGACAAGATGATGTACCGAAAGCCGAGTTTTATTTGTATTGGCGCCCAAAAAGCGGGAACATCTTGGTTGTACAACAATCTATGCAAGCATCCGCAAGCCGCTATGCTTCCGCTCAAAGAGTTGCATTATTTTGATGAGATAGAAATGGGGCTAAAGACCAACCTATACAACCGATTAGTAGATGGGCATTGGCGAAACAAATGGTGGCGCACCAACTTTTGGCAATATTTTTACAGTTCGTGTGCTACAAGAAATACAACCCAACTTTTGTGGGTTCTAAAATACTTTTTGGGTAAAAGAAGTTTTGAGTGGTATAATTCTTTGTTTCCGGACGTTGCCGGAAAAATTACGGGTGATTTTACACCTGCTTACACCATACTTTCTGAAAATCTGGTGCGTGAAATTCACCGAGCGTTTCCGCACACTAAAATTATTCTTCTTTTACGAGACCCCGTTGAGCGAGATTGGTCACAGTACAAAATGGTATTAAAGCGTACAGGCAAAACCGAATTGTTGCTAGACAAAAGCAATGCTTATTTTAATGAGATTATTCTTGAAAAGGGCGCACGAAGCAACTACTTACATGCCCTTAACGCTTGGTCTGCTTGCTATCCGGCCGAGCAGTTTTTTGTGGGCTTTTATGATAGTATTCAAGAAAATCCGCAGCAGCTGTTTAATAATATATGCCATTTTTTGGCTATTGATAACTACAACACTGAAAGCGCTACCGAATTTGTGAACAAGGGAATGGAAAAAAGTGCCGATAGTGACGTTATGCAAATTCTGGCAGAAAAATACAAGGATGATTTAGTTGCGCTGAGCAACTATTTCAGCAAACATCCGGTTAATTACCCGGCTCGTTGGCTACAAAAATATTTTGGCGGCAATAGCTAATGGATTAACAAAACTGCAAAGGCCTACTACTCCCTTCATACAAAATACTGATCAATCTCTGTACTCAACAGTTCCGTTGAAATTTTTTCGATCGGGTGCTCCACATTTTCATACTCCACATACATGGCATCGTTCATCAGCGAGGCGGCATGCTGTGTTTCTTCGGCAGTAACCATGTTGTCTTTGCTTCCGCGAGCCAACAGAACGGTTGAAGTAATTTTTTCAAAATCCGCATCGGTTAAATGTGTTTTAGCCAAATCGTGCATCATCAATGCGGTTTTACTCATTACACTCCTCCACTCGTGCTCGCCATGCCGCTCAGCCAACGCCTGTGCAAACGCGGGTACCTTCTCCACTATTTTATCGGCATTCAGCATTTTTACTTCGCGGTTGGCTTCTTCTTCGTTCCAGTTTAGTTTGGTGCCCAGCGTAAATATTTTGCCCACCCGCTGCGGATAAAAGCGTGCTAACCAAAGCGCTACATAACCACCCATGCTGTAGCCAAAAACATCTATGGTGTTTATTTGCTTTTCGTTCATCCAATCCAGCACTTCGTGCGCAAAATTTTGAATAGTGAACGCATGGTGGTGCGATGGTACTCTTGCATGACCGGCAAAATTGAGGGCATGTGTTTTAAATTTAGCTGCTAATTGTTTTTCCAACTCGGCAAACTGTTCTTTGCTGCCCAGTGCTCCGTGTAGTAAAAGTAAATGTTGCATGGGGGCTAAAATAAACGCTCTCTTGTTATCTTAGCCCTATGAGAATTTCTTTTGTACTTCCTTTTTTGTTTGCGGTATTTTTTCTAAACGCCCAACAAACACCGCAACAAGGCACCATAGCGCCAAGTGCCACTATTACACTATCAGACACTGCACATACCGATTTTGAACCATCCGTTACCAACATACAAGAGCAACCCAAACCCGCTACCGATTTGCAAAACAAAAAAGCATTGCTTCATCAGCAACGCATCAAAAACAAAGCAGATATAAAAAAAAACGATGCACGAAGCGCAAAGCCCGATGCCCCCGTACTGCTCAGCGGATTTAACGGCAACAGCGCACAAGGCACACCCAACGATAATCATATAGCAGTTAGCAATAATGGATGGATGGTGAGTGTGGTCAATACCAACATCCGCGTATTTGATACTGCGGGTGTTTTAAAAAGCAATAAATCGCTCACTGTATTTGCACAGCCACTCGGCAGTTTTTCGCAAAACAGCGACCCGCGGGTAATCTACGATCCAGATAATGATCGGTTTATCGTTGTTTTCTTTTCGGGAGTGGTGAGCAGTACCAACAAAATTATCGTGGCTTTTTCAAAAACCGGAGACCCTACTGCACAATGGAATTTATATCAACTGCCCGGCAATTACCTTAACGATACCACCTGGAGCGATTACCCCATTGTAAGCATCAGTAAGCACGATTTGTTTATGACCTTCAATCAACTCAAAGATGGGCAGGGCTGGCAAACTGGTTTCCGCTATTCTATTATCTGGCAAATCGATAAACAGAAAGGGTACAATGGCGATACGCTTACCTTTAACCACTGGAGCAATATTCAGTACAACAACAAACCGGTGTGGAGCATTTGCCCCGTAATGGAAGGCGCTGCATTTACCGATTCAGTTACATATTTTCTTTCGGTACGGCCTTCTGATTTGAATAATGATTCCGTGTTTTTGCACACCATTACCAACACCCAAAAATCGGGCATTGCCACACTAAGCACTCGTCTTTTAAAAACCAACACTCCGTACGGCTTAGCACCCAACGGCATACAACCCAGCGGACAGCAATTAGCTACCAACGATGCGCGGGTGCTGCATGCTATCATTCACAACAACCGCATTTACTATGCACAAAATTGCATTACGCCATATACTACATCCGGCATTTACTTGGGTAGAATAGATAATCCCACTTCTCTATCACCCACCATCACCGGACAGATAATTGGTTACGATACTCTGGACCTCGGTTATCCGGCTATCACAAACATTGGTGTGGGGCCAAATGACTACCGCTCATTTTTAGTATGCGGTTATACTTCCGATAAACTTTTTTCCGGCACTACAGCTTTTTATATAGATAATGATGGTAATGTATCAGACCCGCTCATTGTGAAACAAGGCGAAGGCAATGTAAACGTACTGGCCGATAGCATTGAGCGCTGGGGCGATTACACCGGCATACAGCGGGTATATAACGAGCCCTTTACGGCTTGGCTGGCGCACTCTTATGGTCGCACCAATCAGGTACACGGTACATGGATTGCCAAAATTACCACGGCAGATACCGGTACAATTACAAATATTAAAACCGTTTCTCCGTCCATTCCAGCCAAAGTTTTTCCTAATCCGGTAGCAGAAACAGACCGCTTAACCGTACAGTTTGAATCGCAGAAAGGAGCGCACACCATTATTCAACTAACCGATGTTAGCGGCAAAATATTACATAAGTTATTTGATGAATATCTAAAAGCCGGAGTCAATCAGTTTTCGTTTAATCCGCAACCATTGCCTTCTGGCGTATTTGTATTGCAGATTATTGAAAACGGAGTGGTGATAAAAACTGAAAGAGTGGTGATGCGATAATGTTTCTTACCGCGCAAACTTTCTTTTTCTCCACCAGTTCCATCCAAAACCAAAACTGATAATGAAGAATATTGGGGCAACAATATTGATGAGTTGCCATTGTAGTTTTTGTTCTTCGGCCTTTACGCTGTTAAGCAGGCGTAGCTTCACTTCTTTGTTGCGCGTTTCTAATATGCCGTTGTTATCCACCAAATATTCAATACAGTTGAGTATAAAATCTTTGTTGGCAAACTGCTGGCGGGTGTATGGATAGTAGCCCAGCGGATAGGCGGTGCTATCGCTGCGCACTTCGCTGCGTATCATATCGCCATCGGCTATTACTATCATTTTGTTTTCGGGGCTTTGCTCTTGGTACTTGAGATTTTCTATCGTGTCGCTGGCGGCTAAAAACTCTGCACTCATCCGGTTTTTATATACGCTTTCAAATTTTCCTTCCAGCAACACCGCTACCGGTAACTCCGGCTGATTGTAGTATGCAGGATTGGGCTTGCCCTGCAATATGCCAAAATGCACACGCGATGGCGTAAGCTGCGCCTTGGCGTTTTGTGTGGTGTGCAGCAATATTTTTTTGCTTATGCCCGGGTTTTTTATGGTGTCTATGCTGCTGGCAAAAAACGCTGCCACCGGGTCTAAGTTTCGGCTGATGGGGTGGCTGTTATCGCTCACCAAGAGCGGAAAGTAATACCACGGAAACATGCGCGTTTGTGGAGCATCGCCCATTTGCCCCACTACCAGCGGAATAGATAAATTCAAATTAATATCTTGTAATATATCACCATTTATCCGCACGCCATATTTAAACAGCATATCGTCAATGCCATAGTCGGTAGCTTGCACAAATTGCCCGGTGGGGTTGGTGCGCAAGCTGTCCATATCTGCCGTAGATCCATCTACTAACCACAGCACTTTACCACCGTGCATTATGTACTGGTCTATCTTGTACTTGTTGATTTCTTCTTTTCCCTTTTCCGGGTAAATAAAACTGGCCTGTGGCTTGGCGATAACTATAGCATCGTACCTATCTGGTATATAGTAATTGGCGTTAATATCAAAATCCTTCACTTCATAGTGTAGTTGCTGAAGCGTGTTTTGAATATCGGCCACTTCTACCGCGCCCAACTCACCGTGGCCTTTCAAAAAACCAATGCGCGGTGGGCGGTATTGTGTGAGTTTTTTTATGGCGTTAGCAAATTTGTACTCCAATAGAATCACTGAGTTGTTGATGATTTCTACCGGGCTATAGCCAATTTGATTTTCTAAAAGCTGTACCGGCATTTCGCGGCCTCCATAGGTTACGGTTGCTCCCGGAAAAATAAGCTGCTCTTTGCTGTCGCTGTTGCTAACAGTGGTAAGGTTGGTGGGCTTTATGCCTCGCTGTATCAAATCGGTAATCAGTGCTTTGCGCTCATCTAAGTTCTCTATAGCCATGGGGTCTATAAAGGTGTACTCTATGTTCCCTCCTCCGTAAGCGCGCAGTTCATCTAAGGTGTTTCGGGTGCTTTCGCGCAGGCGGGTGAACCCGGCATTGAGCTCTCCGTCTAAATACACTTTGATGGTAACAATGTCTTTGAGCTCTTTCGCCATTTTTTTTGTGGCTGGCGAAATGGAGTAACGCTTTTCGGCTGTGAGGTCAAAGCGGTGGTAAAAAAATAAGCCCGCTACATTGAGCAATAGCAATATAAGCAAAGCCAGAGCTAGCCGGAGCACGGCATCTTTACGGTTTGTTAGTGTATTGCCCCGCATTTTTATTTACCCAATTACTGATTTATTATTCATACATTTAGCATTCAACTTACCACCTGCGGCTACTCAACGCTGTGCGGGTCAAGATTAAAAACAGCCCAATTACACTTAAAAAATAAATTACATCTCTGGTGTCTATCACTCCTTTGCCCATAGCGTTATAGTGTGCACTTAGCCCAAGGTACTCTACCCAATAATCTGTTTTGCCCACAAAAGCAGCAAACTGCGAAACATAGTCAAAGGCCAAGTACAGAAAGAAACACAAAAACACTCCGGCTATAAAAGCCACTATTTGGTTTGAGGTAACCGATGAACAAAAGATGCCTATGGCTACAAACACTGCTCCAAGAAACAATAACCCGAAGTAGCTTCCGGCTATGCCGCCTACATCTACATTGCCCACCGGATTAGCTAATAGGTAAATGGTTACCAAATAAAATAACGTGGGTAGTATGGCGATAAGCACTAGTGTAAATGCAGCAAAAAATTTACCCAACACAATTTGCATTTCGGTAACCGGTCGAGTGGCTAATAACTCAATGGTGCCGCTGCTGATTTCTTCGGCCACAGAACGCATAGTAATGGCGGGTATCAAAAAAATAAATATATAGGGGGCGATATAAAAAAATGAATCCATGGTGGCATAGCCGTAAGTAAGTATGTTGGTATCCGGAAAAACCCAGATAAACAAACCCAACACCAGCAGAAAAACGATAATGGCCATATAGCCAATTAGCGAACCAAAAAACTGCTGTATTTCCTTTTTATATATGGCCAACATGGGTGGGCGAAGATAGAAGGTTTTGTTTGTGTGTTGTTTGCTAACAATCTGTAAATCTGTTTATGCTGTCTTTTCTTATTTACTTCTTCTGTTGTTCACACCTGTGTGTATTGGTGTGAATAAACTGCTGAAATGTGGTGTCTATCTTTTTTTGGGTTTATGATTGCTTTCACACAGGGTTTGAACAAACGTCATACCGTGTACAAAATGAGTGATTTCCACAGCCGGGTAAATTCATTGTTAACTTCATTTTATCCCAATACTACTATTCACATGGCAATTCACAGTGTGTGGGTAACCCTGCTTTTTGTAGTAATGGCGGGGGTTGGGTGCTCACATGGTATGTGGGTTATTGTGAGTTTTGGGTGCTTATTGAGATTTACAATAGCCCCGAGAAAAAGAAATCCAACAATCCACAGCGCTAATAACGGGCTGTTTAGTTTCTATATTTTAAAAACTATTTAATACCAATAATTAATAGTGTGGACAACCCAAATAAAATCATTTCTGCACTTTGGGCTTGGTTTCGGTTTGTTGAAGGTTGAGTTCTAAATCTAAATCCCATCCGCCTTTTAGTGTGTAGGTATCCTTAAATGGAATTACTTTTTCGGGTTGCTTTCTTTGACTAAGATTTCCAGTGTCCCATTCACCATTTTCATTTGTATCTTCAAAAACAACAGCTTTGTAATTTCCCTCCGGCAAGTTTTTTAAAACATCTGTTTTTTCTTTTACATTATCTAAGTAGTACACAGCAACCTCTACATCTGCTGAATTTAAAATTTTAAGAACGTATTTTTTTCCCTGCTCTGCTGTTTTAATGGTGAGTTTTATATTGCCATAGTTTTCTGAACTGTTGGTGGTAAAGCGTTGCTCCATTTTATCGTTGTAGATTCCCCACACATCTCTTAATAAAGAATCTGGTATAATTAGTTTATACAACGTGTTCGGCTTTCTTTCAAAATCGACATACAGCGTCTGTTTTGTGGTTTTATCTAACCAAAACTTTTTGGTTGTAATGTCTTGGCTACTATCAACCGTAATTTGAATCGTTTTAGAATCGCTTATACTGAGCACAGGTCTAGATAAATTAAATTTAAGCGGCTCATACAGCGTTAATTGCGGAAGAGTAGCCACGCTTTTATCACTTCCTAAAGATTTAACTTGCTGATTATGAATACTTAACTTGTGTTTTTTTTGTTGAAGCACCGAATCTTTGATTAACGTTTTTAACTCTAACCTCAGGGTATCAAATGTGGTGTCGTTGGCGCACAAAAATACCGAATCAAATTTGGTATAATAATCAGAAAACCAAATTGTTATACTATCTTTTTCATTACTATTCCAGGCCTGGAACCCATTAAAAAACAACTTTGAATCTGCCCTAAACTTGCTAATAGCAGTATTGTACTTTATTGTCAGTTTACCCGGTTCCGAATTTTTGTAAGTGAGTATTTTAGGTTTGTTTGGATGTTGATTAAAAACCAAAAGATTAACAAATTGAGGAAATGTGTCGGTTAGCTGAAGTAGCGTATCCAAAAATCCTACTAACTCGTTTGGTTGGTCATAAACTAAGTTTCCGTTTTGATCTTTAACAGCAAAAACAGCATACTCTCCGGGCTTTACATTATTAATGGTAAACATTCCGGCTTTATTCGTTTTTGCAAAGTACTTGGGTCGTTCACTTAAAACCGGCAATAGATTATCAGTTTGATATAAACCAACAATCACACCATCAGCATCAGTATCATCATGGGCAGTTTTTACTTTCCCGGAAATACTTTGAGAATCTATATAGCTACCGGTGGAAAAGACATAGGTGAAGTTTTGAAATACATTACCAGCGTTTAAGTCTTTAACATCATCAACAAAATTTATAGTGTATGTAGTATTTGGTTGAAGACTTCCTTTTAGCTTAACAAACAGAGATTTGCCATTTAGTTTAATCTCTGGTTTTGGTTCAACAGCCGGAGAAATTACAGTTTGTGTAAATCCGTTGTTTTGTAGGTATTCGTTAAACCGTATTTCAATTTGTTTAGAGGTAAAGTTTACCGATTTATCAGGCGGATTTGCAGCTTTAACCTTTGGCGCTTCTGTATCTTCTTTACCTCCCAATGGGGCACTTTCGGTAGCACAACCCCACAATATTGCACCACCTAACGCAAGGCGAAAAAGAGATAAAATTGACTTTTTTTGATGAAACACGTAGTTGTATTATCTGCCCATGTGAACCAAAAGTACCGATACATCAGCCGGAGAAACCCCACTGATGCGGCTTGCCTGACCCAATGATGAGGGTTTAATTTTAGCCAATTTTATACGCGCTTCCATACTCAGCGATTTTAACGTACTGTAGTCAAAATTAGTATCTAAACGAATACCCTCTAACTTCCCCATCTTTTCTACCATTTCTACTTCTTTTTGAATGTAGCTTTCATATTTCATTTCTATCTCGGCACTTTCTACAAATTCCGGCTCATAGCTATTCAAAAAATCATCTACCGCAGGTAGTGCTTTTTGGAGTAATGCCATGCTTAGTTGAGGGCGGCCCAGTAGCTTATCCAACTTCATTCTTTGAGCTAATATAGAGGTCCCGGCATCTTCCAGCAGTGCGTTTACTTCACCGGGATCAACACCGGTTTGAGAAAAGAATTGCTTTATTTCTTTTATGGCGGCCCTTTTCTTTTGAACATTTTCTAACCGTTCACCATCAGCCAAACCCAAGCGATGACCAATTTCAGTAAGCCGCAAATCGGCATTATCCTGCCGGAGCAAAATGCGGTATTCGGCACGGCTGGTAAACATACGGTAGGGCTCCTCGGTACCCTTGGTAATGAGGTCATCTATTAACACCCCAATGTAAGCATCGGAGCGCTGTAGGGTAAATGGCGCAAGTTCGCGGGCAGACAGGTGAGCGTTAATACCTGCCATTAATCCTTGGCAGGCGGCCTCTTCGTAGCCGGTAGTGCCATTAATTTGCCCGGCAAAATACAGCCCCTTAACCAACTTGGTTTCTAAGGTGTGCTCTAGCTGTGTAGGCGGAAAATAGTCATATTCAATAGCATACCCCGGCCTAAACATCTTTACATTCTCAAACCCAGAAATTTCTTTAAGCGCCTTATACTGTACATCTTCCGGTAGTGAGGTAGAAAAGCCATTTACGTAAATCTCTACCGTATTCCAGCCCTCCGGCTCCACAAATATCTGATGTCGGTCTTTATCGGCAAAGCGGTCTATTTTATCTTCCACACTAGGGCAATACCGAGGCCCCAGCCCTTTAATTCGCCCACTAAACATGGGGCTTTTATCAAAGCCGGTGCGGAGTATATTGTGGACTTTTGGGTTGGTGTAGGTAATGTGGCAGCTAAGCTGTTTTGTTTTAATGTTGGTTGTACAAAAAGGAGAGATACCCTTTTTGTAGGAGAATTGTCCCGGATTTTCGTCCCCTTGTTGTTCTTCCATTTTAGTATAGTCCAAACTACGGCCATCTATGCGAGGGGGGGTTCCGGTTTTCATACGGCCAGACTCAAACCCCAACCCTACCAATTGTTCCGTTATGCCCTTTGCGGCAGACTCTCCAGCCCTGCCGCCCCCAAAATTCTTTTCGCCAATATGAATTAACCCATTAAGGAAGGTTCCATTAGTCAACACCACCGACTTGGCCCTAATTTCTATACCCATTGAAGTTCGCACTCCGCACACCCTTTCACCATTAACTAACAGTCCACCAACCATTTCTTGCCAGAAATCCACATTTTTAGTGCCCTCTAAAAGGTTTCTCCACACACTTGCAAACATCATACGGTCGTTTTGGGTACGCGGACTCCACATAGCCGGCCCTTTGCTGCGATTTAGCATTCTAAACTGTACAGTACTCTTATCGCTCACAATACCACTATAACCACCAAGGGCATCAACTTCTCGCACAATTTGCCCCTTAGCAATACCGCCCATGGCCGGGTTGCAGCTCATTTGCCCAATTACCTGCATGTTCATGGTAATAAGCAGCACACTACTGCCCATATTGGCTGCAGCGGCAGCCGCTTCACAGCCCGCATGTCCGGCACCCACTACTAACACATCGTATTCCTTAAACATGTGGCAAAGGTAGCATTTGCCGGATTAAAATTTGTTCCATGTGGAACAATGCCATCATGTTCGTTGCCGGAACAGAAATATAGCACTAACTCGGGATGAGAGGAGTAGGCGAGTAATGTTCCATGTGGAACAAGAAGCTCCAAGCAGAATAACTAAAAGAGGGGTGGGATAGGTTTTGCAGGGTGGTACAAGTAATGTTGCATTATTCTCTAATAAACTCTTTCATTAACTCGCCATACTTTTTTAGCCAAAGATTTTCGGCCCTGCGCATAGCTATTTGTTGTTTGGTGGTTTTATCGTTATACCCCAAAAGATGAAGAATGCCGTGAAAAACAACACGGTGCAGCTCTACAGCAAAAGGAGAAAGCAAAGCAAACCACATGCTCCTATTAGAAAGCATAAATTTTTGATTTTCAATAAGTTTACTATTCTTTTTTACTTGCTCTGTGCTGATGTAGATTTCGGCCAGGAGTTCTTTTTTGGTGTTGGTGAGCGGAAAAGTAATGATGTCTGTATAGTAATCGTGGTTCAAAAACTGCTGGTTTATTTTTAGCAGATATTCGTTAGAGCAAAAAACAATATTTATCTTGTAGAAATAGTTTTTGCCCCGGCTTTGGGTAATTTGTGCTGCGATAAAATCTTTTAGTAAAGTTCGGTTTTTTATAGGAATGGCAGCATCGGCAGCAAAAAATGATATTGTTGATTTTGGCATTACCGCAAAGATGTAAGATTTACAATTCGTCTAAAGGACTTTTTACGTTAGCCAGCGATCTTTTACTGACGTGTGCGTAAATCAAGGTAGTGCGCACATCTTTGTGGCCGAGCAGTTCTTTGATTAGGCGAACGTCTGTACCCTGCTCCAGTAGGTGTGTAGCGTAGCTGTGGCGCAGCCCGTGTATGCCCACCGGCTTACGGATGTTGGCTCTTTGCATGGCTTGTTTAAAAACTGCTTGTACACTTCGGATACTGTACAGCCCACCTCCCTGCCCTTCAAACAAATAGTACCGTGGTTTATATTGCTTAAAATAAGCGCGCAATTCTTCTAAAACAGATTGCGGTAAATTTACATATCTATCGCGCTTGCCCTTGGCGCGTTCTATTTGCACCAGCATCCGTTTGCTGTCTATATCGGTAATTTTGAGCGCTACAACCTCGCTCACTCGCAGCCCCATGCCATAACAAAGTTTAAGCATGAGCCGGTGCTTCAGGTTTGGCATGGCCGCAAACATTTTAGCCACATCTTTTTTATCAATCACTTTTGGGAGCATGCTGTGCTTTTTGGGCCGCGGGATGTCCACAAACAATTTTTCGCGCTTCAGTACTTGTTCAAAGTAAAACTTAACAGCATTCATGCGGCTGTGTATCTGCGATTCAGTGAGCTTGAGCTCATTGGCACAATACAAAAAATAAGCGCGCAACCGCTCCGGCCCCAGCTCTTCTACCGGGTGCTTTTTAAGAGCATACAGTAACTGGGCAAATTCGTATGTGTAGGTTTTTATAGTATTTGGACTGCGACCCAATAGTTGCAGTTTTTCTATCATTTGTTTTACGGGTGCGCGGTTTACCTCGTATATATTTCCCAACAGTTGTTTTCCGGTAGCCACCGCCTCATTCACATGCAAAAGATTTCGGTGTTCGGGTGTATCGGGCAGGTACCACATTCTGCGGCTGTGGCTCCATCTTGTGCTGCTCATTTCTCTTACCAATCTGTTGTTTTCGGGTGTTGGCGGAAACTTGATAAACAGTACCCTTTGCTCACGGTGAGTATCGGGCAAAAACTGAGCGTGGGCTGGTAGCATAGCTCAAAATTATACAAAATGCGCAATTAGATACTTTGTTGAAAATACACATCAATTCATATACAATCTGAAGCGAGTGTATTAATCATTCTTCCTGTATTGCTTTATTTGCTCTATGTGGCGAAAGTTTATTGTGTTAATAGCCGTAAGTGCGGCCACGCTGATAGCGGCAGAAATAGCACTGCGCCTTGCCGGCTACACCCCCGGCAAGGTGATCTACTCGCCATGGGTAAAAGAAATACCGAAAGAAAAAGTGAGTTTACTGCATGGTTTTGCAACGGATAGCAACGGCATTTTTAAAGCAGATGAGAGGGCAAAAAAGTGGATAGACTCTGCAATAGCCGCACAAGCAAAGAACCAGAATTTTTTTACCGATCGCAGCACAAAACCCTGGCAGGTACACGAGGTTTATTCGTTGTATTACGAAGCGTTGAATATGATTCATGGTAGAGTGAAAAATCCATTACAAGCGGCCTATTCTCAACTTATAATAAAAGAAACCCGCAACGATATAGAACAGGCGCTTATAGATTACGTGCACCATCCTGTTAATGAAGAGGGCTTTAGAAGTATTAGGTTTAAAGATTATACATCTGCAAAAAAGAAAGTCCTGCTTTTGGGCGATTCGTTTACGTGGGGCCACTCGGCTTATGATATTACTAATTCGTTTGCCGATATTTTATTGAGTAGAGGATACGCAGTATACAACACCGGCATCAGCGGAGCCGACCCGGCACAGTACTTAGCCATTGCACAAAAATATATACCGCTGTTGCGGCCCGATGTGGTCATCGTTAATTTCTACAGCGGAAATGATGTGATTTATTTTGACCGAAAACCGGAGCCATATCAACCGTTGTTTTACACCACCAATGCCGGCAACATTATTGCACAGCCACAGCACCGGTATTTTACCACAGCCGATAGTGCTTACCAGTTTGCCATGGCGTGCAGTTACATACCAAAACGCACACCATTCAACAAACTTTGTTCGCGCACTGTAGCGTCTACCTTTTTGTGGAAGCTGGTTTCTATGACCGGCTACCTTAATACCATACCCGTTGGCTATGATGCGTATTTTGACGAAGCCCAAAAAGAGGAACGCACCACGCCCACCGCAAACGAAGAACTATTAGCAATTCAACAAATAGCAAAAAAAAGCAATGCAAGGTGCGAAGTGGTATTTATCCCCGAAACAAAACGCTGGAATAAACTAAGCACACCCACCGATTACCGCGGCCTAGCGGATAGTATTGCGATTGTAATACCACAACCCATTACATTAGCGCACTACAAAAAAGAAGATGGTCATTTTAATAATGAAGGTCACCAGGTGTATGCCGATTTTTTGGAGCAATTGATTAATCGCTAAATGGAAAAAAAGCTGAGCGTGGTCCTTACGGGCCGAAACGATAATTATGGCGGGTATTTTAATGCGCGCTTACAAAACACGTTGCAGTGGTTACACTACTGGTTGTCGCACCACAAAATTTCATCAGAAATAATTTTAGTGAATTACAACCCTATACCATCGGCAGCACCCATTGAAAAAATGATTGATATTCCAGCGGCCAATCAATGGGTAAACACACGAATTATAGAAGTGCCGGAAGCAGAGCATCAAAAAATACTGGCATCGGATGTACGCAGGCCAGTACCCGTAATTGAGTTTGTGGCTAAAAATATAGGCATACGCAGAGCAGAAGGCAAGTATGTGATTGCCACTAATGCAGATGTAATATTTGATGCAAAAATATTTGAATATATTTCCGCGAATGGTTTAGACGAAAGAGCTTTCTATCGCGCAGCACGTGTAGATTTCAGGAGCAAAGAACAGATAAAATTTGAGCAAAACACGGAGCAGTTTGTCTCAGCAATTCGCCAAAACGTATTTCGCTTTTTTTTGCAGGGCGGTACATTTGACGATACCAGCCGCTTGCCTTTATGGTGGAAATTGGGCTACTTGCGGATGTTTAACGGTATTCGCAAAATCGTGTACAGCGGCATTTATCCATTCAGAAATATTTTAAAGCATCTGATGATACCCTACACTAATGAGCTGTTTACCTTTAAATGGTTCTGCAATGCCAGTGGCGATTTTATGCTCATGAGCAAAGCCGCCTGGATAAAAGGCAAGGGTTACCCAGAAGATACATGGATTAGCACCCATACTGATTCGTTGCATCTGGTGATGACAGCCGTAAGCGGATTGAAACAGAAATCATTACCGTATTTGGTATATCACCAAGAGCACGAGCGCAGGTTCGATTTTAGCGGCTATGATGCCGATATGGAGCTGATGTATAACCGATTATTGAGTGAAGGAAAGGAGATGATGGCCATCGAAAAATCGCTGAATAACAATACTGAGAACTGGGGGCTAAATGGTGTAGTATTGCCAGAGAAAACAATATGAAAAGCTCCACACCATATTTAAGCATAGTGGTTACTACCCGCAACGATAACCACGGAGGTGATTTACTAGCGCGCACCCAAGCATTTGTTAATGGGCTTTTGTATCAGTGCAAAAAATTTCAATTACACTGCGAATTGATAGTAGTAGAGTGGAATCCACCTGCCGGTAAGCCCCTTCTAAAAGAAGTATTGCCGGCTCCGCAAAAAGACGATTTTCTAAGTATCCGATACCTTGTAGTGCCTAACGAAATTCATCGCAAATACCTGATGAGTGATAAAATTCCGCTCTTTCAGATGACGGCCAAAAACGTGGGTATCCGTAGGGCAACAGGGGAGTTTGTATTATGTACCAATATTGATATACTCTTTAGCGATGGTTGTTTTGAGCGAATGGCGGAAAAGAATTTTAGAGAAGATACTTTTTACAGAGCCAACCGGATAGATGTAGACAATGGGCTCCTCAAACTAACAAGTGTTAGTGAGCAATTGGAATATGCCGATAAAAATCAAATCAAACGGCTCGGCCGAAATCGTCACCTAAAACATGTACGCGGCATATCCTCTTTCTTTTTTGGTTTTCCACGAGCTATGAAAGTTTTGGATTTACCCTGGGGCTGGGTAGATAAACTAATGCAGGGTAAAGCATACGAACTTTACCAGTTAGATACCATGGCTTGTGGCGATTTTACTTTAATGCACAAAAGTGCCTGGATGAAAATTGACGGCTATGTAGAATTAGACATGTACTCTATACACATAGACAGTATGGCGCTCTACGCTGCACATTTGGCCGGATTGAAGCAGGAAATTTTTGAATGGTATGAAACTGTATTCCATATTCATCATGCCGATGGATGGGAAACCATCACCGATGCCAAAACTATGCTCCGCTTTTTGGCTCAAAAACCCGGGCTGGATTGGTGGTTGGTGGTACAAGCCACGCTGCAAATGAAACGTGAAGGCATAACATGCTACGAACTCAACAAGCCAGATTGGGGGTTTGCCAATGAAAAGTTTGAAGAGTATGTGCTCAAGCCACATTAATAAACTAACGACTGTTTGCCTTGCAGCATTTGCAGCTTTATCTTTTGCTGCTCGCATTTTTCAATCAAAAAAGTAAACCCAGCGTCTACGTTATCGCCAATGCGCGGCAAAGCTTCTAAAGGTCTTGAAAGCGGCCTGGTAAAATTATCCCAATGAATGGGCACCACCGTTTTGGCTCCGGTAGCAGTAATGGTTTCTGCAAAATACTTTTCACGAAACTCGCTGGTAAATTTGCCCAACATAGCGGTTCCAAGAAAAAACACATCAGTTGGCCTGCGGTACAAGGCACTGTCTAAATAGTTAGTGCTGGCCTTTACACAAAATCGCTTTTTGCCATGCGTGATATAAAAATCAAATGTGCCGCCTTCTATGAACTTGTCTGCTTTAGCGGGTTGCCGGAGTGGCTGAGTAATGTTGGGATGGTTAGGGTCTGTAGCATTACTCTTGCCCAGAATTTTGAAGGGAGGGGTATGTTTAGAGGTGAGCACTTCAATTGTAAATTTTCCTAATTCAAATTTTTCACCGGCAGCAAAAACATGCGTTTGTTTTTGCGGTAAGCCGGCACCACTACACACAAACGATGTAGATGAAGAACCATAAACTGTAGCACCCGTGATGTGTGCTACGTAAGGGGCATCCATGGCATGGTCATAATGCGAGTGGCAAACAAATATCCCCCCGAGGCGATTAATGTTTTGCTCTGCCAAAATACTTTTTAATAAAAGTGTATCAGTTTTTACTTTTCCAAAAATTGCCTTTGCTGCATTTGGTCGGCTAAAAAATCCATCAATCAAAAGCTGCGTTTCACCATCGTCAAACAGCAAAGTAGAAGTACCAAAAAACGTGATGCGCACTTTGCCTTTATCAAAAACAGTATCCGCACTTTCAAAATACTTTTGGTAGTTGTTCAAGTTGGCCGATGGCTGAAAAGATTTGCAGCTAAAGATGCTAAGCAATAAGCTGGAGGCCACGAAAAGAAGGATAGACTTATTCATAAACTAACGAGCGTTAGCATCTGTTTGGCGAATAAAATCTACAATCCCCGGATAATACTCTTGCTGTGCATCCCACATACTTAGGTGGCCACCGGTAGGGCAATATAGGTAAGTGCCGTTTTGTACCAACTTGCTCATTTCTTCCATTTCGGCAGGGTTCATGGTATCGTAGCGAGAGCCAATCATAAGAGTAGGTACGAGCAGGTTTTTTAATCGGCTCCAGCATTCCCAGCCCACCAAGCGGCCACCGGGTACAAACTCGCTGGGGCCTTGCAGTATTTCGTACACCGGTTGATTGATATGTTTAAACGAGCGGAGCACCGGCTCGGGCCATTCGCTGGCGGGTTTGCGCAAAATATGTTGGCAGTAATATTCATCAAACACCAACTGCTGATAAACAGGATTCATAAAGTCATTTCGTTTTTCAAAACTTTCTAAAGAGTCCACCAGCGATTGTCGCATCTCGCTCCGCAGCTTTTTGTTGTATGCGCCATACTTCGCATAGTCGGCAGTCATATTGCTGACGATAAGCCCCTTCATGTGCTGCTGATATTTGAGGGCGTATTCCATACCCAAAATACCGCCCCAGCTATTGCCAAGTAAATAAAAATTGGTGCTGTCTAAACCCAGCGCCTGCCGCACTTGCTCTACTTCTTCTACAAACCTTTCTAATGTCCATAGTGAGCTATCGGTAGGTTGATCGCTATAGTAAGAGCCAAGCTGATCGTACTGGTAAATTTCAAAACCCTCGCGCATAAAAAACGGTTCAAAGCACTCCATATACTCATGCGTAAGCGCGGGGCCACCGTGTAGCAGCAATATTTTAATACGTGGGTTGTTGCCTATTTTCTTTGTCCAAACTTTGAATGTGCCTTTGGGTGTTTGTATAGGTATCATCCGCACACCGGCATTTTCTAAATCAGTTGCCGAGTAGTTAAAGTAATTGGCACTAGATTTTGTTTTTTCTGAATTACAAGAGTACAAGCCAAGCAGCAGTACGAAAAGAAATGAAGGCAAGCGTTTCATACCATGAATATAAATTGAAAACGCACATGTAATTAGCGGCAACTTCAGGAATGCTTTTCGCTCACATAAAACCGAAATAAAAAGTATGCCGCCAACGCATCCAGCAAATGCCACATGGCATGCCCCTGGATAAGCGAACCGGGATTGCAGAGCGGACTGTCGTCTTTCCAAATATTCCAGATAAAAAAAGCAAGTAGCAGTGAGGATAAACTGTAGTAGCCCCACTTGCGCTCCATGTGCAAACCCTTTTGATAAGTGTTCAAAAATTCAAATACAATGGTGAGGGATATGAACAATGCAAAAATGGCATTGCCGGCATAATCAATAATAGGAAGTGGCGCATGATACAAGCCCACCACCTCGCAAAGGATTACGATAAGGATAAATGATACCGTGAAATAACCGTTGCTCCAATAAAAATAGCGCTGCATGGCATAGCTGGCAGCAAATGATGCCACTAAGTACATGCTCAGCATGTCTAACGCACCGCCAATATGTGTTTCGGTGGCGTGCATGGCCATACTGCCCGGGCCAAGAAAAATAACTAAGCAAGAAAAATACAAGCTCGTAAAAGCACTTTGCGTAAAACGATTTTTATACTGTTCAAAATTGCCGGAGGCCAACTGCCAGGCCATCAGTAAACCAAAAAACACAAAGCCAAGGTTGCTCCATGTATTAGCCGGTTGTTTAATGTACCCCGGGCGGGCGGCTTCGCAAAACGCCCCGCCCACATCGGCAGCAGGGCCAAACCATTGGTTAAATACAGCAATAAAAAACATTCCGAGCCATACAGCAGCCCAAAGCAAAGCAATAAGGAAAATGTTTTTGCGGTTGGCTAACACTTGTTAGTTTATTTGATTACACTTAATTCTTTTCCCACTTTAGTAAAAGCGGCTATGGCTTTGTCTAAATGCTCCTTTTCATGCGCGGCACTCACCTGCACGCGAATTCTGGCTTTGTCTTTAGGCACTACGGGGTAAAAAAATCCAATCACATAAATGCCTTCGTCTAACAGTTTGGCTGCAAAGTTTTGAGCCAGCACCGCATCGTACAGCATAACGGGTACTATGGGGTGTACACCGGGCTTTATATCAAAACCCGCGGCCGTCATTTGTTCGCGGAAGTACAGTGTGTTTTGTTCCAACTTATCGCGTAGCGCGGTGGTTTCGCTTAGCAAATCAAGCACAGCTATACTGGCACCCACAATAGCAGGCATAACGGTATTAGAAAATAAATACGGGCGAGAGCGCTGGCGCAATATTTCTATTACTTCTTTTTTGCCCGATGTAAACCCACCGCTGGCCCCGCCCAGTGCTTTGCCCAGTGTGCTGGTAATAATGTCTATTTGCCCATGCACACTGCAGTGCTCGGGTGTGCCGCGCCCGGTTTTGCCGATAAAACCACTGGCGTGGCATTCATCTACCATAATCATGGCTTGGTATTTATTAGCCAGCTCTACTATTTTATCTAACTGTGCAATGGTGCCATCCATGCTAAAAACGCCATCAGTAACTATGATGCGCGAGCGGTGATGTTGGGTGGCTTGTAGTTGTGCTTCCAAATCACCCATATCGTTATTTTTATATCTGTACCGAGCCGCCTTGCATAGCCGTATGCCGTCTATGATAGAAGCATGGTTTAATTCGTCAGAGATGATGGCGTCTTCTTCGCCAAAAAGTGGTTCAAACACACCGCCATTGGCATCAAAAGCCGCAGCGTAGAGAATGGTATCTTCGGTGCCCAAAAATTCAGAAATCTTGCGTTCCAACTCTTTATGAATATCCTGTGTGCCACAGATAAAGCGCACACTGCTCATGCCGTAGCCGTGGGTGTCAATGGCTTGTTTGGCGGCCTCAATTACACGGGGGTGTGATGAAAGCCCCAGATAATTATTGGCACAAAAATTAAGCACAGCCCCCCTGCCCCCTAAGGGGGAGTTGCTCACCTCTATGGCCGCAGCTTGCGGAGTGGTGATGATGCGTTCTTTTTTGTAGAGCCCGGCTTTCTCTATTTCCTGAAGTTCGGTTTGCAGGCGTTCGCGGATGGTGTACATGTATCGGCTGTTTTGCGAAGCCAAAAAACAAATTTCTGCATAATTTATGATGTGGTGGAGTGTTTGCGCAAAAACACCCGGTATAAAATAGCCACAACACCAACCACTACCATACTAAAAATAACAACGGGCACGATGAGCGCCAATATACTACCTATGATTGATAGGGCATTTTCGGCTGTAGCTATAATGCCGTTGCCCAATCCGGCAGTGAGTTTGGTTGAGCCAAGGCGCAATATGCCGGTGCCTGCCTGTATAGCCCCTGCGGTGCCCCCTCCTGCTACAATTGCCGATATCCATTTGGTCATGGGGTCAAACTCGGTAAAAACCGAAGCAGAAAGTGCAGTACCTGCAATGAATGCTGAAGGGGTGGTAACAGTATCTAACAGATTATCTATTACCGGAAAATAATACGCCACCACTTCGGCCAGCGAGGCCACACCAAAGCAAATGATAGCAGGCCACGAACTCATCCACTCAAAGCCCGCTGAAAGGGGCAGGTATTTAAACTTAGCAGCAAGCCCGGCAACCAGCAAGGGTATAAATACCCGGAAACCGCAGCAAGCGCTAAGCGATATGCCAAGTGCTGTGGGGATAAGATAGTAGTTCAGTAAATCCATGTTTACGGGCTGTGGTTTACAGCAGTAGTACGTGCAACATTACTTCTTTTCTAGTTGGTTCAATCGTTGCTTAAGCATTTCCAATTGAATCTTAAGATCGGCATTTTCTTTTTTTACGATTTCTATCATTTGTTGTTGTTCTTGTATGGCTTTTACGGTTACGGGTATAATATCTGAATAATAAATACCGAGTTTATCCGAACTAGGCACTGGGTTTCCGTTATCATCCAACACCGGTGTTTTGCTCTTTAAGTTACCTACCTGTACAACTTCACTAAGTATGGGCTGAACATCTTGAGCTATAAACCCAATTTTTTTACCCCATTGCGGATTTTCTTTCCAGTTAAAAGTAACGGGCCGTAGTTTCATTACCTCGTTGATGCCGTAGTGTAGGGGCAAAACATTTTCTTTATCACGAAAGTCAGAGGTATTGATGGTGCCATTGGTGGCAAAAACGGTGGTCCAGCGCGAAGCCGCTTCGCCCAATGAGTTGTTATCATCAATAGCCGGGCGAAAAGAGTTGGCAGCCATTTCGTAGTAATCTACATTGGTAACAAAATCATCGGGGCTGCGAGAAAAAGTCATTTGGCCGGTACTGCTGGTACGTATTTTCCATTCACCTCCGGCACCGGTGCGCATCAGTTCAAGGGCCGGCTCGTAAGCAGTGCTCACACTGGCCACGCGCAGCGTTACGTTTACATTCTCTGGGTCGTAGATAGTCAACTTGGTGGCTGGAGTTGTGGTGCCAATGCCTACCTGCACAGATGAAACAGCTCCGTTTACACCAATAATACTGCCTAAAATGAGCGTGTTGTTGTTAGTGGCATACGCTTTTGCACCAATGGCAGCAGCATTAGATAATGTGCCAGATGAGAGATTGGCGCTATCGCCAAGTAGTGTATTGTAAGCACCGCTGGTGTTGGAGCGCCCGGCAGCATTGCCTACAAAAGTGTTTGAGCTGCCGATGTTACTGGAGTAACCGGCATTAGAGCCGACATATGTGTTGAAATTGCCGGTGGTATTGAATGTGCCGGCATGCCTTCCCAGTAAGGTGTTGTTAGAGCCAGTAGTATTGTTACTACCTGTGGCTTGTCCATAAAACGAATTGGCCATGCCGGTTGAGTTATTGCTACCTGTAGATTCACCAAAAAATGCATTGACGGTGCCGGTAGTGTTACTGAAACCTGCTCTGGAACCAAAGAAGGCATTGTTGCTGGCAGTGTTACTAACACCTGCATGGTGGCCTACAATGGTATTTTGGATGCCGTCTGTTAAGCTACGGCCAGCTCTGTTGCCGATAATTGTATTCCGAAAGCCTGTAGTAATGTTAAGTCCTGCACTATCTCCTATTATTACATTTAATGAGCCGGTTGATAGGGTATTGGCTGCCATGTAACCCAATACCACGTTTTTGTTGATGTGATCTACTCGCCCTGCCGGTTGGTTGTTTACACGGATGTTGAATGGCACATTATCGGTGGTGCCTATAAAGTTGATGCCATCTACAGTGCCAGCATTGCCGGTGAGCCCCCATGCATTGGAGGATGCCGTGCTCCATGTCGGACCGGTGGCTGTTTGTGTTAGCACCTGTCCGTTGGTGCCGGCAGCAATTGCCCGCAGGTCGCCATTGGCATCGGCATACATTATTTTATCGGTAGTGGCGCTTGGGGTAGTGATAAAACTGCCTCCTGTGCTTACGCCTTCATAGCGAACTCCCAAAGTATCGTTGCCAATGTGCAATGCCCGTGCAGGCGTATTGGTGCCTATACCCACCCGTACGGTATTGGTAGCGCCATTTACACCTTGTATGCTACCCAGCACCATGCTGTTGTTGGCTCCTGCCAGCGCCTTAGCGCCAATGGCGGTGGAGTTGGTAAAGTTGGCAGCCGAAACATTGGCGCTATCGCCAAGAATGGTGTTGTACGTACCGGTGGTGTTTGTCCGTCCGGCATCTTTACCCAAAAAAGAGTTGGAGTGGCCGGTGGTATTGAAAAATCCGGCATCTTCCCCCAAGATAGTGTTTTCAGAGCCGGAAGTGTTGGAAAATCCTGCATTTTCACCAAAAAATGAATTGAATGACCCGATGGTGTTAGTGAATCCGGCATCTTCGCCAAAGAAAGAGTTGTAGGAGCCGGTAGTGTTGGAGTTTCCGGCATTTTGCCCCATAAATGCATTGAAAGAACCAGTAGTGTTAGCAAATCCGGCATCTTGACCTAAGAAAGCATTGGACACTCCGGTAGTATTTGCCCGCCCGGCACTATCGCCCACAAAGGTGTTTTGTCTTCCTGTAGTGTTGTTTAATCCGGCATTGTATCCTACAAACACATTACTGTAGCCCGTGCTGTTGACATTGCCCGCCCTGTAGCCCAGAAAAACATTGGCCTGTGCGCTGTCTATTCTTCCTGCTTTCTGATTGTTTACTCTGAGGTTTAACGGCACATCATCGGTAGTGCCAATAAAATTTGTGCCATCTACTGTGCCGGCATTGCCGGTTAAGTTCCATGCGTTAGCCGAAGAGGTGCTCCATTGCGGTACTCCGCTGCCATTGATGGTAAGTACTTGCCCGTTGGTACCATTGGCAAGTGCGCGCAAGTCACCGGTTGCGTCAGCAAATACTAATTTGTCTGTGGTGGCAGATGGTGCAGTGATAAAAGCGCCCCCAGTGGCTAATCCGCGCACGCGCACATTGCCGCCTTTTAAAATAGTAAATGCATCGGCCCTTGCAGCACTACCGGTGCCAATACCCACGTTAAAAATTCTGTCTGCTGCATTGTGTGCAGTGGTGCTGGCTGCGGTGTATTGAGTACCGTACACGCCTACCACCATTTCGCCATATGATGCGGCACGGTTGCCTTGACCAAAAGCATAAGAAATGTTGCCTACAGCAGTATCTTGTTGGCCGGCCACCCAGCTACCTGTGCCTTGTGCTACACTTTGGTATCCAAAGGCGGCACTGGCTTGTCCGTTTGCGGTTACTCTATCTCCGGCAGCAAAAGTGGTAAAAGCGTTGGCATTGCTCAAGAACCCAATGGCAGCAGAAGCAGAGCCACTCAACGTATTTTGAAAACCCACTACAATGCTGTGGCCAAAAGGAGCAGTAACGGTGTTCAATACTCCGGCTACCAAATTATTTTCACCGGCAACATTGTTGTTGATGCCACTTACCATGCTGCGGGTAGAAGAAACAGTGTTTGTGTTGCCCGTAACTAATGAGTTAAGTCCGCTTACATTGTTTCCATCGCCAAAGGCCACCGACTGGGCGCCAGAAGCGGTATTGCTTACACCGGAAACAAAAGAGTTTACACCACTGGCGGTATTGTTATTGCCAAAAGCAGCTGCCTGATTGGCCGAAGCCAAGTTGTTGTTGCCGGCAGCAAAAGAATAATCAGAGCGGGCTTCGTTACTAAAGCCACCAAGAGCAACAGATGCCACTCCCTTAGCTGTATCTGCCCAACCAATAGCAATAGATAAGTTGGCTTGCGTTTGCGATTGAAATCCACCAGCCATAGAGGTAGTGGCTGCTGCGGTAGAGCTGGCTGTGTTGTTAAATACTACTGAAAAGTTTCCGGCTGCGTTGTTGCCGTTACCGCTCACCAGGGCATGGGTTGCAGTTACCGTGTTATTGTTACCAACAACCAAAGAGTTTTGCCCGCTTACGGTGTTGCCATTGCCGGCAGCAAATGTGTTATTGCCACTGGCCGTATTGTTAGCGCCAAAGGCCGCAGAGCCAATGCCCACGTTGGCATCATCCCATTGCACACCGTTTACGTTGCCGGCTCTAAAGGCATTTTTTGCCGGAGCCCACATGAGCCGCGTGCCAAAACCAGAAACCGGCACCACTCCTGTAGAGGTGTTTCCAACGCCTACCAGCGCACCACCTGGGTATGCCCGAAAAGCTTCTTCGTTTTGGCGCTTGATGATTACATCGGCATTATCGGTAGTGCCCAAAAAATTTACCGCATTGCTAAGCCCGGCATTGCCAACGGTGTTCCAACCGGCATTAGCAAATGTGCCGCCAGACAATACTGCATTGGCGTATGATTGTACGTGCCAGCGATTATCGCCTACGCTATAGATGAGCGTAACGGTGCCACTATCGCCCACTATTAGTGTGCCGCCACCGGTCATTATTCGGTTGCTGGTGGTAGAGAGTGTGCTTTGGTCGGTTAAAGTCAAAATTTGAGTGGTAGCGTTTTGTATAATTAGTACCCGGCCATCGGTAGCACCGGCAGCGGTAAAACCCGTAATGCTGTAGGCAGCGGTTGGCCCTGTTATCCGGTAGTAGCTATACCCTGAAGGATGCGGATTTATGACCACGTTGTGGTTGGCACCGTTGGCTAAAGTGAGTGCGGCTTGCCGCAAAGCAATATCGCCATTAATATCTAAGCGAGTGAGCGGTGCAGTGGTGTTGATGCCCACTAAACCATTACGATTTATACGCATGCGTTCTACCGGTGCAGAGCCGGCAGGTGCGGTTAGAAAAGCCAATCTACCAGTCATTAAACCGCTGGCGCTGGCAGAGTCCACGAGCATTTCTATGCGGGTGGCTTGCAGGTATGTAGAACCATCATACCCGCGACCATCTATTCGGCCTAGAGAGCCATTGGTGCCAATAATGGTAGGTGCGCTTATGGTGCCTTGAGCCCTGCGAAACCAAAGTTCGTTTGGGCTTCCGTAGTGAGAAATGATAACACCCGGATTGGTATTAATTGTATTGGTAATTTCTAACATGCCACTCAGGTTGGGCTGCGTGGTGCCTATGCCTACGCGTCCACCGGTATCAATAGTCATCCTACGGATGTTATTGGTGCGGAATGTGAGGTAGTTGGCATCGGTAGTACCTAAAAAGTTTTGTGCAGTATCTGTACCGGCATTTCCCTTTACCCGCCAGTATAAACCAGAAGCACTGTTAGGGTTTTGGGTTTCGGCTTGTGCAAAAAGCCGGGCTTGCAAAATGCTAATAGCAATAACGGTAAAGTAAAATTTCTTCATAAAACTTGGCGTATCGTGTAAAAATAAGGTTTATGCTAAAACAACATGTGAAGAAACAGTTACGTAAGCCGGTATATGAAAAAGGTGCGGGCGTTTAGCCCTTGGTTATTTACTGAGCAAATTCAATAATTCATCTATTTGTTTTTGCTGAGCTTCAATTTGTTTTTGTTGCTCCTGAATGGCCTTGGTTAACAGAGGTATAAAATCGTTGTAGCGTACTCCTAAATGGCCTTCATCATCTTTGCTGATGATGCCGCTGTTTTGTATTCCACTCTTGTATAATGCTTCTTGAACTTCTTGTGCTATAAAGCCAATTTCGCGAGTACCATAGGGGTTTGGTTCCAGCGTACGCTCAATCGTTCTTTTTTCGCCATCTTTTCCGCGCACAACCTCTATCACATTCTTGCGCACAAAATCAACCGGGCGGAGCAGCTTTACTACTTCTATGGCTTTATGGATGTCTTTTATATCTTCTTTCCAATAGCTATCTGAGGTAACCGTCCAGCCAACTTGTATCCCGGCATAGGCAACAACCGCGCTACCCACGCGCACCTGGTTGCTGTTGGTGGCTACTGGCACCAAAGCGTTGTAGCCAACGGTAGTGTTATTATCACCGGTAGTCACATTGCCTGAGAAGTATCCTAGATGTGTATTGTTATTGCCGGTTGTAATGTTATCGCCAGCATAATATCCTACTCCAACATTGCCTGAACCTGTGGTAATTGCCTCCAATGCTCTTCGCCCAAAAGCAGAGTTACTACTTGCCCCGGTACTGGCATCTAATGCATGATTGCCAACGGCTGTATTGAAGGAGCCGGTTACGTCATCGTCTAAACAAGAATTGCCGATGGCGATATTATATCCGCCTGAAGTATTGCTGGCCAAGGCAGCATAGCCGATAGCGATGTTTTGGTAATTAAACCCCCCTAACAAGTTCCAATTGTGCAACGCAGAGTCGCCAATGGCTATGTTGAATGTACTGATGGTGTTGCTATACAAGGCGCGGTTACCAATGGCAATGTTGCTATTGCCTGTGGTACTGCTGCGTGCAGCCCAAAAACCGATGGCGGTATTGCGCTGGCCGGTAGTTAACTGATCCATAGCGCCTGCTCCCACAGCCGTATTTAAGCGACCCGTGGTAGCTTGGGTAAGGGCATAGTGGCCTATAGCCACGTTTTGTCCGCCTGTAGTGCTTTGCAGCATGGCGTTGAACCCCACCACGGTGTTGGCGCTGCTGGTATTGCCGGCATTCCCTCTCAAGGCATTGTAACCTACTGCCGTATTTTCATCACCGGTAGAGTTAGTTAGCATAGAGTTGTAGCCCACGGCCGTATTGTAAAATCCGCTGGTTAACGAAAACTGGGTTTTAAAGCCAATGCCCACATTGCCTGTACCCGAGGTGCCCCAAAGTGCGCTATCACCAATAGCGATGTTGAAACTTGCTGAAGTTACATTCACCATAGGTCTAATACCAATGGCAATATTATTGGACCCCGTGCTAACGTTAAATGCAGCACCATAACCTAATGCAGTGTTTGATTTGCCACTAATCAGATAGCGCAACGAGTACGTGCCTATACCCGTATTTTCGGTACCGGTATGGTACCCATTACCATACCCTGCTTGATAGCCCACAAACACGTTTTCATCGCCACGGTTGCCCCAGCCCGATTCTGCACCTACAAAAGTGGCCCGGTCGCTACTATCGGCATATAATCCACTGAATACGCCAATGGCCGTATTAGACCCTCCGTTGATATATCCCCCGGCCCACCGACCCACTGCAGTATTGCGGGTAAGCGAATTGCCATATTCCAATGCTCCCACACCCAGAGCCACATTTTCGTCCCCGCTTCTGTTGCTGTAAAGCGAGCGCCAGCCCATTGCTGTATTATAGTCTCCTGAAGTATCTAACCGCATGGCCTCCATACCTACAGCGGTGTTATAGATACCCCCTGTTTTTACATACATAGCATCGCTGCCCAAAGCCGTGTTACCAAAACCCGAAAGATTCGTCCGCATGGCACTGATTCCTACAGCGGTATTATAAGCTCCTGAAACATTTGAATACAATGCATAGCCCCCCACCGCAGTATTATAGTATGAATTGGTGCTTGGTCCTGCCGGTGCTCCCCTGCCCGCATAACTGCCGATATAGGTGTTGATAGTCCCCACACTATCGTATTGCCCGGCCCAATAGCCCAGATATAGGTTCTCGGCACCGGAATAATGAAATTGCCCGGCTAAGCGGCCGATAGAAGTATTGGCACTGGAAGATTGATTAGACTGCAATGAGCCGCGGCCAATGGCCAGATTAGTACTGCCGGTAATGTTTTTTTCACCGGCAAAAGCACCAATAAAAAAGTTGAATGTTCCTGTGGTGTTTTCATATCCGGCATGGTCACCAATGAAAAAATTACGGAAACCGGTGGTGGTGTAGCGGCCGGCCTGTGTGCCAATGGCAAAGTTTTCGGAAGCGGTGTTACTGTAGAGAGCACTGTCGCCAATAGCTATTATTTCACTGGAGCTTTGATTATTGAACCCGGCATAAGCTCCAATAGAAATATTACGCGAAGCTGCCATAGAGCGGTATGCAGCGCTGTCGCCAATAGCTACGTTATTTATTCCAGTGGGATAGGCGGTATTTCCATGTAACGCACGAGTACCGATAGCAATGTTGCCCGAACCGGTGTTACCATAAAAATATGCCCCGTGTCCCAAAACAGTATTGTTTTTTCCGGTTGAAACAAATCGCAATGCTAATGAACCCACAGCTACGTTTTCGTTACCCAACCTAGAGCCGGTGATATTTAACCCATACCCAGTTCCATATCCTACATATACGTTTTGGTCTCCCTCATTGTAAAAACCGGCATAAGCGCCTACCAATGTTGAGAAAACCGCAGAGTCGGTGTATGTGCCAGCCAAATATCCAATACCAGTATTATAGCTTGTTTTTGTATCAAAGAATACGCCACGTCCTATGGCCGTGTTAAATGCACCATTCACAGTTGCCTCCATGGCTCCTACACCTACTGCCGTATTTTCGTTTCCGGTTTTATGTGCCCGCATAGCTCTCCACCCTATGGCTACGTTCATATCTCCGGTGCTGTCAAACTCCATGGCTTCGGCCCCTATAGCAGTAGTGTTTATAGACGATACGCTTTGGTGCATTGCAAATTTTCCAACGGCTACGTTGTTATAGCCCAGTGAATCGTTGTAATAACTCCAAAAGCCAATGGCCACATTGTGGTAGCCGGCTTTGTTGCCATATCCTGCCCGGTCGCCTACAAATACGTTTTGCGAACCGGTGGTGGTCTTGATGCCCGACTCAAATCCATAAAAAGTATTGCCGTATGCCGTGGTGTTGTTTTGCCCCGATTGAAATCCGGTAAATGTGTTGAAGCTGCCTGTGGTGTTTTTCTGCCCGGCATTAACGCCAATAAAAACACTGCTGTTTGCAGAGGTTACAGACGCAGCGGCACTGTCACCAATAAAAGTATTGTCATTGCCGGGAAACAACTCCAACACTCCGGGCACAGTCATTCTGCCCCGAAGAATGTTGTTTGTTCTTATGCTAAATGGCACATTATCTAAAGTACCTATAAAGTGAGTGCCGTTAACGGTGTTGGCGTTGCCGGTGGTTTTCCAGTACAGTCCCGGGCCGCTGCTTCCAAGTGCAGGATTTTGTGTTTCGGCTTGGGAGTATGCGGTGGTGTGTAACAAAAATAGTGCGGCAAGTGACAGGTAAAAAAACTTCATACTTAAATGTAAATAGCGTAAGGTAATATGTTGTAAAAATAGTAAATCATTGAAGCGAAAGCTGACAGGGGATAGCGGCAATACAACAAACGGGTTCAAAAGTCCAATACATCATACAGTTATTTGTTGTTGTATTGGCATCGTTTATGGTGGTTTCAACGTCTTAGATACATTTGCATGACTCAAAATATATGATGAAGAGATTTTATACGCTTTTGACTGCACTGGTTGCCGTAAATCTGCAGGCGCAAATGACTGTAGACACCAACATTACTGCCTTGCAAATGGCGCAGTACTTAGCCGGTAGCGGGGTGTTGATTACCAATGTGCAAATCAATTGCCCGAATGGGGCCTACGGAAAATTTACCGGTGGAAATACCACTTCTTTAGGCATTAATCAAGGTATTGCACTTACCAGTGGTACCGCATTAGAATTGCCTAATGCATCTGCCTTTGCTTCGCAGAGCAACAACGGTATTAGCGACCCCGACCTCAACGCCATATTGGCCACGTACCCCACGGCTTCGCAATCGCAAGACGCTTGTATTTTGGAGTTTGATGTAAAAGTAAATGGAGATTCGCTCAACTTTAACTATGTGTTTGGTTCAGAAGAGTACCCCAACTACACCTGCTCCGGCTTTACCGATATTTTTGCATTTCTAATAAGTGGTCCCAACCCGCTCGGGGGCAATTACAATAAACAAAACATAGCCCTTATACCCGGCACTAACCTGCCGGTGAGCATCAACACCGTAAACTCAGGGGTAGCCACCGGAGGACCGGCCAGCAATTGTTTATCGCTGGCTTACTCTAATTATTTTGTTGGCAATGGCAGCATTGTGTATGATGGACACACCACCGTTTTTCAGGCAAAAATTGCTACCGTGCCTTGCCAGACCTACCACCTTAAACTTGCAGTGGCAGATGCGCAAGACCAAATATTAGATTCAGGAGTAATGTTAGAGGCGTATTCTTTCAGCGCGGCCAATATCAAAATCACCCCGGGCACCAACAACAACCCACTTTTTGTAAATGCTGTAGAAGGATGCGCACCCAGCGGATTTATATTAAGTATAGATAATGTGTTGACAGATACCTTTACCATCAATTATGCCATAGGCGGTACTGCCACTCCGGGGGTTGATTATCCGGCAGTGTCAGGCGTGGTGGTACTTCCTCCGGGCGATACGGTGCGCATTGTAACTATAGACCCGGCTCAAGATTTTATAGCCGAAGGGCTAGAAACGGTAAAACTATATTTACTTAACTCCTGCGATTTATCACCATATGACAGTGCGGTAATTTATATTCAAGATTCTATAGTGGCAGCCGTAACCACACCCGATGATTTTTTGTGCAGGGGAGAAATTACACAACTTTTTGCTTCCGGTGGCTTGGGCTTTGAGTGGGCGCCACCAGTTGGGTTGAGCGCTACCAACGTGTATAATCCGTATGCAAACCCATTGGCTACTACAAAGTATTATGTAACAGTTTCTGTAGGACCATGTGTAGATGTGGACTCTATTGTGATAACCGTTACAGATCCGCTTTTTAGCGTAAATGCAGGGCCGGATGACACACTGTGTCTAAACGAAGCCGCCACCATACCGCTTCAAGTAAATGGCAGTCAGCAACCATACAGTTATCAGTGGTTGCCGGGTACCTATCTCAACGACAGCACTATCCAAAATCCGGTTACATCGCCCAAAGCAACTACTAACTACGAAGTAATTGTAACCGGAGCCAATGGTTGTACGCAGCGCGATACCGTACGCTACGTGATAGATGGCGTGGGCCCCGTGGTGCTCATAACGCCCGACAATAATTTTGTATGTGCCGGAGATACCATTCAACTCAACACACAGATTTTTCCACTCAGTTGCGGTTTAAATACGATTGGTTGTGAGGGGCAATTTGCCATACAGCAAGTAGGCAACGGTAACCTACAGTTTGCCAACTCGCCTTTCGGAAACTTTGGTAACGGGCAACGGATGCAAATTTTGTATCGGGCTAACGAATTGCAGACTGCAGGCATAAGCTCTACCACCATTACCGACATCGCTTTTGATTTGATTTCGCAAGGCACCTTTATTCCGTTTGATAATTTTTCGGTGAAAGTGGGCTGCACCGGAGCCGAAGAACTGAACGATTGGCAAACCGGATTATCGCAAGTATTTAATGGAAGCTACTCTTTGGGCGGCCCCGGGCTTACCACCATCACTTTTGATACGCCTTATGATTGGGATGGCTACTCTAACCTGGTGGTAGAAATCTGCTACGATGTAGCCAGTTTTGTAAATAGCGACCCGGTACTTTCGGTAAATACTCCATACAACTCTGTTTATTACGGCTCGGCATTTAATGAACCGGGATGTAATGTATCTTTTGGTTTTGGTGATATTAGCCGCCCCAACACCCGCTTTATTACTTGTACAGAGCCACCAAAAACATACGCTTTTAATTGGTCGCCTACTACAAACCTATACACACCGGATAGTTTAAACCCAAAAGTTGTATTAAATCAGAACACCACATATCTTTTAGATGTAAACGATGGGCAGTGCAGTGGCACAGGTTATGTAGATTTGAAACTGGCCAACTACGGTATTTTTGCCGGCAACGATACGGTGGTTTGCTTGCCTGGCAGCACGCAATTAAACGCCACAATAACCGGCAACGCACCGGTGCAAGCGGTAAATTGCGGAACTAACAATACCGTTTGTGATGCGCCTACTCAATTTACTTTAACCGGCACTACGGAGCCATTCCCGTTTATTACCCCGTTTGATGGAGCGCTTAATGAAGACCTCCGCACTCAGTTTTTGTATCGTGCTGCAGACCTACAGGCCATGGGGCTTAGCGCGGGTACTGTTAAGTCTATAGCGCTGAACGTTACGTCTAAGCAATCTCTACAACCGTTCCAAAACTTCAACATCAAAATGGCTTGTACACCGCTGCAGGCATTCAGCTTTAATTTGCCAGACTGGCCGGTAACTCAAAATGTATATTCTGCCGCATTGCAAACCACTACTAACGGCTGGAATACATTTAATTTAAACACTACGTTTGATTGGGATGGCACCACTAACCTGATAGTAGAAATGTGCTGGGATAATCCGGATTTACTCTCTCCGCAAGGTACAGACCAAATTGAATTGGTTACAACCAACTATAACTCTACGCTTAATGCCACCAGCACTTTTGATGTGGGTTGCGATTTGCCTATCTTCTTCTCGTTTACTGACTTTACGCTTCCGCGCACCCGCTTCAATGCCTGCCCGCCACCACCACTTACCCCAACTTTTGTGTGGTCACCGGCCAGCGGACTAAGCAACCCTAACGTGGCTAACCCTGTAGCTAATCCATCACAAACCACTACGTATGTACTAACGGCAGATTTCCCCGGAGGATGTGTAAAATCAGACACCATCACCATCAATCCACAACAAGTGGACTATACCGTGAGTAACGATACCTTGATTTGCGATAACGGAGCAGCTATACTAACAGTTGTTAGTAATGATTCATTAGTTTGGCAAAATATACCTGGGCTAAGTTGTTATGATTGCAAAACTCCAACGGCAAACCCGCAAGCCAACACAGCGTATTATTTTAATGTAATAACCCCTGGTGGTTGTAATGTGGTAGATTCTGTTGTGGTAAATGTAACTGCAGTAGATGCATCGGTAGTGTATAACGATACACTTGTGGACCAAGGTACCGCAATACAGCTATTCAGCGATGGCAGCGGAGGCAATGGTTCGTTTACCTTTAGTTGGTTGCCGGCTACAAATTTAGATAATGCAACGGCACAAAATCCCACTGCCACACCTATTGAAAATACTTTATATGTAGTAACTGTGAGCAGCGCGGGTTGTAGCGATACGGCCTCGGTAAATGTGCGGGTAAATGTGATAGAAAGCCCTATAGCTATGCCCAATGTGTTTTCGCCCAATGGCGATGGCCGAAATGATGTGTTCTACCCGGTATTCAGTAACGATAAACTGGCTACGGTTAAGGAGTTTCGCATTTACAACCGCTGGGGGCAAGTGGTACACAACAGCAACCTGGGTTGGGATGGCAACTTCCAAAGCAAAGAACAACCGGCCGGTACATACACATACTACATTGTAATACAACGCCCCTACAAACAAGATGAAAAAATACAGGGGGCGTTTACACTGCTGAAGTAGTTTAGGAATAAAGCATCATTTGCCAATCTCCACGGTAGCCAAATACAACACGTTGTCCGGTTTGTGGATCACAAACACGGCATCAAAATTTTTGAACTCAGCAAAAGATAGCGGTACGGTAAGTGTGGCGTTTACTTCGCCATTGGTTACTTTTTGTTTTCCGAAGTCATACTTTACAGCACCTACAGCATTAGGGTAGTTGCCTTCGTGAATGTGGTTGTTTAGCAACTCACCTTCATACATCCACAGGTCTTGTATATGTACTTTGGCTTGTACCTCACTCTTGGTTTTTTCGGTAATAGTAATGTTGCCGTTTACGGCAATAGCCGTATCTGCTGTAATGAGCGCGTAGGTTTGGGTTTGTTTTTCTTTTGTGCACGAGGAGGTAACGTGCAGTGTAATAAGCACAGGTACGGAAAATAATAAACAGGAAAGTTTCATGCATAGATGTTTAGCCGCTTAAACGATACAAGTAGCCAATTATTGCAGAGCGGCCAACAAAAACCCTGCCGCTTTAGCAACAGGGGTTTTAAAAACTACGGAAGTATATACAATACTACTCTTCGGCAGTAGCCGGCTCGGTTTTGAGTTCTGCTCCGGCTAAGAATTTGGCTTTAATTTTCTTTTCAATTTCTGCCGCCAGTTCCGGATTGTCTTCCAGCATTTGTTTTACGCTATCGCGCCCCTGACCAATTTTTTGGCCTTCGTAGCTATACCATGAGCCGCTTTTTTGCAGCACATTCAGTTCGCTGCCGAGGTCCACTATTTCGCCAGTTTTTGATACGCCCTTGCCGTACATAATGTCAAACTCAGTAAGTTTAAAAGGCGGTGCCAATTTGTTTTTTACCACCTTTACGCGGGTGCGGTTGCCGGTTATTTCGTCACCATCTTTTATCTGGCCAATTCTGCGAATATCTAAACGCACAGAGGCATAAAACTTAAGCGCATTGCCACCTGTAGTGGTTTCGGGGTTGCCAAACATTACCCCAATTTTTTCGCGCAATTGGTTGATGAATATGCAGCAGCAGCCGGTTTTGTTGATGGTGCCGGTAAGCTTGCGCAGTGCCTGACTCATTAAGCGGGCCTGTAAGCCCATTTTGCTTTCACCCATTTCGCCTTCCAATTCGCTGCGGGGCACAAGAGCGGCCACCGAGTCAATTACGCAAATATCTATAGCGCCTGAGCGAATCAAATGCTCGGCAATGTCTAAGGCCTGCTCGCCATCATCGGGCTGAGAGATGAGGAGGTTGTTGACGTCCACGCCCAATTTTTCGGCATAAATTTTATCAAAAGCGTGCTCTGCGTCAATAAAAGCAGCTATGCCTCCGGCTTTTTGGCAATTGGCAATGGCCTGTATAGCCAAAGTGGTTTTACCCGATGACTCAGGCCCGTAAATTTCTACTACGCGGCCTTGTGGTAAACCACCAATGCCCAGTGCAATGTCTAAGCCAATAGAGCCGGTGGAGATGGACTCTACCGCCATAATTTTAGAGTCGCCCAATTTCATTACTGCACCCTTGCCGTATGCCTTGTCTAGTTTTTCTAAGGTCATTTGCAGGGCTTTCGCTTTTTCTTTTTTGTCGTCTGTTGCCATGTTTTGTTTTGGATTTTTCGGATGGATAAAAGTAGTTTAAAAATTTACCTTTTGTTAGTCAAACACCGCTACAATTACGCCATCGGTGTTTGATTTCAAATTAGGTACCTGCAAATTACGCCCATTAAAACGCAATGTAATTGCGCTGGGGGTAGATGTTTGAAAATAAACATCGCGGGCGGTAAGAAATTGATTGAGAAAACTAAACAGGGCGGGTTGTGTGAGGTCGGTTTGCTGGTTGTTGTTATCGTCATACAAAAACATGGCGATTACTGTTTTGCTGGCTGGAGTGATGGCGGTAGTAGAGAGCACTGTGTTGTTGGCCGTGAGTGAGTCGCGGCCGGCAATAGTGGC
Source organism: Chitinophagales bacterium (assembly GCA_016787045.1). GTDB lineage: Bacteria > Bacteroidota > Bacteroidia > Chitinophagales > LD1 > Bog-950. The sequence continues at coordinate 213,962 of JAEUVA010000011.1, forward strand.
CTGATTGGCAGTGAAAATAGCCACTACGCTTTGGTTATCGTTTTTGGGTAGCCCGGCAAGAAGTGTGCCCGCTAAACCGCCTTGCGGGATGGTTCTTAAATATACCAACGGATTGTTATGTGTAAATCCCTCGCGATAGTAATGTATTACGCGGTCGCCACTTACACCGCTGGTAATTTCAAACTCGTATTTGGTGTTGGCTTTAATGTTTTGCGGCCCCCATTGGCCTTTGGCGTTGGCGCTGAGTACGTAATTGGGCGTGCTGTTTAAGCGCAAACCGGTATTGGGGTCCACTTCAAAAATCTTGATGGTGGCGTTAGTTAGCGCAGCATTTTCGCCCAGCGATACGGCCTTACCGCTCACTTTTATTTCGCTGCCTTGTGGTGTAATGGCAGAAGTATTGGGGGCAATTCCTCCTCTAAAAAATTTATACATTTCAATAAAAGCTGCTGCGCTGGTGGCTACCTCGTAGTGGTCGGTACCGCTCAGGGTTACGTTGGTGGCTCCGGTTACGGTTGTATTTCCAGCCACCAAATCATCGGGCGAAGAAATGCAGAGCGTAGGCACCTCATCATTTTTGCCGGCAGGGCTACTTTGCGAGCTGCTGCCAATGTGTACATAGTGCGCTACTTTTTTAGCGCGGGTAGTGTCTTCGCAATAGTTGTATCCGTAACCGCCACCGGCACTGTGGCCTACGAGGTCCACTTGTGTTTTGCCGGTCCAGGCCAGTACGCTATCTACAAAAGCATCTAACAAAGCCACATCGCTGCCACCGCCCACGCTGTTCCAATCGTAAGCGTAAAGTAAATTGTCGCAGTATCCATTGCTGGTAAAGCGCATTACCTGGTTGGCCCAGGTATCGCCACTGGCCAAAAAGCCGTGTACAAAAATAACGGGATGTACTGAGTCGCAGATAGAACCGTGGTTGTGATTATTGTCACAATCTTTATCTTTTTTGCAGGAAGAAGCGGCAAGCATACCCAGCAGAATAAACATGCCAAGTACAGAGTTGAGTTTAGCCATAAGGTAGTGGGGTTTTAGACATGTAAAACTAAAATTTGGGGACAAAGTTTTTGATTGTAAAAAGAAAGGGCGCTACTGCACCGGCTTATAGTAAAAATCTTTGTAGCTGCGGAGCAGTTTGCCAAACACATAGTACTGTGCTATGGCTAAATCCTTACCATCGTTCAATGCCACATAGTAATGCTCTGCATCGTATTTGAGCGGCATGCCGTTGGCATCGGTTACCGATTGGCTGCGCTCGTTAATGGGCATGTAGTGAAGTCGCAAACGCTGCGTTTTGCCATTGTTTAGTTTGGCAGTCATTAAACAGTATGGAGTAGTGTGCACAATGGTGTCTTTGCCTTTGTTGCCATTATCAAAGGTTTCTAAGGCCACCGAGGCATAAAAATCTAAATACTGACGAATGTACTTTTGAAGATAGGTGTCGTTGATGCGAAACTCCTCGCTCAGCGGATTGACTGCAAATGAATCTGTACCAAGCCGCTCTATACGAAAAGAATTTTGCGGTTGTTGCAGGTAGTTTAGCTCTAGCGATTGTACCTCAGACGAAGTAAAAGAAAACACAATGCGATTTCGCCAGTTTTCTTCATTAAGGTCGGCATATACGGGTGTGAGGTAACCGGAGTGGCTGGGCAGATAAACCATTACCGGACGCTCGGCTGCTTTGCCATCTTTTTCTAATAGCATGTACGAGGCCTTGTTATCGGTAGTGGCACCACCTACATAAAAAGTTTTAATGGGTTCGGCCTCGCCTTCTTCATATACATTTACTTTAATATATTCGGCCAGCAGCTCGCGTACTACGTTATCGTGCGCAGTTTTGGGCACGGGCGCCAAAACGGTTTGGCGTTGCAGGGTGTTTAAAATCATTTGTAGGAGTTCGGGCCGGGCTTCATACTTGCCGTTAACCATCCACACGCCATTTGTTTTTTCTAACACCAAGTGTTTATTCTGAAAATTATCTATGGTTATTTTGCTTATAGTTTGTATGTTTTCTACGGATAATTCTTTTTCAAAACTCACAGGTGGTTTGTACCAAAACTTATAGCCGGCCACTCCGGCAATAATGAGCAGTATTAGCAGCGCTATGATGTAAAAGGAGTATTTCTTCATTGGCGCGAAGAAGCACTTTTTGTGCGAAAGGGTGTGTCAGCCGATGGTAAAATTATTTACCCCACAAAAGTACATTTGTGTATGATGCAGCGAACCACAACTGTTTACAGAATATCACAAAAGGTGTTGTTGCTATTTGCCGTGCAGGCGTGTTTTTGTGGCTGCGAACCTCAAAGCAACACAGCCCCTGATAAAAAAACAGAACCGGCAGTAAAAGAAGAAAAGCAAGCCCCCATCTACTACACCAAGCATGCCCGCTGCCGCATGGATTGCCGGGAAATTACCGAGCAGGAAATAGAGTATGTATTAGATAACGGTACCATTAACCAGCGCAAGAGCGATGCCCACCAAAAGCCCTGCCCAACTTATGCGTATGAAGCACGTACAGCCGATGGACAATTGGTGCGGGTGGTTATTGCCGATTGCCCTACAGAGCGCAGGGTAATAACCTGTATTGACTTGGAGAACGACTACGAGTGTGCGTGTTACTAAGTAGTATTTCGCCCTTGTTGGTGATAACACCGAACAACGGCTTGGCTATTGTAGCGTTACAAGGTGGGGAAGACCAACAATGGCTAAAAAGTGGCGGTTCGGTGGTTAACTCAAGTTTTGTGCCTCCATCAAAATTTATGCTTGGTTGACAGTGAAGTGCTTCGAAATCGCCATCTTCGGGTAGCTGCAAACCGCTGCCCGTTGGGGCGCTTACCGCTACATACCACAGTTTAAGGGTGCTATTGGGTTGCGGTCTATACCGTAGAGTAATAAAATTTATTACTCCATTCTGTTTTTGGCTCAACTAAGTAAGTGTAGTACTATTTTAAGTTAGACATTAACACTGTTGAGCAATAAAAAAACTAACTTATTTTACTTTTTAAGCAAACCGAGTAATAAATTTTATTACTCGGTTTAGTGTTTTGCTTAATTGAATAAGTACTGAACTATTTAAACTTAGTAAATAACATACTTCATCTACAAAATTTATTACTCGGCTCTGTATTTTAGCTCCCGTATGGCGTGCTGAACTATACCGGAGGGCTATTGAGGGGGCTGCTCTTGCTGCGGGTTTTCGCCCTTGTTGGTGTTATAGCTTCGGCTCTGCCGATGCGTCACCAACAAGTAAAAATTTTGCCGCATATTAACCAATCCATAGCTGAGCGAGGTGAACTTTGAAAATTACCCCCAATTTCTTACAACCACTATTTTGGAATGGCAGCCGTTGTTGGAGAATGACACTTACAAAGAAATCATTATTGGCAGTTTATCCGGAAGATTACCGATGGTCATCGGCCAAGTATTATGTAACGGGCGTAGATAATTTTGGATTGATAACCCATTATGCAAGTGAAGCATGAAATACATGGCATACTCATTGCCCCGGCTTCTGTTGTTGGTGAAAACACACAACAACGGCTTGGCTATTGTAGCGTTACAAGGTGGGGAAGACCAACAATGGCTAGAACCTGTATAGATTTGGAGAAGGAGTACAAGTGTGCGTGTTACTAAAGCAGAATGGTCGTATGCCGATGATTTGTGATATTTTTATGCCCAATACAAAAAAAGAAACTATGAACATTTCCTTACGCGCCCTCAGTTTGGCAATTATGGCAATAGCACTATTGCCTGCCTGCAAAAAGAAATGCTACCAAAAAGTAAGTGTGCAGTTTATCAACGCTTCTATGCACTCGCCTTATTTATCCTATTACCTGCAAGGGAGCAAACGAGCCGACTTTGTGGGTTATACTCTGAACAGCAATTCGCACACAGCCGATTTGTTGCCGGGAGAGCCGCTCGTGATAGAGATAAAAGATGGAACAGGTAATGTGATTGCCGGAGGCAGCTATACCAACTGGAAGCCCAACTGGCACTACACCTTTGTGATGTATGATGATTACGCTACCCGCAAAACTACACTACTGGCCGACTCGGTAAGTTGGCCAGAAACCGGCAAGTTCAAGGTAAGGTTTATTCACCTGAGTACGGAGGCGGGTCGGGTAGATTGTCTGATGAATACCGATACCATAGCACAAGATCGAACCTACTACGGTACGGACAGTACACGGGCATTGGGAGGCACCATTACCTTAAACGCAGGTACTTATTCCTTTCTACTCAAAAACCATTTGACGGGGCAAAACCTTTTTTCTGTATCGGGAATAGGCATACAGGACAATCGTGTACTTGATGTATATGCGGTTGGGACATTTTCAGATTCTATCGGTACGCCCTTGCAGTTTGGCTGGTCGGCCAGATAGCCGGTAGTGGCTGCGGCCAGTTCATATATCCGGCAAGTAAGCATACTATTTTATACCTAACTCTGCGGTAGAAACAAAACTACTTTCGTTCATTTTGTACTTCAACCAGTAGTTGAGTGTACTCAGATAGTTAGATTGGCCATAATTGGTCTTCAAAAAATCTAACCACAGCAAGGCAATGGTCAGTTCGGCTACATAAAAAGCCACATCGCGCGAAGCAGCAACAAGTGCGTCTGTAGAAGAAATGCCACCAACAAATTCAAATAATGCTTTTGTTTTTTGTTGCAGTACGTTTTTTTGAAATGCGAATTCTGGTGCACTTACGTTATTCAATAAAGCGGCAGCAAATTCTTTGAAAGCCGCCAGGCCATTTTCTTTTTCGGCAGCGCGGAGCATATCCAGCGATAGTACATTGGTTGTTCCTTCCCATATACTCAGCACCTGTGCATCGCGCAGCATAGCGGGTATGCCACTGTCTTCTAAATATCCCAAACCGCCAAAAGTTTCAATATGCTCTGATGCGTATTGAATGGCTTGCTTGGCGGTAAAAAGTTTGGCTACAGGTGTAAGAAAACGCAATAGCGATTTCTCATTTTCAGTAGCGGTATTACATTCTTCTTTGCCTAACAAACGCGAGAGAAAAAAGCCGAGTAGTGCATTGCTTTGGTAGGCCATTTCCATTTCGCGCAAGGTTTTTTTATGCAGCGGATGTTGCTCAATTGTTTGGCCGAATGCCTCGCGGATGGGGCTGTATGCTTTGCTTAGTGCGTATGCTCTGCGCAAATAAGAAACGGCACTAATGGTGTTGTAAATGCGCGTGATGTTGAAGAGCGTAGAAATAGTTTTTACGCCCTTGCCTTTTTCGCCTACCAATTTTACTTTGGCTCCGGTGAGCAAGAGTTGTGCTGTGGGCAAAGCGCGGGTGCCCAGTTTGTCTTTGAGGGCTTCTACTTCTATACCGTTGAGCGAGCCGTCTGCATGACGTATGGGTAAATAAAATAAGGAGAGCTGTGCGCGTTTGCCGTTTTCGGGTTGCTCGGTAGAGGCCAACGTGAACGCCATGTTGGCGGTAATGGCCGAAGTAAACCACTTATGCCCGCGCAAGACATAATCATCGCCATCTGGTGTGGCAAAGGTCATAGAGCGCGATACGTCTGAGCCACCGGTGCGCTCGGTCATCCACTGTCCGCTGGTTTTAAAGGTGGCCGGGTTGCGCGAAGTCAAACCTTTGTAAGCGTGCTCTTTCAAAAAACCATCGCCATATAATTCTATCAATCGCGCAGCACCGTCTGTCATAGCCAGCGGACAAGTATATATTGCCGATGAAGCCGTGTATAAATACAGTTTTACAAACTGATACAACCGCGAATGCTCAGCATATTTTCTTTCGTAACCGATAGCCACCAAACCATCTTCGGCAGCTACTTTTTCTAAGTTTAACCAGCCCTGCGATACTTTTATTTCATCTATCCGCTTGCCCCAGGCATCAAACTGTATGAGTTGCGGTTTGTTCAATTCAGCTTCGCGTGCCCATTCTATAAATACGGTAGCGGTTCGTTGGCCAAACTGAGTAAGGTCGGGTGTAATTTCCTTAAGTGCATCAGCCGGAAAATACGTGCGCAAATAATCTTGCAAAAAAACATCATCTGTATATTCATTATTCAGCTTGGGCATTTGCTGAATAAAAGTGGAGTAGGGTGTGGGTGAGCTCATGTGTTATTTCTTTTTAGTGCGCGTTTTCCATGTTTTTGGGTGGCGAGCCAAATGAATGATAGCAATCACGGTAATTGTATACTGGTGAATTAAAAAGTATATCCCAAACGGAAATCGCCTCGCTTTTGCTTTTCGGATGTTCTTGAATTCAATAGTATAGTGTAGCGGATTTCTTGCAATGGCATTTACCGCGGCATCTATAGATAACAGAAAATCATCTCCTAATCCGGGTAATTGCAACTCATACCAATTGTAAGCATCTTGCACATCCTGCTCTACTTGTGGGAGAAACGCTATGCGATAAGTCATTTTTTGTTTTTGGAGCGCACTTTCTTTTTGATGGTTTCCCACGAGGTTCGCTTAGAAGAGCTGTTGTAGGTGCTGAGCCGTTCTTCCAATAACTTCTTATTCTCTTTGCTGAGTGTAACAGCATCTTCGGCAATGCTGTCCCATATTTCTTCTACAAGAAGTACTTTTTCGGATGTGCTGAGATGTTTATAGTGCTGTAAATCCATACCCCAAAAATAAGCAATGTTGTTTACTTGTGTCGCCTGGCTTTTTTGAAAGATGCCTCCTCAGTTTTTACAGAGCCGGTGAGCGAGCGCTGCAATTCTTCGGCCTCGGGAACTGATAAATACCGCCATTTACCTATGGGTAAATTTCCCAAACTGATGTTCATGATGCGAGTGCGTTTTAATGTAATTACCGCATAACCTAAAAACTCGCACATTCTTCGTATTTGCCTGTTAAGGCCTTGCGTGAGAATTATTTTAAATGTTTTGGTGCCCAATATTTTTACCACACACGGCTTGGTTTTGGTGCCCAGTATGGGCAAACCACCGGCCATGCGTTTGGCAAACTCGGGGGTAATGGGTTTATCAACGGTAACAATGTATTCTTTCTCGTGCTCGTTTCCGGCTCGCAAAATTTTGTTCACAATGTCACCATCGTTGGTGAGCAGTATGAGACCCTCTGAGTCTTTATCTAAACGGCCAATCGGAAAAATGCGCTTGGGGTGATTGATAAATGAAATGATGTTGCTGCGGTCGCTCGGGTCGGTAGTAGAGGTAATGCCCACCGGTTTGTTGAAGGCGATGTACAAACTCTGCTTGCGAGCCACCTTAATTTTTTCACTATCTACTGCTACTACATCGCCCGGATTAACGCGGGTGGTGAGCAGAGCAATTTCGTTATTGATAGTCACTCGCCCTTGCTCAATATATCGCTCGGCTTCTCTGCGCGAGCAATAGCCCGATGAGCTGATATACTTATTAATTTGTATGCCTTCTTGCGGTTTCATTTTTTACAAAATCAACAATCCGTTTTCGTGCAGTGTTTTCCAGGTGCCGCTGCGGATAAATTTATCAAATGGGTTTTGGGTAAACGCTTCAAAGTTTTCTCTAACTTGTTTTAGCGTGAGTGGTTTGTTGTTGTTCACAGATAGCTGCGGCAAAAGCTCGCAAAGCCATTCGGCCTCTGCATCGGTTACGGTTATTGCCCAATCTTTGCTCTTGTCAAAAAAGCCAAGGCCGTTTTCTATGGGTACAGGTGCATTGCCCAACCATAAGACCAATGCATTTTCTTTTTCGGTGTCTTGTTCTTTTTGTTGCAGACAAGTTTCTATATAACGCGGGGCAATTTTTGTTTTTGGCACCGGCATATCAAACCATTTTTGCAATGCAAAATTGAAACCAACTCCGTGCATATAGTTGAATAACGATTGGCGTAAACCCTCGGCAAACAAATCGTGGTCGGCACCTGATGGGTCTTCATGAAACAAATCGTTATCGGCAAAGCCGCCAAAGTAGGGCCCTGTTTTTTGTACGGCAAATTTTTCAGGCGCAATACCTATGGGCGCATGGCTGGTCATGGCAAACCGATGCCAAAAACCCGATTGCAACACACCGGTTTCAAAAAGCTGGCGTACCATTTCTAAAGCATCAATAGTTTCTTGTGCGGTTTGTGTGGGGAAGCCATACATGAGGTACGCATGTACCATAATGCCCGCGCGGGTAAATCCATCGGCTACGCGCGCTACTTGCGCTACAGTTACGCCTTTGTTCATCAACTCCAATAACCTATCGCTGGCAACTTCTAACCCACCCGACACAGCAATGCAGCCGCTGGCTTTGAGCAGCCGCGCCAAGTCGGGTGTAAATGTTTTTTCAAAACGAATATTGGTCCACCAAACGACTGTTAGTTTTCTGCGCAAAATTTCTAATGCAAGCTCGCGCATTAGTTTTGGTGGTGCGGCTTCATCCACAAAATGAAAACCATTTTGTCCGGTTTGCGCTATAATGGTTTCTATTCTATCGCACAACAGCGAGGCGGTGAGCGGCTCGTAGTTTTTGATGTACGCCAACGTGATGTCGCAAAAAGAACACTTGCCCCAATAGCAACCATGCGCAAGGGTGAGTTTGTTCCACCGCCCATCGCTCCATAGGCGGTGCATGGGGTTTACTATTTCTATTACCGATAAGTATTCACTCAGCGGCAAATCGCTGTAGTCGGGTGTGCCTGTATCTTTTTGCGGTACATCGTTTTCGGTGGCGCCATTGCAGTAAATTACTTTATCGTTATCACGCAAAAAAATGCGCTTGAGGTTTTCTTGCGTTCGTTTGCCTTCTAAATATTCTAACAAAAAATAAAGAGATGCTTCGCCATCGTCTAGCGAAACGTAATCTACATAATCAAACACGCGAGGGTCTTGCAAGCTGCGTAGTTCGGTATTGGCGTAGCCGCCACCCAATACCACTTTAATGTGCGGATACTTTTGCTTAATGAATTGTGCGCACTTGAATGCTGCAAACAAATTGCCCGGAAACGGCACAGATAAGCCGACTACTGTTGGATTAAATAATCTTATTTTTTCATCTAACAGTTGCCACAAAACATTTGATACGAGCGAATTTTGCTGCAATAAAGATTGGTGCAATTCATTAAAATGTGTGGCGGTTCTGCCCAATCGCTCGGCATAGCGGCTGAAGCCAAAGTGTTCATCGGTAGTTTCTTTAATGAGGTCGCCAAGGTCTTCTAAATACAACGTAGCGAGATGGCGCGCTTTATCGTGTGTGCCCATGGTACCGAAGGCCCACTCTAAATCTTCCAGCTCTGCAAATCGCGATGCTTCGGGCAAATACGTGCGGTCGCAAATAGTGTGAGCCAGCGTAGGATTTTTGTGTTGCAAAAAACGTATGACCGGCTCAATGGTTTGCAGGTAGTCATCACGTAGTGAAAAAATACGGTATGCGTTATCGCTCAGCGAAACATCGCTTTCACTCAGATGATGGAATAGTTGTTGTAATCCGTTTTTTGAAAAAACCCGGAGGATAACCTCTATGCCTAAATCGGCCTGGTAGGCAGCAATCTTTTTGGTGTTGAGAAAACCCTTGAGGTACGCAGTAGCCGGGTAGGGCGTGTTTAACTGAGTAAACGGAGGGGTAACTAACAGCACACGGCTTTTCATCAGTGGCAATGATAGGCAGAAAGCGGGAGAGTAGGGTTGTTGGCTTTTTTACAAGTGGGGACTTTCACAATCCTTGCAGTAGCTATTAGGGTAAGGATAATTTAGTGGGCATGATACCTATCAGTAGGAGAAAGGGAATAAAACGTTATAGCTCCGAAATCACCTCAAATCCTTTATAGCTTCCGGTGATGGCAAGCCCTGCGATATGCTGTGCAATTTTTTTGTCTTTTAGTTTTTTTGCTATCTCATTTATTGTAGCACCACTGCCTATCGCATCATCTAAAATCAGTACGTTTTTGTATTTCTTTTTCTCTAACACAACAAACGTGTTACGGGCATTCGCCACACGCTCATATAATTTTGATAGCGCTTTTTGTGGCACTGCGATTGCATTGTTCACTTTTCTTACACTTATGGTTGGCAAATCCAGCAGAAGAAGTTTTTCGAGCGCACTCATTATTTGAACTTTTCGGGGAATAGTTGGAGGAACAAACAGCACAGCATCTATTTGATGTAGTGCTATAAAATGAAGCACTCTGTTTCTAATTTCATCAGCTATTATTTTCATCAGTTGCTTGTTTTGCCCCTGCTTTGCGTAGTGCATCAAACAACCCAAATTTGTTTTGCCAAATCTCTCCAGGGCATAAAAATCAAGGTAGTATAATTCATCCACACCAATCTCGCCAATGTCTTTAGTTGTTTTCAGTTTTTCAAGCCCTTTTATCAAATGCTCACTATTGTAAAAGGCCAAATACTTTTTTCTTGTATCAATATATTCCTCAATTGTTTTTAGTAGCGGAAGTTTTTGGTTGCTTGTGAAATATTTCATGGCAGCCAGACCACTCAATTGATTGCCTAAAGCATCAATTAGCATAAAATGCTGATTTAAAAATTGCTCCTTTTCATACGGTACCAGTTCAGTGGGTTCAGTAATACTTGTTGGCGCTACGCTGTAAAAAACGTGGGGCGCTTCGCCCATTTTTATCACTCTGCCCTGCTCCAGCATTTCTTTGAGTTTGCGATGCAAATACTGGCGCGAAATGTTTAGTTTTTCTGAAAGCGTATCTACCGAAACCGCCCCGTTTCTTTGCAAAACTCGCAGTATTTTTTCGTCTGTTTTCATTCCCCAAAAGTAATAAGTTTACAGTAAACAGGTTACTGTAAACTAAAAATGCCACAATTAATTGTTTGTCAATGTTTTAAGGCGGTTGTTTTTGGGGGGTGTGGCGCCAGCGAAATACGATTTTTCATTTGTTTGCCCGAAGCCGGAAAAGTGAAGGGAGTAAAGAGTTGAGGTGGCAGCATGATGCTTGGTTACACTTGATTTTAAAAACCCAAAGAAATGAAATGGAGGGGTTATTTGTTGTGGGGGAGAAGAGCGATAACTATCTAATGACGACACTGAAAAAAAACAAGGGCACAAGAACGCTCCGCTAATGGCTTGGCTGCATTCTTGCGCCAGTTGGGGCATTCGTATAAGTCCGTAGTCGCATTCCCGCAATTGCCTTGCTTCAGACTAAGGACAGCGGGGAAATATGTAAAGATTTAATGTTGACCAAACTCAGTTACTGTAAACTTATAACCACAAGGAACTTTCCGGTCAAAATAATGCCACGTTAGTATTGCTGTTAACCATTTATACTTCTCAGCATCTTTCAGATTGTTTTCCTTTTCCATTTTTGCTAGACAACCTTTAGCAAAGTCAATATCGCGCTGCAAAAATCCTTTATACAAATGCTCAGAGCTATAACCTGGTTCTTTTATTCCGAAAACTTTAGCCATGCCTGAAGGGTTTAGAAAAAATATTCCTCCCTCATCTTGCAAAAAACTATCGTTCAATAACTTCAGAGTAAAAGAGCCGCCACCAATTGTCAACCCATTTCTTGCCTTATCAAAAAGCTCATTGTCGATAATCACTCTAGGAAACTTTGCCTTTTCTGTTTCAAGTAGATATGCTTTAACCAAAGCATAAGAAAAAATCATATTCTCATCGGAATAATCACTTCCAAAAGAAAGAGCACCTCTTATAGGTAACTTATTATCTAGCATTAAAGAGTAATAACTTCTTGCGAAGAGAACTGCAAATCCAAATGCTTGACCGAACGATACGGGGTCGTTCTCATCGTAAGAAAATGAAGCATATAAATTATCCGAGAAAAGTTTGAATCTGAATGTAGTCTTTGACGCAGCTTCTTCCAATGGTCTGAATCCTTCGAAAAGCTTAGTTGCTTCTTCAAGTGCGCCTTTAATTGTTTTTAAGGTTTCTTCCTGCTTATCATTCTCTGACAATTGTATAATGGATTTAAAGCCGAGAATATCCGCATGAAATACAACTGCCTTTTGAATTTGCTTCTCCATTTCACTTGTTCTTCATGTTTTTAGTTAGCTCATCTAACTTTAAAATTCTTTCCTGTTCAATCCTTTTTAGTTCCATCATTACAGTTTCAGTATTGTCTACATAAATTCTTGGTTTACCAGAAACTGTTTTGCTAATACCTTTAACAATCTTTGATATGTCCTGCACTAAGAATGCTGTATCAACTGTTGTATGTCTTATCAATCCTGACTTTAAGGGAACACGTAACTCCTTTAGTAACCCGCCCATTGTTATGTCAGATTTTTCTTTCCAAGAGTCTATTTTCCTTTCCGCTCTGTGGTCGAGTATGCAACCATAAAAACCAAGCTCTTCTTGCAGTAGATAGGCATCAACTAAACCTTTACCATAAAACAAAGATTTTTTAAAATCACAAGTCAGGTTACCATATGAGATTGCAGCTTTGATACCGATATCTTTGCTTAAGCAATTTCCAACAATCTGTGCACAAGCTGAGACTAGGAAAAAGGCACTTTCAGAACTATCATCTTTGGTGATTAGCACAATAGAATCAGAGAACATGACTGACTTAACCAATATTCTCTCCCTGTTTTTTTTAGTTGGCTTTCCTATGGTCGCATAAGTAACTTTCAAAGCCTTATACTTTCGAATGATTTCATAGAATTCATTCATTTTTTTATCTACTGAGCCATGACTATTCCGGTAAACATAATCTTTGAACCCCATTATATCCATGAAGCAAACGAATCTCTTACCCGGTGTTTCCCAATTTGTAGGTTTTGTTATTGCGCTCATACGACAGTTTTACTTACATACTCCTCCTATACTGCCCACCCACCTCAAACAGTGCATGAGTAATTTGCCCGGGGCAGCAATGCTTAACGGTTTCCATTATTTCTTTGTAATTCGTTTTAGCAAGTTCTTCTTTACAACTTTCCATTCTTTCACATTTCCCTCATCAGCATCTTTCAATCCTTGTTTTATCCTGATGTTCGTTTTAATCTCTTCCCAGTTAACACGTTCAGTTGTATTCGCATAAGAGTCGAGACCTTCATCAAGAATCTTTTTGACTTTACTTGAAATCTTGTTCTTCATATTACATACTCCTTCTATACTGCCCGCCCACTTCATACAGCGCATGGCTAATTTGCCTTAGGCAGTAATGCTTAAGCATACACCAATTCCCTTTTTCGTTTTGGCTCAACATGTTCTAAATCGTAATGGCGGTTAAATGCCTCGTGTGAAACAGCAAACAAATTACTCAAACCGCGTATAATTTCCTTGCTTATTCCTTTTTTGTAATTCAATATATCAGAAATTAAACCCTTACTCACTCCTAACTTATCGGCTAAAGCATTTGCTTTCATATTTCGTTCAGCCATTAAAGAGATGAGCAATTGCACCGGGTCAAGGTCATCAAAATTGTTGTGGGCCTGGTCCCATGTTTCAATGAGCAGGGTGAGCAAATCAACTTCATCTTTTGCCGCTTTTGATTTTACTCCGCTTTCTAAAAGCGTTTCCAGCGCTTTGCAGTAAGCGTTGTATTGTGTTTTGCTTTTTATCACTTTGTATTTCAGCGTTTCCATATCCTTCGTTTTAATAAATGTTTACCGTGTATTGCTTGTTGTCTTTACAGAGTTTGTCGTATTCGGCATGTGTGCCGAGCCAACAAACAAATAAGTGAACCTGTTTATCACCAAATATATACTTACCAATCATGCATAGTTATTGCCGCCAACATTAAACACAACTCTGCTGCTTCCTTTCCCAAGTAAATCTGCTGCACCAAAAGTTTTCTTTATGTCGGCTGCCGTTTTCCAATCCGCAAACTTCAACTTGTTTAACCAATCCTGAAAAGGAATTCTGCAGCCAACATTGTCAGCCACATAATCCTCAATAGTTTGTTTTTTGATTAAATGAACGCGCATACGAATATACGAATTGAATTTTTAAAAGTTCACACATTGTGAACTTTTTTACATACTCCTCCTATACTGTCCGCCCATCCCGAAATACTACGGGATTTGCGGTTACTACATGCTGCGCCTGTACTGCCCACCCACCTCATACAACGCATGAGAAATTTGCCCGAGCGAACAAACCTTTACGGTTTCCATCAGCTCGGCAAATAGATTTCCGTTGGTAGTGGCCACGTGTTGTAAACGCCTGAGGGCTTCTTCGCTTTCTTTTACATGGCGCTTTTTGAAAGCATTGAGCGCAGCGATTTGAAACTCTTTTTCATCCGTTGTAGCGCGGATGACTTCCGATGGAATAACAGTAGGCGAACCTTTTTTAGAAAGGAAAGTGTTGACACCGATTATCGGAAACTCACCCGTGTGTTTCTGGTGTTCGTAATACATGCTTTCCTCTTGTATTTTATTGCGCTGATACATGCGCTCCATAGCACCCAGCACGCCACCGCGCTCGGTAATGCGCTTAAACTCGGTTAGCACGGCTTCTTCTACTAAGTCCGTCAACTCTTCAATTAAGAAGGAACCTTGATTGGGGTTTTCGTTTTTCGCAGTTCCTAATTCGCGGTTGATGATAAGTTGAATGGCCATTGCCCTGCGCACACTTTCTTCGGTAGGTGTGGTGATGGCTTCATCGTAAGCATTGGTGTGCAGCGAATTGCAGTTATCATAAATAGCATACAGCGCTTGCAGGGTAGTGCGGATATCGTTAAAGTCAATTTCCTGTGCGTGTAAACTGCGTCCGGATGTTTGGATATGATATTTCAGTTTTTGGGAACGCTCGTTGGCTTTGTATTTCTGCTTCATGGCCTTGGCCCAAATTCTGCGTGCTACACGGCCAATCACCGAGTATTCAGGGTCCATCCCATTGCTGAAAAAGAAAGAAAGATTGGGCGCGAAGTCATCAATCTTCATGCCGCGGCTCAGGTAATACTCTACATAGGTAAAACCGTTGGCAAGCGTGAACGCGAGTTGCGTAATGGGGTTGGCACCGGCCTCGGCAATATGGTAACCGCTGATAGAAACGGAATAAAAATTCTGCACTTTGTTCTCAATAAAATACTGCTGCACATCGCCCATCATCTTCAGTGCAAATTCTGTAGAGAAGATACAAGTATTCTGCGCCTGGTCTTCTTTTAAAATATCGGCCTGCACCGTTCCGCGAACAGAAGAGAGCGCTTTGGCTTTTAGTTTTTCGTAAACATCTTTCGGTAACACTTTATCTCCCGATGTTCCAAGTAACTGCAATCCCAAACCATTATTTCCTTTTGGAAGCTCTCCGTTGTAATGTGGTAAATCTTTTAGCTTTGAACTTTGAACTTTGATTTTATTCTCTTGAATATATTTCTCGCACTCCTGGTCAATAGCGGCATTCATAAAGAAAGCGAGAATCATAGGAGCGGGTCCGTTGATGGTCATGCTCACCGAAGTTTTCGGGCTGCACAAATCGAAACCGCTGTAGAGTTTTTTTGCATCATCCACCGTGGCAATGCTCACACCGCTGTTACCCACCTTGCCGTAAATATCGGGGCGGTGGTCAGGGTCTTCGCCATAAAGTGTCACCGAATCAAATGCCGTACTCAAACGAATAGCGGGTTGCCCGAGCGACACATAATGAAAACGCTTGTTGGTGCGCTCCGGTCCGCCTTCACCGGCAAACATGCGCGTAGGGTCTTCGCCTTCACGCTTTAAGGGGAACACACCGGCAGTGTAAGGAAATTCACCGGGCACATTTTCCTGCAATTGCCATTTCAGAATATCGCCCCAGTCTTTGTAGCGCGGCAAATACACTTTGCGAATACTTGTTCCGCTCAGCGATTTGTAAGTAAAAGGCAAATCCAAAACTTTATCGCGCACTTTAAATGCAAAAGTTTCACCGCTGTATTGCTTCTTCTTTTCTTCCCATTGCTGCAAAAGTTGCTTGCATTCGGGGTGAAGTTTTAGTTCGAGCTGGGCGTATGTTTTTTTGAGTTGTTCGGTAACCATTATCTTTTGCTTTTCGCTTTTGCTAAATGTTTTTTCTGTAGCTGATTAAATTCTTTCACCGCATCTTTCAATTGTTTTACACTCGGCAACTTATCGCGCAAATTTTTTGGCAGTGAGTGCATGGTTTTGTATTGGCTTACACCAATCGGGTGAGGTAAACCTTGCAGTGCATATTCCACTTCCACCTCATCTTTTGAGTTGCAAAGAATAATGCCGATGGAAGGATTGTCAGACGCGTTTTTGTAATCTTTATTAAGGGTATTGAGATAGGCATTCATCTTGCCCGCAAACTCCGGCTCAAACTCTCCCATCTTCAGTTCAATCACAATAAAACTTCGCAAATGCAAATGGTAAAAAAGTAAATCAAGAAAATATTCTTTGCGTCCGAGCTTCAACTTAAATTGCCTACCTACATAGGCAAAACCCGCACCAAGCTCCAACAAAAATTGTTGTATGTGGTTGGTGAGTTGTGTTTCTAGTTCGCGCTCTGATACGTCTTGCCCAATTTGCAAAAACTCGAAATTGTAGGGGTCATTGAGTATTTGACTGGCTAAATCGCTTTGCTCTTTTGGAAGTGTGAGATGAAAGTTGGTTGTCTTCTTCTTTTTGTGTTGTCGCTGATAGAGATGGGTAGAGATTTGATAATCAAGAACACGAACGCTCCAACCATTTTGAATGGACTGTTCTATATACCAAAGCCGCGCTTCCAAATCTTCAATCTTATCAAGTAACAATGTATGATGCGACCATGAAATTTTGAAAAGTGAACTGCTTTGTATTTGCGCAGACACTGTCTGCGTAATTAGCACATTTGAATATTCAGCGGCAAACTGCCGCATATAAACGAGATTTCTTTCCGAAAATCCTTTTGTGTCCGGGAAAGATTTTCTCAAATCAACAGCAAGTTGCTTTATCACACCCGAGCCCCAACCGTGCACTTCTTGTTTTTCTAAAATTTGCTTTCCTACATACCAATACACCATGAGCATGTTTGCATTCACCTGGAGCGATGTTTGCAAGCGAACCGTGCTGATGTTTTGTTTTAACTCAGCAAGCCACGATTTGTATTGCTTGTTTGGGGTCACTTCTCTACTTGCTTTTCCGTCAAATCAATAGTGCCTTTTAACTGATAAAGTTGTGTAGCAATTTCGCTTTGTTCATTTGCCCACTCATCATATTTCTCAATGGTTTCAGCTATTTCTGAAAGATAGCGCACACGAGCCGGAGGAATAATCTGCGATTTCGTTACCGTGTTTTTTGCCGAAGTGTGCTTTACTTTAAAATCAACTTTTGTTTTCTCGGTCACCCTGTGCATCAGTAATTCAAAAAGATGATTTACTCCCGCATCATTAAATTGCGATGCAATGGTGCCCACCACCGGCACATCTTCATCTTTTGCTTGAAAAATTTGGTGGCTGCGCTTGTATTGTTTACGCACATCGGCCAGCGCATCTAATGCCCCTGCTTTATCAAACTTGTTGATGGCAATGGCATCGGCATAATCCAACATGTTTATTTTCTCTAATTGTGTGGCGGCTCCATATTCCGGAGTCATTACCAATAAAGACACATTGCAATAATCAAGTATAGATGCATCGCTTTGCCCGGTACCTGCGCTTTCCAGAATAATGAAATCAAACCCTGCTGCTTTGCATACATCAATGGCTTCCTGCACGTGAATGCTGAGTGCTTTATCACTTTCGCGCGTAGCCAGCGAACGCATGTAGGCGCGTGGATTGTAAATAGAATTCATACGAATTCTATCGCCCAGCAATGCACCTCCGGTTTTCTTTTTGCTGGGGTCAACAGATATAACGGCAATGGTTTTGTCAGAATAATTTTTTAAAAACCTGCGGACTATTTCATCGGTCACAGAGCTTTTACCCGCGCCACCGGTGCCGGTTATTCCTAATACAGGAACTGTGGATGGTGGGTTGCGAATGGCGGATTTACCATTCTCGGCAAGGGTTATTAGTTGGGCAATGTTTTTCCAATCCTGAGTGTGCAGGTGTTCAATCTGCCCGTTCAATTTTGAAACGGTTTCAAAATCACAGGAACGAACTACTTCTTCAATCATTCCTTCCAGCCCTAATTTTCTCCCATCGTCTGGCGAATAGATTCTTGCAATTCCGTAAGCGTGTAGCTCTTCCATTTCGGTAGGCAGAATAGTTCCTCCGCCACCACCAAATATTTTAATGTGGCTACAACCGCGCTCTTTCAGCAAATCATACATGTATTTAAAAAACTCTACGTGCCCGCCCTGATACGATGTAATGGCAATGCCCTGTGCATCTTCTTGTATGGCACATTCCACAATTTCTTGTGCACTGCGGTTGTGGCCCAAGTGAATGACCTCTGCGCCTTTGGCTTGCATAATTCTGCGCATAATATTGATGGCGGCATCGTGGCCATCAAACAGCGATGCGGCAGTTACTATGCGCACTTTGTTTTTTAGCGGTAAACTCATATTGCAATAATGGGTATAAAATGAAGTAGCGAAGTTAGAAGAATGAGCCAAAACGCCACCTGCTATGCGGCTTCGCGTTGCTTGAGCAACTGCATATCGTACAGCTTTTTGTAATAGCCGTTTTTGCTGAGTAACTCTTCGTGGGTACCATACTCTTTTAACTCGCCTTTGTCTAACACCATTATTTTATGCGCGTGGCGAATGGTGGAAAGGCGGTGAGCAATCACTATAGACGTTCTGCCATCTACCAGCTTTTCAATAGCGCGTTGAATCAACGCTTCGCTCTCGCTATCTATAGACGAAGTGGCTTCATCTAAAATCAAAATATCGGGGTTGTAAACCAGCGCGCGCACAAACGAAATTAACTGCCGCTGACCCATAGAAAGGGTAGCACCGCGCTCCATTACTTCATATTCATATCCGCCCGGTAGTTTTGAAATAAACTCATGTGCACCCACCATTTTGGCGGCAGCAACAACGGTTTCTTTACTAATGTTTTTGTTGCGGAGGGTGATGTTTTCAAAAACACTTCCGGCAAACAAAAACACATCTTGCAGTACCACGCTCATGCGGCAGCGAAGGGCCGAAAGCTCGTAATCTTCAATATTTACTCCGTCAATTTTTACCGCTCCTTTTTGTGTTTCGTAAAAACGCCCCAATACAGAAATGGTAGATGTTTTGCCCGAGCCGGTAGCGCCTACTATGGCCAGCGTTTCTCCGGCATTTAGTTGAAACGAAACATCTTTGAGCACCCAGTTATTTTCGTTGTAAGCAAACCACACATTTTCAAATGCAATTTTACCTTCTAACTTTTGCGGGCTGTGCGTGCCATTATTTGCAATGCGCTCGTCTTTATCTAAAAGTTTAAATACCCGTTCGCTGGCCACCAAGCCGCGCTGTATCACATTCACTTTATCTGCAATAAATCGCAATGGACGAAAGAGCATATTGATGAGCAACAAAAAGCCCGAGATAATACCCACGCCTTTTACATCTAAAGGGTTTTGATTGAAAACACTGCCCTGCAAAATTTCTCCGCTGCCAATCCAAACCATTAAGCCAATGGCTACCGCAAGGCAAACTTCTACAGCCGGAAAAAACAAGGAGTAATACCAAATGCCCCGGATATTGGCATCGCGCAGCGATTGATTGATGGCATCAAATTTTTTGCGCTCGCGCTCTTCGGCATTAAAAATTTGTATAATGCGCATGCCGGTAATGTGCTCTTGCAAAAACGCATTCATGCGGCCTATTTGTGTGCGCTCATCTTGAAACGATTTTTTTACCCCTTCCTGAAACCAACGGGTAACCCACAAGAGTGCAGGCAGCACTGCAATGCTGGCAATGGCCACTTTCCAGTTGGTGTAAAACATAGCCAGCGTAACGGTAACAATGGTCAATATATCGGCCACTATGCTGATGAGCCCCTCGCTAAAGGTATCGTTGATGGCTTCAATATCTGTAATGGTACGGGTGGTAGATGTACCAATGGGAGTAAGGTCAAAATACTTTAAACGGGAGTTTAATATGTGCGAATACACCCTCAGGCGCATATCCTTCACAATATTTTGCCCCAACCAAGCGGTGGTGTAATTAAAGGTGTAGCGCAACAGGGCTTCAACCACTAACAATAGCAGCATGTATAGGGCCATTTGTTTTAATCCCTCCGGATGAAAGTTGGGTGGGGCAATGTGTTGGTCAACGGTATAAATAACCAACAGCGGACGACCGATAGAAAGCACCGCCAGCACCACCGATAAAACCATAGACCCATAAAAAACCAAGCGGTAAGGGTCGGCTAAACGGATAATGCGTTTTAATAATGTAAAGTCAATGAGTGGAGCTTGCTTAGCCATGGCGCGAATGTAATGTTGCACAGCAAAACACTGCTATGGTATGTAGGGATAAACAATTTTTGAGAGAAACAATCCATTGGGCGGAGCTAAGTGGTGTATGCGAAATTCTTTTTGTTGGCTTACAGTTTCTTTAAACTCTTCTAAAGAAAGTTTGCCCTTACCTACCATGAGCACCGTGCCCACAATTTTGCGGATCATGCCCCGCAAAAAACGGTTGGAGGTAACGGTAAACCGAAACAACTCTCCGGTTTTAGGAGCCGTAGCTGAAGTTAAACCCGGATAGTGTTGGTTTTCGCTGTATGGCTCCAACACTAAATGATGAGAGGGTAACACCTGCCATTTCATTTCGCTGATGCGGCAGATGTTGGTTTTAAAATCATCGCTGGGCAGGCAGAGCGAAGTAAAATCTTCTATGTTTTTTAGAAACGAAGTGGCCTCTATTACCTTATTCCAATCTATTTTGTAAAAACCTTGGTAAAACGAAAAGCGGTTGATAAAGGGCGACTTATCAAAATGCACATAATATTCGTACGTGCGCAGTGTGGCATCAAAGCGGGTATGTGCTTTTTCGGCAACCGGTAGAATAGAAAATATCGTAATGTCTTGGGGCAGCATACAATTGAGCCGAAACAATAAATTTTCGGTATCGGCAATGGGCTCAGGAGTGTCAAAGTGCATGTAAAAATCTTTGGCATGCACGCCTGTATCGGTACGCCCGCAGCCCATGCTGGCTATTTTGTGGCGCAGTAGTTTTTGTAATGCTTCGTTAATAGTTTGCTGCACACTGGGCGCATTGAGTTGTACCTGCCAGCCGCAGTAGTGGGTACCATCATAACATAAATGAAGAAAGTAGCGCATTAGTGTATGCCGTTAAAAATAACGTTGGCATTGGGGTGCACACGGGTAACCGGTATGGCGGCAACGCGCTCTTTTAAAAACGCAATAATCTCTTCTTTAGAATTAAACTGCCCGGCTATATCTACATAATGTTTGGCCAATGCATTGTAGTTTTTGGTGACAAGAAAAAACCAAATCACAAAAAAATCTATGCCTTCAAAAACAATGGCATTGTTGGCCTTGTACTTTTCTATGTTTTCTTGAAACTCTACGGGCATATCGGTCCAGTGCATATTGGGGCGCAGGTGGTGGCCAATGTGGTACCCATCGTTAAAGCAGGTGTGGTTGTAGCCGCAGTTGATGCACGTAATGCTGTTGCGGTAGCAGTTCTCGGGGGTGGGGGCGTGTATAAAGGCGTGTTGCGCCCAGTTGCCGGCCATCATGCCAAAGCGGGCAATAAAAAACGGCAATAAAAATACCATGAGTGTAGCGGCCCAGTTTACTTGCCACAAGAGTGCACACATCACAAAAAAGCCGATTTCCCCAAGCGCCACTTTGCGCACAAACTTCCAGCGGTTTTTGCGTTTGAAATAGTAGGTGAGGTCGCTCATACCAAAAAAGAAAAACAGCCAAAAGTATTTCATGAAATCAATGAACCGGTCGCGCTGATAATTCATAGTGCAGCTCAAATCATCTATCAGGTTGTTTTCGGCATGGTGCATCATAATGTGGTGGCCAAAGTAGGTTTCGGGTGTTTCGCCATAAAACGGCCCCAGCACATAGGGGATGATGTGGTTCATCCAATCGTATTCTTGCTTAAAAAGTTTGCGGTGCGAGGTGTTGTGCAGCATCAAAATAAACGGCCCCAAACCGGTGGCAATGTTGAGGATGAGCAGCGGCACCGCCAACCACCAACTGAAATAGAAAAAGAGCGAAATGCTGATGGGAATAACAATAAAAAATATGCGCAGCATGAGCCACACAAAAGGCAGGTCGCGCTCATCGCGAATAAAACGCAGAAAAAATTTTTCTACAGCGTTGTAGTTTGCCTTTGGGGTAAAAACCGGGTCGGTTATGGTCAGTTGCATTTTTTATATAATGAATAAATTGAACGAATGGGAAAATGGGACAAATGCCAGTCAGAAAAACAAAGTAGGGAAATAAGTAAACGGGTGCTTGCGCTTGGCCGAGGATATGATGCTATTTATGACTCGCTGTATTTCATCTAACTGAGCTATCAGCACTTGGCAATCGGGGTAGCCCTCAGAGTTTTTACATAGTTGTAGCCAATAATATGTTTCATTCATTTCTTTGGCAGAGATTTTGAATTTATGAATAAAATCCGCTTTGCTTTCCGCATGTTGTGCTTCATGAGCATTGGCGCCAATAGAAGTGCCGGATCGAAACAGTTGCTTTGCCAATGGGTACTTTTTCTTGGCCTCTAATTCCTCGCAATATTTGATAATACCCAATGCAAAAACAAAAGTTAGTTTCAATATGGGGTTATTTTCGGTTTTGTATTTATTCATGGTATAAAATTTTACACAGCAATCTATACATTCTCCTATTCATCCATTTTCCCATTCGTCCAATTCCTCATTTTCAGCATTTCTCATAAATCACCGCCAGCCCTTGCCCTACGCCTATGCACATGGTGGCTAAACCGTAGCGCACGTTTCTTTTTTTCATTTCGTGCAATAGCGTGGTGGTAATGCGCGCACCGCTGCAACCCAACGGATGGCCGAGGGCAATGGCACCACCGTTTACGTTTACTATTTCGGGGTTCAGGTTCAAATCGCGTATGCAGGCAATAGACTGTGCGGCAAAGGCCTCATTCAATTCTACCAAACCAATATCGGAAATAGATAAGCCCGCTCTGGCCAACGCTTTTTTGGTGGCCGGCACCGGGCCTATGCCCATGCACGATGGCTCTACCCCTGCTGCGGCCACGCTTACTATGCGGGCTAAGGGTTGTACGTTTTTTTCTTTCACTAGTTTTTCGCTCGCTACTATGGTTACTGCTGCGCCATCGTTAATGCCCGATGAGTTGCCGGCTGTAACGGTACCTTCTTGAGCAAAAGCAGGTTTTAGTTTGGCTAAATCTTGTAACGATGAAAAGCGCGGATGCTCATCTTTATTGAAAATGATTTTCTCTTTTCCTTTCTCCACCTCTACACTTACCAGTTCATTGGCAAAACGGTTTTGCTCGTGTGCGGCTTGGTATTTTTGTTGCGAAGAAACGGCAAACAAGTCTTGCTCCTCGCGGCTGATTTTCCAAAGACGAGCCACGTTCTCTGCCGTTTCGCCCATGCTGATGGTGGTTTGTATCGGAAAGTTTTTGTTGGTAAAGCGCCAGCCAATTACGGTATCGTACATTTGTTGTGCGCGCCCAAAGGCCGAATCGGTTTTGGAGAGCACATAAGGCGCGCGGGTCATGCTTTCTACCCCACCGGCCAAATAAATATCGCCATCGCCCAGCTTTACGGCACGTGAGGCATCGGCAATGGCTTGCAGGCCGGAGGCGCACAGCCGGTTAACCGTAACACCCGATACACTAATGGGCAAACCTGCCAGCAGTGCCGCCATGCGCGCCACATTGCGGTTGTCTTCGCCACTTTGGTTGGCGGCACCAAAAATTACCTCTTCTAACTCGGTGCCGGAAAGCCATGCGGCATTTCGTTCCATTATTTTTTTGATGACCAATGCCGCCAAATCATCGGGCCGCACGGTGCTGAGCGTACCGTTAAACTTTCCGATGGGGGTGCGCAGGGCATCTATGATATAAGCATCCATCTGCTGAAATTGTTTACGTTTGGCGCGCAAAATAATCAAACCTTTTTTCGCTCATGATTCAGCGCATTCAAACCGTTTTTTTGTTGTTGGCTATCGTTTGCCTTGGCTTGTTGTTGGCTATGCCGCTTACCGGCTACGAAATGGATAAAACCGATTTTTTTAAAAAGGGATACACCATTGGCCAATCGTTTAAAGTAAATGGCGAAATGTATTTTTACTACATCAACGCCATGGTTACCGGTACGGCTATCTTGCTTGCTTTAGTGGCTATTTTCTTGTTTAAAAACCGGCAGCTGCAAATGTTGTTGTGCTGGTTTAGTGTGGTGTTTGTAGCCAGTGGCCTGGCGTATGTGTATTACAAATACATGACCTTTGAGTGCCTGTACGATACCTACCGGCAGCAGTTAATTGCCTGCACCTCTATACTTACGGCATGGAACTTACTGGGCATAGCCGCCATTTTGTTGTTGGTAGCGGCTGCCTACTACATCCGCAAAGACGAAGAGTTGATTAGAAGCGAAGCCCGCTTGCGCTAACCCTACAATTTTTGGCAATACTTTGCGTTTTGCTGTACCCGAATGAAAAAAATATTCACCGCCCTTCTTATTGCCAGTTCACTTACTGCGCTGCTGCTCAACAGCAGTTGCAAGAAAGATAACTTTGGCAACGAGGCGCTCACGTTTAGTACAGACACGCTTACGTTTGATACCGTGTTTACCTCGCTGGGCTCTACCACGCGCTATTTCAAAGTATTTAACCGCACCGGCAAAGACATCAAGATTGAAGACCTGCGGCTGATGCACCTGGTGGGCAATCAGTTTAGAATAAATGTGGATGGCATTAATGGCGATGTATTTAGCGGGGTAGAAATACCTGCCAAAGATTCTATATATGTTTTTGTGGAGGTAACGGTAGATCCTACCTCGGCATCTACTCCATTTGTAATTATTGATGATGTATCGTTTATCTTAAACGGAGAGCAAAAGAAAGTACACCTGCAGGCCTTTGGGCAAAATGCCCACTTTCATTATGGCGAAGAAATAAAATCGGGTACCACTACGTGGAGCAACGATTTGCCGCACGTGATTGTGAGTAAAGACACCATACCCGGGGTATATGTGCGCTGTGGAGCCACCCTAAATATTATGCCCGGAAGCAAAGTGTTTTTTGCCGGCAGCTCAGCGCTTTTTGTAGAGGGCACGGTAAATGCACTGGCCACCAACTGGGCCGATAGCATTGTGTTTCAGGGAGCGCGCTTAGAGCCGTACTATAACGATAAACCCGGCCAGTGGTTTGGCCTGGTGTTTTTGCGCAACAGCACCTGCGCCCCGCAAGGCAATTTTGACCATTGTATTATAGACGAAAGCCAATATGCCATTTATGCCGGAGGCAGTGTAGAGTTTACCAGTGTGCAGCAGTTTCAGGGCACCTCGCTACGGCCGGAGGTAACGGTAAAAAACACCATCATCAAAAACACACAATACCACGCCATACAGGGCTTTAATGCCATTATTGAAGTGCAAAATTCTATAATGTATGCAGCGGGCGATAATCTGGTGAAGTTGTGGCTGGGGGGCGATTATGCGTTTAGAAACTGTACGCTCTACAACACTGGCTCTAAGTTTGTGGCCCACCAAAAAGAAGTACTGCTGCTCAATAATGCCATAGTAGATGGCAACAACACGGCTTTTCCGCAAGATTTAAAAACGGTGTTTGAAAACTGCGTGATACACGGCTCGCTGCAAAACGAAGTGGCCTTTGCTAACATCAACGGGGTAAACACTACTGGGTTTGATAATAATTTTACCGATTGCCTCATAAAAACCAAGAGCGATACGCTGGGTTTATACAGTAACACAAAAACTAACTTGTTATTTAACCAAGACCCGCGCTTTAAAGAGCCGGACAAAGGCCGGTTTGTGCCATCTGATAGCACCGGATATTTTTCGCCATTGATAGATGCCTCTAACAGCGGATTGCCCACCGATATTTTTGGCACCGCCCGCCCGGTATCTAAAACCGGCAATGCCACCCCGTACGATATAGGTGCGGTGGAGGGGCAGTAGGGGCACCGCCACCTCTTTTGTACACCGCTACCTCCCTTTATACATCCATTTATTTTTGCATCTTAGCAAAAACGCACCCCCATGTCCTACAACCCGCAGCTAACCCTACACATTACGCCTGCCAAAAAGGCCGCGCTCGAAAATGCTCTGCAAGCCCTACACGCAGCTATAGAAGATTTGGGCGTAGTTACCCTTAGCGCCCAATCGGTACGCCACCTGCAGCTGATTAACGCCAAGCGCTTGCCGTATGTACAAGCCACGGTAAAAACCCTGGCTCCCACCTACCCTCAACTGGCCAGCTTGGCCATAGACCAAACCCGCGCTGATGAGCTGTTTGATGCCATGATGATACTCCGCGAACTGGAAACAAAAGTGGCCGAAGCCACCGACCGGTTTAAAGACCTTAACTACAACACCCAGCACATCCTGTATAAATACATGGCCGATATGTACCATGCCAGCAAGCGCTACCAAGGCGACCTGCCCGGTGCCGATGTGGTGTACCGGCAACTCAACGAGCTGTTTGGCCGAACAGGGGTACGTAAAGAAAACCCGCAGCAAGAGCAGCCCCCTCAATAGCCCTCCGGTATAGAGCAGCACGCCATACGGGAGCTAAAACACACAGCCGAGCAATAAAATTGGTAGATGAAGTATGTTATTTACTAAGTTTAAATAGCATTATACTTATACAACCAAGTAAAATACTAAACAGAGTAATAAATTTTATTACTCTGTTTAATTAAAAAGTAAGTTGAGTTAATTTTTTTGTTGCTCAAAAACGTTACTACCTAAATCTAAATAGTTAAATACTCACTTAATAAAGTAAAATACAAAGTTGAGTAATAAAATTTATTACTCGGTTTAGTTAAAAAGTAAATCGAGTTAATTTTTTTGTTGCTCAAAAGTGTTGCTGTCTAAATCTAAATAGTTAAATACTCACTTAATAAAGTAAAATACAAAATTGAGCAATAAAATTTATTACTCTGTGGTACTGACCGCTACCCAATAGCACCCTTCAACTGTGGTGTGTAGCGGTAAGCGCCCTAACGGGCAGCGGTTTGCAGCTACCCGAAGATGGCGATTTCGGAGCACTTCACTGTCAACCAAGCACAAGTTTTGATGGAGGCACAAAACTTGATTTAACCACAGTTTTCAACTCAGTGAGCGGGCAAGTGATAAAGGATTGCCCCGATAACCAAAAGTGCTGAAAAAGGGCTGAAAAAGGCCTTGTTTTTCATTTTTGCCACACCACAGCCCCAATACCTCCTCACCATATAAAACACAAAAGCCAACCTTTATAGTTGGCTTTTGAAAAAAGAACTGTTTTTAAAAGAGGGTTGCGCAACGGCCACCCGTGTTGGCTGTAGGTGCTGCTTTTTGAGGCGGGCGCAAGGGACATTGCATTTCCACTCGATTTTAAAATTGCCCTGATTTAACGAGTTCTTCGACCGTTTTTGCGGTTTACCTCACCATGCGCAAGTATTTCGCCAAAATCCCACGGTTGAAACTTTGTCCGGTGGTGCTGCCCTGATAGGTAACGGCAACTAATTCTCCAAACTCGTTAAACACCGGTGAGCCACTGCCGCCACTGGCGGTTTGCGCGGAATACTGCACGTAAGATTTTGAAGGTGCTTGTGTAAAGCTGCCCTGTGTTGAAGTGCAATTCAATTCATTATCTTCATTCAAAGCTAAGGCATCGCCATAAGGAAAGCCGATAACATAAGCGGGTGCGCCAACCTGTAGCTTGGCTTCATCGGGTTGTATTTTTGCTGATGAAACAATAGAAACATTTGGCGGCAAATTGCCCGAAAGAATTTGAAGCGAAGCAAGGTCTATATCTTCGTTATCGGATTGCTTATGCACCGAACACTCTATTCTGTTTTCGGGCGAAAAGGTTTTTCCGTTTGGATAGATATAGATGGCCTCCAACTCTCCGTAAAATTTCGGGTCATCCTCACCCCAACCGTTCTCGCGTAAAACCCGTTTGATGGCTGGTTTCACTTTAGTAAAGAAATAATCTTTCAGGTCGCGGTCGTAAAACCAAGGTTCAACAACGTGGTGATTGGTGATAAGCTTTCCGGTGCTGTCAATAAAAAATGCTGTGCCCTCAGATGTGAGCGGTTGCAGTTCGGTTTTGTTTTTACTAAACTCAATTTCTTTATCGGCTTTAATGCCAAAAAAAATATTGTTGGCTTTGGTGTGAATACGCACGTAGTATTTTACTTCTACTAACGCTACAGTGTTTTTGTAGCGATTATAAATGTCCGTTGCCGTTAAGGGCTGCTCAACTTTAGTTGCATTGATGTTTGCAATAAAACGAAACAACAGTAAAAGCAACCCGATTGCCACTAAAGCAATAGTTGTTTTAAGCACATGGCGTTTTATGAATGGAATTACCGGACTTGGTTTTGAAGGTTCTGTTGGTTTGACTTCCGGCTTTTCTATTTTGCTCCAATCTAACTTCTCCACTCCGGCAAAAAGTACTTCATCGCCATAGTGTACTTCAACGGTTTGATTGATGATTTTTTTGCCGTTTACCGTTGTCCCGTTACTGCTGGCCTCTTGTAAAATAATTTTGCCGTTATCGCTTACAGTGAGTTTGGCGTGGTCGCGGCTGCAAAAATTGGCGGTAAGCACAATATCGGCTTCGGGGTTTCTGCCGATGGTATAAGTTTTCATGTGTAGCGAATATAAGCGGTTCGCAATTCGCGAATTGCGAACCGACTGTTTTTTCCATTTTCCAGAAAATGGAAAATGATGCATGTCCTTCCCTAAATCTGTTTCACAAAATGTGAAACATTTTGTATAAACGCTTACTATAGTTAACGCAAGATACTGATAAACAATGACTATTACCCTTTATTTCACATTTCGTGAAATGTGAAATGATATTACCTTTACGGCATGAGAAAACACGCAGGCATGAAATCGCAGGATGTTGCCATTCTGCTCAAAATAGCTTCGCTGCAAGAGCGCGAATGGCTGATGAAGGACATTGCCGAGCAGATGAAAATCAGTTTGGGCGAATTTAGTTACTCCATCAGCCGCTCGGTGTATGCGGGGCTGATTAGCGATGACCGAAGCATTGTAATGAAATCGGCCCTGATTGATTTTTTGCAACACGGGCTGCGCTACGTATTTCCGCAGCGACCCGGTGCCGTGGTGGTGGGCATACCTACCTCGCACGCTGCCCCTCCGCTTAGTAACGAAATACGCAGCAATGAACCTTACGTATGGAAATATGCCAAAGGCAAAGTAAGAGGGCGCGCCATAGAGCCGCTTTACCCCAAAGCCGTAGAAGCCTGTCTGCACGACCCTCTGCTTTATGAACTACTTGCGCTTACCGATGCGCTCCGCGTAGGAAGAGTGCGGGAACAACAAATGGCCATAGCGGAAATAAAAAAGCGGATTGACCTATGAACTACCGCGATGAAAACCGCGCGGCCATTGCGCTTATTGCTAAGGCCATTGGCGCATTGAATAACGATGCTGTGTTTGTAGGCGGAGCTACCATTGGTTTGTATGCCGACCCCGACATAGGCGCAGACACGCGGCCCACCAAAGATGTTGACTTCTTTTTAGAAATAACCACCCCACACCAGTTAGAAACCGTGCGCGAACAATTGGTGCAGTGTGGCTTTACACAAAGCCCCGAAGATGCCGTGCTGTGCCGGTTTAGATATGCCGATATAAAAGTAGATGTAATGAGCACCACTGCCATTGGCTGGGCACCTGCCAACCAATGGTTTGCCGAGGGATTACCCTATGTATTTAAAGAACCGGTAACAGATAATTTGCAGGTGCAATTGTTGCCGTTGCCTTACCTGCTGGCTACTAAATTTGCCGCCTTTAACGACCGCGGCAAAGACCCACGCACCAGCCACGATATGGAAGACATAGTGTATTTACTAAGCAGCAACACACGGTGGGAAAACGAAATAGGCGCGGCACCGCAACAGGTGAAAGATTATGTAACACAGCAAATGAAAACCATAAGTGCCGAAACCATGCTGGCACATTTAGCCGATACCGAAAACGTAAAGTTGCTTTATGAACGGATTGCTGCATTTGTAAACTAATGCCGGTAATTGAAGAAGCTATTTACACCACACTACCGGGTGGTGAGGTGGTGGAGGAAAATGTAAGGTTAGTGTTGGCGAGATTGAGGGACGTGTTGGGTTAAAAGCAACGGAGCGTTTATTTTTTGTGCACGCCACGCGCACATTTGGCAGATGCTAAGAAAATGTGGCTTACAAAAGTTTAAAACAAACTAAGATTTAAATATTGGGCGCTTTGGCGGACAATTTTGCAGTTGATGAGCCTTGGTACGCGCCTTGACAAAAGACAGATGCACACGAAGTGCAAGCGGGAAACCTCACCTGTAATTTGTTGAGGAAAAGTTAATGCCTAGTGAGAAATTTTACACCGGGACAGCGCGTGAAAGTGCTTAAGGAAAATTGGAGAAACTACCCAAACTGGCAAGATGTAATTGGCGGAGCGTTTGTAGTTGACCATGCGACTATCCTTAATGACATGCCGGGTTTTATGTGTTGGCCAGAAAGCCCATATACAGCAGGGTTGTATTTTTTGATGGATGAGCACTTGATTAGAGCGTAAACAAATAAGCGGCTGAGATTTTCTCAGCCGCTTTTATTTTCAGATAAGAGTATTACTACCCGTTTTTTGATACACTAAGTGGTCGAGTTCAGTAAGAAAAGATGAAATGGTGCTACTGAATTTTTTTACGTACTCCATGCTTATTGCGAAACTTCCATGCTTAGGGTCATGCCATATTGATGGGTCGGACTTTACATGGTTTGATAGCGTGATGCGGTTTGCCTTACTGAGGGTAGCGTGAATAATGTATTTCCTAATCAAATGAGCGTTCTTAATTATTACCCAATTCTGTTCAAGTTGAATGGAGGGTATTAAATTGTGATGTTCTAAAATCAGCTTGCGATACTTATCTATATCTCCGTTGTGTTTACCAATGGCTTTAAGCCTTTGTTCTAAATTATTTTGGATGGGTTCTATTTCTCTGCAAAAAATAAAGAGTTGACTTTCTAAATAAGAATAGTAAGCGACAAGGGCACTTTCAATAAGAATTTGACCAATCTCCCCTAAGCCTATTATATGTTCATCAATAAATCCATCTAAAAAAGACTCTTCTTCATTTGAAAAGCTTATAGGTCTACTTTTCTCCACGGTCTTAATTTTCTCCTTAATAATACCGTCAAGTGTTGTTAAATAAGAATCAAGAGAATCCAATCCGAACAAGAATGGTGGCTCATATACTGTTTCACTTGATTCTTTGGAAAGTCTGCTCATGTGAATGGTTTTTTTAAAGAATATCAATAAAGATTACGAAGCGATTTTGGTAGAATATCTGTTTGACCCTCTAAAATCTTACTGAATAAAGCATACGATAAATGTATTTGTGATTAAGCCTGTTTTCTAAGTCAATACACTGTTCCATGTCCTGTCCCAACACCTTTTGCCTCCTTTTCCTCAATTTTAATTAATGGGATATTTACTTTACACATGTAATTGTCATATGCATTTGATGCCTGCCCAAATGTTTCAAAAGTTAAGACCTCTATATTATTATAGGGCAATATATTAGGTATCTTATCTACGAAATCTTTCGAATAATTACGCATTTCCAAAACCCAAGAGCAACATCGGGAATTCCCATCTTTACTGCTACAAGTTATCAAAAGATAACGAGTTATAACTTTTTCAACATGAAGTCCCTGTTTCTTTTCATCTCCTTCCTTTGCTCTTTTTGTTATAGGTTTCTCTGATTCAATAGTAGAACCTATGACTGTGTCATCATTGCCAAAGATTTCTTTTGGAGATGGAAGTGTGTCAATATCGGGAAGCGATTTATAGTCAACGGTGTCAGTAGGAACATTAACCCAATCAGTTATTGGTTTTTCTTCAGTACGGTAATATTTCTGATAAGTATTGTAAAATGCAATTGAAAATAGCAGCATTAAGAAAACTATTAGAAGCAAATACTTTATTGCCTTTGAAGTTCTTTCAGAAATAGTTGGAAATGAAAATCCTAATTCCTTATAAGCCCAAATGATGGAATTAATTAAACCTCTGAAGAATAAAAATGATAACACCCCAATGATGGGGTCTATTACAGCTTCCTGTTCATCAAAGACGCAATCACAAGAGTGGCAAATTAGACCAAACACTACTCCCATTAGAATCGGTATCGTTATGGCAATCAGGAGTTCCCTAGCTAAAATCTTCTTCCACTTCCCATTCCTCACATCAAAATCAAACAAAGCTGTGCCCAATCTTTTCCATCTTGATTTTGGTTTTTCGGTAATTGACTTTCTAAACTTAGCATCTATTACTTGGGTTTTCTCAGAAAAAGCATCTCTACTTTGCTTCGACAGCCCTGTCAACTCATTAGCAGATTGAGGTCGAAGATTGTTTTCGCGGAAAAGGCAGCGGGTTATAATACCTTTTAGCGGCTCGGTAAGGTTTTGGGTAGTGGTAGTAAGGTCTTTATTAAGAATGTTTGCAATGATTTGTTCGTTGCCAATGCCCTGAGATGTTTTGCCAAAAGGATGAGTGCCTGTGAGGGCTTCGAGCAGCATAACGCCTACGCTCCAAACATCGCTTGCCGGGGTAATGTTGCCGGTGGTAAAATATTCGGGAGCCATGTACTCCACCGTGCCAACTAATTGCGTGCCGGTGGCTGTGGCATCGGCCCGTTTGGCAATGCCAAAGTCGGTAATTTTAGCGCGGAGTTTTTCACCTTCGCTAAACAGCAAAATGTTGGTGGGTTTCAGGTCACGGTGGATGATATTGTTGCTGTGCAAGTAAGCCAGTCCTTCAATAATGTCCTTTGCCAAATCTTCTATAAGGCGGTAATCAGGAGTGCCTTTTTTGAGGAGGTCAGCCAATGTGCCTTTATCAGCATATTCTAAAATACCTACGAGGTAAAGTATGGGTTTGCCGTGTATATCGGTGCTGCCGGTGTTTACTTCATACGCCTCTATGTGTTGTACAATGTTGGGGTGGCTGAGCTTTTTAAAACGCTTTACCTCGTTTACGAGGTTGTATTTGTCATCAGCCGTGCCCTGCGATATTTTAAGGGCAACAAAATGGTGGTCTTCGTTGTCGTACGCTCTATAAACTTCGCCAAAACCGCCTTTGCCTAGCAGGTCTTTTTGCGGGTCGTAAGTAAAGCGCTTACGGAAAGATTGGAGTGATACTTCCATGCACTTAAATTTCTATTATTTGAAAAGTAAAATTATCTCTTGTCTTTCCCTTGCAAAACGCATAAACATTTTCTGCTTTTTGTTCTAATGTGTTTTTGGTATTTAGTTCTGTGCGGAGAATTTCATTGGTAATGTTTTCGAGAACGCCATCGGTGCACAGAAAGAAGCAATCGCCACCACCAATATGTGATTCAGCAATCCTGTGCAAAGAAAACCCATCATATTTTTTTGAACTCAGTGCTTTGGTGATGTAGTTCCTCACGTTTTTTAGTTGCTGCTCATCAGTATGGCCCTGCTTTCGTAAATCGTTTATGAGTGAGTGGTCTTCAGTAATAAAAAGTATTTCTGCTCCCGATATATCGGGACGGATGTGATACAAACGGCTGTCGCCCAGCCAGGCAATTATTGCTCCATCTTTGTCAAAGGCGATTAAAACAACGGTGGTAGCCATGCCTTTCATTTCGGGGTATTTGCTTTCTGTTTCTTTAAATTGTTGAATTGTGTGTTGAAGAGCTTTGCTCATGTAATTGCCATCAAAAACCTGAGCAGTATTTTGTTTGAAGTATTCAGCAAATGAACTGCAAGCCAATTTGGAAGCTACATCACTATAAGCAGCACCACCCACACCATCGCAAACGATGTAGAGGTTTTCTCCGGCAAAGTAGGCATCCTGATTAGAGGAGCGGGAGCCAATATTGGTTATTGCTATATGCTTCATTTTGTGAATGTATAAAAGTGACCGCTTACCTGTGCAATCATGCGGGCTGTTTGCGCGTTAGCGCAAAAAGAAAGGGATAATTCGTTTTTCTAAAAAATAGATGAGCATTATCTCTTTCTTTTTGCTGAAGCATAGCCAATGGGCTTTGCCCGTGTATTTGTATTTTGTCTTTAACCGACCGACTTACACAAACCTTGTCTGAAATTTTGCGAGGGCATTACTGCCAGCAGCCGGATAGCCGGCACATACCGGGCACATTGTAGGGTTACATTTTCAACTCTTTCAGCTTGGGCATTCGCCAGTTTAAAAAAGCCACTACGAGCAGGGTCATACACCCACCAAAAATGACCGAGGGAACCGTGCCCAGCAAAGTGGCCGCCAGCGAGCTTTCAAAGGCCCCAATCTCATTGCTGCTGGCAATAAATATTTGATTGACCGAACTCACTCTGCCCCGCATGTTATCGGGCGTAAAGGTTTGCAAAATGGTTTGGCGAATTACCACGCTGATGTTATCAAACGCACCGGTTAAAAACAGCATGGCCATGCTCAGGTAAAAGTTTTTAGAGAGCGCAAAGCCAATAGTAGCCAGCCCAAAACCCACCACCGCCCACATTAGGTTTTTACCCGCATTTTTGGTGGGTGGGTTGTAGGCCAGGTATAAGCCCATCACCACACTGCCCAAAAACGGAGCCGCGCGCAAAAACCCCAAGCCCTTGGGACCCACCATTAATATATCTTTAGCAAACACCGGCAGCAGCGCCACTGCACCGCCAAAAAGTACGGCAAACAAATCTAAGGTAATAGCGCCCAGCATTTCTTGCTTATTGAACACAAACTTTAAACCGGAGGTCAGCGATTGGTAAAGCGTTTCGTTTTTCTCGCGCGGTGGAGTGGGTTTCATGGGCACCAGCACAAACACAAAAAACGCCATTACCATCAAACCCACCGAAATGGCAAAGGCCGTTTCAATATTGGTATAGCCATACACAATTCCACCAAGTGCCGGGCCGGCCACGGCTGCGGTTTGCCAGGTATTGCTGGCCCAGGTGGCGGCATTGGCATACAACTCGCGCGGTACTATCTGCGGAAAAATACTCTGAAAAGCAGGCGCCATAAAACCGCGCACCACGCCTGTTATACCAACGATAATGTATATAGGAATTACCCCATACGCTTTCAGCAATTCGGCATCGCCACTCATCATCCAGCCGATGGCGCCAAAACTAAACACAAAACTAACAATCGTTAGCCGCGCAATTTTGTAGCGGTTAAACGTATCGGCCGCATGGCCGCCAAACAGCGAGGTAACAATAAACGGCAGCGCCTCACTTAGCCCAATAATGCCCAGCGCCATTTTGCTGCCGCTGATTTCGTACACCCGCCAGGCAATAATGGTTTCGGCCATTTGCACGGCAAACGTGAGCAAGAAACGCGATAGCTGAAAGTTTCGGAAGGCACCAATTTTTAACGATGCGTATGCATCTTTCTTTTCACTCATATATTTTGGGCAGAAAAATTTCTTTGGCGCACGGCCTCGTACAATAAAACAGCGGCACTCACGCTTACGTTTAGCGAATCAATTTTTCCCATCATCGGTATTTTGATTTTTTGATTGGCAGCAGTTAACCACACAGGGCTTAATCCGGTGGCTTCGGTGCCCACTACAAAGGCGGATGGCTTTGTATAGTCGGCAGCGTAGTGTGGTTGTGTGGCATTTAGCTCGGCAGCATAGGTGGTTATTTGTTTACTCGCTAAAAACCGCATCACCTCTTCGGTTTCGGCAGCCACCACCC
This sequence comes from Chitinophagales bacterium, assembly GCA_016787045.1. Lineage (GTDB taxonomy): Bacteria > Bacteroidota > Bacteroidia > Chitinophagales > LD1 > Bog-950. Next base: position 249,594 of record JAEUVA010000011.1, read on the forward strand.
GGTTGGTAAACACGGTGCCCACACTTGAGCGAATAACATTAGGGTTGTATAAGTCTGTTTTGGCATCGCAAATAATTACCGCATCTACCCCGGCTGCATCGGCAGTGCGCAGCATGGCGCCCAGGTTGCCGGGTTTTTCTACGGCCTCTATCACCAACACTAAGCAGTTAACGGGCAGTTGCAGTTCATTTAACGATAGATGCCTTGGCTCGGCAATGGCAATTACCCCTTCGGTGCCTTCGCGGTAGGCCAGCGATTCATAAACTTGTTTAGTAATATATACTGTGTGCTGTACCTGCTTCAGTTCTTCAAACCGGTATTCGCCATCTGTTTTCAGGTACTCCGCACAAACAAAGAGCGAGTGAATTTGAAACCCCGCACGGGCAGCTAATACGGTTTCGCGCAGCCCTTCAATCAGTATTTTGTTTTGTGCTTTGCGCTCGCTGGCTTTATCTAATTTTTTGAGCGCCTTTATTTTGGGGTTAGCGGTGCTGCTGATAATTTCCGTACTCATGCGGGGCAAATGTAGGTGAGTTTTGTAGAGTTAAGTGTTTGTTCGTGCATACATGTTTACTGCAGCTATTGAAAACTATTTACCCCAATCGCATTTAAGCCACTTTACTTACTTTTCTTTGTAAGCAATGGCTACCGGCTTAACCAATACAATTACACTACACCACTTTAATGCGGCAGAGTACAACTGTATCAGCCACTTTCAACTACAAGATTTTGACCGGTACGATCGTCAATCGCACGTCAGCTGGGTAAACATTCAGGGGCTGCAAGATGCCGGTACTATGCAAACAGCCGCACAGGTGTTTGGCATACACCCGCTGGCGCTCGAAGACATTGTGCACACCGGGCAGCGAGCCAAAATAGAAGAGTATGACGACCGGCTCTATGTAGTACTGCGCCTGTTTGTGCTGCACGAAAAACGCATTATAGACCAACAGGTCAGCTTTGTGTTGTACGATAATGTAGTGGTTACTTTTTGCGAAGAAAACTTTGGCGTATTCAGCACCTTTGCCGAAAAGCTGAATAATGCCGATACCGTGCTGCGCAAGCGCGGAGAAGATTTTTTGATGTACGCCCTCTTAGATACCGTGGTGGATAAATACACCGAGGTGCTGGAGTTTTTGGCCGATGAAATAGAAGCGTTGGACGAAGCCGTACTGCGCAAGCAAACCAACGCACAGTTGCACCAGTTGCAAAAGCTCAAAGACTCGCTGCTGTACATGCGCAAAAAAACCTACCCCGTGCGCGATTTGGTCAATAACCTTATGCGTACAGAAATTAAGTTTTTTGACCAAGTGAACAAATACTACCTCCGCGATTTGCAAGACCACGTAACCCGCCATATTGAAGAGTTAGATTTTTTGCGCGAGCAGTTACACGCCCTTACCGATGTGTACTACTCTATGCAGAATTACAAAATGAATGGCGTGATGAAAACCCTCACCGGCATATCTTTTATTATGCTGCCGCTCAATTTTATTGCCAGTATATATGGTATGAACTTTACATACATGCCCGGCTTGGCCGATAAGAACGGATTTTGGGAAGTAGTAGTGGCCATGTTGTTTGTTGCCGCATCGCTGGTGGCGTATGCCATCCGCAGGCAGTGGTTTTCGTTCGAAGATTTTACCTCCCGCAAGGGTTTGGGCCGGTAATGCTTATGTTTAACCATTCATAGCAAAATGAAAATCGGTTTGTTTTTTGGGTCGTTTAATCCGGTGCATGTAGGGCACCTGATGCTGGGCAATTACATCTGCGAAACCACCGACCTCAAAAAAGTATGGTTGGTAGTAAGCCCGCAAAATCCGCTAAAAGACAAAAGCAGTTTACTTAACGAGTACGACCGCCTGCACCTCATTACCTTAGCTACCGAAAACAACAACAACCTAAAGCCAAGCAATATTGAGTTTAAGCTGCCGCAACCCAACTACACCGTAGATACACTTGCTTACTTACAAGATAAATATCCGCAACACGAGTTTTGCCTCATTATGGGCAGCGATAACATAGCCACCCTGCACAAATGGAAAAACTACGAACAAATAGTAAACCGATATACCATCTATATCTACAAGCGCAGGGGTAGCGATAACAACCCGTACCCCAATCATAAAAATCTGGTATGGGTTGACTTTCCGTTTATAGACATATCGGCCACCTTTATTCGCCAACAAATAAAAGCCGGGGTTTCTATGGAGTATTTTTTGCCCGAAAAAGTGTGGGAGTATGTAAAGGAAAATAGGTTGTACAAAAAGGGAACAGCCAATAGCAAGACAACTTCTTAAAATACATAAAAACGAGAGTAACCACTTTGTGTAATCTGCTGCGCCCGCACATCTTAAGCAGCAATATGTATATTAACCGTCTGTGAAAAAGGGATCACCGCTGCTTAAACAATCAATTTTTTTGCTCTGCATTTTTGCGCTTTCGCTTTTAGCCAATGCCCAGCGCGGAGCAGTAGTGATTAACCTTAGCCCCCATACCGACTCTACTCAGGCACTGGTCATCGGCATTTCAAAATACCAGCAGCAAAGTTTACAGTTGCGCTATGCCCACCGCGATGCCGAGTTGTTTTCTGCCTTTTTACAAGAAGCGGGCTGGAGCAGCCACGTAAAACTACTTACCGACTCTAACGCCAAGGCGGCCAGTATTTACAGCGCCATAAAGCAGCTCATTGTTTCTGCCGATAGCACCCAGCCGGTGTTTATCTACTTTGCCGGGCATGGCGATAAAATGGTGGAGAGCGATTTGGTAGGCGAAGCGTATCTGTTGGCATGGGATGCCAACAACAACCGCGTTTACGATGGCGTGGGTGGAACTATAGAATTTAGCAAACTGGAAAACTACATTCAGCGGTTAGCAAAAAACCGCAAAGCAAATGTGTACCTTATTCTTGATGCCTGCCACTCTGGTTTTGACCCTTACAAAGAAGGAATGCTGGGCGCGTACGAAGAAGCAGGCAACAAGTTTTCATTGGCCAATAAACTGTTGAGTTGCTCCGGCAACGAATTGGCCTATGAAAACGAACGCCTGCAGCACGGGGTGTTTACCTATTACTTAGTGCAAGGCCTAAAGGGCTTTGCCGATAACCCGGCCGATAACAACATTACCGTAACCGAGCTGGAGGCCTACCTCAAAAGCGCGGTACAAAAAGAAACGAATAACAAACAAACTCCGGTAATTGCTAAAACCGGTAACAACGAATTGCTCGGCTCGCTCACTCCCGAACTAAAAGCAAAACTCATGCAGCAAGATACTAAAACCGTAAGCGGAGAAATGCTGGCAATGGGCAGAACCACCGATGGCACATCGGCCAAGCAAACCTACCGTGCCGATACAGCAACTATCCGGTGGGTACAAAAATTTAACGAAGCATTTGCCAATCGTAACTTTTTTGGAACCGATACCGGCTGTGCATATATCATCCGCTTATTGATCAATCAAAAAAACACAGCGGCATTTATTATTGAACAAATGAAAGATGTACTGGCAGGCGAACTGATTACCCAAAGCCAGTTAGCCATCAACGAAATTCTGAAAGGCAAAGACAATCCGCCCAAAGTAGATTTTATTGAAAATGCACGGATGAGCTCCGATTCTGCATTACTGTTTTTGGACAAAGAGGATATACGGTACCAAACAGCTTACATCAACTCAAAATATTTACAAGTGTACTCGTGCATCCGCAGGCGCGATTTTAAAAACTACGATAACGCTATGGCCATTTGCGACTCGCTCTTGCAAATAGAAAAGCGGGCTGCGTTCATTTATCTTGCCAAAGCGCAACTGCACGATTACCGCGATGAGTGGGACTCGGCACTTTATTATGCCTCGTACGCCTCGCGCCTGGTACCCACCTGGACATACCCTTACAACCTTATGGGCAATGTTTATCACGGCAAAGGCGATTTTGCCAATGGCATGAAATGTTTTGCCAAAGCGCTTTCGCTCGATACTACTTTTTCGCGCTCGTACAACAACATAGCTAATCTATATTTCGATAATCAGCTATACGCACAGGCAGAATCCTATTACCTCAAATCGCTCAGTATAAAAAACGATTCTGCTGAAATGTGCATTCCCTTTTCTAACCTCTCGCTGTTATACAAAAACAGAGGCAACGAGGTTAAAGCAGAAGAGTATGCTAAACTTTCCATCAAAGCCGGTAATTACTACAACGGCTGGATACGGCTGGCATCGTTAACGGCACAAAGTGCCGATAAAGAAAAACACTTGCTAAAAGCCGTTGAAGCAGAGCCGCACCAACCCGAGCCCTACACCGAATTGGCAGATTACTACCGTACTTCAAAAGCAAACAGAACCACTGCCGACTACCGTACAGCCGATAGTCTGTACAACCTTGCCATCCAACTAAACCCCTACTACAGCTGGAGTTATTTCGGCAAAGCTTACCTGTGGCTGTATCAATATGAACAACCCGAAAAAGCCGATTCTTTAATCAGAGCAAGCGCAGTTTTAATCGGTCAAAAACCGCAATACTATAACCGGCTGGCCTGGTATTACATTAATCGCGATAGTATGTATTTGGCATTGCAACAATTTCATAAAGCCATTGAAATTGATTCAGCGTATGCTACTCCGTATGTGAACCTGTACGAGCAACTCTATAAAAACGTTAGCCGCGATTCGGCATTTACCATACTGCGGTTAGCCATGCAGCGCATACCCCACAACCCCAAGTGGTATTACATGAAAGCCAACCACCTGTACGGCATAGCACAGTATGATAGTGCCATTTATTACTACAACAAATGCCTGAGTTACGATTCGCTTTATGCAGCCGCTTATGCTTCGCTGGGGGTTTGCTATATGGAACTGGGGAGTGCCCAACGCGCCATCAGCTACATAGAAAAAGGAATTAAAGCAGACCCGTATAAAAATAAGCGCAACAACTTTATGCAGTATGCTGTTCATCAATCAAAAAACATCAGCAACTGGAAAGAACGAAAAGCATTCCTGTATCAATACTTGCCGCTCGATTCTGCCAACATCGTGTTTTGGAAGGCCATGCTGGAAACCGTTTATCATATCAATAAGTCCGACAAGTTTTCGGTAGCGCAAGCCGAAAAAGTAATGAACGCAACAACTACTACCAGGCGCGATAAGAGCGCCATGGCCTACCTGCTATGCTTAATTGCCATTGAACAAAAAGACAAAACTGCGCTGAAAAAGTACTACGGCATATATGTAGAAAACACCCGCAACAGCGATGTGTATCTGGATATTGTAGTAGATTACTTGTTCCGCAATAGAAAAGCAGAGGAGCTGCGCTATAGCGATTTCAGCAAATACAAACCGGCAGGTTACGAAACGCGGTTTAATAAATACATCACAAAAATCAGAGCACAATGAAACTTAATATGTGGCCTTTGATGTTATGTGTATTTGCAGTCGGATTTTCATTGGAGGTACTGGCAGGCGTTAATCTGAAAAACGGCAATTTTTATATTTCGTATACCGACTACAAGTATTGTGCCCCCGGCAAAGGATGTTTTGATATTACCAGAACATATAACTCCAAATCGGCAGATGTTACAGAGTTTGGTTTTGGCTGGGGATGGGATTTGGCCACCAACATTCACTTTGCCCCCGATGGTATTTTTAGAGTACATCACAATGGCGGAGGAGCCATCAACTATTTTTTTCATGTAGTGCCGGCCCCCTCCAAAACAGCAGAGATGGTGGAAACATTAGTAACCACCGGCTTAAAACACAATTACAAACAAGAAGAGCCGGTGGTAGTGTTAGAGTGGAAAAACCAGCTCTATGGCAGCTACCGCGAGCGGATAAACACCTGGAATGAATTTGTAAAAAAGGGCTGGTTAGAAAAACCAAAGCCCATACCCGGAGTGTACGAGTATGAAGATGCTTACCGCAATACCGCAATTGTTTTTGAAGATGGAAGTGTAGAGTTGAACTCGCGCTGTAACTGCGACAGCGGGCAGTTTAAAAAAATGATTTTTAATGCAAAAGGATTATTGGTTAAAGAGATAAGAAGCAACGATGAGTTGTTAGATGAAAACGATGCGCAGTACACTGCATTTTACAATGAAGACAACCACCCCTATCTGATTCTGTTTGCCGATGATTCTATCCATATAGAATACAACGGCCCATTCATCAAACACATTTGGGGAAAAGACGGAGAAGCATTTATTGAAGTTAACGAACGAAAAGATTTAGTGGCTTGCCGGGAGTATGATTTTAGTAATTACAACCGCTCGGCAGCAGATAGTTTTATATACCGCCACCAATATGATGCTTTGCACAACATGACGCAGATTGCATATATAAATGGCACGAGCACAAAAATTAAATACGACAGCAGAGGGTATGCCTCGCTAATAAATGTGTGCGATACGGTAACAACCCATTACCGGTACGAAAACTTTAAAAACCCGGACGGCAGCGAAAACACCGCCCACTATTACACTGCCACCACCACTATAAAGCAGCAGGATAGCTCCGCAGCGTATTATGAATACAAGTCCAAAAACTTGCCGGATGGCGGCTCATACCTAGAATGGATAATTGTAGAAAAAGAAGGGGTGCGAACAGAAACCTATTACAACGAATTTGGTAAATCGGATAAGGTTGTTCGCAACGGCATGCTGACCACCTTTAGCTACGACCGCAGAAGAAATCTGATAAAGAAAGACGGAAACAAAATGGTGTACACCATTGCTTACCGTGGCGATAAACCCATTCGCATTGAACGCTTCAACTGCGAAACATTTGAAACCACCGTGTTTGATTACACTTACAATGCCAACGGACAAGTGGCTTATACAAAGGTAGAAGGAGCAACCTATTACAACACGTACGATAAAACGGGCAAAATAATTTTAACCACACACGGCAAAGAAGTACTCAAGTACGAATACCTGTACGGCAGCAGCGAATTTCCCACGCATGTTTTTTTTCCCGATGGCAAAGAGCTACAACTGGAGTATCAGGGCAAAGGCGATTTAAAATGCAAACACAGCAACCCACCGCAAAAAGAAATTACCGAGCAATTGTTTGAAGTATTTCAGCGCCACTGGAAAAACACCGAGCCGCTTCGCATTGGCGAGGATGGTAGTGAGTGAGCTGGAAGAGATAAAGCACAGTTTTTGCAACCAAGACATTTCAGTCGGCCCAGTTAGAGATGTTGAGCAAATGTAGCCACCAACTACTTTTCTTGCTCATACCTTACCCTTATCCGCTGAATGCACTTCAGTATTTCATCTCTATTTTTTGCAGACTTTATCCATTGCGGCAAGCGGCTGGCGGTGCTTTGGTTAATGTTGGCCGTTCGTTCACGCAGCTTTGCCGATACATACTTTTCTAAAAACTCAAGATGGTTAAGGTTACGCGCCCAAAGCGTTTGCCCACAGCAATCGGCCACTAAGTACAAATCATAAGTAGGGGTAAAAAAGCTCAACGGATTTTGCTTGTAATCTTTCTTGTAGCCACTACGTATGTAACCACACTTTAGGCAAGTTAGCGGATACACCTCACCCGAACCCGATAAATCAATTCGGTAATCAACCGGTTTTTTGCAACGCGGGCAAGCGGCAATGACTTTTTCCCCAAAATCACTCAGCATTTCTCCGGAATCGATAAAGCGGGAGTTGTTCATCAAAGATTTTTCACAGATTAAAAAAAGACAACTTCGGTTAGTGAAATACGATAGCTACAAATGTAACGATAGAACAAATGCGAGGGGATAAAAACAATCTCCTTAAACGGAAAATACACATCTACGGGTTTGGAATTTGAAACCTCTACTTCAGAGAAACAAAGCCCTTCTCTTCTAATTCCTTTATTCGCGCACAAAAATCAATGGTTATGAACTTTCCGGTTTACTACACGCTCAAAGTAGCCAAAAGCAAAATTGCCGGTATGGGGGCTTATGCCACCTGCCCAATTCCGGCACGCAAAAAAATTGGCAGCTTAGGCGGCACACTTACTACTATACGCAAAGGGCGCGCGGCAGCAAAAAACCGCACTACCATACACTTGGTGGAGTTTGAGGACAACAAAGCGCTCGATGCCGCCACCAATGGTAACGACCTGCGCTTTATCAATCACGCCTGCGAGCCCAACACCTACATGCGCATACGGGGCTACCATGTAGAGTTTTATGCCCTGCGAAACATCAAAAAAGGCGAAGAGCTAACTTGCCACTATGGCGAAACCCATCACGAGGGAAAACTCAAATGCCGCTGCGGCTCAAAAAACTGTGTAGGGTTTTTGTAATATATCGCTGACATGTATGGCTATTTTGCTGCTTTGTATTTTCCCCTCTGAGAGGGGGTGAGAGAGCCGGAGGGGAAGCAGGGTGTGTCTATCTCTCCTGTGTATAAAATCAATGTAGCTATTTTTTACTGCAATACACACCTGCTGCCCTACATGCCACACTCCCCTCTCAAGAGGGGAAAAACACAGCCAATAAAAAACGGAACACCAACTCTTGGTCAGCGTTCCGTTTTAGATTTTCAATCTTAATCCCTTACCGCACCACCATCCGCTGTTGCTCCATTAGCTTGCGGAGGTTAATAAGCCCGTAGCGCATGCGGCCCAAGCAAGTATTGAGCGGTGCCTTGGTGTACTCCGATACTTCTTTAAAGCTAAAGTTGAAAAAGTGGCGTAGAATAATCACCTCTTTCTGCTCTTCGGGTAGTTGCTCTATCAGCTCTTTAATGCGGCCCTCAAAACGCTCCACTTCGGCATACTCTTCGGTAGGGGTTTCTTCAAACTTCATGTATTTAAACACATCATCGCCACCGCTGGTTACCACGTTGGCGCTGCGTTTAATCTTGCGGAAATAATCTATGCACAGGTTGTAGCCAATGCGCATCACCCAGGGCGCAAACTTGCCTTCATCATTATACCGGCCTTTGCGGATATAATCAATGGCGCGGATAAACGTTTCCTGAAAAAGATCTTCGGCCAAATATTGGTCGCGCACCAGCAAATAAATACTGGTGTACACTTTTTCTTTGTGGCGCGTAATGAGCAGTTCAAGTGCCTGCTCGTTACCGTGCTGGTAAAGCTTTACCAGCTCTTGGTCGGTTTGTTGGTGGTTGGGTGTACGCATAGCTATACGTTTAGGTGAAAAAATAAATGATGAACGTAGAGCTATGCGTATAGGCGAATACAGTTTTCGGTTTACAGTTTAATGTTTTGTGGTTCGCTGCGGTTTGTTTCAACTTGTTTATCATACAGCACAAGCAGTATAATAGCTATTGAAAAAAACTTTGTGAACCAGTACCTGTTTTTAGCGTAGAAATGAAGCCCGAATAACTATTTTCGTTTTTTGTAAAATTTGAAAAAGTAGAGCTTCTGCTATAGGCGTTGTAAATATTGTATGACCGAAGTTAAAAAAAACAAATCAAATATTCCAAATATCGCGCCACAAAAAATTTTTATCAAGGGCGCCAGGGTACATAATCTGAAAAACGTATCGCTGGAAATCCCCAAAAATAAACTCGTGGTCATTACCGGAGTATCCGGCTCCGGCAAAAGTTCGCTCACCATAGATACCCTCTATGCCGAAGGGCAAAGGCGCTATGTAGAGTCGCTCAGCAGTTATGCCCGGCAGTTTATGAACCGCATGGACAAACCCGATGTGGACTACATCAAAGGGCTGTGCCCCGCCATTGCTATAGAGCAAAAGGTGAGCACCCGCACCACCCGCAGTACCGTTGGTTCGCTTACTGAGTTGTACGATTACCTGCGGCTTTTGTTCGCACGCATAGGCCGCACCTACTCGCCCGTAACCGGCAACGAAGTGGCCAAGCACGAAGTGCGCGATGTGGTGGATTTTGTTTACTCCCTCACCGATGGAGAAAAAGTGTTTATCTACTTTGAAGAAGCGGTGAAAAAAAACACTGAAGAAACCCTGCGGCTTTTGCTGCAAAAAGGGTTTACCCGCATTAAGTGGAATAACGAAACCGCTAAGGTGGAAGACCTCTTAGAAAACAAAGATGCGCTTAAACAAAAAGCCAAGACCATTCGTGTGTTGGTAGATAGAATAGTGGTGAACCGCACTGATGAGGATCAACCACCACGAGTGGCCGACTCTGTACAAACGGCCTTTAACGAAGGGCATCATGAGTGTTTTATAGAATACTCGCAAAAAAACGATGAGGGGTTTAAAGAAGTACAGTTTAGTAACCGCTTTGAGGCCGATGGTATAGCGTTTGAAGAACCCAGCCCCAATTTTTTCAACTTTAATAATCCGTACGGAGCTTGCAAAACCTGCGAGGGCTTTGGCTCGGTAATGGGCTTAGACGAAGACCTCATTTTTCCGGATAAAGACCTATCGGTATATGAAGAAGTGATTGCTCCATGGCGGGGCGAAAAAATGAGCGAGTGGCTGCAACCATTATTAAAAAAAGGAATATATTTTGACTTCCCCATTCACCGCGCGTATCGCGATTTAACCGAAGCAGAAAAAAAACTGCTCTGGACCGGCAATGAATATTTTGAAGGGCTAAACCGCTTTTTTGAATTTTTAGAAGAGCAGAGTTACAAGATACAATACCGCGTTATGCTCTCGCGCTATCGCGGCAAAACCACCTGCCCCGATTGTCGGGGTTCGCGCATTCGTAAAGATGCACAGTACGTAAAAGTAAATGGCAAAAACATAGCTGAGCTATTGCTATTGCCTATCAAAGAACTGCATCCGTTTTTTCAATCGCTTAAGCTTGGTGATACCGACAAAAAAATTGCCGAAAAGATATTGCTGGAAATTAACCAGCGCCTACAAACCATGATGGACGTGGGCTTGGGTTATCTTTCGCTCAACCGGTTGAGCAATACACTTTCGGGCGGAGAAACCCAGCGCATTAACCTCACGCGAAGCATAGGCAGCAATCTTACCTCATCTATGTATATATTAGATGAGCCGAGCGTGGGCTTGCATCAGCGCGATACCGCCCGGCTTATCAAAGTGCTCAAAAACCTGCGCGACTTAGGCAACACGGTTATAGTGGTAGAACATGACGAAGACCTTATGCGCAGCAGTGATCATATTGTGGACATGGGCCCCGAAGCCGGTGTACATGGTGGCGAAGTGATGTTTAATGACGAGGCAAAAAATGTGCTTAGCGCTAAAACACTTACCGCCCAATACCTCAATGGCCATTTACAAATTGCCTACAACAGCAACCGCAGAAAACCCGCTAACTGGATAGAACTAACCGGCTGCACGCAACACAACCTAAAAAATGTAGATGTAAAAATTCCGCTGAATGCACTAACGGTGGTGAGTGGTGTAAGCGGCTCGGGCAAAACTACGCTAATCAAAAAAATTCTCTACCCGGCTTTATTCCGCCTGTTTGATGGCAGTGGTGAAAAGCCCGGTACATTTCGCGAGCTAAAGGGCGATGTAAAGCGCATTACCGGAGTAGAAATGATAGACCAAAACCCGTTGGGCCGCAGCTCGCGCTCCAATCCGGTTACGTATGTAAAAGCGTACGATGGCATTCGCGAGTTGTATGCACGCATGCAGCTCTCTAAAATACGCGGCTACTTGCCCAAAGATTTTTCGTTTAACGTAGAAGGCGGCCGCTGCGAAACCTGCAAAGGCGATGGTGAGGTGATTGTAGAGATGCAATTTTTGGCCGATGTACATTTGAAATGCGAAGAATGCAACGGCAAAAAATTTAAGGAAGAAACCCTGGAAGTAACCTACAAAGGCAAAAATATTTACGAAGTGTTAGAAATGACTGTAGATGAAGCCCTCGTATTTTTTGCCGATTATAGCGACATCATCGCCAAACTTACCCCACTGCAAAAAGTGGGCTTGGGTTATGTAAAACTGGGTCAATCGTCATCTACCTTGAGCGGTGGCGAGGCACAGCGCGTAAAGCTGGCTTCGTATTTAACCAAAGCCGCTGCACCCAACCCTATGCTGTTTATTTTTGACGAACCCACTACAGGTCTCCACTTTCACGATATTAACAAGCTCATGTCCTCTTTTCAGCAACTGATAGAAGCCGGCCATTCTGTATTGGTGATAGAGCACAATATGGATGTGATAAAATGTGCCGATTGGCTCATTGATTTAGGCCCCGAAGGGGGCGATGAAGGCGGGCAGATTGTCTATCAGGGTGTACCCGAAGGTATCCTTCGTGTAAAAAATTCGTACACTGCTACCCATCTGGCACCTAAATTGCAACTTAATTAGCGATCAGGTACCCAATAAATAAGTGTGAGGAAACGATTACTCTTTTTGTTTTCGGCAGTAGCAATGTGCATAAGCAGCTATGCGCAAACCGATTTTTATGGCTTTGTGCGCAAGGCCGATAGCGCTTCTACGCCCATCTTTCAGGCCAAGATAGAAGTGCTGGAAAACGATGCTCCTTTCAGCACGTTTAAAACCTATTTTGACGGCAGCTATAAGTTCAGCCCTGCCAAAGAAAAAACCTATACTGTAAAGATTTCTTACAGCGGATTCAAAGACACCACCTTCACTTTCAAAACCGATAAGAAAGGTATTCCATCGGCACAAAACGTAACCGTGCGGCTCAAAAAAGACGGCATGCGGCTGATGGGAAAGGTGATGAGCAGCGATGAAAAATTTCCGCTCAGCTATGTGGCCGTGGTTTTGAAAAACGTAATGACCCGCGAAGAACAACGCGTTTACACCGGCAACGATGGTGCGTATAACTTTAAATTAGAATACGAAACCAACTACAAAATAAGTGTAGATAAACGCTCGCCCGGGGTTTTTAATAAATACCGAGACACCTCGTTTTATATCTCTACCATAGGTTTCAATCAACCCTTAGATTACAAGTTAGATGTATATCTGGACCCCACCGAAAACGGCAACACCACTGCGCGCGAGGGGTACGATGCTTCTAAGCAACCCACCAACAAAAACACGAAACCTGTGGTAGAAGTAACCGGCAATGTATCGCCCACGGCACAAAACACACCCAAACAACCCTTTGTAGAAGAAGAGAAAAAGCAAAAGCAAACCAAAGATGAGGTTGCTCGATTGCAGGAAGAGTTAGCCAAAGCGCAAAAAGAATTAGAGCAGCTTAAGCAAAAAGAAAAAGAAGAAAAGAGAACCACCGGAGGAAGCGCCACAGTAAGCAATGGCGGCAGCAAAAAGAAAAAAAGCAATGAGCCGGAAGTGGAGGTAGTGGTGATAAAAGATACCCCGGTGAAAAAGGACACCACTACAGTTAAAAGTGGTGCCGATTTGAGTATTGAAAAGCAAAGAGAGCAAGCAGAGAAAAAAGCGTTGGAAATAGAAAAGCAAATCAATGAGCAGAAAAAGCAGGAAGAAGAGGCGCGCAAAAAAGCAGAGGAGTTAGCGGCTCTTCAAACATGGATAGAAGACTCTATACAGCGGGCAAAAGAGGATGCAGAGAGCAAAAAAGTAGCTGCGGCCATGGCCGCCCAAAAACAAAAGCAAGACTCTGTTAACGCAGTTAAAGCAAAGTTGGAAGCGCTGGCCAAAGCCAATGCCGAAAAACAAAAGCAAAGAGAAGATTCTATTGCAAATGCAAAAAATATAGCACAGCGTAAAAAGTTTGTTGAAGATTCTGTGGCTACCGCAAAAGCAATTGCCGAGCAGCAATTAAAAGACGAAGCGCAGAAAAAAGCGTTGGAAACCGAAAAGAAAAAGCAAGAAGAAGCCACGCGTAAAAAGTTTGTAACCGACTCCGTAGCGTATGTAAAAGCAGTGGCCGACTCCATTACCAAAGCACGAGAAGTAGCTAACAAAAAGAAACAAGACGAAACTACTGCTAAGCTTCGCAAAGAGCTAGAAGAGAAAGAAAAAGAGTTTCATGCCAAAGTAGTGGCTGAGCAAAAAGCGAAAGACGAAGCGGCAAAAAAGGCCAGAGAAGAAGAAGCCCTTCGCCTTGCCAAAGAAGCCGAAGAAGCACGAATTGCGGAAGAAAAGCGAAAAGCGGAAGAGGCGGCCCGCCAAAAATTTGTGGCAGACTCCATAGCGTTAGCAAAAGTAGCTGCCGAGAAGTTAGCCAAAGAACAAGCCGCACAAAAGGCCAAGCAAGACTCTATCAACAAGGCGCTTATTGCACAACGCGAAAAGTTTGTGAAAGACTCTATCACTGCGGCTAAAGCAGAAGCTAAACGCAAAGCCGATGAAGAGGCCGTGCGCAAAGCACAGGAAACAGAACTTAAACGTATTGCGGAGGAGAAGAAGAAAACGGAAGATGCGACCAGACAAAAATTTGTAGCTGACTCTGTAGCACTGGCAAAGGCATCTGCAGAGAAGTTAGCCAAAGAACAAGCTGCCGAAAAAGCCAAGCAAGACTCTATCAACAAGGCGCTTATTGCACAACGCGAAAAGTTTATGAAAGACTCTATCACTGCGGCTAAAGCAGAAGCTAAACGCAAAGCCGATGAAGAGGTGGTGCGCAAAGCACAGGAAGCCGAAATGAAACGCATAGCAGAGGAGAAGAAGAAAACAGAAGATGCGGCCAGACAAAAATTTGTAGCTGACTCTGTAGCACAGGCAAAGGCATCCGCAGAGAAGTTAGCCAAAGAACAAGCCGCACAAAAGGCCAAGCAAGACTCTATCAACAAGGCGCTTATTGCACAACGCGAAAAGTTTGTGAAAGACTCCATCGCTATTGTTAGAGAAGAAGAGAAGAAAAAAGCCGACCTCCAAAAGCAAGAAGAAGCCCGCAAAAAGCAATTGGAGTTAGAGCGGCAAACCGCTGTTGCAGATTCTATTTTTAACCTGAAAAAACAGCAAGAGCTTTTGGCTAAAGAAATAGAGCAAAAGAAAAAACAACAGCAGGCCGATGAAGCCGCTCGGAAGAAATTTGTAGAGGATTCGCTCAAAACGGCCAAAGTTGAAGAGGCCCGTAAAGCCAAAGAATTAGCAGAGCAAAAAAAGAAAGAAGACAAGCAGCGCAAAGAACAAGAAGAATACGAGAAGAAGAAAAAAGAATTGCAGGCACAGGCACAAAAACAAAAAGAGGAGCAAGAAAAAATGCTTGCTGAAGAAAAACGAAAAACCGAACAACTGTTAGCGGTCAAAGCAAAGCAAGACTCGTTAGATAACGCCCTAAAAGAACAAGAAGCCCTTGCTGCAAAACTGGCACAAGAAAAAATTCGTCAGGATTCTATTGTAAAAGCAGAGCACGAAAAATTTACCGCAGATTCATTACAAAAGGTACAAGCATTTTTGAGGCAGTTAGAGGAGCAGAAACGGCTGGAAGAAATTGCTGAAGCCACCCGCAAAAAGTTTAAAGAAGACTCCTTGGCTCGCGTGGCCGCGGAGTTGCGCACCCAACAAATGATGGACTCTATTGCCAAAGCCAAAGCCGAGTTACAACAACTAAGTGTAGCAGTAGAGGCCGCCCGCAAAAAAGCGATACAAGACTCTATAGCCCGGGTTAAAGCGGCAGAGGAGTTAAAGCAAAAAGAGGCGCTCATAGCGGCAGCCAAAAAAGCAAAAGAAGACTCCGTGCTGGCGGCTATAGCCGAACAAGAGCGTATTAATAAAGCGGTAGAAGAAAAGCGCAAACGCGAAGCTGAAGCTGCTGCAGCAGCACAAAAAGCCATGCAGGATTCTATGGCTGTTATCAAAAAACAACAAGAGCGCTTAGCGGCAGAAATGGCGGCTCTCAAACTTAAGCAAGAACAAGAAGCGGCCAAGTTGCAACAAGAGCAAGAAGCACTGGCCAAAGCAAAACAAGAGGCCGAAAAATTGAATGCGGAAAAACTTTTGCTTGAGCAGCAAATGAAAACGCAAGAAAGCGCTAAGCCGGCTGAAGCGCCTGCCGCAGAGTTGAAAGGAACACCGAGTGCAGATACTGCCATAGTCGCTAATACAGCACAGCCAGTAATAGCAGATCAAAAGCAAACTACCACAACACCAGCATTGCCCGATAACCCCAAGCCATCCGATACCAGCACACCGGGTAGTGCCAGCAAGACCATCAATAAAACAAAAGCAGCAGATAGTACTTCTTTAGCAGGTAATGAGCCCACCATCATTTTTGGGAAAAACAGTACCGAGTTAACTAGCGCAGCAAAAGACAAGCTGTATTCGCTTACGCAACAAATTAAGAGTAAACCCAACTCAACAGTCAAAATTGTGGCCTATGCTTCTGCTGATGAAACCAACACCCGCATGCTCTCATTAGGCCGCTCTGATGAGGTGCTTCGCTACTTGATAAAGCATGGAGTAAACATGGGCATTATTAGTTCTACCTACGTAGGTAGCTCGCAGAGCGTAAACGGATGTGTAAGTGTTAACTGCCCAGAGGAATTACTACAGCAAAACCGCTGTGTATTATTTGTAGTAACCCCCTGATTATTGAAGAATTACTTTTAACGATTGTCGGCTTTCGCCAGCACTTATTTGTAATACGTATATTCCTTTAGGTAAATGACCCACCGCTATAGTGGTGCTAACACCTGTTAGTTTCCCATCCATGGCAAGTCTTCCAAGGGCATCATACAAGCTAAAAGGCATGGTTTCGGCAAAAGCCGGATGCTCCACAACAAAAAAGTCTTTAGCCGGGTTGGGGCTTATGCGGAGCGCATTTTGCTCTCCTGCTTGGAGGATGCCTACCGGCCCTTGCAGTGTAAATTTTTTAAAGAAATCCCAAATTTCCTGAGAGCCGTCAATATCGCGGTTCGTGGGTCCGTAGATATAATCTATGCCGGCATTGGGCCAGGTATGTCCACCGCCTTCTATGTGATAAAACCAAACCTCGGTACCGTCAGCGCAGTTCTTGTATTTTATCTTCATCACAGTAGAGCTGTCGTTGATATTTGTGTCAGGCACATACGTGGTATCGGGCGTGCCGGTGCATTGGTCTTTACCTACCCAAAACGAAACACACTGCGCCATGCTGTAGTAGCCCGTGGCTCCGTTGTAGTCCACCAGCGGGTCGGCTGTGCCATGTATTTGCAGCATGGGTACCTTGCGCGATAAATTGCAGTTGAGTGCTGTTAGCGTGGTAATGCTGCCGGTTACTGAGGCAATGGCCGCAATGCGGTTTTCTAAATCGCAAGCCAACCTATGGCTCTGAAAACCACCGTTGCTCATGCCACAGGCATATACCCTATTCAAATCTATGCTGTACTTGGCATTTAAAGTGTCAATTATTTTGGAGATAAAACCCACATCATCTGGCGTTGAATTGTACGGCATTTGAAAGCCCGAATTCCACGAGTTGCTGATACCATTGGGAAATACCGCAATAAACTTGTTGCTATCGGCTGTATTGTACATCTGCGAATAAAACAACTGTTGCGGACCATCAGAACCCAGACCATGCAGGTTAAACACTACCGGATAGGAAATTGCATTAGAGTACCCATCGGGCAAATGCACCACATAGCTACGCGTTACGCTCTCGTGCTGTAGGTATAGGGTAATGTCCACACCGGCCTGTGCCAGTAACGATGAGAGGAGCATAACAAGGAGGAATGGTTTATTCATAAATAAATGGTTGTGGTAAAATTAGCCAATACCTGTTGTGATTTAAACGAAGTCGCTACTGTATTTTATTTTTAGTTCATGTAGCGATTCCTACACTCCACAGTTGCTTGTGTATAGCTTCTTCGCCAAAAATGATTTCCCATAAAACCAATTGCTGTTATTTGGTGGCCATACATAGCACTATTCATTTACTCATCTTCAATTTTTCATAATATGTCCAACTCTTTTGAAATCACCGGAGGCGCCAAACTCAAAGGCGAAATCACCCCACAGGGTGCAAAAAACGAAGCCCTGCAAATACTTTGTGCCGTGCTGCTTACGCCCGAAAAAGTGACTATTAGCAACATACCGGCCATACGAGATGTATTAGCTTTGATAGATATATTGAAAGACCTTGGCGTAAAAGTAGAGCAACTCAGCGAAGATAGGTACACCTTTCAATCAGATGATATTAATTTAGAATATCTAAAAACCGACACCTACAAGAAGAAAGGTGCCTCGCTGCGCGGCAGTATTATGATTATGGGCCCGCTGCTCACCCGTTTCAAAAAAGCGTATTTACCCAAACCCGGTGGCGATAAAATTGGCCGCAGAAGATTAGATACCCACTTTTTGGGTTTCGAAAAACTGGGCGCAAAATTCAATTACGATAGCAACGAAACTTTTTATAGTGTAGAAGCCAGCAATCTGCAGGGCACCTACGTACTGCTAGATGAACCATCGGTAACCGGCACAGCCAACATAGTGATGACAGCCGTAATGGCCCGTGGCAAAACCACCATTTTTAATGCCGCGTGCGAGCCGTATCTGCAACAGTTGTGCGAAATGCTCAACCGCATGGGCGCAAAAATTACAGGCGTTGGCTCTAACCTCTTGCACATAGAAGGCGTAAGCCAACTGCGTGGCACAGAACACCGCATGTTGCCCGATATGATTGAGATTGGCTCCTTCATTGGCTTGGCGGCTATGACCCAAAGCGAAATCACCATCAAAAATTGCCGCATAGATATGCTGGGCAACATTCTGCCTACATTTGAAAAGTTGGGCATAGAAATGGAATACCGGGGCGATGATATACACATCCCCTCCCGCGAGCATTTCGAAATTCAAAGGTTCATTGATGGCTCCATATTAACCGTGGCAGATGGCCCTTGGCCCCTGTTTACGCCCGATTTAATATCTATCGTTTTAGTAACCGCCACACAAGCGCGCGGCAGTGTGCTCATACACCAAAAAATGTTTGAGAGCCGCCTGTTTTTTACTGATAAATTGATTGACATGGGCGCGCAGATTATCCTCTGCGACCCACACCGAGCCACAGTTATTGGTATAGACCGTGCCTACAAGCTGCGCGGCATTACCATGAGCAGCCCCGATATTCGCGCAGGCGTGGCCTTGCTCATAGCCGCCTTAAGTGCCGAGGGAAAATCTATCATCAACAACAGTGAGCAGATTGACCGCGGCTACCAAAAAATAGACGAGCGGCTTAATGCGCTGGGCGCAAAGATTAAAAGGGTGTAACCCTATGTTCGGTGAGCTTACCTTAAATAATCACTCACCTTTTTTTGAATAGCTTTTTTAATGCTCTCCCAGGTTTGGCCTTTCAAGCTAACGGGCTCTTCACTCTCCTCGGCATCGGTAAAATACGTAAGTGCATTAGGTATGCTGATGGCCAGCATCTGGCTCGGGTACTTCTGTTTGTGCCAATCCATGAGTTTTTTCAGTACGGATAAAGTTCCGGGTTCAACTGCGTCAGCGTATAACATCTAAATTCGTTTAGCGGTTTGCCAATTACTGCGCTGGCCAGGTGTGTTCGGGTAAAAATTTTGCGTTCAAAAGTGCAGTAGTTACTTTTTCATCGCCATAGTATCTGCGGCATTGGCGGATGTCTTCCACATCGCCCCGCTCAAACACCCGCTCAATAATAAAGTTGGCTTTGGCGGTGTAGTCCATTTTAGTGTAGTCCACATCCCCAAAAATGCGCGGGTTGTCAAAAGGTTTTGTAGCCATACTGCGAAGACAACAAAAGCCCACAGCGGCATGCTGCTTATAGTTACATCTGCCAAAATTTCACCCACTTGGCTTACCTGACTTACAGTCACCCCATTTCGGCTCAAAAAAGCCATTTTGTCTATCAAACCCCGCAAGGCAAAGTTTTTGAGATATTCGCCCGCGTAAAAGAAGCGATATGAGCGAAAACAACGAGAAAGAAACCCTCAAAGACAAGGTGGAAGACCTCAAGCACACCGTTACCGAAAAAGCGGAAGAAATACGCGAGAAAGCCGAGGAACTGGCCGGACAAGCGCAAGACATGGCCGGTAAAGCTATGGGCACAGCCGAAAAAATCATCAACGATGTGTTTAAGAAAAACCAAGCCGAGGAGGCCGAGTTTACAGAAGAAAAAACCGACCCTAAAGACATAGAGATAGCCGAGCTGAAAAAAGAGTTGGACGAACTGCGCGATAAATACGTGCGGCTCTATGCCGATTTTGACAACGCCAAAAAACGTATGGCGAAAGAAAAGCTGGAGTTGCTGCTCACCGCCAGTAAGGACGTAATCAAAGATATCCTGCCTGTGCTGGACGATTTTGAGCGCGCCCAAAAAGCAGTAGAAAAAACGGAAGACATTAATGCCGTAAAAGAAGGGCTTACATTGGTGCAAAACAAACTGGCAAACACACTCAGCAGCAAAGGGCTTAAAGCCATGGAAAGCATAGGGAAAGATTTTGACGTAGAGCAACACGAAGCCATTACCGAAATACCCGCCCCCGCACCCGAGCAAACCGGCAAAGTGATAGATGAAGTAGAAAAAGGATATTACCTCAACGAGAAGATTATACGATTTGCAAAAGTGATTGTAGGAAAATAAACCCGGTTGCCAGTTGTGGGTTGTGAGTTGCCCGATGGTGCCCTCACAACACGCAACTAACAACTAACAACTGTGTTATGGCGAAGAAAGATTTTTACGAAATACTGGAGGTTTCCAAATCGGCTACAGCCGAGGAAATAAAAAAGGCCTACCGCAAGGTAGCGCTCAAGTATCACCCTGACCGCAACCAGGGCGATAAAGCTGCCGAAGAAAAATTTAAACAAGCAGCAGAGGCCTACGAGGTGCTTAGTGACCCGCAAAAGAAAGCCCGCTACGACCAATACGGCCATGCCGGTGTGGACCCCAATCAGGGCTATGGTGGCGGCTACAGCGGTGGTGGTATGAATATGGAAGACATCTTCCGCAATTTTGGCGATGTGTTTGGTGGCGGTGGCGGAGGTGGCGGATTTGACCCGTTTGAGACCTTTTTTGGCGGTGGCTCCCGCGGTGGCGGGCAGCGCACCCGCGGCAAGCGCGGCAGCAATTTACGCATTAAAGTAAAATTGAATTTGCAGGAAGTGGCCGAAGGCGCGCGCAAATCGCTCAAGGTAAAAAAACAGGTAACCTGCCACACCTGCAGCGGCAGTGGTGCTAAGGATGCCCAATCGGTAGGCAAGTGCAGTGTGTGTGGCGGCAGCGGGGTAATGCGCAAAGTGCAAAACACCATTTTGGGTCAAATGCAAACTCAAACTACGTGTTATCAGTGCAATGGTAGCGGCCAACAAATCACCAAAAAATGTGGTACTTGCAACGGTTTGGGCACCGAGTATGGCGAAGAAACCATACAGGTAGATATACCGGCCGGTGTGCAAGAAGGGATGCAACTTTCTATGAGCGGCAAGGGCAATGCCGGTGAACAGGGCGGCCCCGCTGGCGATTTGATAATTTTGGTAGAGGTAGAAAAAAATCCGGATTTGGAAATAGATAACCAAAACGTGATTTACAACCTGCACATCAGTTTTATTGACGCGGTGCTTGGCGCCAAAGTAGAAGTACCTACTATAGATGGCAAAGCCAAATTTACCATACCACCGGGTACACAAGCCGGCAAAGTATTTAGGTTAAGCGGCAAAGGATTGCCCTCTGTAAACGCTTATGGCCGTGGCGACCAACTGATATTAGTTAACGTTTATACCCCCACCAACATCTCTGCCGAGGAGCGCAAACTCTTAGAAAAACTGAGCCAAAGCGAAAACTTTAAACCCAAACCGGGTGAAAAAACAGATAAGAGTTTTTTTGAACGTATGAGAGATATGTTTACGGAGTAGAGGTATACGAGAATAATCGTTACCTTCGTTGATATATGCTTACGGTCACCAACAAAGCATTTTGGGATGTAAACTTAGCCGCCCTCAACGAGGAGGAACACAGCGATTTTATCATTGCTCGCGTATTTCAATATGGTGATGTAGATGACATTAGAGCCATTCTTCGCGTATATCAACCCCATCAAATTAAGCATGCTATTGAGAACACCCGTGGTATTATGGATTCTAAATCATTAGCGTTGGCCACTATTTTTGCGAAATGATCTTACGAACAGAAACCGTTTCTGAAGAACTACTTAACGTTATTAAAACTGCATTTGACTCGGGTCTTGCCAGTGGCTTTAGGTTATGTGGTGGCACAGCACTTTCGCTCCAAACCGGTACCCGCATATCAATAGATGCAGATTTTGTGATAGATGGTTCTTTTGACAAAGACAAGTTGTTAGAACAAGCCAAGAGAACACTACCATCGGTTACAGATTTTCGTACTGGAGAACACGGTGTTTTTTTTCGCTGTGGTAAAATCAAAATAGATTTTTTGACTTGGCAAATTCCCTTTATCCGCCCGGAGGTAATAGTTGATGGTATAAGGATGTTGCACATAGAAGAGATAGTCGCCATGAAGCTCTATGCCATAACGCGCAGAGGAGAAAAGAAGGATTATGTGGATATAGCCACGCTGTTAAGTACTTATACCTTAGCAGAAATGGTCGGGTTTTTTCAGGAGCGGCACCCTAATCATGACGTTAGCTTTGTGCGAAAATGTTTGGCTTCGTACGCAGATATTGAAAGGCAGCCCATGCCACAGATGCTTTCTCCTTTAACTTGGCAAGAGGTGAAAACGATCCTACAAATCGCACTTAAAAAAGATCTTCGGTAGAGAGGGCCATTTCTACATAGCTGGAGCCGGCACACTATTTTTTAAATTGCTCATAAAGTAAATTTGCTAGTGAACGGTTCAGTAATTGTAAAAAAATGGTTTTTGCTATTCCTTCACCAATCGTACTGTTTTTGTGCCGTTATGGGTGCGCCACTGCACCAAATACATTCCCTTGTTCCAGTCCGATATGGGGAATGTGGTTCGTTGATTTGCGGTGGTTTGTCGCAGCACCATACGTCCGGTTATATCACTTACTGTAACTATACCCGGTGAATTGGAAATTAACTCCACGGTATTACTTGCCGGATTGGGGTATAGCAGCAGGTTGATGTCGCTCAACTCCGGCCAACCGATTACCACCGCAGTATCCACCAATTTTACTATAGCATTGTTGGTGATAACGGGCGGTAAATAATCAAAATATATGGCCGCCTGATGCACAATTAAATCATTAACCACATTGCCCGGCTTTTGGTTGATGCGAAAATCAAAGTAGCCAATACTACCGGCATAATCTGCACCGCTATCGGGCAGTTGTATATTGTAGAAATCTACTATCAGTGTATCGTTCCACATCATCCACTGGTAGGCAGCGCTGCCACTGGTGGGCAGTAGTGTATTAGGCAGTACTTTAGAAGAAACGGGTATTTTCAACTTAACATCTTTTGCCGGAGCGGTGCCGGTGTTTTGAAACAAGATGGTGTAATCAAAATAATCATCTGGCTGGGTTTCTAAGTAATTAACCATACCCAGTTGGGGTTTATTGGCGCTGCTCACCAGTATAGCGTTGGGGTCATAGGCGGTGCCTACAAAAAAGCAAAGTGTTTTTTTGTTTCCGTTTGCCACACACGGAACCGGAAACGTGCTCAAGCTTTGTAACGAATAGCAAAAGTTTTTACCCAATGTATCGCAGCCAAGAAATATCATTAAGGTAACAGAAGTATCTTGCCCGGCACTCAACACACCAAAGTTGAACAAGTATTGATTGTTGCCCAATACAGTATAGGGTACCGGGGAGTGCAAAAGTGTAGTAGAGTCATTGAGTGTAAGTAACAGTTTTGCCGTATCAGCTACTATGCCTTGGTTGCTGCAGCGGATGGTTAGTTTTGCCGTATCGCAGGCCACCACATTCCAAAACCATACACCAAATTTATTGGCCACCGACATGCCGGGCACCAGCGCAGAACAATTTTGCGAGGCCGTATCGGCAATAAACTGATTGTCTAAACTATCGTTATATTGAAAAAACGAAACCGTGTACGAGCCACCGGCTGGGCAATAGGTAGATAAAAACGAAGAGGGTGGGTGATTGGCAAAAAACACATAAGTGCCCGTATCTACTTTTTTGCTAAAGTAACCGTGCATATCGGTGTAGGTAAAAGTAGTGGCACCGGTATTGGTGTTTTGAAAAATGATGGGGATACTTTTGAGGCCATACTCGTTGCCATTGAGTGTACAATCTTTGTCTTGGTCTAAAAAAACTCGGCCACTGATGCGGTTAAATGAATCCGGCAAAAAATATTCATCCGCAGAAAATCGCCAGCCCTCGTTGGATGCATCCCACACCGTGTTGTTTCTACCGGGCACAGTATAGGCATCATTGCCGGCTGCGTTTTGTATGCCCATGATTGCTAACCCGTTGTTCCAGGCGGGGCAGGCCGATTTGTTTTTGATGTACATGTCTATAATCTTGGTGCCTTCGTGCAGCACCAACTGACCGGTAAACGGAGGTACATTAACGCAGTTGCCAATCAAAAAAACATCGTCATACATTTTTACGCTATCAAACGAAAGCACCCACTTGCGGTTGGGCGGAGCGCCATATACTTGATGACGTATTTTACCGCCTAAGCTGGGGTCCACATCGTGGTAGGGGAACATGATGCTGTTGGTGTAAATTGCAGAATTAGGCAAGGAGCCACCGGTAGTAATATTCCACTGGCAATATTGCCCGGCCAAAGTAGTATCAAACGAAATTATGCCATTAGCACCAACTACTAATTGTTGATGTTGTTGGCCAAAAAAATAAAAGTCAAAACCGAGTGGTATGGGCGCGCTCCAGATATCATCTTGATTTACCAAAATGGCCGTACCGGAGTTAAAGGGATAAGGCGAGTAGGGCAAGGGGCTCACGTAGTATTGCTGGGCCGGCAGCAAGAGCGTACTCAGGCAAAAAACCACTACCGAAACGCTTTGGGCAAACTTCTTCATCATAAAAAATGATTTTAGAATGTTTGCTAATATATAGAATAAAAAGTATTGCGGATTTAAATAAAATCAGTACACGGATTGTGCCTATGCTACGACACTGATAAATTTTTGTTCATCCGTTTTTGGCCTACTCCGACCTTTCCCTTTCTACCTGTACTTTCTCCACGGGGTTGGCCGTCATTTCTTTGTACTCGGCACGGTGGCGGGCGATGTCTAACCCGGTAAAAATGGCGCTGCGTAGCGAGTCGGCATTGGCTTGGTCTTTACCGGCTATATCGTAAGCGGTGCCATGGTCGGGCGAGGTGCGGATAACGTTTAGCCCCGCTGTATAATTTACTCCGCTGCCAAACGAAAGCGTTTTGAACGGAATGAGCCCCTGATCGTGGTACATGGCCAGTACGGCATCAAAGTGGCGGAAGTTTTGCGCGCCAAAAAATCCATCGGCTGCAAAAGGGCCCAGCACATACCAGCCCTTATCTTTGGCTCGGTTCACAGCCGGAGCAATGATTTCTTTTTCTTCTTTACCCAGCAAAGAATTATCTCCAGCATGTGGGTTTAGCCCAAGCACAGCAATGCGCGGTTTATGTATCAAAAAATCTTTTTTTAGGGAGTTGTGCAGCAATTCTATTTTCTGAAAAACTAAGTTGCTGTCTATCTTTTCGGTGACGTCTTTTAGCGAAACATGGTTAGTAACCAAGCCCACGCGCAGGCCATCATTCACGAGCAACATCATGCTTTGAGCGCTGCCCGCGGCTTTGGTTACAAACTCGGTTTGTCCGGTAAAGTCGGGTTGGTGTTTGCTTATGGTGCTTTTGTTTACAGGGCCTGTAACTAGTACATCTATTTTACCTTCGGTTAAATCTTTTATAGCGGTGTTTAAACAAAGCAGTGCACTGGCACCGGCCTCATCGGTTGCGGTGCCGGGCTGTATTTGTACCTGCTCTGTCCAGCAGTTTAACACATTAGGAATTTTTAGATTGAGTGTTTCCAAATCCTTCACCTCATTCACCTGAAAATTTTGCACTTTCAGCAGCTTGGCATAGTAAGAAATGATGTTGCGCTGCCCATATATCACCACATTACAAAAACGAAAAATGCGGTCGTCTTGCAAGGTTTTGATAATAACTTCTGCGCCTATGCCGTTGTAATCGCCAAGGGTAATGCCAACTGTGGGTTTGCTGCTCATGA
This sequence comes from Chitinophagales bacterium, assembly GCA_016787045.1. Taxonomy (GTDB): domain Bacteria; phylum Bacteroidota; class Bacteroidia; order Chitinophagales; family LD1; genus Bog-950. The sequence goes on from JAEUVA010000011.1 coordinate 275,480, forward strand.
GCGAGGGTGGTTTAGTAATTCTTTAAGAAATGAGTGAGTAAGCGCACGCCAACACCGGTGCCGTATTTGCCACGGTAGGCATCTTCATGTGTCAGATAGGCGGTGCCGGCTATATCAAAGTGCATCCACGGGTAATCGGTAAAATGTTCCAAAAATTTTCCGGCTGTGATGGCACCTGCTTCGGGGCCGCCAATGTTTTTAATGTCGGCTATTTCGCTCTTTATCATATCGCCATACTCATCATGCAAAGGTAGCTCTAGTAGGCGCTCATATACGGCCATGCCACTGGCGGCCAACAGGCCCTTGGCGGCATCGGATGCGGTGCCCATTATCGGAGTAACCACGCTGCCGGCAGCGGCTTTTGCTGCACCGGTAAGGGTGGCAAAATCAAACACCAGTTCGGGTTTGTATTGTTTGGCGTAATGCAGCGCATCGGCCAGTATCATACGGCCTTCGGCATCGGCATTTAGCATTTCTACATTGAGCCCGCTCATCATGGTTATTACATCGCCAGGCACGTACGCATTGCCACCCGGGCGGTTATCAGTAGCCGGTATCAGACCAATTAAATGTATAGGCAATTTGTTTAATGCAGCAGAAACAAATGTGCCCGCCACAGTGGCGGCACCGGCCATATCGCACTTCATCATATCCATGCTGTTGGGCGTGGGCTTTAAGCTGAGGCCACCGGTATCGTACACTACGCCTTTACCTACCAGTACAATGGGTTTTTTGTTTTTGTATTTAGCGGGCTTGTATTCTAAAATGGTAAAGGTTGGCGGATCTACACTGCCTTTGTTTACGGCCAGCAAGCCACCCATTTTGAGTTGCTCAATTTTCTTTTTATCAAACACGGTTACTTTAAAACCATATTTTTTTCCTGCAACGCTTATTTCTTTGCTCAGTTGTGTGGCAGTAAGGTAAGAGAGCGGCTCATTGACCAAGGTGCGCGAAAAGAAAACGGCTGTGGCGGTATTGGTGATTTGTGCTAAGGTGTTTTTGTCGGCATTGCGCTGGTCTATGTGTAATGCACTAAGCGATTTCTCGGTTTTGTTTTTGGTTTTATATTTCAAAAATTCGTAATTGCTCAATACCACACCTTCGGCAAAAGCAGCAGTAATGGTATTGTCAATAGAGCTGTAAACAGATGCGGTTTTTATTTTTTTGCCGTTCAAAAATTTATTGATGGCGTGGCCGGCTTTGCGAGCGGCTTCCAGCGTTTTGTGACCCAGCTTGTTTTCCTCCACTTTTACTATGCTGATGCTTTTGCCCTCAAACAATTGCTGGAAAATATGATTCACTTTTTCTTTGAAAAAAGATTGTGCTTCGGCAGTTATGGCCGGGGTTAATCCGAGCTTACCAAGGTCTGTTTTGTTATCTATTAAAATAATGTTGTGCGCAAACTTTGTATAGTCGGCACAGAGGTGCAATTGAAGGTTCATGCGGAGATCGTTTTTTTTAAAAAGGAGGGCTAAAATAAGAATGCATCCATAATCCTGTTTATGCCACGAATGTGCGAATAATGGGCTATTAGTATTGATTAGTTGATGCGGGAGGTAATCTCCTGCCTCAATTTACATACCCAAAACATATATTCGCGCGGTGCAAAAACACGAACTCAAAAAATCGCTGGGGCAACATTTTTTAACCGATGAGAATGTGCTGCAAAAAATTACTGTAGCCATTGGCGATTTTGCTCCGTTTAAAACAGTGGTTGAGATAGGCCCGGGCATGGGTGCGCTCACTAAGCATTTAGTGAAACAGTCGTACAACTCCTATTTTGTGGTAGAGTTAGATAACCGTTGGGCGGCTTATTTGACCGAAAACTTTCCGGCATTAAAAGGCAAGGTGGTAAACGAAGACTTTTTGATCACCGATTTGAGTTTTATGCAAAACCCCACACATGTGGTAGGTAATTTTCCGTACAACATTTCATCACAAATTGTATTCCGCATAATTGACGAGCGCGAAACGGTGCAACAGATGACGGGCATGTTTCAAAAAGAAGTGGCACAGCGCATTGTGGCTAAGCACGGCAGCAAAGATTATGGCGTGCTTAGCGTGCTTACACAGGCCTATTACGATGGCGAATATTTGTTTGATGTGCCTCCCGAATGTTTTAACCCGCCACCCAAGGTGATGAGCGGTGTGATACGGCTGGTGCGCAAAACTACACCGCTGGGCTGCGATGAGGTACAATTTAAAAAAGTGGTGAAGGCCGCATTTAACCAACGCAGAAAAACTATGCGCAACAGCTTGCGCGATTTAGTAAACAACAATAAAGCGCTGTTAGAAAACGAAGTTTTTAATCTGCGGCCAGAGCAGCTATCGGTGCAGCAGTTGGTAGATTTAACCAACCGTATACACGCTTCAAAAAAAGAACTGTAGGCGTTTATATTCGCCACATTAATTATGGCTAAACAAATCATCAACTTACACCGTTGGGCGCCCGCAATAGATTGGGCCGTGCTAGGGCTGATGTTTGCCTCCGGGCTGTTGCATCCGGCTATGGGGCTTTATTACCAAAGCTTTGCTGTCATTTTTTTATCGCTGGTAGCTATAGTACTCAGCGGAGGTTTTTTACTTTTTAAATATTCCGAATACCGCGGGCAGCGCATACAGGGCGAGCGCAAAAAAACACCGCCTGTTGCGCACGAAATTTTTGAAACCGTGCGCGCTATGTTTATAGGAGCTTGCTTAGCCGCTTGGCCGGTGGCGTTGTATAGGGGCGGTTACCCTACGGGCTATGCCTTTACATTAGCAGAAATGGAGCTAAGTTGGTGGATGGTAGTTTTGCAAATGTATGCCGGTATTATTGTAATAGACGCCTACACGTACTGGAAACACCGGCTGTTGCACACCAAGTTTTTTTATCCCTTTCACAAGCACCACCATAGCTTTAAAGACCCTACGCCCTTTGCAGGTTTTGCCGTAGGGCCGGTGGAGGCCGTGCTTACGTTTTGGCCGGTGGTGGTTATTTGTTTGCCGGAGGCCAAGCACTTTGTGCCGCTTTATCTAACCGCCATTACTTCGTTTGTGCTGCTCAATTTGTATCTGCACTGTGGCGTTACTTTTACTTGGGCAGAAAAATTGCTTTCAAAAATCGGGCTCAATAGTTCGGGTTGGCACAATATACATCACTCTGATGTGGTGGTTAACTTTGGTGAGGTAAGTTTTATATGGGATAAACTATGCAAGACCTCGCGGCAAGACGTAAAGGCAAGGGCTTAGCGACCAATTGAGCTTTGACCGTTTGTATGTCTGTATCGCAGCGCCAGTTAACTACTATTAACCTGCGCAGTAGGTAATATTCGCCCCTCAATATTCCTTATTCATTAACTAAAACCTTACATTCGCGGCCTCTTCTATGAGCGATGCCATCAAACACGAATGCGGAATAGCCCTAATCCGGCTGCTCAAACCGCTGGAATTTTACACCGAAAAATACCGCACTGTTTCGTATGCCCTCAACAAACTGTATCTGCTTATGGAAAAGCAGCACAACCGTGGGCAAGACGGAGCCGGAGCGGCAGTAATCAAGTTAGATCCACATCCGGGCAGTCCTTTTATCAATCGCGCCCGAAGCATCAAAAGCCAGCCGATAGTAGATGTGTTTGACCAGATTTTTTCGCAATTTCCAAAAGACCGAAAGCCCTTAGACAACATAGCAGCCGAAACCGATTGGCAAAAGCGCAACAACCCATTTATAGGCGAGTTATTGCTCGGCCATTTGCGCTACGGTACTTACGGCAGAAATACCGATAGCTACTGCCACCCGTTTATCCGCGAAAACAACTGGATGACCCGCAACTTGGTGCTGGCCGGCAACTTTAACATGACCAATGTGGACGACCAGTTTAGTCACCTTATAGAGTTGGGGCAGCACCCCCGCGAGCGCAGCGATACCATTACGGTGATGGAAAAAATAGGTCACTTCTTGGATGACGAGGTGCAAAACATTTTTGAAAAATACAAAGACCAAGGGTATAGCAACAAACAAATCACCGATTTTATTGCCAAAGAGTTGAGCGTACGTAGAATATTAAGCCGCTCAGCCAAAGATTTTGATGGTGGCTATGCTATGGCCGGTATGTTTGGGCATGGCGATGCGTTTGTACTGCGCGACCCTAACGGCATACGGCCGGCTTATTTTTATTATGATGATGAAATAGTGGTGGTGGCCAGCGAGCGCCCGGCTATACAAACTACATTTAACGTGCCGTTTGAAAAAATACAAGAAATAAAACCCGGCCATGCATTAGTCATAAAAAAAGATGGCCGCGTAAAGCAAGATCTGGTGCGCGACCCGGGCGAAAAAAAATCGTGCAGCTTTGAGCGCATTTACTTTAGCCGCGGTACAGATAAAGAGATATACGAAGAGCGCAAAAACCTTGGCTACTACCTTACAGACCAGGTGCTCAAAGCCATCAATTACGATTTTGAAAACACGGTGTTTAGCTTTATTCCCAACACAGCCGAAGTAGCTTTTTATGGCATGATGAAGGGGCTGGAGGACTATTTGAACGAGTACAAAAAACAGCAAATAGTTTCTACCCAAAAACTAACCGATGCCGAAGTGCTGCGCATACTCAACCTGCGCATCCGCTGGGAAAAAATAGCCGTAAAAGATGTGAAAGCCCGCACTTTTATAGCCGATGATAGCAGCCGCGATGAAATGGTAAGCCATGTGTATGACATTACCTACGGCAGTGTGCGCCCCGAAACAGATACACTGGTAGTAATAGACGATTCTATTGTGCGGGGCACCACATTGCAAAAAAGCATATTAGCAAACCTGGCAAAACTAAGTCCGAAAAAAATAGTGATTGTTTCTTCAGCCCCACAAATCCGCTACCCCGATTGCTACGGTATAGACATGAGCCGCATGTACGATTTTGTGGCCTTTCGCGCGCTGGTAGATTTGCTGAAAGAAAATTATATGAGCCACCGCTTGCAAGAGGTGTACGACCTGTGCAAGGCCGATAACGATAAACCGGCTGAAGAAGTACCCAACCACGTAAAAAAACTATACGATCACTTTACGCCCGATCAGATTTCTGAAAAAATTGCAGCTATTGTAAAGCCACAAAAGCTTTTTGCAGATGTGGAAGTTATCTATCAAACAATAGAAAACCTGCACCGTGCCTGCCCCGGTAACACGGGCGATTGGTACTTTACCGGCAACTACCCCACCCCCGGTGGCAATAAAGTAACCAACCGCGCCTACATGAACTTTGTAGAAGGCAAAAACGAAAGAGGATACTAACCCTAAAAGCTCATGGAGACACTCATCAGAGACATGGGTTTTTTGGATGTGTTTCTGGGCACGTTGTATATTTTGGTGGCGTACTTTTGGGCGTTTAATGTGGTGTCTAAAAACAACACATTTCTGTACAAGCGCTACTACTTGAGAGGAATTTCCTACAAAATTGGTGGTGCATTGTTCTTTGCGGGCATATATGTCTTTTACTACAAAGGGGGCGACTCCATTGCTTTTTTTGGCACTATTAAGGCGGTGTATAACCTGTTTTACTTAGAGCCGTCACTTACCTTTGATTTCCTTACCGACCCTTTTGAAAACTACCCCTCAGCAGCTCGGTACGAGGCAGGCAGTTATGGCGTACAGTACCTCACGCGGGGTATTCCATCTTTGACCATTATTCGTATAGGTTTTTTTTTGGATCTATTGTGTTTTAACTCTTACTGGGCGCTGTGTGTGTTGTTTGCCGTAATCTCATATCAATTTACCTGGCGTTTTTTTGTTTTACTGTGCGATATTTACCCGCGGCTGCATAAAGAGTTTGCTCTGGCCGTGTTATTCATTCCATCCGCACTATTTTGGGGTTCAGGGCTGGCAAAAGACACCGTTATGTTTGGGTCGGTTCTTTTTTTTGTGTATTGCACTTACAAAGCGTTAATCCTTCGCAAAAGGGTGTTGTACTATATCACGCTGTTGCTGATTACAGCCCTGCTTATTTCGTTTATCAGGGCATTTGTGCTGTTTACCCTAATACCCTGCTCACTGCTGATGCTTACGGTTCATTACCGTACATCAATTCAAAACTCGGTGGCGCGGTTTGTTATAGGGCCGGCACTTATTGTAATGGGCTTAGCGGCATCGTATTTCATTGTTATTGGCATTGGCTCCAGCACAGAGGCCTACAACTTAGAGTCGCTAGAGCAAAAAGCTACGGGCTACCGCACCTGGCACACTACACAAGGCGGGGCAACTTACTCGCTCGGGGGCGACCCCGATGACGTATCTATGGGGAACCTTATCCGCCAGGCACCATTAGCAATTACCTACAGTTTGTTCGGGCCGTTTCTATGGCAGGTAAGTAACCCGGTTATGCTGCTATCGGCTGTAGAGTCCATGTTTTTACTCTATCTAATGCTGCGGTTATTACTTACCAGTAAGTTATGGCGTATATACGAAACGGTCATATCGGAGCCATTAGTGGCTTTTGCGCTGCCTTTTGTGATTATTATGGCCATTGCCATTGGGTTAACCAGCTTTAATTTTGGTGCTTTGGTGCGTTACCGCATACCCATATTGCCTTTCTTTTTAATTATGCTGGTAATCATCAATTACAGAATAGGTTTTAATGTTGCTTCCAAAAAAGGATAGCAAAAGATATACTACATCAAATGAAAAAAGCAATTGTGTTTGGAGCAGGCGGGTTTATTGGAAACCACCTAGTGAAGCGGCTGAAAGCCGAGGGAAATTATGTGGTGGGAGTAGATTTGAAGCACCCACAATTTTCAAAATCGCTGGCCAATGAGTTTATTACGGCAGATTTACGCATAGCCGCCAACGTAGATAATGCGTTGCAAGGCGGAGCAGATGAGTTGTATCAGTTAGCGGCAGATATGGGCGGAGCCGGCTACATTTTTACCGGTGACAACGATGCTAATGTGATGCACAACTCGGCTCTTATCAATCTGCATACAGCAGAAATGGCAGTTAAGCATCAGGTTAAAAAAATTTTCTATTCCTCTTCGGCTTGCATTTATCCGGCCTTTAACCAAACCGACCCTACCAACCCGCTGTGCAGCGAGGAGAGCGCCTACCCCGCTCAGCCCGATAGCGAGTACGGTTGGGAAAAACTCTTTAGCGAAAGGTTGTTTTTATCTTTTCAGCGCAACTATGGCTTAGATGTGCGCATTGCCCGCTTTCACAACATCTTTGGCCCCGAGAGCGAGTGGCAGGGGGGCAAAGAAAAAGCACCTGCTGCCATTTGCCGCAAAGTAGCACAGGCAGATAACTCCGGTGAAATAGAAATTTGGGGAAGCGGCACACAAACGCGCTCGTTTTTATACATAGACGAATGTTTGGATGGCGTACGCAAACTGATGGATAGCCGCTTTAGCGAGCCGGTAAACATTGGCTCAGAAGAAATGATTTCAATCAACAACCTGGCCAAAATGGTGATTGCGCTTTCGGGCAAAAAATTAAACATTAAAAATATTGAAGGGCCGGTAGGTGTTATGGGCCGCAATTCTGACAACCGGCTGATAGCGGCCGAGCTGCAATGGAAACCCACAGCACCACTATTAGAAGGCATGAAAAAAACATACGTCTGGGTAAACGCTCAACTTACTGCGCAGGTACCACAGTAGTTAAAACAATTCACGCAGGTTTGATATTATCGCAGCGGTATGAGTGCAACAGCGCAACAAGAGCAATGGACAGAAGTAATTACACCCCGCAAGGGATTGCTGGATATTAATTTGCGCGAACTCTGGCGCTATCGCGATTTGATTGCACTGTTTATTCAGCGCGATATTAAGGCGCAATACAAGCAAACGATATTAGGGCCGTTGTGGTTTTTGTTACAACCACTTTTTAGCACATTGGTTTTCTTTTTCATTTTTTCACGAGTGGCTAAGCTCTCTACAGATGGGGTACCGGCCATGCTTTTTTACATGTCGGGTGTTGTGCTGTGGTCTTACTTTGCCGAATGCCTGAATAAAACATCTAATATATTCACACTCAATGCTAACATTTTCGGTAAGGTGTACTTTCCCCGGTTGGTGCTACCTATTGCTGTAGTTTTTGGTGGCTTGGTGCGTTTTGGCACTCAATTGCTTATGCTGGTGCTGGTGTTGTTGTTTCATGTTTTTTTTAAAGAATATCACTTTCAACCGAACGCGGCCATTTTGTTAGTGCCGTTTCTTGTGCTGCTGTTAGCCACACTTGGCTTATCGTTGGGCATTATTTTCTCATCGCTTACTACCAAGTACAAAGACGTTTCGTTTTTGCTTGCCTTTGGCGTACAGCTTTTAATGTATGCGTCACCGGTCATTTATCCGCTGAGCGCAACCGGTGGTAAACTCCGTACACTGCTGCTACTCAATCCGGTTACTCCGGTTTTAGAAACGTTCAAATTCGCCATGTTTGGCAATGGATATTTCAGCCCGGCAGCACTTGGCTACACAGCAATATTTGCAGTAGTTACCCTTGGCGTGGGCATTGTCATATTTAACCAAGTAGAAAAATCATTTATGGATACCGTGTAGTTATGAGTCAGCCCGTAATCAGAGTAGAAGAATTATACAAACAATATCGCTTGGGGCTGGTAAGCACCGGCACACTTGTACACGACCTTAACCGCTGGTGGTACAACATACGTGGCAAAGACGACCCCTACGAAAAGATTACCGTGGCCAACAACCGAACGCAAAAAGTGGTGAGTGATTATGTATGGGCTTTGCAAAATGTAAATTTTGAAGTGCAACAAGGCGATGTGTTGGGCATAGTTGGCAGAAATGGTGCGGGCAAATCTACCTTGCTCAAAATACTTTCTAAAGTAACCGGCCCTACCAAAGGGCAAATGAAAATTAAAGGCCGCATTGCCAGTTTGCTGGAAGTAGGCACGGGCTTTCACCCGGAGCTGACCGGACGCGACAATATTTTTTTGAATGGAGCTATTTTAGGAATGACCAAGGCCGAGATCAAAAGCAAGTTTGATGAAATAGTGGCCTTTAGCGGAGTGGAACAATACATAGATACTCCGGTAAAAAGATACAGCAGTGGTATGTATGTGCGCCTCGCATTTGCGGTGGCCGCGCACTTAGAGCCCGAAATTTTGATAGTAGATGAAGTGCTGGCGGTGGGCGATGCAGAGTTTCAGCGCAAATGCCTCGGCAAAATGAAAGACGTGAGTTCTCAGGGGCGAACGGTGCTTTTTGTAAGCCATAACATGACAGCCGTAGAGAGTTTGTGCAACAAAGCGGTAATGATGGAACAAGGCACACTAAGTAAACAAGGTACATCGGCAGAAATTGTGGACTACTATCTGCATAGCGGTTCGTTTGATAAACGGCAAATTAACTTTGAGGGATTACAAAATGCCATAGGAAACAGCGAAGTAAAAATCCTATCAGCAGCTATAGAAAACAAATCTTCAAACGACCCTGACGAGCCGGTAGATGTGACCTCTGCAGTAGATGTAACCTTTACGGTAGTAAACACCAGTGCCGCTAACCGATTGTACGTGGGCTTTGACCTGCGCAGCGCCAAGGGCGAAACCATTTTTGGTGCCGGTCATAAATTTGATGCACCACAGGGCAAACCCATAGAGGCCCGCTGCCACATACCTGCCGATTTATTGAACGATGGACACTATACCATTTTTACCTATATATACACAGCCGAAATGCGTCAGCTATTTAAGCAAGAGGACGTTTTGAGTTTTCAAGTAAAAGATACCGAGCGCGAAGCGGGTTTTATGGGCAAAGTAAACGGCATGGTAAGGCCAAAACTGGCATGGGATACGAAGGAGGTACAATTGGTATGAAAAAAGTAGCCATTACACAATCTAACTACATCCCCTGGAAAGGGTATTTTGAAACCATCTATACGGTAGATGAATTTATATTATATGATGATGTGCAGTACACGCGTAGAGACTGGCGCAACCGTAACCAAATAAAAACTCCACAAGGGCTCTACTGGCTCACTATACCGGTAGAAGTGAAGGGCAAATACCTGCAACTGATTAACGAAACCGTATTGAGCGACAATAAGTGGAACGCCACACACTGGAAAACACTACAAGCCAATTATGCCCGTGCGCCATTCTTTAAAGAGCACAAAGATTTTTTTGAAGAACTATACCTCGGCTGCACCGAAACACACCTGAGCAAAATCAACTATCGCTTTTTAACAGGCATTTGCGCTTTACTACAAATCAAAACGCCCATCACCTGGAGCAGCGATTATGAATTGATAGGAGACAAAACAGAACGGATCCTCAACATTTGTTTGCAAGCCAAAGCTACTGATTACTACAGCGGCCCTGCCGCTAAAACATATTTAGACGAATCTTTATTTAATAGCAAAGGAGTAAATGTGCACTGGATAGACTTCAACGGCTATCCGGAATACTCGCAGTTGTTTCCGCCATTTGAACATGCCGTAAGCGTGGTAGATTTGATTTTTAATGTTGGTGCCGCAGAAGCAAAAAAGTATTTCATTCGCAGTTAATGCAAAAGTTAGCCATCATAGGTTCGGGCGATTTGGCGGGGCAAATAGCACATCACGCATTGGCTACCGGCAAATACATTGTTGTCGGTTTTTTTGATGATTTTGAAGAGGCCGGCAAACAAAAATTTGGCAAAGAGGTGTTAGGAAGTTGCACAGACATCCTTGAACTGTATAACCAAAAAAAATTTGATGTGTTGATGATGGGTATTGGCTACAAACACATGCCACAGCGGGCATCACTTTTTGAAAAATTGAGCACAGCAATACCGTTTGCAACAGTTATACATCCGTCAGTTATTGTTGATAGCAACAGTAAGATAGGTATTGGAGTAATGATATACCCGGGTACAGTAGTAGACATGAATTGTGTGATAGAAGATAATGTGCTTTTATACACGGGTTGTGTTGTTTCGCACGATGTGGCAATTGGTGCCCATACTATTCTATCACCGGGGGTAACTACCTCGGGGTTTGTAAAAATTGGCAAACGCGTAAACCTGGGTACCGCTACTGCCATAAGCGATAACATTATTATTAATGACGATATAAAAACAGGAGTGGGAAGTGTGGTTGTGGAAAATTTGATAAACCCCGGGCTGTACTATGGAGTGCCGGCAAAACAGGAAAATAAATGATACCCTTTAATAAACCATTTCTCACCGGAAAGGAGCTGGAGTATATCCAGCAAGCGGTAGCATCGGGCAAGATTTCTGGTGATGGAAAATTTACTAAAAAATGCCATGCGTTCTTTGAAGAAAAATATGGATTCAAAAAGTGCCTGCTCACCACATCGTGTACCGATGCATTGGAGATGGCGGCCATACTCATAGACATTCAGCCGGGCGATGAGGTGATTATGCCTTCTTATACCTTTGTATCTACGGCTAATGCGTTTGTGCTGCGCGGGGCAAAAATTGTATTTGCCGATAGCGGAGCCGAGAACCCCAATATAGACGCCTCACAAATTGAAGCGCTTATTACACCGCGCACTAAAGCAATAGTGCCCGTTCACTATGCTGGGGTGGCTTGCGATATGGATGCCATTATGGCGCTAGCTAATAAATATAAGTTATTTGTAATTGAAGATGCGGCTCAGGCCATTGATAGTTTCTACAACGGCAAACCGCTCGGCTCTATTGGTCATTTGGCGGCATTTAGCTTTCATGAAACCAAAAATATTATTTCGGGCGAAGGCGGTATGTTGGCCATAAACGATGACCGTTTTGTAAAGCGGGCAGAAATCATTCGCGAGAAAGGGACCAACCGTTCTTCATTCTTTAGAGGTGAGGTAGATAAATATGGTTGGGTGGATGTGGGGTCGTCTTTCCTGCCTTCTGAAATAATTGCTGCTTTTCTATTTGCACAAATCGAAAATTTAGAGCACATACAAAACAAGCGTAAAGAACTCTGGAACACATACTATCATAATCTGCTCCCCTTGCAAACTGCCGGCAAACTTCGTTTGTCCAATATTCCAGATTACGCGACAAACAACGCACACATGTTTTATGTGGTTTGCAACAACCTTGAGGAGCGCAGCGCATTAATTGAACACTTAAAGAGCAATAGCATACAAGCAGTATTTCATTACCTCTCCTTACACCAATCTCCATTTTACGAAAAGCTACACGATGGCCGGGTACTGCACGAAACCAACCGCTATGCCGATTGTTTGGTCAGGTTGCCGCTATACTATGAGTTGCCGATAGCCGTAGTGGAAAGTATCTGTCAGCACATACACCAAGCATTTGTTCAACCTAATCCTTGAAAGCACATGTTAACAGCGCTAAAATATACTATCAAGAAACAGATGGAGTTGCTGCCACATAGAGGAACTAAAGTAACTTGCCCAATTTGCGGATTTAAGGCAAACGACTTATATGCCATTGGCTTAGATCTTCCTGTTTTGAAAGAAAAAGAAGTGGCTGGAGCAGGCAAGCGAAATGCCGGATGCTACAACTGCCATTCAACAGATAGAGAGCGATTAGTATATATTTATCTGCGAGATTGTTTTAAACTGTTTCTGCAACCCAAAAGCATTGCTATACTCCATATAGCCCCGGAGAAACGTATCAGTGAAGCGATTATCCGTCAAGGGTTTAGCAACTACGTTTGTGGCGATAAGTTTACACCCGGATACAGCTATCCCACACACGTAAAGGATACAGATATTACCGCACTAACATATACGCAAGACTATTTTGATATTATTATTTGTAATCACGTGTTAGAGCATGTGCCTAATGATTCGCTGGCCATGCGCGAGTTGTTTAGGGTGTTAAAACCCGGAGGCACAGCCATTTTGCAAGTGCCCATTTCAAAAAATAGCACCGCCACACTCGAAGATGAAAAAGCAACCACAGATAAACAGCGCGAAGCTGTTTACGGGCAGTTTGATCATGTACGCTTGTATGGAGCAGATTACAAAAAGCGCTTAGCCGATGCCGGGTTTAGTGTGCAGATAATGAACCTCTGTACCCAGTATAGCCAATACGGCTTAAGTGATAACGAAGATTTATACGTATGCACTAAGGCCAAATAGAAATGAAGAAGAAGAAAGTATTGTTTATTGTGTATTACTTTATACAAGCTGGTGGAGAGAGGTATGTATATGAAATAGCAAAACACTTGAATAAAGAAAAGTATGAGGTACACTTTCTCAAAATCACACCCAACCTTTCTAATAAAAACTGGTCTACAGAGTATTACTATGAACCAACCATACAGGCAGGGTGTCAGATACATTTTTACCCGGATTTGATTGCAGCAGATAATAATCTTCAAAAGCTTTTGCGGCAAGAAAAGATGACACGGTTTATACCAGTGGGTAGAGTACAGGCAAAGGCATCAACAGAAGTAGCGAAACGCAAAAAGCAAATACTGTCTAAGTTTTTGCAAAAGTTTGACATTGTGAATTGGATGGGTATAGGTGCATATGCGCACTTAGGCAACAGTTTAGAGAAGGGTGCTTACAAAGAGTATATCCATATACTTTCTACAAAATTTCAATATGATGATGATTGCTATGCAAAATGGGATAAACAAAAGGGCTACACTTTTTTTACACCATTTTCACCATGGTTATTGGAGAAGGAATTAGAGGGGTTTACGAATTTTCGCCACATCTATTTTCCAATGAGTTTGGAATTGATACCGTATTCGGTTGTACCAACACCACGAAACAATAAACATACAATAGCCGTTTTTTCGCGCATAGATAGAATGAAACCCATGGAGCCGTATTTGTATGCACTAAAGCTATTACGCGAGAAAAAGATTGATGCACAGTTGTATATCTACGGAGCCGGAGATCCAAAAGCCACTGGGCTGAAACGCCAAATTGATCATTTATACTTATCGGATAACGTTCATTTTAAAGGCCATGCTGAATCATTAGCGCAAGTGATGAAGAGCGGTGAAATAGATTTGGTTTGGTTTCAGTCCGGCAATAACAGACCTGCGGGCTTTGCGGCATTTGAAATTGCCATGAGCGGGATTCCACAGGTGTTTTGGGATTTTGGGCATTATGTAGCCGAGCCGGAGTACAATCAGGTTTATCCTAACTTTACTAACCTCAGTAAATTTGTGGATTGTAGTGCCAATCTATTAACAGATAAGTCAGTTGCCACTGAATTAGGAGAACAACAAAAAAAGTTTGTGCTTCAAAATCAAAACATACAAAAAAATATTAAAATAATAGAACAGGAGTTTGACATGGTTTAACTCATGCCAAAAATGTGCAATAGCTGTGCTCTCTCATGCTGCCAACTAAATTTTTCATTTACTCTTCTCCAACCCGCTTCTCCCATTGTGTTTCTTAAATCAACATTTGTAGCCAACAACAATATTTTTTCAGCCATACCTGCACTATCACCCGGTTCAACCAAAAATCCGGTTACCCCATCCTCTACAGCTTCGGGTATTCCGGTGAGCTTAGTGGCCACTACCGGCAGTCCATAGCTCATAGCTTCCAGAATGGAAACCGGTAGGCCTTCGGCTTGTCCTGTTTCCGGGTCAAGTACGCTGTGTTGTATATATATATCAGATTCTGTAAGCAGCTGTTTCACATCGCTGTGTGGAACTCCGCCCTTTAAGTGCACTATGTTTTGAAGTTGTAGCGCTGTAACAAATTGCTGAGCGGCCTGAAAGTAAGGCCCGGCACCCACATAACTAAAATGTAATTTGTTGTTTTTTTCAGCAGCTCTTCTAAATGAATCTAAAGCGAGTATGGGCGATTTGCAGGCAATCATTCTGCCTACATTTAGGCATTTGATTTTATCGGTATTGGTTTTTGGAGAAAAGTTTGGCTGAGAGTCGGTGCCACACGGCACAACAAATATTTTATCTGGTAGAATGCCAATATCAATGAGCTGCTTTTTTGAATACTCGCTTATTGTAATGATACCTCCGGTGTTGTTATACCTCAAGTATTCTCTCCGCCATTTCTCTTCACGAAGACGGGAATTAATGTCGGTTCCATGTGCATGCGCAAAAAAAGTAATGCCCAAATCATTGGCTAAATCTATCCACTGCACCGACCAATCAAGAAACTCTGACATAATAACTCTAACCTTATGTTTCTTGAGAGCGGACTTTAAGGCGGCTATTTCTGGTTGGTAGTTAATAGACCGGTAAAATCTATTTTTAAGCGATTGATAAGGGCTATACCTTACTTCAAGTTCAAGATTAAAAAATTGGCCACTTACATCCCAGTCATCATGTTTGTTTTTTCGGCTTACAGTAAGTGTTTTGCCAGGTAGCAATTCATTCGTGTGTTTTTTTACAAAGGTTTGTGAGCGCGCTCCTATGGTTGGGGCAAAAACGGCTAATGGTAATTCTTCAAATTTCATATCAACGCAAACTTATCCAAGAACTTAGAATCAGTAATGTTTTCTAAGGGTATTAATGGTTCCTACCTCACCACAAACTTTTTAGCCACTACCTCATCATTATACCGCACCGTTACCACATACATTCCGGCATTCATATTAGCCGAAGCAATGCTGTAGTCTGTACGGCCCTGTGGCAAATC
The DNA here is from genome assembly GCA_016787045.1 of Chitinophagales bacterium. Classification (GTDB taxonomy): domain Bacteria; phylum Bacteroidota; class Bacteroidia; order Chitinophagales; family LD1; genus Bog-950. The sequence goes on from JAEUVA010000011.1 coordinate 291,001, forward strand.
AAGTACAGTGTTTTTTTCTAACCAATGCCCATGCATATCAGCAATGCTAATTTGCACGGTGCCCGCCTTGGGTAAAACTATACCAAGGGTACACTCTGCATCTGCCGGATTGGGCAATGGGCCGATGATTTGAATTGAGGCAGTAAGTGAGTTACACTGCCGGTTATTATCGGTACGTAACTCTGTTTCGCCATTGTTTACATTTTTTGCCTCCACACACACATAAGTGTTGGCCTGTACTTCGCTCATTACAAAGCTTGCATTAAAAACATAATCTGTAATATCGCTGCTGTACAGCGCTCCGGTCCAGGTTTCCATCAATTGGCCTTTGCTGCCCAGCGTGGCATAAAGTTGGGCAGAAGTAACCACTCGGGTACCAATGTTTGATATGGTGGCGGTTACATAAACCAGTTGAGTGCCATTGGTTAATGGCACCGTGGTTGTGGTTACATTGTCTATACTCAAATCCAAATCGGTAGGGGCAACAATCAGTGTTTTGTATGCAGTATCAGTACAGCCAAAAACCGAGGTAGCAACTAAATAGACCGTATGTGTATCGTTTTGCAGGTAAATGTGGGTGGGTGTTGCAGTAGCAGAGGTGCTACCATCACCAAAATCCCAGAAATAGCTGGTAGCTAGTATGCTGTTATTGATAAAGCTGATGCTAAGTGGTGCGCTTCCGTACAACGGAGAGTAACCGAAGTTGGCTTCCGGCAATGGTTTTACCGAAATAATTTTTGACACCGAATCGGCACAGCCGCTTGAGCTAACCACTTTGAGCGATGCCGGATAATTTCCAACTTCAGAAAACAAGTGAGCTGGAGCATTTTGAGAGTAGCTACTTCCGTTAATATTCCAAAAGTACCCCACAAGACTATCGGTTGTGGCATAGCTGCTGTCTATGGGCTGATAGGGCTGGCCAATACAGGTAACAAGCGGCCCAAAATTAGCATCGGGCTTAGGCGCAATGGTGATGGGTTTGGTAACCGAATTTTTACAACCAATGGCATTTTCTACGGTTAAAGAAACCGAATACGTGCCCGCAGTAGCATACGCATGTTCCGCTGCGGCTAAACTATTTGGCGGGCTTTGGTCGCCAAAATTCCACAACCTATCTACAATAGAGAGCGAAGTAGAAACATCAGTAAACATGGTACTGGCTCCTGCACAAGTATTGGCCACAACAAAATCAGCAACCAATGCACTAAATACTTCAATGCTTTGTGTTACAGTATCTGCACAACCGGCATTGGTGCTGGCCACCAGTGTAACGGGTATTAGCCCTTGCTGCGGAAACACATACACGGGGCTTTTGCCGCTGAGCACATCGCTGCCAATGTACCAGGTCCATTGAGCCACGGTATCGCCAAACAGCGCTATGGAAACATCGGTGAGTTTGCCCGATGTGCCCGCACAAACCACATTGGGCAGTGTAAAATTAGCCACCGGAGGAGCAGAAACTATTACACTTTTTGTGGCTGAGTTTTGGCACCCCGAGTCACTAACCACGGTTAGTGTAACAGCATAAACTCCGGGTATAGGATATTTTTTTAATGGATTTTTTACGTTGCCGGTAGTAAAATCACCAAACGCCCAATGCCACGATTTGAAATTGTCCGGAGCCACAATTTGTGTAGAATCAAAAAAGCGGGTAGTGTCGCCAATACACACTTGTGTGGCAGAAAAGTTGATGGCAGGAGCAATGCCCTTAACGTACACATTCACCGAGTCGCGGTTGATGCAGCCCACCAAATCAGTAGCGGTTACTTTGTAATAGCCGGAGGTAGTTATTGCGGTTTGTACGCCATTGGTGCCGTTGCTCCAAATATTAGTTAGCACCGGATACTGAAGCCCGGTAGTTTTAATGCTGATGGTATTGCCGGTACACAAAGCGGTATCATCCGGCAATAGCGTGGTTTTGATGGGAAACTCATCTATCACTAAATTGAATGCGTTGGTAGTGAAACTGCACCCGTTGGTATCGGTTACTAAACAGGCGTATTGACCGGAGGTATTAAACGTAGCCGAGGAAGCTGTGGTAAGATCTGTCCACAAATAATTATACAACACAGACGGGGCAATGGTTTGTACCGAAACTGTAGCCGTGTTTCCAAAACAAACTGTGGTATCGGTGAGCGATAATTTTGGTTGCGCAAAAGTAACCACCACAGAGTCGGTGGAAATGCGCCCAAACACATCGGTAGTGGTTACTTTGTACACACCACTTTGCTGTACATTGATAGAGGAAGTTGTAGCGCCATTAGACCATTGGTAATTTAAAAACCTATCGCTGGCATCTAACTTGACAGGGCACAAACTGTAGGTTTGCGTAATGTTTGAACCAAGTTCTACGGGGGGGGCATATTTGGTATAAAAATAATTCATTACCTGTGTGCGTTCCGTATCGCTCAGCGCACGGGAATATACCAGCACCTCTGCTATAGAACCTTTAAAGGCAGTGCCTGATGAGGTGGGCGACTTGCCGATTTGGTAAGGGGCATTGGTAAAAGAGGATGTTACCGCGCTGGTAGTGTTGGCTTGTGCTGATGGTGTGCCATTGATGTAGTTGCGCAAGTCAACGTTTTTGCGCTTCAATACTTCGTTTATGCGAAATGGAAATCCGGCAGATGGGGCAGAAGAACTGGCCCCGCTAACAAATGTGTTATTGGTTTGTGTGCCTATGGTTTGGTTGAGCAATCTGCGGCAAAGCCAAAATCCGTTATCGCTCCGGTTGATAGCAAAAAGTCCGGCAAGCAAACCGGTTTGCGGTTGCGTATCGCCTTTGGCAAGTATCATTACCGTAAGCGAACTATCGCTTAAGCCGGCAATCATGGGTCCAATCAAAGAATCGTTTGTGCCATCAAAATAAATAGCCGGTAAGTAGTTGAGCTGTGGCACAGAATTTACAAATGCAGGTTGTGCTGCAGTGTTGTTCTGCAGCGCATGATAGTTGTTGCCGCTAAAATCTTGTACACTGCTTACAAAACCACCGAGGGTACTCACTCCTTGATTGGCTTTTAACCATAACTGAAGTCCTGTGAAGTTAGCAGGCGAAACAATCCGAAACGAAAACACCGGAGTATTTACCGAATCGTTGCACAATCCGTAAGCCCGCACAAAGTAGAAGTAAGCGTTGGTAGATGTTAGTGTAGTGGTATAGCTTGTACCGGTAATATTGGAATAAACGTTTGGAGAACTCATGGTGCTATCTGCCGATACAAAAATGCTATACTTAACAGCACCGGCAGATGCACTCCAGTTAAACGTAACACTGTTGCTGGTAACTATAGCGTTGTTTACGGGCAAAATATTGCTAAACGGCTGTGCAGAAGAAGATGAGCTAATAACGTTAACAATAGAGCTTGTTGTGTCTGTACAGCCGTTAGATGAAGTAACTACAAGTGCAGTGTTTTTGATACCCGATGATGTATAGATATGCGTAGGTTGAGCCAACCCAGAGGTGGCGCCATCGCCAAAATTCCAAGCCCAGGCCACAATAGAATCGGGAGGTGTAGCTGTGCTATACTGAAACAATAATCGCGGAGAATTTACACAAGCCGAGTCAGCAAAAAGTACAGCTGTGGGGATGGTTTTTACGCGCACATTTTTTTGCAGTAATTTGCTGCACCCGCTGCTGGTTTCGGCATATACCGTTACCGTATAATTGCCCGTAGCCGGATACACATACGTAGGATTGAGGAGCGAAGAAGTTGCTCCATTTCCAAAGTTCCAAAGTACCGAGGCAATGGATGATGTATCTGTACTGGTAATAATTGCGTTGTGTTGATACACCTTGCCCAGGCAAAACGTATCACCATTAAATTGTATGGATGGAGCTATGCCTGAGATGCTAACTAACACAGTATCGCGACCAACACAACCCAGTGGGTTAGTAACTACCACATTTACATTTCCGGGAGAGTTAACTGTGGTTAATGGAGTGTTTTCTCCGGTGCTCCAGCTAAAGCTAAGCCCGTTCCAAAGGGCAGGTGTATTTAACCCTAACAAATTGCCGGCACAAAAGGAGGTGTCGTTTCCCAAAGAAACCTGATAGGCAAAAGAGTCTATGGCAATTGATTTTGCTGCACTCGTTTTTGTGCAGCCACTGCTATCGGCAGCGGTAAAAAAATAACTGCCCGCTGATGAGGCGGTGTAACTACCGGAAGTGGAATTGTCTTGCCAGCTAAAGGTGTATGTCCCCGAGGGTACAACAGGCACTAACTCAACAGTTTGATCGGCACAAACCGTAGTATCCGCAATGTTTAGCGAAACGGTTGGAAAGCTGATGGTGATGGTATCGCTACTGGTGCGACCAAAAACATCGGTTGCAGTAATTCTATAAGTGCCCGATGTGCTGACGTTGATAGACGATGTGGTGGCACCCGTGCTCCAGTTGTAATTGGTGTAGCCGCATCCTGCGCTAAGTGTTTTACAAAAGCTATATGGTTCGTTGAGTATAGCCGGGCCAATGTTTACCGGAGGGGCGTATTTATTATACAAATAATTAAGTATTTGTGTGCGCTCTGCATCGCTAAGTGCTCGCGAATACACAATTACTTCCGCAATATCGCCTTTAAACAAGCCGCTGCTTGCACCTGTTGATTTACCAATGATGTAAGCGGCATTAGTAAATGGAGCAATGGCAGACGCATTGGTGCTGGCCGCGCCAGAAGTAGCACTATTGATATAGTTGCGCACATCTACTCCGGTGTTTTTTACCACCCCGTGCACTCTGAAACTGTATCCTGCAGATGGAGCAGATGCGCTGGCTCCGCTAGCATAAGCACCATTATTGGCCAATCCAAATGTTTGGTTGAGCAATCGCCTGTTTACCCAAAACCCATTACTAAAACTATTTATACTAAACAGTCCCGCGTACACACCGGTTTGGGGTTGTGCATCGCCACGAGCCACTATAAATACGGTAACTGAAGAGCTGTCTAACTGCGGAATAACCACCCCGTTCAAAAAATCGTCTGTGCCGTCAAAATAAATGCTGGGTTTGCCATTGAGTAAACAGTTGGAGGTGGTAAATGCGGGTCGCTCTGTGGCATTGGTTTGTGAGCAATGCAAGTTATTGCCGCTAATGTCGTTCCAGTTAGTTACCGTGGGGCCGCTGAGTGTAATGCCGGTATCGGCACTTAGCCAGAGTTTTAAATCTGCAATAGAGGTTGGTTGCTGTGCGCTTGCATTAAATGAAGAAATGAACAAAAAAAGAAAAACAAGTAGAGGTAAATGTCTTTTCATGCAACCATGCTTTACAGTACATACAATTAGCGATTAAATTTAAGAGAAAGACGGTAAAAGTACAGAAGCGTTGCTAATTGCCGAAGCGTTTTTGTATCCGTTCTATCAGGGCTCTAATGCTGTTTTGTATTTTGTGCATAGCACCATTTACACCGCGTGTGTTCACAAAAACAGTATTGTGTTCATGCGCTTTTTCGCTTTCAGGCCGCTCTTTGGTGTAATAATAAACAGCAATAGATTTTCGGCTAATGTTATCTGGTGTATTAAGTGGCTCCGGATGCCCGTGGTAGGAGTGTTCATTGGTTTCAAAAATCACACACTCGTTAAACAAAGGGGCATATTTTGCCACCATCTTTTTTTCGGTAGCCGTAATTTTCCAAAATTCCACATCGCCTTTGTATTCGGGTAGCCAGTTTTTGTTCATGTACACCAGTACGTTTAGTCTTCTGTGATGCTTTGTAACCGGATGGATGTTGTAATCTACATGTACATTAAGCTGTGCGCCTTTTACCGATTGATGCAGCCCAGCGCCAAACAGGTTTTCATCGGCTATCAGGTCGTTTATGCCGGTTAGTTTTCCCAGCCAGTTTCTAAAATCACTGCTGTTCAACTCATTAAAAGTTTGTTGAAGTAAACTGTCTTTTTCAAACTTGTTGAGCGTGTATTTATTTACCTGATTAATGTAGGTGGTGTTATCCCAATTGGCCGTTTCGATGGCGGGTATCGCGGCATGTATCTTTTCTGCAGCGTCTGGCAAAAAGAAATGAGGGATGTGTACAAACCTGAAGGGCTCCTGATGGGCAAATTTTGATTGCAACTCAGGCAGCCGGTGGTTCAAGCCGTGGAGGTCAATTAGGTTCATGGCCTATGGGTTTTGTTTTGTAAAACAAAACGATACACTGTATCATAGGTTTTTATACCGTTTTCAAGGCCATATACTTCACGAGCACATTGGCTGATCTGCGGTTGGTTATAGGTGGTGTTTAGTACCGTTTCTATGGCTGTACGATAGGATTGCGCTGCAAAGTCGCTGATAACTACACCAGACTTAGTGTGGCGAATAATATCGCCCACATCGCCTACAAAGTCGTTGGCTACCAGAGGTATGCCCATGCTCATTAGCTCCCCGTGTTTAGTAGGCGATGAGGCCTTTTTTGAAAAAACGGGCTTGATAAAAAAAACAGATAGCTGACATACCGATAAGTAAGTGGGCAAATCTTTACGCGAAGACTCTTTCACTATGAGTTTATCGCGTACAATACCCTTTGATTCGGATAAGCGATAGATGTGTTCCGGTTCATCAGCTGTAAGGATTAAAAACAATGCATCGCTCTTATAGGTCACCAATACATTAAAAAAATCAAACATTTCATTGGGCATATACCAGGTGCCCATAGAACCCACATAACACAGCACAAAATCGCTTTTCAGCTCATTTTTAAGTTGTGTTGCTTTGTGGGCATCCACATTTTTTTGACTGAAATGATTTACATCTGCACAGCACGGAATTACTTCAATAGGTAGTGGTTGGCCTTTGAGTTGGCTCCAACTTTGAATTTCTTTTTTACCGGCATGGGTCAGCGAGATGGTACAGTCGGCCTCTTGCAAAAACGATTGCTCTGCATTTTTAAAAAAACGATAGACCAGTTTATATACCGGATTTTTTAGATTCCAGATTTTGCCATCTACCCGCTCATCGGCATAAAAACCGCGCATATCAAAAAGAAAACCAATACCAAAAATTCTTTTCAGATATCGCCCCACCAATGCACTGATGTAGCTGCGGCAATGCACCAGATGAAAGTTTTTTTGACGATGAAGTTTCTGGGCAAGTTTTTTCATTCTCCACAAATCGTAGATTGTAGAAAGTACGGGTGGGTGTTTGGTGTAAGGCAGCGGATGCCAGTCAATGTTTGCTTGTTGTAATGTTTTGTGTATGCCCGGTTTGTTTTTTGAAACGCGCTCCGGTTTCTCAAAACTGATTAGGGTTATTTTATATCCAAGCTTACTTAGCCCCTCTAAGTACGGAATCACTTGACTTTGGCCCAGTGGGTCGGTCATGCCATCGTATGAAATGTATAATACTTCGGCACTCATGTCGTGCTCTGTTTGCTTAACCAACGATGTAAAATTACAAGCGCCCAAACTCGGTTGTATAGATAATCTTCTCCGGCTTCAAATCGTTTAAGCAAGGTTTGCACATACGGCCAGTGAACTACCGCACAACCGCTTACGGTTTCTTGGTTTAAGTATTGAGTAATCAAAAATCGCAAATCGGTTTTGAGCCATTTGGCCAAAGGGATAGAGAAACCCCACTTAGGGCGGTCGAAAATTTGACGGGGCACATAATCATACAACACCTCTTTGAGCAAATATTTGCTGATACCGTTTTGCACTTTGAGTTGTTCAGAGAGGTTGAGCGCAAATTCTACTATGCGATAATCTAAAAAAGGAGTGCGTGCCTCCAACGAGTACTGCATGGAGGCAATGTCTACTTTTACCAGCAAATCATCTTTCAGGTAATAGCGAATATCATACAGTGCTTGTTGCTCTGCAGCAGATAAATTTCGTGATAAACCGTTTTGCGTTTCATCAAATTGCAGTTGTTGAGCAGATGAATTTATGAGTAGATGACTTAACTCTTGCTCGCTAAAAAAATATTGCTCCTGCGAAAATATATGACTTTTTATTTTACTTGATGACGAATAGTTAAAAACCTGTGCTGCCCGCTTGGCGCGATTATCGCCCATAGATAAGGCCATAGCCATGGGTTTGTGCAATAGTTTCACCATTGGGTGCTGCATGCGTTTGGCCCATTGGTACATGCCGTAACCCATAAAAAGTTCATCGCCACCATCGCCACTCAGCACCATAGTTACCTGCTGGCGGGCCAGCTTTGAGACCAACATGGTGGGTATGCCGCTGCTATCGGCATACGGCTCATCGTACGCGCAGAGCATTTGTTCTACTAAGTTTAGCGCATCGGTTTCGGTAACGGTAAACTCGTGGTGTTCGGTTTTTAGGTGTTTGGCTACAGCGCTTGCAAATTCACTTTCATTATGCTTGGCCTCTTTAAAACCAATAGAAAAAGTTCTTACCGGTGTGTCTGCGTTTTTTTGCGCAATGGCAGTAACCACGCTACTGTCTATTCCGCCACTTAAAAAGGTGCCAAAGGGTACATCGCTAATCATACGCAAGCGTACAGAATCGTTGAGCAGTTCGTTGAGTTGACGTTTTGCATTCGTAAAATCATTTACGGTGTTGGTCTCTATTTTTGCCTCGGGCTTCCAGTAAGATTCAATTTTCAATTCACCGTTCTTTAATGTACCATAACTCCCCGATGGGAATTTTTTGAGTTGATTGTATATGGTATGTGGCCCGGGTATATAGCCCGCATTCAAAAAAGTGTAAGCGCTGTTTTTGTTGATAGTCAGGTTCTGTTTTACCAGACCGCATTGCAACAGCGATTTTATTTCAGACCCAAAACAAAAATTACCCTTCTCAAAAAAGTAATAAAGCGGCTTTACGCCCAAGCGGTCGCGAAAAAAGTGCAGTTCGTTTTGTTGCGCATCGTAAATCACAATGGCAAACATGCCATTGAAGTAATGCACGCAATCTTTACCTTTAATTACAAACGTTTCTAATATAATTTCTGTATCACTGCTTGTACGCGGTTGTATGTTTAGCTCTTTGGCAATTTGCTGATAGTTGTACACCTCTCCGTTAAACACCATCCAATATCTGCCGCAGTGCGACTGCATGGGTTGATTGGCCGCAGCGCTCAGGTCTATTATGCTCAACCTGCGGTGACCTAGGCCAACAGTTTGTGAAGCGCTAAAATAAAAACCATCGGCATCGGGCCCACGGTGTGCCATGGCAGTATTCATCAGCCGCAAGTCTTGCGCTGTTATCTGTTGAGTGGGAGAAAAATATCCGCTAATTCCGCACATGGTTGCTCTACAAAAAATGGTGCGGCCAAATGTATGTAACCCAACCGGAAGAAAAATATATTTTAGTCAGCATCGCAGAATATTTTGCACGCAACTACTAATGGACACTAACGCTCGCTTTTTGCTCTTTGTCTTTTTTGAAGGTGTCCTTTGCTTTCAGATGATGTACATTGCCCTGCAATGGCTTTTTGTAAACAGCAGAAAAGAGTACCCGTATTATCTGGCGTATATTTTTTGTATGGCACTGTACACGGTCATTGTACAGGAACAAGAACTTGGATTTGAGCTGCTTCACCGCATAGACACCAATGCCATTCAGCATTTTGATCGAGCCATTCCTTTGTTTGCCTATTTCTTGTATTACCGCTTTGCCCGCTACTTTGCCGATATAGAAACGCTCATTCCCCGGCTAAATAAGATTATCATCCGAATGGAATGGTTGGTGCTGGGCTACGTTTGCTTTGAACTATGTTGGGCATTTGCCGGAGGCGATAGGAAAATCAGCGAATATGTGTTTTGGTTAATTTCTGCGGTGTTGTTTGTGTCTGCAGTGGTGTTTGGCGGTTGGTTATATTCAAAAAGAAACACTATTGTCAATATCCTGATTTTTGGTGCAGTGATAGTGAATGTAGGTTCGTTGGCCACGGTGTTGATGATATACACTTCTCAAACAGGGTTGTACGATTGGCCGGAACCTTTACTACCCCTATATCTGGGCATTGTGGTTGAGTTGTTGGCGTTTACCACCGGCCTTGCCTACAAGTCAAAACGGATTGAGCAGGAAAAAGAAATTTATCAAAAGCAATTGTTGGCAGAAACGGAGAAAAACCTTGCCCTCAGTCACAAAATATCGGCCATGCGGCATGATATTGCCCAAGAATTTCATAACGATCTTTCGGCCTCAATAAGTGGTGTAGCCATATACTTGTCTATGCTAAAAAAGGCGCTTATCAACGAACCGGATCGTGCACAACCCTTGTTAGAAAAGGCCAACGAAACATTGTTTCGCATTAGTGCTAATGTGGCAGATATCATCTGGGCGTTGAATCCCGGTACCCAAAGCATTGGCCATGTGATAGAGCGGTGTAAAAAAATGCATACCGAAGAGTTAGAGCCCGCAGGCATACAGCTAATTATAGCGGCAGATGGCGCTATACATAGCGAAAAACTGAGCATAGCAGGAGTGCGAAACATGTACCTTGTGCTGCGGTATTTTATGGCTGATGTGACTAAAATGGGCTCTGCCAAAAAGATTGAAGTGATGCTACGTCATAAAGAACAGACGGTGAACATAGAGGCACTTGCACAACTGGGAGATACACCTGATAGTACACCGCCATTGATTAATGAAAACAAGATAAACACTTGCATAGCAGCAATGGGTGGTACACTAGTGCTTTTGACCGAAAAAGGCAAGGCAGGGATTACCGTATCTATTCCCCTCACTAACATTAGGGATTTTGAATAGCCGATTACGTGAGTTTATTGCACCAGATAATAGAAACATGAAGAGTAAGGTACTTATTTACGATGATAATGCTGACCGCAGAGAGAGTTTAGCGCTTTTGCTGGGCTCGTACAGCCAGTTTGAAGTGGCCGGCTGCTACAACGATTGCTCCAAAGTAATTCAAGAAGTAGAAACCCATCAGCCACATGTGGTGTTAATGGATATTCAAATGCCGGTGGTAGATGGCCTAAAGGGGCTTAAACTTATCAAGCAGCAATTTCCGGAGGTAAAAATTATTATGCAAACCGTGTATGATGATGATGACAAAGTGTTTGAATCACTGCAATACGGGGCATCCGGTTATTTGCTCAAACACGCCTCCTCCGAAAAAATTATTGAAGCCATTGCCGATGTGCTGCAAGGCGGCTCAGCTATGACACCCAGTATAGCCGCCAAAGTGCTCACCTATTTTCACCAAAAAGCGCCCAAACCACATAGCGATTATGCGCTTACCGAAAAAGAAAAAGAAATATTAAATCATTTGGTGTCGGGGTTGAGTTACAAAATGATTGCAGACCGCAGTAATGTGAGCTACCATACGGTAAACACACATATTAAAAAAATATATGAAAAGTTGGAGGTTCACTCAGCAAGCGAAGCTGTGGCAAAGGCCATTCACGAAAACCTTGTAAAACCATAGCCGGTTTTCTATATTTAAGAATGTATCGCCCGCTAAGTATTTTCGGATTTTGCTTCCTGTTAGTTTATACGCTTATTGCCCCACATTTGGTTTCTGCCATGCAGCGGGCGGCAAATGCTGAGTCACAACAGCGCATCCGGTCGCAAATTGAGCAAGACATCAATCGTGTATCGGCACTCATGAGTACCGATAATTACCAAACAGCGTACGAACAAGTAAATCGCGCTTTGCGCTTTGCAGATACCACTACCTACAGCCGTGGCAAGTATTACCTCTATGCTTTTCAGGCAGAGATTTTGTATTACCATGCCATTTACAATGCCGCTTTACGTGCGGCATATAAAGCCAATGTTTTAGCCAACGAATTAGCCAACGACACACTTACCGGCAGTATCGAAAACCTAATTGGACTGGTATTGAGCAATATGAAGCGAACAGATGAAGCAGAGCAATACCTGCGCAGGGCAATAGAAAAGTTACCGGCCAACCACGGCAACGAAAACTTATCCTATCGGTTTCATGCTACCTCTAACCTTGCCGAAATATTTATAGATAAAAACATGCCCGACTCTGCTATGTACTACGCGAAGTGGTCTATGCAAGAATCTCAACCGTTAAACAAAGTAAGAGCAATGGCCATTAACCACTGGAACTTTGCAAAGGCATACTTACAGAAGAAAAATTTTTCCGCTGCGTTTCAGCATATAGCAGAAGGCAAAGCGATATGCATAGAACAATCGATTGCTGATGTAAGTATATTTTTTACCTCATTAGAAGCAGAGGGGCTATTACTTACACAGCAGGAAATACTCGGCCAAAAAATACTTCTAGCTCAACTTGAAAAAATTGAGGACAGAACAGACTTGACTGTTTTTTCAAAAATTGATTTTTTGAAAGCAGCGTCAAACCTGCTGTTTAGCATCAGAAAATACGAGTTGGCTCTTATGGCACAAACGCTGCTCAGCAAACTGCGCACACAAACCGAAGAGAAAAACAGCGCCATGCAAATGCAAATGATTGCAGACTATTACGAAAACGAAAAGCGACTGCAAATTGCCGAGGCAGAAAACAAGGAACACGAAACGCAGATAAAACTCAAAAACACATTTTTGTATGGCGGTGTGGCCGTGTTTATCATGTTTATAGCCATAGCAGGCCTCACCATCAATACTTATGTGCAGAAACAAAAACTGAATGCCCTGCGATTGGAAAACGAAAAGGAAGCATTGTCTATCCAAAAAGAAAAAGAGAAAGTAGAGGAACGGATTAACGCCTCTAATCACGAGCGAAACCGAATTGCCAAAGAACTGCACGATGACCTGGGCAGTTCGCTTAGCGGCATTTCGCTATATGCCGATGTGGCACTCAAAGAAATAAAGAGTAACCCACAAAAAACCGAGCAACTCTTAAATACGCTCACTACCAAAAGCAAAGAGCTGGCCGAGAACATGAGCGACATCATTTGGGCCATTTATTCTAAGAACGATACGTTTGAAAACCTGCTGATGCGAATGAAAAACTTTTCGTTTGAAATGGTTACACCACTTAATATTCAGATTAGCTTTCAATATCCGTATGAGGTAACCGATATTTCGTTGAATGCAGAGCAACGCAAAAACATTTATTATATTTTTAAAGAATCTGTAAACAATGCCGTTAAGCACAGCCAATGCACGGCTATACAAGTAAACGTGGTGCAGTTGGCTAACCGGCAAATACAACTCAGCATTACCGACAACGGTAAAGGATTTAACATAGATGGGGTGAACAAAAACAACGGGCTCTATACCATTCAATCCAGAGCAAAAGCAATTGGTGGTTTACTAAACATCAACTCTGCATACGGGCAAGGTACGGTAGTGGCAATATTGTTTAATGCCTAAAAGGCAACACATATTTGTTTCAGTAAAACGGATGCTTGCTCACCGGTAGTTTACACAGCGGATGATACTCTCCTTTAAGGCCAATGGGCGAAGCATTTCGGATATGATGAGCAATTTCTATGCTGGGCAAAGCATCTTTTACGGTATAGCCGTGGCCATTTAGTATTTGTTGGTAGCTACTGGTATGCAGGTCAGTAAAACCTTCGCTAAACTCAATTTCCTCTCCCTCTAAAGTCATACTGCGGTAGGTACGCATATTTTTTTTCAAGGCAGTTTCTGGTAGAGTATCGGCATTGATGCTCAAAAACCAGCGCACACGCGCTTTACTTAATTCTATGAAGCCGGCTGCGCGGTCGTGGGTGTGTAGGTGCACAACGTTTTGTTTTACATCGCCAAACAAGAAGCAAAGCATATCAAAAAAATGAATGCCAATATTGGTGGCAATGCCTCCGCTTTTGGTTACATCGCCTTTCCAACTGGTGTAGTACCAATTGCCGCGAGAGGTGATGTATGTCAAATCAAAATCATATATTTTATCAGCCGGTGCGGCATCAATTTTTTCTTTGAGTTTCAAAATGCTATCGTGCAGGCGCAGTTGCAAAATATTGTTGACCCGTTTGCCGGTTTCTCTTTCCAACTCCATTAGCGCTTCAGCATTTTTAGGATTGAGCACCAATGGCTTTTCGCAAATCACATCGGCACCGTTTTTTAATCCGTAGCGGATGTGCGAATCGTGCAGGTAATTGGGCGAACAAATACTCACATAGTTGATTGGCGTATTGCGCCTGCGCAGCTTATCTACCTGTCTATCAAACCGCTCAAACTCTACAAAAAAATCGGCATCAGGAAAATAAGAATCCATAATGCCCACACTGTCAAAAGGATCGTAGGCGGCCAACAAAGTATTGCCGGTTTCTTTAATGGCCTTGAGGTGGCGCGGAGCAATGTAGCCCGATGCGCCTATGAGTGCAAAATTTTGCATGGGGTAATATTAGCTATCCACTGCTGATATTTACCTATCATTGGCGCGAATAATTTTTGTTTGTATGAATTTGCTCAATTCTCTCTTTTACCGCTCTAAGTATTTTTTAGAAAATGTAGAGGCCAATCGTACGCTTCGCGAAATCGGTTGCACCGATAATCTTGGCTACTCATTAGAGTTGGTTAAAACGATGGCCACTATCAAAAACAGTGGATTGCAGCCGGATGCTTTGTTAGATATTGGTGCACACCACGGCAAGTTTGCCGGATTGTTTAATCGGGCATTCTCTATCAAAAACACGCTTTGCGTGGAGCCCAACGAAAAACTTTTTCCGCTCATCAATACCCAGCTTAGCGGATACACCTCTAAAGTGCTCAACACCGCACTGGCAGCCGAAAAAACCACACTCACTTATTATTTGCATGAAGATGACAGCATGAACTCTTTGGTAGAAACGGATGCATCGGTGCTCAAAGAAAATTTTCCGTTTGACGATCCCTCAAAAATGAAATCGCGGCAAATAGAAACACAAACTTTAGACGGAGTAATTGCCACCGAGTTGAGCAGCTTCAAGAACATTTTTATTAAAATAGATACGCAGGGTAATGAGTTGAACATTTTGCAACACGGCAAAAACGGACTTAAAAATGTATGCGGTATTTTGACCGAACACATGTTTTTGAACCCATACAAAAGCGACTATAAGTTTTTAGACTTATTGCAGTTTATGAACCAACAAGGGTTTGAATGTATAGCCGCCACCAGCTTGGCGCGCAGACCCAACCATCAAGTATCGGCAGTAGATTTTTTGTTTATCAGGAAGTAACAAATTGTACAGCCGCATCTACTAATCGCTTAGAGGCCATGCCATCCCAATATTTGGGCACAGCCCCTTTTTTGTAAGTGCCGTTTTGCATTTGCTGGAGCAATTCAAAAATTACCGGCAGTTCTAATTTAGCTAAAGTGTTAGTACCTTCGGTAATGGTTACGGGTCGCTCGGTGTTGGGTCGTATGGTTATGCAAGGTACACCCATATAAGTTGTTTCTTCTTGTACCCCACCCGAATCGGTAATTACTGCCGAAGCATATTTTACTAAATGAATAAAATCTATATATCCAATTGGCTCAGTAAGAATAATGTTGGGCGATTGCAGTTTTTCATTCAAGCCAAATTCTTTTAGCCGGTTGCGGGTGCGTGGATGCACTGGAAATACCACCTGCTTGGTTTGCGAAATCTCGCAGATAATTTCTGCCAGTTTAGTCAGGTTGCTTGCGTCATCTACATTTACCGGCCGGTGAAAGGTCAGTAAGTAGTAATCTTTCAAATTCAGTTTATTTCTAATCTCTGCATTTTCTATTACTGGCAAAAAGGCCACCAAAGAATCAATCATCGTATTGCCGGTAAAAACCAGTTTGTTTTCGGATTTACCTTCGTTCAGCAAATTAACCCGACCGCTTTCTTCGGTAATAAAAAACAAATCTGTTAGTGCATCTACCAATATGCGGTTGGCTTCTTCGGGCATGGTCATGTCAAAGCTGCGCAGACCACTCTCTATATGTGCCACCGGTATGCCGTGCCGTTGTGCTACAAAGGCACAGGCAAACGAAGAGTTCACATCGCCCGGCACCATCACTAAATCGGGGCGGTTGGCTAAAATGTGTTTTTCAAACTCATTCATAATGGCACTAATCACATTTACCTGTGTGCCTTGGTTGATGTTTAAAAACACATCGGGCTTGCGAATGCCCAACTCTCTGAAAAACACATCATTCATTTTATCGTCATAATGCTGGCCCGTGTGCAGCAACGAGTGTTGTATGTGCGGGTACGCTGCAAACCATTTGTCTAACTGGGTTATCTTAATCAGGTTAGGGCGGGTGCCTACACAAGTGAGTATGCGTTTCATGGTTTACGGTTATCTGCTTGGCAGCGAATTAAGCAGTTCGGCCAATCTTTTCACCTGCTCTTGTCTGGAAAACTGCAACACGCCAGGCGCGGTGGTGTCGTTTCTTCTTATTTCGCCTTTTGAATAACGCAAATATTCTTGTTGTATAAAATCAAGCGTTTCTTCAATAGTTGTTGTACAAGTTCCACAGCCACTGCTTTGTACAATCTCCTCTATAGAGCCACGGTCGGTAGGAGTAACTAATATAGGCGTACCGCTGGCCAGGTATTCATAAATTTTGCTGGCGATAATGCCGCTTTGTTCGTCCCAGGCCACGTGCAGCAACAGGTGCGATTTTTTTTCTATCTCCAAAATCTTTTGCCTGTCCATGCGTGGAGTACACTCCACATATTGCTCGTACCCTTGCATAATGCGGTTGATGCGCTCATGCTGCTCTTTGTAATACATCATGCCCGGTAACAACAGCTTGGCTTTGATACCCGGAGTTTGAAGAATTAACTGTTTAAACGCCTCGCAAAAAATTTCAATTTTTTGGCCGTAATAAATAGTGCCTACATAAGTAACGGTGAACTCCTCAAACTTTTCATTACCAATTCCATCAAAATCAGCAGCTATAAAACCGTTGTATAACGCTACGGCCGGAGTACCCGTTAGTCGTTCAATGCCCTTTGCAATAGGTGCCGAGCTGGCGGTAACTTTTGTAGCCGTGCGTATCCACCTTTTTTCAAAATATTGTTCTAAGCTATTGATGAGTTTGTAAATAGCAGAGCGGTTAATAAAATTGATTTCGGTAGTGGTCCATGCATCGCGATAGTCGGCAACCCATGGCATCCCAAACTGTTTGTATATCTGATATCCTGCTTTAAAGGTAACAAACGGATTGCCCGAAACTATGCAGGCATCGGGTTTGTTTTTGCGGGCATATTCTAACGCAAAAGCAAACAGATTTTTATACGGCAATACCGAGGTGAAAAAACCTTGCAGCAGCACCTCGGCAAAGGTGAGCACCTTGCGGATTCCGGTCTTGCGCTCCTCGCCATGTTGCACATAAATGCTATCGCGAAGATTAGCTATGTATGGCAGCCGATATACTTCAAACTCTTCGTTTATCTCGTGTACAATTTCATTGGGTGTGCTGCGGTAGCCATCAGCTGCGGTATTTATTTTATGGTCCCACCTGCGGGTGATGATAACCGGATGCCAACCGCTGGCCTTGAGGTACTTTGCCCACGCCCATGCCCGCTGCGCAGCCGGCAGGTTACAGGGCGGAAAGTAATAGGCAATGATGAGTACTTTTTTTTCCAACGGTTTGCGATAGATTGGCCGCGAAAATAATGGAGCAACCCGATAAGCACAGCACTTTGGTATTTTTCACCGGTACTTTTCCGTTTGGCAAAAGTGAAACGGTGATTGAAAACGAGTTTCCGTATCTGCTCAAAGCATTCAGAAACATCATTATTGTTTCAAATAATCAAACCGACCCGGTTACTCGCCCGGTGCCTGAGCATGTAAAGCTGAAACGCTACCGCTACCATACTACCAAGATGGAAAAGCTGAGCAACTCAGCATATTTGCTACGTAAAGAAGTGCGCGATGAGGTGGACTACATTCACAATGTGTTGCACAAAAGGTTAGGCAAAAACGTACTTTTCAACCTGCACGGCAGTTACTCTAATGCGCTGCACGCCAAAAAATTTATTCTGCAACTGATGAAGCAGGAAAATATTAAACCCGAAAACCTGTATCTGTATTCTTACTGGATGTATGATGTGGCTATAGGCATGGCTATGGTGAAAAAAGAATTACCGCAGGTGAAAGCGGTGTGTCGTACTCACCGCTGGGATTTATACTACGATACCAACCCACAACATTACTTACCGTTTAGAAATTATATAGTAAATAATCTGGATAAATGTTTTGTGATTTCGGAGCATGGCACACAGTACCTCAAACAAATGCTGCCTGAGGCCAACCATCAAAAACTAAAAACACTGCGGCTGGGCACCATCAATCAGCTACTACCAAAGTTTGAATTGGAGAGCCATGTGTTCACGGTGGTTTCGTGCTCTACCCTTAGCCCGCAAAAACGGGTAGATATGATTATCCGCGCATTGGCACGGTTAGACTTTAAAGTGCATTGGATTCACTTTGGCGATGGCGCATTACGCAAAGAAACACGCGAACTGGCTCATCGGTTATTAGGAGATAAAACCAATATTCAGTTTGAATTTAAAGGCATGGTGCCAAATACAGAGATACATCACTACTACGAAAACAATGTGGTAGATGTGTTTTTGAATGTAAGCGATTCAGAAGGGGTGCCTATTTCTATTATGGAGGCGCTTTCATTTGCTATTCCGGTTGTAGCTACTAATGCTGGAGGTACCGGAGAAATTATCAAACATCACAAAAATGGAGTTTTGTTGCCGGTAGAAACCAGCGATGAAGAAGTGGCAAAAGCGCTGAAAATGTTTGCCTCTGCATCATCTGTAGAAAAAACAAAGTGGAGAAAAACGGCCTACGAAAGTTGGAATACCGATTTTAATGCAGATAAAAATTACCGTCAATTTATACATGATTTAAAATTTTTATGAGTATTGCAGTACACACACAATGCTTGATTTGCACCCATACAGAGAGCAAATCGGTTATGCGAAAAAACAATGCCGATTTAGTGAAATGTACTTCGTGCGGCTTTGTGTATTTTAAGCAGATACCCAGCGGTGAAGAGTTGGAAAACTACTACAAAGGATATGGGCGAAACGACTATCTCTCGCCCATAACTATCAAGCGCTACAACGAGATTTTAG
The DNA here is from genome assembly GCA_016787045.1 of Chitinophagales bacterium. Classification (GTDB taxonomy): domain Bacteria; phylum Bacteroidota; class Bacteroidia; order Chitinophagales; family LD1; genus Bog-950. Next base: position 309,927 of record JAEUVA010000011.1, read on the forward strand.
ATAAATTGGAACCATACCGCAAAACGGGCAAGCTATTGGATGTGGGCTGCGGCATTGGATACTTTTTAGAAGAGGCAAAAAAGCGTGGCTGGCAAGTACACGGCACCGAATACACCGATAAAGCCATTGAAATTTGCGAGAGCAAAGGCATACAAATGAAAAAAGGGGTACTCAATGTAAGCAACTACACAGCCGGTGAATTTGATGTGATTACTTCGTTTGAAGTAATAGAGCACATCAATAATCCATTAGACGAAGTACAAAAATTCAACACTCTGCTGCGCATCGGAGGGGTGGTGTATATCACTACGCCAAATTTTAATTCTTTGCAGCGTTTGCAACTGGGCGAAAAATCTACAGTGATAACCTATCCTGAGCATTTGAGTTACTACACGCCCAAAACGCTTTCGTTTTTGTTTTCGAAACTTGGGTTTAAGCCCTTGGATGTACAAACTACAGGCATCAGTATTACCCGCATAAAAATTGCCACCGGCAAATCCAAGCAGCAGTTTATATCTAAAGAAAGCGATGATGAAAAGCTGCGGGTGAAAATGGAAGAAAACAAACTACTGGGGGTAGCTAAAGCTACCGCCAATTTTGTGCTCAGCACATTGGGTTGTGGCGATTCGTTAAAGGGATATTATATTAAAAAATAAATTTACTGATACAGATCAGTAAACCCAAAGCGTTGTTTATCGCTGTAGTAGTTTTTTTCTGAAGGCACCCATGCTAAGTCAGACGGAGTAGGAGAATAGTTTTTCATGCTTTCGTCATCTATCTCTGCCATGCGGTAGGGCTCGTTGTTTTGGTATTCCATTTCAAACTTATGCAATCGTTTGTTGACTAACTCTTGCATCACCGTAGGCAGCCGAAAGCCGGGGTGCTCATTTTTCTTAGACATAACGGCAAACAAGCGTCCAATACGAAACTTCAGTTCTCGCTCATCGGTAGTGCCAAAGTTGTGAAGTTTCCACGCTTGTTTCCACACTTCAAAATCGGCAAAGCGCTGTTTATCGCGTTTGCTGGATCGGTTCATCAACTCTCGCCAATCCAAATACATTTCGCGGTAGATAAGCCGCAATAGCGGACGGATTTTTGACAAGTGTACGCTACACAAATATTTTTCTTGAGTAAGCCGGTAATACTTTGGAATTATAGCATGCTCTACGCGTCCGCCATCTTCAAAAAATTGGAAAGCATTATTAAACGAACGCAAAAATGGCTCACCGGCATCTATGGTGGCAAAGGTTTTGGCTACATGATAAAAATCGCCACACAAGTTAAAGCGGGGCAGGGTGTAAGCTACCGGGCGCTTTTGATTTAAAATTCTTTTGCGCAGTGTAATCAGGTTTTCGTTTCCTTCGGTTACCGCCACCATGTCGCCATCCCACTTAAGCACCCACTCATGCTTTACGTGAGATAGTGCAATTTGTACTATCTCTACCAAAAACTTACCGGGCAATGGCAGTACTACAATATCTTTTTGGTGTTTGTACTTTTCCTGAAACTCGTAAAGTATTTTCAAGGTATTATCGGTAGAGCCGTTGTCTATTAAGATAAATTGGTCGGCAATTTGTAGCAAACTCTCTAAGCAGGTCATCAAAAAGGTGTCTTCATCTTTCATCGGGATGTACACCGAAATTCCTTTTTTGAGCGGCTCACCATTTACTGTTTTATGTATGCGCGGAAAGGAAAACTGATAGTAACCGTAGTACAGAATTTCTGCAGCCAGCGGCCGCGCTATTTTGTATTTCACAAACTCTACATAGCTCATCAATTTAGATTGCCACGCAGGGGTATCGTATTTTCGGATAAATGCCATGTTGCAAATAATTATGATTCGTAATATTGAATGAGTTTATCTACACAGCGCTCTATGGTAAATTGCTGAGCGGTAGCTATGGCAGCTTTGCTCATTTGTGTGTACAACCGCGGATTGTTTATCAAGAACAAAATCTTTTCTGCCAAAATATTGGCATCCCGCTCATGGACTAAGTATCCATTTACTCCATCTTGCATTATATCTCTGTTGCCGCCACCATCGGTACACACCACCGGTAGCCCTGCCGCCATGGCTTCTACTAAGGTGAGGCCGAAGGGCTCTTTGATAGCGGTGTGCAAATAGATAGCGTATTTGTAGTAGTCGTTTTTCATGTGGGCATTGAAGCCACTAAGAGCAACAATATCTTGTAGCCGTTTTTCATTTATCAAACTTTGGAGAGTGGACTTTTGTTCTCCCTCGCCAAAAATATCCAGCACAAAAGCCGCCTCTTTTCTGTGTAAATATTCGGCCACTTGTATGGCCAGTTCAAATCCTTTTACTTTTTCTAAGCGGCCCACCGATACCATGCGGATTAACTGTGGCAGTTTTTTTTCGCCACAAGTATTTTTGGCATCGAGCTTTATTCCGTTGTGCAATAAGTGTACCCTGCTTGCTATTTCGGGCAGTATAGTTTTGGTGTATGCAGTATACTCGGCCGATACTGCTAAAAACGAAGTGTTGCGTTTTTTATACTCGCGCATCATCAGCCATCGCTCTATGAAGGCAACCATGCGTTTTTTGAAGGGCCAACCAGCAAATAAGCGAGTATCGTATTGGGTAGTTGGGCCATGTATATGGCTAAAAAACTTTGCTTTTGAGTAGTTGATTTGGTTGATAATCAAATCAGAAAAATAAATATGTGTGTGTATAACATCGGGAGCAAATGCGTGTACATATTCTTGCAATGGCTGCAGATGAGGACGGTGTAAAGCCAATATGCTCACATGGCGGGGTATGTTGAACTGCTTGACCTCAATCCCGTGTAATTCTTTTTCAAACCGGTTGTGCTCATTGGTTAATATGGCAATGGCCGGCTCATACTTGCCTCGCTTTTTTAGTTCCTGGCAAATATCTACCAGCAAACGCTGTGCGCCACCGCTGTTCATAGCGGGTATCACATGTAAAACTTTTTTGCGAGCAGTCACCATGCAAATCTAATCGGCAGAGATTTCGGTCAGTTGAAAAATGCGTTGCCAAGAAAAGTACAAGCACAATTGTGCTAAAATATTTACCCTGAATTTGGTTTGAACAGAGGACGAATCAGCAAAAATGGCCTTCAGTAAATACTGTATTGCTTTCAACCTTCTTTTGAAAAAAATGTGGTGATACGCTATTTGTACATAGCAACCACTGATGCGCGCTTGCTGTATGCCCGGGCTTATTTTTCCCCCAAATTTATCGGGTGCAAAAATGTATAGCAGCGTTTTTAAAGAGTGAGCCGCTCCGTTGTTTTTGATACTTACCGAGCGGTCGTTATGGTCTAAGGCAACAATAGTAAACTGATCTTCCAGATATTTGGGTAGCTCGTAGTTAGCTATCCGAAGCCACAACTCCACGTCTTCTCCGTTGCTAATGGCTGGGTTAAATAACTCGCGCTGAAACAAGCTACGGTGCATGCACACTTGCGGAATACCGATGACATTGCCCACCAAAAAATCAAACACATTTCCACCGCTGTAGGCCTCTATCGGGCTTTTAGAAACGAGGCCGTTTTTTTCAAAGCAGATGCCAGTATAGAAAAAGCGGCTATCAGCATGGTGCGAAATAGATTGATGAAGCAACTCCAAACGCTGCGGTAAGTAGTAATCATCGCTATCTAAAAAACAGATATAGTTGCCAGTAGCGTTTTTAATGCCGTTGTTTCTGGCAGCACTACGCTCGGCATTTTGCTGATAGATGTAGTGTATGCGTTGATCCTTCAAAAATGACAGAACGGCTTCTTTTGTGTTGTCTGTACTGCCATCATCTACAATCAGCAGCTCCCAGTCGGTATAGGTTTGTTGCTGCACACTCTGTATGGCCTTGCCAATGAGATGAGCACGATTGTAAGTAGGGATAATGATGGAGAATTTCATGGTTCAAAAAATACAATTTCATTTTCCCCTGATACGGCTCTTGTATGCTTGAACTTACTGATAGCAGCATTAAACCTTGCCTCGCAACCCGGCTTGAATCGCTCGTGTAATTCAATAATCAATGTTTTTGTTTTGCTCATCCAGTTCTCATACCCGGCCTCCAGTAATTCGTACTCTGCTCCTTCTATATCTATTTTCAGAATATCTATTTGAGGGATATCAAACTGTTCCATTAACTGTTTTATACCCACTGCTTTAAATGATTCCGGGTCGCTTTCTGTAGTTTCGGATACTGTAAAGGCCCATTTAGAAGCTGCCTTATTCGTTATCTTCAGATATGCATCATTTTTCCATATTGCTGAGTGCACTACCCTAACGTTTTTCAGCGCAGAAGTGTTTTTTAAAATCATTTCAACATTGGAGCTATCTGGCTCTATGGCAACCACTATTGCAGCCGGGTTTTGCGCTGCAAAGTACACCGCACTGTACCCTACATTGGCGCCACAGTCTATGATATAATTTGTGGATTTGCTGTCAGTGTTGAGTTTGTAACATTCGTGCGCAAAAACGTGTTCAAAAGAAAAAACATCAGATGTATTTGGGCGTATAAAAACCTGCTGCGATGAATCAGGAAGTTGAACACGAATTAGCGGATCCGTATTTTTTCTTACCAACAAGTAAGTTTTCGGTCCACCTATCAAGCCCCACCTTTTTATATAGGCCATTATGGTAAGTAGGCGATAATAAATCAAACGTATGTTGTGCAGCATTTTTAAAAGGTATATCCCATCAAATCAATCACATTTTTGCATTTATCTGCCACAATGTTTTTGAGTTCATCGGTATAATACTCGCGGTAGTGTTTTTTTTCTTTGCGCAGGTTGCCCTTGGCCGAAGGTAAAAGTCCATCGTACGGAATATGAAGTTGGCGGCATACTTCGCTCAGTTCATCTGCCAGGTGCTCAAACCGAATCACTTTATCTACCAGTAACTGACCATTTACATCGGTGTAAATAGACGAGGAGTTGTAGAAAGATTTTTCGCGGATAAACTGCTCAAAATCCAAGTCCGGATTTTTAAGGTGGCGATGAAAAAAATAAGCAGACACCGCTTTGTCCCACGGGTTGCGCTCTACCGTAAACTTGAAGAGCGAGTTCCAAACGGCAGCGCCCAAATGGTTCTTTACATCTGCGGCATGTGAGTGTGGGCCATATAAGTTGATGCCCTGCTTTCGTACTGTTTCATCGGTGGCATATCGGTAAAAATCTTGTAGCGAATACTTCCACGGAAACGGTTTTTGATAGCGTTGTGGCTTTATTGCACCGGCAGGTCTCAACAATTCGTCATTGGCAGCTACCGGAGTCACAATATCTTCTGCTCCGCAAAACCGGCTTAGCGACAGCTCTATAGAAGTGCCGCCAGTTTTGGTGTTTTTTATGAATACAAATTGGTGCTTAAAAGAAACAATCATTAGGAAATGTTAAGATGGGCAAACAGGTGCAAAAAATTATTCATATCCCAATTTAGCATAGTCGGGTTCCGGGTTCAAAGAGTAGGCATCTATGCCATAGCTGTTTACAATCTGCATAATGTTTTCGGCTTGCTCGTTGGTTAAGTATTTTTTCCAGTTTAGTAATTGGTTGCCGCCTGTAAGTATGCCGGAGCCGGACTTGGTGGTGGCGCTGGGTTTTTTCATGCGCTCAAGTATTTGCGGGTCAAAAGATTGGTTCAACCTCTTGGACAAACGCGCCAACTCATATTCCGGCCGCAGCAGCAAACTTTCGTACGATACGGTTATCCATTTTTTATTGTTGTAAGCGTGGTTAAGTGGTATGGTGTTGCTGATGGCCCACCAGTTGGCAAACATTTCTTCGCGGGTCTTAATGGCTGAAATTTGAGTGCTAAATTTTTGATATATATCAGCATACTTTGCCGGGGTGTGTCTAAAAATATTGCTGTTTTCGCCCATGGTACCAAAGGCCTCGTGCCTAAACTGTGAGGAGATAACGGCCAACGGATGGCGCACTAAGTAGATAGGGGTAACAGCAAACCGATCGACCAACCACGGAAGCAGCATGTTGGCCCGGCAAAACTTGATAAGCAGTTGCGGTGCACTAAAATTGCCATGTACATTGGCATAGCCATATACCGTGTTGTAACACAACGCTTGCCCCGTTAGCAGTTTTTTAAAAAACTGTTCGGCTTCGGGCCAGTTTTCGTGCTGCGGTATGTAAGGAATCCACCCGAGTTGTTTTCCAAACTTGGTATATCCGCACTGTTGTAAAGAGGGTTGAAAGAGCGGCTCCCAAAGCATTAATGTGTTTTGGCCATAAAAGCACTCGGCCACCCACGTAGTACCACCACGCGGCTCACCACAAATTAAAATGTGCTTTGATGTGTCTGCATAGCGGTTGTCTTTTTCAATTTGCTTTTGCAGGCGTGCAGCATGTTGTTCTTTTTGCCATTGTTTAATGCCACTGGCGTAATTTCGTAATCGTTCGGTAATGGTTACAGACATGGGCTTAGCTATTTGACCACCACTTACCTAATATCTGATACCTCAAAAACCGATAAGGCGCCAAGAGCGCTTTGCCCAGGCGGTAGTCGGTAGAAGACTCATAAAACTCGGTGGTGGTTTTTACGCTTTTGATAAAAAGAGGTAATACTTGTTCAACACTTATTTTTCTGCGCCTGCAAGCATCTACTTTGGCCAATATGCCCCAGGCAAAGGCCTTGTCGGTATTATGAAAGTTAGAAATACCATTCAGGTGTTCACGGTAGTAATACAGCGCATGGTTGATAAAAAGAATTTTCCCCGCTTCTTCTAACTTTAAATAAAGATCCTGATCTACTGCGCGGGTGTATTCGGCACTTATGCCTTCTGTTTTATTATAGGCCGCCCGCTTAAAACTTACAAAGTGGCTCACTTTTCCGGTTTGCACGGTAAGGTAGGTGTCGGGCGCAGTTATTTGTGTTTGATAAAATGATTCACTAATCTTTTCTAACTTTTCGTTACAGTGCCAAAATCGGGAATACACCATGCTTACTTCCGAGTTAGCCAAATGTGCTTGTATCATTAACTCCACTGCATTTTCTGTAATGGCATCATCCGGGTCCACAAAGCCACACACTTCTCCGGAGGCCAATTCGGCACAGCGCCTTTTGGTGTAGCCGCAACCCCTGTTCTGTTCGTTTACAAAAAATTTAATGCGGCTATCTGAAGTGTATTTTTCTAAAATCTGTAGGGAATTATCTGTAGAGGCATCGTCCACAATTACAATCTCCCAGTTGGTGTAAGTTTGTTGCAACACGCTATTAATGGCATCCTCAATGTATCGGCCATTATTGTAGTTAGCTATTAAAACAGAAAAAAGAGGGTTCGGCATGAACACTTATAGGTTGGATAATAATGTTGTGCGCAAATGTATCAGCCCCAATCGGTTTACAAAAGTGGTTGTTTGAAGTAATATGCCACCTTATCAAAGTTCTTATATTGCGCCAATTGATTTTTGCCCAACAGTAATCTAAACAACTATTATTTCAAACCAGAGTAGCATTTATGTAAGTTATGTTGTTTAACTCTCCTGAATACGCTGTTTTTTTTCTTGTTGTTTTTATACTCTACTGGTTTGTATTCAGTAAGAAGCTGTTATTTCAAAATGCCCTGCTATTGGGAGTAAGCTATTATTTCTACGCTTGTTGGGACTGGCGGTTTTTGTTTCTTCTCATGTTTTCTACAATACTGGATTACATGACCGGAATAAAAATGGAGCAGTCAAGCTCTGTGGCTACCAAGAGAATTTGGTTTTGGGTTAGTGTGTTCATTAACTTAGGGTTTTTAGGAGTGTTTAAGTACTACAATTTTTTTGTAGAGTCTTTTACGCAATTGCTAGGCCAGCTGGGGTGGTCAATAAGTCCACTACTGATAAGTGTGGTTTTACCGGTAGGCATTTCATTTTACACCTTTCACGGATTATCATACGTTATTGATATTTACAAAGGCCGTATACAAGCGGAACACAACTTCATTAGCTACGCGGTGTTTGTTAGTTTTTTTCCTCTTTTAGTAGCAGGGCCTATAGAGCGAGCCACCCACTTGTTGCCGCAAATAAAAAGACCACGGCAATTTGACTACGGAAAGTCAGTAGATGGTCTGCGACAAATACTTTGGGGGTTGTTTAAAAAAATTGTGATTGCCGATAACAGCGCACGGCTGGCAGATATGGTGTTTAATAACTATGTAGAATATTCAGGTGCAGCACTATTGCTCGGAGCTGTTTTTTTTGCATTTCAGATTTATGGTGATTTTTCCGGATACTCAGATATAGCACTTGGCTCTGCACGCTTACTGGGCATAGAACTTTTGCAGAACTTTTCTTACCCCTATTTTTCAAGAGATATTGCAGAGTTTTGGAGACGATGGCACATTTCACTTTCATCATGGTTTAAAGATTATTTATATATACCATTGGGTGGAAGTGAAGGAGGTAAATGGATGCGAATCCGCAATACGGTTATCATTTTTACTGTTAGTGGATTTTGGCATGGTGCTAACTGGACATTTATTTTTTGGGGGGTGTTAAATGCCCTTTTTATACTGCCCTCAATCATCTCAAAAACAAACCGCAGTAACCTTCAGATTGTGGCTGCGGGAAGAGTGTTTCCCACCTTACAGGAAGTATTTCAAATGATGGCAACCTTCGGATTAGCTGTTTTTGCTTGGATTTTTTTCAGGTCTCAAACACTGATACAGAGCATTGGTTATGTTAAAAACTTGTTTGTAGGTTTGGTGAACGCCAAGGGCTATGCTCAAGTGGTAAACATTTTGTATTGGCGCTCGGGGTATGTAGTGGTATTGTTTATTGTGTTTATGATATGTGTAGAGTGGATTGGCCGAGAACAGAAGCACGGATTGGCAAAATTTGCATTTAATGTTCACAAGTCACTCCGCTGGTTGGTGTATGTGATAATTGCCGTTATGATTTTGCTCTATTCTGGTACCGATCAGCAGTTTATTTATTTTCAATTTTAGATTAAAAATGGGACGTTTAGTATCTCAAACTGTACTTTATAGCGTTATTGTAGCCGTTGTGTTTTGCATTCTTGTGTCGGGTGCAAACGGGTATTCCGATGCGTTTTATCTGCGGTTTACAACGCCACCACAATCTTCAATGATATTAGGAACCTCCCGAGCGGCACAAGGGTTGTTGCCACAGGTGCTTGACCAATATGTGCCTACCAAGTTTTTCAATTATTCTTTTACGATTGCACATAGCCCTTATGGGGAGGTATACTACAACAGTATTTTGCATAAACTGGACTCCAGAAGTAAAAACGGTATTTTTATTGTAGCCGTTGACCCTTGGTCGTTGTCAGCTGTAGTCACGCGCGATTCTTTTGAAAGCGAGTTTCCTGAAGCGCATCTTCTTTTAGCCAATACAAAGTTTGTCAATTTGAACCCCAACATCCCATATATTATACAAAATTTTAAAGGAAAATACTATACGCTGATAGCACCTCAAAAACGGGAATTGCTGTTGCACGATAACGGGTGGTTGGAGGTTTCAGTGCCTATGGATAGTGAATCTGTTTTGCGGAGAACAACAGCAAAATTCAAAGAGTATAAAGAGGAGAACTTACCAAACCGAAAAATATCTGCAACGCGGTTAAAGTACTTTGCGAAAACAATTGACACGCTCAAAAAACATGGTGAAGTATACATTGTAAGGTTACCGGCACATTCAAAAATAATTGAAATGGAACATCAACTTGCTCCAAATTTTGATTCGCTGATTCAACCGGTTGTTGCCAAGGTCAATGGTTATCTCGATTTAGCCAAACAATCAGAAAGCTACGTTTATACAGATGGCAATCATCTTTACAAAGAATCTGGAGCAAAGTTATCTGAAAAAGTCGGACAGTGGATAGCTCAACAGCGTAGTGAAAACAAGGAATAGCTATGCAGTGAACCTGTTTATCAAAGAAATGGGCACCATTTTTTAATTAGATCGTGTATCAGAAAAGGACCGGATACTTTTACATATCGTTTGAAGTTCTAATATGATTGGGTAGTTATCGATACTCCAAAAATTCATCCTGCACACTGTTTTCCCACTCCAAACTCATTAAATCACGAAGGTAGTTTTGATAAACCTTCCACGGGTGAGCGCTGCCTTGCTTGGGTACTTTATCTAAGGCGCGCAGCACATAACCGGCATTAAAGTCAAGCAGTGGTTCAGACTTAAACCGTGTGCTGTCAAACCGGGGAACGCATACCGATTTTTGCTCAGTATCCATATAGTTCAGCACCTTGGTCACAAAGCGCGCGCTAAGGTCGCACTTTAGCGTCCAAGAGGCATTGGTGTAGCCCACCATAAAGGCAAAGTTGGGCACATCGCTGAGCATCACACCTCTGTAGGCGTGTGTGCTGCCCGAATCGCCTTCTATTCCGTTAATGCGCACTTTCATACCGCCCAATAACTTTACTTGCAGCCCGGTGGCAGTTACTATCAGGTCGGCTTCTAATTCTTTTCCGCTTTTCAGCAAAATTCCTTTTTCGGTAAAGCGCTCAATGTGGTCGGTAACTATTTCGGCCTTACCCGCTTTGATGCTTTTAAATAAATCAGAGTCTGGAATCAAGCAAAGCCGTTGATCCCACGGGTTGTATGGAGGCGAAAAATCTTTTGCATTATATTTTTCTCCAATCTCTTTTTTGGCATTTTTTTGAATAAACCGCCCTATCGCCTTGGGCCATTTGCGCGAGGCATTGAAAAAAAATATTCCCAATAGGATGTTTTTCCATCGCACTACACTGTAAGCCATTTTTTGAGGTAGAAAGCGTTGAAAAAAACCGGCCACTTTATCTACACTCGGCAAGGTCATAATGTAGGTGGGCGTGCGCTGCAGCATAGTTACCTTGCTTGCCAGCTTGCTCATTTCGGGTACCAGTGTAACAGCCGTAGCACCGCTGCCTATCACAATTACTTTCTTGTTGGTGTAGTCAATATCCGGAGTCCATTTTTGCGGATGCACAATGCGTCCCTTAAAATCATTGTAACCGGCAAACTCGGGCAGATAGCCCTGTTCGTAGTTGTAATAGCCGCTGCACATCATTAAAAATCGGCACTTTATCTGTGCATGTTTTACCTGTTCATGCGGAGCAATAGTTAGTGTCCACATTTTTTCATCATCACTCCAGTTAGCATCAACAGCCCTATGGTTATATTGTGTTTTTTTATCAATGCCAAATTTGGCCGCAGTGTCTTTAATGTACTTCAATATTGCCGGGCCATCGGCAATCGCTTTGGGGTTTTCCCATGGGCTAAACGGAAAACCCAGCGTAAACATATCACTATCGCTACGTATGCCCGGATAGCGAAATAAATCCCAGGTACCGCCTATGGCATTACGCCCTTCTAACACCGTAAAGGTTTTGCCGGGGCACTTTGTTTGTAAATGATAGGCCGCATCAATGCCAGACAAACCGGCACCAACTACTATTACATCATATGTCGGAATAGACATGGCTTTTTTATTTTAACAAGGTTAATGATGAAAACAGATACAGACATTAACTTAAGGCAACTTTAGAACTACAGATGCCGAAAGTAGTTTATTAGTTGGGGGAAATATGCAACCGATACCGAACAAATCAGTTTATTGTTTTAATACACTTCATGTGTAGCTCCATTTTTCGTTTAGGTTTGCGCAAAACTATTGATGTCACCAGTTACTCCTTTACTGTCTCATCGGTGCGCAAACACCTGCGAACTCTGCTCTGCCGAAAACGCTTCAGCGGCTTTTGCGGTAAGTCCTAAAAACAACGATCAGATTGAAAACGAAGTTGCATTGTGTGATACGTGTTTTCGGGCGCTAAATGAAACAGAAAAAGGCGACCATTGGCAATGTCTTGCAGGGAGTGTTTACAACGAAAACCCGAGCGTGCAAGCGCTTAGCTACCGCATTTTACACCAATACAAAAACGAAGAATGGGCAGCAGAGCTACTACAAAGTATTGAATTAGACGAAGCAGTAGTAAACTGGGCCATGAGTGCTTTTGAGCAGCAAGAGGTACACCGCGATGCCAACGGAAACGAACTGCAAAACGGAGACAACGTGGTGCTTACACAGGTGCTGAATGTGAAGGGCGCAAATTTTATGGCTCCCAAAGGCACCATAGTTAAACGGATAAAGCTAGTACCCGATAACCCTGAGCAAATTGAGGGAAAAGTGAACGAGCAAACCATTGTGATATTGACAAAATATGTTCGGAAAGGTTAGTGCTTAGATTCGCTAACAAAACTCAGCGATAACTGTTTTTAAACTATTACCGGCATCTCCATAACACTTCAACTATGAGCATCAAAAAATTTATCGAAAAGAAAATTACCAAACACGCCCCCGCTCTTGCCCGCGCAGCACAACGCGCCATGAGCGATAAAACCAAAATAGAATTAATCAAAAGCGAAATGCGCAACAACCCTGAAATGGTGGATTCGCTTTTCCCTTACCGAGATAAGTACAAGGTACACCGCACTATGCCCGATAAATCTTCAACAAAAGACGAAGTGCTGCAACAAATTCGTGAAATGCATCAGCAAGAAAGCGCACCCTGGAAAGGCGGAAAAATTTCGGGCTCGTTTTACCATGGCGATCAGGACCATTATGATTTTTTGAACGAAGCATTCAGCTATTACTCGCAACTCAACACCATACAGCGCGATGTGTGCCCATCTATGACCAAGTATGAGGGCGAAATTATTGCCATGACGCTCAGCATTTTTAATGGCGATGCGGTGAACCAGCGCAACCCCAAGCAAAAGGCCTGTGGCTCGCTAACCACCGGTGGTACCGATAGTATTTTTCAATCGGTGTATGTACACCGCGAGTGGGCGCTCAACGAAAAAGGAATTACACAACCAGAAATAGTGTTGCCTATCAGCGCACACCCTGCTTTTTTTAAAGCGGCTCATTACCTCAACATCAAACCGGTTGTTACTAAGCTAGATGAAAACTATCAGGCCGATGTGCACGACATGGCTTCAAAAATTACACCCAATACCATATTGCTCGTTGGCTCTGCGGGCAATTATGGGCACGGCATTATTGACCCGCTAAATAAAATTTCGGACTTGGCAGTGAAGCATCAAATCGGTTTTCATGTAGATGGATGTTTGGGTGGATTTATTTTGGCATGGGCAGAGCCATTGGGCATACCGTGCCCGGTGTTTGATTTTCGTTTGCCGGGCGTTACTGCCATAAGTGCCGATACGCACAAGTATGGCTACTCGCTCAAGGGGACTTCTATGGTTATGTTCAGCAACGAAGAACTAAGGCGTTACCAATACTTCGGTCAGGTAGATTGGCCGGGAGGCGTTTACGTGTCACCGGGCTTCAACGGCAGCAAGTCTGGCGGCATGTTTGCAGCCACCTGGGCGGCCATGGTACATTACGGAAAAGAAGGATACCTGAAACGCGCCAAACAAATATTTGATGTAAACGCCCGCATGAAAAATGTGGTGCGCGCTATACCCGAACTCAAACTTTTTGGCGATTCGCTCTTCATTACCGCAGTGGGGTCAGATGTGTTTAATATTTATCATGTAAACGATTACCTCAAAACCAAAGGGTGGCGGATGAACGGGCAGCAAAACCCGAACGGTTTTCACTTCTGTATCACCGGACCGCAAATTACCAACCCGCACATTGTAGAAGAGTTTGAGCGCGACTTAAAAGCCGCTGTAGAATATGCTAAAGTACAAACAGGCGACCCTAAATCGGCCGCCATGTACGGGGGTGCAGGCCGCGAAATAGACCCGAGCATGTATATGCCGATGCTGGTGGCTTATACCGATGTTACGCAGAACACGTATCCGTTTTAACTGCAATGTACATTGTTTCGGCTTACTCAAAAAGTAAGGACTATTTAGTAATTGCTGATTTTTACCGCATAAAAAAAGGTTGGCTCAAAATGAACCAACCCTTTGGATAATGTATTAATGAATAGTTTATCTGCCTTAAGCTAACTTTACATTTACTGCATTTAATCCTTTTTTGCCTTCCTGCAAATCAAAAGAAACTTTGTCGCCATCGTTTATTTGGTTTACCAGACCGCTGTTGTGCACAAAATACTCTTCTGAGCTATTTGCGTCTTGAATAAAACCGTAACCTTTGTCGCGGTTGTAGAACTTAACTGTTCCTGTACTCATAAAAAAACTGTTTTAAACTGTCTGTTACTATGTAAAATCTATATTGCCAACAGACAACGCAAGAATAGAGCGTAAATGTACCCCAATTTACTTAGCAGCAGCTTTTATTTACGAAACGCAGATTTCTGGAAGGCAGGGCTATGTAGTAGTAGCGCTAAGATTATTGAAATTTTTACACCACCTGAATTCTTAGAAGCACTTTTGTACTTTCATTATATAAACAAGCAGAATAATACATGCGGAATAAAAACACCTGCGTGCTGGCTATAGATTTGGGATCCAGCGGGCCTAAGGTATCGGTAGTAAACCACCTTGGCGATATTTTGAGTACACGCTCCGGTGTTTTTGAAACCCACCATGCCGATGATGGAAAAACATCAGAGCAAGATGCCGAGGAGTGGTGGCGACAAATTATTCAACTCAGCCAGGAAGTGATTGCAGAATCGGGTACTGCATCGCAAATAGTAGCCATCAGCAATTGTGCGCAATATGCATCATCTGTAGCGGTGGATGAAAGTGGTAATGCCATTCATCCGGTCATCATGTGGGATGATGCCCGCGCTGCTAAACACATTCGCCCAATTATGGGTGGTTTTCCGGAGGTGATGGGCTACAATGTTTTTAAGCTCCTGCGCTGGATAGCATCTGTGGGCATTCCGCCCATTCTCTCCGGAGTAGATGGCGGCAGTCAAATGCTTTTAATCAAAAACGAGTTTCCGGAGGTATGGAAAAAAACACATAAGGTTTTACAGCCAAGTGATTTTTTGAGCATGAAATTTACCGGCAAGTTCACTACCAATGAAAACACGGGTTTTCTGTATGCACTCATCAAAAAAGCCCATTGGAGCAAAGGTGCTTATGATACTTCGCTGATACGCGCTCTGGGGTTGGATGAAAGTAAATTCCCTGAAATTGTGCCGGTAGGTGCCAATTTGGGGTATGTAAAAGAAAAAGTACGTAAATTATTGGGCTTAAACGAAAATGTGGCAGTATTTACCGGTATGCAAGATACTACTGCCTCAGTAATTGGCGGTGGCGCTTTTGATGATTATGACTTGGTGATAGAAATAGGAACCACACTCAATACCGGTGTAGTAGTATCTAATCGTATTATAGATATTTTACAAGGGCTGTTTTCGGTAAGCAGCCCGGTAAAGAATAAATTTGTGCTGGTTGGTGAGCCGGGTAGCGGAGCTAAAGCATTAAATTATTTGCTCAATGGTTTTTTCAGAAAAGAGGATGACCTTAGCCGAATAAATGTAGAGTCTGATTTGCACTATGCACAAATTGCTGATGCCATGGCTGCAGAGTCTCCTGCCGGTTGTAATGGAGCAACATTTTTACCCTGGATTTCCGGTTCTGTTTTTCCGGACCCGGACCCCAATATGCGTGGAGGATTTGTAAATATGAATCAACGCACCACCCGCAGCGATATGATACGTGCCGTCATGGAATCGTATGCCATGAATTTTAAATGGGTATTGGAAACCAAGCAAAAAAAACTGAACAAGAAATTTGCTAAAGCACATTTTACCGGTGGTGGGGCACTATGGAGCACAGCCGCGCAAATTTGTGCCGATGCACTACAAATACCCGTCCATGTAATGGAGCAACCCCGGCAGGTCAATACCAGAGGCATAGCATTTATGTGTTTCAATAATCTTGGTATTAAAAATTATGATGACATCAAATCAACACTTCGGGTCAAAAGGATTTATGAACCTAATCCGGCCCATTTTACCACCTACGATAATATGTTGACCATGTACAAGAAGTGGTATAAAACGTTAAAGCCATTATATAAAGAATTAAATCAATAAGATTATTGTTGATTTAGCATTCTCCACGGCTTGGCGGCTTCTAATTCCAGTGCCAGTTCAAGCAACAACCTGTCACTGCCATACTTGGCCGAAAAGTGTACGCCCATAGGCATATCGTTACTATCAATCCCCAGCGGCAATGAAATAGCCGGTGAGCCGGTTACATTATTTAGCCCGGTGTAGGTGGCAAAGTTCACAGCACGCTTAGATACTTCTTCATACGAGAGCTCGGGAGAGAAGTAACCAATTTTTGGAGTTTGATGCGAAAGCACCGGAGTCATTAGCACATCGTATTTTTGAAACAAGGCATCGGCCTGTGCACCTATTCTGCGCATGGCTCTAATGCCCGGCACCAAGCGGCCGGGTTGTTTTTTGAATAACTCATAAAGCCCAACGGTAAATGGCTCCAGCACTTTGTGGTCCACCTTACTTTTGAGCGTAAAAGCACTCCAGTGCGTGAGCATATATGACATAAAACCATAATAATGTAAAAAGTGGCCAATCATAGTGTCCACATCTATCGGGAAAGGAATTTCCACTACCGTGTGTCCGAGCGATTCTAACAGTTTGGCAGTTTGCAACTGAGTTTTGCGCGTATCCGCATCTTGGTGGCCGGGTTTACCTTCCGGGTGATTTTCAATCATGCCAATGCGTAACCGTTGTTTTACCGGCTGATTGACCAAGCCCATTGCCGGCACACGTTTGCTTTTGTAATACTTTTCGGCCTCGGCATAAAAGAGTGCAGTATCGCGCACAGTTCGCGTTAGCACACCTTGGTGCACTATTTGCACGGGCATCAGTTCCGAGCCATCTACACTATACAAACGAAAGCGTGAGGGTTTAAGCCCCACCAATCCACAAATGGCAGCGGGAATGCGTATGGAACCAGCGCCATCATTAGCCGATGCAATGGGCACCACTCCACTGGCCACCATAGCTGCTGAGCCGGAGGAGGAGCCACCGGAGGTGTAATCAGTATTCCACGGATTGCGGGTAATACCCCAGCGTGGATTTTCGGTGCTGCATATCAGCCCAAACTCGGGCAAGGTAGTTTTGCCCAAAAAATTTAAACCGGTAGAGAGCATCTGCTGCACATACTTGCCGTTGCGCGGAGCATTTTTTGCTACAAATGAGCCGGTACCTAATTGCGTAGGATAGCCCGCAATAGGGTCGCTGTCTTTAATAAAAGTAGGTACTCCATACAAACCACCTTTGGCTAACTGTGATGCACGCTTTTTTGCATCATCATACATTTTGATGACAATGGCATTTAGCGCTGGATTCACTGTCTCAGCGCGGGCAATGGCTGCTTCTAAAACTTCGGCAACGCTCACTGTTTTTTTAGCAATGGCCTCGGCTATAGCTGTGGCGTCCATGTTGCCAAGCGCATCGTTGGCAAAGGCATTGATACGTTCACCCATATAACTATTCTATAATCAGTTTGCGAAAGGCAGTTTGGTTATTGGCGTTGGTGAGTTGTACCAAATAAATTCCGGGTGCCAAAGTACCGGCATCTATCACTTGGCTATCGTTATACGTTTCAGTGTTGTAAATCGCTTTTCCGGTTACATCAAACACGGTAACTATACCTTGGCCCCCTTCTTTTATCAGGGTAAATCTTCCGTTGCTGGGATTAGGAAATATACGAAACTTAACTGTGGCTGCTTCATTGTTTGCAAAGCCAACACTGCATGGAGAGAGTTTGCCTATCAGGTACAAAGCGGCAGAAGTGAGAGCCGGTTCCACACACCCCCCGTGATTCAGGGCTCCAAAATTTTGGCTTTGCACATCTGGAGCATTGTTGGCGTTCCAGGCAGAGTCTGCTCTTACGCCATTTAAATAGGGCACTTGTTCATCTGCAGTGCAGTAAGCAATTTTGGTGGGATGTTGTGGTGCCCAATCTAGCAAATCATTTTCGGCAAGTATTAAACGGAGTGGGTGGTTAAGGTCAGCTTCAAATTCTGCAATCACAGAATCAATAATCATTTGCCGGGGTACTTGCGTACAAAATTGCCCCACCTGATCAAGTGTAAAGTTTCTACTATATAGCATGGGTGGTATTATGCTATCATACGGATGTTTCAATACCTGAGATGGTGCGGGGTACTTTTGTTGCAAAGAGGGATACACCGAGTGGTAGCCCAATAACAAGTATGGCAAATAGGCCGGTGTAGCGTAGGGCGAGTTGGAGAGCATTAAATCGACCATGGTTACTTTGAGGTCATACGGACCGCTCATGGGTGCAAGCGCTATAATGTTAAACTCGTTGGCGTAGCTTTCTTCTATCAATTTAGCTGTGGCCATACTGGTGTAGCCACCCTGCGAATAGCCGGTAAGCGCAACTTCTCCGCTTAGCGGTACGCTTAGCGTAGCCGCCAGCTCACGCGCTGCGCGCATAATGTTTACACAGGCATGGCCGGAGTGAAATTTGTTGATATAGGTATGAATCAGTACACTAGTATCGCTATCTCCCAGCCCCAGTTCATCGGGCATGGCAGTAACCACACCGCCTATGCCTGCAAAGAAAAACCCAATGGGGCGCTCTGGGCCGTTGTAGCTGGGCACCTGATCGCGTCTGCTAAAACTTCCGTGTGCATAACAACCCAATGCGCTGGGGCAGGTGGCATTTTTAGGTATTACTACAATGCCCGATACATTCACTAAAGAATCTATATGTTTATAGGGTGTTTTGTAAATTACCTGATACACATCAATGCCATATTGCGGTTGAATAGGCAAGCTAAACCCGGTAACAGACAATACACTGTCTAACTGATTTTTAGTAAAACTCTCTTGTAGCGAGTAAGACACCAGTACCTGAGCGTTAGAAAAGAAAATGGCGAAAACAAGAAGGCACAGGGCAGAAATTTTTTTCATGAATGCAATTTAACGGGAGTGAAGGAATAGCCACTAAATTGCGCAAAAACGGGAAAGCACAAAAATCTTTTTTAGCTGATGTAATGTTTTTTCTACTTTCCGTGTGTTTAAGCCCCCAATCTTAAATGACCGAGAAGCTGATTTACGAGAGTAAGAAGTCTAAGATTTATTACCGGAGCGAAAGCGAATGGGGTAAACCTGTATTGGTCAAGGTGCTCAACTACGAGTTTCCTACACCGGCCGATGTGCAACAGTTTTTTAATGAGTACGACATTATCTTCGGGCTGCAACTGCCGGGCATTCGCCATGTACTCAAACGCGGTAAAGAAAAAAACCGCCACACCTTGTATTTAGAATGGATTGAAGGCGAAAATCTGAGTGCGGCATTTCGAGGCAAGCAAAATGATATAACCGATTTTTTGCACATAGCTATTGCCACAGCTGAATCGCTGGGCAGTATTCATAGGCAGGGCATAATACATAAAGATATTTCGCCATCTAATGTTTTGGTAAACTTACAACAACGGCAAGTACACATCATAGATTTTGGTATTTCTACCAAGTTGAGTTTAAAGCAGCACTACCTTGGTAATCCGGAGCGGTTAGAGGGTACTTTGGCCTATAACTCACCGGAACAAACCGGGCGCATGAACCGCACAGTAGATTATCGTACAGACCTGTACTCACTCGGAGTTACATTTTATGAAATGCTTGCAGGGCGATTGCCCTTTGTGATGAAAGACGCGCTGGAATTAGTGCATGCACACATTGCACTAACGCCAAAACTCCTTACGGAATACAACAAGAATATACCCGAACAAATTGCTCGCATTATAGCACGTCTGCTGGCCAAAAATGCAGAAGACCGCTACCAAAGCGCGCACGGTTTAAAATACGATTTGGAAAAATGCCTTACCGAATGGCAACAGTCAGGCACTATCGGTTTGTTTACGCTGGGCGAAAAAGATTTTAGTGGCAAGTTTACATTGCCGCAAAAACTTTATGGGCGCGAAAAAGAGATACAAACTATTCTAACCGCCTTTGAAAAATGCGCTGCCGGCAAATTAGAAATGGTGCTGGTAGCCGGTTACTCCGGCACCGGCAAATCGGCCTTAGTGCACGAGGTGCATAAGCCCATTACCGCCAAGCATGGTTATTTTATCAGCGGTAAGTTTGATCAGTTTCAGCGCGCAGTACCCTATTATGCCATCATAGAATCATTTAAAGAATTAATCAATGTATTTTTAACTGAAAACGAGACTACACTTGGTTTGCTTCGCGAAAGTATAGTGGCGGCATTGGGTGATGAAGGTAAAGTACTCACCAATGTGTTGACCAATTTAGAACATATTATAGGGCAGCAACCCAATATACCAGAGGTTGGGGGTACAGAGGCGCAGGCGCGGTTCAACTACGTATTCCGAAAATTTGTAAAAGCCATCTGTACCGAAGCCCATCCGCTGGTACTGTTTATTGATGATTTACAATGGGCCGATTCAGCTTCACTGCATTTACTACGTGTTTTATTGACCGATACAGAACTTGGTTATCTGCTTTGCATAGGTGCCTATCGCGATAACGAAGTGAGCGCTTCGCATCCGGCCATAGTTACTATAGACGAAATCAGAGAGCAAGGTACCGATGTAAACACTATCCGCATCGGTAATTTGAGTGAAGACAACGTACATCAACTGGTTAGTGAGGCGCTAAGTGAGACGCAAGAAAAAACGCAGTCACTCACGCAACTGGTGTACGACAAAACACAAGGCAACGCATTTTTTGTTACCCAATTTTTAAAATCTATTGACGAAGAAGGGCTGTTGCATTTTGATTTTGACAAAATGCGCTGGCAGTGGGATGTGGCAAAAATAAGGGAGAAAAATATTACAGACAATGTGGTGGAGTTGATGACCGAAAAAATTTTGCGGCTACCGGAATCTACCCAAGAAGCCATGAAATCTGGTTCGTGCATAGGCAATCAGTTCAACTACGAAACGCTCGCCATTATTGTACAAAAAGAAGAAGACCAGCTTCGTAAAGATTTACATGAAGCATTGCGCGAAGGATTACTCATACCGCATGGCGAAAGCAAACTCCGCTTTTCGCACGACCGCATACAACAAGCGGTGTACTCGCTTATCCCCACGAACCGCAAAGCCGAAGTGCACTTGCATATTGGAAGATTGCTGTTGCAAAGTATTGCTACCGAGAACAAAGCATTACCTGTTTTTGACATAGTGAATCAACTCAACAGCGGTTTGACGTTGATACAAGAAGATACAGAGCGGGAACAATTGGCTCAACTCAATTTGCAGGCCGGGCGCACTGCCAAGCAAAACTCTGCGTTTCAGCCATCGTTTGAGTATTTCCAAACAGGAATAAAACTGCTAAAGCCAAACGCCTGGCAGCAGCAATATGAGCTTGCTCTCGCCTTGCACAGCGAAGCCACCGAAGCCGCTTATCTGTGTGGAGAGTTTGAAAAAATGGAAGAGTTGTTTAGTACAGTATCTTCCAACGCCAAACACATATTAGAAAAAGTTAAGCCATACGAAGTACGTATCCTAGCACTCAAGGCACAAAACAAACTGCACGAGGCCATACGCACCGGTTTAGAAGTATTGGAGCAACTGGGCGAAAAATTTCCGAAGAAACCCCACTTACTGCATGTGTTTCGCGATTTGTTGTTGACGATGTATCGCCTGCGCGGCAAAGACAACAACTACCTGATGAACCTGCCTGTAATGACCAACCCCGAAAAGATTGCGGCCATGCGCATTATTGCCGACATTACTTCATCTGTGTATTGGGGTATGCCAGAGCTATTGCCGCTTATCGTTTTTAGAATGGTGGCTATGAGCTTAGAATATGGTAACACTGCGGTAAGTTGTTTTGCTTATGGCTCATACGGAGTAATACTTTGTGGCGTATTAGGTATGATGAAAAAAGGCAATGAGTTTGGCCGGCTTTCCCTCAGCTTGATTGATAAACTCAATGCCAAAGAATGGAAAGCACAGATTTATGTTTCACCTTATGCACTTACTTTTCACTGGCGCAATCATGTGCGCGAAACATTGCGGCCATTGCAAGAGAGCTATCAGATAGGTATGGAAACCGGGCTGATAGAATTTGCTTGCGTAAACACACAGATATACGGAATACATGCCTTTTTGAGTGGCAAGCCACTAAAGCGGCTGGAAGAGGAAGCAGAGGCCTATTCTAAAAGCTACAAACAGCTTAAGCAGGAAACGAACTTCAACTATAATGAAGTGTACCGTCAGGCCATGCTCAATTTTATGGGAAAAAATGCTAATCCAATAGAACTGACGGGTGATGCCTTTGATGAAGAAAAAATGTTGCGGCAAAACACAGAGCGTAATGATAAGACAGGAATATTTTTCATCCACTTTCTTAAAGCCATGCTTGCTTTTCATTTCAGGGAAGTAAGCAAAGCCAAGCAACAAGCCGAAGCGGCCGAAATTTTTTTGGAAGCCGTATTAGCCAAGTTTGAAATTCCCAATCTTCATTTTTATCACGCGCTCGCTTCGCTCGCGCTCATAGAAACACAGCGAGAAAAAAAATCGGCACTCATTTCAAAAGCAAAGAAATGCCGCAACATTCTGCGTACTTGGGCCAAAGATGCGCCCATGAACTTTCAGCATAAAGTAGATTTGATAGAGGCAGAATTATTGCGTGTGCGCGGAAAACACAGCGAAGCAAGAGTAATGTACGATAAAGCCATAGCCGGTGCAGCAGAGCAGGAGTTTATACAAGAAGAAGCCCTGGCATACGAGTTAGCCGGCAGATTTTATTTAGCTCAAAATGCCAAAGATTTAGCAGAGTTTTATTTGAAAGCCGCTTACAACACCTACCGTGAGTGGGGTGCAGATGGCAAGTTATTTCATTTAGAGCAAAATTTTCCGAAGTATGTTACCGGTGTAAATCGTGCAGAGTCTAATATTACACAGCCGGGCTCTTCGGTAGATTCCACCACTTCTGCTGTGCATTCATCGGTATTGGATATTGCCACTGTGCTAAAGGCCTCTACCACCATTTCGGGCGAAGTGGTACTGGCTAAATTGCTCTCGCTCTTAATGCAAATTGTAACCGAAAATGCCGGTGCACAGCGCGGCATTTTATTGCTGGAGCGCAATGGCGAGTTATATATAGAAGCAAAAACAGAAAACACAGATGCTGATGTGCTTCAACACTTGTTAGTGAATGGTTCTGGCCTTTTGGCCGAAAGTGTAGTACAGTATGTAAAACGTACCAGAGAACCGGTAGTGATACAAAACGCTGTAATTGATACACGGTATAAAAACGATGAATATGTTTTACGCACCAAGCCACAATCTGTTTTGTGTTTGCCTATTATCAACCAAGGAAAATTTATTGGCGTATTGTATTTAGAAAACAATTTGACCACTGGTGCATTTACGCAAGAGCGTGTCAATTTGCTCTCGTTGCTCTCGGGGCAAATTGCAGTATCTATAGACAATGCCATACTCTACAACAACTTGGAGCAAAAAGTACAGGAACGTACCGCAGAGTTAGCACAAGAGAAACAAAAGTCAGACGATTTACTGCACAACATTTTACCGGAAGAAACAGCAGAGGAGCTAAAACGCAAAGGATTTGCAGAAGCGCGTCAATTTGAAAAAGCCACCATCTTATTTACCGATTTCAAGGGGTTTACTTCTATTTCCGAAAAACTTTCACCACAAGACCTAGTGCGGGAGCTAGATGAGTGCTTTCGCGCCTTTGATGGTATAATGGAAAAGTATGGCATAGAAAAAATTAAAACCATTGGCGATAGCTACATGGCTGCCGGTGGCATACCGGTGCCCAACTCTACCCATGCCGAAAATGTAGTGCGTGCTGCCATAGAAGTGCGCGATTGGATGAACGGGTACAACAAACACAAAGAGGTGAACCGTAGATTTGAGGTACGCATAGGAGTACACACCGGCAGTGTAGTGGCCGGCATTGTAGGCACTAAAAAATTTCAATATGATATTTGGGGCGATGCGGTAAACACGGCATCGCGCATGGAAAGTTCCGGTGAACCGGGCAAGGTAAACATCAGCGAGGCAACGCACGAATTGGTGAAACAAAAATTCAGTTGCACCTATAGGGGCGAAATTGAAGCCAAAGGCAAAGGCAAGGTAAGTATGTACTTTGTAGAAAGTGCAACGCAGTAAACGAACGCAGATAAATGCAAGCCATTTATCTGTTCATCATAACAATATATAACTATGGCTATGGAAAACCCCACCCCCGAAAGCGTTTGTGAAGAGTGCCTCAAAAAAACGAAGATTCATTACCGTGAAGATGGTCGGTTTTTTATGCCCCGATTGCTGAGCATAAATCATCTTCAACTCGGCAATTCAAAAATATTACATAACCCCCTAGTGCTGATTGTAGAGTGGCTGTACCGCCAGTACAAGCACTTACGCGATGCGTGGAAGCGTTTCATAGCGTGGTTGTTTCCGCGTCCTACAAAGGTATGGTGCCACCATGCCGACTCTGCTTTGGTAGGCCAAATACACTATGCAGACCGCGATAATCTAAATACACCTATACATAATTTAAGAGTAGAGTTTTGGGGCCGAACCCGCTGGCTGCAATGGCGAAAGTTAGCAGATGGATATAGTGATGATGAAGGAAAATTTTCACTACAGTTTGAATTGCGCGAAGCCCGTAACTGGAAAATTTACAAAACACAGTTTGAGGTGTACCAAACCACTCATGTATATTTTGAATCAGAAAAACCAAAAGTGGCATTGGAGTGCTGCTATGTGGAGCAGGTACCTGTATCTAACCTCACGGGCATGCGCTACAACCTGCGCACCATTCACTTGCATTTGTGGGAGTACAGACGCGACACACCGGTTCCACGCACAGAAATTAAAAATGTAGATAATGACTCGCCTCAATATTATGCGCAGGGTCGTTTAGATGCACTGTTTGAACAAATTACTCCATTAGAAGTAACTAAAGCCAAGCACTTGTTACAGATTGAACAAGCGCCCGAAACCATTTCACTCGCACAAATTCAGAGTGATTACCCCGAAAACCTAACGGTGTGTATAGAAAGAAAACTGCCCGGATACACCCGTAGCGATGAATGGTTTGGCAGACGCATGATGAATGGCATGAACCGAGGAACATTTTTACCCGATAAAGAAAACCATAATATGTTTTGGGTAAAATATTTTGGTGTGTGCAACTATGAACACAACGATGAATATGCACTACCCACAGTAGAAATAAAGTTTGCGTTAAAGGAAAATGGATTGCCAACACCCACCGAAATACATATTACCGGGCAAACAAATGCATTTGATAAAAACCCGTGGCAGAAAAAAGTATTTACTCCGGCAAACGGTGAAGAATGGTTGTATGCCAAACGAATAGCAAGGGTAAATGGTGCATTTAGCACAGAGGTAGACGAACACTTTACCGGCACACATCTAAACACAGAGCAGTACGCTATTGCTGCCTACCGAAATTTCAGGCGCAGCCCGTTGGCTTGTTTATTGTTTCCGCACCTAAAAGAAGTGGCCTTGGTGAATCACTCTGCAGATACGCTGTTGATACACGGCTACATACCCAGCGCAACAGCACTTACCGAAAATGGTTTGCACCAGCGTTGTTACGAATTGCTGGGCATGCAAGATTGGAAAAACTGGAAGCCCATGAAACCACTCAGCGAAGCACACACTTGTGCCAAAGCCGAAAAAATGTTTTGGGACTTAACTATAGATTATGTAGAAAAATTCTTTGCCGAAAATTTAGAAGAGATAAAACACCATTGGATAGAAGTATATCGCTTTTCACAAGATTTAGTCAACCATGCTGTGCCGGTTTTTCTTTCGAGTATAGATTGGGGCAAACTATCGCCAGAAGAAAAACAGTTGGCAAATGATCGCATAGAGTACTACACCTATCAATATTCATTTGATACAAGCGCAAAACGTGAAACAGTAAACGGAGAGCTAAAAGTGGTATCCCCAATTACCACAAGCCGCACTTTCGAAGAGTCGCCACCCGAAGACATGCAAAATTTAAAGCATGTGTGCGCCTATGCCATAATGATGGCTACGTATATGCACACCTGGATAAACGAGCATCAATACGATGATTTGGGCGAGGTACTGTACAGCAGCGGTGGCTTGCGCTATGGCAATAAAGAGCGTGGTATTTTGGCTCCGGAGAGCGACCTGAGCATTTCGCCTGATTTGACCCGCTCCACACAAATGCTGTGGTTCACCAACTTTTTATCGCGCACGGAGTATGGCTTTATCACTAAAAACGAAGAAGGAGACGTTAATCCGCTATTCAGTAAAATGCTGTTAGATAGAAAAGAAGAATTCGCAAAGCTGGGAGTAGATGTCAACGCTATTGAATCGCGCACCAATATTTAACACGTAAAATACAAACATGAACACCAAAAAAGTTTCGTTACTACAAGCCATTTGGATTTGGCTCGGTGAACAGACAGATAAAATCATATTATGGATTTATGCCATGTTTTTTGCTTTGATGATTGCCGTTTTTGTGAGTTTTAAAACCCGACAGCGTATGAGCCACAACAACGGCATAGCCGGTGAGGGTTGGCTTAAGATCGTAGATGCCCCGGAGTTTCCGGAACATCCTTTTTTTGAAAAAGGAAAACAGTATCCGGTGCGCATCCGCCACGCATCGGCTACTTACTTGGATGATGCCATGAACTGCATCCGCAGTATTTCCATCAAGTTTTCGCACCACCACTGGCACAGCCCGTTTGATATAGAGATGAATACCGGAGCACAAAGTTTGTTTTGGAACGCGGTGAGCTTTTTAAAGTTTGGTTCTATGCGCAAAGAGCAGTATGGTATTGAATATGTAGAATATTTACGCAGATACCCTGATGGGGTAGATGGTACCAAAGGTGCGGTGCGCAGAGACCCTACTTCGTTTCACAACCTGCACTACTATAGCAAAACACCGTTTTTGTTTTTGGGTACCGATGGCATTAAGCGCTATGCGAAGTATAGGGTGTTGCCTTTAGAGAATGAAGAGCAAACCGGAGTAGAGCATCGGTTTAGCGAGTTTGATTTGTGCAATCAGCGCGTACTACCATTTGACCCACGAGGCAGAAACTATCTGAAATACGAATACGAAGACCGCGTTAAAAAACAGGGCGCAAAGTATCGGCTGCAAATACAACTACACACCGCCAGCGATGATGACGACCCGGAGGTGTTTAACAACATGGTATTGTGGGATGAGCGCTCGCATCCATGGCATGATGTAGCGCATTTTCATATTGAAAAAACATTAGATTGGAAGCAAAGCACAATGACCACATTTTCGGTAAACAACATGCCCAAAACACTCGGAGTATTGCCGGCAAAATCTATTTACGATTACAATTCACTCAATTACCTGCGTGCGCATTCAGAGATTGCACGCAAGGCGCGTATGCTATCGTACAAGGTGTTTGGCATGGTGCCACCTATACCCGATAACGACAACCGCAATGTAAGCGGATGGGGAGAATAACTGTACACAAAACATATATTAAACATGCGTAAAAATTACCTTCTGATTGTTACACTAATTCTTATTTTTTGTAGCTCTTGCCGTCAGCAGTATCACAATGAGCCAACAGATGGCGGCCCCTGCTCGTATAATCACCACTACTATCCGGCAATAGTATTTGATATTCAGCCGTTGAACGACACCTACAGCGACATGGCTTTGTTACTCTACATGAACGATGAGCCGGATACCATTTACTACTCAATGGAGGCCAATGGCAATTTGCAAAAAACGGTCTTGGACAGTTTGCACATAAAACCTGGCGATACACTTACTTACGAGTACATGGAGATTACCGAAGGCAGTTGCACCCCCGAAATTTACAACTTGCTTTTAGAAAGGTACATCAGTAAAGAGAAAGCGGTTCCGCAGGCAGATTAAACTACTCTCCCTCTATGTCAAACAGCTTCATAAAATTGAGAAAGGCCACTTGCCCGCCATCAATTTTTATTTCTCCGCTCAAAAAAGTGGGTAACGGCTTGCGGATGCGGGCAGCCAATTCTTTCCATACTTGCTCTTTTACTTGTATGGTAATGTCCGGCTCTGCTGTTTTGTAGGGTTGTACTTCGGCAATTCCGTTGCGTACCTCTACTGTCCACTGTTGTTTAGTATCTGTAAAATCAAACAGCACACGTTTTTGCACATCGGCACTTTTCTCGGCATTTAAATGGGCGGCCATAGCATTAAAAATTGTTACTATAGGTACGTTTTTCACCAACTCCGGTGTTGGCTTTATCAATCCAGTATTTTCTAAGCCGCTTAGTTCTAATGCAGATGTTAAGTAATAATGGCGCGCGTTCGGATTGGTTTGCGCATTACCTAGAGCAGTGAGTGCAGTTATGCGATATTGAATAATGGTTTTATCGTCTTTATACAACACGAGGTAGTAGTCGGTGAGTTCCATGACCCACTGGTATTCTTTATTGTTGATGGCGGTTTCAATTTGCTCAAATAATTTTTGTTTGCCACCGGCCATTAGTTCCATTTTAGCAGCACGCTCTTTATTTGTGAGCGGCAATAAGGTAGCCGGATTACCATCAAAAAAACCCATGTAGCCATCAAAAACCGTGCGCACACTCCAACTTACTTTACCGTAATACTCTTGCAGCCACGGATGATTTTTTAAGTGAAGTGGCAAATGAATTTGTTCCGCCAACTCATTTGGAGTAAGCCCTTTGTTCATACCTTTCACCGTTTGGTCGTGCACATATTGTATGGCATCGCGGTATGCGGTTAGTATTTCATACCCTTCTTTTTCGCCACGTATTACTTCGGTATGCGAAGGGATAACGACTGCGGGTTTTAGTGCTCGCATTTTATCTAAACTGTTTTTCCAGAGGTTTACATCACGATAGGCCGTGCCGCGAATAGTGTAGAGGTTCGGAAACGCTTTGTATAAATTGTCACCACATAAAAGCGTCTTACTTTCGGGCAGCCAAACAAAAAGTTGGTCGGCAGTTTCGCCCGGAGCGTGGTACATTTTTAGATGCACCCCCGCAACGGTTACCTCTAAAGAATCTCGAAAGGTAACAGTAGGTCTTAGAATCCCTAAAGTAGTTTTTTCATGAATGTGTAGCTCAGGCCCAATACCGCAATTGACTAATGCGTTGCTATCTAAAAAAACCCCAAACATGCGATAGGCGCGCTTTTCGGTTATGGGGCGCACCACGGCATTGGTCTGGTCTAAATGATGTGGCAGTAGATCTTGCGCATACACATCGGGCTTGCTTGTACCTGCCAAAGCGGTAGCCCCCGAAGTATGATCGGTGTGAAAATGAGTATAAATAATGGCTTTAACTGGCTTGGGGCAAACACTGTCAAACGCGCGTTTTACTTGCACACCCGCCTCGGTGCTTTCCATGCAATCCACAATAATGGTGCTGTCTTTCCCTTCTATCAAAATACTGTTGGCTAACCCATAGCCAATAGCTACATAGATGTTGTCGCCAGCTTTTTCAATGCGCTTGCTAAAAGTTTGCGTTTGTGCCGATAAGTCAGCAGGGGCACTGGTGGCTATGCTTGGCTGAGGAGGTTTGCAACCAACAAAGAGCAGTAGCAAGAACGGGTAAATGTGTTTCATCTACCGAAGAAAGAAAACAAACGGGAGCGAAGAAACATTTGCTTATGGCCAACCTTGCAAACAAAATACATTAATTAGCAGCCGTGGAAATAGGAAAGTATAATGTATTGCAGGTGGTACAAGCCACCCCCTTTGGTTTGTTTTTGCGCGATGAAGAAGGCGCAGAAGTGCTGTTGCCTAAAAAACATGTAACCGATGCCATGCAGCCCGGCACATTGGGCAAAGTGTTTGTGTACTTAGACAATGAAAAGCGACCCATAGCCACTACACTTAAACCGCTTTGTACTGTAGGTGATGTGGCCGTACTGCAGGTGAAGCAGGTGAACCAAACCGGGGCGTTTTTAGACTGGGGGTTAGATAAAGACCTGCTGCTGCCTTACCGGTTGCAAACTAAGCCCGTGTACGAAGATGACATGGTGCCCGTACACGTATTTGTGGACCCTGCTTCGGGGCGCATTGTGGCCAGCATGTATGTAAAAAGTGTGTTGACCACCGAACCCCCGCAGTTTAAAGTGAACGATGCGGTAGAGGCCGTAGTGGTTGAAGAAACCAGCAACGGCTACAAAGTGGTGCTGAATAATAAATACAGGGGCTTACTATACAAAAGCGAAACTTTTGAACCGGTGCAGATAGGTGACAAAAGAACCGTATATGTAAAAAAAGTGCGTGACGATGGTAAAACAGATGTGGCATTGCAGCCACAAGGGTTTAAGGCCGCAGCCGAGGGGCAAACCGAAAAGCTGATTTTGAAACTATTGCAAACCAAAGGCAAACTGATGCTAAGTGATGCTTCTACGCCCGAAGAAATTCATGAGATACTGGGCATGAGCAAGAAAAACTTTAAACGTGCTATAGGTATGCTCTACAAAAAAGGGGTGATAGAAATACACGATAGGTATATCAAAGTAGTGGCCAATAAGGGCTAGAAAGAGTCGGCCAGATAGGAAACAAAAACCCTTGCTTGTTTACAAGCAAGGGTTTTTGTTTGTGGTTTGGGAGGGAATTGAACCCCCGACACAGGGATTTTCAGTCCCTTGCTCTACCAACTGAGCTACCAAACCCATTTTAGGGTCAGCTCATCCCGATTTGTTTCGGGATGCTACCAAACCTATTCCCGTTTAAGGGGCAGCAAATGTAGAATTATCGGGCAGTTTTGCAAAGAGTAGCGTTAACTTCTCTTCAAAATACGGAGGGCGTACTTTTTTCTTTCCTTATTGGTGAGTTTGGCATCGCGCAGCCACGGGTTCAAAATTTTGATGTGTTTATACTTTAAACCGTACTGGGCAGCAAAATCGGCAATACTGCTAATGCTGCTATCTACCACCACTGTTTCGTAATTGTAGGGTTGATAGAGTTCTTCCGCTTTTACATCAAAACCGGCTTTTATGGGGTTGCTAAAAATTACCTTCATGGCAATCATCCTAAACAGGTAACGCGATGTTTCGGGGTTAAAAAACATTTCGTAATAGTTGTTGGTTTTTTGGTCGGCACAGCGGGCTTTCATGCCAGCAGGGCCCAGGTTGTAGGCCGCAGCGGCAATGGTCCAGTTGCCCAGTTGCTCATAGCTTTGTTTCAGCATTTTACAGGCGGCAATGCATGCTTTTTCAGAGTGATAGCGCTCATCTACCTCGCCATCTATTTGCAGGCCGTAAATCTTACCGGTTTCTTTAAGTATTTGCCAAAAACCCACAGCGCCTGCCGGAGAGGTTTCATTTCTAAAGCCACTTTCAATAAGTGCCAGGTATTTAAAATCGGTAGGCACACCGTTTTCTTTCAAAATTTTTTCGGCTTCGGGGAAGTAGCGGTTGGCGTTTTTCATAGCCATGAGCGTGTTGGAGTGCCAATATACATTGAGCTGTAACTCCCGTTCTAAGCGCTCGCGCACATCGGGGTCTTCTAAAGGCACACGCTCACCGGCAAAGTACAGTTCGCCTTTTATGCTAATAGGTTTGCTGGGCGGAAGCGAGTCAGGGGCATTTATCCATTCAAAGCCAGGGGCTTCGTTTTTGGTGGTCAAAAAAATGTTTTGCTCCGCTTTTTTGGGTGCAGAAAAAATAGTAGCACAGGTGATGCCCACACCAATAAGCAGCAGCACGCCTGCTAATATCCAATGCTTTTTTTGTATGTGTATCATTCTCTACTAAACAGATTTTTTAAATACCGGCACCATGGAGCATGGTTCACCAAAAGATACTGCACGGGCTACTTTGGCTAATTGTTGAGCTATTTGCACATAGGCAGCTTCAGGCACTTGTCTATCCCCACATCCTTTAACCACCACCCGCTGGTTTTCGTATGGGCTCATGTCTAACCCTGCAATATTGCGGTAGAGTAAAATTTCGGCTGCGTGAGCCGGTGGAGCGCAAACCACCTCTTTGGCATAAGCCGCTATTTCTGCGCTGATAATCATGTATGCCCACATGGGCACAATAGCGTTGGTAGAACAATAGATAGAAACATATTGCCCGCTGTATTGCTGCCAGTCTGTGGCTTTGATTTGTGCGCGAAACTCCGCTTCTTTCAGCAGCAGTTCTTTATATAAAAAATCTTTGAGGTCTATGCTGCGTACCTCCTCCGGCTTTGGAAAAAGGTCTTCCAAATCTAAACTGATAATGGCTTTTTGCGCCACAGTGTTGATGATAGGTTGCACTTCCATATTATGCAGTAAAAATAAAAAGGTCTGACCGAGGCCAGACCTTGTAAACTTTTTTTGTGAGCCGGAGTTTAGTTGTTGTAAAACTCAAAACGCCCATCGTTAATGTCGGCCAGCTTCTTTTGTACTTCTTGTGCTAGGCGAGCTTTGCCCGAAACGGTGTTTTGCAACTGTGCTGCAAACGGGCTGTAGTCGCTAATTTTTTGCGGCTCAGTTACATTAACCGGCTGCACCACATAAACACCCATGTTGCCTTGTACCGGTTTGCTGAGAGCACCTTTGGCTGCGGCAAAAGCAGCAGCGGCTACGTTGGGTTCATAAGCGCCATTAATGCCGGCATTGTTAAACGATATTGTAGCGGCATCTTGCACGGGTTTACCTAATTTGCTGGCAAGCCCATCTATGTTTGCAGCACCGGCATCGGTTATTTTTTTAGCTAACAATTCAAACTTCTTTTCTTGTGTAGCACGGGCAGTTACTAAGTCTTTCACGGCATCTAATTCAGGCACTCCTTTTGGAGAAACGCTCTCTACATAAGCTACAATGTGGCGGTCCATGTTAGAGATAGGAGCCGATACATCGCCTTTATTGGCGGTAAACGCCCATTTTACAACAGGGTAGGTGCCTTTCATGCCGGTTACACTGTAGGTTTCTTTGGTAATATCGGCAGTGCGAACGCTCAGTTTTTTTGCAGCGGCAACAAACTTTTCGGCAGTTTGATTGTCGGCAGCAAAAGCAGCGGCCTTGGCGTAAATGTTGTTTTGTGTTTCTTGGCTTGGTACAATTTTGCGGGTAAGGTAGGCCACTTGTACACCTTGTTTGCTGGGTTTATCTTCTATGATTTGTACGATGTACCAAGCATTGTCTTGCTGGCTGGGGTACTTGTAGTATTTGCCTTTGGCCGCACGGTAAAACAAAAAGTTGCTGTATTCTTTTCCGCGCTCTTCGGGTTTCACCCAGCCCGCGTTGCCGCCCTGCATTTTGGTCAAAGCATCGTCCGAATTCATTACGGCTAACATGCCAAAGTCGGCCTTGAGGGTGTCAATAGCTTTGAATATGCTGTCCACCAGTTGAATTTTGGCGTTGGCTTCTTCTTGGCTCTTTAACCCGTTGAATGAAATTTTGATTTCCCGTATTTTCAACGAGTCTGAAATCATTTTACGGTCGGTAATCTTGGCCAGTTTGTATGAGTTGCCGTCTAAGTATGGGCCAACAATGGTTTTTACCGGCAGGGCAAACAGCGAATCTTTTACAGGTGAAGCCACCTGATCTTTGTTGTAATACACATCATCAAACGGAGTTTCGGAGTATATTTTTACGAAAATAGAATCATCTGAGGTAGTGGTTTTTGCAGCAAACTCCTCGCGTTTTTCCTGCAATTCGCGGATGGTGCGGGCGGTATCTGTTTCAGAGGGAACAATATCAAAACTTACGTACTGAATCTTGCGTACTTCTTCATCGCGCTCAAATATTTTGGCGTTGTTGTCTAAGTATTTTTGCAACTCTGCATCAGTCGGTTTTGCGTCTTCTTCTTTCACGTCAG
Organism: Chitinophagales bacterium; assembly: GCA_016787045.1. Taxonomy (GTDB): domain Bacteria; phylum Bacteroidota; class Bacteroidia; order Chitinophagales; family LD1; genus Bog-950. The sequence goes on from JAEUVA010000011.1 coordinate 343,588, forward strand.
TATAAGGCAGCATCACGTATTTTACATCGGCAGTGCGTGCTTGGTCGTTATAGGCCATTTCAGCCATCCAGTCGGGCACAGTAAGTGCCTTGCTGATGAGGTTTTCGTACTTAATGCGGTATTGCTCTTTTTTGAGCGAGGTTTCAAAACGCACCCATTGCTTGCGCACGGTACCGGGGGCTACACCCTCTGGGTCGCGGTCAAGGTTATTGATAAACGTTTGTACGCGGGCGGCTGAAAACTGCCCGGTATTGGGGTCGCGGAAGGTTTGGTCGTTTTTGATGTATGGCGAGGCATTTTCACCCATTACCAGTTCAGTAAGTTCTGCAGCAGTTACGTTGATGCCCAGTTTCTCATAAATCTTTTTGAAGATAATATCGTTGGCTACATCGCTCCAGGTTTGCTGGCGGATATTGTTGCGCATTTCATCGGTTACTTCTTGTCCGCGCATTTGCTCAGCATACATGTCCAAATTTTCGCTTACTTTCTTTTCAAACTCGTCATATTTTACCTGAGTACCGTTTACGGTGCCCACATAATCTTTGCGGCTGCCAAATACACCGGTTTGGCTATTGGTGGCATCCATAATCAGGAAGCCCACAATAGAAATACCGATAATGAAAATTAATAGCCCTGAGCGTTGACGGATTTTACCTATTACTGCCATACAAATTCAAATTAATATTGGGTGGTTAATGCCTTTTTAAAAAAAGGTTGGCAAATAAAGCGGAAAATGCGGGAAAATGAAATGGAATTTGAGGGGCATGTGCCACCAGATGTTACATTGGGTTATTATTGTCTGGTTTAAACAAAAGGTCACTTTGGTGGTCAATTGTAGTTTTTTCACGCATAAAACAGTCTATTGAGGCACTTATTCTTTATACTTTTTGTAGTTACCCTGTTTAATGTAGCCACTGCACAAGAGCCGGTGCAAAACAGGCAGCTTTGGCTATGGCTCAAGTTTTCGAAGCAGTTGCCCAAAAACTTTACGGTGGGGGCACAGTACCAAGTGCGGTTGGGGCATGATATGAGCACATTTACCGGGCAAAATTTTTATGCCAGCGTGGGGTATCGCATCAACAAGTATTTGTCTTCGCAGTTTACTTACCAGTATTTTACCTCGTATAAGAGCGATAACCACACGTTTTTTGTGTCGCTGGTTGGTCGCTATCGTGTGCGCAAGTTCACCTTTTTGTACCGAATGGCTTATCAGCGGATACACGAATATTTTAACCAACGCTATGAGCCGGGCCGAGAGCCGGAAAATGAATGGAGAAACCGGTTAACTATTCGCTACCGTATCAATTCTCAGTTTGATGTTTATGGGTTTTGCGAGCCGTACCTCAACTTTAATACCATTAAAAATGCGCAAGGCAGGTACGTAAGCAAGGTGCGAAATCTGGTGGGTGTAGATTGGCATTTTTATAGGTACAACACGCTTACATTATTTTACATCATGCAGCCCGAGTTTTTTGGCAGCCGGCCACAGCACCAGCACGTGCTGGGCATTGTGTATGATTTTGAGTTGCCTCGTAAGCCCAATTGGAAAAAATTCTTGCACCCCAGCAAAGGCAAAAAGCCCAGCGATAATGATGAGCGGGATAGCAAAGACCAGCAGTTGTTTTGATACACCATGTGTGGTAGCTCATATCGCTGTGTTGGCAGCAATGCCATTTCAGTTTTCCGCAAATAGTTTTCGCCTTTGTTGGTCTTCCCCGTTGCGTAACCAAACGCCCCCCAAGCCGCTGTTGGGTGTTATCACCAACAACAGCAGCCGAGCCAATAAGTAAACCATGTGTTTCATTCTCCACTTGCATAATGGGTTATCAATCCAAACTCATCTATTCCTGTCAAATAAAACTTGGCCGATGACCATTATTTAATAAAAAAAGGTTGCATCAGATTATTTTTCATTGACAAAAATGGACACGAAAAAACAAGGTATGTAATGCTTGACAATCACATAGGAACTGCATTGACAAGTTTCATTTCCCAAAAACCATCAATTGAATTTATAGAGGCACTTGACATTGCAGGCTACATCATTATTTTAGCGAAGAATCTTGACGAAGCGACAAAAATTGCAAAGAAGTGCCCTATCTTAAATGGACAAAATACAAGTGTTGAGATACGGGAAACAGCAACACCAGAAAAATAAACAACGAACCGCTAACAGCAGTTTGGCAAAAGGGCGGGTGTCGTGGTTAATTGAACATTTGTGCTTCGTATCAAGTGTGGTGCTGGCAGACAGTTTTGTGCTCCGAAATCCGCCACTGACACAAAGCCATAAATGCACAGCACCACCGGCTAATGTATGCTCTATGTTTTTTTCACTAACTGCAATGCTATTTTTTAGAGCAGGTGTTTGTGTTAAACAAATTAAAAACTACTTGGTAGCATTTAACGGGCTTATGGTGTATCCCATTTTTTTTAGGAGCGCCAGTACTCCATCTATACCCGGCAAGTGCAGTGCGCCAATGGCAACAAACACACTTCCGTTTTTCATCAGCGCGCCTATTCTATCGGCCATGCGCTTGTTTCGCTGGGTTATAAGCGCATCATAAAATTTAGGTGGCATGGGGTCGGCATTGTTTAACCGGAGCAGTTCATCTAAATTTTCGCTCAGATAAAGCGCTAACACCTCATCGCCTTGCGTTTCATTTTTTTGAATGCTGTTGATTTCGCGCAGCAGCAAGTCGGCTTGCTCGGTGTATGTTAGTGAGTTGAGTGCCAGCAGTTGCTCTTCTACGGTTTCTATACCTACTACTTTTTGCTTGTTCTTCTCCGCTAGTTTTCCGAGATAAAAATCTAAGGGCTCTGTGGCCGTGCTTCCGCTATCGCTTAACCCCAATGAAGCGGCCTCTATAATACTCATCAACACAATAGGCGCTACATTGTCAAACAGCAAGGCAGGCATTCCTATTTGATCATACATCAACGAGTCAAGAAAGAGGTACTCATTTTCGGGCAACATGTTTTTGATGCTGTATCCCTTGCCCATCATCAGTTGAGTAATTAAACTCATGTCTAATGTTTCATTAGGGTCCAGCTCCATGGCGTATGTCTTACACTTATTAAAGTGCGGTAACGCTCGGGTTGCTTTGTCTAACACACGGGCATCGGCTGTGTGCATAGTGCCGAATAGATAACTGGTATCGCGCAGGCCATTGCCGGAAATTTGGTAGAGCAGGGAGTTGGTTTGTGCATTTACTTTGGCAAGCAGCAACACACAAAACCACAAAAGAAGTTTTTGCATAGAACGAATAACTGAAAATATTTACAACCTTAGTGCCGGTTAAATTTTTTTGACATGATTGTGATAGATGATAAAATTGTAAGTGATGATGTGGTGGAGCAAAAATTTGTGTGCGACCTCAATGCCTGCAAAGGGGAGTGTTGCATTGCCGGAGATTTTGGCGCACCATTAGACGAAAGCGAATTGCCTTTTTTAGATGAGGTTTATGAAAAGGTAAAACCCTATCTTACCCCGGAGGGCATCAAGACCATTGAGGAGCAAGGCAAGTATGTGCATGTAAAAGAAAACAAAGAGTGGTGCACACCGCTCATGAAAGACCAGGGCGGCTGCGCCTGGCTCAATTACGATGAAAATGGAGTAGTAATTTGTGGCATTGAAAAGGCCTACAACGATGGGGTGATAAACTGGAAAAAACCGGTGAGCTGCCACCTGTACCCCATCCGCATTACCAAACACAAACATTACGATGCAGTAAACTATGAGCGCTGGGATATTTGTAAGGCGGCTTGCAAAAATGGCAAAGCCCTTCAGGTGCCCGTTTATCAGTTTGTAAAAGCCGGATTGATTAGAAAATACGGGGAAGATTTTTGGAATGCCTTAGATGCGTATGTAAAACAGAAGAAGTAAGGACATTGTGTATTGTTGTATGCAGCGCTTATTGTAATAAGAACGGAGTAAGTAATGCCTTAGCTTAAATACACGAATAATTTTATGTTTACAATCGTTAAGTTGTAAAGCAGTAAATGAAAAGTAGATACGTAAACTTCATCTCTGATGACCATTTAATGGAATGCATCGGCAACTTGCACAAAGCATATTTGAAAGCTAAAAACAACATCACGAAAAAGAACTTTTACTCAAACAAAGTTGACACTATTAAACTGACCTTTGATGCAAAGTTTAACGACATAGACGAGGAAAGCCTCATTCAATCAGAAATTTTGAGGCAAATTGACAAATCAATAAACAATTCAATCGGGACTTTTCACGAGCAAATTTTGGGCGGTATCAAAGGATATCAAGCAGGTAATTTGAGTGGCTATGACATCAAAGCCAAAGACGATACTTTGTTTGCTGACATCAAGAACAAACACAACACAATGAACAGCAGTGCAGCCGAAGCGCTATTTCAAAAGTTAGCGCGGTATGCAAACGACTACAAAAAGGCAAAATGTTACTGGGTTCAGATTTTAGCCAAAGGAAGTTTTTGTGAGTTGTGGAGTGGCGACATTAACGGTAAAGAATATAGCCACAGCAGAGTTTATAAAATTTCGGGCGACCAATTTTACGCTTTACTTTCAGGACAAGACGATGCAATGTTCCAACTTTACAAAGTGCTACCAGTCGCTATCAAAGACTATTTAAAATCAGCCGAAAAGAGCGAAGATATTGCAGAAAATTCTGCATTGGATGAACTAAAAGCAGGAACTAAGAAAAGTAAACGAAGCATTTTAGACCAAATCACTTTTGAAAATTACAGCTACTATTTGGGCTTTGACAAGTTATAGTAACTGTTCAAAAACTTCACAATAGAATAACCAACTTCTGTTCCTAAATTAACGGGAACTGCGTTCCCGATTTGTTTGTATTGTTGAGCCATTGAACCCTCAAATTTCCAATCATCAGGAAAGGTTTGTATTCGGGCATACTCACGAACAGTAAACGGACGAGTTTCATCAGGATGACATCTTTCAGTTTGTTTTTGTGCAGGACTGCAAGTTAAAGTCAAACAAGGTTCATCCCAACCTATTCTCCTTGCAATTCCAGTTTTTCCGCCACCTAAATGAAAGCTACCACCCATAAATTCTTTCTGAATTTTTAAGGGCAAATCACGCCAGTAACCTTTTTGTGGAACTAAATCTAAAACAGCTTTTTTGCTTTGAGGGTATTTTGCACCAGTTGACTTTGGAACATTTGTATCAAACAATTCACCTTTCTTCAAAGCATCTTTCAAATTGTAAATTTTCTTGTGTGGTTTCGGATATTCGTATTGCAAGTCAATATCCTTTCTAATTCCAACTAAAATTAAACGTTCTCTTTTTTGTGGCACTCTGTAATGTATTGCTTTCAACACTTGGACAGGAACAACATTGTAACCTATTTCATCTAAAATTGAAATCATTCCTTGCAATGTTTTTCCATTCTCGTGACTCAGTAAACCACGGACATTTTCTCCAATACAAATTGGTGGGTTAACTTCTTTGACAACTCTTGCAAACTCATAAAACAACGTTCCTCTTGCATCAGCAAGACCTAATTTTTTACCTGCGTAACTAAATGCTTGACAAGGAAATCCGCCAGTAACGACATCAACTTTATTATGATATTCAGTAAAATCAAATGCTTTAATATCGCCCTCCAAGACTCTCCAGTTTGGACGGTTTTTTCGCAACGTTTGACAAGCCCATTTATCAATTTCATTCAACGCAACGCATTTCAAACCTGCTTTTTCCATTCCGACAGCCAAACCACCGGCACCGGCAAACAATTCCAAAACAGTATACTCATTGTGTGGCTCAACATAATTGGTAACGACATCTTCTGCATCGTGGTTGACAAAGTCGGCAAAGAGCGTTTCAACTTGTTCTCGTTTATAGACACGGTAGTTACTGATTGGTTCACGGACAGCAGACAACTTGCCTTCTCTATCCCAGCGCCTGAGAGTTTCTTTGCTTTTGCCTATTAGTTTAGATGCTTCGGAGAGCGTTAGATAGTTATTCATAACCATGTAGTATAACCTTATACAGTGGTTACAAACTTATGAACAAAATTTTCCAAAACAAAATAATGGTAAAACAAGGGTTAAGCAACGAGAAGAATATTAGATAACGCCAATTTATTTCAATAAGATCCTTCAAAGTGAAGCACATAGTAGTTATTGTTCCTTTCTCAATATACCACGTGATACCGCTCTTGTAGTTTTGTTTTTTGCTTGTAGCACATACACCCCTTTGCTCAATCGGCTTATATCTAAAATTGCAGTGGCAGATTGTATCTCTGTTTCGGCCACTATCTCGCCCATTATATTATATAGGGTAACAACATATAGAGCGGCCTCCGGCAATACGACAGTGCATTTTCCATCAGTCGGGTTTGGATACAAGCGAAGTGTGCGAATGGCCAATGCCTCTTCAAGTGCGGAATAAATAAAGCTGGTATTTGCGGTTGCTTCACAGCTCAACGTATCTGCAACACTTACTTGCACGGTATGTGTAGCTACCGGAAGTTTAACAGTGCTGCTGCTATAGGCAATACTATCTATTTGCCATAGGTATGAGGTGAAACCCGCGGGCAGAGTGGCAAACACCACACTATCACCAACTATAGTGGTGGTGATGGTTACCGTTGGGGTTCCATAAATGGTTACAATGGCCGTATCGCGCGCTACACAACCCACCGCATTTTTTATGGTCAGCAGGTAACTGCCATTTTGATTTGCCAGCGTTTGCGAAGTTTTATCGCCATTGCTCCACAAGTATTTATATCCGCTGCTAGAATCAATACCTATCAACCCACTACTACAAAAACCGGTATCGGCAAGCACAAAGCCGGGCACAGTTGGTGCACCGGCTTGCAGTATGTTGTTATCCATCCAATCCAAACGAGCAGTGATGAAGTTGCGAAAACCATTTACCGCTGATGCATGTGAAGACACATTCAGCTCGCTCCATTTTTCAAAATTGCGGGCAGTAGATTCTTGCAGCAGCAACTGCACAGAATCAATCCAGGTATTGAATGATTGGTTGCTGAGCACATTGCTCCGCAAATCGGTCCACCTGCACCAGAGTTTTTGCAGATAGATAGAATCATTGTTGAGTTTGCTCCACCAAAAAGGAAACGGCCATGTAGGGTGCGTAACCTGCCACACCCATCCACCCGTAGGGCTGCTGGAGTATGCCCGATCGTAATCCCACGGTGGGCCAATGTGTAGTTGCCCGCCATCGGTTACTTTTTCTTTGTATAGGTAGGTGCTGCGCCCGTAGCTATCGTAGTTGCTGCTAAACTCGTTGACGATTTGAAAATCTATAAACGATTTTTCGGAAACGTAATCGCGCCACAAGCCGGTTTGTAGCGAATCAGTACGCAGCAGAGTTTCAAACGTATCTACGTAGTTTTTAATGTATGTACGCTGCACCGGTAGTAGCGAATCGCGCTTGGGGTACACATATTTAAACTCAACCGGCAATGTGCTGGTATTGTTGTTGATGGGCGGATATACCGAGTTCCAATCGCCCGGTGCGCCATTGATGTTCATTTCAATAATGTAGCCACCGCTGAGTGCTGCACCAGCGGTATCGGCATTGGTAAGTTTGGCTATGTCCACGCGGTTTTTATCGCGCTTTATTTTTTCGGTGAGCGAATACACCCCCATGTACTCGCCATTGAGCAATAGCTCGCAGTACTTGGTGCGCGGAGCATATACGCCCATGTGTCTGCTCATTTCGTAAGTCAGCGGATTGGCCATCAGCGAAGGATCTAGGTACTCGGCTTTTAGTATCCAGTCGTTTTCTTCGGGTAATCCCATAAGTGTAGCAGTAATTTTATTCCCGCTGCTGTCTATCAAGTCAAAATCGTAATTCTTTTTGGGGTAATACGGACCGGTGTATCCTTGCAGTTCTACCATCATCTTCCCATCGTAAGCATGAGCAGATTGATTGGTATAATTGCGGGTGCCGTTGTTGTTATCTATAATAAAAAACGTAGCCGGTATCTTAGGGTCATTCGGTATGCTTGCTCCACCGGTTTGTATAGAAAAAATAGGCAGGTTAGATGAGGTAAGCATCATGGCTTTGGCGGGATTGTTGCCAAAAAAAATGTTCCAGCCAATCAGAAAACCCGCATCGGCAAAAGCGTAATTGTCGGTTACAATTAGCTGCCATATACCGTTGGGGTTTTGGCCATTATTGAATAAACCCATATCGCCCTGCGGGCGGTAAGTGCCGCTAAATGGCGGGCTGCCACTGGCTAATGTTGTAGCCGCATCTTTGCGCAAGCAGGTATTGGTAAAACCATCACCATCGCCACCTACATGCGAGAAGATAACTACTACTGTGCCATCGGGCGATTTCAAACGCACTTCTACATCATCATCCCAGGTATGGGTCATGTTGATGCAGAGTTGCTCTAAGCCAAATGCGGTATCTATAACGTTGGGAAGTCCACTAACGGTAACATCAAAGGTTACTACCGAGCCATCATCGGGTATGGGTTGATTTACGGTAGAAGAAAAAGTTTGTGCGCGTAGCTGCATGACCGCAACCAGGCACACACCAAGGAGTAGTGTATGTTTCATGCTGATGGCGTGAAAGTAATGATTAGTTGAAGTACTATACATCAATAAAAAACCCCGAAGGGGTTTAAACCTTTCGGGGTTGATGATATAGTAGATACACTTAACTAGTTAACGGTTACCGTTGGTGTGTTTTTCTTACCAAAGTTTACAAAGTCAAACGTCCAGCCAATGTAGTACATAGCACCAAGGCGGGGTGAACCAATGGCCTCTATACGTGGCTTGTTGTACAGGTTAGAAGCACCAATACGCACAGTAGAGTAGGCCTTATCTATTTCATAATAAACCTGTGCATCTAAAGTGTGGAAGCTGGGTACAGTGCCATCACCAAATGGGCTTTGCCAGTCGTAAGAAGTAACCCACTTAAAGTTAGCACTAAAGCCGAGGCCTTTCCATACACGGCTGCCGTTTACGCCAATATTAATTTTGTGGCGTGGGGTGTTAAAGCCCGAAAGAATGGTAGTGCCGGTATTGCTGATGTTGGTTTGGTCAAGGTCAGCATACGAGTAGTTAACGTATGGAGTAATGCCCTTGCCTACGTAGTACGATACACTCACTACTGCGCCCCAAGATGGCACCTTGCCATCGCTATTTACCCAAAGTTGATAAGGCACATAGTACCCGGTAAGTATATTGGTGGTGCCGCTTTCTTCACCAGCCACACCGTTGCTGGTGCTATCGGCATTTGGCGAAGCTACACGGGTGAAACCAATAAAGTGTTTATAGATGCTGTAGTAAGCCGTAAAGTCTATCAGCACGCGCTTAGAAATTTCGGCACGGTAACCAATTTCAAATGAGGTAACGCGCTCCGGGCGCAATGGTTTAATCTTAATAGGCACCAAAGCGGCAGCAGCGGCATCGGCTGCAGAGCCGTTGGTGGTGCTGTCTTTCATAATGTCTTCGGCATCACGTACGCTCTCTAAAGTGTACATGTTGTCGTAGCCGGTGAGGTTGCCAATTAGTTTTATGCGGCCTATGTCAAGGTATAGGTATTGGTCTTGTAAAGTAGGTGTACGGAAGGCCGAGGTAGCCGAAAAGCGGAATGTGTGGTCGCTGTTTTTGGCTTTGTAAGTATAAACCAACGAACCGCGTGGCGATACTTGTGCATTAAAGTTAGAGTTTTTGTCTACGCGCACAGAGCCGATAATTTTGAAGTTATCGTTAAACAAACGCTTGGTGGCTTGCAGGTAGGCACCAACTTCATGGAGGCGGATTTTTACGCCCGCAGTATCTTCAAAAATAGTACCGCGCGAGTTGGGCATGTAAATGCGGTAAGAGGCACCGGTGATAATGTCTAACCATTTCACAAAATCCCAATTGTACTGGCCCTCCACATGTACTAAGGCACTCTTGTCAAAAAACTTGGTACCGCGCAGCGAGTTAGGGTCGGCAATGTGGCGGTTAAAAGTATCCTTAAACTGTTGCGACCCTGCCGGATACCAAGCGGTAACGGCCGCAGCCATAGCAGCACGCTTGGCTGAGTCTATCTGCCACTCTTTAATACAATCGGCACAAAAATCGGTGAGTTGCTCAATCACATCAAAATAAGCAGTACTGTAGTTAGATACGTAGTCAGATACTGCTGAGCGCGATACGTAAGCACCGGTTAGGCCAATGTTGTACGAGTTGCCGGCATCTTCAATAGCGGCATATCCGCGCACAAAAAAGTTTTTGCCTTTGAGTTGCAGCATGGGTTGGTGAAACATAAAGTCTTTAATCTGGTAGCGAGCTGTGGCCTGATACACCGCAGTGCCATACCCGAATTTGTATTGGCCGGTCAGCTCTAAATCATCTTTAAAACGATAGTGTAAACTGGCGGCAAATTTTAAACTCTTGGCGTTGTAGTCGGCCAGGTCGCGCTCCATGTAGCCGGGGGCTTGTACGTTGAGTGTACCCGGATTGGCATTGGGGTTAAAATCCAGCCAGCCGTTTAGTTTTATCATTTTGTCTTTGTCCTCTTGCGTAAAATCGGGGCCTAATTCATCGTACTGCTTGGCGCGGAGGATAGAAGACAAATCTACATCGGCCTCAATGGCACCGTAGTGGTTAAACGAGTCGTCATCGGCTTCCCAATCTTTAACCTGCATGTACTCGCCCGAAAATTTAAACGCCCACTTGTTGTTTTTTCCAAAGGTATTGGCATAACGGATTTGAGCATCAAAATAAGGGCCGGGGATAGTGGTACCACCGCCTTTTAGTTGTAGCGAAAGGCCTTTGAAATCGTACGGGCTTTTGCTGCTCATGTTGATTACGCCCTGCATAGCGTTAGCGCCATATAGTGCCGATGATGCGCCCGATACAATTTCTACGTTTTCTAAATCCAGATCATTGGCGCCCACCATGTTGCCCACCGGAAAGTTAAGCCCCGGGGCTTCGTTGTCTATACCATCAACAAACTGTTTAGTGCGTAGCGAGCGGGTATCGCTAAAGCCACGCAGGTTAATTACTTTGAAGCCGGCAGAAGTGGTTACAATATCAATGCCCTTGTAGTTGCCTATGCTTTGGTAAAAATCGCCCGAGGCCGCGCTCTTGATTTCGCGCGAGGTCATTTTTTCTATCTGTACAGGAGCTTGTTTTATGCTTTCTGCAATGCGCGATGAGGTAACCACCAATTCTTCTTTCATGGCTAGTTCCATTGATACGTTGTAGCTGGCGGCTGCAGTAAGGGCAATGTCTTTTACAATATACCCCACATAAGAAACGCTGATGGTTTTGGCATCTGCCGGCACATCTAATTTAAAGTTGCCATCGGCATCGGTTACTGTGCCTATGGTGGTGCCCTTAACGGTTACTCCGGCACCGGTGAGGGCTTCTTTTGTAGATGCGTCAGCTATTTTTCCGGTGATGGTTCTGGTTTGTGCAAACAGGGTAAATGTGGTGAGTGCAAACAGGGCTACGAGTAAAAAATTCTTCATGCAAGGGGGTTATGATTTTTTAGGGTGAGCCGAAAATAGCAAAATATGTAAAGGGCAAAATTTAGTAAGTGGTAATTTTTAACCCTATACTACAGCAGATGTACTTAAACTTGAATATCATGTTGTCTGTTTACTCCCCGCTAAAATTAAATTTGCCGCATGTTTAATAATGGTCCGCAGCTCAATAGCCGCAGCGTGGTGTTTAATCTTATCGCTATAAACGTGATAGTGTTTTTAGTGTCGATGCTCCTGCACGATTTAACTATACAGTGGCTGGCGCTTTTTTACCCCGCCAGCCCATTTTTTAAGCCATTGCAATTGGTTGGGCACATGTTTATGCATGGCGATTTTACCCATATTTTTTCCAACATGTTTGCGGTGTATATGTTTGGCAGCATATTGGAGCGGGTATGGGGGCCACAGCGGTTTTTGTTGTTTTATTTTGTTACCGGTTTTGGTGCTGCCCTGCTTCACTTGGGTGTTAATGCATGGATAGTACACAACTTTACCGGCTCATTAAATCCTGACTGGGTATCGGTAATGGAGTACGAGCCGGTGCGAGATATTTACACTATTCCTACGGTTGGTGCATCGGGTGCGGTGTTTGGATTGCTGGTGGGTTTTGGATTACTCTTTCCAAACACCGAATTGTTTTTGCTGTTTTTTCCAATACCAATTAAGGCCAAGTATTTTGTGAGTTTGTACGTGATTTGGGAGTTGGTGCGTGGCATACAAATGAACCCCAGCGATAACATTGCCCACTTTGCGCATTTGGGCGGAGCGCTCTTTGGGTTTATTATGATCAAAATCTGGAACCGTAATCGCTCACATTTGTTTTAACACCCGGTCTGACCTTGGTCAGCACCGGCTAATAATCTGCCATCACACTAACTTATGCTCACCGGCTCACTCAAAGGCGATATAGAATACCAACTGCGGCATGGCCACATGGCCACTAAGCTCATTTTGCTTAATGTGGCGGTGTTCATTGTTGTTTCTTTTTTTAGAGTCATTGGTTTTTTTACCGGCTGGGATGCTGTTACCGCGTTAATGCTGCGCGAGTGTATGGCATCGGGCAGTATGGCGGAGGTGGTGCGCCACCCCTGGTCGCTGTTGCTGTATCAGTTTTTTCACATACAGTTTTTTCACCTGTTATTCAATATGCTTTGGCTGTATTGGTTTGCCGAGGTGTTTGTGCTTTATCAAGGAGAAAAACGAATTCTCTCGGTTTATCTGTTGGGTGGATTAATTGGCTGGGTGCTGTTTGCCCTTGCCATGAATTTTATTCCGGTGCTTCAGCAGCGCGGCCCCGGTTTGCTGCTGGGCGCATCGGCCGGCATTATGGCCATTGTTTGGGCAGCAGTTGCCCTGCATCCATCGCACATGTTTAACTTGTTATTTATAGGCCCGGTAAAAATTGTTTATGTGGCGGCTGCTTCGTTACTCGTTGACTTTTTTGCCATTGCCGATGGCGAAGCGGGCACTTACTTTGCACACTTGGGTGGTGCACTACTTGGTTTTGGGTATGTGAAACTCTTGCAAAGCGGCTGGGATATTTTTTCGCCAATAGATGCTGTTGCTTCGTTGTTTAAGAAACGCAGCAAACTACAAACCGCACACGTTGGCCAGGCAGCGCCCCGTGCTTCTTCGCGCTCAACCGATGATCAAAAAAGGGCTGATGAAATTTTAGATAAAATCTCTCGCTCCGGGTACGATAGTTTGAGCAAAGAGGAGAAGGACTTTTTGTTTAAGTACTCCAATAAACTTTAGCGTTGTGGATATTCGGCAGCGCACTTTGTTCGCGGCAAGGCATATTCCCTTAACTTAGCGCGGCATGAATTTATCGCCCCTACTGCTCATTACCATAGCGTTTAGCGCAGCGTATTTCATATTGGTGGTTTATTTTTTGGTAGGATGGTTACGGCTCAAAAAAACAACCACTGCCGAAGAAAACCACCTGCCCTTTGTAAGTGTAATTATTCCTACTCGCAACGAAAGCGAAAACATACAGCGCTGCCTGCAAAGCATTTTTGCACAAAATTACCCCAAGCATTTGTTTGAAGTTATAGTGGTAGATGATTACAGCACTGACCCTACACTGCGTTTAGCAAGAGAAATGCAGCAGCCCAACTTATTAGTCTTAGATTTAATGCAATACCTCGGCAATCCTGGAGAGTATTCGCCCAACAAAAAGAAAGCCATTTCGCTGGGTATTAAAAACGCAAAAGGCGAATTGATAATTACCACCGATGGCGATTGCACCATGAACCAAAACTGGCTGCGCGCCATGGTAGCCGCTTACGCGCAAAGCGAATGCAAACTACTTACCGGCCCGGTAATGATGAAACCCGCGCGCTGGCCGCTGGAAATTTTTCAGCAATTAGATGTCATGAATCTGGTAGCCATTACAGGAGCCACCATTCGCAATGGTTTCCCTACTATGTGTAATGGCGCCAACCTCATGTATAGCAAGCAAACATTTTTGGAAGTAGAGGGCTTTAAAGGCAACATGGATTTGCCTACCGGTGACGATGTTTTTTTGATGCAGAAAATAGAGGAGCGGTACCCCAACAGCATTGGCTTTGTCAAAAATTTTGAGGCCTGTGTGTTTACCAAACCCGAGCGCACGCTCAGCGGTTTTGTATCACAGCGCATACGCTGGATTTCCAAATCATCGCGCTATAGCGCCAGTGCGGTGGCCTCGGTGCTGTACTTTGCGTATTTGTTTCATCTGCTCATTTGTATCAATGGGTTATATGTACTCTCGGGGTTGCCAATGAGTTGGCTGCCTATGGCCATAGCCGGTGGCACCAAGCTATTGGTGGACTTAATATTTAACTTACCGGTAACCATTTTCTTCCGTAAACCCGTGTTGCTGTTGGTTTATCCCAGTGTAAACATTTTTTATGTGTTGTATGTGGTTATTATCGGAGTGTTAAGTTTGACCGGAAAATACCGCTGGAAAGACCGGCAGATTAAATAATGCAGCAACAAGTACAATCCGTATCGCTCAACCAAAAAGCATGGCGCAGACTCAAACGCAACAAGAGCGCTATGTTTGGCTTGGCGGTAATTGTGCTGGCTGTACTACTTGCAGCATTGGCGTACCTAATAGTACCCGATAACTCGCCATCGGGCAATGAGCAGATTTTGCAATTAGAAACCCATGAGCCGGGGTTCAAAATTCACTTGCTCAAAAAATACAGACACACCGAAAATCAAGGCGGATTTTTGCAAGGCGCTTGGGGTGGGTTTGTGAAAAATTACGAACCTGTACCCATCACCGAGTTTAGGTTTGAGCAAGACACATTGGCCTATACCGAGTATCGTGGCAAAAACTTTATGCCCGAAACGCACCGCATGGCGTACAACGACATACTGGGTGGCGGCTACGATACACTAAGCAGCGGAGACAGAAAAATATTGGTTGACCAATGTTGCATAGTGGAACGCAAATTTTGGCTCGGTACCGATAAGTTTGGCCGCGATATTCTTTCGCGCATGATTATTGGTGTGCGGGTATCGCTCAGTGTGGGCTTAATTTCAGTGGGCATTTCTCTGCTCATCGGTATTGTGCTGGGTTCGCTGGCAGGTTATTTCAGGGGTTGGGTGGATGAAGGTATTATGTGGGTGATTAATGTATTTTGGAGCATTCCTACATTGTTGTTGGCCATGGGTCTGTATATCAGCGCAGGTAGTTTGATTGAAAACAAACTCACACTCATCTTTATAGCCGTAGGGCTTACCATGTGGGTAGAAACTGCACGTATTGTGCGCGGTCAGTTTTTGGCCATCCGCGAATTGGAGTTTGTTACCGCTGCGCGCAGCTTAGCTTTTGGCGATGCCCGCATCATTTTTCGCCATATTTTACCCAACATTATGGGGCCTATTATTGTAGTGGCTTGCAGCAACTTTGCCAGCGCCATTTTGGTAGAAAGTGGTTTGAGCTACATCGGGCTTGGCATACAACCACCCGCTCCAAGTTGGGGCACTATGCTCAACGAGTACAAAGATTTTATCAATACCAACAAGGCCTATCTTGCTCTGTTTCCGAGCGTGGCCATTATGCTGTTGGTGCTGGCCTTCAACTTACTGGGCAATGGCCTGCGCGATGCGCTGGATGTAAAAGGGCAAGCTGATTAACGGAGCTACTTTCTCTTCAAATCAATATTGGTAGAAGGCGCAATTCGGATAGGTACTGTTTCCTCTTCGCAGTTGGTGAGTTCTAAACCAAAATCTTCGGCTGTAGAAAGTGAAAGCGATTTGATAACGCGGTACCCCTTCACCACAAATTGTTCAATGGGTGTGAGTGCATCATCTATCGCCACACGGCTATTGAGCAATATAAATTTGAAATCGGCCGGCATACCGTATTTGCGCAGCGATGGGTAGTGAGAGAGTTCGTCCACCTCGCCATTCTTGACCATTTCTTCTACAATTTTGCTAAACATCAAATTCACTTTGTGTTCTACTTTGAAGCCAAAGGCCAACCGCACAAAAAATATTCTCCGCGGCACTATGGTATCTACCGAGTAAGAGGCACCAAACGGCTCGTTGGTAATGTCCACATGCACAAACCAGTAAATATCGGCCCGCTTGGGTCGCTTGCGGAAAATAGAATATATAATGTTAGAATCTATATGGCTCTTGTCGTTGGCCATGGCCAAATACACCAAGTTGTTGGCCTCTTTGGCAATGGTTTCGTCTTTCATCAACTCGCGGAGTGGCTCTACATAGTCCTTAATTTCTACAAACTCAATATGTTTTTTGCGCAGTTGACGGGCTTTGTAAAAAATCCACATGCCTAAAAACAGCAGCGAAGCAATCAACACCGTAAACCAACCACCATGCGTAAACTTGAGTAGGTTAGAAAAGAAAAAAGCGCCTTCAATAGATAAAAACACAATAGGTAGCCCCCAAACAATCATCGGATTTCTGCGCTGTACATACATGAGGTAGGTGAGCAACATGGTGGTCATCATCATGTCGATGGTGATGGCCAAGCCGTAGGCCGCTTCCATATTGGCGGCTTTTTCAAAACGCCACACCACCACTATACAACCCACCAACAAAAACCAGTTGATGGCCGGTATGTAAATTTGCCCGCGGTGAGCAGTGGGGTACACCACCTTCATATTGGGCCACAGGCGTAGTTTCATGGCTTCGTTTACTAAGGTAAAGCACCCTGTAATTAAGGCCTGTGAGGCAATGATGGCAGCGGCAGCGGCTATGCCGATACCAAAAGGCAAAAACCACCGGGGCATCAGTTCATAAAAAATGCTTGCTCCCTCTTTCCACACTTGGCCATTAAAATTTTTGAGCACATAAGCGCTTTGGCCAAAGTAGCTGAGGAGTAACGCGCCCAGTACAAATATCCAACTTACCCGTATGTTTTGCTTGCCGCAATGCCCCAGGTCAGAGTACAGCGCCTCGCCTCCTGTAGTACACAAGAACACAGCGCCCAAAAGCCAAAATCCTTTGGGGTACGTAATTAGCAAATGGATGGCGTGA
Organism: Chitinophagales bacterium; assembly: GCA_016787045.1. Lineage (GTDB taxonomy): Bacteria > Bacteroidota > Bacteroidia > Chitinophagales > LD1 > Bog-950. The sequence continues at coordinate 360,560 of JAEUVA010000011.1, forward strand.
TATGGATTAAGCGCCTGTAATACAGAAGGATTTTTTATTATTTGTAACAAACCCAAAATACCAATCATAGAAAACCATACCAGCATCACCGGGCCAAAAAAACTGCCCACTACGCGGGTGCCAAACTGCTGAAACACAAACAGCCCAATCAGTATCACAATAACAATAGGCATAATGGGTATATCGGGGTTAATGCGCGTTAAGCCCTCAATGGCCGAAGAAATGGAAATAGGAGGAGTAATAAAACCATCGGCTATCAATGCCGCGCAACCCACTATGGCCGGAAAAATAGTCCAGGTTACTTTGTATCTGCGCACCAAAGCGTACAGGGCAAAAATCCCCCCCTCGCCTTTGTTATCAGCATTGAGAGTAAGGTACACATATTTGAAAGTGGTGATGATAAGGAGCGTCCAAAAAACACAACTAAGCCCACCCAACACCAACTCGGGCGACACTACTTGCTTGCTCAATATGGCGCTCATTACATACAGCGGTGAGGTACCAATATCGCCAAAGATGATACCGAGTGTAATAAGTACACCGGCACCCGAAAGCGGAAGCCCGTGGTTGCGATTGCTATTACCCATTATAGGTGATGTGGTTTAATGTGAGCGAAAACAAACGTGCCGGCACGTGCGGACAGGAACTCATGTGATGTATTGCGCGGCAAATGTAAATAGTATTATACACGTAGCCAGAAACGAAGCAATTATTTTTCTATCACTGAATCGCTTTATACCAGATTGCATTGGCCATTTGCAATGCCACACATAAATTTTATCTTGGTTAAAAATACGCAGCTATGGTGCGCAAACTTCTTAGTGAATACATCGGTACATTTATCCTTTTATTTACCGGTACCGGTGCCGTAGTGGTGAACCAACAAACCGGTGGAGCATTGGGTTTAGTGGGCATTGCGTTGGTTTGGGGGTTTGTAATTATTGCTCTTATCTACGCCTTTGGCGATATATCGGGCACCCACCTCAATGCAGCGGTGACCATTGGTTTTGCTGTAGATGAGCGGTTTGCCTGGAAAGAAGTGCCCGGATATTTAGCCGCACAGTTAGCTGGTGCGGTGAGCGCCAGCGTATTGTTACACATCCTTTTTCCCGAAAATAAACACTTAGGTGTTACCCTGCCTACCGGTACAGATTGGCAGTCATTTGTATTAGAGGTGGTAATGATGTTTATTCTCATGCTGGTGATACTGCGCGTAAGCACCGGAGCTAAAGAGAAGGGCATCACAGCAGGCATTGCCATTGGCGGCACGGTGCTGCTGTTGGTATTGTTTGGCGGCCCCATCAGCGCTACGAGCTTAAACCCCACCCGCTCCCTTGCCCCCGCCTTAGTAAGTGGTAACTATCAATCGCTTTGGATATATCTTACCGCTCCGTTTTTAGGGGCAATAAGTGCAGTATTGGCACACAAGGTGCTGATGAAGGAATAGTGAAGATTTTGTTGGGTACAAATACCCCCTCTTGACACTAACCAATAATTAATTTACCTTAGGCCAATAATTGAGTGCGTGACTGCTTGAATTTTGTTAGTGGCAGTTACAAACAGAGCTTCTTTGGCTGTGTGATTAGGATTAGCCACACAGCACCCCACACACCGGATTTTTTTACTGGCTTGTATCTTTTCACATTTCAAATAAACACTATGAAAGGAAATTTACCCCAATGTAATTTTCGCTTCCTAAATGGCCGGTTTTTTCCGGCAGTTACTTTCCGCACAATCATTTTTGCGATGTTGCTTTTGGTTTGTTCTAACCAAGCCAATGCACAATGCTACGGCTCAAGCTGGGGGCCATACTTTGGCAATTTACCTGATGCAACCTGCTCAGTCCAAAGTTTCAACACTCCTTCTACCGGCCACAATTATTGGAATGGTGTAAACGGACAAACCTATACTTTTACTGCAGTTGGAGGTACCGGATGGACTACCCCGCACATTACTTTGTTCAGATATAATGGCTCTTGGCAGGTAGTAGCCAACGGGGTAGGTAGTGTGTCTTGGACATCTGACCTTACAACGGGCAACAATTTAGTAGTGGTGTATAATGGCTCTGCTTGTGCTCCCGCATGGCCGGGTAACGGCTCTGCCTATTCTGCGGTGTTGCAATACCGTAACGTGACCAACGCTTCTATGAGTGCATCAGTATCTGCTAACACTTGCGGAGCTACCTGCAATGGTACCGTTAACCTTACGCTCACCAGCCCCACCGCCTGTGGCACCGCCACCCGCGATGATGGCCACTATGAGCAGTTTAATGTGTACAATAGCACCAATATTTCGGTAACTCAAGCGCCTTACAGCACTTACTGGACTAACTCCGGCAGCGGAAATGCCGGTGTGGATGCAAGCGGACAGGCATTTTTTACCGGCCCGGATGGATGGAGCCACGCTTTTTATACCAACCAAAACATCAGCAGGCAGGCGGGCAGGGTGTTTCAGGGCAGATGGTATAGTTCAGGCACAGGAAGCTCTTCCATGGTTGGTTGGAAAAACACGGGTACAGGTAACAGTTATACAGATTTTACTTACGCTCTATACCCTTATGGAAATGGAGGTCTTCAGGTTTATGAAGATGGCAACTACAGGGGTGATTTTACAAGCTATGCATCAGGAATCATAGGAACTAATAAGTGGATTGATTTTAAAATAGTACTTAAAGCCACAGGTGCAGATTATTATCTGAGAGATAACGCCACAGCCGGACCATGGAGGTTAATTTACTCCTCTTCTTATTCCACAGCTGCTTCTTTAAAGGCAGGAGCTACCTTCAATTCTTCTTGTTGCAATTTTTATTTGGATGATTTGTTTGTAGGTGGAGCCAGCAGATTTCCATTAACCTGCTATGGTAGTAAAACATGGGCTGCCAGTGACCAATGGGGTAATGTGGCTGTTGCCAGCGCCACAGTTGGCACAGAAACTACTGCACCAACTGTAACGCCTACCACAACCAATTTAATTACCGTACCTGCATTGGGTTGCAAAAGCGTTGGTACTATTAACCAACCCACCATGAGCGATGTGTGCGAGGCGGCAGCCGTAAAAAATGTGATAGCCACCAGTGGCTTAGTGGGTTGGTACCGGGCCGATGCGGGCGTAGTAATGGATGATGCTGCCCGGGTAGCCGAGTGGCGCGATATGAGCGGCAACAACAACCACATCACTCAAACTGGTTATTTAGACAGGCGCCCAACCTATGTTACCAACGCTATAAATGGGCAGCCCACCTTACGATTTACGACTAATCAGTTTATGACCTCGCCAAATGTATTTACCAATCCACAATACACTGTCATTACCATTAGTAAAATGAATAGTGGCTCATCTCGGTTAATATCCTCAGCCACTACTAACTGGCTGCTGGGTTATCATGGCGGAGCAATGGATAAACTATATGCCAACAACTGGATAAGCCCATCTCCCAACACGCCAGGCACCAACACAGCTCCGCACATGTACACCGTTACCAGTGCCGGAAACAACTCAACCACCATTTTATACGATTTTGGAGTGCAGCTATATTCTGCAAATGCCGGTAACCCAAGTGCTCCCGGGTCAATACAACTTAATGGTTACACAGGGGCGATAAACCAAACTTCCAATGGCGACATCTCTGAAGTAATTGTTTACAACCGGGTACTATCTACTGCTGAGCGCGAAGCGGTGGAGGGGTATCTTTCGCAGAAGTATGCTGTGAGTGCTCCTTATCCGGTGCTAACTGCCAGCCAAACATACTCTTCGGGCAACACAACTGTAGCCCATCAGGCAGCCGATAGAGCCGGCAACCGCAGCGCAAACTTTGACCAAACGGTATCTACTACTGCATTTGCAGGCCCTACGGTAACTGCTACACCTACAGCACTTTGCGCTGGTAGCAACGTATCGGTTACATTGTCGGGCATGGCACCTGCTGGCAATAAACTTACTTGCAGTGCAAGCGCAAACTACTTAAATCCAAACCCTAACCCTGTGATTGGCTCAAATTGGACTATAGAAGCGTGGTATAATGCCTCCGCATTACCAGCTAATGCCGGTGGTTGGAATACACTTATCAGGGGTACAGCATACCACCACATTATTATTGATAGGGGTGGAAATGGCGGATCTACTACCGGGCAGTTGGGTACATATGTGGGGGGCTTTCAGAGTAGTGGGTTTAATATTATTGCCAACATCACCAGCGGCTGGCACCACATTGCCGCTGTAGGTACAGGTGGTCTTACCCGGTTTTATGTAGATGGCGTAGTAGTTGGTACCACTAGCAGCCAACCTACTGACAACATTGTAGCGATTGGCAACTTTCAAGGGGGCGGCCAACACTTTGGTGAGGTAGATGAAGTACGTATATGGAATGTGGCATTGCCTCAAAATACCATTAGTTTATATCAAAATAAGGCCATCACCAATACTCACCCCAATTGGGCAAACTTAGTTTCCTACTACAAAATGGACGGAAACGGAAATGACTCCAAGGGATCTTCTCCCGGTACATTAACCGGTGGAGCCACGGCTTCGGCAGCTACAGCTTATTATACTTACAATGTAACCAATAATATTGGTGGTTCTCTTTCTCCGGCCAGCCCCAGCACCTCAGAAACATACACTGTTACAGGAGCCACTGTTAGCAATTACATTGAAGCATCTGCAACTGCCAACAGTTGCACAAGCACAACCAGCAATGCATTTGTAGAAGTAAGGCCAACTATTACACCGAGTATAAGCGGCACGGTATCTGTTTGCCAAGGTGCGCCTAACCAAACAATTACCTTCACTAACATACAGGCGTTTCCAATTACAATTACATACAAAGTGAACGGAGGGGTAGATCAAACTATTAATGTTGCCGGCAGTAGTACGGCTACTGTTTCTCAGAGCGCAGCTACAGTGAACGCGTATATTTATACTCTGCATAGTGCGCAATATCAAACTGCCCCCACATGCCCTGTAACTGTTAGCGGTAGTGCTACTGTCACTGTACATGCCAATCCATCACCGCCCACAATAACAGCTACTGAAACGTGGGGCAATTCCAATAATGATGGGGTGATATGTAATGGAAACTCCGTAGTGCTGAACAGCTCGGCATCTGCCTCATACTTATGGAGTGCAAATGCTGCCAGCGCCACCACACAATCTACCGGCTCGTTATCTCCTACGTCAAATACGACCTACTCCGTTACAATAACTGATGGTAATGGTTGCCAAAACAGTAACAGTTATACCGTTACGGTCAACTCAAACCCCTCAGCACCTACCATTACTGCCACAGAAACATCCGGACAAGCCAATAATGATGGCGTAATTTGTAACGGGTTCTCAGCCGTTTTGAACAGCTCAGCAGCTACTAGTTACCTGTGGAGTGCGAACGCGGCCAGTGCTACTACACAATCTACCGGCTCACTTTCTCCAAGCGGCAATACGGCATATAGCGTAACTATTACCGATGCAAACGGCTGTAAAAACAACAATAGCTATACAGTTACGGTAACACCGCTACCCACGGGTGTGCTATCAGGTACCACTACCATTTGCTATGGACAAACCACCTCTCTGAGCATTGCCGTTACCGGCACCGGCCCTTGGAGTGGTACGCTGTCAGATGGCACTAACTTTAGCGGCAACAGCAGCCCAATAAGTGTGGCCGTAACTCCATTGAGCAACACGACCTACACCATTGCCACCTTAAATGATGCCTTATGCACGGCCACAGGAGGAGATTTAAGTGGTAGCGCAGCAGTAACGGTTAACTTTTGTAGTAACACATGGGTAGGAGGTACCACGAGCTGGCATTTGGGCAGTAACTGGAGTTTGGGTGTGCCACCTAACCACTGCTCTTCGGATGTATTGATACCCACTGCACCGGTGGGTGGAACCTTCCCTACCATCAGTAGTACAGATATTAATGTGGCCAATATAGAAGTACAACAAGGCGCCACAGTTACGGTAAACGGAGGCCGCAAACTGACCGTATGCGGCAATTGGACAGGCGGCAGCGCAAGTAATGCCACGGTAAGCGGCAGCGGAGAGCTAATTCTCAGCGGCAGCGCACTGCAAACCATTAGCGGCAAAACACGGGTCAACCAGTTTAGATTGGATAACACAAATGGCGCCCAACTGCAAAATGCAAACAGCGCTTTAGAAGTTAATCTGGCTTTAGAACTCAAAGCCGGCAACCTGGCAGCAGGTAGCGGAAGCATAGTACTTAAATCCGATGCGGCCAATACGGCTTACTTAGACAACTTCAGTGCGGGCTTTAGCGGTACCTACACCGGCAACCTTACCGTAGAGCGCTACATCAGCAACACAGCCGATGGTTATCGTAACATCAGTTCACCGGTATCGGCCAATGTATCGCAGTTGGCGGACGACTTCCCGATATTTGGTCAAAACGGAGTAAGCTGCTGGTATGCATACACCCCCTATCCGAACGTACAGATATACAGCGAAAACATGAACAACAACCTTTCTACCCCATCGGGGGATTACTACACCGGCTGGCTAAGCCGCACCGGGCAAGGCAATGTAATGGGCGCCATGCAGGGATACGCAGTACGCACCTACCAGGGAGCGCCATTTGTGATAGACATTAAAGGCACACCAAACAATGGGCCACTCAGCCGCACCATATCGCACACGGTATCTGCCACACCGTCAGCAGACGGCTGGAACTTTATCGGCAACCCGTACGCCTCGCCTATTGACTGGAACGATGTACAAGCCCTCAACAGCGGCATAGACGCCTCTTACTACGCCTTCAACACCACAGGCGAATACAGCGGCAACTACAGCAGCTACAATGGGGTAACAGGCACCAATGGCGGCACACGCAACATTGCCTCTATGCAAGGGTTCTTTGTGAAGAAAACAGCAGCAGGCAACCAACCGTTTGTGATGGACAACACGGTACGCGAAGCAGAAACGAATACGGTATTTCACAAAGGAGCACCACTAAGCAATGAAGTACGCTTAGAGCTGAGCGGCAATGGCAACAGCGATGAAATAGTTACCTATACAGATGCCACTGCCACAATAAACTTTGATGCCGCGCAAGATGCCCTCAAAATGCCGGCCGGCAGCACGGTGTACATGAGCTACCAACTCAACGGTAAAGAATACGCCATCAATGCAATAGACCAGATTACCGATGCCACGGTGCTACCATTGGTACTATGGGCAAGAGACACGGGAGTGTACACCCTCAACGCCACCGAGCTCAACCTCAAAGGCCTGGTTGCCTACCTCAAAGACACTCACTACCAAAGCCCGACCCTACTCAGTACCTCAGGCAGCGGAGTACAACTGACACTCCACGGAGGCCAAACCTACCAAAACCGCTACAGCATTGTGTTCAAACAAACCGAAGTAGTAGACAACGATGAGATAGGCAAATCAGATGAAACCACCGGCACAAGCAACCCGCAAGCCGGCAAAAACACTATCCGCATCTACAGCTACGACAATGTAGCGGTGGTAGAAAGGAGCACGGAAGAGCCGGCCACCATCAGCGTTACCAACCTGATAGGCCAAACTATCAAAGAGGTAAATACTACGAGCAAGCGTACCGAAATAGAATTAGGCAACGACAACGAATGGTATGCCATAGTGAAAGTGAAAGAAGCCAATCAGACCAAAACCGGTAAAGTATTGATTAAGTAAGAAAATAATATCAAATATCAAAGCACAAATATCAAACATCAAACAAAGCCCCAAATCATTTACAGATTGACGGAATTACAGAATGAAAATCAGTAATAGTAAATCCGTCAATCTGTAAATTGATAAAACGGTCAACTCACAAACCATAACCCGCAACAAACAACATGAATAAGCAAACCAAAT
>JAEUVA010000016.1 GCA_016787045.1 Chitinophagales bacterium
CTCTAACTACTTGCGCTATGTAGACAGAGTTGTGCTAAACGGAGAGATTACGACTACTGCTAACACCGGTTTGGCGCTATGCGGGGCGATGCGCAAAACTTGCAGTGTATTTCTTCTTTTTTACCTTAGTGCTGGCGGAACGCGCTGCGCTCTTAAACCCGCACAGCGCCAAGCCGCCAAACGTTAGTGGCAAGGCTATTCGAGCGACCGCGAGTGCATTGACGGAGTTACATAAAGACACTGAATGACTGTCCCCGTTCAGGATTTTTCGGCAGACTTTGACGTGGGTTTTTAGAGTTGTGTTTTTCATTTTGGTTCGGTTTCGGGGGACAGTAATTCATTGTCTAAAGGGACTTGGTTAACGGACTGACAATAACTCGAACAGACTTACAACTAACGATTGGTGAGAGAAATTTTTACTTTTAGTAACGTGACAAATTCAACAATCAATATCAGGACAGCAACACCGAGAGATGCGGAGCAAATTGCATTCGTGCATATTGACAGTTGGAGAACGACTTATCGCAGCATCGTTAGTGACAACTTTCTGGACAACTTAAACGGTCAGACAAAATCTAACTTTTGGGAGAGCGTTTTGACAACAAAATCGGATAACGTTTTCGTTGCGGAGAGTGACGGAGAAATTATTGGTTTTGCAGCCGGTGGACAGAGTAGAGATAAAAACAACTTTGACAGTGAGTTGTATGCGATTTACGTTTTACAACAACATCAACATAAAAACATCGGCAGACTTTTACTGACAGCAACAGCAAAATATTTACAAACGAGCGGACACAGTTCACTTTATGTTTGGGTGCTTGCGGACAACAACTCACGGACATTTTACGAGCGACTTGGCGGAGAACTTTTCGACAGTAAAGAAATTGAAATTGGCGGACAGCAAATGACTGAAATTGCTTACGGTTGGAGTGAGTTGAGTAAGTTAATTGAAAGTGTGGACGGACAGACGAAGAAGAAGCCCAGCCACTAACATCGGTTTTGCGTCAGGCGGGGTGACGTGCTTCTATTGACAATTTTGTGTATAATTGAAGTGCGGTTCTTCGTATCAAGTGCAGTGCTAAAAAGCCCGCCCGAACGCAAAGCCGAAAAACGTTGGCAGCAACCCTAAAAGACGACACTAAATGGACATATTGAAAGAAATAGAACAACAAGTAAACTCAATTAAGAAAGTTGACAGTTCAACATACTTGGACTCTATTTTTACACATATCGACAGAGCAGAGTTTTACTATTTACAGGGCAAGGCTGATACAAATTATTTCAATGACGTTATTTATCGCAGCAACCAAGCTTATGAAGGTGCATTAAAAGAATCATACAAAGTTCTTGCGGACAAGACACAGGATGAAGTCACTAGAAAAACTCCGAATGACATTGAGAAGTTTTTTGAAACGAACAATATTTTTCGTGAAAGGGTTTTGCAGCTTTTTAAGAACTACCGACAAGAGTGGCGTAACAAATCAACTCACGACTACAAATTATTTTTTGACGAGAATGAAGCATTTATTGCAATGACTTCGGTTACAAGTTTTGTTCACCTGCTTTTAAAGCAAATTCAAGAGAAAATTGCATTTAACACACAACAGAAAAAACTTGAAGAAGAAAAAGAAATTGCGGAGAGAATAAAGAAAATTGCAGTAGCTAAGAACAAAAAACCAGCCGACAAATTAGTTGATATGATTATTGAGTTCTCAAAACAAAATAGTCAACAAATATTTGAGAACACACAGAATATTAGAGAAGTTGAAATAATGGGACTTTTTCACGCTTATATTGAATCAGCAGGAAAATCTATAACGACTCAACGAGAACCAAAATTCAATGTTGGTAGTAGAGACATCAGACCTGACTTTTTAATAGAAATAGACGAAGAGCCAATTATTTTGGAATTTAAGAGAATGAGAGCAATGGGTTCACATATTCAGAACACAATCAACCAAGTTCTAATTTATATGCAGGCGACAAATACTTTTAGTGGTATAATTTATTACGCTAATTTCAACGAGCCTAATCCAGAGCCAAAAGTGACAACAACAGAAGTAATGCTTAATGACAAAAAATATGAGATTACAACTGTTACGACATAAAAGAAGGGCAGCTGCCAACACGGGTTTTGCGTCAGGCGGGGTGACGTGCAAACTTGGAGCTTTGCGCTTCGTATCAAGTGTAGTGCTGGTTGATAGTTTTGTGCTCCGAAACCCGCCCGAACGCAAAGCCCGAAAACGTTAGCAGTAATCGTTCAGC
>JAEUVA010000007.1 GCA_016787045.1 Chitinophagales bacterium
TACATCTGTACCGCTAAAGTTCGCATTTGGTGTATATGTAAACGAACCATTCGCATTCAATGTAACAACTCCATTCGTTGGAGCACTAACTACTCCCACCACACTTACCGCTGTGCCATCTGCAGGGTCACTGTCATTGGCCAATACACCCGGTGCGCTGATGTTTAACGGGGTATCTTCATTCGTAGTGTACGTGTCGTTATTAGCAATTGGTGGATCGTTAACCGGGGTTACATTAATTGTGATAACTGTGTTATCGCATAAGAACGGTGAACCGTTGTCGCATATCGTTAAGCAGATAGAATCTACTCCATTAAAATTAGGATTAGGCGTATAGGTGATACAAACTGTATGAGGTAAAGTGCCATTATTTACAATAGGCCCAAAGGTGATGGTTCCATTATCAGGGGCATCACAAATGGTAACCGTGTGTATCTGAGTAGCACTCTCCACATCCGAAATTGGAACACATACTGTTATTGGATTGTCTTCAGGTGTGGTAACTGTAGTGTCCGGTACAATTGGTGGATCGTTAACAGATATCACATTAATAGTTACACAGGCAGTATCTAACAAGAATGGTGCAGGTGTGCCTGCATCGGTAATGTTGTAGCAGAATACATCTGTACCGCTAAAGTTGGCGTTTGGTGTGTATGTAAATGAACCGTTGGCGTTCAAAGTAACTACACCATTGGTTGGAGCACTAACAACACCTACTACACTTACCGCTGTGCCATCAGCAGGGTCGCTGTCATTGGCTAATACTCCCGGTGCGCTAATCGTCAACGGGGTATCTTCATTGGTCGTATAGGTATCGTTATTAGCAATCGGTGGATCGTTTACTGGCGTAACTACGATAGTAATTTTTGTAGTGTCGCACTTGGTTGGTATACCATTGTCGCACAACACTATACACAAACTATCGGTTCCATTGAAGTTTGTTGTGGCTGTGTACGTAAAGCACAACTGATCGAAAATATTATTCACCGTTACGCTGCTTACTGTTCCGTTTACCGGATTGCACAATACCGAAGCCGCATGTAAGTCGGCCACATCTGCATCAGTGTATGGAATACATACGGTAATCGGACAATCTTCGCAGGTAGTTACTGTGGTGTCAGGTATT